>NZ_JOFX01000004.1 GCF_000719345.1 Streptomyces sp. NRRL F-2664
GAAAAACGCTCGGCTGGGAAACCCCAGCCGAGCGTCTGTCTAAACTGCTGGCCACCACACGTCAGTGATCACGTGTTGCGACGACCCCTGGAATCTGCCCGTCGCCCCCGGGCCCTTCCGTGTACCGCTTCGGCTCAGCGTGCCGCGTCCGGGTGGACGGACTCGGTGACCGGCTTGGTGTCGGCAGCCTTCGTCTCGACCGGCTTGCGCAGCGCGATGTTCAGCTCGCGCAGGCGGGCCTCCTCCAGCACGGTCGGCGCGCCCATCATCAGGTCCTGGGCGTTGCCGTTGAGCGGGAAGGCGATGGTCTCGCGGATGTTCGGCTCGTCGGCCAGCAGCATCACGATGCGGTCCACGCCCGGGGCGATGCCGCCGTGCGGCGGGGCGCCGAGGCGGAACGCGCGCAGCATGCCCGCGAACTCGCGCTCGACGGTCTCGGCCTCGTAGCCCGCGATCTCGAAGGCCTTCAGCATGACCTCGGGCTCGTGGTTGCGGATGGCGCCGGAGGACAGCTCGATGCCGTTGCAGACGATGTCGTACTGCCACGCCAGGATGTCGAGCGGGTCCTTCTCCTCCAGGTCCTTCATGCCGCCCTGCGGCATGGAGAACGGGTTGTGGGAGAAGTCGATCCTGCCGGTCTCCTCGTCCTTCTCGTACATCGGGAAGTCGACGATCCAGCAGAAGCGGAAGACGTTGTCCTCGAAGTGGCCGGCGCGCTTCGCGGCCTCGACCCGGACCGGGCCCATGATCTTGGAGACCTCGTCGAACTCGCCCGCGCCGAAGAACACGGCGTGGCCGGGGACCAGGCCCAGGCGCTCGGTGAGGACCTTGACGTTCTCCTCGGTGAGGAACTTCGCGATCGGGCCGGACAGCGTGCCGTCCTCACCCACGCGCACCCAGGCCAGGCCCTTGGCGCCGAGGGAGACCGCGTAGTCGCCGAGGCCGTCGAAGAACTTGCGCGGCTGGGCGGCGGTGTCGGGGACGGGCAGGGCGCGCACATGCTTGCCGGCGAACGCCTTGAACTCCGAGGCCTCGAACACGTCGGTGATGTCGACGAGCTCCAGCTTGGCGCGCAGGTCGGGCTTGTCGTTGCCGTACTTCAGCATCGACTCCCGGAACGGGATCCGCGGGAACGGCGAGGTGACCTCGCGGCCGCCGCCGAACTCGGTGAAGAGCTCGGTCATCAGCCGCTCGATCGGCTGGAAGACGTCCTCCTGCTCGACGAAGGACATCTCGACGTCGAGCTGGTAGAACTCGCCCGGCGAGCGGTCGGCGCGGGCGTCCTCGTCGCGGAAGCAGGGCGCGATCTGGAAGTACCGGTCGAAGCCGGAGATCATCAGCAGCTGCTTGAACTGCTGCGGGGCCTGCGGCAGGGCGTAGAACTTGCCCGGGTTCAGGCGGGACGGCACGACGAAGTCACGGGCGCCCTCGGGGGAGGTCGCGGTGAGGATCGGGGTCGCCATCTCGTTGAAGCCGAGGGCCACCATCTTCGAGCGGATCGAGGCGATGACCGCCGAGCGCAGCATGATGTTGCGGTGCATGCGCTCACGGCGCAGGTCGAGGAAGCGGTACTCCAGGCGGCGCTCCTCGTTCACCCCGTCGTCGGTGTTGATCGTGAAGGGGAGCGGGGCGGCGGCGCCGAGCACCTCGACCTCGGAGACCTCGATCTCGATCTCGCCGGTCGGCAGGTCGGGGTTGACGTTGTCCGCACCGCGGGAAACGACCTTGCCGTCGATGCGGACGACGGTCTCCTTGGAGACGCTGCTGAGGGCCTCGTTCGCGGCGGTGCCGGGGCGGGCGACCAGCTGCGTGATGCCGTAGTGGTCACGCAGATCGATGAAGAGGATGCCGCCCAGGTCTCGACGGTTGTGCAGCCAGCCGCTCAGTCGGACGTCGGCGGCGACGTCAGAGGCGCGGAGCTCGCCGCAGGTGTGGGACCTGTACCGATGCATCAGTCATCCAGTTCTTCGCGATACCAGGGTGGATTCAACCGTCCCAAGGTTACCGTCCGGGGCGATGCCGGGTCGGGCACTGCCGTCGGCCTGCGCAAATGCGCCCGACAACCCGCGAACAGGCACGTACCGGATGCGACCTGTAAAGATGACCGGGTGCGTACCGAGGATGTCCTGGCCGCCGTCGCGACGGGTCTGTGGCGATGGGACAACGCCGCCGGGACGGTCTCCCTCGACGGGGAGGCCGCCCGGCTCCTCGGCCTGCCCGCCGAACCGGTGGTCCTGCCGGAGGTCGCCGTGCGCTCCCGCTTCCATCCGGTGGACTGGAACGAGATCAACGGGATCGTGAACCTTGCCGTCGCCGAGGGCACCCTCGCCGAGGCCCGGCTGCGGATCATGGACGTGGACGGGCGGGTCATGCGGACCGTGCGCAGCCGCTCGAAGCCGCTGGAGCGCTGGTCCGCCGACGGCAGTCCGGACTACGAGTTGATCGGCACCATCCAGGAGATCGCCGAGCCGCAGCCGGGCACGACGGCCGCCCACACGCCCATCACGGGCGACTGGCGCCGTTCCCGCGAGGCGTTCCTGCTGGACGCGGGCCGGGCGCTGGCGGAGGCCCGGTCCACGGCGGAGGTGCTGCCGACGCCCGAGGACTACAAGCGGCGCTTCCCCGCCACCTGGCCGCTCGCGCAGCGCTTCGACCGGGTGTCCTGGGCCTTCCTGCCGCTGATCGTGGCGGGGCGGACCATGGGCGCCTGGATGGCCGCCTTCAAGCAGCCGGCGTCCTTCTCGCCCGACGAGCGGTCGGTGCTGACGACCGTGGCCCGGATGCTCGCCCAGGCGCTCCAGCGGGCCGGGGTGGCGGAATCGGAGCGGGAGCTCACCACGGGCCTGCAGCGGTCGATGATGCCGCAGCTCGGTCCGGAGATCCCCGGCATGCGCATCGCCGCCCGCTACGTGCCCACCGGCGGCGGGCTCCAGGTGGGCGGCGACTGGTACGACATGATCCCGCTGCCCTCGGGCCGGTTCGCGCTGGTCATCGGGGACGTGCAGGGCCACGACGTGCGGGCGGCCGGCCTGATGGGCCAGCTGCGGATCGCCGTACGCGCGTACGCCTCCGAGGGGCACCGGCCGGATGCGGTGCTCTCGCGGGCCTCCCGGTTCCTCGCCGGGCTGGGCGCCTCCCAGGACTCCGCCGGGGAGGACCAGGACGCGCAGGGCCCACGCTTCGCGACCTGCCTGTACGTGGAGTGCGACCCCGCAACCGGAACGCTGGAGGTGGCCCGCGCCGGGCACCCCGACCCCGTGGTGCGGATGACCGACGGCACCGTGCTGATGCGGCCCACCGCCGGCGGGCTGCCCCTCGGCATCGACCCGGACACCGACTACCCGACGACCCGGTTCACGCTGGAGCCGGGCGAGACGATGATGCTCTGCACCGACGGGCTCATCGAGACGGGCGGCCACGACCTGGACACCGGCTGGGCGCGGCTGCGCGCCGTCCTGGAGGCCGACACGCACGGGGCCGGCGGCCACGACGGGGGCGCGCTGGACGGCCGGCACCTGGAGACGCTGGCCGACCTGCTGGTCCAGGCGGTGCACGGGCCGTCCTCGCACCACACCACGGGTCCGCTGGCCGACCGCCGGGAGGACGACATAGCGGTGGTGCTGCTGTGCCGCGAGGGCGCGGGCTGCGGCTGCGACACCTCGGCGGCGCACCCGGTCCGCCCGGCCCGGCGCACCATGCTGACCGTGGCCCAGGCGGAGCCGGAACGCATCGCCGGGGCGCGCCGGCAGGTCCGGGAGCTGCTGCACGACTGGGCGGACGAGGACCAGGTGGACTCGGCGGTGCTGATGGTCTCGGAGATGGTCACCAACGTCCTCATGCACACCGACGGCGACGCCCTGCTGGTCGCCGAGGCGGTGGGCGAGCTGGGCGAGCGGCGGCTGCGCGTGGAGGTCGCGGACTCCAGCGACGAGCTCCCGCACAAGCGGCACCCGGGTGAGATGGCCTCCAGCGGCCGCGGGGTGCTGCTGACGGAGATGCTGGCCGACGCGTGGGGCGTGGACCCGCGCGGCGAGGGAAAGTCGATCTGGTTCGAGCTGTACGAGCAGGCCAAGCGGCCTGAGCTGTAGGAAGCGCGGCCGTCCCCCCGCGCACTGCCCGACGGGGCACGGCAGCGCACGGACCGCGGCCCCCGCCGAGGGGGTCGCGGCCCGTGCTGTGTCCGGGGCCCGTGCTGTGTCCGGGGGGTCAGTCCTCCGCGGCCTCACCCGTACCGCGGTGGCCGAGGCCGGTGCGGGCGGTGGTGGGGATGCGGCCCAGGCGGCCCGCCTGGAAGTCGTCGAAGGCCTGCTGCAGCTCGTGCCGGCTGTTCATGACGAACGGCCCGTAGTGCGCCATGGGTTCCCGGATCGGGCGCCCGCCGAGGAGGACGATCTCCAGGTCGGGGGTGTGGGAGTCCTGGGCCTCGTCCGCCCGCACCGTGAGCGATCCGCCCTCGCCGAACACGGCCGTCTGCCCGGTGTGCAGGGGCCTGCGGTCCTCGCCGACCGACCCGCGCCCGGCCATCACGTACGCCAGGGCGTTGAAGTCCTCGCGCCACGGCAGGGTGACCTGCGCTCCCGGTGCGACGGTCGCGTGGATCATCGTGATGGGCGTGTGGGTGATGCCGGGGCCCTCGTGGCCGTCGACCTCCCCGGCGATCACCCGGAGCAGGGCGCCGCCGTCCGGGGTGGTCAGCAGGGTGACCTTGCCGCCGCCGATGTCCTGGTAGCGCGGGGGCATCATCTTGTCGGCTGCCGGCAGGTTCACCCACAGCTGGAGGCCGTGGAAGAGCCCGCCGCTGACGACGAGGGACTCCGGCGGGGCCTCGATGTGCAGCAGGCCCGAACCGGCGGTCATCCACTGCGTGTCGCCGCCGTTGATGACGCCGCCGCCGCCGTTGGTGTCCTGGTGGACGAAGGTGCCGTCGATCAGGTACGTGACGGTCTCGAAGCCCCGGTGGGGGTGCCACGGGGTGCCCTTGGGCTCGCCCGGGGCGTACTCCACCTCGCCCATCTGGTCCATCATGATGAACGGGTCGAGGTACTGGTAGTTGATGCCGGCGAACGCGCGCCGCACCGGGAATCCCTCGCCCTCGAACCCACTGGGAGCGGAGACGACGGCCAGCACCTTGCGCGGGACGACGGCCTGCGGTTCCGCAACGCGCGGAAGCGTCAACGGGTTCTCAACAGTCACTGCGGGCATGGTCAGGACCTCCTTCTGATCCGAGTTTAGTTGAAACTCGAACTTTCTGCCACACCCCACAGAACAGAAGGGGCCCCGGGAGCATTCCCCCGGGGCCCTGATACCTCCGACCTGCGGTGACGACGCGACGCACACGCCGGCGACGGCGCCAGGACCCCCGTACCCGGCGCCACCACCCCCGCAGCACCGATAGTCGGCGGCCGCAGGCGGAGGCGCGATGCTTTCGGTGGTGGCCGAAACGTTCAGCCGCCGCTGTGCAGCAGGTCGACGCCGAGGCCCGTGACCGCGTGCAGAACCGCTTTGCCGTCCCGCCGGGTGGTGATCAGGCCGGCGGCGCGGAGGGTCCGGGTGTGCTCGGACACCGACGGGAGGCTGATGTCGAGGTCCCGGGCCAGCTCACTGGTGGTGCGCTGCTGGACCAGCAGCTGCAGCACGGCGGCCCGGGTACGCCCCAGCAGCGCGTCCAGCGCGCCCTCGGCCGGGCCCGGGACCACCAGCGGCAGCGGCGTCATCGCGGGGTACAACAGCACATGGCGCCCCGAAGGGTGCTCGGCGAGCAGCGGGCGCCCCGTCCAGAACGGCGACGGCATCAGCATCAGGCCCCGGCCCGCGAGTCGGACTTCGTACGCCGGGTCGCGGTCGACCTCGAAGGCCGTACCCGTCCAGCCCGCCGCCGGGTGGGTGCTCGCCAGCGCCGCCCTGATGCCGTGCGTGGCCAGCAGCCGGGTGCGCCAGGCGACGTCCGCCTGGAAGGACTGCCGGATGCGCGGCCAGTGCGGGGCCACGAGCAGGTCGTACGCGGACCGCAGCGCGCTGTCGAGCCGGTCCCACGCCTCGCGGTCCTGCGCCCACAGCGCACGCAGCCAGGACGCGCTGCCGGGGGCCCGGTCGGCGACGCGGCCCAGCTCCTCGGGAGCGAGCCGGGCGCCCGCCTCCCGCACGGCCGCCAGCCCTTCCTCCAGGGTGCGCGCGTACGGCTCGACGAACTGCGGGTTGTCGCCGTCCGGGCGCAGCAGGTCCAGCAGAGGGCGCGCCCTGACAGGCAGCTCCTGCACGACACGGGACCGCCACCGGCCGAAAACCGCCGCCTCGTCGGTGCGCTGCGAGGCGACCAGCGCCATGGCCAGCTCCACCATCGGCAGCGGCTCGCTCGCGAGGGTGACGTCGAACAGGTCCTCGGCGGTGAAGTGCACCCTCAGCAATGCCGCCCCCCGTCAGGTCCGGCGTCCAGCCGCCTGCGCAGCAATGGCGCGTCTAGCCGTACATGCGGCGCATGGCGAAGTCGACCATCTGCTCGACCGCCTTGGCGTCGAAGACCATCCGGTGGTCGCCCTCCATGTCGAGGACGAAGCCGTAGCCGGTGGGCAGCAGGTCGATCACCTCGGCGCCGGTGATCACGAAGTACTTGGACTCCTTGCCGGCGTACCGGCGCAGTTCCTTGAGCGTGGTGAACATGGGGATGACCGGCTGCTGCGTGTTGTGCAGCGCCAGGAAGCCGGGGGTCTCGCCGCGCGGGCAGTAGACCTTCGACGAGGCGAAGACCTGCTGGAAGTCCTCGGCGGACATGGACCCCGTGGTGAAGGCCCGCACGGCGTCCGCGAGGGAGGGCGGGGACGGCTCCGGGTACAGCGGCGGCGCCTGCCCGTAGCCCTGCGGGGGCTGCTGCGGGGCGTACTGCTGCTGGGCGCCCGGGTTCTGGTCGTAGCCGTACATGGGCCGAAGCCTACCGAGCGCCTGCGGGCATACCGGCCGGTACCGGCCACCGATTCCTCTGCGGGGTGCGGTCAGGAGCCCCTGAGCGGCGGGCACTCCGCTGCTCGACGCCCTGACCCTGCGGTGGGGCGCCACGCACGGGCACGGCACCGAGACGGTCCGGTGCGAGCTTGACCCTGGTCACAGTCGGCGCGGAAGGGTTGCCGTTATTACCGGCGGGTAGCATCATGTTGTTACCGATTGGTATGTACGAGGAACCTGTCTCCCCGAGCCTTAACGGAGCCGTCGCCATGGGGCACTACAAGTCGAATCTCCGCGACATCGAGTTCAACCTCTTCGAGGTGCTCGGCCGCGACCAGCACTACGGCACCGGTCCGTTCGAGGAGATGGACACCGAGACCGCCAAGAGCGTCCTGTCCGAGATAGCCCGCCTCGCCGAGAACGAGCTGGCGGAGTCCTTCGCGGACGCCGACCGCAACCCGCCCGTCTTCGACCCCGAGACCAACACCGCGCCGGTCCCGGCCTCGTTCAAGAAGAGCTACAAGGCCTTCATGGACTCCGAGTACTGGCGTCTGGGCATCCCGGAGGAGATCGGCGGCACCGTCTCCCCGCGCTCCCTCGTCTGGGCCTACGCGGAGCTGCTGCTCGGCTCGAACCCGGCCGTCTGGATGTACTCCTCCGGCCCGGCCTTCGCCGGCGTCCTCCACGAGGAGGGCAACGAGGCGCAGAAGAAGATCGCGCAGATCGCCGTCGAGAAGCGCTGGGGCTCCACCATGGTCCTCACCGAGCCGGACGCCGGCTCGGACGTGGGCGCCGGCCGCACCAAGGCCGTCCAGCAGGAGGACGGCTCCTGGCACATCGAGGGCGTGAAGCGCTTCATCACCTCCGGTGAGCACGACATGGAGGAGAACATCCTCCACTACGTCCTCGCCCGCCCCGAGGGCCACGGCCCGGGCACCAAGGGCCTGTCGCTCTTCCTCGTCCCGAAGTTCCACTTCGACTGGGAGACCGGCGAGCTGGGCGAGCGCAACGGCGTCTACGCCACGAACGTCGAGCACAAGATGGGCCTCAAGGCCTCCAACACGTGCGAGATGACCTTCGGCGACCGGCACCCCGCCAAGGGCTGGCTGATCGGCGACAAGCACGACGGCATCCGCCAGATGTTCATGATCATCGAGTTCGCGCGCATGATGGTCGGCACGAAGGCCATCGCCACCCTCTCCACCGGCTACCTCAACGCGCTGGAGTACGCCAAGGAGCGCGTGCAGGGCCCGGACCTGGCGAACTTCATGGACAAGACCGCGCCCAAGGTCACCATCACGCACCACCCCGACGTGCGCCGCTCGCTGATGACGCAGAAGGCGTACGCCGAGGGCATGCGCGCCCTCGTCCTCTACACGGCGTCCGTCCAGGACGAGATCCAGGTCAAGCAGGCCGCGGGCGAGGACGCCTCCTCCCTCGTCGGCCTGAACGACCTGCTCCTGCCGATCGTGAAGGGCTACGGCTCGGAGAAGTCCTACGAGCAGCTCGCGCAGTCCCTGCAAACCTTCGGCGGCTCCGGCTACCTGCAGGAGTACCCGATCGAGCAGTACATCCGCGACGCCAAGATCGACACCCTGTACGAGGGCACCACGGCCATCCAGGGCCAGGACTTCTTCTTCCGGAAGATCGTCCGCGACCAGGGCGCCTCGCTGAACATCCTCTCCGAGACGATCAAGAAGTTCCTGGCCGAGGGCTCCGGCGGCGAGGAGCTGGCCGGCGCCCGCGACGCGCTCGCCAAGGCCGCCGTCGACCTGGAGGCCATCGTCGGCCAGATGATCGTCGACCTCACCGCCACCGGCGAGGACGTCAAGAACATCTACAAGGTCGGCCAGAACACCACCCGCCTGCTGATGGCCTCCGGTGACGTGGTCGTCGGCTACCTGCTGCTCAAGGGCGCCGCCGTGGCCGCCGAGAAGCTGGCGACGGCCTCCGCCAAGGACGTCCCCTTCTACACCGGCAAGATCGCCGCCGCGAAGTTCTTCGCCGCGGAGGTCCTCCCGGGCGTCTCGGTCCAGCGCCAGCTGGCCGAGGCCGTCGACAACTCCCTCATGGAGCTCGACGAGGCCGCGTTCTAAGGACGCGCGCCACCCCGCCCGCAGCACTGCTGCGCCGCACCCGCACAGCGGCCGGGTCCCCCGCACAGGGACCCGGCCGCTGCCGCGTGCCCGGGCACCGCCACCGCCCCCTCACGGGGCCCTGTACTGCGGCTTTCCCCGATGTCAGTCGTTCATGGGACGCTCGTAGGCATGAGTCCACAGGATCAGCACGGCAGCAGGGGGTACTCCGTCCCCACCGGGCGGCCGTACGCCCTCAAGGAGCTGCAGGCGAGCCTGGGCAGCCTCGGCGACCACCTGCGCGAGCTCTACGACGGCGCCCACCCCGCCGAGTACGAAGCCATCGCCGACGCGCTCTACGTGGCCTTCCAGACGGCCGCCGGACTGGCCCCCGCCAAGAGCTACACCGGCTGCCCCGAACACCCCAACGGCGCCCTCGACCCCGAGGCCCCCGACGGCTGGGGCCGCTGCCTCATCTGCAACGACCGCCGCCGCCTCGGACGGCGCCACCGCGGCGGCCCGGCCGCCGCCCCCGCGGGCGAGCAGCGCCGCCTGGGGTACCCGGTCCCGGACGGCCCGTACACGCTGCACGTGCTGCGCTCGTACCTGCGCACCGTCGAGGACCAGCGGTTCCACCTGGGCCTGTCCTCCCCCGCCGAGGACTTCGTCCGCATCGCCGACGACCTCCACCGCGCCTTCATCGTGGCCCGCGAGCTGTCCCGCCCGCGCAACGCCTCGGGCTGCTCCGAGCACCCCGGCGCCCCCATCGATCCCGACGCGCCTCCCGGGGAGGCCTGCATCTTCTGCGCCGGGCGCAGACGACGCGCGCAGCGCTCCCCGCAGACTCCGGAGATGCTCCCGCGCATCCGCCGGGGTGAGCGCAGGCAACTGCAGCGCAGATTCGACCGTCCGCCGGGCTGACGCCGTCCGCCGACGCAGACGCCGGCGGGTTGCGCGGACGGTTTCCCCCCGACGGGGACGCACCTCCCGGCCGGGCGGAACCGCCCCTCCCCGCGACCCGCCCGGTCCAGCCATGACGTGGACGGACCCGGCCCTCGTTAAGGTGAACCGCTCGCCTTCCGCCCCTCCCCGACGCGAGGGGATTCCCACACTCGTGAGTGGGGATTCGGATACAAACGGTACGTGAACGACCGCTTCACAGAAGGACTCCCACACCCCGGACGCTAGGGTCGGGCACGATCCGAACACCAGCACAGGTCACAGCCTCACGCTGCGGCAATCCTCCGCAGCGAGGCTCCGAGCCGGAAATGCGTTTCCTCACCCGGCTGAAGCCGGGGGCTTCCACACAAGGGAAATACCATGAGCTCTCCCGCCCGCTTCGACCGCGGCCACACCGACGATCTGATGACCTTCCTGACAGCCAGTCCGTCGCCGTACCACGCCGTGGCCAACGCGGCCGAGCGGCTGGAGAAGGCAGGCTTCAGGCAGTTGTCGGAGACGGACGCCTGGGACTCGGGCACCGGAGGCAAGTTCGTACTCCGCGGCGGCGCGCTCATCGCCTGGTACGTCCCCGAGGGCGCCGCGGCGCACACGCCCTTCCGCATCATCGGCGCCCACACCGACTCGCCGAACCTGCGGGTCAAGCCGCTCCCCGACACCGGCTCCCAGGGCTGGCGGCAGATCGCGGTCGAGATCTACGGCGGGACCCTGCTCAACACCTGGCTGGACCGGGACCTGGGCCTGGCCGGGCGGCTGACCCTGCGCGACGGCACCGAGCGCCTCGTGAACATCGACCGGGCCCTGCTGCGCGTGCCCCAACTCGCCGTCCACCTGGACCGGTCGGTGAACACCGACGGCCTCAAGCTCGACAAGCAGCGGCACATGCAGCCGATCTGGGGCCTCGGCGAGGCCCACGAGGGCGACCTCATCGCCTTCCTGGAGGAAGAAGAGGGCCTGGAGCACGGCTCGGTGGCCGGCTGGGACCTGATGGTCCACTCGATCGAACCGCCCGCCTACCTGGGCCGCGACCGCGAGCTGGTGGCCGGCCCCCGCATGGACAACCTGCTGTCGGTGCACGCCGGCGTCGCGGCGCTGGCCGCCGCCTCCGGCGCCGACAAGCTCGGCCACATCCCGGTGCTGGCCGCCTTCGACCACGAGGAGAACGGCTCGCAGTCCGACACCGGCGCCGACGGCCCCCTGCTGGGCAACGTGCTGGAACGTTCAGTCTTCGCCCGCGGCGGCACCTACGAGGACCGCGCCCGCGCCTTCGCCGGCACCATCTGCCTGTCCTCCGACACCGGGCACGCGGTACACCCCAACTACGGTGAGCGGCACGACCCCACGCACCACCCGCGGGCCAACGCCGGCCCCATCCTGAAGGTCAACGTCAACCAGCGGTACGCCACCGACGGCAGCGGCCGCGCGGTGTTCGCCGCCGCCTGCGAGCGGGCCGGCGTCCCCTGGCAGACGTTCGTCTCCAACAACTCGATGCCCTGCGGCACGACGATCGGCCCGATCACGGCCGCCCGCCACGGCATCCAGACCGTCGACATCGGCGTCGCGATCCTCTCGATGCACAGCGCCCGCGAGCTGTGCGGCGCGGACGACCCGTACCTCCTCGCGAACGCCCTGGTGGCCTTCCTGGAGGGCTGACCCCAGGGAAGGCCACCAAAAAGGCCCGCACGCCGGCCGACTACCCCTCGTCGTCCATGCCCGCGAGGACGAGGGGCAGCCGGGAGGCGCCGTCGGCGGTGACCCGGACGGGAACGCCCCAGTCCTGCTGGTGGACATGGCAGGCCGGGTACTCGTTGGCCGGGTCGTCGTCGCAGGACGCCGCCATCGCCGAGACGTGCAGCACGCCCTCGGTGACGTCCGGGTTCAGCTCCAACTCCCGGAACAGGTCCGTACCGGCGCCCTCGCCGCCCGCCAGCAGCCCGGGCGGGGTCGAGGAGACGAGCAGGCGGGTGGAGGGCCCGTAGCGGGTGTCGAGCTTCTGCCCGCTCGGCGCCCGGAAGACCACGTCGAGGCGCAGCGTGCCCGGCGCCACCTCCGTGGCGGCCCGCTGCGTGCGGTGCGCGACCGCGTCCACCCGTACCGCCTCCTCCGGGAGCCGCAGGCGCGTCAGGCGGTGCCGGGCGGACTCCACGACGACGATGTCGTCGCCGACGAGGACGGCGTCGCTGGGCTCGCGCAGGTCGGTCGCCAGGGTGGTGACCCGGCCGGTGGCGGGGTCGTAGCGGCGCAGCGCGTGGTTGTACGTGTCGCACACTGCCACCGAGCCGTCCGGCAGGGCCGTCACCCCGAGCGGGTGCTGGAGCAGGGCCTGGGCGGCGTCCCCGTCCCGGTGGCCGAAGTCGAACAGTCCGGTGCCGACGGCCGTCGTGACGGCGTAGCCGGTCTCGGTGGCGTGGACGTAGCGCAGGGCGCTGGTCTCGGAGTCGGCGACCCACAGCCGGTCCCCGGCGGCGGCCAGCCCCGACGGCTGGGCGAACCAGGCCTCGGCGGCCGGTCCGTCGTTCAGGCCCTCGTTGGTGGTGCCGGCGGCGACCTCGACGGTCCCCTCCGCCGGGTCCCAGGTCCACAGCTGGTGGACACCGGCCATGGCGATCCACACCTTGCCCTGCCACCAGGCCACGTCCCACGGCGACGACAGGTCCACCTCAAGGGCGGGCCCGGCGGTGGGCGAGCCCTGCCACCACTGTCGCCCCGTGCCGGCGACCGTCTCGACGGCGCCGGTCTCCAGGTCGAGGACGCGCAGCGCGTGGTTGACGGTGTCGGCGACGACCACCCGGCCGTCGGGCAGCAGCGCCAGACCCTGCGGCTCGCTGAAGCCGTCGCCGGCGAAACCGCGCTCGCCGCTGCCGATACGGCGTACGACGCTCTCCCCGTCGGCGGCGAGCTCCACCAGCTGGTGCCGCGTCGAGTCGGAGACGAGGAGGTTCCCACTGGGCAGGAGCAGCGCCTTGCCGGGGAAGCGCAGGTCGGTCGCGGCGGGCTCGGGCGCCACGTACGGGCCGTCGCCGCGCCGCAGGGTGCCCTTCGCCGCGTGCTCGGCCTCCAGCTCCTCGACGAGCTTCGCGATGGCGTGGGCGTGGCCCTCGCCGGCGTGCTGGGCGACGACGTACCCCTCGGGGTCGATCACTACGAGCGTGGGCCAGGCCCGGACGGCGTACTGCTTCCACGTCGCGAGCTCGGGGTCGTCGAGGACGGGGTGGTGCACCTCGTAGCGCTCGACGGCGTCGACGACGGCCGCGTGGTCGGCCTCGTGCACGAACTTCGGCGAGTGGACCCCGATGATCACGACCGTGTCGCGGTGCTTCTCCTCCAGCTCGCGCAGCTCGTCGAGGACGTGCAGGCAGTTGATGCAGCAGAAGGTCCAGAAATCCACAACAACGCACTTACCTCGCAGGTCGGCGAGGGTGAGCTCTTTGCCGCCGGTGTTGAGCCAGCCCCCCTTGCCGATCAGCTCGGGGGCACGGACACGGGCACGCTTGCGGGGTGCGGGCGCAGGGGTGGGCGCCGGAGCAGCATCGTTCATCCTTAGACGGCGCGGACGGTGCAGGGGTTCATGGCGCTACCGGGGCCGGTGGAGGACCGCAGGGAGGTGTTCGCCGGATGCGTGGCGGAGATCGTCCGGGTCCTCGGGCTCGATGTCGCTCACGAGCCGCAGCCCGGCGATCCACGAACCTGGGTAAACCATGCTCGGACGGCGCTGTACAAGGCCTGCCGCCGGGACCTGATCCTTTCCGAGGAGTCGTTCCAGACGCTGATCAAGGCAGCCGTCTACGACCCCGACCCGAGCTTCAACCGCCATTTCCTCGAGCCGGCGCTGAACGCGTTCGGGCGCGGGCGGGTCCAGGCCTCGCTGCTCGGATACCTGCGGGCGGGAACGGACCTCGAGCGGGCAGGCGCGGCGAATGCCTGGTACTGGTCGGCTCTACCCCTGCGTCTGCCCACCGTACGGGCGGAGCACCACCCAGCAGCCACCGGTCCGGCGGAGCTTGACGACGCCCCAACCGTGAGGGCCGATTGGTACGAAACCGCGCTACGTGAGTTCGTCAGCAACCAGCACCTGGACGTCCGGCGCTGCATCCTGCCGGGCCTGCCGCTCCGGAAGTCGGCCTATCCGCCGGAGCTGCACGACCTTGTGGACGCGGCCGTGGCGATAGCCCGGTCCCATCCGGACGAGTACATCCGCCACCGCGTGGAACACCAGGTCGGTGACTGACACTCTCACTGGGCACGCTCGACCACGGCGACTTCCGACAACTCCCGCACGAAGGTCATGTGACCGGTCCGGCCCGTGTGCTCGATGCACATGTCGGTACACACGTCCGCGTTCCCGGTCGGCGCGGCAGTCCACTGACAGTCCGGGTTCAGGCACCGCGCCGTGGCCGTCGTCTCCGCCGAGGGATGTCGGTGCATGACGTAGCTGACGTACCGGAGCACCGCTTTCACGGTCATGGCGCTTCCCCGGGGTGCGGGTGGTTCCGAAGCTCCACGTTGCAATCACTGGCCGTTGAGTGGTCGCCCCGGAGACGGGCTTCCCGGCGCTGTGCGGCCAGGGCGGCGCAGACCCCGCAGTCGGCCGCCGGTACGGGTTCCGGGTCTGTTCGCAACGGCAGTTCTACCGGGGGTTGCGCATACGTGATCGTCTTCACGGCCCCGCTCCTCGTTTCGTCCGTGTAGCGACCACGCTAGGAACGGCGGAGCTGCGACTCCCAGGAGATTGCATGAGGTTGCACGGTCGTCACCTGAGCGTCTGAATGGCGCTGGTGATCAGCGCGCGGGCCTTCGCCCCATGGACGGCCATCTCGGCCAGTTCGGTGAACGTGTCCGCGTACGCGGCAACCTCGCTCGGTTGGGTCAGCGTGAGGTAGCCGGAGACCAGCTCGACGTTGACCTGTGCCGTGTCGAAGATCCAGAAGCCTTCCACTGGCATCCGGGACCGATCGGTCCGCGTGGGCACCACGCCCAGGCTGACGCTGGGCAGGGAGCCGACCGTAAGCAGGTGGCTGAGCTGTTCCTCCTGCACGTCCGGCCCGCCGAGACCGTTACGCAAGACCGACTCCTCAACCAGGAACGCGAACCGGCGGTCAGCCTCGTAGAGGACGCGCTGCCGCTCCATGCGCACGGCGACGGCATCGGCCACGTCATCGACCTCGACCCGCCTCCGCTGAACGGCACGCAAGACGGCTTCCGTGTAGCCGTAGGTCTGGGTCAGGCCCGGCACGAACCACGAGGAGTAGGAGCGGAACCGGCGGGTTCGCTCGAAGAGCGGCAGACGGGCTTCCTGTGCTTGCCTGAGCCCGGCGCGCTCCATGCGTCGCCAGCCGATCCACATGTCTTCGACGGTCCGCAGCGAGGCGATCAGGTCGTCCGTCTGCCCTTCGGCCCCGCACGCGCGGCACCAAGCCCGGATGTCGTCGGCGGACGGAGGCGTACGGGCGTTCATGATCCGGGATGACTTGGACGGGTGCCATCCGCAGAGCCGGGCGAGATCGCGCCCGCTCAGGCCGGAGTCCCGGCAGAGCTCAGCGAGCCGGTTCGCCAGAGCCTGCCGGGCCTGCTGGGCACTTGAAGAGGGAGAGACAGCCATGGCGGTGACCGGTCAGCGCGGCTTGTACTCCTCGTGCGGGATGGCTCGTTGCCAGACGGCCTCGAACGCCGTGGCGCACAGGTGGACCCGCGCAGGATCGTCGGTGTACTCCCGCCCGTCCTCGTCCAACTGGCCCTCTCCGGTGAAGTGGTGGAAGAGGGCTTGGCTGCCGTCGAAGACCCAGAAGTCCGTACCTGGCAACGCCAAGTCCGTCGTCTGCCGGCGGGGCAACCACCGGACCAACTCACCCGCAGCGAGATTGGTGAAGGTGCAGTCGTACTCGTAGCGCACGTAGTCACTGATCGGCTCGGACACGATGCGGACCCGGCGGACCACCACCCCGCGCGCCGTGGCAGCGCTCACCGCGTCGTGCCAGCCGCCCCACCACGACGACCGATCAGCCGGGTTCAGCCGTTTGCCCTGCTGCCAGGCAAGGAACTCCGGGTCATCGCGCATGTAGCTGTCACGCAACTCAAGATGCACGGCCGAATGCTGCGCGCGGGCCAGTGCGTTACGCGCGGGTGGCTGCACTTCCGGCTTCTCCGTTCTCGTCCGGGCGCGGGATGTACTTCAGCATCACCGCAGGGAGCCTGATGATCGTTTCGTGGTCCGGCACCTCCGTGGAGTGCCCGGGGATCGAGCCGATCTCCTGGCACGCCTTCACCTCTTCCTCAGTCGCCTTGTACGACTGGATCAGCAGGTCACCGGTCTCTTCATCAAGCCAGATGGTCGGGGACTCGTCGGTCGGCGTGTTCGGGATGATGCCGAGGAACCTTAGGTTCACGATCACTCCAGGTGTCGAGTCGGTTGCACGAACGTGCACGAGCCTCACTCCTGTGGCTGACCGGCGCAAGAGGGCGTCAGGCCAAGCTTGTTGGTTCACGGCGCGGGTACGACGAAGCCCCCAACAGCCACCCAGCACGGGCAGCCACCGGGGGCTCCAGCAAGTCTTCGCACAGCCTATCGACCCCTTAACGGGGGCGTTCCCAGGGTCTCAAAGAGACCCTTTCCCAGTGGCCGCAAGCGTCGGCAGTCCAAAAACGGAGTCGCACCCAGGGCGCGTTTTCCGAGCTGGGGCCGGGGTCGCGGTGAGGGCTGCGCCTGAACTTTGGACATCCCGGGTGACGAAGTGACGGAATGACGATTAGTTCTGATCCACTCATGGAAACAACAACACTCCTATAAGAGGTAACCGGGGGAGAGCGTCATTTCGTCACTTCGTCACGCGTGTCCGCTGTCGGCAGCTGGAGGGGACCCCAGTCCTCAGGTGGCGCTGTCGGTACCCAACCTCGCCCAATGGATCTGGATGCGTTGCTCAGGGATGATCCGCTGTCCGCGCACCCCCTTGGTCACTTCAACCCGGTCTATGGCGAGTGACAACCGGCCGCGCCGGTCTTCGTTCGTCGCCTCAGCCCACGCCTCACGCAAGATGAGGCCGTCAAGCATCGGTGACACGTCCACGGACGGCATGGAGAGCTTGCGAAGATCGGTGCCAAGCCCTTCGATACGCCCCCTCAGGCGCTCTGCAAGCCGGTTGTAGCGCTCCACGGCTGCGGGGCCACTGAACTCACCACGCACGTATCGCGCGTCCTCCAGATCGGCGAGGCGGGCTTCCTCATCCTGGATCTCAGCAGTAAGCGCATCACGTTTCGCGAAGGTCTCCGGGTCCATGCGGTGCACCCATCGATCTGCGATCGCGACAAGCAGCGGGTCGTCCGGTTCGAGCGCTGGGAGCTTGGTGAGGAACTGTTCCGTCACGTACTGGTCAACCGCCTCAGCCAGCGCCGACGCTCCGATGCACTGATTGCCCGCACGGCGAGCCATGCACTGGTAACTGCCTCCCACACGGTGCATCCGGCGACCGCAGCCAGGAACCGCACAGAAGACGAGTCCCGTGAGCAGCGCGGTCCCCTCGGGCTTCGGCCGCCGCTTTCCTGCGTGCACGAACGTCCTGGATTCCAGGGTGCGGATGATCTGTTCACGCTCTCCGACCGTGATGATCCCCTCGCCGATCCCGACGGTGTCCAGAGTCTCAGGATCGCGGTACGGAAAGACCCTGCCCGTGTACTTCCGCTCACCGTCATCTGTCTCGACGGTCTCAGTCTCCGGCATCAGGCCCGCGAGCGCAGGAGAGCGCAGGAGCTGCATGATGCTGGCCGCATTCCACTGCCCACCCCGGGGCGAGAGGATCTCGTACTCGTTGAGGAGTCGGGCGATCTTGGCCAACGATGTGCCGGCAAGCGCTTCATCCGCGATCAGCCGGGCGTAGACGGCGTGCTCCGGGTCGTGGACGAGCTTCTTGCTCTTCGGGTCGATGAGCAGCCCGTACGGAGGCTGACCGCCGATCCACTGCCCCTTGCTGCGGAGGTAGCGCTTCGCGTGCCCGACACGCGTGCCGAGATTCTTCGACTCCGACCGGGCGAGCTCGGCGAGCATCGCCACGACCATGCGAGCCGAGTCGTTCGAAGTGTCGAGACCGTCCACCACCGAGACGAGACGGCCGCCGGCCTTCTCGATGTCGTCCAGCACCTTGCCGACCTGGCCGATGCCCTTGCGGGACAGGCGGTCCAGTTTCCAGACGATCAGCGTGCCTACGACACCTGCCGTGACGGCCGCCAGCGCGGCGTCGAAGCCCTTGCGCTCAACGGTCTTGTAGCCGGAGCGCCCTCTGTCTATGTGGACCTTGCGGACGGTCAGTCCGTTGCGCTCGGCCCAGGCACGGCAGTCGGCTTCCTGCCGTTCGATCGCAGTCTTGCCGTCCCGGTCGAGGGACAGGCGCAGATAGAGGTCACAGATTGCGTCTTGGTGCACACTCTCAGTGTGACCGCAAGTTAGGTGGTCCGTTGTCGATTTTCAGAAATCGAGGATCGTGATGCGTCCCCGCACATCGGCGAGGCTCAGATCCTTCCCACCGGTGTTCAGCCAGCCCCCCTTGCCGATCAGCTCGGGGGCACGGACACGGGCACGCTTGCGGGGTGCGGGCGCAGGGGTGGGCGCCGGAGCAGCATCGTTCATCCTTGTCCTGGGCCTCGGTGGGGACGAGGCCGAGGGACAGGTACGGGTTGAGGTCCTCCAGCTCGACCAGGAGCAGCTCGCCGGAGGGCGCGCGGCAGGCGTCGACCCGCTGGATGCCGTGGGCGAGGGTGTTCCACTCGACGAAGGAGCGGGCGAAGGCCAGGTCCTCGCCGGTCGGCTCGTACGGACGCAGCTCCCAGCGGCGGGCCGGGTCGGGGGCGTGGAGCGCGTACTGGAAGGCGTCGTCGACGAAGTAGAAGGACACCTCGTACGAGAAGTCGATGCGCGGCTGGATCAGTACGGCCCCGGCCGGGCCGTCCGGGGCCGCGGTGTAGGTGAGGCCGATGGAGTCGGCGCCCTGCTTCGGCTTGACCACGTACTCGGGCACCTGGGGCAGCTCCCCGAGCCGGGCGGGGTCGTCGACGGTCGGGATGACCGGGTAGCCGGCGGCCGTCAGGTCGAGGAGGTACTGCTTGCCGGCCATGTCCCCGCGGCCGGTGAGGGGGTTGTAGACGGGTGTGCCGGCGGCGAGGGCCGCGGCGCGGAAGGCGTCGTACTCCTCCTGGTAGTGCAGGACCGGGCCGCTGTTGCGGACGATCACGGCGTCGAAGCCGGGCATCAGGGCGCGGGCGTCGGCCGGGTGGCACAGGGCCAGGTCGAAGTGCTCGCGCAGGCGCGAGGTGAGGAATATGTCCTCGTCGCCGTAGCGGCGGCCGCGCGCGGGGTAGGCCAGGTCGGTCACGTAGAGGAGTGGCATGGGGGAAACCTATCGCGGGCACTGATCAGCGCATGAAATACCTCGTTCGGGACAAAATGCTGGCCATCGGGGACGACTACTGGATCGAGGACGAGGACGGGCGGCACGCCTTTCTCGTCGACGGGAAGGCGCTGCGCTTCCGGGACACGCTGGAGCTGAAGGATCCGGACGGCCGCATCCTGATCACCCTGCGGGAGAAGCTCCTCGGTTTCCGCGACGCGATGACCCTGGAGCGGGAGGAGCGGCGGCTCGCGGTGATCCGCCGCAAGCGGTTCTCGCTCCTGCGCAACCACTTCCGCGTGACGCTGGTGGAGGGTACGGAGCTCGATGTCAGCGGACGGATCCTGGACCGGGAGTTCAAGGTCGAGTACGACGGGGAGCTGCTCGCGCTGGTCTCCCGCCAGTGGTACCGGGTGCGGGAGACGTACGCGGTGGACGTCGTCCGGGAGGACGCGGACGCGGCGCTGCTGGTCGCGGTGGCGGTGTGCGTGATCCGGATGGCCGAGAAGGAGCGGGAGGACGCCGTCGCGGACTGAACGGACCGAGCCGGGCCGGCGGGGGCCGAGCGGGATTGAGTACGTGCCGGGCGGCGGGGTGAGCACCGGTGCTCATGCGCGGGCCCCGGGGCGGGGGCGAGGATCGTGGTCGTCCCGCCCAGCACGGAAGGAACTCCCGGTGAACCCCAGCACCCACGCCGCCCTCCACGGTCCGTGGCAGCCGTCCGCGCCGGTCCGGGTCCGCAGGGACCGCCCCGCCGTCGTCGTGCTCGCGGCGCTGCTGTGGGCGGTCACGGCCCTGTCGATTTCCTGGGTGGGCGGCCTTGCCTGCGTCGCGCTGCTCTGGACCGCCGCGGCGGGCCGGCCCGCGGCCGGTCCGGTCCTGCTGCTCCTGCTGATCCCGGCGGGAGCCGCCGCGCTCACGGCCCTGGCCCGCACGTCCGGCGTCCGCGCGATGGCCGCGTCCACGCGGATGCTGTTCCTCGGCGCGCTGGCGTGCCCCGTTCCCGCCGGCCTCGGGGTCTGGTCCCTGGTCCTGACCGGCTGATCGTCAGCGGCCCAGGCGGCGGTCCTTCAGGGCCGGGAACTGCGCGCGGGTGTCGGGGACCTTGGCCGGGTCCAGGTCCACCGTCAGGACCTCCTCGCCCGGGCCGGCCTCCGCGAGAACCTCGCCCCAGGGGTCCACGACGATGCTGTGTCCCGCCTGCTCGACGCCCGCGTGGGTGCCGGCCAGCGCGCACGCCAGGACGTACGACTGGTCCTCGACGGCCCGCGCCCGGTTCAGCAGCGTCCAGTGCGAGCGGCGGCGGGCGGGCCAGCCGGCGGCGACGACCATGGTGGTCGCGCCGGCGTCGACCAGGCCCCGGAACAGCTCCGGGAAGCGCAGGTCGTAGCAGGTGGCGATGCCGAGGGTCTGCTCCGGCAGCTCCACCGTGGTCAGGGAGTCGCCGGCGGACATGAGGACCGCCTCGCCCTGGTCGAAGCCGAAGCGGTGGATCTTGCGGTAGCTGGCGGCGAGCTCGCCGGACGGGGAGAGCACGAGAGCGGTGTTGTAGAGGGAGCCGTCGCCCGCGCGCTCCACGACCGAGCCGGCGTGCAGCCAGACCCCGGCGTCGCGTGCCGCCTCGGCCATGGCCTCGTAGGTCGGGCCGTCCAGCGGTTCGGCCTCGGTCTCGAACTGCTCGTAGGCGAACGCGCCGACCGTCCACAGCTCGGGCAGCACGACGAGATCGGACTCGTCCTGGTCCCGTACGAGATCGGCCGCTCGGGCGCGCCGGGAAGACACCGACTCGCCCTCGTTCACTGCGATTTGGATCAGCGAGGCGCGCACACTACCACCGTCCTGGCGTTCAAGCCGTCAACTCGGGCCTACGAATCGTCACACGAAAGCACTGCCGGGGTGCTCACCGGCAGCGTAGTTTTGGAAACTGAGTCCACCGCTTCCGAAACGCGCCACTGAACGACGCCACTGAACAGCACCGCGAGGGGTCCCGTTGACCGTCCATCCGCATCCCACCCTTCAGCCCTATGCCGACGCGTGGACGCACTCGATCGAGGCGATATCCGAGCTGGTCCTGCCCTTGACGGAGGGCGAGTGGAACCGGGCGACGCCGTGCCCCGGCTGGTCGGTCCGCGACGTCGTCTCCCACATCATCGGCATCGAGTGCGAGCAGCTCGGTGACCCGCGGCCGATCCACACGGTGGCGCGGGACCTGCGGCACGTGGTGGACGAGTTCAGCCGGTACATGGAGGTGCAGGTCGACGTGCGGCGCCACCACACGGCGCCGGAGATGACCTCGGAGCTGGAGTACACCGTCATCCGCCGCGCGCGGCAGCTGCGCAACGAGAAGCGGGATCCCGACACGATGGTGCGGGGGCCGCTGGGCGACCAGGTGACCCTCGAACAGGCCCTGCGACTGAGGGCGTTCGACGTGTGGATCCACGAGCAGGACCTGCGGTGGGCGCTGGGGACGCCGGGGAACTGGGACTCGCCGGGTGCGTACGTGGCGCGGGACGTCCTGCTGTCCGGGCTGCCGAAGGTGGTGGCGAAGCGGGCGGGAGCGCCCGCGAACTCGGCCGTCGTGATCGACGTGCACGGGCAGCTGGAGTTCATGCGGACGGTACGGGTGGACGCGGACGGCCGGGGCACGGTGGACAAGTCCCCGTCGCTGGGCCCTGCGGTGACGTTGACCATGGACTGGGAGACGTACGTACGCCTCGCGGCCGGCCGGGTGCGGGCGCACACGGTCGCCGACCGGGTGAAGGTGGAGGGCGACGCACAGCTGGCGGAGGCCATCCTGACGCAGTTCTCCGTGACCCCCTGATCGCGGGGCCCGTGGCCCTGTGGCCCGGGCCGCGCTCAGGCGGTGGAGTGCCGCCGCGGTTCCGTCTCCGGGCCGGATGCCCGGGCCAGTGCCTGCGCGGGGGCCGGTACCGGTGCAGACGCCGGTACGGGTGCCTGCGCGGGGGCGGCGGCCCGGCCGCGGGTGGCCTCGCGGGCCAGTGCGCTCCGGCGCAGGCGCAGGATCCGGGTGACGCCGAGCGCCTGGAGCACGAAGACCGTCGAGAAGGCGATGCGATAGTCGTCGCCGGTGGCGTCCAGCAGGACGCCCACCGTCAGCAGCGTCGTCATCGAGGCGATGAAACCGCC
The DNA here is from genome assembly GCF_000719345.1 of Streptomyces sp. NRRL F-2664. Classification (GTDB taxonomy): domain Bacteria; phylum Actinomycetota; class Actinomycetes; order Streptomycetales; family Streptomycetaceae; genus Streptomyces. The sequence goes on from NZ_JOFX01000004.1 coordinate 22,490, forward strand.
CATGTTGGTGATCCCGGAGGCGGTGCCCTGCCGTTCGGCCGGGTTGGCGGGGCGGGCGAAGTCGAAGCCGATCATCGACGCGGGTCCGCAGCCGCCCAGCACCACGCACAGGGTGACCAGCAGCCACATCGGCGCGTGCCCGCCGGGGTGGGCCAGGACCGCGCCCCACAGCAGGGCCGTGAGTGCGACCGTGCCCAGCGCGAGCGGTATCCGGGAGGACTGCCGGCGGGCGATGATCTGGCCGTAGACCAGCCCGAGGACCATGTTCGAGGCGACGACCAGGGTCAGCAGGCCGCCCGCGGTGCTCCGTGTCAGCCCCTGCGCCTCGATCAGGAAGGGCATGCCCCACAGCAGCAGGAACACCATCGCCGGGAACTGCGTGGTGAAGTGCACCCACAGGCCGAGGCGGGTGCCGGGCTCGCTCCAGGACTCTCTGATCTGGCGCCGTACGAAGCCCGCCCCGCCGGCCGGCGCGGCCTGCGGCGGCCCGTGCCCCTCCGGGTGGTCGCGCAGGAACAGCACCAGCGGCACGAGCACGGCCAGCCCGGCCGCCGCACTGCCCGCGAAGGCCGCGGTCCAGCCGACCCCGTGCAGGACGGGCGCGAGGACGAGCGTGGAGACGAGGTTGCCCGCCATGCCGACCAGCCCGGCCAGCTGGGCCGTCAACGGCCCGCGCCGGGCCGGGAACCAGCGGGTGCCGAGCCGCAGCACGGAGATGAAGGTCATCGCGTCGCCGCAGCCGAGCAGCGCCCGGGCGGCGAGGGCCGTCTCGTAGGAGGGGGACAGCGCGAAGCCGAGCTGCCCGGCGGTGAAGAGCACCGCGCCGAGCGTCAGCACCTTCTTGGTGCCGAGCCGGTCCACCATCAGGCCGACGGGGACCTGCATGCCCGCGTACACGAGGAGCTGGAGCAGGGAGAAGGTGGCCAGGGCGGAGGCGCCCACGTGGAAGCGGTCGGCCGCTTCGAGGCCCGCGACGCCCAGGCTGGTGCGGAAGATCACGGCGACGAAGTAGACGGCGACGCCGATGCACCAGACGGCGACGGCTGCACCCCCGCCCGGCGGGTCCGCCACCGGCCCCGCGCCCGCCTGCCCCGTGCCCGCCGGCCCGGCGCTCACAGGCCCGGTCCGCGCACGAGCGACTCGACCCGGCCGATGTGCCCGCGCACCGCCGCGGCGGCCGCCTCGGCGTCCCCGGCCCGCAGCGCGTCCAGGATTTCGGCGTGCTCGGCCAGCGTCCGCTCCAGCCGGTCGGGGTGGGCGTGCAGCAGCGCCACGCCCATCCGCAGCTGCCGGTCGCGCAGTTGGTCGTAGAGCCGGCACAGGATCTGGTTCCCGGCGCTGCGCACGATCTCGGCGTGGAAGCCCCGGTCCGCCGCCATCACCGCGGCGAGGTCGCCCGCGGCGGCGTGCCGGCGCTGTTCGCCGAGCAGCGCTTCGAGCCGCTCCAGCAGGCCGGGGGGTGCCGGCACGGCCCTGCGTACGGTGAACTCCTCGACCAGCAGCCGGGTTTCGAGGACGTCGTTGATCTCCTGCGCGGAGACCGGCAGGACCAGGGCGCCCTTCTTCGGGTACAGCCTCAGCAGCCCCTCGGTCTCCAGGCGCAGCAGCGCCTCGCGCACCGGGGTCCGGGACACGCCCACCGCCTCGGCGAGTTCGCCTTCGGTGAGGAGCCTGCCGCCTTCGTAGCGCCGGTCGAGCACACCGTGCTTCACATGCCGGTAGACGCGGTCGGCGGCGGTCGCGGCAGCGGTGGCGGCGGGCATGCACACAGCATAGATACAACAAGGGGGCACGCTCCGGGCCCGTCCGGGATGTGGACCGGGGCGACGAAACCCGCCCCGGGCAGGATCCGGTGCGAGGGCGTCTGCGACCTCGTCCGGGCCGGGCTGCACCGAAGGATGTACCGCGGCTTCGTCCGCCTGCAGGACGTGGCGGGGCCGGCTCGCCGGGAGCCTGGAGTCATGGCCGACACCCTTGCCCCGGTCCTCAGCACGACCGCCCGGCTCCCGCTGCTGGACGTCCTGCGCGGAGCCGCCGTCCTCGGCACGCTGATGACCAACGTCTGGATCTTCGCCTCCCCCGGCTCGGAGCGGAGCGTGCTCCTGGGCGGGCTGGGCGCGCCCGACCCGCTCGCCGACCCGTCCGCGGCGAACATCGCCGAGGCCGTCTTCCGCTTCCTCGCGGACGGCAAGTTCCTCGCCCTGCTCACGGTCCTCTTCGGGGTGGGCCTGGCCATCCAGTACGACTCCGCCGCCCGCCGCGGCGAGCGGTGGCCCGGCCGCTACCCGAAGCGCGCCGCCTTCCTCTTCGTCGAGGGCACCGTCCACTTCGTCCTCGTCTTCGCCTGGGACGTGCTGATGGGGTACGCGGTGACCGCCCTGCTGGTCGCCCGGCTGCTGGCCCGTTCGGAGCGGGTGCGGCGGGTGGCCCTGTGGACGGCCGGCGCGGTGCACCTGACGCTGGTCGCGCTGGTGAGCCGGGCCGCGACCGGCGAGCCGGACGGCCCGCCGGAGACCTTGGACCCGGCCGCCGTCGACCTGTACGCCCACGGGAGCTGGCCGGCGCAGATCGCCTTCCGGCTGGAGAACGCCGCGGCCCTGCGCATCGAGCCCGTCTTCTCCTTCGGACTGCTGGTCTTCCTCTTCCTCCTCGGGGTACGGCTCCACCGCACCGGCGCCTTCACGGCCACTGCGGACGGCCGGCGCCTGCGGACCCGGTTGACCGCCTGGGGACTGGGCCTCGGACTCCCGCTGAACGCGGCGACCGCCCTCGGCGGCCCCGACTTCTTCGTCCTGGGCCGCTACGCGGCCGCGCCGCTGCTCGCCCTCGGCTACATCGGCCTGATCGGCACCGCCCTGGACCGGCTGTGGATCCGGGGAGCCGCCGCCCGCGCCCTCGGCAGCGTGGGCCGCGCCGCCCTGTCCTGCTACGTGGGCCAGAACGTGCTGTGCATGCTGGCCTGCTACGGCATCGGGCTGGGTCTGGCCGACCGGCTCGGCGGCAGCTGGCCCTGGTGGGTGATGGGCCTGTGGGCGGGCGTGAGCCTGGTCCTGGCGGCCGGATCGCACCTGTGGCTCCGCCGCTTCGACCGCGGCCCGCTGGAGGCCCTGCAGCACGCGGCACTCAGCCCGCGCCGTCCGCGCCGCCGGCCCCCGGCCTGACCTCCACGTCCAACACGAACTCGTCGTAGGGGGCCTCGTCCGGGTAGGGCGGCCGGACCTGCGCGAAGCGGATCCTGGCCCGGCGCCCGCCCGGCGGCCGGGCCCGCACGACGTGGACCAGCGCCACGGCTGCCCCGGGCGGCACGGCCTGCGCCACTGCCGGCCCCGGCGTCACCGACACCGCGTCCGCGTCCCCCGTCACCTGCCAGGTCCACACGTACCCGCGCGCGCCCCGCCCGGTGAGCCGCAGCTCGTACGGCTCACCGGGGCTCAGGACGACCCTGCGTACCTCCACGCCCACTGCGTCCTCTCAGACGGGGCCGATCACCGGCCCTTCGTGCCAGCCCGCGCCGTCGCGCCAGTAGTGCTGGAGGCGGCGGTCGGTGCGCAGGACGACGACTTCCAGGTTGAACCCGAAGCTGCCCTGGAGCATCCCGGTGACCGCGGCGACGTCGTGCCCGAAGACCGCGCTGCGCCGCCAGGGGGAGCCGCCCGCGTTGCCGCGCCACCAGTGCTCGACCCGGCCGCCGGCGACCCCCACGCACAGCTCGTAGTTCCCGGCGGTGTCCTCGTCGGCGGCCCCGTACTGGCCCTCGATCAGGCAGGGCGCGGAGGTGGCGGGCGTACCGCTGCCGAACACCTCGCCGGCGTGCCAGGCGAAGCCGTCGGGGTCGTCGCGCCACCACAGCTGCATGCGGCCGTCGCTGCGGGTGGCGACGAGGTCCAGGTGGCGCGAGCGGGTCTGGAGGAGGGCGGGGCCGTAGTGGGCGACGCCGGAGGCGAAGCGGCCGCCGTCGTTCCAGGTCCAGGGGGCGCCGTTGATCCGCCACCAGTGGTTGAGCCGGCCGTCGGCGGTGCGGACGACCACCTCGAAGTTGCCGGGCTTGCCGTAGTCGCTCTGGATGAACGCCGGGGTGGAGCCGACGGCCGCGTCCCCGGGGCCGAAGACCCCGCCGTCGCGCCACACGCCGGCGGACTGCTCGTAGTACCAGTGGCGCAGCCGGCCGCCCGTGGTCACGTGCAGGGACTCCATGTTGCGGTTGTAGGTGGTGCCGGTGAAGGCGGGCTGGCCGGACGCGTCGTTCGCGAACGCGTCGGCGCGCGCCCACGCGAACGGCGCGTCGCCCTCCCGCCACCAGTGCTGGAGGCGGCCGCCCGCGGTGGTGGCGAGCAGCTCGAAGTTGCGGTGGGCGCGGCCGTTGCCGCTCTCGTAGACGTTGCCGGTGTGCAGGCGCCGCTTGGTCCACGGGTCGGGATTGGTGCCGTGCAGCCCGCACTTGGCCCAGTGGTCGATGTCGACCTCGCCGTAGGCGATCCGGCCGTACCCGCCGACGTGGTAGCCCGTGCCCCAGGAGTTTTTGAACAGCCAGCAGCCCGCAGCGTCGTCGTAGCCGACGAGCAGGACGCAGTGGCCGCCCGCGAGCCGGTCGCTGGTGCGGTGGTAGACCCCGGAGCCGAGGCCGAAGAAGTCGTCGTAGACGTCGAAGCAGGCGGTGAGCGGGCCGACGGTGTCCAGCCACACCTTCTGCTGCTCGACGTCGCCGAGCCGGACGTGGCCGGGGATGCGCACGGTACGGCCGCAGCGGTCCCAGCTCGGTGTGTACTCGGCGCGCCAGGCGTCGCGGCGGGCGGCCGGCAGCCCGGCGGGCGGGGTGCTGTACGGCCAGCAGTCCGGGTCGGCGAGACCGCCGTTGGCCGCGATCCAGTCGAGGGCCGTCTCCGGGTTGCTGCCCTGCCCGCAGCTGCAGCGCAGCCCGTCGTGGACGTCGCCCTCGGACCGCTCCGCCCATACGGCGTGCTCGATGCGGGTCATGGACTCGACCAGGCCGGCGGCGCCGAAGGCCCAGCAGGAACCGCACGGGTTCTGGTCCTTGACCTTGGTGATCCACGGCCGGCCCCAGCGGTGGCGCCAGTCCACGGCGGTGGGACGGGCCGCGGGACGGGCCGCGCCGGCGGACTCGCCCCCGCCCAGCAGGCCGTGGGCGGCGCGGCGCCGGGTCAGGTGCGGATTGCCGCTCGCGTGCCCGACGAGCTCCCGCAGGTCGACCGGCCCGACGTCCGCGGCCGGCGTCAGGTTCGCCCCGGGCTCCAGGCCGAGCGAGGGACGCGGCACCGGTTCCTCGTCCGCCAGGTGCTCCAGCACCGACCAGCGCGCCCCCCGCGCGCTGAGCTGCGCGCGCAACTCCCCCGCCGTCTGGACAGACTCCTGCGGCATGGCGGCCCCCCAGCTGCAACCGTTCGGATCCGAGACCGGGGAGCGTCCCTCTCCCGCCGGGCCCCGTCAAGGGGGTCCGCACGGTCGCACGACGGCACACGGGGGGCATGCCCTGCATCCCGCCGGACACGCCGAACCGCCCTACGCCGCAACGCACTCGACGGGGTTGCCGCCTCCGCGGACTGCGCTGCCCGCGGGAGCGGGAACGGGCCGGTCCGAGCCGGAAGTGCGGCGTATAAGGTCCCCGTATGGGCACCTGGATCGCGCCGAGCGTCATCGAAAGAGAGCTGTACGAGGCCAAGACGGCCGGCGACTGGGCCGCGTACTTCGACGTGCTGGCGCGCGCCCAGCTCTACCTGGCGCAGCCCCGCGTACAGGCCGACGCGCACCCCGACTCGGTCTTCTTCCACGCCACCCCTGACCGGATGCTCGTCGTCCGCACCGCGGGCATGCTGCCCGCGCCCACGCCCGAGACCGTCTTCGAATCCCGCAGCCTGGGCTGGTTCTCCAAGGTGTGGGCCGCCGACGACCCCGCCTTCCTCGCCGTGAACCCGGGCTCGCCCGCCGAGGCCTACCTCACCACCACCCCCGCCGACCTGGCCCGCTGGCGCGCGCACGCGGATGCCGCACCCGGCTACGGCCTGCCCGAGGGCAGGGTCCACGCCCTGTTCACCGGGGGGCCGCTGCACGGGGACATCGCGCACGGCCTCGCCGTAGGCGGGCATCTCGCCGTCACGAACGGCGAGTTCTGGAACGCGCTCGCCTACCACGGCAGCGGCTACCGGCACGAGCGCCGCCGCGTCGCGAAGAGTTGGGGCATCACCGACCGCGCCGACTGGCTCGCCACGCTGGAGCAGCTCCTGAGCGCCTCGGTCGTCAGCCCGGTCTGGGAGTTCGCGCTGCGCGTCCGCCGCGTCCTCGCCTCCGACTTCGCGGGACCCGTGGACGTGGAGCACTGGCGGCACGCCGCCGAGGCGAGCATGCGCCGCAACGCCGAGCGCTCCGCCGAACCGCAGCTCACCCCCGACGGGGTCACCGTCGCCCGGCCGCGCCCGGCCGCCGAGGTCGAGGGGGAGATAGCCGGCGTCAGACGCCTCATAGGCAGGATCGCCCGCTACGAGCAGCGCTTCCGGGCCGACGGCCTGCTCCCCGAGGACGGCTGGGTCCGCTCCGTCGAGGCCTGGGACCTCGGCCGTGCCTCCCAGATGGCCCGCTGGGGCATCGGCTGCCGCTACGGCACCCTGCACGAGGCGGAGAAGGCCGTCCTGCGCGCCGGGGAGTCGGCCCGCCTGACGTACCGCTCGTGGGAGGAGTTCTCCGCCGGGTACGTGCTCGGCCGGTGCCTGCACTTCGACGAGGAGGAGTTCGGCACCTGGTACACCGGCGCCCTCGCCGCCCACGTCACGCTGACCACCGACCCCGCGAGCCCCTGGCGCAACATCCCTTGGAAGTGACCGACATCGGGTAGTCGGGGCCCCGCCCGCAATGCGCCCGCGGCGGGCCCGGCACGCCACTTAGCCTCAGTTTCATGACTGTTGAGCTGAACGAGACCGTACGGGGCCTGCTCGACGCCCCGCACCCCGCCGTCCTGTCGACGATCAACCCGGACGGCAGTCCGCAGAGTTCCGTGATCTGGGTGACCCGCGACGGCGGCGACCTGCTGATCTCCACCGAGCAGGGCCGCCGCAAGGAGCGCAACATCGCCCGCGACGCCCGGGTCGGCCTGACCGTCTTCGACCTGGCCAACCCCTTCCTCTACGCGGAAATCCGCGGCACCGCCACCGTCACCGAGGACGTCGGCCGGGCGGTGGCCGTCCGCATCGCCGAGGAGTACCTGGGCCCGGGCGCCGGCAAGGAGTACCAGGACGCCCCGCCCGAGGCCGTCCGCGTGGTCGTCCGCGTCACCCCGACGAAGGTCCTCGGCAACGCCGCCCGCCAGGACTGAGGCGGTCGTACGTCCCCTCCTAGGGGAGGAGGCCCCTGACCTGCGTCCAAGCATCGATCGCCCGCGTCTGGACGGCGTGGTCCGGGAGGTGGGGGCGCAGCGCCGTCAGCCAGGGGATCACCGACTTGATGCGGCGCAGATGGCCGATGCGGTGGTGGGGGAGGTCGCGCCAGACGCGGCCCTGGGCGGCCGCCTGGGCGGGGGTCAGGTCGATCAGCGCCAGCAGGTCGCGGCACAGGGCCGCCGGGTCGTCGTCGTGGTCCGGCCCGAACCGCTCGATCAAGTAGAACCGTACGACGGCCAGTTCGGGGGCGGCGGCCAGGTCGGGCGTTGCCTCGGCGCGGGCGCAGCGGCGGGTGGCGGCCAGCGCGATCCGGCCCCAGCGCAGCCGGACCGCGTCGGGGAGCCGGTCGTCGCGCATCCGCACGCCGGCCAGGACGCGCAGGGTCCGCGGGTGGGGTTCGTCGCCCAGCGGTGGGTCGGTGGCCAGCCAGGCCTCCAGGTCCTGCAGCGCGTGCCCGCCGGGCGGCACGGAGGTGAGCACCTGCCCGGGGGAGAGCAGCGCGACCATGGCGCCCGTGAAGTGCACCGTCGCGGTGTGCCCGGCGCCGAAGGAGCCGACGGGCCGTCCGTTCCGCTCGATGCGCTGCAGTCCCAGCCTGGCGTCGCCGGCGGCGTAGACCTGGCCGGCGCGCGCCGTCCCGCCGATGCAGCGGACCACGCAGACGCCGCCCGTGACGTCGGCCTCGTCGACGGAGTAGACCTGCAGCTCGGCGATGGACACCCCGACCCCCTTCCCCGCGCGGCAGGTTACCTCGCGGGGAAGGGCCGGCCCCGTATCAGCGGGCGGGGGCCTCCAGGACGAGGCGGATCTCGGTCACGTCGTAGCCGGCGCGGTCGAACGCGGCGGCCATCGGCAGGTTCACGGTGTCCGTGGTCGCGGTGATCCGCTCGGCGCCCTGGGAGGCGTGGAAGCGGGTGATCTCGGCGAGGATCTCGTCGATAAGACCGTGGCCGCGCTGCTCCGGTACGACGCCCAGGTAGCCGACGTTGCGGTGGTACGGGGTCGCCGAGGGGATGGCCAGGCCGGCGAGCCTGCCGTCCGGGAGGTGGGCGAGGCGCCACCACGCGCGCTCGCCGGGGCAGTCGAGGTAGAACTGGACGTCCTCGCGCGCCAGTCGTTGCGCGTCCATCGACTGGAGCTCCGTCTGCGTGTGCAGGTCGAGGCTGCCGTCGGACAGCCGGACGAACGCGTCGAGGAACTCCTCGTCCGTGCCGTCGCGGAAGACGAGCCGGCCGGTGGGCGCCGGCGTCCCGGCAGTCGGCGTCCACTCGTAGCGCAGGCGTTCGATCTCGCGCGTCAGGCCGGTCCTGGACGCGGCCTCCCGACGCCAGGCGACCGCCGCGGCGAGGTCCGGCTCCTCGCGCCAGCCGCGGGGCAGGGAGATGTTGTAGGACGGCAGCGCGCCGAAGGCGGCGTGGCCGGCCGCGAGCAGCCCGGCGGCGACGGCGGCCGGGTCGGCCACGGAGGCCCTGACCTGCAGGCAGTCCAGCGCGATGGGCTGCTCGCTGTCGGCGCGGCCCCACCACAGGGCGCGGGCCAGGACCCGGCCGTCCCCGTCCTCGGCGAACCAGGTCCACTCGGGGCGGAACCGGTTCCCCTCCAACTCCTCACGGATCCTGTCGGCGGTCAGGGCGGGGACGGGGCCGTCGGCCGAGTAGGCGGCGGCGCGGTCCAGGTCTGCGGGGTCTGCGGTGGCAGCGCGAAAGAGCATTCGGCGATGATCACACTCCACCCGTCGGCCGGACCAGGCAATTCTGGTCCCGCAACGGCCGACGGCCGGCCTCCGCGGGGGAGGCCGGCCGCCGGCTGCGTACGCGTGCCGGCTACGACCAGGTGATCAGCCGGCGCGGGTGCTCCAGGACCGCCGCGATGTCGGCCAGGAACTTCGAGCCGAGCTCGCCGTCGATGAGGCGGTGGTCGAACGACAGGGCCAGGGTGGTGACCTGGCGCGGCTTGACCTTGCCCTTGTGGACCCACGGCTGGAGCTTGATCGCTCCGACCGCGAGGATCGCGGACTCGCCCGGGTTCAGGATGGGCGTACCGGTGTCGACGCCGAAGACGCCGACGTTGGTGATGGTGATCGTGCCGTTCTGCATGTCCGCCGGGGAGGTCTTGCCGTCGCGGGCCGTGGCGACCAGCGAGGACAGGGACTCCGACAGCTCGCCCAGGGTCTTGGCGTGGGCGTCCTTGATGTTCGGGACGATCAGCCCGCGCGGGGTGGCCGCCGCGATGCCCAGGTTGACGTAGTGCTTGAGCACGATCTCCTGGGCCGCCTCGTCCCAGGACGCGTTGACGTCCGGGTTGCGGCGGATGGCCACGAGGACGGCCTTCGCGATCAGCAGCAGCGGGTTGATCCGCAGACCGGCGAGGTCCGGGTCGTCCTTGAGCTCCTGGACCAGCTTCATCGTGCGCGTGACGTCGAGCGTGATGAACTCGGTGACGTGCGGCGCGGTGAAGGCCGAGCCGACCATGGCCTGGGCGGTGACCTTGCGGACGCCCTTGACCGGGATACGGGTCTCCCGGGCCGACGACTCGACGGTCGGTGCGGGCACGGCGGCCTCGGCCGACGGAGCCTGCGCCGGGGCGGCGGGGGCCGCGGCCGCGGCCTGCGGGGCGATCGCCGCGGCGGCCGCCGCGTGGACGTCCTCCCGGGTCACGACGCCGCCCTCACCGGTGGCCACCACCGAAGCCAGGTCGATGCCGAGGTCCTTGGCGAGCTTGCGCACCGGCGGCTTGGCCAGCGGACGCTCACCGGCCGGCTGCGCCGGGACCGCGGGCAGCACCGGCGCGGCCGGGGCGGCGGGCGCGGCCGTGCCGTTCTGCGCGGCCGTGGCCGCCGCCTTGCGCGGGCGGCGCTTGGTGGAGGCGGTCGAGACGCCGTAGCCGACCAGAACGGGCTGGCGGGCTTCGGCGGCGGGCTCCCCGGCCGCCGGAGCGGCCGCCGCGGCGGCCTCGGCGACGGGTGCGGCCGCCGTCTGCACCGGGGCGCCGGCGCCGGCCTCGCCGGTCTGCACCGAGATGATCACCTGGCCGACGTCGACCGTGGTGCCCTCCTCGAACAGGAGCGCGTGCACGGTCCCGTCGAACGGGATCGGCAGCTCGACGGCGGCCTTGGCCGTCTCGACCTCGCAGACGACCTGGCCGTCGGTGACCGTGTCACCGGGCTGGACGTACCACTTGAGGATCTCGGCCTCGGTGAGGCCCTCGCCCACATCGGGCATCTTGAATTCGCGGATGGTCATGGAACGTGGCTCCTCAGTACGCCAGCGAGCGGTCGACGGCGTCGAGCACCCGGTCCAGGCCCGGCAGGTACTCGTCCTCCAGGCGGGCCGGCGGGTACGGGGTGTGGAAGCCGCCCACGCGCAGCACCGGCGCCTCCAGGTGGTAGAAGCACCGCTCCGTGATGCGGGCGGCGATCTCCGAGCCCACGCCGAGGAAGACCGGCGCCTCGTGGACGACCACGAGCCGGCGGGTCTTCTCCACCGAGGTCTGGATTCCGTCGAAGTCGACCGGGGACATGGAGCGCAGGTCCAGGACCTCGACCGACTTGCCCTCCTCGGCGGCCGCGGCCGCCGCCTCCAGGCAGACCTTCACCATGGGGCCGTAGGCGGCCAGGGTGAGGTCGGCGCCCTCGCGCACCACGCGCGACCTGTGCAGCTCGCCGGGGATGGCCTCGGTGTCGACCTCGCCCTTGTCCCAGTAGCGGCGCTTCGGCTCGAAGAAGATCACCGGGTCGTCGCTGAGGATCGCCTGCTGGAGCATCCAGTAGGCGTCGCTCGCGTTCGACGGGGAGACCACCTTCAGGCCCGCGACGTGCGCGAAGAGCGCCTCCGGGGACTCCGAGTGGTGCTCGACCGCGCCGATCGCGCCGCCGTACGGGATGCGCACGACGACCGGCAGCTTGATCTTGCCCAGGGCCCGCGCGTGCATCTTCGCGAGCTGCGTGACGATCTGGTCGTACGCCGGGAAGACGAAGCCGTCGAACTGGATCTCGACGACCGGCCGGTAGCCGCGCAGGGCCAGGCCGATGGCGGTGCCGACGATGCCCGACTCGGCGAGCGGGGTGTCGATGACCCGCTCCTCGCCGAAGTCCTTCTGCAGGCCGTCGGTGATCCGGAAGACACCGCCCAGCTTGCCGACGTCCTCGCCCATGATCAGGACCTTCGGGTCCTGCTCCAGGGCCTTGCGCAGCGACTCGTTGAGCGCTTTCGCGATCGACATCTTCTCGACAGCCATCAGTGACCCTCCTCGGCCGACTCGAAGGACGCGAGGTAGGCGGCGAACTGGGCGCGCTCCTCGTCGACGAGCGCGTGCCCGTCCGCGTAGACGTTCTCGAAGATCGCCATGGTGTCCGGGTCGGGCATGGCGCGCACGGCCTCGCGCACGCGCTTGCCCATGGCCTCGCTCTCGGCCTCCAGCTCCTCGAAGAACGCCTCGTCGGCGCCTCCCGTGGCCAGCAGGTGGGCCTTCAGGCGCTGGATCGGGTCCTTGGACTCCCAGGCCGCCCGCTCCTCGTCCCGCCGGTACTTCGTCGGGTCGTCGGAGGTGGTGTGCGCCCCCATGCGGTACGTGAAGGCCTCGACCAGGGTCGGGCCCTCGCCGCGGCGCGCCCGGTCCAGGGCCCAGCGGGTGACGGCCAGGCAGGCCAGGACGTCGTTGCCGTCCACGCGGACGCCGGGGAAGCCGAAGCCCTGTGCGCGCTGGTAGAGCGGCACGCGCATCTGGCGCTCGGTCGGCTCGGAGATCGCCCACTGGTTGTTCTGGCAGAAGAACACCACGGGAGAGTTGTAGACCGCGGAGAAGTTGAAGGCCTCCATCACGTCGCCCTGGCTGGACGCGCCGTCGCCGAAATAGGCGATCACGGCGGCGTCGGCGCCGTCCTTGGCCACGCCCATCGCGTAACCGGTCGCGTGGAGCGTCTGCGAGCCGATGACGATCGTGTAGAGATGGAAGTTGTTGAGGTTGGGGTCCCAGCCGCCGTGGTTCACGCCGCGGAACATGCCGAGCAGGTTGGTCGGGTCGACCCCGCGGCACCAGGCCACGCCGTGCTCGCGGTAGGTCGGGAAGACGTAGTCCGCGTCGTTCAGCGCCCGGCCGGAGCCGATCTGCGCAGCCTCCTGGCCGAGGAGCGAGGCCCACAGGCCCAGCTCGCCCTGACGCTGCAGGGCGGTGGCCTCGCCGTCGAAGCGGCGGGTCATGACCATGTCGCGGTACAGGCCGCGCAGGTCCTCGGTGGTGATGTCTGCGACGAAGGATGCGAACTCCGCGTTCTCCGCGTTGTCGACCCGTTCCCCTTGGGGCGTCAGCAGCTGTACGAGCTGAGGTTCAGCGTCCTGCGTCTGCGCGGTGGCAGCGGCGGGCTTGGCGGCGCTCGCCGCACCTGCCGCCCGCTTGGTGCCGCTGCTGCGTCGCGGCTTGCGCGCGGCAGTGCTCTCCACGGTCACTTGTGCTCCTCCGTCGGTCCGGCACCCGGGTTCTCCGGGGTCCAGTGCGGCTCACCTGCATCCGTAACGAGCGCACGGGGTGGGTGCGCGTCGCGTACGGGATTCAGGCGTGACAGGCGTCCCGGCGAGTGCCCTGCGCGATGCACGTTACCCAGTGCGCCGCATATCTGCGAAACCCCGTTTGACCTGCGTTTTTGCTTGGATTTCCAAGTAAATGCGCAGAGGCGGGAACAACCACTGGTCACAGCCTTGCAGGGGCCGGGAACAACGGCACGTTATCCCGGGTAACTCCGACAGGGAAGGGGTGAGTGTGTGAAACTGACTTCGTGCGCGAAGAGGGAAAAATCAAGGTATTCCTCCTGGACGACCACGAAGTGGTCCGCCGGGGCGTCCATGAGCTGCTGTCGGTCGAAGCGGACATCGAGATCGTCGGCGAGGCCGGTACCGCTGCCGACGCGCTGGTCCGCATTCCCGCCACCCGTCCCGACGTGGCCGTCCTCGACGTGCGCCTGCCGGACGGCAGCGGTGTGGAGGTGTGCCGCGAGGTGCGCTCGCGGAACGAGGACGTCAAATGCCTGATGCTCACCTCGTTCGCCGACGACGAGGCCCTCTTCGACGCGATCATGGCCGGTGCCTCGGGCTATGTCCTCAAGGCCATCCGCGGGAACGAGCTGCTCAGCGCCGTGCGCGACGTCGCCGCCGGCCGGTCGCTGCTGGACCCGGTGGCCACCGCCCGCGTCCTGGAGCGGCTGCGCGACGGCAAGGGCGGCAAGGGCGACGCCCGCCTCGCCCACCTCACCGAGCAGGAACGCAAGATCCTCGACCTGATCGGCGAGGGCCTGACCAACCGCGTCATCGGTGAGCGCCTGCACCTGGCCGAGAAGACGATCAAGAACTACGTCTCCAGCCTGCTGTCCAAGCTGGGCATGGAGCGCCGCTCGCAGGCCGCGGCCTACGTGGCCCGCCTCCAGGCGGAGAAGCGCTAGCGGCGCCGCCGTTCCACGGGCGGGGCGTCTGCTGCCTGACCGACGTCCCCGCACGTCGGGCCGGCCCCTCTGTCCGGGGCCGACCAGTTCCATTCCCCCGAGGTCCGCTTCCGATCGGTGCAGTTCACCGGAACGGCGCAGATCGTCGAGCCCACCGCGGCAGAACGGGAACGTTTCGGTCCGGGCCCGCATTTCCTCCTCCGACCGGCCGTCGTACGGAACGGGCCCGGCGGAATTCGATTCCGCCGGGCCCGTCCCGTGCTCACTCCGCGCTGTCCGGTCCCGGCGGGGGCTGGGACTTGGTCGGCGCGACGGTGACCGGGGCGCTCTTGGTCGGGGTGGCCGTCGCGGTCGCCGTCGCGCTCTTCGTCGCGGTCGCGGTCGGCGACTGGGTCGCGGTCGCCGTGGGCGACTGGCTGACGGTCTGTGACCGGGTGCGCCCCGTCGGCTGCACCGGGGTGTCGTCGTTGTGCGACGGGGTGTTGTCCGTCGTGGGGCGCGTCTGCGTGGGGTCCGGCGAGTCGGACGCACTCGGCTTGGCGGAGGGGGACGTCTGGCTGGTGCCCGGGTCCTGCTTCTGACCGCCCTTGCCGCCACCCACGTTGCTGACGGCGTAGGCCACGCCACCCGCGATCGCGACGATGGCGAGCACCGCGAACAGCCACATCTTCCACCGGCTGCCGTTGCCGCCCCGGTCGTCGTAGCCCTCGTAGCCGCCGCTGTGGCCGCCCTGGCCGCCGCCGGGGAAGGCCGTGCCGTCGTCCGGGTTCAACGACGGCACCATGGGCTGCTGGAACTGCGAGGTGGAGGCGTTGGAGGCGTACCGCTGCCCGCCGCCGGTCCCGTTCACGGGCATGGCCGTGGTGGCCGCGGCGCCGCCGCGGCCGTGCGGCAGCGCCATGGCGACCGGGCCGGTGTTCCAGGTACCGGTGTTCGGCCCCTGGTCGTGCAGCATCTGCAGCGCGTACTGGACCAGCCCGCGCATCTCCTCGGCACTCTGGAACCGGTCGTCCGGATCTTTGGCGAGGGAGCGCATGACGAGGCCGTCGAGCTCCTGCGGGATGTGGTGGCCCTCCGGCAGCTGCGAGGGCGGGACGGGGGCGTCCTGCACGTGCTGGTAGACCACGGAGAGCGGGGTCTCGCCGGTGAACGGGGGCCGCAGGGCGAGGAGTTCGTAGAGCAGGCAGCCCGTCGCGTACAGGTCGGAGCGGTGGTCGACGGCCTTGCCGAGGGCCTGTTCGGGCGACAGGTACTGCGGGGTGCCCATGACCATGCCGGTCTGGGTCATCGTCGCCTGCCCGCCGTGCAGGGCGCGGGCGATGCCGAAGTCCATCACCTTGACCGCGCCGGCGTCGGTGATGATGACGTTGGCGGGCTTGATGTCGCGGTGGACGATGCCGTGCTGGTGCGAGTACGCGAGGGCTTCGAGCACGCCGGAGACGATGATGAGCGCCTGCTCGGGGCCCGGGGCCTCGGCGCTGATCAGCAGGTCGCGGATGGTGCGGCCCTCGACCAGCTCCATCACGATGTACGGGACGGTGTTCGGGCCGACCCGGTCCTCGCCCGAGTCGTACACGGCCACGACGGCGTGGTGGTTGAGGCCGGCGACGGACTGTGCTTCCCGGGTGAAGCGGGCCTTGGACACCGGGTCCTCGGCGAGGTCGGCGCGCAGCAGCTTCACCGCGACCGTGCGGCCCAGGCGCACGTCCTCGGCCGCGAACACCTCCGCCATGCCGCCGCGGCCCAGCCGATGCGTCAGCCGGTAACGGCCGTCGCCCACCAGGCCGCCGTCGCCCCAGTGCTCAGGACCGTCGGTCATCCCGGCGCCGTTTCCCTCGGGTTCGGGTGCCATCAGTCCTCGCCGTCGTCTCTCTCGGCCGCCGCTTCGCGGTAGTCCTCTTTATTGGTGCTCCGGTGAACGCTACAGCCTCCGAACCGGTCACCGTTCGGACAAGGCCACCGTGTGCACGTGTGGTCACGGAACGGGCACCTGGCTTGACGTGTGCTTGCCCTGGGGCAGACTGGGCGCCACGTGCGCCACGCCAGGGGCGCGGGGACACATGCCGAGGGGAAGCAACAGTCATGAGCCAGGACGGCACTCAGGGCCAGTACGCGGGCGGCTCTCTGGCCGGTGGCCGTTACCAGCTGCGGGACTTGCTGGGAGCCGGCGGCATGGCCTCCGTGTACCTGGCCTACGATTCGGCGCTCGACCGGCAGGTCGCCATCAAGACCCTCCACAGCGACCTCGGCCGGGAACAGTCGTTCCGCGAGCGGTTCCGCCGCGAGGCCCAGGCTGTAGCGAAACTGTCGCACACGAACATCGTCTCGGTCTTCGACACCGGCGAGGGCGAAGTGACGTTCGGCGGCAGCCGCTCCGGGGACGGCGCGGTGATGCCCTACATCGTCATGGAGTACGTGGAGGGCAAGCCGCTCGGCTCGGTGCTCGAAGCGGACATCCAGCAGTACGGGGCCATGCCGGCCGACAAGGCGCTGAAGGTGACGGCCGATGTGCTGGCCGCCCTGGAGACCAGCCACGAGATGGGGCTCGTCCACCGCGACATCAAGCCCGGCAACGTGATGGTCAACAAGCGCGGCGTGGTCAAGGTGATGGACTTCGGCATCGCCCGTGCCATGCAGTCGGGGGTCACCTCGATGACGCAGACCGGCATGGTCGTCGGCACCCCGCAGTACCTCTCGCCCGAGCAGGCCCTGGGGCGCGGCGTCGACGCCCGCTCCGACCTGTACTCGGTCGGCATCATGCTCTTCCAGCTGCTGACGGGCCGGATCCCCTTCGACGCGGACTCGCCGCTGGCCATCGCCTACGCGCACGTCCAGGAGGAGCCGGTCGCCCCGTCCTCCATCAACCGGTCGGTGACCCCGGCGATGGACGCGCTGGTGGCGCGGGCGCTGAAGAAGAACCCCAACGAGCGTTTCCCCACGGCCGCGGCCATGGGCGACGAGGTCGCGCGGGTGCTGGGCTCGGGGCAGACCGGGGCTCCGGTCATCGTGCAGGGCCAGGGCCCGCTGAGCAGTGGCGCCGGGGTGTCCTCGGCCGTGTTCCCGCCGGTGGACTCCGGCTTCCAGGCCCCGCCGCAGTCGCTGCAGCAGCCGTACCAGGCGCCGCACACGCCGACGCCGGCCCCCTACGCGCCGACTCCGGCCCCGCAGCAGCACGCGCAAGGTGGCTACGCCTACCCGCACACGTCCCCGCAGCAGCAGTACGCGCCGCCGACCCCGCCCCCGTACACGATCTCGCCGACCGGCGCGGGCACGTCCGGCTCGGGCGGCGGCAAGCGGAACACACCGGTGGTCGTGGGTGCGGTCGCGGTGGCGCTGCTGGCGATCGGCGGCCTGATCGCGGCGATCTCGATGAACGGGGACGACAAGGACAAGGGCACCACGGCCGACCCGGGCGCCTCCACGTCGGCGTCCGCGAAGGCGGGGTTCAAGGGCCCCGACGTCACGCGCACGATCGACCCGAAGAAGTGCTCGGAGCCCACGAAGCACTACAGCGAGGCCGGCAAGTACTCGGCTCCGGACCTGAAGTACAAGAACCTGCTGTCGGTGAAGGCGTGCATCCAGGCCTCGGGCGGCAAGTACACGATCGTCCCGAAGGACGAGGCGGTGTACGGCAAGGACACCGTGCTGAGCCAGTCCCCGGCCGCCGGAGAGAAGATCAACAAGGAGGGCACGGAGTACACGCTCACCGTGTCCACCGGCAATCCCGAGTAGCCGGCCCGCGCGGCCTCACGACACACCGGCGTCCCGGACCCTGATGGAGCGTCCGGGATGCCGCCTTTGCCCCACTATGTAAATCTGAGCGCATATCGCTGACTCCAGCGAGCACACCGGTCGCTCGGGACGGGAGGGGCTCCCCGTGGTCCAAGGCTTCCGTCCGCCGCGCTGGCTGGCCTGCGCCGCGTTGGCCGCCGCCGTGCTCGCGCCGGCCGCCTCCGCCTACGCCTACGCGGGGTCCCCCGCCCCGGCGCGCGTGGCGGCCGCGGGGGCCCGGGAGGCCGACGACGGCGACGCCCGGGAGGAGCTGGCCGGGAGTCCCGCCGGGGTGGGCCGCGAACGCCCCGGACGGCCAGTGGGCGAGCCCGCGAACCCGGAGCTGGTCATCGCCTCCCGGCCGCTGCCGGCCCACCCGCGCACCGAGGCCACGCCGCCCCCGCCGCCGGCCCCCTCGGCCCCTCCGCCGGCGCGGGCGCGGCCCACGGCGGGCGACCCGGCCGGGCGCACCACGGACACCGGCACGGACACGGGCACGGACACGGGCACGGGCACGGACACCGGTACCGGCACCGGTCGGAGCACGGATACGGACACGGTGACCGCCCTGGGAACCGAGCCGAACGACCGCGCCGCGGACCTGGCCGCGCACATACTGCCCCTCGGCACCGGTTTCGCCCTGATGGGGCTGGGTCTGGGTTATCTGGGCGTACGGCTGCGCCGGGGCGGGTAGCGCCGCGCCTGCCCTCCGCGCCGGTCGCGCCGCCGCGGCCCTGCGCCAGGTGCCGAGGTGGCCCCCGGCCGCTCGAAGCCCTCCCCAGAATGGTTGCCCTGCGTGAACATACTCGGTATACATACCGAGTATGTCGATCCGTCACGGGCTGCTCGCCCTCCTGGAACGGGGTCCTCGGTACGGCTCCCAGCTGCGCACCGAGTTCGAATCCCGGACCGGCTCCACCTGGCCGCTCAACGTCGGCCAGGTCTACACGACCCTCTCCCGGCTCGAACGCGACGGCCTCGTCGCACCGGACGGCGAGGACGCCGCCGGCCACACGCTCTACGCCATCACCGACACCGGCCGCACCGAACTGCGCGAGTGGTACGAGCGTCCCGTCGACCGGGCCAACCCGCCCCGCGACGAGCTCTCCATCAAGCTCGCCATGGCCGTGGGCGCCCCCGGCGTGGACATCCGCGCCGTCATCCAGTCCCAGCGGCACGCCACGATCCGGGCAATGCAGGACTACACCCGGCTCAAGGCCACCGCCCTCGCCGCGGTCGAGAGCGGCCGGTCCCACGAACGCGACGACGTCGCCTGGCTGCTGGTCCTGGAACAGCTGATCTTCCAGACCGAGGCCGAGGCCCGCTGGCTCGACCACTGCGAAGCCCGGCTCGTCCGGCTCTCCCTGCCGGCCGACCGGAGAGCCGCCCCGTCCGAACCGCCCCAGTCCGCTGCCGAGACCCCGGCACCGACCACCACCACCCGGCCCGGCACCGCCCGTACGCGGCGCGCCTGAACCACCGTTCCAGGGGGGAACCCTCATGACCGACCAGCGCCAGACCCGGCAACCCGTACTGCAGTTGGAGCGGCTCGTCCGCACCCACGGCAGCGGCGCCACCGAAGTGCACGCCCTGCGCGGGATCGACCTCGCCGTCCACCCCGGCGAACTCGTCGCCGTCATGGGCCCCTCGGGCTCCGGCAAGTCGACCCTGCTGACCCTCGCGGGCGGCCTCGACGCCCCGACCAGCGGCCGGGTGCTGGTCGAGGGAACCGACATCACCACCGCGAACCGCAAGCAGTTGGCCGCGCTGCGCCGCCGCAGCATCGGCTACGTCTTCCAGGACTACAACCTGATCCCGGCCCTCACCGCCGCCGAGAACGTGGCCCTGCCGCTCGAACTGGACGGCACCTCGGCCCGCAAGGCCCGCCTGGCGGCCCTTGCCGCGCTGGAGGAGATGAACCTGTCCGTCCTCGCCGACCGCTTCCCCGACGAGATGTCCGGCGGCCAGCAGCAACGCGTCGCCATCGCCCGCGCCCTCGTCGGCGACCGGCGCCTCGTCCTCGCCGACGAGCCCACCGGCGCCCTCGACTCCGAGACCGGCGAGTCCGTCCTCGGCCTGCTGCGCTCCCGCTGCGACGCGGGCGCGGCCGGCGTCCTCGTCACCCACGAGCCCCGCTTCGCGGCGTGGGCCGACCGCGTGGTGTTCCTGCGGGACGGCAGCGTGGTCGACGAGACCCTGCGCAGCCACGCCGACTCCCTCCTGTCCGGTCGGGCGGGCGCCCAGTGACCTCCTCGCTCCAGGGCTGGTACCACTCCTGGGTCGCCGCCGTGCGCATCGCGCGCCGCGACGCCTGGCGCGCCAAGGGCCGCAGCTCCCTGGTCCTGGCGATGATCGCCCTGCCCATCGTCGGCGTCAGCGCCGCCGACCTCACGCTGCGCAGCGCCGAACTCTCCCCCGACCAGGCCGTCAGCCGGGTGGTCGGAGCCGCCGACGCCCGCGTCAGCCCCTCGCACGTGGGCAAGCCCGTCCACCAGGTGCCCGACGGATCGCACTACGCACCCGTCGGCGGCTACGACGCCGCCGACGCGGTGTCGAGACCGCCGGAGGAGACCCCCGAGCAGGTGGCCGCCGCACTCCCGCCCGGGAGCCGGCTGCTGAAGGACTCCGGCGGCTACGGCAAGGTCCGTACCCAGCACGGTCTGCTCGACACCGACCTGCGCGAGATCGACCTGCGCGATCCGCTCGCGAAGGGCCTGGTCACGCTCGACCGCGGCCGGCTGCCCGAGCGTGCGGGGGAAATCGTCGCGACCCGCGCCTTCCTGGAGAACTCCGGCCTGTACGTCGGCTCGTCGGTCACCCCGCGCGGCGCCACCTCCGCCTACAGGATCGTCGGCGCGTACGAGCTGCCGAACGACCTCAAGAAGGACCAGATCACCGCCCCGCCCGGGACGCTGATCGCCCCGCTCGACACGGCGCTCCAGGCCTCCGGAGGCACCGGGGTGCACCCGGAGGACTCCTACCTGGTCGAGGTGGGCGGTGATGGTTTCACGTGGAACATGGTCCAGGCGGCCAACGCCAAGTCCCTGGTCGTCGTCTCCCGCGCCGTCGCCAACGATCCGCCCGCCGACGCCGACGTTCCCCTCTACCGGCAGGAGCCGAAGGCGCAGTTCGAGCGCAGCGCCGCCGGTGCCACCGAAACGGCCGTGCTGGCCACCGTCGTGGGCCTCGCCATGCTGGAGATCTGCCTGCTCGCCGGACCGGCCTTCGCAGTCGGCGCCCGCCGCTCGCGCCGCCAACTCGGCCTGGTCGGCGCCAACGGTGGCGACCGCCGCCACATCCGCTCGATCGTGCTCTCCGGCGGCCTGGTCATCGGCGCCGCGGCCGCCGTCTGCGGCACCGCGATCGGCATCGCGCTGACCGTCGCGCTCCAGCCGGTACTGGAGGAGCAGCTCGGCACCCGTTTCGGCGGCCTCGACTTCCGCCCGCTGGAACTGGCCGGCATCGCCCTGCTCGCCGTGGTGACCGGTCTGCTGTCCGCGATCGTCCCGGCCGTCACCGCCTCCCGGCAGACGGTGCTCGCCTCACTGACCGGCCGCCGCGGCGTGCGCCGCTCCAGCCGGGTACTCCCCGTCGCCGGCCTGGCCGCCGTCGCCGTCGGCGCCGGGATCGCCCTGTACGGCAGCGTGTCGGACATGGGCGCCGCCGTCGTCGCGGGTGGCAGCGCCCTCGCCGAACTCGGCATCGTCGCCCTCACCCCGGTGCTGGTGGGCCTCTTCGGGCGGCTGGGGCGGTGGCTGCCGCTGTCCCCGCGGCTCGCGCTGCGCGACGCCGTGCGCAACCGGGGCCGTACGGCGCCCGCCGTGGCCGCCGTCCTGGCCGCCGTCGCCGGCACCGTCGCGGTGGCGACCTACCAGCACAGCAGCGACATGCAGAGCAGGCACGAGTATGTCGCCGACCTGCCGCACGGCACCGGCCGGCTGCTGGCCTCCGAGAACGGCGCCTACAAGGAGGTCCCCGCCCTGCGCGAGTCCCTCGTCAAGCAGCTGCCGGTGGCCCGGCGCGCGGACGTGGACCGGCTGGTCGTCGGCAAGCCGGGCTGCGAGACGTTCTCCCGGGACGCGGCGTGCGGCCGTGCCGAGATCATCACCCCCAAGGACCAGCGCTGCCCGCTCCATGAGAGCCCCGAGGGATCCGAGGCCTTCAGCGAGCGGGAGGTCCGGGCACTGCGCCAGGACTGGCGCTGCAAGGGCGCCATGCGCGGCACGCAGTACGCCACGGTCGTCGCCGACGAGAAGCTGCTGAACGTGCTCGCGATCACCGACCCGGGCACCGTGTCCGCCCTCAAGCAGGGCCGGGCCGTCGCCTTCGACAAGCGGCAGGTCAAGGACGGCAGGCTGACCCTGCGGATCATCTCCGGTCCGGACGGGGACGACGCCCTCACCGGTCCGGCCGCCGAACCGGTGGGCGTGGACAAGATCATCCCGGTGCACCTGGCACCGGAGGGCACCGAGGGCTGGGGCCTCGAACTGGTCCTGCCGCCCGCCGCGGTGGGGGCCACGGGACTGACCACGGCACCGATCGGCTCGTACTTCACCCTCGACGGGGCGGCCTCCTCCGAACAGCGGCAGCGGATCGCCGGGGACATCGACCGGATGGGCGTGGAGGCCTCGCTGCACATCGAAGCGGGCTACCAGGGCGACGACAGCCTGGCCCTGCTCGCCCTGACCGTCTTCGCCGGCCTGGTCACCATCGGCGCGGCCGGCATCGCCACCGGGCTGTCCCAGGCCGACGCCGAGGCCGACCTGAAGACACTGGCGGCCGTGGGCGCCCCGCCGCGGGTGCGGCGGACCCTGAGCGGCTTCCAGTGCGGAGTGGTCGCCCTGATGGGCGTCGTCCTGGGCTCGGCGGCCGGCATCCTGCCCGCGATCGGCCTGCGCCTGACGCAGCGACGTGAACTGGAGGCGCTGGCACAGCGCGCCGCCGACGACGGCTACTCCCTGGCGGGGGAGTCCGCGCCGTTCGTACCGATCGCCGTGCCGTGGGAGACCCTCGCCCAGCTGCTCGTCGTGGTCCCCGTGGGCGCGGCCCTGCTGGCGGCGCTCGTCACGCGCTCCAGCGGCGCGCTGGCCCGCCGGGCCGCGGGCTGAGTCCGGCACCCCCGTACAGGGTGGATCACGCCTGTACGGGGGCACACCGAGTGAGAACGAAGGTGTGCGAGAGAATGACGGCATGGAGATGCCGAGGAGTGAACGGTCGCAGGACAGTCCCCCGCACGTCCTGATCGTGGGACAGGACGGGACGGCGGTCGGCGACGCCGATGACGAGTCGCGCGAGGTCCCGGTGACGGAAATGGTCGAACAGCCCGCCAAGGTCATGCGGATCGGCAGCATGATCAAGCAACTCCTGGAAGAGGTGCGCGCCGCGCCCCTCGACGAGGCGAGCCGGGTCCGGCTCAAGGACATCCATGCCGCCTCCGTGAAGGAGTTGGAGGACGGCCTGGCGCCGGAGCTCGTGGAGGAACTGGAGCGCCTGTCCCTGCCGTTCACCGAGGAGGCCATTCCCTCCGAGGCGGAACTGCGGATCGCGCAGGCGCAGTTGGTCGGCTGGCTGGAAGGCCTCTTCCACGGCATCCAGACCGCGTTGTTCGCGCAGCAGATGGCCGCGCGGGCCCAGTTGGAGCAGATGCGCCGGGCCCTCCCGCCGGGCGGCCACCATGACGACGACGAGGACGGCGGACACGGCGCGGTCCGCTCCGGCCCGTACCTCTAGCCGTCCGGCAGTCGGTTGGATCACACGGGCCCGGCCCGCGCCCACGGGCGCGGCCGGGCCTTCCCCCTCCGGTCCGGGCGGCGGCGCCGGCCCCGGCGGACAAGCATTCGGCAAGGGGTGGCTCTCGGCAGGGAGATGGTCCGCGCATACTCATGAACATGACCTACGACGCGATCGTGCTCGCCGGCGGCGCAGCCCGGCGACTGGGCGGGGCGGACAAACCCGCCCTCAGCGTCGGAGGGCGGGCGCTCCTCGACCGCGTCCTCGACGCCTGTCCGGACGCCCTGCGCACCGTCGTCGTCGGCGGCCGGCGCCCCACCGCCCGCCCCGTGCGGTGGGCCCGCGAGGACCCGCCGGGCGGCGGCCCGGTGGCCGCTCTGGACGCCGGGCTGCGCGACACCACCGCGGAGTTGGTCCTCGTACTCTCCGCGGACCTGCCGTTCCTGGACCGGGACACCGTACGAGCCCTGCTCGCCGCACCCGACGCGCACGGCACGGACGGGGCGGTGCTGCGCGACCCCGACGGCCGCGACCAGCCGCTGGTCGCCGCCTACCGGGCGGAGCCCCTGCGCCGCGAGATCGCCCTGCTCGCCACCGAGCACGGCGCCCTGGCCGGCCTCCCGCTGCGGGCGCTCACCGCGGAACTGCGGCTCGCGCCCGTGGCGGCGCAGCCGCTGGCCGCCTTCGACTGCGACACCTGGGACGATCTCGCCGTCGCCCGCGCCCGGATCAGGGAGCATGGAACCGTGCTGGACCAATGGATCACCACCGTCAAGAACGAGCTGGGCATCGACCTCGCCGTCGACACCAAGACCCTGCTCGACCTCGCCCGGGACGCCGCCCACGGCGTCGCCCGGCCCGCTGCCCCGCTGACCACCTTCCTGGTCGGCTATGCGGCCGCCCACGCCGCCGCCACCGGGGCCGACCCGGCCCAGGCCGTGGCCGAGGCCTCCCGCAAGGCCGCCGACCTGGCGCTGCGCTGGGCGGCCGAGGCGGACGCCGACACCGACGCCGCCGCCGAAGAGAACGGCTCGGGATGACCCCCACGAACTCCGCCGAGCAGGCCCTCGACGAGGCCCTGGCCCTGGTCAGCCGTACCCCCGAGGGCGGCGGCGCGGGAGGCCACCGTGCCCTGCCCTGGGCGCGGGCCCGGGACGTCGCCGCCCACGCCGGGACCGCGGTGAAGGCCAGGACCCACGAGGTGCCCCTCACGGACGCCCTCGGCGAGGTCCTGGCCGCCTCCTTGGACGCGCTGACCGACCTGCCGTCCTTCGACACCTCCGCCATGGACGGGTGGGCCGTGGCCGGCCCCGGTCCCTGGCAGGTACGGCAGGGCGGGGGCGTGCTGGCCGGCTCCGGCCGGCCGGAGCCGCTCGCCGACGGCGAAGCCGTCCGCATCGCGACCGGTGCGCGGATCCCCGGGGACACCACCGCCGTCATCCGCAGCGAGCACTGCCACGAGGGCGGCGGGCAGCTCTTCGCCGACCGGCCCGTCCTCACCGGCCAGGACATCCGCCCGCGCGGCCAGGAGTGCCGTTCGGGCGACTTGCTGCTGCCCGCCGGTTCGCTGGTCACCCCCGCCGTGCTCGGCCTCGCCGCGGCCGCCGGCTACGACCGGCTGGCCACCAGGCCCCGCCCCCGCGTCGAGGTCCTGGTGCTCGGAGACGAACTGCTCACCGAAGGCCGACCGCACGACGGACTGATCCGCGACGCCCTCAGCCCGATGCTGGACCCCTGGCTGACCCGGCTGGGCGCCGAGGTCACCGCCACCCGGACGCTCGGCGACGACCAGGCCGGGGCCGCCGCCCTGCTGAAGGCCGTCACCACCTCCACCGCCGACGTCATCGTCACCACCGGCGGTACCGCCTCCGGGCCCGTCGACCACGTCCACCCCGTGCTGGAGAAGGCCGGCGCCCACCTCCTCGTCGACGGAGTCGCCGTCCGACCCGGGCACCCGATGCTGCTGGCGCGGCTCGGCGACCGGACGGACGGACGGCACCTGGTGGGCCTGCCCGGCAACCCCCTCGCCGCCGTCTCCGGGCTGCTCACCCTCGCCGAGCCGCTGCTGCGCGCTCTCGCCGGCCGCCGCCCGCGTCCGCGCTACACGGCCCCCGTGCGGGGCGACGTAGCGGGACACCCGTACGACACCCGGCTGGTTCCGGTCCGGCTCGACGACGAGCACGCCGTACCGCTGCGCTACCACGGGCCGGCGATGCTGCGCGGCGTGGCCGCTGCGGACGCGCTGGCCGTCGTACCGCCCGCGGGAGCCCGGTCCGGACAGGAGCTTGAAGTCCTCGATCTGCCGTGGGCTTCGGGAGGATGTTTCACGTGAAACTGCCCGGACAGGACGCCATGGCCCGCGGGGCCGACGAAAAACTCGTCTCCCGACGCATCAAGCTGCCCAAACGCGTCGTCGAACATCCGCTGCGTCAGGTCGCCAAGCGCCTGCTGATGGCCCTGTTCGTCCTCTTCCTCACGGTCTTCATCGTGTGGCTGGACCGGGACGGCTATCACGACAACGCCAACGAGACGGTCGATCTCCTCGACTGCTTCTACTACGCCACGGTGACGCTGTCGACGACCGGCTACGGCGACATCGTCCCCCACAGCGACAGCGCACGGCTGATCAACATCATGCTGATCACGCCGCTGCGCGTGCTGTTCCTGATCATCCTGGTCGGTACCACCCTCGAAGTCCTCACGGAACGGACGAGGGAAGAGTGGCGACTGAAGCGCTGGAGGAAGAACTTGCGCGAGCACACGGTCGTCGTCGGCTTCGGCACGAAGGGCCGCTCGGCGTTGATGACCCTGCTGGCCACCGGCCTGTCCAAGGAACAGGTCGTCGTCGTCGACCCCAGCGCCAAGGTGATCGACATGGCCAACTCCGAGGGCCTCACCGGCGTGGTCGGCGACGCCACCCGCTCGGACGTCCTGTTGCGGGCCGAGCTCCAGAAGGCCCGTCAGATCGTCATCGCCACGCAACGCGACGACACGGCGGTCCTCGTCACGCTGACGGCCCGGCAGATGAACCGTGGGGCGAAGATCGTCGCTGCCGTGCGCGAGGAGGAGAACGCCCAGCTGCTGCGCCAGTCCGGCGCCGACGCTGTCATCACCAGCGCGAGCGCGGCCGGCCGGCTCCTGGGCCTCTCGGTGCTCAGCCCGAGCGCGGGCACCGTCATGGAGGACCTGATCCAGCAGGGCAGCGGCCTGGACCTGATCGAACGGCCCGTCCGCAAGTCCGAGGTGGGCAAGTCGGTACGCGACACCGACGACCTGGTCGTCAACGTGCTGCGCGGGCACCGGCTGCTCCCGTACGACGATCCCCACGCGAGCCCCTTGCAGCTGACGGACCGTCTCATCACCATCGTGCGGGCGATGCCGCCCACCACTACCAGGACGACCCTGGGTCCTCCCGAGTAACCGCGCCGTGCCGTAGCCTCCGGGCCATGCATGCGATCACCATCGAGCAGCCCGGCGGCCCCGAGGCCCTCGTCTGGGCCGACGTACCCGATCCGGTGCCGGGCGAGGGCGAGGTCCTCGTCGAGGTCGCGGCGAGCGCCGTGAACCGCGCCGACGTCCTGCAGCGGCAGGGCTTCTACGACCCGCCGCCAGGGGCCTCGCGCCTGCCCGGCCTGGAGTGCTCCGGGCGGATCGCCGCGCTCGGGGCGGGAGTGTCCGGCTGGTCGGTGGGGGACGAGGTCTGCGCCCTGCTGGCCGGCGGCGGGTACGCGCAGCGGGTGGCCGTGCCGGCCGGACAGCTGCTGCCGGTACCGGCAGGGGTGGACCTGGTGACGGCGGCGGCGCTGCCCGAGGTCGTCACGACGGTGTGGTCCAACGTGTTCATGGTGGCCGGGCTGCGCCCGGGCGAGACGCTGCTCGTGCACGGCGGGGCCAGCGGCATCGGGACGATGGCGATCCAGCTGGGCAAGGCGGTGGGGGCGACGGTCGCCGTCACGGCCGGCGGCCCGGAGAAGCTGGCCCGCTGCAAGGAGCTGGGCGCGGACGTCCTCGTCGACTACCGCGAGCAGGACTTCGTGGCCGCGGTGCGGGAGGCGACCGGCGGGGCCGGGGCGGACGTGATCCTGGACATCATGGGCGCCAAGTACCTGGGCCGGAACGTGGACGCGCTGGCCGTGAACGGCCGGCTCGCGGTGATCGGGCTCCAGGGCGGTGTGAAGGGCGAACTGAACCTGGGCGCACTGCTGGCGAAGCGGGCGGCGATCACCGCGACGTCGCTGCGGGCGCGGCCGCTGGAGGAGAAGGCGGCGATCGTCGCCGCCGTGCGGGAGCACGTGTGGCCGCTGGTGGCCTCCGGCCGGGTGCGGCCGGTGGTCCACGCGGCGTTCCCGATGCGGGATGCCGCCGAGGCCCACCGGGCGCTGGAGTCCGGCGCCCACGTGGGCAAACTGCTGCTCACGGTCTGAGCATCCCGGACTCCGCCCCGGATCCCGCGCCTCGGACGGCGGCGGGTCCGGGGCGGAGCCCCGGCGTGACTACACGGTGCGCAGGAGGACCGCCGGGGACTCCACGCAGTCCGCGACATAGCGCAGGAAGCCGCCCGCCGTGCCGCCGTCGCAGACCCGGTGGTCGAAGGTCAGGGACAGCTGGACCACCTTGCGCACCGCCAACTGCCCCTCGTGGACCCACGGCTTGTCGACGATCCGGCCGACGCCGAGCATCGCCGCCTCCGGGTGGTTGATGATCGGTGTGGAGCCGTCCACCCCGAACACCCCGTAGTTGTTCAGGGTGAAGGTGCCGCCCGTCAGGTCGGCCGGGGCCAGCCTGCCCGCGCGGGCCAGCTCGGTCAGCCGGGCGAACTCCGCGGACAGGGACTGCGCGTTGCGCTCCTGCGCGTCCCGGACCACCGGGACCACCAGTCCCCGCTCGGTCTGGGCGGCGAAGCCCAGGTGCACCGACGGGAGCCGGACGATCTCCTTGGCCGCGAGGTCCACGGTGGAGTTCAGCTCCGGGTACTGGGCCAGCGCGGCCGTGCAGATCCGGGCCAGCAGTGCCAGCACCGAGATCTTGGGCCCGCCCACGGCGTTCATCGCGGCGCGGGCCGCCATCAACTCGGTGGCGTCCGCGTCGACCCAGCAGGTGGCGTCGGGGATCTCCCGGCGGCTGCGGGAAAGCTTCTCGGCGACCGCTCCGCGCAATCCCTTCAGCGGGATCCGCTCGCCCTGCGCCGCCACCGCGACCGCCGCGGGGGCGGCAGGGGCCGGAGCGGGCTCACGAAGGGCGGCCAGGGCCGCCTCCACGTCGGCGCGCAGGATGAGCCCCTGCGGCCCGGAGCCGTTCAGTGCGCGCAGGTCCACGCCGTGGTCCTTGGCCAGCTTGCGCACGAGGGGCGAGATCACGGGCACCGGACCGGCGGGCGCGGCCGGAGCCACCGCGACCGGGGCAGCGGCGGGAGCGGGGGCCGCGGCCGACGCCGACACCGCGGCGGTGACGGGTCGCACCCGCCGCCGACGCGCCGGGCGCGAGTGGTCCGAGCCGTAGCCGATCAGCGGACGGGGCGCCTCCCCGGAGCCCTCGGCCTCCGGAGCCTGCGCGTCCCCGGCGGGCACCGACTGCGCACCCACCGCCACGGTGATCAGCGGGGCGCCGACCGGCAGCTCCTCGCCCTCCTCGCCGAATCGGGCGGTGACCACGCCGCCGTACGGGCAGGGCACCTCCACCATCGCCTTGGCCGTCTCGACCTCGACGACCGGCTGGTCGATGGCGACGACGTCGCCCACCGCCACCAGCCACCGCACGATCTCGGCCTCGGTCAGGCCCTCACCGAGGTCGGGCAGCTTGAATTCCATGACCTGCGGCATCAGTTCTCCCACTGCAGGCGGGCCACGGCGTCCAGGATCCGCTCGACGCCGGGCAGGTAGTACTTCTCCAGCATCGGAGGCGGGTAGGGGATGTCGAAGCCCGTCACCCGCAGCACCGGGGCCTCCAGGTGGTGGAAGCACCGCTCCGTGACCCGGGCGGCGATCTCCGCGCCCGGCCCGCCGAAACCGCCGGCCTCGTGGACGACGACCGCGCGCCCGGTGCGGCGGACGGACTGCACGACCGTCTCCTCGTCGAAGGGGACCAGGGAGCGCAGGTCGACGACCTCCAGGTCCCAGCCCTCCTCGCGGGCCGCCTCGGCCGCCTCCAGGCAGACCGGCAGCGACGGCCCGTAGGTGATCAGGGTGGCGCTCGTGCCCGTCCGCCGGACCAGCGCCTTCCCGATGCCCGGGACGGCCGCCGGTGCCTGCGGCGACCAGTCGGACTTCGACCAGTACAGCCGCTTCGGTTCCAGGAAGACCACCGGGTCGTCACTGGCGATCGACGCGCGCAGCAGCCCGTACGCGTCCTCGACGGTCGCCGGGGTGACCACGGTCAGGCCGGGCGTCGCCACGTAGTACGCCTCGGAGGAGTCGCAGTGGTGCTCGACGCCGCCGATGCCGCCGCCGTACGGCACGCGGATGGTGATCGGCAGCGGCATGGCACCGCGGGTGCGGTTGCGCATCTTCGCCACGTGCGAGAGCAGCTGCTCGAAGGCCGGGTACGCGAAGGCGTCGAACTGCATCTCCACCACGGGCCGCAGGCCGTACATGGCCATGCCGACCGCGGTGCCCAGGATCCCGGCCTCGGCGAGGGGGGTGTCCGTGCAGCGGTCCTCGCCGAACTCCTTCGCCAGGCCGTCCGTGATCCGGAAGACCCCGCCGAGCGTCCCGACATCCTCGCCCATGACGTGGACCGTCGGGTCCTCCGCCATGGCGTCGCGCATCGCCCGGGTCAGGGCCTGCGCCATCGTCGCGGGCTTGGCCCCCGTCTTCGCGGACTTCGCCGCCACCGTCGTCACGCCTGGTCCTCGGCTTCCAGCTCGGCGCGGAGCATGGCCGCCTGCTCGCGCAGGCGGTCGGTCTGCTCCGCGTAGACATGCGCGAACAGGTCCATGGGGTCCACCACCGGATCGGCATTCATCCCGTCGCGCAGGGACGCCGCCATCGCCTCGGCCTCGTCGCGCGCGGCCGTGATGCCCGCCTCGTCGAGGATCCCGCGCGCGGTCAGCTCCCGCTCCAGCAGGTCGATCGGGTCGTGCGCCTTCCACGCCTCGACCTCGGCGTCACCGCGGTAGCGCGTCGCGTCGTCGGCGTTCGTGTGCGCCTCCATGCGGTACGTGACGGCCTCGATCAGGGTGGGGCCGCCGCCGGCCCGGGCCCGCCGGACGGCCTCGGTCAGCACCTCGTGCATCGCCGCGATGTCGTTGCCGTCGACCAGCCGGCCCGGCATGCCGTACCCGACGGCCTTGTGGGCCAGCGTGGGGGCGGCGGTCTGCTTGGCGAGCGGGACGGAGATCGCGAAGCCGTTGTTCTGCACCAGGAAGACCACCGGGGCCTGCCAGACGGCGGCGAAGTTCAGCGCCTCGTGGAAGTCGCCCTCGCTGGTGCCGCCGTCACCGACCATGGCGAGCGCGACGACGTCGTCGCCGCGCAGCCGCGCCGCGTGCGCCAGGCCGACCGCGTGCGGCAGCTGGGTGGCGAGCGGGGTCGAGAGAGGCGCTATGCGGTGCTCGCGGGGGTCGTACCCGGTGTGCCAGTCGCCGCGCAGCAGCGTCAGCGCCTGTACGGGGTCCAGGCCGCGCGCCACGGCCGCCAGGGTGTCGCGGTAGCTGGGGAAGAGCCAGTCCTGCTCCTCCAGCACCATCGCGGCCGCGATCTCGCAGGCCTCCTGGCCGACGGTCGAGGGGTACACGGCGAGCCGGCCCTGCTTGGTGAGTGCCGTGGCCTGCGCGTTGTAGCGACGGCCACGCACCAGTTCGGCGTAGCACCGGCGCATCAGCGCGGGGTCCAGCCGGTCGGCGGCGTCCGTCCCCAGCACGCGGTAGGGCTCGGCGTCCGGAAGCAGCGGGGCGGCGTCCGTACGGGGCCTCCAGGCGGGCGGCGGGGTGGGACGGTGGGACGCACCGGCACCGGGCAGCTCTTGGACCGTCATGGCGGCGTACACCTCCTCGTGGGAAGCGGGCAGGGGGTGCCCCGGGTGTGAGGCCCCTCACCTACCGATTGTTCGGTTGTCCGCGCAATTTGGCTACAGGCGGCTCCAGGCTGTGGACAAACGGGCGCCGGAGCCCTGGGATGGACGCAGGACGTCCAGGAGAGGGAGGCATCGGGCAATGCCGGATGAACAAATGGCCGGACCGGGATCCGCTCCGGTCCCACCGGGCAGCGCAACCGGAGCCTCCGCTGTCCCGCCCGTCGCACCCCGGCCCCTGGACCCGATCGACCGGTCGATCATGCGGCTGCTCCAGGCGGACGGCCGGGCCTCCGTACGGTCGGTGGCCGAGCAGGTGCACGTCTCGCGCGCGAACGCCTACGCCCGGATCAACCGGCTCATCGACGACGGGGTGATCCGCGGGTTCACCGCCCGCGTCAACCACGAGCGGGCGGGCCAGGGCGCGTCGGCCTACATCACCCTGAAGATCGTCCAGAACTCCTGGCGCACGGTCCGCGAACAGCTGCGCGAACTCCCGGGCGCCGCGCACATCGCCCTCGTCAGCGGGGACTTCGACGTCCTGCTGCTGGTGCACACACCGGACAACCGGACCCTGCGCGAGCTGGTCCTGACCCGTCTCCAGGCCATCCCGGAGGTCCTCTCGACGCGCACCCTGCTGGTCTTCGAGGAGACGGACCTGCTGGACGCCGGACCGGGCCCGTCCGGCGGTCCCGCGGCGCTCGCCGAGGAGTAGGCCGTCCGGGGGGCGGCGGGCGGTCGCGAGGGTCAGCGGGCGGTGCGCAGGCCGTCGAAGGCCAGGTGGACGACCGCGTCCGCGAGCTGTTCCGGGCCGGTGCCCGGGTGCGGGCGATACCACTCGACCAGCGAGTTCACCATGCCGAAGAGGAGCCGGGTGGCGAGGCGGATGTCCACGTCCGCCCGCAGGTCGCCGTCCGCGGCCGCGGCCTTGAGCAGGTCCGCGACCTGGTGGTCGAACTCGCGCCGGCGCTCCAGCGCCCACCGCTCGGTCCGGGTGTTGCCCCGCACCCGCAGCAGCAGCGTCACGTACGGCAGCTCCGCGAGGAGCACCTCGACCGTGCGGCGCGTGACGTACTCGACGCGCTCGACGGCCCGGCCGCGGACCGCACCGGGCTCCTCCAGCACCGCGAAGAGCCCGTCGAGGGCGCGGCTGACGGCCCGCCGCAGCAGCTCCTCCTTGCCCGTGACGTGGTGGTAGATCGAGGACTTCGAGATGCCGGCGGCCTTGGAGAGGTGCTCCATCGAGGTGCCGTCGTAGCCGCGCTCGTTGAAGACCTGGACGGCCACGGAGAGCAGCGTCTCGGGGGTATAGGTGTCGCGCCTGGCCGTGGTCACCGCGCGCCCTCCTCGTCGCCCGCCGCGTAGCCCAGCTTGAACAGTGCCAGGGAGGGCGCGTAGCGGCCGCCGGGGCAGCGCTCATCGAGGTTGTGCAGCAGGTCGTAGGCCCAGTCCTGGCCGAGCCGCTCGTGCCAGGCGGAGGGGCCCAGCGGGTAGTTGACGCCGAGCCGCATCGCAGTGTCGATGTCCTCGGCGGAGGCCACGCCGCGGGCGACGGCGTCGGCGGTGAGGTCGATGAGCATGGCGACGGTCCGGGCGACGATCATGCCGGGGACGTCGCCGATGACGGACACCTGCTTGCCGAGCTTCTGGAACAGGCCGATCGCCTCGGAAAGCGTGCGTTCGCTGGTGTCCTCGCCGGCGGAGAGCGCGATCCGGCCGGCGCTGCGGTAGTCGAGCGCGAGGTCGAAGTAGACGACGTCCGCGAACTCCACGGAGGTCTTCCCGTCCGCCAGGACCAGCTGCCCCTCGCCGGGCAGCTCGATGTACGGGCCGCCCTGCCCGGTGGCCGTGACCGCGATCCCTGCTTCCTCCAGCAGGTCGACGAGGGCGGCGGCCGGTCCGAGGTCGCCGACGACGGTCACCTTCTCCGGGGCCTCCTCGGGTCCCGCGGTGTGCGGCTGCGGGGCGACCGCCTCCGGGCCGTAGGGGAACCAGCCGTGCCCCGACTTGCGGCCCAGGCGGCCCGACTGGACCAGCCGGCGCTGCGCGAGGGACGGGGTGAACTTGGGGCTGCGGAAGAAGGACTCCCACACCGAGCGGGTGACGGCCTCGTTGACGTCCTGGCCGATCAGGTCGGTCAGCGCGAAGGGGCCCATCTTGAAGCCGCCGCTCTCGCGGAGCACGGCGTCGATGGTGGCGGGGTCGGCGCCCTGCTCCTCGTACACCGCGAAGGCCTCGGCGTAGAAGGGGCGGGCGATCCGGTTGACGATGAATCCGGGGGTGTCGGCGCAGCGGACGGGCGTCTTCCCCCAGCCCAGCACCGTGCGGTAGGCGCGCTCGGCGGCGTCCGGGTCGGTGGCGGAGCCGCTGACCACCTCGACGAGCGGGAGCAGCGGGGCCGGATTGAAGAAGTGCAGGCCGAGGAAGCGGCCCGGGTGCGCGAGACCGGCCGCGAGCTCGGTGACGGAGAGGGAGGAGGTGTTCGTGGCGAGCAGCGCGTCCGGCTCCACCACTTCTTCGAGGGCCGTGAAGAGCGTCCGCTTGACCTCGACGTTCTCGACGACCGCCTCGACGACGAGGGCGGCGCCGGCGAGGTCCGCCAGGGCGCCGGCGGCAGCGATCCGTCCGGCCGTCTCCTCGGCCTCGGTCCGGTCCAGCCGGCCCTTCGCGGCCATCCGCTCGATGCGGTCCTGCACGATGCCGACGCCGTCGGCGGCGAGCGCGGCGTCGATGTCGTAGATCAGCACGCGGTGACCTGCGAGAAGGGCGACCTGGGCGATTCCCTGGCCCATGGTGCCCGCTCCGACGACCGCCACAGTGCGGGACCGCTCGATTGCTGTCATGCCCTGATCCTCCCGCACCGACTTGTCCACAGGTCCGCCGGGCCCTCTTGTCCCGACCGATCGTTCGGTTACTCTAACTCCAGTCTGCTCTCCTTCGCCCGGCTCAACGAGGAGTTGGTCCCTGATGGCCGCCGAGCTCACCGTCCCCCAGCTGTCCGCCAAGCACCGGCCCACTCTGGACCAGGCCCTGTCGGCGATCCGCAGCCGCGCCTACTGGTCCCCGCATCCCGAGCACCCCAAGGCCTACGGCGAGACCGCGCCGGCCGACGGACTCGCCGCCTTCGAGGCGCTCCGCGGTACCCGGCTGGACCTCGGCCAGCCCGGCACCGACGGCTGGACGGGCTCCGAGAAGTCCCCGTACGGCCCGGAGCTCGGCGTCGAGTACCCGCACGTGGACCCGGACGTGCTGCTGCCCGCGATGAAGGCCGGCATGGCCGCCTGGCGCGACGCGGGACCGGAGGCGCGCGCCCTGGTCTGCATCGAGATCCTGGCCCGCATCTCGGCGCGCACCCACGAGTTCGCGCACGCCGTCATGCACACCAGCGGCCAGGCCTTCATGATGGCGTTCCAGGCGGGCGGCCCCCACGCGCAGGACCGCGGCCTGGAGGCCGTCGCGTACGCCTACGAGGAGCAGACCCGGGTCCCGGGTCGGGCCGACTGGTCGAAGCCGCAGGGCAAGAAGGACCCGCTGGAGCTGGGCAAGACCTTCACCGCGGTCCCCCGCGGCATCGCCCTCATGATCGGCTGCAACACCTTCCCGACCTGGAACGGCTACCCGGGCCTGTTCGCGTCGCTGGCCACCGGCAACCCGGTGCTGGTCAAGCCGCACCCGCGGGCCGTCCTGCCGCTCGCCCTGACCGTGCAGGTGGCGCGGCAGGTCCTCGCCGAGGCGGGCTTCGACCCCAACCTGGTGGCGCTCGCGGTCGAGCGCCCGGGCGAGGGCATCGCCAAGGATCTCGCGGTGCGCCCCGAGATCAAGCTGATCGACTACACCGGCTCCACCGAGTTCGGCGACTGGCTGGAGGCCAACGCCCGCCAGGCGGAGGTCTACACGGAGAAGGCCGGCGTCAACACCGTCGTCCTGGACTCCACCGACAACTACAAGGGCATGCTGGCCAACCTGGCCTTCTCCCTCTCGCTGTACAGCGGCCAGATGTGCACCACCCCGCAGAACCTGCTGATCCCGCGCGAGGGCATCGCGACGGATGCCGGCCACAAGACGTACGACGAGGTCGTGGCCGACCTCGCGGCCTCGGTCGGCGGTCTGCTCGGTGACGACGCCCGGGCCAATGCGCTGCTCGGCGCGCTGGTCAACCCGGACGTGAAGACCCGCCTGGAGGCGGCCGCCTCGCTCGGCGAGGTCGCACTCGCCTCGCGCGAGGTCGCCAACCCCGAGTTCCCGGACGCGGTGGTCCGCACGCCCGTCATGGTCAAGCTGGACGCCGCCAAGCCGGACGACTCCGCGCCGTACCTGTCCGAGTGCTTCGGCCCCGTCTCCTTCGCGGTGGCGGTGGACTCCACGGCGGACGCGCTGGACCTGCTGCGCCGCACGGTGCGCGAGAAGGGCGCCATGACGGTGGGCGCCTACACCACCTCCCCGGACACCGAGCGCGCCGTCGAGGAGGTCTGCCTGGAGGAGTCCGCGCAGCTCTCCCTGAACCTCACCGGCGGGGTCTACGTCAACCAGACCGCGGCCTTCTCCGACTTCCACGGCTCCGGCGGCAACCCGGCGGCCAATGCCGCGCTGTGCGACGGCGCCTTCGTCGCGAACCGCTTCCGCGTGGTGGAGGTCCGCCGCCAGGCGTAACGGGCCCGTCCCCCGCTCACGCGTCCGGCGCGGTGGGCGGGGGGCCGCCCCAGTGGAACAGCGCCATGGCGACGCTGGTGGCGAGGTTGTAGCTGGACACCCGCGGACGCATCGGCAGGGACACCAGGTGGTCGGCGCGGGCGCGCAGCTCGGGGGAGATCCCGTGCCGCTCCGAGCCGAAGGCCAGCAGGGCGTCGTCCGGGAGGGTGAGGCCTCGGATGTCCGCGCCCTCCGGGTCGAGCGCGTAGAGGGGCCCGGGCGGCAGCTCCTCCAGTGCGAGGCGTTCGACGGTGGTGGCGTAGTGCAGGCCGGCCCCGGCCCGGACCACGTTGGGGTGCCAGGGGTCGAGGTCGCCGCGGGTCACCACGCCGGTGGCCCCGAGGCCGGCGGCGAGGCGGACGACGGCTCCGACGTTGCCGAGGTTGCGGGGGTTGTCGAGGACGACGACGGGCGCTGCCCTGGGCGTGCGCCGCAGGCCGGCGAGGGCGGCGGCCCGGTCGGGCCGGACGGCGAGGGCCGCGACGCCGGTCGGGTGGACCCGCGGCAGCAGGTCCTTGAGCACCGCCGGCCGCACCAGCCGGACCACGTCGGCCTCGACGTCCGGAGCCAGCTCGCCCGCCAGAGCCCTTACAGCCTCGGGGTCGTCGGCGACGACCGCGCGTACCTCGGCCCCGAACCGCAGAGCGTGCTTCAGCGCGTGGAACCCGTCGAGGAGCACGAGGTCCGCCCGCCCGGCACCCTCCAGCCACTGCCGCACCGTCTCGTCCCCGTCCACCCGCTCACTCATCCCCCGACCCTACGCCGCCTCCCGCTCAGCCCCGGCGGCACCACAGCCTCACCGGCGTCTGAGGCGCGGGGGTCCGGGGCGGAGCCCCCGGTGCTTCAGCCCGTCCGAGGTTCGAGGGCCGGGTCCGGATCGGGGTCCGGGTCCGGGCGGAGCCCGGTTTCGGGAAGGGGCGGGGCGGGGGAAGGCCCCGCAGGGCTCCACCGGCCCCACAGCGCAACCACACCGGTCCCGAGCCGCACCAGAAACCCGGTCGGCAGGAACACCGCATCGGCCGCGATCATCGCCAGCGAGAAGAACGGCAGCCCCAGCAGCACCGCGATCCCCGCGTGCTCCAGCATCATCAGGACCAGCAGCACGTTCTTCAGCCGACGGTTGAACAGCGCGAAGGGGAAGGCGACCTGCACCGCCACCGTGCCGTACGACAGCAGCATCACCAGCGTGCCACTGCCCGCGAGCAGCGCGGACAGCGTCGGCCACGGGGTGAAGTAGTCCAGCCCGAGGGGGTAGTACAGCGCCGTGCCGTCCTGCCACCGCGATCCCTGGATCTTGTACCAGCCGGCCGTCGCATAGATCAGGCAGACCTCCGCCATGATCACGAACATGCCCGCGTTGTGCAGCACGTTCGCCAGGACGTCCAGGACCGCCCGCCCCTCGCCCTCCGGCTCGTGGCGGTCGACCAGCCACCACAGGCCGCTCAGCACCCACACCGCCGCGAACGCCGCGAGCCAGCCGTGGCTGAACCGCCCGGCGGCCGCCCCGTGGGCGAGGACCGCCCCCAGCACCCCCCACAGCACCGGCCCGGCCGCGCCCGCCGTGGCCGAGCCCCGCGTCCGCGCCCGGCGCGCGTCCAGCGACCACACCTGCGCGCACCGGGTCAGCACCAGGTAGATCGCCACGAGGTGGATGACGTTGTCCCCGCCGTCGCCCATGAACACGCTGCGGTTCTGCAGGGACAGCACGCCGACCATGAACACCACGGACGTCGCCCGCGTCCGCCAGCCCAGCAGCAGGCCGACGCTCGCCAGTACGGCCACCGCGTAGACCGTCTCGAACCACAGCTTCGAAGCGGACCACGTCAGGACCGTGAAGGCGCCGTTGGAGTCGAGCAGCCGCTCCGCCAGCTCCTGGCTCCACGGGCCGTCCGGACCGTACAGCTCGGCGCGGTGGGGGAACTCCCGCAGCAGGAAGAAGAGCCAGGTGCCGGCGAAGCCGATGCGCACGACGGCGCTCTGGTAGGGGCCGAGCGCCTGCCCGCTGACCCTCGCGACGGCCCCGGCCAGCGCGGTGCGGGCCCGTCTCACACCTTCCACCACGGCAGCTCCCGGTAGTAGGTCTGGGTGTCCGTGGTCTCGGTGCTCCACTTCGGCGCGGGCACGGCCGTCGTCGCCGACCGCATCTGGACCCGCAGGAGGCGGCCCCCGCGGTGTTCCTGGGAGAGCCGGTTGACCGCGATCCGGCGCAGGTACTCCTCGGACAGCTCGCCCCGCTCGCCGAGGGGCTTCTCGTCCTCGTCGTGGGAGCCGGTGTAGAAGTCCCAGGCCCGCCGGAGCTCGTTCTGCCGGGTGTGGCTCGGCAGCAGGCTGTGCCGGATCGCCGCCGCGTCCTCGGCGCTCAGGTCCCGCCAGCCGGTGGTGATCAGCTCGCCGGCGGCGGTCCGCACCTCGGCGCGCGCCTCCACGGCGATGTTCTGCTGGAGCGGGTTGGGCGCGAAGAGTTTCCAGTTCTGTTCGAACTCGGGGTAGATCCAGGCGTCGACAGCCCCGGCGTGCCGCTTGCTGAGCGTGTTGGACGGCGCCACGTGCAGGAAGACCAGCGCGAGGTGGGTGCACGCCGCCAGGGCGACGCCGCACAGGGCGAGGACGGTCACGACCCGGTACGGGGTCGATAGGCCGGCGATTCCGGGCGCCCGCGGGGGTGGTGGAGCGGCCCCTTCGGCGAGCTCCTGCTCGTTCGAATCCATCCCGCCCCGATCGTCCGGCGTCCACAGGGTTGACCACAGAGGTTGACACCCTACGGGCCGCCGTCTCACCATTGAAGCAAAGGAACCGAACGATCGGTCGGTCGGGTGGACGGACGGCCGGCAAAGACCCTCAAGGGGCCGGAAATGGTGGCAGTGACCCCGGAAACGGGCCCGGACGCGGCCCTGGGGACGGACGGGACGGACGGGACGGGCATGACGGCTGACCTGGGCGCACAGCTCGCAGCGGCGTTCGACGCCGCGGTGGCGGCGGACGAGCGCGTGGAACCCCGCGACTGGATGCCCGATGAGTACCGCGCCTCCCTGGTCCGCCAGATGGCACAGCACGCCCACTCCGAGATCATCGGCATGCAGCCCGAGGCCAACTGGATCACCCGCGCGCCCTCGCTGCGCCGCAAGGCCATCCTCATGGCCAAGGTCCAGGACGAGGCGGGCCACGGCCTGTACCTCTACAGCGCGGCGGAGACGCTCGGCACCAGCCGCGACGAGCTCCTCGACAAGCTGCACTCGGGCAAGCAGAAATACTCCTCGATCTTCAACTACCCGACCCTGACCTGGGCGGACGTCGGCGCGATCGGCTGGCTCGTGGACGGCGCGGCGATCACCAACCAGGTACCGATCTGCCGCTGCTCCTACGGGCCCTACGCCCGCGCCATGGTGCGGATCTGCAAGGAGGAGTCCTTCCACCAGCGGCAGGGCTTCGAGCTCCTCATGGCCCTTTCCCGGGGCACCGAGGAGCAGCACGCCATGGCCCAGGACGCGGTGAACCGCTGGTGGTGGCCCTCGCTGATGATGTTCGGTCCGCCGGACGACGAGTCGGCGCACTCGGCGCAGTCGATGGCCTGGCGCATCAAGCGCCACTCCAACGACGAGCTGCGCCAGCGGTTCGTGGACATCGCCGTCCCGCAGGCCGAGTCCCTCGGCCTGACCCTGCCCGACCCGGACCTGAAGTGGAACGAGGAGCGCGGCCACCACGACTTCGGCGCCATCGACTGGGCCGAGTTCTGGGACGTGCTCAAGGGCAACGGGCCCTGCAACGACCAGAGGATCGGCCAACGGCGCCGGGCACACGAAGAAGGCGCCTGGGTGCGTGACGCGGCCGCCGCGTACGCACGCAAGCAGGCGGCACAGCAGCAGACGGCGGAGCCCGCCGGACAGAACGAGGAGGCACGGGTATGACGCAGAACTGGCCCCTGTGGGAGGTGTTCGTGCGCTCGCGCCGCGGCCTGTCGCACACGCACGCGGGAAGCCTGCACGCCCCCGACGCGGAGATGGCCCTGCGCAACGCCCGCGACCTGTACACCCGGCGCAACGAGGGCATCTCGATCTGGGTGGTCCCGTCCACCGCGATCACCGCCTCCTCGCCGGACGAGCGCGATCCCTTCTTCGCCCCGTCCGCCGACAAGCCGTACCGGCACCCCACCTTCTACGACATCCCCGAGGGAGTGAGCCACCTGTGACCGGCACCGACATCCACGCCGGCGCCGTCACCGCGGCGGCCCTCGCCCTCGGCGACGACGCACTGATCCTCTCCCACCGCCTCGGCGAGTGGGCCGGGCACGCCCCGGTGCTGGAGGAGGAGGTCGCCCTTGCCAACATCGCCCTCGACCTGCTCGGCCAGGCCCGCATCCTGCTGTCCATGGTCGGCGACGAGGACGAGCTGGCGTTCCTGCGCGAGGAGCGCTCCTTCCGCAACCTCCAGCTGGTCGAGCAGCCCAACGGCGACTTCGCCCACACCATCGCGCGCCAGCTCTACTTCTCGATCCACCAGCACGAGCTCTACGCGGAACTGGCTCGCGCGGAAAGCCCGTTCGCGCCACTCGCGGCCAAGGCCGTCAAGGAGACGGCCTACCACCGCGACCACGCCGAGCAGTGGACCCTGCGGCTCGGCGACGGCACCGAGGAGAGCGCAGCCCGCATGCAGGCGGCGCTGACGGCTCTGTGGAAGTTCACCGGGGAGCTGTTCCAGCCGGTGGAGGGTCTCGACGGCGTGGACTGGGTGGCCCTCGAAGGGCGCTGGCTGGCCGCGCTGACCGGCGTCGTGGAGCGGGCCGGGCTCACCCTGCCCGACGGACCGCGCACCGGCGCCTGGACGGCCGGCGCCGGCCGTCAGGGCCTGCACACCGAGTCCTTCGGCCGGATGCTGGCCGAGATGCAGCATCTGCACCGCAGCCACCCGGGGGCGTCATGGTGACCACCACGGACGTCGCGACGACCCGCCTGGAGGCCGAGCTGGCCGAGCTGGCGGGGTCCGTCCCGGACCCCGAGCTGCCGGTGCTCACCCTCGGCGAGCTGGGCGTGGTGCGCGGCGTGCGGATGCACGACGACGGCCACGCCGAGGTCACCCTGACCCCCACGTACACCGGCTGCCCGGCCATCGAGGCCATGTCCGCCGACATCGAGCGGGTCCTGACCGGCCACGGCATCCCCGAGGTGCGGGTGACCACCGTGCTGGCCCCGGCCTGGTCCACGGACGACATCAGCGCCGAGGGGCGCCGCAAGCTGGCCGAGTTCGGCATCGCCCCGCCCCGGCCGCACGCGGCCGGCGGGCCGGTCCCGGTGACCCTGTCCGTCCGCTGCCCCAACTGCGGATCGACCGACACCGAACTGCTCAGCCGTTTCTCCTCCACCGCGTGCAAGGCGCTGCGCCGCTGCACCGCCTGCCGCGAACCGTTCGACCACTTCAAGGAGCTGTAGATGGCCGCCCCCCGCCACGGCGCGTTCCACCCGCTGACGGTGGCGGCAGTCGACCGGCTCACCGACGACTCGGTGGCGCTGACCCTGCGGGTCCCCGAGGAACTGCGCGAGGACTACCGCCACGCCCCCGGGCAGCACCTGACGCTGCGCCGCACCGCGCCCGACGGCGGTGCGGAGGTCCGCCGCACCTACTCGATCTGCTCGCCCGCGCCGACGGCCGGCGGACCGGGCCCGGCGCGGCTGCGCGTCGGGGTGCGTCTGGTGGAGGGCGGGGAGTTCTCCACCTTCGCCCACAAGGAGATCGCGGCCGGGGACGTGCTGGACGTCATGGTCCCCGCCGGGCGGTTCGTGCTGGACCCGGCTGCGGCTCCCGCGTCCGGGCACTACGCCGCGATCGTCGGCGGCAGCGGGATCACGCCGGTGCTGTCGATCGCCGCCAGTGTGCTGGCCGCCCGGCCCGACGCCCGCTTCTGCCTCGTGCGCAGCGACCGCACGGCTGCCTCGACGATGTTCCTGGAGGAGGTCGCCGACCTGAAGGACCGCTATCCGTCGCGGTTCCAGCTGGTCACCGTCCTCTCGCGGGAGGAGCAGGAGTCCGGACTGCCCTCCGGTCGGCTGGACGAGCAGCGGCTGACGTCGCTGCTGCCTGCACTGCTGCCGGTGGCGGAGGTCACGGGCTGGTTCCTGTGCGGGCCCTACGGCCTGGTGCAGGGGGCGGAGCGGGCGCTCAGCGCCCTCGGCGTCGCCCGGGCCCGGGTGCACGAGGAGATCTTCCACGTCGAGGACACCGCCCCCGCGCCGGTCCGCGCGACGTCGTCGGCAACCACCGCGGCCGGCCGCGTCACCGCCCGGCTCGACGGCCGCTCCGGCACCTGGCCGGTCCAGGACGGGGAGTCCCTGCTGGACGCGGTGCTCCGCAACCGCGCGGATGCCCCGTACGCCTGCAAGGGCGGCGTCTGCGGCACCTGCCGGGCCTTCGTGGTGTCGGGCGAGGTCCGCATGGACCGCAACTTCGCCCTGGAGGCCGAGGAGACGGACGCCGGCTTCGTGCTGGCCTGCCAGTCACACCC
Organism: Streptomyces sp. NRRL F-2664; assembly: GCF_000719345.1. GTDB lineage: Bacteria > Actinomycetota > Actinomycetes > Streptomycetales > Streptomycetaceae > Streptomyces. Next base: position 64,995 of record NZ_JOFX01000004.1, read on the forward strand.
GGTCACCGAGGAAGTGGAGATCGACTTCGACCGCTGAGGGGTGCCGCTCAGGCCGGATCCGCGCGGTTCGGCCCGGCCGCGCTCGGCCGTCCCTCCTGCTGTCCTCCCCTGTCCATTTCCATGAACCTGCTCTATCTTGACGCACCGTCAGGTCGAGCGGGAGGACAGGCAGTGGACTTCACCTTCACCGAGGAGCAGCGGGCCGCAGTCGAGGCGGCCACGGCCGTGTTCGCGGATGTCGCACCCGACGGCGTGCCCAGCCCCGCCCTCACCCCGGGCGCCGTCGCCGACGACTTCGACCGCCCGCTGTGGGCCAAGCTGGCCGCGTCCGACCTGCTCGGCCTCGTCCTCGCCGAGGAGCACGGCGGCGCGGGCCTGGACACCATCGCCCTCTGCCTCGTCCTGCGCGAGGCAGCCCGGGTGCTGGCCCGGGTCCCGCTGCTGGAGCACTGCGCGACCGCCATGGCCGTACAGGCACACGGCAGTGCCGAGCTGGCCGCCGCCCTGCTGCCGGGCGCCGGAAGCGGCACGCTCGTCCTGACCGCAGCCGCGCACGGCCGCTCCGGCCACGACCCGGCCGAACTCGCCGTCACCGCACGCCTCGACGGCGATGCGTGGACCCTGGAGGGCACCCAGACCGCCGTCCCCTGGGCGCACACCGCCGACTGGATCGCCGTACCGGCCCACACGGGTCAGGGCGACGCCGTCCTCGCGCTGGTCCCGCGCTCCGCCGAGGGCCTCGCCCTCGCCGAGCAGGTCTCCACCAGCGGGGAGCGGTTCGCCGAACTCGCCTTGGACGGCGTGCGCGTGGAGCGGACCCACCTGATCGACACCCCGGGAGCCTGGGACCGGCTCCACCAGGTCCTCACCACCGGCACCTGTGCCCTGGCGCTCGGGCTGGGCGAGGCCGTCCTCGGCATGACGAGCCGGTACACGAGCAAGCGCGAGCAGTTCGGCTTCCCGGTGGCCACCTTCCAGGCGGTCGCCGTCCAGGCCGCCGACCGCTACATCGACCTGCGGGCCATGGACGTCACCCTGTGGCAGGCCGCCTGGCGGCTCGACGCCGCCACGGGCGGCGCCGGCGGTCCGCTACCGAGCTCCGCCGACGTGGCCGTCGCCAAGATCTGGGCATCGGAGGGCGTACGCAGGGTCGTCCAGACCGCTCAGCACCTGCACGGCGGCTTCGGCGCCGACACCGACTATCCGCTGCACCGCTACCACGCCTGGGCCAAGCAGCTGGAGCTGCAGCTGGGGCCGGCCGCCGCCCACGAGGAGGCCCTCGGCGACCTGCTGGCCGCCCACCCCCTCGCCTGACCTCCAGGGCCGGGCGGTCGGCTCAGAGCACGAAGGCCGGGCTTCCGTTGTCCGTCACCATCGGCCGCCCGGCACCGTCCCAGGCCTGCATCCCGCCGTCGACGTTCACGGCGTCGATGTCCTGGCGCACCAGGTACTGGGTGACCTGCGCGGAACGCCCCCCGACCCGGCACATCACGTACACGCGGCGGCCGTCCTCGACGGCCTCCGTCAGCTCCCCGAAGCGGGCCACGAAGTCGCTCATGGGAATGTGCAGAGCACCCTCGACGTGCCCGGCCGCCCATTCGTCGTCCTCACGGACGTCGAGGACAAAGCCTTCGGAGGGCACCGCGGCGGCGTCCACCGAGGGCAGCGGTCCGAAGTTCATCACTGTCGCCTTCTCTCTTCACCGGTCTGCCGCCAACCTATCGGACCCGCAGGACGAGCCGCGTCCGCCCCGACGGCCCCGTCTCACTCGGCGGCGAGCTCTGCCGCCAGCTGCGCCTCCCGTTCGGAGACCTGCGCCAGCAGCTGCTCCGCGATCTCCTCCAGCAGCCGGTCCGGGTCGTCGGGGGCCATCCGCAGCATGGACCCGATCGCGCTCTCCTCCAGCTCCTTCGCCACCAGCGACAGCAGCTCCTTGCGGCGCGCCAGCCACTCCAGCCGGGCGTACAGCTCGTCGCTCTCGCCGGGAACGGAGGCCTCGGGCACCGGCCCGGCCGCCCACTCCTCGGCCAGCTCGCGCAGCAGCCCCTCGTCGCCCCGCCCGTAGGCGGCGTTGACCCGCGCGATGAACGCGTCGCGGCGCTCCCGCTCACCCTCCTCCTGCGCGAGGTCCGGGTGGGCCCGGCGGACCAGGTCGCGGTAGAGGCGGCGCACCTCCTCGGAGGGGCGGACCCGCTCGGGCGGCCGCACGGGCCGGTCGGTGAGCATCGCCGCGGCGTCGTCGGAGATGCCCTCCGAGCCCAGCCAGTCGTGGAACAGCTCGTCCACCCCCGGCATCGGCATCACCAGCGAGCGCGCGTCCCGGGCCCGCCTCAGATCCTCGGCGTCACCGGTGCGTGCCGCCTTCGCCTCGGCGATCAGCGCCTCCAGCTCGTCGAGCCGCGTGTACATGGGGCCGAGCTTCTGGTGGTGCAGGCGGGAGAAGTTCTCGACCTCCACACGGAAGGTCTCCACCGCGATCTCGAACTCGATCAGCGCCTGCTCGGCGGCCCGTACGGCCCGTTCCAGGCGCGCCTCGGGGCGCTCCTCGCCGGTGGCCGAGGAGTCGGCGGACCCGCCGGGGACTGTCTGCTCAGGATGCTCGGTCTGCTCGCTCACCCGGCCAGGGTACGGCCCGCCCGCGCGGGCGGTGTTTCACGTGAAACACCGCCCGCCCCGCAGCCGCCTGCGCGACCTACACTCCGGTCTCCGCGGCGATCCGGCCCGCCCGCACCGCGGCCACCAGGTCGGCGTGATCGGCCTCGGTCCGGTCGGCGTAGGCCACGGCGAAGGTCGCCATCGCCTCGTCCAGCTCCTCGTTCTTCCCGCAGTAGCCGGCCAGCAGGCGGGGATCGACGCTGTGCGCGTGCGCACGGGCCAGCAGGGCTCCGGTCATCCGCCCGTAGTCGTCGAGCTCGTCGGGGGTCAGCGCCGCCGGGTCCACGCTGCCCTTGCGGTTGCGGAACTGGCGAACCTGGTACGGGCGCCCGTCCACCGTGGTCCAGCCCAGCATGATGTCGGAGACCACCTGCATCCGCTTCTGGCCCGCGACCACCCGGCGGCCCTCGTGCTCCTCCGGCGGCGAGGTGAAGCCCAGCCCCGGCAGGTGCGGGAGCAGGACCGAGGGCCGGGCCTCCTTCACCTGAAGGACCAGCGCCTCGCCCCGGTGGTCCAGCAGCAGGACCACGTACGAGCGGGTGCCGACGCTCCCGGTGCCCACCACGCGGAAGGCGACGTCGTGGATCGCGTACCGGGCCAGCAGCGGCAGCCGGTCTCCCTGAAGGGTCTGCAGGTACGGGCCCAGCGAGGCGGCCACGGCCGCCGCCTCCTCGTCCGCGACACGGCGCAGCACGGGCAGCGCGTCGACGAAGCGGCAGCTGCCGTCCGGACCCTTCTCGGTGGACTTGGTGGCGAAGCGCGCGGAGGTGTTGTTCCGGGCCTTCTCCGAAACCCGCTCCAAGGTGCCCAGCAGGTCGCGGGCGTCGGCGTGCGAGACCAGTTCCTCGTCCGCGATGGCGTTCCACGCGTCGAGGGCGGGCAGCTTGGCCAGCAGCCGCATGGTCCGCCGGTAGGCTCCCACGGAGTCCAGCGCGGCCGCCCGGCAGGTGTCCTCGTCCGCCCCGACCACCCGGCCGGCCAGCACCAGCGAGGCCGCCAGCCGCTTCAGGTCCCACTCCCACGGGCCGAACACGGTCTCGTCGAAGTCGTTCAGGTCGATGACGAGCCGGCCGCGCGCGTCCCCGTACAGGCCGAAGTTCGCCGCGTGCGCGTCGCCGCAGATCTGCGCCCCGACACCCGTCACCGGACCGCCGGACAGGTCGTGCGCCATCAGCCCGGCCGCCCCGCGCAGGAACGCGAAGGGGTTGGCGGCCATCCGGCCGACCCGTATGGGCGTCAGCTCGGCCACCCGCCCGGCGTTGGACTCCTCCACCGCCCGCACCGCGTCCGGCCGCCCGGCCGGCAGGGTGAAGCCCGCGTGCGCCGCCCGCGGCACCCGGCCGCGCAGTGCCTTGCCCGCCTCCTTCGGCGAGTCCGCCGCCACACGCGGCGCGAAACCCGCCACGTCCGGAATCCGCTGTCCCGCTGTCGACGCCATCGGCGCTGCCCCCACCCGTTCGTTCATGTGATCGCTTCGAGAACGCGCTGACCGTACCGAGAGCCCGGCATCCCTGGCCAGCGTCTACAGACCCGCGTCGCGCGCCAGCAGGGCCGCCTGGACCCGGTTCTCGCAGCCCAGCTTCGCCAGGATCCGGCTCACGTACGTCTTCACGGTGGCCTCGCTCATGTGCAGGCGCCGGCCCGCGTCGGCGTTGGACAGCCCCTCGCCGAGCAGCGCCAGCACACCCCGCTCCCGCTCGCTCAGCGCGGCGACCTGGCGACGGGCCTCCTCACCGCGCGCTGCGGCCTTCCCCGACGCCAACTGGTCCACCACGTGCCGGGTGGCGCCGGGCGAGAGGTAGGCGTCCCCTGCCGCGGCCGCCCGGACCGCCCCGATCAGCTCGCCCGGCGCCGAGTCCTTCAGCAGGAATCCCGCGCCGCCCTGCCCCAGCGCCCGCAGGACGTTCTCCTTCTCGCCGAAGGTGGTCAGGATCAGGGCCCGCACCTCCGGCGCGGCCCGCCGCAGCTCCCCGAGCGCGGTCAGACCGTCCATCACCGGCATCTGGATGTCGAGCAGCAGCACGTCGGGGGCGTGCGAGCGGGCCAGCTCCACCGCCTCCCGGCCGTTCGCCGCCTCCGCGACGACCTCGATGTCCGGCGCCGAGGTCAGGATCATCCTGATCCCGGCCCGGATCAGCGGCTCGTCGTCGGCGATCACCACTCTGATCACTTCGGCTGTCACCCCGTGCTCCTACTGCTTGACCTCGTACGTCTGCTTGTCCACGAGCTTGCCGTCCTGGAAGCAGAAGCGGAAAACCAGGTCCGTGGTCAGGGTGCTGGGCTGCTGGTCGGCCAGCAGCACCAGGCACTGGGAGCCCTCGGGCCGGGGAGGCCCCTTCCGGTCGGCCCCAGCGGTCAGGAAGCTCTCACCCTCCGGCAGCCGGTCGCGGACCGACTTCTCGCTCTCGCCCACGTGCACGGCGTCGTACTCGTCCCGGCTGATCATCGAGTCGCTCGCGGTGTCGATCACCATCACCATCGCGACGACCATCACGATGACCAGCACCACCACCGCCGCGAAGGCGATCCCGCAGCCCACCGCTATACCGCCGGCGCGGCTGGGGACCCGTACGGCCAGCTCCCGGTCCACGGCCGCCCAGTCCATCGGCGGCTGCTCGCCGCGCTGTCCCGGCACCAGGGGCCGGGTGCCCTTCTGCGCCTGCGCCTGCTGGCCGAAGTCGTCGGCCACGTCCTCGGCGCCGGCCGGCTCCGCGCCGTACGGCAGCACGCCCGCCACCCGGAACCCGCCGCCCTCGGCGGGACCGGCATGGACCATGCCGCCGACCAGCCGGGCCCGCTCGCGCAGCCCCGTGAGCCCCTGACCGCCCGACACCACGTCCTCGCCGGCTCCGGCCGACGGCCCGTTGGCGATCTCCACCACCAGCGAATCGTCCTCGTACCGCAGCTCCACCGTGATCGGCGCGGCCGGAGCGTGCTTGTAGGCGTTCGTCAGGGCCTCCTGCACGATCCGGTACGCGGCGTGGTCGCACGCCGCGACCAGCGGCCTCGGGCGCCCCGAGGTGGTCAACCGCACATCGGTCCCCGCACCCCGGGCCGCCTCCACGACCCCGGCGATCCCGGCCACGCCGCGTGCCGCGGGCTGGGCGTCCTCCACCGGCGCGGGCGCCTCCACACCGTCGCGCAGGATGCCGACGACCTCGCGCAGTTCGTGCATCGCGGACACGGAGGCCTGTCGCAGCACGCCCACGGCCTCCCGCTGACGGTCGGTGAGTTCGGGGTCCACCTCCAGGGCTCCCGTGTGCACGGAGATCAACGCCAGCTGGTGGCCGAGGCTGTCGTGCATGTCCTGGGCTATGCGCTGCCGTTCGCGCAGCCGCGCCTGGCCGGCGACCATGGCCCGCTCGCGCAGCAGCTGGCCGTTGCGCTCGTGCAGCGCCGCGAGCAGGGTGCGGCGCTGCGACCAGTACCGGCTGGCCAGGCCCGGCATCACGGTGACCGCCAGGAACATCAGCGTGGAGAACACGATCACCAGCAGCGGTCGCATCTGCGTCCACTGGTCCAGGACGCTGAGGCCGACCGATGCGGCGAAGGCCAGTGTGAAGGCGCCCAGCGCCCGGCTCACGCCGACGATCCGACGCCCGGCCGACCAGCCCAGCAGCGGCAGGACGAAGAACAGCCCGGGCAGGACGGCGCTGAGCGCCGCACCCGCCACGAGCGTCACCGCCGGCAGCCGGCGGCGCAGCAGAGCCAGCACCAGCACGACGAGGGCGCTCAGCAGCATCCGTTGCCCGGACCCATGGTCGAGTTCCTCGACGCCCAGTCCGAGGATGGCCAGCACGCCGGCAAGGGCGAGATCCCCCGCCAGCATCCGCCGCGTCCACGGCTCGGGGCCCCGCAGCCACTGCCGGCCCGCACGTGTCTTCGCCCTCACATCCACGTGCCGACCCTAGACACCCGGCTCCCGCCCGAGCCGCCTTCTTTCGTCTCACCCGCCGCGACGAAAGTCGGATCCGGCCCGGCAGTTGGCCGCGTCCGGCTCCGGGGCCGCACCGTGACCGACGCCACACCGGACACCGGACACCCGCCGCCGCGCTGCGGGCGACCACGGACCGTCACGGGCAAAGCGAAACGGCCGCCACCGATTTCGCGGTGACGACCGTCTCGTCATTGTGGGCGAGGGGGGATTTGAACCCCCACGTCCCGAAGGACACTGGCACCTGAAGCCAGCGCGTCTGCCGTTCCGCCACTCGCCCGAGCAGCGTCCCAGTGGTCTTCCCTTTCGGGCCGTTCCCCTGGCGACGTCGAAACATTAGCACGGGGATCGGGGTGAGTTCACATCGCTTTCCCCGGGGGCATACGCCCTCGTGCGGACGGCCCCTCCCGCACTCCGCTCCCGGTGCGGGACACTGTTCCCGGAGCGCCCCTACGATCCCTTGTGAGGACCAACACTCGTCCTCACAGGAGCGATGGGGAACCACCCGAATCCGCCACGCGTGGATACGATCAGTAAGCAGTACAGGGCGACAGCGACGGAGGAGGTGCCCCATGGGAGTTCTGAAGCGGTTCGAGCAGCGACTCGAAGGTCTGGTGAACGGCACCTTCGCCAAGGTGTTCAAGTCCGAGGTCCAGCCGGTGGAGATCGCCGGCGCCCTCCAGCGGGAGTGCGACAACAACGCCACCATCTGGAACCGCGAGCGGACCGTCGTCCCCAACGACTTCATCGTGGAGCTCAGCGCCGGCGACTACGACCGCCTGAGCCCCTACTCGGGGCAGCTCGGCGACGAGCTCGCGGGCCTCGTCCGCGACTACGCCAAGCAGCAGCGCTACAGCTTCATGGGCCCCATCAAGGTCCACCTGGAGAAGGCCGAGGACCTCGACACCGGGCTCTACCGGGTCCGCAGCCGCACCCTCGCCTCCAGCACCTCCCAGCCGCAGGGGGCGCCGCCGTCCCCGGCGAGCGGCTACGGCTACCCGCCGGTCGCCGCTCCGCCCATGCCCAGCGCCCCGCCCCCGGGCGGACCCGGCGCCCGCCGGCCCGCCCCGGGTGGCCCCGGCGCGGGCCCGGTGGCGGGCTCCGCAGGCCCGCGGCGGCACTGGATCGAGATCAACGGCACCCGCCACCAGATCTCGCGCCCCACGCTCGTACTCGGCCGAAGCACCGAAGCCGACGTGCGGATCGACGACCCCGGCGTATCCCGCCGGCACTGTGAGATCCGGACCGGAACGCCCTCGACGATCCAGGATCTCGGGTCCACCAACGGCATCGTGGTGGACGGGCAGCACACCACCCGCGCTACGCTCCGCGACGGCTCGCGGATCGTCGTGGGCAGCACCACCATCATTTACCGGCAAGCCGAAGGGTGAAGCGGGGGCAATGTCAGAGCTGACCCTGACGGTCATGCGGTTGGGTTTCCTGGCCGTTCTGTGGCTGTTCGTCATCGTGGCCGTCCAGGTCATCCGCAGCGATCTCTTCGGTACGAGAGTGACCCAGCGCGGCTCCTCCCGCCGCGGCGGCGCCGGCGGCGCCCCGCAGCAGGGCGGCCGCCAGGCCGCGCCTCCGCAGCAGCGCCAGCGTCGCGGTGCGCCCACCAAGCTGGTCGTCTCCGAGGGCATCCTCACGGGCACCACCGTGGCCCTCAACGGGCAGACGATCACCCTGGGCCGCGCCCACGACTCCACGATCGTGCTGGACGACGACTACGCGTCCAGCCGCCATGCCAGGATCTACCCCGACCGTGACGGCCAGTGGATCGTCGAGGATCTCGGGTCCACCAACGGCACGTATCTCGACCGGACCCGGCTGACCACCCCGACGCCCATTCCGCCGGGCGCACCGATCCGCATCGGCAAGACCGTCATCGAGCTGCGGAAGTAGTACGAGAATGAGCGAGCGGAGCGAGCGCGCGGCGGTGATCCGTGCCACCGACGACACGGACACGGGCGCGCTCCCGACCGGAGGGTGGGCAGTGTGGCTCGAGACCGGTTGTACCCGGAGGAAGCTTCGCCGACAGGGCAGGTGCGCATGAGTCTGTCCCTGCGGTTCGCAGCCGGCTCCCACAAGGGCATGATCCGCGAGGGGAACGAGGACTCCGGCTACGCCGGCCCGCGTCTCCTGGCGATCGCCGACGGCATGGGCGGCCAGGCAGCCGGCGAGGTCGCGAGCTCCGAGGTGATCTCCACCCTCGTGCAGCTCGACGACGACGTCCCGGGCTCCGACATCCTCACCTCCCTCGCCACCGCCGTGCAGCGCGCCAACGACCAGCTGCGCGTCATGGTCGAGGAGGACCCCCAGCTGGAGGGCATGGGCACCACCCTCACCGCCCTGCTGTGGACCGGCCAGCGGCTCGGCCTCGTCCACGTCGGCGACTCCCGGGCCTACCTGCTGCGCGACGGCGTCCTCACGCAGATCACGCAGGACCACACCTGGGTCCAGCGCCTGGTCGACGAGGGCCGCATCACGGAGGAGGAGGCGACGACCCACCCGCAGCGCTCCCTGCTGATGCGCGCGCTCGGCAGCGGCGACATCGTCGAGCCCGACCTCTCCATCCGCGAGGTCCGCGCCGGCGACCGCTACCTGATCTGCTCCGACGGGCTCTCCGGCGTGGTCTCCCACCAGACGCTGGAGGAGACCCTCGCCGACTACCACGGCCCCCGTGAGACCGTGCAGTCCCTGATCCAGCTCGCGCTGCGCGGCGGCGGACCCGACAACATCACCTGCATCGTCGCCGACGTGCTCGACACCGACAGCGGCGACACCCTGGCCGCCCAGGTCAACGACACCCCGGTGGTCGTCGGCGCGGTCGCCGAGAACCAGCACCAGCTCTTCGACAACAACAACGCCATGCAGACCCCGGCCGGCCGTGCCTCCGGGCTCGGCCGCCAGGCCCCGCCCCCCGCAGGCGCCTTCGGCCCGCCCGGCAGCGGCGACGCCCCCGGCTACGGCGAGTACGGCGAGCACGGCCAGGGCGGCGGCTACGGCTCCTTCGGCGAGGCCGACGGCTACGACGGCGGCTCCGGCTACGACGACACGTACGACCACCCCCGCAGGCGCCGCAGCAAAGGGCGCAAGTGGACCACTCGCACCCTGACCCTGCTCGTCGTCGCCGGTGTCGTCGGCGGCGGCCTCTACGCCGGCTGGCGCTGGACCCAGACCCAGTTCTACGTCGGTGTGAAGGGCGAGCACGTCGCACTCTTCCGCGGCATCAGCCCGAAGCTCGGCCCGCTGGAGCTCTCCAAGGTGGAGACCGACCGCCCCGACATCGAACTGAAGTACCTGCCGCCCTTCAAGCGCAAGCTGGTCGAGGCCACCATCAGCGAGGGCAGCCTCGACGGGGCCCGCAAGAAGCTGGACGACCTCGGCGTCCAGGTCTCCGCCTGCAAGAAGGACGAAGAGCGCCGAGGCGCCGAGGCGCAGAACAGCCAGACACCCGGCCCCAGCCTGACTCCCGAGGAGCAGCAGCTGGTCGGCCTGTGCGGAAAGTAGCCCGCGGGCACAGGGGGCCTGCCACACCATGAGCGTTGTCACCAATACGACCACCATCGGCGCCATCGAGCTGCCGAGCCGGCGGAACACCGAGCTTCTGCTGCTCGCCTTCGCCGTGGTCATCCCGATCTTCGCCTACGCCAACGTGGGCCTGGCGATCCACGGCGAGCTGCCCCCCGGCATGTTCGCGTACGGGGCCGGCTTCGCCGTCCTGGCCGGCATAGCGCACTTCGTCGTACGCCGGTACGCGAAGTACGCCGACCCGCTGCTGCTGCCGCTCGCGACCCTGTTGAACGGCCTGGGCGTCGTGCTGATCTGGCGCCTGGACCAGTCCGACCGGCTGCAGAACCTCGCCAAGCGCAGCTTCGGCGCCTTCTCGCCCTCCGCGCCCAACCAGATGCTCTACACGGCGCTCGCCATCGCCCTGTTCGCCGCCGTCCTGCTCATCCTCAAGGACCACCGCGTCCTGCAGCGGTTCACCTACATCTCCATGGCCGGCGCCCTGGTGCTGCTGATCCTGCCCGTCGTCCCGGGCCTGGGCGCCGACGTCTTCGGCGCCAAGATCTGGATCAGCGTCGGCGGCTTCTCCATCCAGCCCGGCGAGTTCGCGAAGATCGTCATCGCGATCTTCTTCGCGGGCTACCTGATGGTGAAGCGCGACGCGCTCGCACTGGCCAGCCGCCGCTTCATGGGCCTCTACCTGCCGCGCGGCCGCGACCTCGGCCCGATCCTGATGATCTGGGCGATGAGCCTGCTGGTCCTGGTCTTCGAGAACGACCTCGGCACCTCGCTGCTCTTCTTCGGCATGTTCGTGATCATGCTGTACGTGGCCACCGAGCGCACCAGCTGGATCGTCATCGGCCTGCTGATGTCGGTCGGCGGCGCGGTCGTGGTGGCCTCCTTCGCCAGCCACGTCCAGGCCCGCGTCAACGCCTGGCTCGACCCCTTCGGCTGCTACGCCACCTCCGGCGCCTGTGAGCAGGTCGGCCAGTCGATCATGAGCTTCGGTTCCGGCGGGGTGCTCGGCGCCGGATGGGGCCAGGGCAACTCCGACCTCATCGGCTTCGCCGCCAACTCCGACTTCATCTTCTCCACCGTCGGCGAAGAGCTCGGCCTCTCCGGCGTGATGGCCTTCCTGCTGGTCTACGGGCTCATCATCGAGCGGGGCGTCCGCACCGCCCTCGCCGCCCGCGACCCGTTCGGCAAGCTCTTCGCCATCGGCCTCTCCGGTGCCTTCGCGCTCCAGATCTTCGTCGTCGCCGGCGGAGTCATGGGGCTCATCCCCCTCACCGGCATGACGATGCCTTTCCTCGCCTCCGGCGGTTCCTCCGTCCTCGCGAACTGGATTCTCATCGCCGTCCTCATCCGGATCAGCGACACCGCCCGCCGTCCGGCGCCGGCACCCGCCCCGTCCCCCGACTCCGAGATGACCCAGGTGGTCCGTCCGTCATGAACAAGCCCCTGCGCCGCATCTCGCTGTTCTGCGGGCTGCTCGTCCTCGCGCTGCTGATCCGGACCAACTGGCTGCAGTACGTCCAGGCCGAGGAACTCAGCACGCGCAAGGAGAACCGACGGGTCCAGATCGCCCAGTACGCGACCGAGCGCGGCAACATCATCGTCCAGGGCCAGCCGATCACCGGCTCCACCGTCACCGACGGCAGCGACTACAAGTACAAGCGCACCTACGAGAACGGGGCCCTGTGGTCCCCGGTGACCGGGTACGCCTCGCAGGCCTTCGGCGCCACCCAGCTGGAATCGCTCGAGGACGGCATCCTCACCGGCAACGACGACCGGCTGTTCTTCGACCGCACCATCGGCATGTTCACGGGCGAGAAGAAGCAGGGCGGCAACGTCGTCACCACGCTCAACCGCGCCGCGCAGCAGGCCGCCTTCGACAAGCTCGGCAGTAAGAAGGGCGCGGTCGCCGCGATCGACCCGCGCACCGGTGCCATCCTCGCGCTGGTCTCCACCCCCTCGTACGACCCGTCCACCTTCGCCGGCAACTCCAAGGCGGACGAGAAGGCGTGGGTGGAGCTGAAGGACAGCGAGGACAAGAAGCTGGTCAACCGCGCCCTGCGCGAGACCTACCCGCCCGGCTCCACCTTCAAGGTGGTCACCGCCGCGGCCGCCCTGGAGCACGGCGTGGTCGACGGGATCGACGACCCGACGGACACCCCCGAGCCGTACATCCTGCCCGGCACCAAGACCCAGCTGCCCAACTCCCACACGGGATGCGAGAAGGCCAGCCTGAACGAGGCGCTGCGGATCTCCTGCAACTCCGTCTTCGCGAACCTCGGTGACAAGGTCACCCGCGACAAGATGGTGGAGACGGCCGAGAAGTTCGGCTTCAACAACGACAAGATCGACATCCCGGTCCGTGCCTTCGCCAGCGTCTACGACAAGAAGATGGGCAAGGACGGCAACGCGCAGAGCGCCATCGGCCAGTTCAACACCGCGGCCACCCCGCTGCAGATGGCCATGGTCACGGCGGCGATCGCCAACGACGGCAAGCTGATGAAGCCCTACATGGTGGACAACCTCACGGCCCCCAACCTGGACATCATCGAGAAGCACGAGCCGCAGGAGATGAGCCGGCCGCTGTCCGCGGGCAACGCGCAGAAGGTCCAGCAGATGATGGTCAACGTCGTCGAGAAGGGCACCGGCGAGAAGGCCCGGATCAAGGGCGTGACGGTCGGCGGCAAGACCGGTACCGCCCAGCACGGCGAGGGCAACAAGAAGCGCCCGTACGCCTGGTTCATCTCCTACGCCGAGAACGCGGACGGCACCTCGCCGGTGGCGGTGGCCGTCGTCATCGAGGACAGCGAGGGCACCGCCCGCGACGACATCAGCGGTGGCGGTCTCGCCGCTCCCGTCGCCAAGGCGGTCATGGAAGCGGTGCTGGGAAGCCAGGGCTGAACGGAGGGGCCGCAGGCCGGAACACGTGACGCACGTCACTGATTCCGCCGCGGATCCGCGCGTACGGTACCGGTCCAGTATCAGCCTGTGGCCACGAACCGATCACGGACGATCGGCCGGTAGCCTTTGCGCGAACAGCACACCGCCGGACCACACACAGGTGCGGTCGGGACCGACGGAGAGGGCTGCAACGTTATGGAAGAGCCGCGTCGCCTCGGCGGCCGGTACGAGCTGAGCCACGTGCTCGGCCGCGGTGGCATGGCCGAGGTCTACCTCGCCCACGACACCCGGCTCGGCCGTACCGTCGCCGTCAAGACCCTGCGTGCCGATCTCGCCCGCGACCCGTCCTTCCAGGCCCGGTTCCGGCGCGAGGCCCAGTCGGCCGCGTCGCTGAACCACCCGGCGATCGTCGCCGTCTACGACACCGGCGAGGACTACGTCGACAACATCTCCATCCCGTACATCGTGATGGAGTACGTCGACGGTTCGACCCTGCGCGAACTGCTGCACTCCGGCCGCAAGCTGCTGCCCGAGCGCACGCTGGAGATGTGCATCGGCATCCTCCAGGCCCTCGAGTACTCCCACCGCGCCGGCATCGTGCACCGCGACATCAAGCCGGCCAACGTGATGCTGACCCGCACGGGCCAGGTCAAGGTCATGGACTTCGGCATCGCCCGTGCCATGGGCGACTCCGGCATGACGATGACGCAGACGGCCGCCGTGATCGGCACCGCCCAGTACCTCTCCCCGGAGCAGGCCAAGGGCGAGCAGGTCGACGCGCGCTCCGACCTCTACTCCGCGGGCTGCCTGCTCTACGAGCTCCTGTGCGTGCGGCCGCCGTTCGTCGGCGACTCCCCGGTGGCCGTGGCCTACCAGCACGTACGGGAAGAGCCGCAGCCCCCGTCGAACTTCGACCCCGAGATCACGCCCGAGATGGACGCCATCGTCCTCAAGGCACTGGTCAAGGACCCCGACTACCGCTACCAGTCGGCGGACGAGATGCGCGCCGACATCGAGGCCTGCCTCGACGGCCAGCCGGTCGCCGCCACCGCCGCCATGGGCGCGGCCGGCTACGGCTACCCGCACGAGCAGGGCCACGGCTACGGCCCCCAGGGCTACGACCAGCCGACCACGGCCCTGCGCACCTCCGACGCGGGCGCCCAGACGTCGATGATGCCGCCCATGCCCCCGGGCGACGGCGGCTACGGCTACGGGGACCAGGGCTCCGGCGGTTACGACCAGGGCCCGCACCGGCGCCAGCAGAAGAAGAGCAGGGCGTCCACCGTGCTGCTGGTGGCGGCCGGCATCCTCGTCCTGGTCGGCGCGATCCTCATCGGCCGCTCCCTGTTCGGGGACACGGCCGACAACCGGCCCAACGTGCCCAAGGTCGTCGGCCAGACGCTGGACGAGGCGACGAAGAGCGTCGTGAACTCCAAGCTCAAGGTGGCCAAGGCGGCCGACGAGGCCTGCGTGGACCAGCCCAAGGGCAATGTCTGCAAGCAGGACCCGGCGGCCGGCACCAAGGTCGACGAGGGCACGACGGTCACGCTGACCGTCTCCTCGGGCGCCCCGAAGATCTCCGTCGTCGACGTGCTCAACATGAAGTACGAGGAGGCGGAGAAGGCGCTGAAGGACAAGGGCTTCCAGGTCGAGCGCAAGACCCAGGAGTCCGAACGCACCCCGGGGACCGTCCTGGAGCAGAGCCCGAAGGCCGGTACCGAGGCCGAGCGCAACAGCGTGATCACGCTGACGGTCGCCAAGGAGCAGTCCAAGTCCGAGGTGCCCGAGCTGAAGGGCAAGACCAAGGACGAGGCGGAGAAGGCGCTCAAGGCCGTCAACCTGCGGCTCGGCAGCGTCACGGAGTCCGACCAGCCCGGAGCCGCTCCCGGCACGGTCATCGGCCAGCAGTTCGCCGCGGGCCAGCAGCTGGAGCAGAACAAGACGGTGAACATCACCATCGCCAAGGCCGCGCAGGCGACGGTCGTCCCGAACTTCGCCGGCCGCACGGTCGGCCAGTACAAGGACGACCTCAAGCGCGCCAACCTGCGGGTCGGCATCGTCGCCGGACCGTCGGACGACAACGCGATCGTGGTCGGCACCGACCCGCAGCCCGGCACCCCCGGCACCTCCGGGCAGGCCGTCAACCTGTTCACGGTCGCGGGCCAGCAGGACGGCGGCAACAACGGCGGCATCTTCGGCGGCCTGACCGGCGGCAACGGCCGCCGGTAGTGCGGACGGCACCACCCGGTACGGCGAAAAGGTCCGGCCCCTCCCGCGGGAGGGGCCGGACCTTTCGTACGACGGCCGTCCGGAGCGCTCCGGACGGCCGTGTGGACGCCGTCCGGGCTTGCGGGGGCTCCCTGGGGGCTTCCGGGCGCCCGCGGGCCCCTGACGGGCCCTGGAGGCCCGGTCGGGCGTGGCCTCAGCGCAGTTCGGCGGGCGGGGTGCGCTTGGCGTCGACCTTCTCCGTGCGGACCAGTTCGCCCCAGACGATGTAGCGGTACTTCGAGGTGTAGACGGGCGTGCAGGTGGTGAGGGTGATGTAGCGGCCGGGGGCGGTCCTGCCGGACTGCTTGGGGACCGGGTTGATCACGTCGGTGTTGTACTTGGAGGTCTGGCGCAGCTCCGCGAAGACCTTGTACACGTACCAGGTGTCGCGGGTCTCGAAGACGATCGCGTCGCCGTTCTTCACCTTGTCGATGTGGTGGAACTTCGCGCCGTGCCCGTCCCGGTGCGCTGCGAGCGAGAAGTTCCCCTTCTCGTCCCAGGGCAGCGCCGACTTCACCGGCTCCGTGTAGTAGCCGGCGACGCCGTCGTCGAGGACGTCCGGGGCCGTGCCCGCCTTGACGAGCACCTCGCCGTTCCTCATGGCCGGCACGTGCAGGAAGCCGACCCCGCCCCGGGTGTCCAGCGCCCCGGGCCCGGCCTGCGCGGGGGGCGCGTCCTGCCACTGGCGGCGGACCTCGTCGCCGCGCGCGGCGGCCTGCCGGTCCGCGAGCACGTTCGTCCACCACAGCGAGTAGGCCACGAACAGGCCCAGCACGAGGCCCACGGTGATCAGGACCTCGCCCAGCAGGCTCAGGAACCCGGCGAGCACACTGCGGCCGTGGGCGGGCGGGGCCGCGGTGCGGCGACTGGCACGAGACACTGCTTGCTTCGTCCTTAACTGGTCAGCGCGGGCGGTGGGCCCTGGCTGCGGGGGCGTTCACCGGTCATCCTGCCCCATACGATCATCCGGTAGGTGCTGGTGAACTCCGGGGTGCAGGTGGTCAGCGTGATGTACCGGCCCGGGGAGGTGAACCCCGAGCCCTCCGGCACCGGTTTGATCACCCCGACGTTCGTCGGCGGTGTCTGTGCGAGCGCCGAGGTCATCTCGTACGTGTAGTAGGCGTCCCGGGTCTCGACCACGACCGGATCCCCGGGCACCAGCCGGTTGATGTAGCGGAACGGCTCGCCGTGGGTGTTGCGGTGTCCGGCGACCGCGAAGTTGCCCTGCGGGTCGGCCGGCATCGCGGTCTTCAGGGCGCCCTCGCCGTAGTGCCCGACCATGCCCTTGTCCAGCACCTTCGGCTTGCTGATGCCCTCGGCGACGGGGACCTTCACGTCGAGCTTGGGGATGTGCAGGATGGCGAAGCCCTGGCCGGGCTCGAAGGCCGTCACCGGCGGTGCCGCCGCGCCGCCCTCGGGCTGCCGCTCCCAGGTCTGGCGCAGGGAGCCGGCCGCGCCGTCCGCCGCGCGTTCGGCCACCACGTTCGTGTACCAGAGCTGGTAGGCGACGAACAGCAGCATCACCAGACCCGCCGTGATGAAGAGCTCCCCGCCCAGCCGGCTCGCGATGACCACCGGGCCGCCGGACGCCGGCCGCTTGCGCCGCCGCCCGCCCCGCCTGCGGGTGTTCCTGGCGGCCCGCTTCGCGGCCTCCTGCGCTGCCCTGCGTCGCGCGGCCCGGCCCCCGGTGGGCGCGGACGGCGCGACGGTCGTCACGCGACGGCCTTGCCCACCACCGGGGCCAGCCCCGCGGAGCGTTCCACCGCGCCCGCGTCGCCGCAGCGCACCAGCCAGTTCGCGAGCATCCGGTGGCCCCACTCGGTCAGCACCGACTCGGGGTGGAACTGCACGCCCTCGACGTCGTGCTCCCGGTGGCGCAGGCCCATGATGATCCCGTCCTCGGTCCGGGCGGTGACCTCCAGGACGTCGGGCAGGGTCGCGGGCTCGGCCGCGAGGGAGTGGTATCGGGTAGCGGTGAACGGCGAGGGCAGGCCCGCGAACACGCCGAGGCCCTCGTGCTCCACCGGCGAGGTCTTGCCGTGCAGCAGCTCGGGGGCACGGCCCACGACGCCGCCGTAGGCGACCGCCATCGACTGCATGCCGAGGCAGACGCCGAAGACGGGGACACCGGTTTCGGCGCAGTGCCGGACCATGTCGACGCAGACGCCCGCCTCCTCCGGCGTGCCCGGCCCGGGGGAGAGGAGCACGCCGTCGAAGCCGTCCTGGGCATGGGCGAGGGCGACCTCGTCGTTGCGCAGTACCTCGCACTCGGCTCCGAGCTGGTAGAGGTACTGGACCAGGTTGAAGACGAAGCTGTCGTAGTTGTCTACCACCAGAATGCGTGCGCTCACGGAGTGGCTCCCGATCCCTCGTCCACCGTCACGTCATTGAACGGAAGGAGTGGCTCGGCCCAGGGGAAGACGTACTGGAACAGTACGAAGACCACGGCGAGGACCAGTACGAGAGAGATCAGCGCGCGGACCCACGCGTTGCCCGGCAGATGCCGCCAGATCCAGCCGTACATGCCGCCTGATTCCTTTTCGTCCACATTCGTTCACCGCACCGCGGGGGCGGTACGCGAACAGACTAAAGCCAGCGGCCCGGCCGAGGGGGTCACCCGGAGGAACCCCCGGTCCCGTCCTGGCCCGCCGCGCGCGTCCCGGTCAGTTCCGCCCACACCACCAGCCGGTGGCTGTGGCCCCATTCCGGGTCGCAGGTGGTCAGCGTCAGATACCGGCCGGGCATCGTGAACGGGGACTTCCCGGGGACCGGGGCGACCACGGCGACGTCGGTGGGCAGGGTGCGCACGGGTCCGCCGCGGATCGTGTACGTGTACCGGGTCCGCGCGTCCTGGAGGACGACCTCGTCCCCCGGGCGCAGCTTCGGGAAGTCCTTGAAGGGGTCCCCGTACGTGCGGCGGTGGCCGGCCACGGAGAAGTTCCCGACGGCCCCGAGGCGGGCGGTCGAGGCGTAGTGGCCCAGGCCCCGCTTGAGCAGCTCGGCGTCCGTACCCTCCAGGACGGGCCGGACCCAGTCCCGGCCGAAGCGGGGGACGTACATCTCGGCGAAGGCCCGGCCGGGGGCGTACCGGGGTTCCTCGGGGGCGGCGGACCCGGGGGCGGCGGCCGGGGCCGCCGGCGGGGACGGCGAGGCGGCTTCGGCCGCCCAGCGGTCGCGCATCCGGGCCGTCTCGCCGGCCGCGGCCCGGTCCGCCTCGACCCCCGTCCACAGCAGGACGTAGGCGACGAAGAGCACGATGAGCGTGCCCGCCGTCAGGCACACCTCGCTGAGCGTCCGCACCGCCGCACGCAGGACGGCATCGGGACGGATCCGGTCACGGGGTGGTGCCCACCGGCTTCGCATGATGGAGGTCCACTGTGCCGGAGTAGGCGGGAAGTGTCAGCGCCCTGTGCTCGTCCACTTTCCAGCCGAGGCCGTAGGCGTTCACGTACAGCTGGTAGTTCTGCAGGGCGGGGGAGGCGGCGAGGGCCTTCTTCAGCGCGGCCGGGTCGCCAACGGCAGAGATCTTGTACGGCGGCGAGTAGACGCGGCCCTGGAGGATCAGGGTATTGCCCACGCAGCGCACCGCGCTGGTGGAGATCAGCCGCTGGTCCATGACCTGGATGCCCTCGGCGCCGCCCTGCCACAGGGCGTTCACCACGGCCTGGAGGTCCTGCTGGTGGATCACCAGGTCGTTGGGCTGCGGCTCGGGCACGTTGGGGATGCGCGCGGTGGCGTTCGGCGGGGCGTCGTTGAGGGTGACGGTCAGGCCCTTGCCGGACAGCTCCTCCGTGCCGGAGGCGGCGCGCAGGGCGGCCAGCTTCGCGTCCTGCGCCTGCGTGCTGCCGTCGTCGCGGTCGGCGAGGGCGTCCACGCGGCCGCGGGCCGCCGCGGTGCTCTCCTCCAGCTCGGCGTTGTCCTGGCTGCGTTCCTTGATCAGGTCCGACAGTTTGAGGAGGGAGGCGTCCGTCCGGATGTTCGTACCCTTGGAGGTGTTGAAGCTGGTGACGAAGAGCAGCCCGGCCAGGGCGAAGACGGCGGCCGTCAGCAACCGGACCGGCCTGGCCCGGCGACGGGGACCCGCGGAGGAGTCGTCTGAATTGCTCAACGTACCCTTCTCCTTCAACGCCACAGGTCCACTACGCTAACGGACGCCCGGGGCAGGCCAGGTCCCCAGCGCATCGACAGGAGAGCCCCTCGTGCCGAAGTCACGTATCCGCAAGAAGGACGACTACACCCCGCCGCCCACGCGGCAGCCGCAGAGCATCCGGTTGACGAACCGCAGCTGGGTCGCCCCGGTCATGCTGGCGTTCTTCCTGATCGGTCTCGCGTGGATCGTCGTCTTCTACGTGACCGAGACCCAGCTGCCGGTCGAGGCGCTCGGCAACTGGAACATCGTGGTCGGCTTCGGCTTCATCGCGGCGGGATTCGGCGTCTCCACGCAGTGGAAGTAGCACCTCCCGGCCCCTGACGGAAGCTCTCCCCAGGAGTTATCCACAGCGTCATCCACACCTGAGGAAAAGACAGAAGATCTGTGGATAACTCTGTGGAGAGTTGACGCCGGTGTGATCAGGTGAGTTCCGCCGTGCGGGCCATGATCAGCGCCGCTGCCAGCAGGAACACCACCGCACAGGTGCCCCACTGGACGTAGGCGCGACTGCGGGCGCCGGTCGGCAGGAGCATGCCCAGGCCGACCAGCGCCCCGGTGATCAGGCCGCCCACGTGGGCCTGCCAGGACACGCGCACATAGCCGCCGAACGGTACGAAGGTCAGCACCAGCATCAGCCCGACCATGATGATCAGCGGCCGCATCTCGTACCGCAGCCGCCGGGCCAGCACGACGGTCGCGCCGAGCAGGCCGAAGATCGCCCCCGACGCGCCGACGGTCGGGACGTACGGCTCGGTCAGGAGATAGACGAGGGCGCTCCCGCCCAGACCGGACAGCAGGTAGACGGCGAGGTACCGGCTGCGGCCGAGAGCGGCCTCCAGCGGACCGCCGATCACCCACAGCGCGATCATGTTGCTGATGATGTGCCACCACTGGGTGTGCAGGAACACCGAGGTGAGCAGCCGGTGGTACTCGCCCACGGCGACGCCGTGGACGGGGCCGCCCGGGTAGTCGACGTACCCGCCCAGCAGCTGGAGCTGCACCGCCAGCGCCGGGGCCAGGAGACCGAGGAAGAAGACGGCGACATTGGTCCCGATGAGGATCTTGGTGACCAGCTGGGGGTCCTCCGCCACCCGGCCGCCCGCGAGGGTGCGCGGCGCGTTGGCGCCGGGGCGGTGGCCGGTGCCAGAGCCCTGGCGGACGCACTCGGGGCACTGGAAGCCGACCGAGGCGCTGATCATGCACTCGGGGCAGATCGGGCGCTCGCAGCGGGTGCAGCTGATCCCCGTGTCGCGGTCCGGGTGGCGGTAGCAGCCCGGCAGACGGTCGGTGTCCATCGGTCCCCTCGGTCGGCGGCGGCAGGGCGTGCGCCCCACCGGTCCGGTACACAACCAGTACGGACGGGCGGGGCGGAAAGGTTCCCGGGCGACCGGGGCGGTGCGGGGGATCGGGCGGAGCGGAGGGAGACGGCCGGGAAGACGGCGCGGACGGGGCGGTGCGCGGCGGCAGCGTGCGTCAGCGCCTCTCGACGACGACGGACTTGATGACCACGTCCTCCAGCGGACGCTCGGTGCGCGCGTTGGTGGCGCCGGCGGCGATGGCGTCGACGACCTTCCGGCTCGCCGGGTCGGTGACCTCGCCGAAGATGGTGTGCTTGCGCGTCAGCCACGCGGTGGGGGCGACGGTGATGAAGAACTGCGAGCCGTTGGTGCCCGGGCCGGCGTTGGCCATGGCGAGCAGGTACGGCTTGGTGAAGGCCAGGTCGGGGTGGAACTCGTCCGCGAACGCGTAGCCCGGACCGCCGGTGCCGTTGCCGAGGGGGTCGCCGCCCTGGATCATGAAGCCGCTGATGACGCGGTGGAAGACGGTGCCGTCGTACAGCGGGTCCGTGGTCTTCTGGCCGTCCGTGGGACGGGTCCACTCGCGGGCGCCCGTGGCGAGTTCGACGAAGTTCCGGACGGTCTTCGGCGCGAAGTTCTCCAGCAGCTCGATCTCGATGTCGCCGTGGGTGGTCTTCAGGGTGGCGTAGAGCTTCTCGGCCACGGATCTGCCTTCCCTAGTCATAACTGTCGGTCCAGATGGTCGCACGGAGGGCTCCGCGGCACTGAAATCCTCCACCCGTATGCCCTGTCACGCATGCCGGTCGGCGATGTGACAGGCATGATCCGACAAAGGGTGGAAAGGTGAACTGTGTCCGCCACCGAGGAGGAGGATCCCGTGACCGGCAAGGACAGCGCGCGCCTGGCAGCGGAGAGCGCCAAGGAGAGCGTGCGGTACGCGGCTGAAATGGTGGCGCCGTACGCGGAATCCGCCAGGGACGCTGCGGTGCACTACGCCCACGAAGCCAACGAACGGCTGACGCCGATGGTGTCCCAGGCAGCCAGCGGCGCCGCACGCCAGGCCCGGATGACGTACGACTGCCACCTGCACCCACGCCTGAAGGCGGCGCGGGCGCATGTGCCGACCCCCGTGGACCGGGCGGCGACGCTGGCGGTCCATCAGACGCGTCTGGCGGCCCGTCATGCGGCCGACTACACGCAGCCGAAGATCGAGAGCGCCCTCGCGGCCGCCACGCCCGTGGCCGAGGAGGCCGCGGCCCGTTCGGCCGCGGCCCTGGCCGCGCTGCGCGGCCAGGTGACGGCGAAGGAAGTGCAGAAGCTCGTGCGCAAGCACGAGCGGGCCCAGCGCCGCGGCCGGGTGCTGAAGGGGGCCGCGCTGATCGGCCTGCTCGCAGCCGGCGCCTACGCGGCGTGGCGTTGGTGGGACCAGCAGTCGAACCCCGACTGGCTGGTGGAGCCGCCGGCGGCCACCGAGCTGTCGGACCGCGACGCAGCCCCGGCGAACTTCGACGACGAGCTGGCGGAGAAGGAGCGCGAGGCCGGCTCCGCCGGACCGGAGCCGGGCCCGGGCCACTAGGAACGGTGCCGCAAGGGCCCGGACCCCTCGGGGTCCGGGCCCTTTGGCGTGCGGGCGCAGCGGGGTGTCAGCCCGGGAGCGTCAGGACGGTGCCCGGCCGGAGCGGCTCGGGGTCGGCGCCGACGACGGCCCGGTTCATGGCGTGGAGTTCGCGCCAGCGGGCCTCGTTGCCGAGTTCGCGGGCGGCGATCGCGGCGAGCGTGTCGCCCTGCCGCACGGTGTACGTGCGCTTCCCCGCGGCGGGCTGCGGCTTGCCCACCGGCGCCGCGGGCACCGCCTTGTGGGCGGCCGAGTGCGGTGTCGGCGTGTGCGCCGCCCCCGGCCGGGTGGACGGCGGCTCCGGCTTCGGCATCGCGGCGGGCCTGGGCGTCGCGGGCACGGCCTTGTGGGCCGCGGAGCCGGGGGTCGGGGTGGCCGGACCGGTACCCCGCCCGGGCGGCGCGGCGGCCGCCATGCGCTCGGCGGCGGCCCGCGTCGCCGAGGCGGCGTCGGCCGCGGCGCTCCGGGAGGGGCCCGCCCCCGGGTCCGTACGCTGCTGCACCTGCTCCTGCGTCTTCTTCTTGTCGGACTTCAGGAAATCGAAGAGTCCCATGTCTGCGCCTCCGGCGTGAGGTTCCCCCTGGGCCGATGCCCTTCTCCCCACTGTCCGCCACCGGGCGGCGGGCGGCCCGGCGACCGGGGCCGCCCGGGGGACCCGCAGCCGCCAGGGAACGCACCGGTAAGGGACCGGGAAGGGACGGCCCCAGCATCGTGGGACACGATGGAGGAGAAGACTGTGAGCATCAGACAGGCCGCTGAGCGCGTCGTTCTGGCCAGGCCCGGGCCGGGGCTCCTGCACGCCGCGGTCGACGCGGGCCTCGACGTCTGGGTGGTGTCCGACACCGCGGGGTGGCCCCCGGGCGGCGCCCTCCCCTCCCCGCTGCCGCCGGAGCGGATCCTGCGGGCGGACTTCGGCGACGCCGCCGCACTGCGCGCCCTGCTGGCGGACACGGTCCTCGCCCACGGGATCGGGCACGTCCTGTACCTCGCGGGCGATCTCGCACGGGGCCTCGCCGGCGGAGCGGCGTCCGCCGCCGAGGCGGTGCTCAAGGACCTCGCCCCGCCCCGCCCCGGTCCCGCGGGCACCCTGCCCGACGCGGTCGCGGTGCGGCGCGTCCTGAACCAGAGCCGTACCTCGGCCGTACGGGCCGAGGAGGCGCGCACCGTGGCCGAGGCGTACGCGACCGCCGAGGACTTCCCGCTGCCCGTCGTCATCAAGTCCGCCGACGTGTACGGCCGTTGGTGGACCGTACCGGTGCACGACCGGCCCGGGCTCGACCGCTGGGCCGAGCGGGCCCGGGCCGCCCGCCACGGCGCCCCCTATCTCGTCGAGGAGCTCCTGACGGGGTGGAAGTTCCACGTCGAGACGCTGACCGTCGACGGTATGCACCTGGTCGCCGGGATCACTCCGGAGGGTGATGCGCCGCCCCTGCCCGAGGCGGAGCGGGCCGGGATCCGCGCGACGGTGCGGGCGCTGCTGGACCTGGTCGGCTACGAGCGCGGCACCACGCGCACGGATGTCCTGGTCGGCGCGCGCGGATCGCGCATCGCGGCGGCCGTGGAACCGGACCGGCGACGGCCCGGCGACCACCGTTCCCGCGCCACCGCCGGGAGCGGTAGCGAGAGGGGAACGGACCGGTAAGGGACTGGGCCACTGTGGGTCCTGTCGAGAGCGGCACCACCACACGGAAGCCGCACACCGGTACTACACCAGGGGGTTCAGCACATGCGCAGCAAGCTGGTCGGACTGATCGGGATCTTCGCGGCGGCCCTGGTGATGGGAGCGGGCGCCGCGTCGCAGGAGACCGGCCGGACCCCCGGACACCAGGCGTACGAGGTGCTCGCGGACGACAAGGGCCCGGGCATGCCCTCCCCGTACCCCGCCCCCTGACCCGCCCCGCCCGGCCCGGCCCGCCCGCCGTGCAGGAGGTACAGGCGCCCCGTACCGCGGATCCGGTACGGGGCGCCTCCGCGTCGGCGGGCGGGTGGTCAGTAGGCGCGCCGGTGCGCAGGCAGCCCCATGACGTCGAACAGCGCCTCCGCCGCCGTGCGGTGCACGGCCGCCGCCGACGGGTCCCCGAGCGCCTCGGCCGCCTGGGCGAGGCCGACCAGGGCGGCGGCCTCCTCCGCCCGGAAGCTGGTCGCCGAGGCCACCCTGTGGGCGTGGGCGTGCAGCCCATGGGCCTGCCGGTGCTCCCCCCATGCCGCGTGCACCCGGCCGAGGACGTTCTCCACCTTGGCGAGCCGGATCAGCGCCCCGCTGGCCCGGCCCAGTGCCAGGGCCCGCCCGGCGAACGCCCGCGCGGCCGCGTCGTCCTCGCGCTCGTGGGCGACCCGGGCGGACAGGGCCAGCACCAGGGCGACGTCCCCCGGCGAACGCGTCTCGTCGCACAGGTCCCGGGCCCGCTTCAACGTGTCGTCCGCGTCCGGGTACGCGTCGAGGCCCACCTGGGCGAAGGCCAGGTCGGTCAGGGCCGCGATCTCGTTGCTGCGGTAGCCGAGTTCGCGGCCGATCCCGATGGCCCGCCGGGCGGCGCGGACCGCTTCCGGATAGCGGCCCCACCGCTCGTACAGCGTGCTGAGCGTGCTGAGCGTCTCGGCCTCCGCCCGCAGGTTGCCCAGGTCCCGGGCCAGCGCGACGGACCGCTCCAGCAGGGGCAGGGCCTCCCCGTACCGTCCGAGCATCGACATCAGCAGGCCGGTGGTCGAGTCGCTGTGCGCCTCGGTGTGCCGGTCCCCGGCGCGGACCGCCGTGGCCCGCGCCTCCTTGGCCACCTCCAGTCCCTCTTCGAAGCGGCCCAGCTTCCAGCAGGCCGCCCCCAGATTGGCCAGGCTGATACCGAGCAGAGCGGGGTCGTCGAGCCGGCGGGCCGCGGCGACAGCCAGGTGCCCGACGCTCCAGAACTCGTCGAGCTGCCCCTGCGCATGCAGGTGGAAGCCGACGTTGCGGCTCAGGCAGGCCGCGTACCGGTCGTGGCCGGAGCGCTCGGCGAGGGAGACCGCCGCGAGCAGCCCCGCCTGTTCCCGGTCGAACCAGCTCACGGCCTCGTCGGCAGCCCGGAAGGAGGGCCGCTCCCCCCGGTAGGGCGGGATCCCGGTGGGCCGCTGCTCGCGGCCCGGGAAGAGCACTTCGCAGGCCGCGTCCGAGGTCGTCATGCAGTAGCCGAGCAGCCGCTCGACCGCCGCCGCGTCGTCCTGGGCCGTCGCCGGTCCCCGCAGGCTCTGCGCGAAGGTCCGCACCAGATCGTGGAAGGTGTACAGGCCGATGTCCGGCTGCTGGACGAGATGCACGTCCAGCAGGAACTCCAGTGCGTCCTCGGCGTCCCGCACGGCCGTGCCGAGGAGCGCGGCCGCCGAGTACACGTCAGTACCGGCGCACGGGTAGAGGCTGAGGATGCGGAACGCGGTGCGGTAGTCCTCGTCCATCGCCAGGTACGACAGGCGCAGGGTAGCCGCGACGCTGCGCTCCCCCGAACTCAGCTCGTCCATCCGCCGCGTCTCGTCGCGCAGCCGCTCGACGAGGTAGCGCACCGTCCAGCGCGGCCTGTTGCGCAGCCGGGCGGTGGCGATCCGCAGAGCGAGCGGCAAGTGGCCGCACAGTTCGGCCAGTTCGGCCGAGGCCTCCGGCTCGGCGGTCACCCTGGCCACGCCGAGCGTCTCGGTCATCAGGCGGGCGCTGTCCTCGGGTTCCATCATCCCGATGGACACCCACTCGACCCCGTCGAGGTCGAGGAGCCGCCCGCGGCTCGTGATCAGGACGAGGCAGCCCGGCGAGGCCGGCAGCAGCGGCCGGATCTGCTGGGCGTCGACCGCGTTGTCGAGCAGCAGCAGCACCCGGCGGCCGTCCAGCCGGGCCCGCCACAGGGCCGTACGTCCCTCCAGGTCCTCCGGGATCCGGTCACCGGGTGTGCCGAGGGTGCGCAGCAGGGCGTCGAGGGCCGCGGCGGGCGAGACGGGGCTGCCGCCCGGGGTGAAACCGCGCAGGTCGATGTGGAGCTGCCCGTCGGGGTACTGCCGGGCCAGCCGGTGGGCGGCGTGCACGGCGAGGGTGGTCTTCCCCATGCCTCCCATGCCGTCGATGGCCACGATGCGGGAGTACCCCTCGCCGCCCCGGCAGGCGCTCCGGGCGTAGTCGAGGAGCCGGCCGAGTTCGCGGGCGCGGCCGGTGAAGTCGGGCAGGTCGTACGGGAGGGTGCACGGCGCCTCGTCCGCCGCCGGCCCGGTGGGCGAGGGCTGCGGCTGCGGCGTCCCGGAGGCCGGCTCGGCCTGCGCGGTGGCGATGGCGGGGGCCGGCGCCGACGGCACGGGGGCCGCCGGTTCGGCGGCGCCCGCGTCGGTCCCGGCCGCGGGCCGCCCCGGGCCGGGCCGTTGGGGGGCCGCCAGTTCGGGGTCGTCCCGCAGGATCGCCTCGTACAGCCTGGCCAGCCGGGGGCCGGGGTCGATCCCGAGCTCGTCGACGAGCAGCCCGCGGACCTCGGCGTACTCCTTGAGCGCTTCGGCCTGCCGTCCCGAGCGGTACAGCGCCAGCATCAACTGCCCGCGCAGCGTCTCCCGCAGCGGGTGCTGCGTGATCAGAGCACGCAGCTCGGACACGAGCCCCCCGCTCTCGCCCAGCGCGAGGGAGACGTCGAAGAACTGCTCGGCCGCGGCCAGCCGGCGCTCCTCCAGCGCCGTCGCGGCGGCTCCGATCACCGATCCGCCCGTACCGGACAGGACCGGGCCCCGCCACAGCCCGAGCGCGGACCGCAGGTGCTCGGCGGCCGCCGGGCGGTCCCCCTCCCGCACGGCCTGCGCCGCCGCCCTGGACAGCGCGTCGAACTCCAGCAGGTCCACCTGGCCGTCCGTCACCACGGCGCGGTAGCCGGGCCCGTCCGTGGCGATCACCGCCGTGCCGGCCGGGATGCGGCGGCGCAGGTCCGCGACGGCCTTGCGGACCTGGTGCGCGGCGGTCACCGGCGGGTCCGTCTCCCAGGTGGCCTCCACCAGCCGGGCGACGGGCACCACCCGGCCCGATGCGAGCAGCAGCGTGCACAGCACGCGTTCCTGGATCGATCCCCCCAGCCTCAGCCGTTCCCCGTCCGCCCAGCCTTCCAGCGAGCCGAGCACGTTGAAGCGCAGACAACCCCCCTCCGGGCCCTGCCCGCTTCTCTCCCCGGTCCCCGTATCCGCCCCCGCCATCGGACATCCCCCCGTAAGAAACAGGCCCTGACCAGGGCCATGTCAACCGGATCATAGGGGTTCCCTCCGGCAGCCGGTAAGCATCCGGGAGCGGATCAGGAAGCCCCCCGCGGACAGTTCACGGCAGGCCCGGACAGGGCCGCGGACCGAAGCGAGTGCCGAGGGAGACGAGTGTGGGAAGACTGGAGCGACCGCTGGCCCCCGACGCCGGACCCGTCA
This sequence comes from Streptomyces sp. NRRL F-2664, assembly GCF_000719345.1. GTDB lineage: Bacteria > Actinomycetota > Actinomycetes > Streptomycetales > Streptomycetaceae > Streptomyces. The sequence goes on from NZ_JOFX01000004.1 coordinate 92,738, forward strand.
CCGCGTTCGCCCGGGAACTGCGCATGCTGCGGGCCGCCGCGGGCAGCCCCGGCTACCGCGAGATGGCCACCCGGGCGATGTTCTCCGCGTCGGTGCTGTCCGAGGCGGCCGCCGGGTACCGCCTGCCCACCCTCCAGGTGGCCCTCGCCTTCGCCGAGGCGTGCGGCGGCGACCGCGCGGGCTGGGAACGGCGCTGGCACGAGGCGGCGCGCACCGAGCGTGACGCGGGCACCCCGCGGCCGGCGGCCAAGGCGCTCCAGGCGCACCACGAGAACGAACTGCGGGCCGCCGACGTGCGGGCCGTCGTCCCCCCGCCGGCGCAGCTGCCGATGGAGGCCCACCCCCTGGTGGGACGGGCCGCTCTGCTGCAGCAGGCCCGGTCCCTGACCGCCCGGTGCCACGGCGGGGAGCGGCCGCCATCACCGCTGGTGATCAGCGGCCAGGTCGGTGCGGGCACTTCGGCGTTCGCCCTGCGCCTGGCCCACGAGCTGGCGGCGGGCCTGCCCGACGGACAGCTGTACGCGTGTCTGGACCCGGCCGTCGGCGGGCCCGGGGACGCCGCCGGGATCGCGGGCGGCTTCCTGGAGGCGCTGGGCATCCCCGCCGACCGCGTCCCCGCCGCCCCCGGGCAGCGCCTGGGTCTGTACCGGTCCCTCCTCCACCGCCGGCGGCTGCTCGTCGTACTCGACGGGGTGCAGCACGAGCACCAGGTGCGGGATCTGCTGGCGGCCGCGCCCGAGAGCCGCATCCTGATCACCAGCCGCTCCCGGCTGCTCGGCCTGGACGGAGTGCGCCGGATCCGGGTGCCCGTCCTGGAACGTGACGCGTCCATGGAGCTGCTGGCGCACCTGCTGGGCGGGGACCGGGTCGGTGCCGAGCCGCGTGCCTGCCTGCTCCTCGCCGACGCCTGCGGGGACCTGCCGCTGGCGCTGAACCTGGCGGCACGGCGCATCGCGGCCCGCCCGGAGTGGATGCTCCGGCACGCGGTGGCGGACCTGGTCGGCGACCGCCGGCGGGAGCCCGGCCGGTTCCTGGCCCGGTTGCGGGCGGGCGACGACGCCCTGGCCACCCGTCTCGACGGCGCCTACCGGCAGTTGGCGCCGTGGGCCCGCCTGATGCTGCGCCAGTTCGCCGGCTCCGAGCACCCGCCGTCCGTGGACGACGTCGTGTACGGCTCCGCCGAGGAACTCGCCGCCCTGGTCGAGCGGTCCGCGCAGCCGGTCGAGGACCTTCTCGAACGGCTCCTGGACGCCGGGCTCCTCGACCACGGCGACCTGCCGGGGCAGTACGGACTGCCGCCGATGGCGCGGGCGTTCGCCCTGACCCAGCCGGACCCGACACAGGAACCCCCGGCCGCCGCCCCCCGCACGGTCCCGGCCGTGGCCACCCGGGTCCGGGGCGCGCACGCCTAGCCGGTCGGCGCGAACTGCGGCACGGGGGCGGCCGAGGGTGCGGCCGGGCCGGTCAGCCGGTCGGCGAGGGACCGGGCGAGCAGCGGTGCGAGTCCGAAGGACCGCCCGCCATCGGCGGCGCAGGCGTAGCCGGCAGCGCCCAGCTCGGCCGTCGGCGGTCCGCCGTCCGGGGTGAAGTCCGTGGAGTAGGCGTCCTCGGCCGCGGTCACCCAGGCCGGCCCGAAGCCGGGCAGGACGTCGGCGAACTCCCGCTCCAGTACGCGCTGCCAGTGCGCGCCGGTGGTGTGGTCGGTGATGCCGTCCACCACCCGGCGGGCCGCGGCCGAGGTGAGGCGCAGCCCCGCGCCCGCCACCGGCGGGACCAGCCGGACTGCGCCCGTGGTCGCGAGGGCGACGGCCGGGGTGGCCGCCCACGCCCGGGCCTGCTGCCGGGGGACCCGGCAGTGCAGGAAGGACTGCCGGTAGAGGGTCGCCCGCCCGGCGACCTCCGGCGGCAGCAGCTTCCGGGACCGGGGGCCGGCCGCCAGCAGCACCGCGTCCCCGTGCAGCACCCGCCCGTCCGCCAGCCGTACGGTGCCGCTCCCCGCGTCGACTGCCGTCACGGCGCGGTGCTCGACCAGCTCCACGTCCCGCTGCCATCTCAGCCATCCGGTGCAGGCGGCGAGGGCCCGCCCGGCCAGCAGGACGCCCGCCTCCTCCTCCAGTACCGCACCGAGGCCGCCGGTCGCGTTCAGGTGCGGGTAGCGGGCGGACAGGCCGGCCGCGGTCAGCTCCCTGGCGGTGCCCCCGGCGGTGCGGAGGAGGGCCGCGCCGGCCGCCGCCGCGGCGGGCGGCAGCACGGTGAGGGCGCCGACCCGCTCGTAGAAGCGGGTCAGCAGCAGGTCCTCCAGTTCGATCCAGCGGTGGTGCGCCCGGAGCGCCGCCGCCGTGGCCCCTGGGTCAGCGGGGTGCAGGGCCCGCAGGATCCGGTTCGGGCCCGCGCGGCCGGCCCCGGCGTCCGGGCCGGGGCCTTCCGCCACGACCGTGACGCGGTGCCCGTCGAGCACGCACTCGACCGCCGTGAGCAGGGCGAGCACCCCGCCGCCGACGACCGTCACCCTGGCCGGCACCTCAGGTCCCGGCCGGGACGGGGGCGCGTACGGGCGAGCGCGCGGCCCCGGAGGGAGCGGTCGGGGCGAGGGGGGACACGGCGGCTCCTTGGCGTCGGTCGGACCCGGCCCATTGCACGGCACCGTCCCGTTGGCCGGAAGCACGCGCTGCCTCCGGACAATCAACGGCCACCCCGCGGCGGATGTCAGAGGTTGGCGCGGATCAGATCCAGCAGGCCGGGGAAGCGCTCGTCCAGTTCCGTCCGGCGCAGGGTCGCGGCCCTGCTGTTGCCGCGGTCGACCTGTCCCACCAGGCCCGCCTCGCGCAGGACGCGGAAGTGGTGGGTGATGGTCGACTTCGAGACCGGCAGGTTGAAGGACGCGCAGGTGCGCGCGGTGCCCTCCGGCTCCCGCAGCAGCGCGGAGACGACCGCGTAGCGCAGGGGGTCGGCGAGCGCGCTCAGTACGGCCGGGAGGGTCATCTCCTCGACGGAGGGGTGGCCGTCCTCATCGGGCATCGCGGACTCCTTCCTGAGGTACGGGTTGCATCATACCTCTCTCCTGTGTCAGCTTAAGGTTCGATCTCAACCGTACCTGGTCGCGCCGCCGGCCGGGCCGAGCCTGGAGTTGTGCCCCCATGAGTACGCAGACCACGCCGTCGGCCGCACCACCCGTACAGGCACAAGGGCAGCCGGGCCGCACCCTCACCCTGGCCGCGGTGCTCCTCGCGGTGTTCGTCGTCCCCATGTCGATCTCCGGAACTGCCGTCGCGCTGCCGGACATCGGCGCCGACACCGACGCCGGCCTCGCACCCCTGCAGTGGGTGGTGAACGCCTTCAACGTCGCCTTCGCCTGCTTCACGCTCGTCTGGGGATCCGTCGCCGACATCATCGGCCGGGTCAAGGCCTTCGCGGCCGGCGCCGCCGTCTACGCCGTGGCCTCGCTCGCCAGCGCCCTCGCGACCGACGTGATCTGGCTGGACGCGGCCCGCGCCCTCGCCGGCATCGGCGGCGCGGCGATCTTCTCCTGCGGCGCGGCGATCATCGCGACCGTGTTCGACGGCCCGGCCCGCGCCAAGGCGTTCGCCCTGTTCGGCACCGTCGCCGGTGTCGGCGTGGCGATCGGCCCCTCGCTGGCCGGCGCCCTCGTGCAGGGCCTCGGCTGGCGCTGGGTGTTCGCGGTGCACGCCGTCGCCCTGCTCCTCGTCCTGTTCGCCGTGCCCGCCATCGCCAAGGCCATGCCGGCCGACGGCGGCAGCGGCGCACGCATCGACGTCCCCGGCAGCGCGCTGTTCGTCGTCGCCATGGTCCTGCTGACGACCGCCATCGTGCAGGGCTCGCAGTGGGGCTGGGGCAGCACCGGGGTCCTGTCGCTGTTCGCGGGTGCCGTCGTGGTCCTCGCGGTCTTCGCGGCGGTCGAGAACCGCAGGGAACACCCCATGCTGGACCTGAGCGTGCTGCGCAACCGGCGCTTCGTCGGCCTGTGCCTGGTGCCCGTCGCCGCGTCCTTCGGCTTCGTCACCATGCTCACCTACCTGCCGAGCTACCTGACCGCCGCCACCGGCCGCGACACCGGCTCCGCCGGTCTGATCATGCTGCTGCTCACCGCGCCCGTACTGGTGTGCCCGATGCTCGCCGCGAAGCTGGTCACCCGGGGGGTCTCGGCGCTCACCCTCATCTACGTCAGCCTCGCCTGCCTGGTCGTCGGCGACCTGGCCCTCACGCTCTTCTCGCCGGACGTGCAGATCCTCGTCGTCGCCCTGCCGATGCTCGTCACCGGCGCCGGCATGGGCCTGTCCGCAGGACTCGTCGACGGCCAGGCACTGGAACTCATCGACCCGGCCAAGGCCGGCATGGCCGCGGGCTTCCTCAACACGCTGCGGCTCGGCAGCGAGGCCATCGCCGTGGCGGTGTACGGATCGGCCCTCGCGACCGTCCTCCGCACCCGCATCGACGACGGCATCGGCGACCACGCCGGCGCCTCGAACGCCGACCGGGTCGCCGACCAGGCCGCGGGCGGCGACTTCGCGCGCGCCACCGAGGTCTCCGGCGCCGTGGACACCGAGGGCTTCACCCACTTCCTCGCCCAGTCCTACGACTCCGCCTTCCACACCGTCCTGTGGGGGCTCGCCGCGGTCTGCGTCGTGCTCTGCGCCGTCGTCGCCGCCCTGCTGCGCGGCGGCCCCGCCAAGAGCGCCGCGTGACCCTCCCCCGCACGACCGTCCTGTGAGCGCGGGGAGCGCGCAGCGCGCTCCCCGCCCGGACGACACCCCCGAGACCGGCCCGGCGCCCCGATTCCCCCGTCACGGCGCCGGGCCTCCCGCGTTCACCGCGCCGCCGCCGCGCCTCCCGCGGCACATCCCGTCCGACCGCCGGGGCGGCACCAGGAAAGGACCCGCGCCCCATGAACCGTGCCCTGCACGCCGTCCGCCCCGCCCCCGCCACCGCCCAGGTCCTGGTCGTCGGGGGCGGGCCCGTCGGAATGCTCCTGGCCGCCGAGCTCGGGCACCACGGCATCTGCACCATCGTGCTCGAAGCCGAACCGCGGACCCTCGACCAGCCCAAGGCCGGCACCCTGCACGCCCGCACCGTGCAGGGTCTCGCCCGGCGCGGCCACCTCCCCGCGCACGCCGCGACCGAGGACCGGCTGCGGCGCACCTGCGCCGACGCGTTCCACTTCGCGGGCATGCCGGGGCTCGTCATCACCGGCCCCGCCACCGAGCCCGGCCCCATCGTCGGCCGCTCCCAGGCCGACCTGGAGCGGGACTTCGAGCAGCGGGCCCGGGCCGGAGGCGTCACCGTGCTGCGCGGACACCGCGTGACCGGCCTCCACCAGGGACCCGACTCCGTCGCGGTCACCGCCGAGGGACCGGACGGCGTACGGCGCTTCACCGCCGAGTACGTCGTCGGTGCGGACGGAGCCCGCAGCACCGTGCGCGAACGGCTGGGCTTCGCCGAGGACACCCACCCGGCGAGCGTGTCCGCCCTGCTGGGCCTGGTCCGGCTGACGGATCCGGACCACGTGCCCTACGGCTGGCACCGCACCCCCCGCGGCTGGACGGTGGCGGGCGTCAACCCGTACGGACACAGCCGGTTCATCACGATCGACTTCCGCGGCCCGCACCCCGACCGGCACTCCCCGCCCACCCTCGACGAGCTCCGCCGCGAGGGCCGGCGCATCCTCGGCCGGGACGTGCCGATGGCCGACCCGGCCTTCTTCTCCCGCTTCAGCGACTTCGCCCGCCTGGTGCGCGACTACCGCAAGGACCGGGTGTTCCTCGCCGGTGACGCCGCCCACGTGCACTTCCCGGTGGGCGGGCAGGGCCTCAACCTCGGCCTCCAGGACGCGCTCAACCTCTCCTGGAAGCTCGCCCACACCCTCGCGGGCACCGCCGGCAAGGACCTGCTCGACACCTACGGCACCGAACGTCGGCCCGCCGCACGGCGCGTCATCGACAACACGCGGGCCCAGCTGGCCCTCATGCGGCCCGACCCCGGCCTCGACCCGCTGCGCGACCTCGTCACCGAGCTGCTCGGACTCGACGAGGTGAAGGGAAGCCTCGGCCGGATGATCAGCGCCCAGGAGACGGCGTACCCCCCGGCGGACGGACTCGGCTCGCGCTGGGAGGGCCGCTTCCTGCCCAACCTGCCGCTCACCACGGACGACGGCCCGACCGACCTGATCCGGCTGCTGCTGCCCGGGCGTCCCGTGCTGATCCTGCTCGGCGAGGACGGCCGGGTCCACCGCGAGCAGGCCGCGCGCTGGGGCCACGTCCTGCACACGGTCCCCGCGACCACCCCCGTGCCCATGCCCTGGGACGCCGTCCTCCTCCGGCCCGACGGATACGTCGCCTGGGCCCCGGACGGGGGACCGCTGGCCGACGCGCTGCGCCGGTGGTTCGGCGAACCCCGCTGACGGACGCCACGCGCGCAGGGCGGGCACGTGAACCACGTGCCCGCCCCTTGTACCGCTTGCCTGCGCACCTACCGGCGCCGCCGGGTCAGCCGGTCCCCCGGCTCACCACCGCACCGGCAGCGACGTCGGCCGCCGCAGCACCGTCCCCTCGTCCCACGGCACCTCCGCCGGGTGGACGGCCAGAGCCAGGTCCGGGAACTCCCGGGCCAGGCGCGTCAGGACGGTCACGATCTCCATGCGGGCCAGCGCGGCACCCATGCAGTGGTGCATCCCGTAGCCGAACTGCAGGTGCCGCCTGGCCGGCACCCGGTCGGGGTCGACGGTCAGCGGGTCCGGGAACGCCTCGGGGTCCCGGTTGGCGGCGAAGGCGTCCGGGTAGACCACGGTGCCCCGCGCCACGACCCCCTCGGTCGTCTCCAGGTCCCGGCCGGCGATCCGCGGGAAGGCGGAGATCGCCCCCAGCGGGATCAGCCGGATCAGCTCCTCCGCCAGGCGCGGGGCGATCGCGGGGTCGTCGGCGAGGCGGCGCCACAGTGCGGGCGCCGCGAGCAGCGCGTACAGCGACTTGGTCAGTACGGACACCACGTTCTGGTCGCCCCCGAGCAGCGAGCCGAAGAAGATGCCGGTGAGCTCGGCGTCGTCCATCGGCGGCTCGGCCCGGTCCCGGTCGGCACGGAAGCGGTCGATCAGGCCGCCGGGCACCACCGGGCGGGCGCCGGTGACCAGGTCCTGGACGTAGCCGTACACCCGGTAGAAGTGCTCCACCAGGTCCGGCACGTCCTCGTGCGAGGCGATCTGCACGATCCGCGACGACGGCCGGAAGTACGGGACGTCCTCGACCGGGAAGCCCAGGAAGTGCGCGTTCACGGTGACCGGTACCCGGTCGAGGAGGTCGGTGAACAGGTCCGGGGACGTGCCGGCGCGCAACCGCCGGATCCCCTCGTCCACCACCTCGTCGATCACCGGGCGGAGCCGCTCGGTGCCCGCGGCGCTGTAGTCGGCGGCGACGAAGCCGCGGACCCGCGCGTGGTGCGGGGCGTCGAGGTTGAGCAGGAGTTCCTTCGGCATGACGGTCGGCAGGAAGCTGGGCCCGTCCTCGACGTTGGTCTCGGTGCGGCCCGACGCCGGGTCGGTCAGCACCTTGTGCACGTCGGCGTACCGGGTCAGGTGCGCGACCTTGTGGCCGCTCGGCAGCCGGATCAGCGGGACGCCGCCCGGGCCGCGCTCGTCGAGCACGGTGAAGGCCGGGGCGGGGTCGAGGTGGGGTATGTCCGTGACGGTGACGGCCGCGGACGTGACGGTGGTGGTCATGTGCCCTCCGTGGGGAAGAGTGGTGCGTCAGACGAGGGCGGGCAGCCCGGTCAGGCCCGCCAGCTCGCGTACGGTCCGGGCGTTGTTGCGGAAGTGCACCGCGCGCCAGCCGACGGAGCGGGCCGCGGCGCAGTTCTCGGCGAGGTCGTCGATCAGCACGCACTCCGCCGCGGGCACGTCCGCCTCCTTCTCCGCCCTGCGGAAGATCTCCGGGTCGGGCTTGCGGACGCCCACCGCGCAGGAGTCGACGATGCAGTCGACCTCGCCGACCGGTGCGACGATCGCGCGCCAGTAGGGCTCCCACTCGACGACGTTGTTGCTGAGGATCCCGACCCGGTAGCCGTGCTCCTTGGCGTGCAGCGCCGTGGCCACCATCACCGGGTTGGCGCGCACCCCCTCGAACCACTGCCGGCCGAACTCCTCGAAGCGTGCGCGGGACAGGTCGATGCCCGGCTCGGCCTCCGCGAGCACGCGGGCCATCGCCCGTCCCCACTCCGCCTCGGTGAGCAGGGCCAGTTCGAGGGGCGCCAGGGGTTCGACGCCCAGTTCGGCGCCGACCGCGGCCAGCGCGGCCTTCAGTCGGCGCGGCGTGATGCCCGTACGCGCGTGGTACGAGTCGAAGAGCTCGTCGAGCGGCGGTGAGAGCACGCCGCCGAAGTCGAACCAGATCATGGGCTGGGGCACTGCGGTGTCTCCTCGGTTCGCCGGGACACGGGATACGGGCGCTCAGGCGCCGGCGGTGGCGGGGGAGAGCCGGCTCAGCAGCGCTCCGCCGATGGGGCTGGTCAGGGCGAGGTGCACCCGGGCCCGCGCGATCTGGTCCTCCTGGGTCATGGTGATCTCGAAGGCCACCGTGTCCGGCGTCGGCGACTGCTCCACCCGCACCAGGCAGTCCGTCGGCAGCTCGAACTCGCCGAAGCGGGTGAAGTCCGTCTCCACCCGCGTGAGCAGCAGCCCCTGCGGCGAGAGCCCGAACAGCGCGTGCGCGGCGTGCACCGCGGACTGGCGGAAGCCCTCGAAGATCAGCGCGCCCGGGATGTGGTCGAGCGGGTGGTCGAAGAGGGCCGGGTTGGCCTGGTCGACGACGATCCGGGTGAGCACCTCGTGCTCGCGGACCTCGGTCTCGGACAGCACGACGTTGTGCGGGGAGACGCGTCCCACGGACGCCGGGGGCACCCGGCGTCCCGTGTGGTGGGGCCGGGCGGTGGCGAGCGGGAGCGAGGCGCGGCCCTTCTCCCGCATCCGGTCCCAGGCCCGGCCGGGCATCCACTGGCAGGTGGTGGTCATGGTCGCGGCCTCACGCCCGTCCACGGTGAGGACCATGTCGAGCGTGCTGCCGGTGACGACGCCGTCCCGGTGCTTCAGCCCCGCCTGCCGGGCGTGGATCCGCGCGTGGCCCGGCCGGGTGCCGATGTGCAGAGCGGCGATGTCGGTGACGACCATCTCGCCGCCGTTGAAGATGAACTTCTCGTCGATCGCGGCGTCGAGGAAGGTGTGGGCGGCGTAGATCGACGCCTGGCGGAAGACCTCGACGAGGAGCAGCGGGTCGTAGACGGCGGGCGAGGTGGTCTGGTCGCTGTAGTAGCTGTGCACGCGCGGCAGTTGCGCGGCGATGAGGTACGCGTCCTCGGCCACCCGGACCGAGTCCGTGAGGAACACCTCGCAGACGGCCGCTCGGTGGACCAGGGCCCGCGTCACGGTGCTCGCGTAACTGAGTTCGGTGGCCAGGGTCGTGGACATGGCTGAGTTCCCCCTCTTGCATGCAGGTACGTCTCCAAACGGAGGTACGCATCCGACCGTACCTTGACCCGCGGGCCGTCCACCGTGGCGTACGCCACTCCCGCGGCCCGGATGCCCGCCGCTTTAGCGAGACTTCAGCCGACCCGGAGACACCGGCACCGGTCGGCCCGCCCGCCGGGTCGGGGCTCCGGTCGATAGGTGTATCCACCATACTTTCGGACGGCCGCCGATCCGGCACCGCGATCGCCGGATCGCACCGCGGACCCCCGCCCGCTGCCCCCGGGGGCCGCAGGCGGAGGGACGGTCGGGCAGGCCCGGCGGCCCGCAGGGCATGAAAAAATGCCCTCCGACCCGCGTTTTCGCAGGTCGGAGGGCATTGAGTGTGGAGCCTAGGAGATTCGAACTCCTGACATCTGCCTTGCAAAGGCAGCGCTCTACCAACTGAGCTAAGGCCCCGAGGAACCGGACGCACTGGTCCCGCGCGCGGGATGTCCTCGTTCCGCAGAACAGAGTACCGGGTCCACCCCCTCATCTCGCAAAAGGATAGGGCTCCCGCCCTGCGACCACTCTCCGTAAGATGCTCGCGAGGTTCGCACCAGCGAAGGGGAGTAGTAAGAGTGGACGCAGTGCAGCAAGAGGCCACGGCCAGAGCCAGAGAGCTTCAGCGCAGCTGGTACGGAGAGCCGCTGGGAGCGCTCTTCCGCAGGCTCATAGACGACCTCGGCCTGAACCAGGCCCGTCTCGCTGCCGTACTCGGACTGTCGGCGCCCATGCTCTCCCAGCTGATGAGCGGCCAGCGCGCCAAGATCGGCAACCCTGCCGTGGTCCAGCGTGTCCAGGCCCTCCAGGACCTCGCCGGACAGGTGGCCGACGGCAGCGTCAGCGCGGCGGAGGCGACCGACCGCATGGACGAGATCAAGAGGACCCAGGGGGGTTCCGTCCTCAGCAGCAGCGGCCAGACCACCACCGGTTCCGGCGCACCCACCGTCAAGCGCGTGGTGCGCGAGATCCAGTCGCTGCTGCGCTCGGTCTCCGCGGCCGGCGACATCATCGACGCGGCGAACAGCCTCGCCCCCAGCCACCCGGAACTGGCAGAGTTCCTCCGGGTGTACGGAGCGGGCCGCACCGCCGACGCGGTCGCCCACTACGAGGCGCACCAGAACTGACACGCACGGCGGCGGACAACGGGGGACGGGGGACGGGCGCAGCGATGGGTGAGGTCTTCGCCGGCCGGTACGAGTTGATCGATCCGATCGGGCGCGGGGGCGCGGGCGCCGTGTGGCGCGCCTGGGACCACCGCCGTCGCCGCTATGTCGCCGCCAAGGTGCTCCTGCAGAGCGACGCCCACACGCTCCTGCGGTTCGTACGGGAGCAGGCGCTGCGGATCGACCACCCGCACGTACTGGCACCGGCCAGCTGGGCGGCCGACGACGACAAGGTCCTGTTCACCATGGACCTGGTCGGCGGCGGCTCCCTCGCCCACGTGATCGGGGACTACGGCGCCCTGCCGCCCCGTTTCGTGTGCACCCTGCTCGACCAGCTCCTGTCGGGCCTGGCCGCGGTGCACGCGGAAGGCGTGGTGCACCGCGACATCAAACCGGCCAACATCCTGATGGAGGCCACCGGAAGCGGGCGGCCGCACCTGCGGCTGTCCGACTTCGGCATCTCCATGCGCAAGGGCGAGCCGCGCCTGACCGAGACCGACTACGTGGTCGGCACGCCGGGTTATTTCGCACCCGAGCAACTCATGGGAGCGGAGCCCGACTTCGCAGCGGACCTCTTCGCCGTGGGACTGGTCGCGCTGTACCTGCTCCAGGGCACCAAGCCCGACGCGCGGGCGCTGGTGGACCACTTCCTCGCCCAGGGGACCCCGGACGCCCCGCAGGGCGTCCCCGGCGCGCTCTGGGACGTCATCGCGAACCTCCTGCAGCCCGACCCCCGCAACCGCTTCCGTACCGCCACCGGGGCGCGCAAGGCCCTCGCCGCGGCGGTGGAACTGCTGCCCGAGCCCGCCCCGGACGCGGATCCGGTGGAGGTGTTCGACCAACTCGGCCCGCTCCCGGACGGCTTCGGCCCCGACGGCCCCACCGGCACGGGCGCCCCGGCCTCCGCACGTGCAGCAGGGGCCGCCTCCGCACCCGTGTCCGAACAGGCGTCCGCGGCGTCCGCGGCGTCCGCGCAGGCTCCCACCGCCGGGGCCGCCGTGGCGGCGGAGCCCACCCGTACCGACCCCCGTGGCGCCTCCGCCACGGCGCCGCCCGTCCCGCAGCAGGGCCCCGCCGCGGTGCCCCCACCGGCGTACGGGCCCCCGCAGGGCTCCCCGTACGGGCCTTCGGAGACGGGCAGTTTCCACCTGCCCCCGCCCGCCGCCCCGGTCACCCCCGCCGCCCCGGTCCGTACGGGCGGCCGCCTCGCCCCGCCCCCGCCGAAGGCGGTGGCCTCGCTGCTCGCCGCGGCGCTGCTGTGCTTCACGGTCGGCGTCTGGGCCCTCACCCGGTTGTAGTGCCGCGCCCCCGCCGGCCGAGGACGACCCAGCCGCCCAGCACGGCCAGGAGCATCGCCCCGGTACCGAAGCCGGCGCTCGCCACGACGCGCATCAGCGAGCGGGTCCCGGCCGCCTCGGCGGCCTCCGGGGCGGTGAGCCCCTCCCTCGCCGCCGTCCTGTCCTCGGCTCCGACGGCGAAGCCGACCGCGGCCGGATCCTCCTTGTAGGCGGGCGCCCCGGCCGCCGCCCCCGTCACCTCCAGCCGCAGCGTCAGCGGGACGGGTACCGCGTCCTCGGTGAAGTCGGCGACCTTCCCGCCCATCGTCACGGCGACGTAGTACCAGCCCGCGACGCTCACCGGCCGGACCCCGGTGTCGCCGGAGAAGCGGTTCGCGTAGTCGACCGGCGGGGTCCGTCCCAGGGTGACGCCGGCCTGCACACCGTCGTACGAGGTGTTCCTGTCCGCGACCTGTGCCCGGTAGGGGTTGTACAGGGTGACGGCCAGCCCGCCCGAGGCAGAGCTGTACTTCCTCGTCACCCGGGCCGCGGAGAGCTCGGCTCCGAGCCCGAGCTGCTGTCCCCAGTCCAGCGGGACGCGGTACCACCGCGTCTGGCCGGGCCTCAGCTCGTCGCGCCACACGCCGGCGCCCAGCGCCCGCGCGTCGTTGAAGCCGGTGCCGCCGGCGCGGCCCACCGCCTCGGTGCCGGGCAGCGACGGGGCTCCCGTGGGCCTGCCGGAGGGCGCGGTGGTGGGAGCGCCCGTCCCGCGCCCGGGTTCGCGCTGGACCGTCAGCTCCAGCGGCCACGGGCTCTGATCGGAGTCCTTGGCCGAAGTCCGGATGACCTTCGCGTAGTACACGCCGGCGGGCGCGCAGTCGGCGTCCTCGGCGCCCCAGCGGACGCCGGCGGCGGCGAGGGGCACGGGGTCGTAGCCGAAGGTCGACCGGCCCGTGCTCGCGGGGCAGGAGCGCCCGGCGGTCGTCATCAGTTCGACCTCGATGCCGTCGCTGCCCGTCACCTTGGCGCCGGCCGGGGGCCGGACCACGGCGGAGACGTAGGCGTTGGAGCCGTCCTGGTCCAGGACGAGCCGGTAGAGGCGGTCCCCGGGGCCGATGGTGTCCGCGTAGGTGTTCCCGGCCTCGATGAGCGGGGCGTCCGCCGTCGAGGGCCTGCCCTCGATCTGCCGGGCCCCGTCGGCGGTCCGGTAGGCGGGCAGGGGCCGGGGAGCGTTCCCCTCCGCGTGGGCGGTGGCGGGCACCGCGGCCACCACCGTGCCGAGGGCCGCAGCCCACACCGTCGACCGTGCCCGACCCATCACGCCCCCGAATTTGCTACCGCAAGTCAAATCCTTGCAAAATGCAATTTTTCGTCACAGAACAGCACAAAGCCCCGGCCGCAGCGGCAACCGGGGCTTCATGAACTCAGCCTTCGGACTCACACACCGGAACCGGAGGGCACGGAGTCGGTTGCCTCCGTCCACAGGTCCTGCTCGGCGCGGTCCGCCTGGATCTGGCGGTACACGAGGAGCCCGCCGATGGCGGCCAGTGCGACCAGGAGCAGCTTCTTCACCGCGCGACCTCGTCTTTCGTTGACGTAGGGGACTTCTGGCGCCCAACAATACACACCGACCGATACCGATCGGTGACCTGGCGGTCCACCAACTGGCCCAACGGCGAAGACCCCCAGGCCGTGGGCCTGGGGGTCTTCGACACTGTGGGGCTAACAGGATTTGAACCTGTGGCCTCATCCTTATCAGGGATGCGCTCTAACCAACTGAGCTATAGCCCCTCCGCGCTGCGCGCTGACTCCTGAAGATTAGCGCACAGACCCGGTCAGGCCAAAATCCGTTCCCGGCGGGCGTCTGCGCAGGTCATCCGACCCCTCGCAGGCGCTCCGCCGAGAGGCCTACTCGTCCTCGGCGAGGGTGAGCTCGACGCCGCCGACGAAGCCCGCCGACAGGTTGTAGATGAACGCGCCCAGCGTCGCCAGCGCCGTCGCCAGCACCACGTCGATCACCGCGATCACCGACGTGAAGATCAGCACGCGCGGCAGCGACATGAACGCCTGCAGATCGAAGCCGTTGCCCTCGTTCGATCCGGTCGCCTCGCTGATGGTGCCGCCGACGGTCGAGAAGACGCCCATCGCGTCCATGACCATCCACAGCACCGCCGCCGCCACGATCGTGCAGATGCCCAGCGCGATCGACAGCAGGAAGCTGACCTTCATCACCGACCACGGGTCGGCCTTGGCCACCCGCAGCCGCGCCTTGCGCGTCCTGGGGACCGTACGGACCGACGTACGCGGCTTGCGCTGGGCGGCGGGCGCACCGCCGCCCCGGGGCGCCCCCGGACCCGTGGGGGCGGCGTAGGCCTGCGGCGGCTGGTAGGGCTCGGCGGGACGGTCCTCGGCGGTCTCCGCCTCGGCCGGCGCCTTCGGTCCTCGGGTGTCCGTCACGGTTCCCCCCTGGGAGTCCGCGGCGGGGCCACGGGCACCGTTCGCTCCAGTCTTGGCCGGTCCGGCGCCCGTGGCTCCACTCACGACTTACTCCTCGTGCTCCCCGGCCGAAGGCTGCGTGCCCTCGGCGGCCTCGGCGGCCGGTGCGTCGGCCACCTCGGTCTCGTTCTCGTCGGCCTCGACCTCGTCAGCTTCCTGACCGGCCTCGGCGTTGCGGGCGATGCCGACCACGGCATCGCGCTTGCCCAGGTTGATCAGCTGGACGCCCATGGTGTCACGGCCGGTCTCCCTGACTTCATTGACGCGCGTGCGAATCACACCACCGCTGAGCGTGATGGCGAGAATCTCGTCCGTTTCGTCCACCACGAGCGCCCCGACGAGCGACCCGCGGTCCTCCACGATCTTCGCGGCCTTGATGCCCAGTCCGCCACGACCCTGGACGCGGTACTCGTCGACCGGCGTCCGCTTGGCGTAGCCGCCGTCGGTCGCGGTGAAGACGAACGTACCGGGCCGGACGACGCTCATGGAGAGCAGTTCGTCCCCCTCGCGGAAACTCATGCCCTTCACGCCCGACGTGGCACGGCCCATCGGACGCAGCGCGTCGTCGGTCGCCGTGAAGCGGATCGACTGCGCCTTCTTGCTGATCAGCAGCAGGTCGTCCTCGGCCGACACCAGCTCGGCGCCGATCAGCTCGTCGTCGCTGCCGTCCTCGGTCTCCCGGAGGTTGATCGCGATCACGCCGCCCGAACGGGGGGAGTCGTAGTCCTTCAGCGCCGTCTTCTTCACCAGGCCGCCCTTGGTGGCCAGGATCAGGTAGGGCGCGGCCTCGTAGTCGCGGATGGCGAGGATCTGCGCGATCTTCTCGTCCGGCTGGAAGGCCAGCAGGTTCGCCACGTGCTGCCCGCGCGCGTCGCGGCCGGCGTCCGGCAGCTCGTAGGCCTTGGACCGGTAGACCCGGCCCTTGTTCGTGAAGAACAGCAGCCAGTGGTGCGTGGTGGACACGAAGAAGTGGTCGACCAGGTCGTCCTGCTTCAGCTTGGTGCCGCGCACGCCCTTGCCGCCGCGCTTCTGCGAGCGGTAGTCCTCGGTCTTGGTGCGCTTGACGTACCCGCCGTGCGTGATGGTGACGACGATGTCCTCTTCGGCGATCAGGTCCTCCATGGACATGTCACCGTCGAAGGGCACCAGCTTCGAGCGCCGGTCGTCGCCGAACTTCTCCACGAGCGCGGCCAGTTCCTCGCTCACGATGGAGCGCTGGCGGTCCTCGGAGGCCAGGATCGCGTTGTACTCGTTGATCCGGGCCTGGAGCTCGTCGTGCTCGGCGACGATCTTCTGCCGCTCCAGGGCGGCCAGGCGGCGCAGCTGCATCTCCAGGATCGCGTTCGCCTGGATCTCGTCGATCTCCAGCAGGCCCATCAGGCCCTCGCGCGCGATCTCGACCGTGTTGCTGCGCCGGATCAGCGCGATGACCTCGTCGATCGCGTCCAGCGCCTTGAGCAGACCGCGCAGGATGTGGGCGCGCTCCTCCGCCTTGCGCAGGCGGAAGCGCGTGCGCCGGACGATGACCTCGATCTGGTGCGTCACCCAGTGGCGGATGAAGGCGTCGATCGACAGCGTGCGCGGCACGCCGTCCACCAGCGCCAGCATGTTCGCGCCGAAGTTCGTCTGCAGGTCGGTGTGCTTGTAGAGGTTGTTCAGCACGACCTTGGCGACGGCATCGCGCTTGAGCACGATCACCAGGCGCTGACCGGTCCGCGAGGAGGTCTCGTCACGGACGTCGGCGATGCCGCCGATCCTGCCGTCCTTGACCAGGTCGGCGATCTTCTGCGCGAGGTTGTCGGGGTTGGTCTGGTACGGCAGCTCCGTGACCACCAGGCACTGGCGGTTCTGGATCTCCTCGACCTCGACCACCGCGCGCATCGTGATCGAGCCGCGGCCGGTCCGGTACGCCTCCTCGATGCCCTTGCGGCCCACGACGAGCGCGCCGGTCGGGAAGTCCGGGCCCTTGATGCGCTCGATGAGCGCGTCGAGCAGCTCCTCGTGCGTGGCGTTCGGGTGCTCCAGCGCCCACTGGGCACCGGCGGCGACCTCGCGCAGGTTGTGCGGCGGGATGTTGGTCGCCATACCGACCGCGATGCCGGCGCTGCCGTTGACCAGCAGGTTCGGGAAGCGGGCCGGCAGGACCGTCGGCTCCTGGTTGCGGCCGTCGTAGTTGTCCTGGAAGTCGACGGTCTCCTCGTCGATGTCCCGGAGCATCTCCATGGCCAGCGGCATCAGCTTGCACTCGGTGTAGCGCATGGCGGCCGCCGGGTCGTTGCCCGGGGAGCCGAAGTTGCCGTTGGAGTCCACCAGCGGCATGCGCATCGACCACGGCTGGGCCAGGCGGACCAGGGCGTCGTAGATCGAGCTGTCACCGTGCGGGTGGTAGGTGCCCATGACGTCGCCGACGACGCGGGCGCACTTGTAGAAGCCCTTCTCGGGGCGGTAGCCGCCGTCGTACATCGCGTACAGCACGCGCCGGTGGACCGGCTTGAGGCCGTCCCGTACGTCGGGCAGCGCACGCGAGACGATGACGGACATCGCGTAGTCGAGGTAGGAGCGCTGCATCTCCGTCTCGAGCCCGACGGGCTCGATGCGCAGCTGGGGCTCCTCGTCCGCGGGATTCTCTGCGGTGGGGGTGGTTTCGTCGGCCATTGCCGGTCAGAAGTCCTTTCGGGCGGTCAGCGTCGGGCCGACTCAGATGTCGAGGAAGCGGACGTCCTTGGCGTTGCGCTGGATGAAGGAGCGCCGGGCCTCGACGTCCTCACCCATCAGCACCGAGAACAGGTCGTCGGCCTGCGCCGCGTCGTCGAGGGTGACCTGGCCGAGCACGCGGTGGTCCACGTCCATGGTGGTGACGCGCAGCTCCTCGGCGTTCATCTCGCCCAGACCCTTGAAGCGCTGGATCGAGTCTTCCTTGATCCGCTTGCCGTTCTGCTTGCCGAGCTCCACCAGGGCGTCGCGCTCGCGGTCCGAGTAGGCGTACTCGAAGTCGTCGCGACCCCACTTGATCTTGTAGAGCGGCGGACGCGACAGGTACACGTGACCGGCCTCGACCAGCGGGCGCATGAAGCGGAACAGGAAGGTCAGCAGCAGGGTGTTGATGTGCTGGCCGTCGACGTCGGCGTCCGCCATCAAGATGATCTTGTGGTACCGGAGCTTCTCGATGTCGAAGTCCTCGTGCACACCGGTGCCGAAGGCGCTGATCAGCGCCTGCACCTCGGTGTTCTGGAGGATCTTGTCGATACGCGCCTTCTCGACGTTCAGGATCTTG
This sequence comes from Streptomyces sp. NRRL F-2664, assembly GCF_000719345.1. Lineage (GTDB taxonomy): Bacteria > Actinomycetota > Actinomycetes > Streptomycetales > Streptomycetaceae > Streptomyces. The sequence continues at coordinate 110,456 of NZ_JOFX01000004.1, forward strand.
CCGCGGATCGGCAGGATGGCCTGGTACATCGGGTTGCGGCCGGACTTCGCGCTGCCGCCTGCGGAGTCGCCCTCGACGATGAAGATCTCGCACTTGGTCGGATCGTTCGACTGGCAGTCGGAGAGCTTGCCCGGCAGCGAGGCGCTCTCCAGCAGGCCCTTGCGGCGCGTCAGGTCGCGGGCCTTCCGGGCCGCGACGCGCGCCGCGGCCGCCTGGATCGCCTTGCGCACGATGTCCGCGGCCTCGACCGGGTTGCGGTCGAACCAGTCGTTCAGGTGCTCGTGGACGACCTTCTGCACGAAGGTCTTGGCCTCCGTGTTGCCCAGCTTGGTCTTCGTCTGGCCCTCGAACTGCGGCTCGCCCAGCTTGACCGAGATGATCGCCGTCAGACCCTCGCGGATGTCCTCGCCGGCGAGGTTGTCGTCCTTCTCGCGCAGCAGCTTCTTGTCCCGCGCGTAGCGGTTGACCAGACCGGTCAGCGCCGCGCGGAAGCCCTCCTCGTGGGTGCCGCCCTCGTGCGTGTGGATCGTGTTGGCGAAGGAGTAGACGCCCTCGGTGTACTGCGAGTTCCACTGCATCGCGATCTCGACCGAGAGCATGCGCTCCTTGTCCTCGGCCTCGACGTCGATGACGGTCGGGTGGATCAGCTCGCCCTTGCGCGAGTTGAGGTACTTCACGAAGTCGACGATGCCGCCCTCGTAGTAGTACTTCACCGTGCGCGCCGTGGGCTCCGCCGTGTCCGCGTCCGGGTCGTCCGCGCCGACGGTCGCCTTCGCGGACTCGCGCTCGTCGGTCAGCGACAGGGTGAGGCCCTTGTTGAGGAAGGCCATCTCCTGGAAGCGCCGCGACAGCGTCTCGAAGGAGTACTCGGTCGTCTCGAAGATGTCGCCGTCGGCCCAGAAGGTGACCGAGGTGCCCGTCTCCGCCGTCTCCTCGTTCTTGGCCAGCGGAGCGGTCGGCACGCCCAGCTTGTAGTCCTGGGTCCAGCGGTGGCCGTCCGTCCTGACCTCGACCGCGACCTTGGTCGACAGGGCGTTCACGACGGACACGCCGACGCCGTGCAGACCGCCGGACACGGCGTAGCCGCCGCCGCCGAACTTGCCGCCCGCGTGCAGGACCGTCAGGACGACCTCGACGGCCGGCTTCCCCTCGGACGGAACGATGCCGACCGGGATACCGCGGCCGTTGTCCACGACGCGGACCCCGCCGTCGGCGAGGATCGTCACGTCGATGGTGTCCGCGTGCCCGGCCAGCGCCTCGTCGACCGAGTTGTCGACGACCTCGTAGACGAGGTGGTGCAGACCACGCTCACCCGTCGAGCCGATGTACATACCCGGCCGCTTGCGGACCGCGTCCAGGCCCTCGAGGACCTGGATCGCACTGGCGTCGTAATTCTTCTCGTTGGAGTCGCCGGAATCGGCCACGAAGCGCCCTTTCTGGCACAGCGCAGCCCGTACTCCGGACCCAGCGAGTGCGCCAGCGGAGCGGCCGCGTCGATCTGCGTTGTCTGCGTGATCCCGCAAACGGGCGGGATTTCCTCCAGTCTACCGGTACCACGGACATGAATGGGGGTTTGCTGGTACCTGAGTACGCATGTGCCGCCCTGAACCTCCTCTCTCCGACTCCCCACATCCGGGGAGGGGCTCAAAGAGGCTCACGCGGGCACCCAGCGCTTCGGCCTGTCAACCTCCGGCTACCGTGAGGGACGCCACCCGCCGCCGCGGGCACGCCCCCCGCCAGCGGTTGCTACTCACCCGTAGGTGTCGCCGGGTCCGGTGCTCCCCGGAGCCCGCCAGGGCCCGTACCCCTTCGGGCGTCCGCCCGGGCCCTGCACCTTGAGGAGACGGACCGTGCCCTGTCCCAGTTCCGCGTTCAGCCGCGCCACCAGCTGCGGGGCCAGCAGCTTCAGCTGAGCCGCCCACGCCGAGGAGTCGCACCGCACGACCAGCTCACGGTTCTCGTACCGCTGCGGTTCACAGTGCGCCGCGATCTCCGGTCCGACGATCTGCGGCCAGCGCTCCATCACGCCCGCCACCGCCATCGGCATCTCCCAGCCGCGCTCGGTGCGCAGCCGGTCCAGCGCCGCCATCAGCGGCATCGGGTCCCGGCCGTCCGCGCGTGCGCCGGACCGCAGCCCCGGCTGCGGCTGTCGCTTGCGGCCGGCCGCCGCGTTGCCCCGGGCCCGCGCCTGCTCCCGCGCCGCCGCGAGGGCCTGCCGGGCCAGGTCCACCCCGGAGGCCTCGGGGGCCCTGCGGCCCGACCGGGGGTCCGCGCCGTGCTGCGGGTCGTTGCTGCGCTGCGGGTCCTTGCCGTACTGCGCGTCCTTGCCGTGCTCGTTCACAACCGGGTCACCTCACCGCCGGACACCCCGAACCGCGCTCCCACCAGGACGCCCGGGACGTCGTCGTCCACCGCCGCCGTCACGAGCACCTGCTCGCCCGGCGCCACCAGCTCCGCCAGCCGCTCCCGGCGCCGCGCGTCCAGTTCCGCGAAGACGTCGTCCAGGATCAGCACCGGCTCGCCGCCCTCCGAGCGCAACAGCTCGTAGGAGGCCAGCCGCAGCGCCAGCGCGTACGACCAGGACTCGCCGTGGCTCGCGTACCCCTTGGCCGGCAGCTCCCCCAGCCGCAGCAGCACGTCGTCACGGTGCGGGCCGACCAGGGTCACCCCGCGCTCGATCTCCTGCTTGCGCACCTCGCCCAGGGCGGCCAGGAGCACCTCGTACAGGGCCTCCCGGGTGCGCGCCGCGCCGCTGTCGACCGACTCGCCGGCCGAGCACTTGTACGCCAGCCCCAGCGGGCCGCCGCCGGGCGCGAGCTGCTCGTACGCCTTGTCCGCCAGCGGCAGCAGCGTCGCGATCAGGTCGAGGCGCTGTGCCAGCAGCTCCGCGCCCGCCCGCGCCAGGTGCTGGTCCCACACGTCCAGGGTGGACAGGTCCATCGAGCGGCCGCCGTGGCGGCGGGCCATCGCCGCGGACTTCAGCAGGGTGTTGCGCTGCTTGAGCACGCGCTCGTAGTCCGAGCGGACCCCGGCCATCCGCGGCGAGCGCGCCGTGACCAGCTCGTCGAGGAACTTGCGCCGCTCACCGGGGTCGCCCTTGACCAGGGCCAGGTCCTCCGGCGCGAACAGCACCGTCCGGACGATCCCCAGCACGTCCCGCGGCCTGACCTGCGAGGACCGGTTGATCCTGGCCCGGTTCGCGCGGCCGGGGTTCAGCTCCAGCTCGACCAGCTGCCGACGCTCGCCCTGGACGACCGCGGCGCGGACGACCGCCCGGTCCGCGCCCATCCGTACGAGCGGGGCGTCCGAGGAGACGCGGTGGCTGCCGAGCGTCGCCAGATAGCCGATCGCCTCGACGAGATTGGTCTTGCCCTGGCCGTTGGGACCCACGAAAGCGGTGACGCCCGGGTCGAGGGGAACCTCGGCCCGGGCGTACGAGCGGAAGTCGGCCAATGAGAGATGCGAGACATGCATACGGCGCCGACCTCCCCCGGCTTCCCACTGCTCTTGGTGCTGTGCTGCTGGACTGCTACTTCTTCTCGACCGCGTGGCCGCCGAACTGGTTGCGCAGCGCCGCGATCATCTTCATCTGCGGGGAGTCGTCCTGGCGCGAGGCGAACCGTGCGAACAGCGACGCCGTGATCGCGGGCAGCGGCACGGCGTTGTCGATCGCCGCCTCCACCGTCCAGCGGCCCTCGCCCGAGTCCTGCGCGAAGCCGCGCAGCTGCTCCAGGTGCTCGTCCTCGTCGAGGGCGTTCACGGCCAGGTCCAGCAGCCAGGAGCGGATGACGGTGCCCTCCTGCCAGGAGCGGAAGACCTCGCGGACGTCGGTGACCGAGTCCACCTTCTCCAGGAGCTCCCAGCCCTCGGCGTAGGCCTGCATCATGGCGTACTCGATGCCGTTGTGGACCATCTTGGCGAAGTGGCCCGCGCCGACCTTGCCGGCGTGCACGGCGCCGAAGTCGCCCTCGGGCTTGAGGGCGTCGAAGATCGGCTGGACCCGTGCGACGTGGTCCTTCTCGCCGCCGTACATCAGCGCGTAGCCGTTCTCCAGGCCCCACACGCCGCCGGAGACCCCGCAGTCGACGAAGCCGATGCCCTTCGCCGCCAGCTCCGCGGCGTGCTTCTCGTCGTCCGTCCAGCGGGAGTTGCCGCCGTCGACGACGATGTCGCCGATGGAGAGCAGCTCGGCCAGCTCGTCGACGGTGGACTGCGTCGCCGCACCGGCGGGGACCATCACCCACACGACGCGGGGGGCCTGCAGGCTGTCCACAAGTTCCCGCAGGCTGTGGACGTCCGCAAGGTCCGGGTTGCGGTCGTATCCGATGACGGTGTGGCCTGCGCGGCGGATGCGCTCGCGCATGTTGCCGCCCATCTTGCCGAGACCGACGAGACCAAGCTCCATCAGGTGGTTCCTTAAGCGTTGTGGCCGTCTTTGCCGGGGCTGCCCCGGCCGTGTCCCCGCGGGACGCGCGGGGCCGCCCGCCGGATCCGAGCCTACGCCGGGCCGCGGCGGCGGGCGCCGCGGGCGCTCCCGGGCGGCCGGTGCGGCTTTCCGGTTTCCCGGAGCCTGCCCGGACTGTGGACGGCGTCGGGCCCGGCCCCCGCAGCAGCGTGCGGGACCGGGCCCGACGCCGGGCTGCAGGGGGGGTCAGCCGGACAGGCGCACCGGCATGATCAGGTACTTGTAGGCCTCGTCGGCCTCCGCGTCGATCGCGGGGCGGCCGCTGAGCAGTGCCGGCTTGGTCGAGGTGGTGAAGCTGAGCTGGGCCACCGGGGAGGCGATCGCGCTCAGGCCGTCCAGCAGGAAGGTCGGGTTGAAGGCGATCGAGATGTCGTCGCCGTCGAGCTGGGCGTCGACCCTTTCCACAGCCTGTGCATCGTCGGAGGAGCCGGCCTCCAGGATCAGCACGCCCTTCTCGAAGCTGAGGCGCACCGGGGTGTTGCGCTCGGCCACCAGGGCCACGCGCTTGACGGCCTCGACGAAGGGCGCGGTCTCGATCACGGCGACGGAGTTGAACTCGGTCGGGAAGAGCGTGCGGTACTTCGGCAGGTCGCCCTCGAGGAGCCGGGTGGTGGTACGGCGGCCGGCGCCCTCGAAACCGATCAGGCCCTCACCCGCGCCGGAGCCCGACAGCGCCAGGGTCACGGTGTCACCGCTGGTCAGCGAGTTGGCGATCTCCTGGAGCGTCTTGGCGGGCACCAGGGCCACGGCGGACGCGTCCGGGTTCTCCGGCTTCCACAGGAACTCGCGGACCGCGAAGCGGTAGCGGTCGGTGGAGGCCAGGGTGACGCGGTCGCCCTCGATCTCGATGCGGACGCCGGTCAGGACGGGCAGCGTGTCGTCGCGGCCCGCGGCGGTGGCGACCTGCTTGGCGGCGGCGGCGAAGACCTCGCCGGGCACGGTGCCCGTGGCGGTCGGCATCTGCGGCAGCGCCGGGTACTCCTCCACAGGCAGGGTGTGGAGTGTGAACCGGGAGGAGCCGCAGACCACGGTCGCCCGTACACCGTCTGTGGAAATCTCCACCGGGCGGTTGGGGAGGGCGCGGCAGATGTCGGCGAGCAGCCGGCCGGAGACCAGGACGGTGCCGTCCTCCTCGACGTCCGCCTCGACGGAAACGCGGGCCGAGACCTCGTAGTCGAAGCCGGAGAGGCTCAGGGTGCCTTCCTCGGCCTTGAGCAGCAGCCCCGCGAGGACGGGCACCGGCGGCCGGGCCGGGAGGCTGCGGGCCGCCCAGGCCACCGCCTCCGCGAGTACGTCGCGCTCCACCCGGATCTTCACCGGAACCGCCTCCTGCTGTTGCTCGCTCGTCTGCCGGCCTTCGTCGTCGGCCCGTCGATGCCTCGACCGATGCCGGGGACCAGTCTGACGTACGGCACCGACACTCGGTGCGGCCGGCGGTCAAGTCGGGAGCGGGGCGGCGGGACGGACGACCGACGAGTTGTGCACAGGACCTGCTTGAAAACCGAAACCGGCCTAACTCTCCATGGGGGTAGTAGTAGGGCCTGTGGAAACGGTGGATAACTCGGTCCTCGCAGGTCAGCCCGCGTTTTTTATCCACCGGCCCTGTGGGTGGAGGCGGTGGACAACCCGGTGTCCCTGTGGAGAACAAAAAGTTCTGCACAGGCTGTCCCCAGGTACCCCTGATTACTCCACAGGTGTGTCCCCAGCTTTCCCCCGGTACTCCACAGCCCAAACGTCTACATCCGTGTGACGCCTTTCACTCCGGGCGGTGAGAGGAGGTGGCGGGTTGCCGAACAGTGGACAAGGGTGTGGAGAAGTCTGCAGAAGCTGTGCACAGCATGCGGGAACCTGTGGGTCGGCGGTGGACAACCACGTGGACAGGGCTGTGGGCGACATGGTTGTCCACAGGCTGTGGATGACGCTTGCGCACAAATCCACAGGGTGTTGACCAGGCCTGATGGTTCCTCAACAGCCGCCCCTGTGGACAGATTGTGGGTGACGCGGGCGGTCCCCAGGGTGTGGACGGAAGAAAGTCGCCGAATCTGTGGATGAGTTGCTCCGCGGGGGGCGTATTCGAACAGGTCAGGGGCGCACGAACGACGAAGGGCGCCCCCGTTGTGGACCGGGAGCGCCCTCTGGAGGGGTGGGGAAGGGTGCCTGTCAGCCGTTCTTGATGCGGTTGGTGAGCTCGGTGACCTGGTTGTAGATGGACCGCCGCTCCGCCATCAGAGCGCGGATCTTGCGGTCCGCGTGCATGACCGTGGTGTGGTCGCGGCCGCCGAACTGCGCCCCGATCTTCGGCAGTGACAGGTCGGTGAGCTCCCTGCACAGGTACATGGCGATCTGCCGCGCGGTGACCAGGACCCGGCTGCGCGAAGACCCGCACAGGTCGTCGACCGTCAGGCCGAAGTAGTCCGCGGTGGCCGCCATGATGTCGGTGGCCGTGATCTCCGGTGCGCTGTCCTCGCCGCCGGGGATCAGGTTCTTGAGGACGTCCTCGGTGAGGCCGAGGTCGACGGGCTGGCGGTTGAGGCTCGCGAAGGCCGTGACCCGGATCAGCGCCCCCTCCAGCTCGCGGATGTTGCGCGAAATGCGGGAGGCGATGAACTCCAGTACCTCCGGCGGGGCGTTGAGCTGCTCCTGCACTGCCTTCTTGCGCAGGATCGCGATGCGGGTCTCCAGCTCCGGGGGCTGGACGTCCGTGATCAGGCCCCACTCGAAGCGGTTGCGGAGCCGGTCCTCCAGGGTGACGAGCTGCTTGGGCGGCCGGTCGGAGGAGAGGACGATCTGCTTGTTGGCGTTGTGGAGCGTGTTGAAGGTGTGGAAGAACTCCTCCTGCGTCGACTCCTTGCTCGCAAGGAACTGGATGTCGTCGACGAGCAGGATGTCCATCTCGCGGTAGCGCTTGCGGAACGCATCGCCCTTGCCGTCGCGGATCGAGTTGATGAACTCGTTGGTGAACTCCTCGGAGCTCACGTACCGCACGCGGGTGCCGGGGTAGAGGCTGCGTGCGTAGTGCCCGATGGCGTGCAGCAGGTGCGTCTTGCCGAGGCCCGACTCCCCGTAGATGAAGAGGGGGTTGTAGGCCTTCGCGGGCGCTTCGGCCACGGCCACCGCGGCCGCGTGCGCGAAGCGGTTGGACGCGCCGATGACGAAGGTGTCGAAGAGGTACTTGGGGTTCAGGCGGGCGGTCGGCTCCAGCGGACCCGAGGTCGAGCCGCCGGACGGGGCCGGGGGCGCCGCCGGCCGGCCGGGCGCCTGCCGGGACGCAGGCTGCTCGTAGGACTGCTGCTCGTACGCGGGCTTCTCGTACTGATGGGGTTGGTGGGGCTGGTGCGACGGCTGCTGCTCGTACCCGCTCTGCTCGTACTGCTGCTGGTCGAAGGACCCCTGCTCGAAGGAGCCCTGTTCGTACTGCTGCTGTTCGTAGCCCGAGGGCTCGGCCTGCTGGAGGTAGCCCGGCTGCGGGGAGGCGTAGGGGTCGCGCTCGGGGAAGCCGCCCAGGCGCGGCTGCTGCCAGCCATAGTCGTCCTGCTGTCCGCCGCGCGGCCACGCGCCGGGCTCGGAGCGCGGCTGCTGGTAGTCCGGATAGGCCGGGCGGGCCGTGGGGAGCTGGTCGTCCGCGGGGCCGCCGCCGCCCGGGCGCTGGCCGCCGTACGACTCGTAGCCGCCGGGCTGCTGGACGGGCGGGGCGGCGGGCTCGCCGGCGGAGTCGTCCACGGTGATGGCGATCCGGATGGGGCGGCCGCACTCACGGCTGAGCGCGTCGCTGATCAGCGGGGCGAGACGGCCTTCGAGGACCCGCTTGCCCCATTCATTGGGGACGGCGAGCAGGGCGGTGTCGGCGACGAGTGCCAGGGGCTGGCACCGCTCGACCCACTGCTTGTCCTTGGGCTCGACACCCGGCTGTCCCTCCCCGAGGAGCTTCTCGAGCACCCTTGGCCACACTGCGGCAAGATCGGCAGGTACGTCAGCCACAGAGCACGCTCTCTCACAGGGGTCCCACGAATGTGTGGTTCTTTGGGACGGTCGGGACAAAAAATCCGGGATCAGACAACGGTAGTCAGGCCGGAGCCTGCGGTTCAAGTCGTTGTCCACAGCCTGTGCACAGTGCGGGGCCGTGCAGGCTCGGTTTGACCGGATGGCGTAGCCGCGCGTACCGTAACGAGGTCGAGTTGTCGATGGCTGCTGCCGCCTGCCTACCGATGGGCGAAGGTCACTGATAGTGATCATTTAGCGGTGCCACTCGGGCGAACACGCGAGTTTCCTCGTGGGCGCACGGTGACAGCCAGGCGATGTCCCGCCACAACGATTCATTCTCTGGAGCCCCCGAGTGAGCAAGCGCACCTTCCAGCCGAACAACCGCCGTCGCGCCAAGACCCACGGCTTCCGCCTGCGGATGCGTACCCGTGCCGGTCGCGCGATCCTCGCGAACCGTCGTTCCAAGGGCCGCGCCGCCCTTTCCGCGTAACAGCGCGCAGGTCGTGACGTCGTGCTGTCTCCCGAGAATCGGCTGAGGCGGCGCGAGGACTTCGCGAGCGCGGTACGTCGAGGACGCCGGGCCGGTCGCCCACTCCTCGTCGTCCACCTACGTACAAGCGGTGCAACGGACCCGCACGAGTCGGGGGATGTCGATCCCTCGTCGCGTGCGGGTTTCGTCGTCAGCAAGGCCGTCGGCAACGCGGTCATACGGAACCGGGTGAAGCGCCGCCTTCGCCACCTGGTGCGCGAGCGGCTGTCGCAGCTGCCCGCCGGTAGCCTGGTGGTGGTACGAGCGTTGCCCGGAGCGGGTGATGCCGGCCCCGAGGAACTGGCCCGGGACCTGGATGCCGCTCTGGGGCGGCTCCTGGGAGGCGTGGCTCGATGAAGTACCCGCTGCTCGCTTTGATCAAGCTGTACCAGTGGACGATCAGTCCGCTGCTCGGGCCGGTGTGCCGCTACTACCCTTCGTGTTCGCACTACGGGTACACGGCCATCGACCGGCATGGTGCGGTGAAGGGGACAGCGCTGACCGCCTGGCGGATCCTGCGGTGCAATCCGTGGTCCCCGGGCGGTGTGGACCATGTCCCACCCCGTAAACGCCCGCGTTGGCACGAGCAGCTGCGCAGTGCGTTGCGTAGATCTCGCAATGCTCAAGGAGCCTGATTAGTGGACACGATTGCCAGTCTGTTCAGCTTTATCACCACACCCGTCTCGTGGATCATCGTCCAGTTCCACTCGCTGTACGGAGCGATCTTCGGAGCGGACAGCGGGTGGGCCTGGGGCCTGTCCATCGTGTCCCTGGTGATCTTGATCCGTATCTGCCTGATCCCGCTCTTCGTGAAGCAGATCAAGGCGACGCGCGGTATGCAGGCGCTCCAGCCGAAGATGAAGGCGATCCAGGAGCGCTACAAGAACGACAAGCAGCGTCAGTCCGAAGAGATGATGAAGCTGTACAAGGAGACGGGTACCAACCCGCTCTCCTCGTGCCTTCCCATCCTGGCGCAGTCCCCGTTCTTCTTCGCGCTGTACCACGTGCTGGCGAACATCGCCGATGGCAAGACCATTGGCGTCCTGAACCAGCAGCTCGTCGACAGCGCCCGCGAAGCGAAGATCTTCGGTGCGCCGATCGCCGCCAAGTTCATGGACAGCTCCGAGAAGGTCGCCGCACTCGGCGCCTCGCTGACGGACGTCCGGATCGTCACCGCGGTCATGATCGTCCTGATGTCGCTGTCCCAGTTCTACACCCAGCGTCAGCTGATGCAGAAGAACGTCGACCTCTCGGTCAAGACGCCCTTCATGCAGCAGCAGAAGATGCTGATGTACATCTTCCCGGTGATCTTCGCGGTCATGGGTATCAACTTCCCCGTCGGTGTCCTCGTCTACTGGCTGACCACCAACGTCTGGACCATGGGTCAGCAGATGTACGTGATCAACCAGAACCCCACGCCGGGCAGCAAGGCGCAGGACCAGTACCTGACGCGGCTGCTCAAGCACGCCACCTCGCACGGTGAGGTCAAGGGCCGGGGCAAGAAGAAGATCGTCGCCGCCATCGTGGCCAAGGGCGCGGACCGCAACGACAACGAGCGGAAGTTCATCGCGGCCCTGTCGAAGCAGGGCCTGGCCGCTCAGGCGGACGGTTCCGTGATCAAGAGCATCGAGGCGACGGCGGACTCGGATGCGGCGAGCGGCGGTGCCCCGAAGCGGCAGCAGCCCAAGCGGCAGACGAAGTCGCAGCGCCAGACGCCCAGCAAGCCCTCTTCCAAGAAGTAAGAAGGAGTCCCTCCCGTGACGGAAGGCACCACCACCGCCGCCGCTGAGAGTGGCGACACCCTGACCCGCCTTGAGCAGGAGGGTGAGATCGCGGCCGACTACCTGGAGGGTCTGCTCGACATCGCAGACCTGGACGGCGACATCGACATGGACGTCGAGGCCGACCGTGCCGCGGTGTCGATCGTCAGTGACTCCGCCAGCCGCGATCTGCAGAAGCTCGTGGGCCGCGACGGAGAAGTCCTGGAAGCCCTGCAGGAGCTGACCCGCCTGGCTGTCCACCGGGAGACCGGGGACCGCAGCCGGCTGATGCTCGACATCGCCGGGTTCCGCGCGAAGAAGCGTGAGGAGCTGGCGGCTCTGGGCGCCCAGGCGGCGGCGGACGTGAAGGCGTCCGGTGAGCCGCTGAAGCTGGCCCCGATGACCCCGTTCGAGCGCAAGGTCGTCCACGACGCCGTGGCGGCCGCCGGTCTGCGGAGCGAGTCCGAGGGCGAGGAGCCGCAGCGCTTCGTCGTTGTGCTCCCGGCCTGATCACCGGCATGAGTGTTCGGCCCCGTCTGTGTCGCAGGCGGGGCCGATGTTTGTCAGCCTGGCATGTGAACGACGCGGCATCTTGAATATGTGGTCCTCAGGATCACGAGGTACGGAAGGACGGTCCCCGTGACGGAGGCAGCTGAGCTTCCCGAGGCGCCCGAAGAGGCGCGCGCGGTGTTCGGTGAATATTTCCCGGAAGCTGTGCGGTATGCGGAGCTGCTCGCGGACGCGGGAGTCAAGCGCGGCCTGATCGGGCCGCGCGAGGTACCGCGGCTGTGGGAGCGGCACCTGCTGAACTGCGCCGTGCTGTCGGAGGTGGTGCCTCAGGGTGTCACCGTGTGCGATGTGGGCTCCGGCGCCGGTTTGCCCGGCATCCCGCTGGCCCTGGTCCGGCGGGACCTCAAGATCACACTGCTGGAGCCCCTGTTGCGGCGGACGACTTTTCTCCAGGAGGCGGTGGAGCTGCTGGGGCTCGACCACGTCACGGTGGTGCGCGGGCGGGCCGAAGAGGTCCTGGGCAAGCTCCAGCCGGTACACGTGGTGACAGCACGGGCGGTGGCTCCCCTGGACCGGCTGGCCGGCTGGGGTGTTCCCCTGCTGCGCCCGTACGGGGAGATGCTGGCGCTCAAGGGAGACACCGCCGAGGACGAGCTGGTCTCGGCGAAGACGGCGCTGACGAAGCTCGGCGTGGTGAAGACCTCGGTGCTGCAGGTCGGTGAGGGTCTGGTGGACCCTCTGTCGACGGTGGTCCGGGTCGAGGTCGGGGAGAGCCCCGGCGGGGTGAGGTTCGCGGCCAAGCGGGCTAAGGCGGCGCGGGTCGGCCGGTCGCGCCGACGTCGTTGATTCGGTGGCCGTGTGGGGCCCATACGGAGAGTTCGTCTGCTTTGGGCCCTATAGGTATGCATTTCGGAGTGTCGGAGAGGCCTGAAGACTCCGTCCGGGCATCGTGTTTCACGTGAAACGTCGCTCTCTGCTGCACGGAATCATCAGCCGCGGTCGTGCGGCTGCGTCCCCTCTCCAGCGCAAGGACGCGAGGGGGACGGAGTTGTCCACATCGGTGGATTCATCCACAGGAGTACGGGCCCCGCTGGTTCGCGACCCCAGTGACATGGCAGGCTCTGTTCATCGCGAGCCTGATGTCGAGGAGAGTGACACCGTGCGGTCCGACGCCAACCTCGCGGGGCCGATGGCCGACCCGGTCCCCGGTCCCCGCTCTGAAGCGGTGGGAGACGATGTTTCACGTGAAACATCGCCCCCACCCCTCGTGGACAACGAGACTCCTATCGGCCGATCCGCCCAGCTGGCGGTGGAGGCGATGGGGCGCTCCGGTGCGGTCATGCCGCGGCCCGAGCAGACCCGTGTCATTGTGGTGGCCAACCAGAAGGGCGGCGTGGGCAAGACCACGACGACCGTGAACCTGGCGGCGTCGCTGGCTCTGAACGGGGCGCGGGTGCTGGTGGTCGACCTCGACCCGCAGGGCAACGCGTCCACCGCTCTGGGCATCGACCACCATGCCGACGTGCCGTCCATCTACCACGTGCTCGTGGACAGCCGGCCGCTCCTGGAGGTCGTCCAGCCGGTCGTGGACGTGGAGGGGCTCTTCTGCGCCCCGGCCACGATCGATCTGGCGGGCGCCGAGATCGAGCTGGTGTCGCTGGTCGCGAGGGAGAGCCGGCTCCAGCGGGCGATCCAGGCCTACGACCAGCCTCTCGACTACATCCTGATCGACTGCCCGCCCTCGCTCGGACTGCTGACGGTGAACGCCCTGGTGGCGGGTGCCGAGGTGCTGATTCCGATCCAGTGCGAGTACTACGCGCTGGAGGGCCTGGGCCAGCTGCTGCGCAACGTCGATCTGGTGCGGGCCCACCTCAACCCGTCCCTGCACGTGTCGACCATCCTGCTGACCATGTACGACGGCAGGACCCGACTGGCCTCGCAGGTGGCTGAGGAGGTGCGCAGCCACTTCGGCAAGGAGGTGCTGCGCACGAGCATCCCCCGGTCGGTGCGCATTTCCGAAGCACCGAGCTACGGGCAGACGGTGCTCACGTATGACCCGGGTTCCAGCGGTTCCCTCTCCTATCTGGAGGCGGCGCGAGAGATCGCGTATCGGGGGGTCGGTATGCAGTACGAGTCGCAGCACGCCCACCTGGGCGCGGGCATGAACAGCACGCAGAGTATGGCGGAGGGGATCCAGTGAGTGAGCGACGTAGAGGGCTGGGACGGGGGCTCGCTGCACTGATCCCGCAGGCTCCGCAGGAGAAGACGCTGCCGGCAAGCAGCGCCGGTTCCACCTCGCCGACGGTGGTACCGGACCTGCCGTCCGAGCGTGGGGTCGCGGCGGCGAAGCTCGCGGCGCTGGCGCAGGCCGATGTTTCACGTGAAACATCGATGTCCGTCGTGCTGGTCGAGGAGCCGACAGCACCGCGAGAGCCGGAGCGCGAGACCGAGCCGGCGGCGAACGCGGCGGCGGGAGCGACGTTCGCAGAGCTTCCGATGGACGCGATCACGCCGAATCCGCGGCAGCCGCGCGAGGTGTTCGACGAGGACGCGCTCGCCGAGCTCGTGACCTCCATCCAGGAGGTGGGGCTGCTCCAGCCGGTCGTCGTGCGCCAGTCGGCACCCGGCCGATACGAGCTCATCATGGGTGAGCGCCGCTGGCGTGCCTGCCGCGAGGCCGGGCTGGAGGCCATTCCGGCGATCATCCGCGCTACGGACGACGAGAAGCTACTGCTGGACGCCCTGCTGGAGAATCTGCACCGGGCGCAGCTCAACCCGCTGGAAGAGGCCGCGGCCTACGACCAGCTGCTCCAGGACTTCAACTGCACGCACGACCAGCTGGCCGACCGGATCGGCCGTTCCCGGCCCCAGGTGTCGAACACGCTGCGCCTGCTGAAGCTGTCGCCGCCGGTGCAGCGCCGGGTGGCCGCCGGGGTGCTCTCCGCCGGACACGCGCGGGCGCTGCTCTCGGTGGAGGACTCCGCGGAACAGGACCGGCTGGCCCACCGCATCGTGGCCGAGGGCCTGTCGGTGCGTGCGGTCGAGGAGATCGTGACGCTGATGGCGTCGGAGCCTTCGAGCACGGTCAAGCCGAAGGGTCCGCGTGCCGGAGCCCGGGTGTCTCCGGCGCTCAGTGAGCTGGCGACGCGGCTGTCGGACCGGTTCGAGACGCGGGTGAAGGTGGATCTGGGCCAGAAGAAGGGCAAGATCACCGTCGAGTTCGCTTCGATGGAGGACCTGGAGCGCATCCTGGGCACGCTGGCCCCGGGCGAGGGCCGGGTGCTGGACCAAGGCGTCGCCGGGGAGTGATCCCCTGCTGGGCGAGGGGCGGACCACCGGTGTGAACCGGTGGTCCGCCCCTTCGCTTTGCTGTCGAAGAACGATGGACCAGTGGATACGATGCCGTCATGGGTCGTCGGTTGGTACCGCTCACGCTGGACAACCTCCAGGATCTGCCCCGACGTTGCCGGTCCTGCGTTTTCTGGGAACTGGACCCGGTCAGCGGTGAGGCCGCCGTGAAGGCGGGCACTTCGGCCACGGAGAAGGAGGCGTGGATCTCCGCCGTCCTGCTGGAGTGGGGGTCCTGCGGCCGCGTGGTGTACGTGGACGATGTCCCGGTGGGCTTCGTGCTGTACGCGCCACCTGCCTACGTACCCCGATCGACAGCCTTCCCGACGAGTCCGGTCTCGCCGGACGCCGTCCAGCTGATCACCGCGTGGATCATGCCTGGCTACCAGGGGCAGGGTTTGGGCCGGGTCATGGTGCAGACGGTGGCCAAGGATCTGCTGCGCCGGGGTTTCCGGGCGATCGAGGCGTTCGGGGACGCGCGGTGGGAAGGGCCGGCCTGCCTGCTGCCGGCGGACCATCTCCTGGCGGTGGGCTTCAAGACCGTGCGCCCGCATCCGGCGCACCCGCGGCTGCGGCTGGAGCTGAGGTCGACCCTGTCCTGGAAGGAAGACGTCGAGCTGGCGCTGGACCGTCTGTTGGGCGGGGCGCGCAAGGAACCGGCGCTTCGACCGCTCTGAAGACGGAACGTGAAACGGGCCCGCCCCTCGAAGGGGCGGGCCCGTTCCCGTCGAACATGGCCTTCGTCAGGCCGTCTTGACCTCGACGAAGTCGGAGAGGTCGCGCAGGATGGCGGCCTTCGGCTTCGCGCCGACGATCGTCTTGGCGACCTCGCCGCCCTGGTAGACGTTCAGCGTCGGGATGGACATGACGCCGTACTTGGCGGCCGTGGCCGGGTTCTCGTCGATGTTGAGCTTGACGATCTCGATCTGGTCGCCGTACTCGGCGGCGATGGCCTCCAGGGACGGCGCGATCTGGCGGCACGGTCCGCACCAGGCGGCCCAGAAGTCCACCAGTACGGGCTTGTCGCTCCTGAGGACCTCGGCGTCGAAGTCGGCGTCGGTCACGTTCTTGAGGGTGCCGGCCACAGCGGCCTCCTTGTTCTTCCTGCGGGTGGGGTGTGGGGCTGGTGCGGGTCGGGTCGGTCAGACCGCGGCGTGGGCCGCCTTCTCGGCGTCCGCAAGGGCGGCGAGGAATCGCTCGGCGTCGAGAGCGGCCGAGCAGCCGGTGCCGGCGGCGGTGATGGCCTGACGGTAGGTGTGGTCCACGACGTCGCCGGCGCCGAACACACCGGTGACGCTGGTGCGGGTGGAGGGGGCGTCGACCTTGAGGTAGCCCTCGTCGTCGAGGTCCAGCTGGTCCTTGAACAGCTCGGTGCGCGGGTCGTGGCCGACGGCGATGAACAGGCCGGTCACGGGCAGTGCGGAGGTCTCACCGGTCTTGGTGTTGCGCAGGGTGAGACCGGAGAGCTTCTGCTCGCCGTGGATCTCGGCGACCTCGCTGTCCCAGGCGAACTTGATCTTCGGGTCGGCGAAGGCGCGGTCCTGCATGGCCTTGGAGGCGCGCAGAGTGTCCCGGCGGTGGACGATCGTGACGGACTTGGCGAACCGGGAGAGGAAGGTGGCCTCCTCGATCGCGGTGTCACCCCCGCCGACGACGGCGATGTCGTGGTCCTTGAAGAAGAAGCCGTCGCAGGTGGCGCACCAGGAGACACCGCGTCCGGAGAGCGCGTCCTCGTTCGGCAGGCCGAGCTTGCGGTGCTGCGAGCCGGTGGTGACGATGACGGCCTTGGCGCGGTGCACCGTGCCGGCGGTGTCGGTCACGGTCTTGATCTCACCGGTGAGGTCCACCGACACAATGTCGTCCGGGACCAGCTCGGCCCCGAAACGCTCGGCCTGGGCCCGCATGTTGTCCATGAGGTCCGGACCCATGATGCCGTCCTGGAAGCCGGGGAAGTTCTCCACGTCGGTGGTGTTCATCAGAGCGCCACCGGCGGTGACGGCACCTTCGAAGACCAGCGGCTTGAGCGAAGCGCGTGCGGTGTACAGGGCGGCGGTGTAACCGGCCGGCCCGGAGCCGATGATGATCACGTTTCGAACGTCGCTCACGGGTTTCTTCCTCGTCTCTGCGGACTGCGTGCTGCCTACCGGGGGCCGGTCGGGACTCTCACCCCACCCAACGGATCCTACGGCGCCTGCATTCCCCACCCGTCGCACGGCGGTCCGGAACCGTCAGCTTCGGGGGAAGGTGTTCTCCAGCAGGACCTTCCCCGGGGTGGCCGAGCCGGTGCTCTCGCACGCCGTGTCGACGAGGTAGGCGTCCACCCGTGCGGCATCGCCCGGGTGCGGCAGGACCAGGAGATGTACGGCCGTTCCCTGGAAACGGCCGCGCTCCGCAGCGAGTGGCGTCTCCGACCGGCCGGTTGCCTCCTGGACGCAGGCGGGGACCTCGGAGGCCACCCGCCGGTCGCCGGGAGCGGCGCCGGGAGCGCTGGGACTCTCGTCCATTCCGAGGGTGTTGTTCTGTGCACCGGGGTCGGTCTCGGCCGTCGTTCCCGGAGCGATGAGTCGCTGGACGGCGCCCTGGAGGCCCTGCGCGGTGTAGGTGCCGGAGGGTGCACCGACGGATGGATGGGCGGCTGCGTCCGACGCCGCGCTGTTGGGGTGGGGGGTGCCGGAGAAGTCGACGAAGAGGAAGAGGCCCAGGGCGCAGGCGGCGGCCCCGGCGAGGCCGCCGAGCACCGCGATCCGGCGGCGGGCGCGGCGCCGCCCGGGACCGGTTGGGCCACTCGGGTGACCGGAAGGCGATGTTTCACGTGAAACATCGCGGTGGGTGGCGCGGGGCCGTGCGGACGGTTCGGTCTCGTCCCGTGGCTGGGTCGCGTCGAGGAGTGCCTCGGCGGCGAGGGCCGCGTCGATCCGGCCCGCGATGTCCCCGGGCATGCGAGCGGGCCCGGGGAGGGTGCCCAGCAGCCCCCGGATCTCTGCCAGGGAGGCACGGACGTCGGCGCACAGCGCGCAGT
This sequence comes from Streptomyces sp. NRRL F-2664, assembly GCF_000719345.1. Classification (GTDB taxonomy): domain Bacteria; phylum Actinomycetota; class Actinomycetes; order Streptomycetales; family Streptomycetaceae; genus Streptomyces. Next base: position 128,068 of record NZ_JOFX01000004.1, read on the forward strand.
CGTCGAGGTGTCGGCGGATCTCCGCGCTGCGGGCCGGGGAGAGCAGGCCTTCGGTGAGGTCGGAGATCTCCGAGACGTCCGGGTGCCGGATCGTGCCGGGCGTGCCGGTCGCAGGGCTCACGGTCGTCCACCTCCGCCCTTCACAGCGTCTGGGTCTGGTTGCCTGGGGCCTGTCGCTGGTGGGACGGGCGGGCCCGGCGTCCGGTTCCTTCCCCGCTCGGTACTGCTGTTATCCCCGGCATTCGTGCGCAGATGAGTGAGGAGCGGCAGCAGTTTGGCCCGGCCGCGCGCACACCGGCTTTTCACGGTGCCGGTGGGCACGTCGAGGATGTCGGCGGCCTCGGCCACGGGGTATCCCTGCATGTCGACCAGGACCAGCGCGGCCCGCTGCTCCTCCGGGAGGGTCCGGAGGGCGGCCAGGAGCTGGCGGTGGAGGTCCTGGCGCTCCGCGGGTGCCTCGGCGGACTCGTGGGGCTCCAGGAGCCGCTCCAGGCGCTCCGTGTCATCGATCGGCGCGGTCCTGCGCGAGGCGGCCTTGCGGGCCCGGTCGAGGCAGGCGTTGACGGTGATCCGGTGCAGCCATGTGGTGACGGCGGACTCCCCGCGGAAGGTCCGCGCGGCCCGGTAGGCGGAGACCAGGGCATCCTGCACGGCGTCCGCGGCCTCCTCCCGGTCCCCGAGCGTGCGCAGCGCCACGGCCCACAACCGATCGCGATGGCGCCGCACCAGCTCCCCGAAGGCATCGGGATCACCACCGACGTGCCGGGCCAGGAGCTCCTGGTCGCTGGCACCCTCGGCTTTCGCGTCGTTCAACGGTGAGCCCCTCCCGGTCGTGCGGTCAGCCCGAGAACTTCACGTCCGTGATCGCCTGCTTGTACCCGGAACCGCTGAAGTCGTCGGCCGGCGCGTGCGGCATGGCGGTGATCCACACGAGTACGTACCGAGTGGTGACCGGCTTCTCGGCGGTCAGCTGAAGGCTGGTATCCGAGGTGGTGGTCTGGGCGATCTTCACCATGGAGTCCACGGACCCCTTGGGGGACTTGGCGTCGGTGGCGTACATCGTCAGCGTGGTGCGCGCACCGCCGTACTTCAGCGCTATCGAGGCTGCGCTGACATCCTGCTCGGACCCGAGGTCGTAGACGATGCCCAGGCCGTCCTTGATCTTCACTTCGGGTCCGTCGATGTAGCTCTTGGTCCGCCAGTAGGAGGAGGCATCCGTGTCGTACGTCTTCTCGACGTCCTCGGCATTCTGCGGCTTGCCGTCAGGGGCGTACTCCTGAGCACCAGTGATCTTGAGCGGGGTCGGCTCCTTCTTCTCCCCGCTGTCATCGGTGCCGGGCTTGGTGTTGTTGCTGGTGCCGCTGTTGCCCTTCTGGGTGCCGCGTTCCAGGAGGGTGTCGGCCAGCTGCCAGCTGCCCAGACCGAGGGCGGCGATCAGCAGGGCGGCGACGCCCCACTTGAGCGCACGGCCGGTACGGCTCTGCAGGGGCGGCGGCGGAGGCGCCACGGGCAGGCTCTGCACGGTGGTCACGCCGGGCGGCGTGGTCCGGCCGTAGCTGCCCTGCTGGTAGGTGGTGTGCTGGTACTCCGGAGGGGCGGTGAAGGCGGGCTCCGGCGGCCGGATGCGCGGCATCGCGGCCACGGCCTTGGAGAGCTCCTCCGGGGTGGTGCAGGGCGGTTCCTGCCGGGAGGCGGTGGCCCCGTCGTTCGCGAGTGCCCGCATGGCGAGTTCGCCCAGGCCGCGGTGGACCCCGGCGCGGACCTGGTCGGGGGCGATCAGACCGACCCCCTTGGGCAGACCGGTGAGGCCGTACGCGTCGCTCTCGTAGGGCCAGCGCTGCGTCAGCGCGGCGTACAGCAGCGCGCCGATGGCTTCGGTGTCGGCGCGCTGGGGGGTATCGCTCGTGATGCCGCGCAGCGCGGCGTTCACGGCGAGTCCGCGGATGCGCCACTGGCCGGTGGACGTCCGCAGTATCGCGCTGGGCGTCAGCCGCAGGTGCGCGAGGCCCTCGCGGTGCGCGGCGGCCATCGCCTGGGAGACCTGGCTGACGAGCTGGTAGGCCTCGTGGGCCTCCAGCGGGCCCATGGCGAGGAGGGCGGTGAGTTCGGTTGCGTCGGGCAGCCACTCGTGGACGACGTAGACGAGGTCGTTCTCCTCCACGGCATCGAGCACTTGGACGAACCGCGGGTCGCCGAGGAGGGCGGAGGAGCGGGCGGCGGCCAGGACGGAGCGCGCCCGGGAGTGGTCCGCGGGCATGAGGTGCACGCCCACGGCCCGGCGCAGCTTCTCGTCCATCGCGCGCCAACTGCTGAAACCGTCCACACGGGTGACGCACTCTTCCAGCCGGTACCGTCTGGCGAGCTTGTGACCGCTGTGGAGTTCGGGTGCGGCCGTGGAGGCCGGGTGCGTGCGTTCGCCGTCCTTGTCGGGCATGGGTCCGTCCGCGGCTCGTCCGTTCTGGGTGTCCACCCCGTCGGACGTGGCCCGTGCCGCCTGAGCGGCAGACGGCTCGTCGCCGTCGTTGTCGGCCACGTCGACGGCAGCCGTGCTACGTTCCGCCACCGTCGTTCCTGCCTCCCCATCCGTTGCGCGCTGTAGGCCAGTCTGCGAAGCCATGCCAATTGTGCCCACAGTCCGACGCTATGCACGACACACGAAAGGGGGCGACGGTTGTGCGCATCAGCGCCCCAAACGTCCGCGGACCATCCCGACCATCGCGTTGAGCTCCTCGATCCGCATCCGCTTGGCGGCGAGGAGGAAGACGGCCGCCAGGGCGGTTCCGCCGGCGAGCAGGGCCGTGGCGGAACCGAGAACTCCGCTGCCCAGCCACTGGGTGACGGCGAAGGCAGCCGCTCCTGCCACGGCCGCCGCGGGCACGCAGGCGCCCGTGAGACGGGCGTAGGTACGCATCACGTGGGCGCCGTCGAGGTCGCCGCCGAGCCTGGTGCGCAGTCGGCGCCAGGCCACGCCGACACCGACGGCGTAGCCGAGACCGTACGAGGCGGCCATGCCGACGACCGCCCAGCGCGCGGGCAGCACGAAGAAGGAGATCGCCGAGCCTGCCGCGTTGACGGCGGCGACGATGACGGTGTTGTAGAAGGGCGTGCGGGTGTCCTCGTAGGCGTAGAAGCCGCGCAGGACGACGTACTGGACGGAGTACGGGACGAGTCCGAGGCCGAAGGCCATCAGGACGTAGCCGATGTTCTGGGCGCCGGAGCCGGAGCCGGCGTAGAGCAGGGTGGCCATCGGGACGCCGAGCGCGAGGAACGCGAAGGCGCAGGGCACGATCGCGACGGCCGAGGTGCGCAGACCGTAGGAGATGTCGTCGCGGACCGCGGCGGCGTCGCCGTCGTGGGCGGAGCGGGAGATGCGGGGCAGGACGGCCGTCATGACGGAGACGGTGATGATCGCCTGCGGCATCTGCCAGAGCAGCAGCGCGTAGTTGTAGGCGGTGATACCGGTACCGGGGTGGCCCTGCTTCTCGGCGACCGCACCGGCCCAGGTGGCGAGCTGGGTGACGATGACGAGGCCGATCTGGTTGGCGAGGACGAAGAAGAACGTCCACTTGGCCAGGCGGGCGGCCTTGCCGAGGCCGTGGCCCTTCCAGTCGAAGCGCAGGCGCGGCGTGAAGCCGGCGTCACGCAGGTACGGGAGCATCGCGAGGGCCTGGACGGTCAGGCCGAGCAGGGTGCCCAGACCCAGCAGGCGGACGCCTTCCGGGGTGACGGTGGCGGCATTGACGCCCGAGGTGGTGAAACCTCCGAAGGCCCAGATGAAGGCGCCGAAGGTGGCGATGACCACGATGTTGTTGAGGACCGGGGTCCACATCATCGCGCCGAAGCGGCCGCGGGCGTTCAGGATCTGACCGAGCACCACGTGGACGCCCATGAAGAACATGGTGGGCAGGCAGTAGCGGGCGAACGCGACGGCCACGTCCATCTGCTGCGGGTCGGAGGCGATCTTCGGCGACATCATCGTGATGAACACCGGTGCTGCCAGCACGCAGATGGTGGTGATGCCGGCCAGCAGGACCACGACGAGGGTCAGCAGCCGGTTGGCGTACGCCTCTCCCCCGTCGTCGTCGTTCTTCATCGCGCGGACGAGCTGCGGGATGAAGACGGCGTTGAGGGCGCCGCCGCCGACCAGCACGTAGATCATCGTGGGCAGCGTGTTGGCGATCTGGTAGGTGTCGTTGAAGGTGCCGACGCCGATCGCCCCGGCGATGACCAGGGTTCTCAGGAAACCGGTGATGCGGGAGACGATCGTCCCCGCGGCCATGAGCGCGCTCGACTTGAGCAGGCCGGCGGCGCGTCCGGCCGGCTTGCTCGGCGCCGGGGCGGCGACGGGAACGTCTTCGGCGGGAGTGCGGGGTGCCGCCTCCTGGTCCCGGTAGAGGTGCGCGAAGGCATCCGGTGCGGGCTGCTCCTCAGCGGCCCGCGTGACGAGGGAGTCCACGCCCACGAACTCGGTGGTCGTGGCGCGGTCGCCGTACGGCAGGTGCCGGGAGGGGCCGTCCGGCTCGGGCGGCGGGGTCTGGGCCCAGACGCGCGGGTCGGGGGAGTACATGGGCTCGGACGGCGCCGCGTAGAGCGGGCCGGGCTCCTGGAAGGTGCCGGGGGGCGGCGGCGGGTGCGCGGCGCGGTCGTAGAGGACCTCGCCGACGGGGTCCTGGGCGGACAGGTCCTGGGACCGGTACGGGTCGTAGTCGTAGGCATCCTGGACATACGGGTCGTGTTCCGGCGCGGGCGCAGGCGCGGGAACCTGCCCGGGCACCGGGGCGCCCGGGGCAGTGCCCTGCGCGGGCGCAGGCCCGCCAGTGCCCTGCGCGCGGTCACCGTCGTACGGCGCGTTCATCGAAACCCCACCTCATCGTCCCCAGGCCGACCGGCCACGGCATCGCTCAACGGTCCACTGTCTCACTCGTGCCGGACCCCTCGGTGCTTTGCGGTTCGGTGTCCGGGGACTCGTCACTCGGCTGCGTGCTCTCTTCGGCAGCGGCGCGGGCCGCGACACGCTTGCGACTGGCGTACATCTTGATGCCCGCCAGGACCAGGAGGAGCACACCGCCGGCGATCACGAGCATCACGGTGGGAGTGATCTCGGTGGCCTCGACGGTGAACCGGCGTTCCTTGCCGTAGGGGATGCCGTCCTTGGTGAACAGCTGGGCGGTCACTTCGACGGGTCCGCTCGCGGTGGCGTTGGCGGGGAACTTGACCGTCTGCGTGTGGTCGCCCTGGACGGTGACCTGCTGTTCCGCCTGGCCGCTGCCGTTGAACATCAGGCGGGAGGGGTTGGCGGACTTCACCCGCAGGACCAGGTCGTGCACGTCCTGCACGAGGCTGTTCTGGACGCTGACGGGGATGGTGGCGCTGTGCCCGGACAGGGTGGCGTCGGACTTCGGGATGACCTTGACCTTCTCGGTGAGACCGATCAGGTACTCCTGGACCTGGTCCCGGTAGAGGCGGCCCTCGTCGGCGCGTCCGCGCCAGGAGGTCGACATCTCGCGGTTGACGGTGTTGCCGAAGGGGATCTCGACGCGGTCCGGTGCGGCGAGGATCACCTTGAAGCGGTCGAGCGTGGTCTGCGTGGTGCGGATCTTCTCGAAGGCCGAGACCGGGAGCTCCTGCTTGCGCAGGTCCTCGGGGTACTGGCCGGCCCCGGGCACCTGGGTCGTGGCGCCCGGGTCGGGCTTGGCGGCCGCGGCCGCCTCCAGGTCCGCCGGCTGCGTCCAGCGGGCTCCCTGGAGGCCGCGTATGGCGGCGGCCATCGTCTGGGCCTGGCTCACGGTGGGCATCCGCTGCGGAGCCACGACGAAGCTGCGCTGTTCGTCGGTCTTCTGCAGGGTGAGGGCGAGGCTGTGGGCGAGGAACCGCTGCACGGCGAGCGTCGAGTTCCCGGCGTTCAGCATGTCGCCCTCGAACGCGGTGGACAGCTCGGCGTCCGCCACGACGGCCGTGGTGCCCGCTCCGATGGGCCGGGCGGCCGAGGGGGTGTAGCCGAGGGCCCCGCTCTCCATGAGGCTGTCGCTGCGGGTCAGGACGTTGTGGGCACCGGCCGAGGTGGCGACGTTGACGATCGAGGGGTCGATGGCTCCGTCGACGGGCCAGGAGAAGTCGGTGGACGCGGGCACGTGCAGGACCGTCTCGACGGCCTGCTTCGCCTTGTCGGTGGCCGGGCGCAGCTGCCCCAGGGTGCCGGAGACGTCCTTGCCGTGGTGGGCGAGGGAGGCGAGGTCGGGGTCGCCGAAGGGCAGGGCGACGACCTTCTTGCCCTGGACGGCTGCCTCCAGGGAGTTCAGCCACTGCTCGGCCACGGCCTTCTTCTTGCCCTGGACGGTCTTTCCGTTCGCGGCGCGGACCCGGTAGCCCTTCGTCATCGCGTCGACCGTGTAGAGCAGGTCCGGATCGATGACCCAGGTGATCGGCAGGTCCTTGCCGAGGGTGACCATCTGCTCCAGGCGGCCGCCCGGCTGGAGCTCGTCGGCGAGGGAGTCGTCGAGGAACACGGGCGTCTGGAGCTCGTCGGAGCCGGTCTCGGCCGTGACGCGGGTGGTGGAGATCAGCGGCCAGGCGTAGGTGAGCTGGGAGCGCTTGGCGGCGGCCTCCGGCTGCCACGGCAGAAAGGTCCGCTTGATGCCCAGCACCTGCTCCGACGGCCGGCTGTCGGTGACTCCGGACAGCGAGACCCCGAGCTGGTAGACGCCGTCCTTGTCGAGTTCGAGCTTGTTGACCGGGACGGTGAGGGTGAAGTTCTGGGTGACCTTCGCCGGCAGCGAGGCGATCTTCACCGCGTACGCCGAGTCGATCTCGCCGGGGTCCGTTCCGGCCCGGAAGCCGTTGCGGTCCGCGGTCTCGTCGATGGAGGAGCGGTCCGTGAGCGCGGGTCCGACCCGCAGACCGACGTGGGCGTCGGTGATCGTCTCGGAGCCGGTGTTGATCACGGTGCCCTGGATGGTGAGGGTGTCGCCCTTCACCGGGGCGCTCGGCGCCATGGAGACGAGCTGGACGTCGACGGAGGAGGCCTGGACGGCCTCGGCCTCCGGGGCGGGGGCGTAGACGAGGCCGGCGAGCACGGGGGTCCCGGCGAGCAGGACGATCGCGCGCCGCAGCCATCGGCGCCGGACAGGGGCGGGGGAGGCCCCTTGGATGTCTGCCGCCTCGGCCACGCGCTAGCCCGTCCCTCGAAGTGTCAGTGGTCGTCTTTCGTGCGTCCACGAATGGTAACGAGGTGCGCTGTGTGCGAGTGCCGCCCCTTGCTCCACATGATCGGATCGACCCCGCTGCGGCGGCCGGCCGGGGTCGCCGATAAACGGGGCGGTCCCCGGCGAGCCGGGCACGTACCCTTTTCAGTTGTGCCGAACGCCAACGAAGACAACCCCAGTGCCCTGAGTCAGGTGCAGCGCCGCGCGGTCAGTGAACTGCTGCAGGTCGCTCCTGTCGCCGACGAGCTCGGCCGCCGGTTCCAGGAGGCGGGCTTCCGCCTGGCCCTGGTCGGCGGGTCCGTGCGCGATGCGCTGCTCGGGCGTCTCGGCAACGACCTCGACTTCACCACCGACGCCCGCCCCGAGGACGTGCTGAAGATCGTCCGCCCGTGGGCCGACTCGGTCTGGGACGTCGGCATCGCCTTCGGCACCGTCGGGGCCCAGAAGAACGCCCGCGCCGGCGACACCGTGCGGAGCTTCCAGATCGAGGTCACGACGTACCGCTCGGAGGCGTACGACCGGACGTCGCGCAAGCCGGAGGTGTCCTACGGCGACTCCATCGACGAGGACCTCGTGCGCCGTGACTTCACGGTCAACGCCATGGCCCTGGCCCTGCCCGAGCAGGAGTTCATCGACCCGCACGGCGGCCTGGAGGACTTGGCCGCCGGGGTGCTGCGCACCCCGGGGACCCCTGAGGACTCCTTCTCCGACGACCCGTTGCGGATGCTGCGGGCGGCGCGCTTCTCGGCGCAGCTGGATTTCGAGGTCGCCCCGGAGGTCGTGGCCGCGATGAAGGCGATGTCCGAGCGGATCGAGATCGTCTCCGCGGAGCGGGTCCAGGGCGAGCTGAACAAGCTGATCCTGTCCGCCAACCCCCGCCGGGGCCTGGGCCTGCTCGTGGACACCGGGCTGGCCGACCGGGTGCTGCCCGAGCTGCCGGCCCTGCGGCTGGAGAGTGACGAGCACCACCGGCACAAGGACGTCTACGACCACTCGCTGATCGTTCTGGAGCAGGCGATCGCGCTGGAGGAGGACGGGCCCGACCTCGTGCTGCGGCTGGCCGCCCTGTTGCACGACATCGGCAAGCCCCGCACTCGCCGCTTCGAGAGTGATGGCCGGGTCTCCTTCCACCACCACGAGGTGGTGGGCGCGAAGATGACCAAGAAGCGGCTGACCGCGCTGAAGTACTCCAACGAGATGATCAAGGACGTGTCCCGGCTGGTGGAGCTGCACCTGCGTTTCCACGGCTACGGTGACGGTGAGTGGACCGACTCCGCGGTACGGCGGTACGTCCGCGACGCGGGGCCGCTGCTGGACCGCCTGCACAAGCTGACGCGGTCCGACTGCACCACCCGCAACAAGCGGAAGGCCAATGCGCTCTCCCGGACCTACGACGCGCTGGAGGAGCGCATCGCGCAGCTCCAGGAGCAGGAGGAGCTGGACGCGATCCGGCCCGACCTGGACGGCAACGAGATCATGCGCATCCTGGACGTGGGCCCCGGGCCGGTGATCGGCAAGGCCTACGCCTTCCTGTTGGACCTGCGTCTGGAGCACGGCCCGATGGGGCACGACGCCGCGGTGGCCGCCCTCAAGGAGTGGTGGGCCTCTCAGCAGTGACCCGTGGCTGCCTGTGTTTCACGTGAAACATCGGTTCCCGCGGACCGGAGGACAGTCGATGTTTCACGTGAAACATCGACTGCGCCGGCCGAGCAGTGTCGCGGTCAGGGCGTAGAGGACGGATACGCAGACGAGTAGGACCACGGACTGCCCGTCGGCGGGGAGCATGAGGGCCGCCACCGCTGCTGCGCCGACGAAGGCCACGTTGAACAGCACGTCGTAGACGGAGAACACCCGCCCGCGGTAGGCGTCGTCCACTCGGGACTGCAGTTCGGTATCGGTAGAGATCTTGGCGCCCTGGGTGGCCAGACCGAGGACGAAGGCAGCGACCAGCATCGGGCCCGGCGCGAAGAACAGTCCGAGGGCCGGTACGAGGACGGCGGAGCCGGCGGCGCAGGCGGTGATCCATCCGAGGGTGCCCAGCCGCCCCACCATCCAGGGGGTGACGACGGCTGCTGTGAAGAACCCGGCGCCGGAGGCGCCGACCGCGATGCCCAGGAGGGCGAGTCCCTCGGCTTCGTTGTCCGACCAGGCGTAGCGGCAGAGCATCAGCAGCATGACGAACAGCGCTCCATAGCAGAACCGCATCATCGTCATCGCGGTGAGCGCCTCAGCCGCGCGGCGCCGGACGGCGAGGTGCCGGAGGCCTTCGGCCATGCCCCGCACCGTGAGGGCCACGCCTTCGGCCACCGAAGGATGGGCCTGCCCCGCGGAGTGGTCCGGGCCGAGCAACCCGACGGCCAAGCGCAGGGAGACCAGGGCCGCGCAGAGGTAGAGGCATGCTCCGAGCAGTACGACGAGGGCGTTGGAGCCGGAGGCGAGCAGCCGGACGAGGAAGGCCAACCCTCCGCCGGCGACGGCCGCGAGGGTCCCCGCGGTGGGCGAGAGCGCGTTCGCGGTGACCAGTTGTTCGGCGCCGACGACGCGGGGCAGGGAGGCGGCCAGGCCGGCCAGCACGAAGCGGTTGACCGCGGTCACGGACAGCGCAGAGGCGTAGAACAGCCAGTCGGGTACGTGTGCAACGATCAGCACGGCGGTGATGCAGGCGAGGAAGGCCCGCAGCAGGTTGCCGTAGAGGAAGACCTGGCGGCGGCGCCAGCGGTCGAGCAGCACCCCGGCGAAGGGACCGATCACCGAGTAGGGCAGCAGCAGTACCGCCATCGCCGAAGCAATGGCCGCGGGGGACGTTTGTTTTTCGGGGGAGAAGACGACATAGGTGGCGAGCGCGACCTGGTACACGCCGTCAGCCGCCTGGGAGAGCAGCCGTACGGCGAGCAGGTTGCGGAAATCCCTCAGGCGCAGGAGTACGCGCAGATCACGTACGACAGGCATGAGGGACAGGGTCACATACGCGGAGGGTCCCCGGGCACATTGCCCGGGGACCCTCCGCGGAAGAACAGCCGAAGTCCGGGTGTCGCCCGGACCCGCCGCCTTCGACTAGCGCTCGACCTCGCCCTTGATGAACTTCTCGACGTTGGCCAGGGCCTCGTCGTCGAAGTACTGGACCGGCGGGGACTTCATGAAGTAGCTCGACGCCGACAGGATCGGGCCGCCGATACCGCGGTCCTTGGCGATCTTCGCGGCGCGCAGGGCGTCGATGATGACACCGGCGGAGTTCGGGGAGTCCCACACCTCGAGCTTGTACTCGAGGTTCAGCGGGACGTCGCCGAACGCGCGGCCTTCGAGGCGGACGTAGGCCCACTTGCGGTCGTCGAGCCACGCGACGTAGTCGGACGGGCCGATGTGGACGTTCTTGTCACCGAGCTCGCGGTCGGGGATCTGCGAGGTGACGGCCTGCGTCTTGGAGATCTTCTTCGACTCGAGGCGGTCACGCTCGAGCATGTTCTTGAAGTCCATGTTGCCGCCGACGTTGAGCTGCATGGTGCGCTCGAGACGGACACCGCGGTCCTCGAACAGCTTCGCCATCACGCGGTGCGTGATGGTGGCGCCGACCTGCGACTTGATGTCGTCGCCGACGATCGGGACACCGGCCTCGGTGAACTTGTCCGCCCACTCCTTGGTGCCGGCGATGAAGACCGGGAGGGCGTTGACGAAGGCGACCTTGGCGTCGATGGCGCACTGGGCGTAGAACTTCGCCGCGTCCTCGGAGCCGACGGGCAGGTAGCAGATCAGGACGTCGACCTGGCGGTCCTTGAGGATCTGGACCACGTCGACGGGAGCCTCGGCGGACTCCTCGATCGTCTGGCGGTAGTACTTGCCCAGGCCGTCCAGGGTGTGGCCGCGCTGGACGGTGACACCGGCGTTCGGGACGTCGCAGATCTTGATGGTGTTGTTCTCGCTGGCGCCGATGGCGTCCGAGAGGTCGAGGCCGACCTTCTTCGCGTCGACGTCGAACGCGGCGACGAACTCGATGTCACGCACGTGGTAGTCGCCGAACTGGACGTGCATCAGCCCGGGGACCTTGGACGCCGGGTCGGCGTCCTTGTAGTACTCGACGCCCTGCACCAGCGAGGCGGCGCAGTTGCCCACGCCGACGATGGCTACGCGAACCGAACCCATTCCGGTTGCTCCCTGTTTGTTCTCGGACGAGGTCTGCGAGGTGCAGCCCTCATTTTTCGGTTTCGTCGGACGGACCTGATCGTCTCCGATCGCGTCCCGCCCGCTCACTCTCGATGAGCTCGTTCAGCCAGCGCACTTCGCGCTCCACGGACTCCATGCCGTGCCGCTGCAGCTCAAGCGTGTAGTCGTCGAGGCGCTCCCGCGTCCGGGCGAGTGAGGCGCGCATCTTCTCCAGGCGCTCCTCCAGCCGGCTGCGGCGGCCCTCCAGTACCCGCATGCGCACGTCTCGTTCGGTCTGGCCGAAGAAGGCGAAGCGGGCGGCGAAGGACTCGTCCTCCCACGTCTCGGGGCCTGTGTGGGAGAGGAGCTCCTCGAAGTGCTCCTTACCCGCGGCTGTCAACCGGTAGACGATCTTGGCGCGGCGCCCTGCGAGTGAAGCGGCGAGAGCGTCTTCCGGGGCGTTGCCCGGTTCTTCGATCAACCAGCCGTTGGCGACGAGCGTCTTGAGGCAGGGGTAGAGCGTCCCGTAGCTGAAGGCTCTGAACACCCCCAGCGACGTGTTGAGCCGCTTGCGCAGCTCATAGCCGTGCATGGGGGATTCACGGAGCAGTCCGAGGACGGCGAACTCGAGGATGCCGGAGCGTCTGCTCATTCGCCTGCCTCTCCTCCACCCCTGAGTCTTTATGTCGAGCTGATGTATCGGCTCGATACATCCAGACGATAGAACGGGCTGCCAACATCGACAAGGGGAGACGTGGTGACCGGCATCACATCACCGATTCGCACCAGGCAGGTTGCCTGATTTGGGGTGAACTTCGGCACTGGGCGGGTCTTGAGCGTGCGTAGTCTGTGGGCCATGACACCGGGGGGAACCGGAATTCATCTGCCGCTTCCAGGCCACTCGCCTGCCCGAGGAGTAGTCGTTCGATGAGCGAGCACCGCCGCAAACCGCCGCAGCCCCAGGGCGGGGGGCGGGCCTCCGCCCGCCGCGCCGCCCAGCAGCGCCCCCACAGGGGCGCCCCGGGCGGACGTGACGTCCCCACCGCGTCGCACAGCGGCCCGTACGCACAGCAGCCCTCGCCGGGCAGTCGCGCCGATGCCCGCCGGGCCGCGCAGAGAGGCCCCTCGGGCCGCGGCAGAGGCGCCGGACGCCCGGACAAGCGGCTCATCAACTACCCGCGGTCCGACCGGGACGGCTGGAAGCGCTTCGTGCCCTCCTGGAAGCTGGTCTCCGGCACCGCCCTCGGCTTCTTCGCGGTCATCATCGCCGGCGCCGGCATCGGTATCGCCATGGTGAGCACACCCGACCCGAACAAGGCCGCCCAGGCGCAGAACAACGTCTTCTACTGGGCCGACGGCAGCCAGATGGTGGCGACGGGCGGTTCGATGAACCGGCAGATCGTCCCCATTTCCAGCATTCCCCGGTCGATGAGGGACGCCGTGATCGCGGCGGAGAACGAGTCCTTCGAGACGGACAAGGGCGTGGACCCGATGGGCATCGCCCGCGCCGTGTGGAACATGGGCACCGGCGGTTCCACCCAGGGCGGCTCCACCATCACCCAGCAGTACGTGAAGAACACGTACCTGGACTCCGACCAGACGCTCAAGCGCAAGGTCACCGAGCTCTTCATCGCGCTGAGGCTCGGCGTCTCCGAGGAGAAGGACACGGTCCTCGCCGGATACCTCAACACCGCCTACTACGGGCGGGACGCCTACGGCATCCAGGCCGCGGCCCGCGCCTACTTCGGCAAGGACAGCCAGGACCTGAACCCCTCCGAGTGCGCGTTCCTGGCCGCCGTCCTGAAGGGCCCCAACCTCTACAACCCGGACGGCGGCATCGGCGCCGCCGCCACCCCCGAACTCAACGAGGACCGCGCCAGGAAGCGCTGGGCCTGGGTGCTGGACCGCGAGGTCGAGGTGGGCCGCATGGAGGCGTCGGAGAGGGCGAAGTACACGGAATTCCCGCCGCGCGTGGAGTCCGAGCAGGCCCGCGGGATGACCGGTCAGATCGGCTACCTCGTCGACACGGCCAAGGCGTACGTGATGAAGACCAAGGGCATCACCGCCGAGCAGATGGCCCTGGGCGGGTACCGGATCAAGACCACCTTCGAGAAGCCCAAGGTGGAGGCCATGGTCAAGGCGGTCGAGGACATCCGCGCCGGGCTGATCGACGAGAAGAGGCGCCCCGAGACCGACACGTTCGTCCAGTTCGGTGCCGCGTCCGTGGACGTGAAGACGGGCGCGCTCGTCGCCCTGTACGGCGGCCCGGGCTGGGACAAGAAGTACTTCAGCAACAACGCCAACACCAGCGGTGTCCCGGTCGGCTCGACGTGGAAGCCGTACGTCCTCGCGGCGGCCATGGAGTACGGAACCCAGAATTCCAACGGCAAGGGCATCTCGGTCGACAGCAAGTACCAGGCCAACGACCTCACCGTGATCAACAACCGTGAGGGCAAGCCGCTGCGCGACGCCTCGGGCAACCCCTTCCGGCAGAAGAACGAGAGCCCCACCCCCTTCGGGTACGTGACCCTCAACGAGGCGATGGAGAAGTCCATCAACGTCCCCTTCGCCCAACTCGTCTTCGACGTCGGCCACGACAAGGTCAGGAACGTGGCGAAGGCCACGGGCATCCTGGAGGAGTCGATCAACCCCAACGCCGACGCCTCCTTCGCCCTGGGCACCTCGACGCCCAGCGCCATCCGCATGGCCGACTCGTACGCGACCTTCGCCGCCTCCGGCACCCACCGCGAGCCGTACTCCGTGACCGCGGTCGAGAAGAACGGCGAGAAGCTGACCGGCTTCGAGGCGCCCAAGGACCAGCGGGCCATGGACAACGCGGTCGCGGACAACATCACCAAGGTGCTGCAGAACGTCGTCGAGAACGGCACCGGCAAGAAGGCCAAGAAGCTGGGCCGTCCCGCCGCCGGCAAGACCGGTACCACCGACGAGAACAAGTCGGCCTGGTTCGTCGGCTACACCCCGGAGCTGTCCACCTCCGTGGTCCTCTTCCGCACCGACCCCAACTCCGCCGAGAAGGCGTTGATCTCCATGAAGGGCGTGGGCGACATCCCCTCCCTCCACGGTGGTGACATCCCGGCCGAGATCTGGACCGAGTACATGGGCCTGGCCCTCAAGGGCAAGCCCGTCACGCAGTTCCCGGAGGCCGAGGCCATCGGCGTCGACGCCCACTCCGCGGGCGCTCCCTCCCCCACCCCGGTGGCGCCCGTGACGCCGTCCCAGTCCCCGTCCTCGCTCCCGCCCAGCTCCCCGCCGCCGTCCCCGACCCCCTCCAAGGGCACCGGCCGGCCGTGCAAGCCGTGGGAGCTGTACTGCGACCCGGACACCACGCGCGGCGGTACCAACGAGGGCGGTACCAACTCCGGCACCACCAGCGGGATCATCGGCGGGCCCAGCGGATCGCCGTCCCTGTCGCCCAGCGGCAGACCGGGCCGCCCGGGCGGACTGACCGGAGACACCAGCACCACCGGCACCACCCAGGACTGATCCGCCCCGATCCGCGGACCGAGGAAGGCCGTCGCACGCACGGTGCGGCGGCCTTCCCCCGTCCCCGGCCCCGTACGGCAGGATGAGCCCCATGACGAAGGTGCACGAGGACCGCCCCGTACTGCCCACACAGCAGGACGAGGTCGCCGCAGCCGGCAGTGAGCTCATCGGCGGCCCGCTCGGCCGCTACGCCCGGCTCGGCGGCCACTGGCTGGGACCGGTGCGCGTCGTCGCCCTCATCGCCATCGGCATGTTCGCGCTCGGCATGGTGCAGAAGCTGCCCTGCTACGAGTGGGCCTGGTTCCGCGGGGCGACCTCGCAGTACACCCACGCCTGCTACTCCGACATCCCGCACCTGTACGCGGTCCGCGGCTTCGCCGACAACCTGACGCCCTACCTCGACCGCTTGCCGGGCGACATGGAGTACCTGGAGTACCCGGTGCTCACCGGGCTGTTCATGGAGGTCGCCTCCTGGCTGACCCCCGGCAGCGGCTCCATGCAGCACCGCGAGCAGATGTACTGGATGGTCAACGCGGGCATGCTGATGGCCTGCGCGGCGGTCATCGCCGTCTGCGTCGCCCGCACCCACCGCCGCCGGCCCTGGGACGCCCTGCTCTTCGCCCTCGCACCCGCCTTCGCCCTGACGGCGACCATCAACTGGGACCTGCTGGCCATCGCCCTGACCGCGGCCGGGATGCTCATGTGGTCCCGCGGTCGCACGGTCCTGTTCGGCGTCCTCATCGGCCTGGCCACCGCCGCCAAGCTGTATCCGGTGCTGCTGCTCGGCGTCCTCTTCGTCCTCTGCTGGCGCGCCGGAAAATGGCGTTCCTTCGGCGCGGCCGCCCTCGGCGCGGCCGTGTCCTGGCTGGTGGTGAACGTGCCCGTCATGTTCCTCGCCTGGGAGGGCTGGACGAAGTTCTACACCTTCAGCCAGGAACGGCCCATCGACTTCGGCTCTGTGTGGCTGCTGATCTCCCAGCGCTCGGGCAACCCCCTGCACGACGCCAACACATACGCCACCGGGCTGACGCTCCTGCTCTGCGGGGCCATCGGGCTGCTCGCCCTGACCGCCCCCCGCCGCCCCCGCTTCGCCCAGCTGGCCTTCCTGGTCGTCGCCGCCTTCATCCTCTGCAACAAGGTCTACTCGCCGCAGTACGTGCTGTGGCTCATCCCGCTCGCCGCGCTGGCCCGGCCCCGCTGGCGGGACTTCCTGATCTGGCAGGCCGGCGAGGTCGCCTACTTCCTCGGAATCTGGTCCTACCTCGCGTACATCAACAGCGGCGACAAGCACCAGGGCCTGCCCGCCGAGGGCTACCAGCTGGCCATCGCCGCCCACCTGCTGGCCACGCTCTACCTGTGCGCCGTCATCGTCCGCGACGTGCTCCTGCCGGAGCGCGACGTCGTCCGCCAGGACGGTTCGGACGACCCGTCCGGAGGCGTCCTGGACGGCGCCGAGGACGTGTTCGTGCTGTCGGACGCAGCGAGGGCGCCGCGATACGCGACGCCCTCGGAGGGACAGCGGGTCGACTGGGGCGCCGGCCCCGGTCACTGACCGGGACGGCTCAGGCGTCCAGCACCCGGTCGAACTGCGTGGTGGTGTGCCGCAGGTGCGCCACCAGCTCGTCCCCGACCTTCGGCTCGGGCGCGTCGGCGGGCACGAACAGGATCGACACCTGCATGTGCGGCGGCTCGGCGAACCAGCGCTGCTTGCCCGCCCACACGAACGGCGACAGGTTCCTGTTGACCGTGGCCAGCCCGGCCCGGGCGACTCCCTTGGCACGCGGCATCACCCCGTGCAGCGCCTTCGGGGCCTCCAGTCCCACACCGTGGGAGGTACCGCCGGCGACGACGACCAGCCAGCCGTCGGAGGCGGCCTTCTGCTGGCGGTAGCCGAACCGGTCCCCCTTGGCGACGCGCGTGACGTCGAGCACCGAGCCGCGGTACTCGGTCGCCTCGTGGTCGCCCAGCCACAGCCGGGTGCCGATCCTCGCCCGGAAGCGGGTCTGCGGGAACTGCTGCTGGAGCCGTGCCAGCTCCTGCGCCCGCAGGTGGCTGACGAACATGGTGTGCAGCGGCAGCCGGGCCGCGCGCAGCCGGTCCATCCAGCCGATGACCTCCTCGACGGCGTCCGAACCGTCCGGGCGGTCCAGCGGCAGGTGCAGGGCGAAGCCCTCCAGCCGCACGTCCTCGATCGCGCCGTGCAACTGGCCCAGGTCCTGCTCGGAGATCCCGTGGCGGCGCATCGAGCTCATGCACTCGATGACCACGCGGGCGCCGACCAGGCCGCGGACCCCCTCCAGCGAGGACACCGAGCGGATGACCCGGTCCGGCAGCGGCACCGGCTCCTCGCCCCGGCGGAACGGGGTGAGGACCAGCAGGTCGCCGCCGAACAGGTCCTTGATGCTCGCGGCCTCGTACGTGGTGCCGACGGCCAGTACGTCGGCACCCATCCGGGTCGCCTCCTCGCACAGCCGCTCGTGCCCGAAGCCGTAGCCGTTCCCTTTGCAGACCGGGATCATCCCGGGGAACTGGTCCTGGACCTGCTTCTGGTGCGCACGCCAGCGCGCGGTGTCGACGTAGAGCGTGAGCGCCATGCCCGTCCGGGACCTCTCCTGTGAAGCTGCGCGGTGCAGCGGGGCTGTAGGGGTGAAAGCGGGTGGATCCGGGTCAGCGACGCGACATGTAGATGTCGAGCGCCTTGTGCAGCACCTTGTTCAACGGGAAGTCCCATTCGCCGACGTACTCCACGGCCTCGCCGCCCGTACCGACCTTGAACTGGATCAAACCGAACAGGTGGTCGTTCTCGTCCAGCGTGTCAGAAATTCCGCGCAGGTCGTAGACGCTCGCACCGAGGGCGTACGCGTCGCGCAGCATGCGCCACTGCATCGCGTTCGAGGGACGCACCTCGCGCTTGTGGTTGGCGGAGGCGCCGTAGGAGTACCAGACGTGCTGGCCGACGGTGAGCATCGTGGCGGCGGCCAGCGGCTCTCCCTCGTGGGTGGCGATGTACAGGCGCATCCGGTTGGGGTCCTCGGAGTTGAGGGCCGTCCACTGGCGCTGGAAGTAGCTGAGGGGGCGCGGGCGGAACTTGTCGCGCTCGGCCGTGATCTCGTAGAGGTGCTGCCAGGTCGGCAGGTCGTCGTAGCCGCCCTGGACGACCTCCACGCCGGCCTTCTCCGCCTTCTTGATGTTGCGGCGCCACAGCTGGTTGAAGCCCTTGAGGACGTCGTCCAGGGAGCGGTTGGCCAGCGGCACCTGGAAGACGTAGCGGGGCTGGACGTCGCCGAAGCCGGCGCCGCCGTCCTCGGCCTGCTGCCAGCCCATCCGGCGCAGCTTGTCGGACACCTCGAAGGCGCGCGGCTCGATCACCGAGGCCTCGACGTCGCGCAGGCGCTTCACGTTCGGGTCCTGGATGCCCGCCTTGATGGCGGCGGAGTTCCAGCGGCGGATGACGACGGGCGGGCCCATCTTCACGGTGAAGGCGCCCTGCTGCTTGAGGTGGGCCAGCATCGGCTGGAGCCACTCCTCCAGGTTCGGGGCGTACCAGTTGATGACCGGCCCCTCGGGGAGGTACGCGAGGTAGCGCTTCACCTTGGGCAGCTGCCGGTACAGCACGAGTGCTGCTCCGACGAGT
Source organism: Streptomyces sp. NRRL F-2664 (assembly GCF_000719345.1). Taxonomy (GTDB): domain Bacteria; phylum Actinomycetota; class Actinomycetes; order Streptomycetales; family Streptomycetaceae; genus Streptomyces. The sequence continues at coordinate 146,545 of NZ_JOFX01000004.1, forward strand.
TCCTCGGACTCGTTGAACCAACCGAGGTTCTCGGAACGCCACTCGTTCTTCACGTCGGCCCACGCCGGGACCTGGCAGTGGCTCGCCGAGGGCAGGCTCTGGAGGTAACCCAGATGCTGCTCTCGGCTGATGGTCCTCAGGGACAGGCTCATGCGGGGCGTCTCCTCGGCGGCTTCGCTGGCTATGCCGCGAAGCCTACTGCGACAGGGGCGCCACCCTTCTGGGGGACGGGCCGTGCGCCCGGACCGGAGTGCGGCCGGCGCCCTGCCGCGGAGGTGCCCCGCGCGGCCCCGTCAGCCCCCGAACAGGCCGCCGTGGAACATGCCGAGGTAGAAGCCGATGGCAGACGCGCCAAGGCCGATGATCAGCGCGAAGCGCTCGCGTGTCGTGACGGAGACGAACTGTCCGTACGCGCCGGTCAGGATCCCGATCAGCCCGGCCCACGAGCTGAGCAGGTGCAGGTTGTGGAAGAAGGCCGTGACGAACGCCACGACGCCCAGCGTCAGAGTGACCGCCATCAGGGCGTCCTGCAGCGGGTGGGGCTTTCCGTCGGTGGAGAGCAGGGAGATCTGAGGGGACCGCATTGCCTGTGCCATCGGAAGGCACCTCCTGAGCTGACGGTGCTGCGGGCTGCCTCCGGCAGGGGGCCGGGGGCATAGCACCGAGCACACCCGATGGATACAGATTGTGGTCCTCTCCGGCCGGATTTCAACCGGAAGGATGCGAGCAGGTAGTCTGTACAGCTGCGCGGTGTCTGCTCTGCGGACGCCGTGCTCACGCATCACGACCCTCCTGCCACGGAACGACCGTGGCCGCTGAGTCCAAAGGAGGTGGGTTCCACATGCGTCACTACGAAGTGATGGTCATCCTCGACCCCGATCTCGAGGAGCGCGCTGTCTCCCCGCTGATCGAGAACTTCCTCTCCGTCGTCCGTGAGGGCAACGGAAAGGTCGAGAAGGTCGACACCTGGGGCCGTCGTCGTCTCGCTTACGAGATCAAGAAGAAGCCCGAGGGCATCTACTCGGTCATCGACCTCCAGGCCGAGCCTGCGGTCGTCAAGGAGCTTGACCGACAGATGAACCTGAACGAGTCGGTTCTCCGGACCAAGGTCCTTCGCCCCGAGACCCACTGAACTTCGGTTCAGCGGTAATCGGGATCGAGTAGCACAGCAGCCCAGCAGCAATCCCCGCCGAGAGGTTCACCCATGGCAGGCGAGACCGTCATCACGGTCGTCGGCAATCTCGTCGACGACCCCGAGCTGCGCTTCACCCCCTCGGGTGCGGCGGTCGCGAAGTTCCGTGTCGCGTCCACCCCCCGCACCTTCGACCGCCAGACGAACGAGTGGAAGGACGGCGAGAGCCTGTTCCTGACCTGCTCGGTGTGGCGGCAGGCGGCGGAGAACGTCGCCGAGTCCCTCCAGCGAGGCATGCGCGTGATCGTGCAGGGCCGGCTGAGGCAGCGGTCGTACGAGGACCGTGAGGGTGTCAAGCGCACGGTCTACGAGCTGGACGTCGAGGAAGTCGGCCCCAGCCTGAAGAACGCCACGGCCAAGGTCACCAAGACCACCGGTCGCGGTGGCCAGGGCGGATACGGCGGCGGCGGTCAGCAGCAGGGTGGCGGCGGTGGCTGGGGCGGAGCCCCCAGCGGCGGCCAGCAGGGCGGCGGAGCACCCTCCGACGACCCGTGGGCGTCCAGCGCGCCGGCCGGTGGCCAGCAGCAGGGCGGCGGCGGGGGCGGTTGGGGCGGAAGCTCCGGCGGCTCCGGCGGTGGCTACTCGGACGAGCCGCCCTTCTAGGGCAGCTCACCCCACACTTCTTGATCACACAGGAGAGACACTATGGCGAAGCCGCCTGTGCGCAAGCCTAAGAAGAAGGTCTGCGCGTTCTGCAAGGACAAGACCGCGTACGTGGACTACAAGGACACGAACATGCTGCGGAAGTTCATTTCCGACCGCGGCAAGATCCGTGCCCGCCGCGTCACCGGCAACTGCACGCAGCACCAGCGTGACGTCGCCACGGCCGTGAAGAACAGCCGTGAGATGGCGCTGCTGCCCTACACGTCCACCGCGCGATAAGGAAAGGGTGACCGACCAATGAAGATCATCCTGACCCACGAGGTTTCTGGCCTCGGCACCGCCGGCGACGTCGTCGACGTCAAGGACGGCTACGCTCGCAACTACCTGGTCCCGCGTGGTTTCGCGATCCGTTGGACCAAGGGCGGCGAGAAGGACGTGGCGCAGATCCGCCGCGCCCGCAAGATCCACGAGATCGCGACCATCGAGCAGGCCAACGAGGTCAAGGCCAAGCTCGAGGGCGTGAAGGTCCGTCTGGCCACCCGCGCGGGTGAGGCCGGTCGTCTCTTCGGTTCCGTGACCCCGGCCGACATCGCCACGGCGATCGAGGCTTCCGGTGGCCCGAAGGTCGACAAGCGCCGCGTGGAGCTGGGCTCCCCGATCAAGACCCTCGGTTCGCACCAGGTCTCCGTGCGTCTGCACGCTGACGTTGCCGCGAACGTGGGCATCGAGGTCGTCGCCGCCTAAGGGCAGCACACGAAGGGCCGCACCCCGTCGGGGTGCGGCCCTTCGTCGTTTCGCGAAGCATGTGGCTACCGGCGGCAGGCGATGTTTCACGTGAAACACGGTGCGCGGACATGCCGCCTCGCCGTGTTTCACGTGAAACACCTACCGGGTGGCGCCCGCGACCGCCCATCGGCCGGAGCGGGCACGCAGCTGGAGGGTCACCATCCGGGCCAGCATCATGAGGGTCATGGCCCACCACAGCATGGTGAGGCCGCCTCCCAGGGCCGGGACGAGGAGTGCGGCCGGGGTGAACACGGCGAGCGTCACGAGCATGGCCGCGGCCAGGTAGCGGCCGTCGCCCGCGCCCATCAGGACCCCGTCGAGCACGAAGACGATGCCCGACACGGGTTGGGAGAGGGCCACGACCAGCAGGGCGGGCAGGAGGGCGTTCTCGACGGCCGGGTCGCTGGTGAACAGCGGAATGAAGACCGGTCGGGCGAGAACCACCAGCAGGCCGAGCACGATGCCGGTCACGATCCCCCATTGCACCATCCGGCGGCAGACGGCCTTGGCGCCGTCGGTGTCGCCCGAACCCAGGTACCGGCCGATGATCGCCTGTCCGGCGATTGCGATGGCGTCGAGGGCGAAGGCGAGCAGGCTCCACAGGGAGAGCAGGATCTGGTGGGCCGCGATGTCGGCGTCACCGAGCCGGGCGGCCACGGCGGTCGCGATCATCAGAATGGCGCGCAGGGACAGGGTGCGGACCAGTAGGGGAGCACCGGCCTGGGCGCAGGCACGGATTCCCGCCGCGTCGGGCCGCAGGGAGGCTCCGTGCCGACGGGCGCCGCGTACGACGACGACGAGGTAGGCCGCCGCCATGGCGCACTGGGCGAGGACCGTGCCCCAGGCGGAGCCGGCGATGCCGAGGCCCGCGCCGTAAACGAGTGCGACGTTCAGGATCGCGTTGAGGGCGAAGCCCCCGATGGCGACGTAGAGCGGGGTGCGGGTGTCCTGGAGGCCGCGGATCACACCGGTCGCGGCCAGGACCACGAGCATCGCCGGGATGCCGAGCGCGGAGATGCGCAGGTAGGTGAGCGCGTGCGGGGCGACCGTGTCCGAGGCGCCGAACACTGCGATCAACGAGGGCGCGGCGGGAAGTACCACGGCGATGACGGCCACACCGAGCAGGAGCGCGAGCCAGATGCCGTCCATCCCCTGCCGGATGGCCGCCTGCAGGTCGCCCGCCCCGACCCGGCGGGAGACGGCCGCCGTGGTGGCGTAGGCGAGGAAGACGAACACGCTCACCGCGGTGGTCAGGAGGGCGGCGGCGATGCCCAGGCCGGCCAGCTGGGGTGTCCCGAGGTGCCCCACGATGGCACTGTCGGCCATCACGAAGAGGGGCTCGGCGACGAGTGCGCCGAAGGCCGGGACGGCGAGTGCGAAGATCTCCCGGTCGTGCCGTCTCGGCCCTGCCGGGGGTGCTGCGAGGGCCTGTGTCATGCGACCAATCTAATCTTCCACAGGTAATGGATGCAACCGGGTCTGGATCCTTACCACCGTGCTGACTTGCGCGTTCTCTCCGGTTCTTCGGCGGCGTTCACGGAAGTGTGGCGAACAAATTTCGCGAGCCGGCTCGGTGGACGAAGAAATGCCAGGTCAGCGTGGGTAACGGGGGTCCCCGGGTGATTTTGTCCACAGCGTCGTCCCCTGGTCCGTGCACAGCTTCCGGGGAGTTACCCACAGCATTGGCGCCGTCATCCACACGTCATCCACAGACCCTGTGGATAACAAGATTGGCTGACGCCGCTCCCGGCCCTACCGTGGTGCGTTGCCCGACTCGCCGACAGCCGATTCGGGTGCCCCAAATGTCAGAGCCGTGTCGTAGAAAGAGTCGCACGGCGAGGTCCGCCTTGCGGACGGGAGGAGGCCCGGTGAGCATGCCCCCGGAGCCCATGGACGACCCCTGGGCCGACAGCGGTCCGAGTGACCGTCTGCCCGCTCGTCCGCGCCGCAACAGCGAGGGCCGGGGCCGCGGCGACGAGCAGCACGACCGGGGACGCGAGGGTGGCTCCTGGGACGGCGGCGGCTTCGAGCGCGTCCCTCCGCAGGACCTCGATGCCGAGCAGTCGGTGCTCGGCGGCATGCTGCTCTCCAAGGACGCCATCGCCGACGTCGTCGAGGTCCTCAAGGGCCACGACTTCTACCGGCCGTCGCACGAGACGATCTACCAGGCCATCCTCGACCTCTACGCCAAGGGCGAGCCGGCCGACCCGATCACTGTCGGCGCCGAGCTGACGCGACGCGGCGAGATCAGCAAGGTCGGCGGGGCCTCCTACCTGCACACCCTGGTCCAGTCCGTGCCGACCGCGGCGAACGCGGAGTACTACGCGGAGATCGTGCACGAGCGGGCCGTCCTGCGCCGCCTCGTCGCCGCCGGTACGAAGATCACGCAGATGGGGTACGCGGCCGACGGCGATGTCGACGAGATCGTCAACAGTGCCCAGGCCGAGATCTACGCCGTCACCGAGCAGCGGACCTCCGAGGACTACCTGCCGCTCGGCGACATTATGGAGGGCGCCCTCGACGAGATCGAGGCCATCGGTTCGCGCAGCGGCCAGATGTCCGGCGTCCCCACCGGTTTCACCGACCTGGACTCGCTGACCAACGGCCTGCACCCGGGCCAGATGATCGTCATCGCCGCCCGCCCCGCCATGGGCAAGTCCACGCTGGCGCTGGACTTCGCGCGGGCCTGCTCCATCAAGAGCAACCTCCCCAGCGTGATCTTCTCCCTCGAAATGGGACGCAACGAGATCGCCATGCGCCTCCTCTCGGCGGAGGCCAGGGTGGCACTGCACCACATGCGTTCGGGCACGATGACGGACGACGACTGGACCCGGCTGGCCCGCCGGATGCCCGACGTGTCCGCCGCCCCCCTCTACATCGACGACTCCCCCAACCTGTCGATGATGGAGATCCGGGCCAAGTGCCGACGGCTCAAGCAGCGCAACGACCTCTCGCTCGTGGTCATCGACTACCTCCAGCTGATGCAGTCGGGTGGCTCGCGCCGCCCCGAGAGCCGCCAGCAGGAGGTCTCGGACATGTCGCGAAACCTGAAGCTGCTGGCGAAGGAGCTGGAGGTCCCGGTGATCGCGCTCTCCCAGCTGAACCGTGGTCCCGAGCAGCGCACCGACAAGAAGCCGATGGTCTCCGACCTGCGTGAGTCGGGCTCGATCGAGCAGGACGCCGACATGGTGATCCTGCTGCACCGCGAGGACGCCTACGAGAAGGAGTCGCCGCGCGCCGGCGAGGCCGACCTGATCGTGGCCAAGCACCGCAACGGCCCCACGGCGACGATCACCGTGGCCTTCCAGGGCCATTACTCGCGCTTCGTGGACATGGCCAACACGTAGCATCCGATCATGGATGAGCTTGCTGAGGACCTGGAACTGCTTCCCACCACCCGGCGTGCGCTGAGGCACCGGATTGCCGTCGCGCAGAGCGCGGGGCGAGCGCCGTCGGTCGTGGCGGCCGTGCTGCGCGGCGGGGAGGTGGTCTGGGAGGGCGCCCGAACCTCCGTGGAAGGGCACGGCCCGGACGGGAACGTCCAGTACCGGATCGGGTCCATCAGCAAGACCTTCACGGCCGTCCTCGTGATGCGCCTGCGGGACGAAGGCCTGTTGGCGCTCGACGACCCGCTGGAGAAGCACCTCCCGGGAACGGGTGTCGGCCGGGTCACCGTCGCCCAACTGCTGGCCCATACCGGCGGGCTGGCGGCGGAGACCCCCGGCGAGTGGTGGGAGCGCACCCCCGGCGCGCAGCGTCCCGGGCTCGTCGACGTCCTGGGGGAGGAGCCCTTCCGGCTCACTCCGGGCACGCGGCACCACTACTCCAACCCCGGTTACACCCTGCTCGGTTCGCTGGTGGAGGCGGTGCGCGGCAGGCCCTGGGAGGACGTCCTGCGGGCCGAGGTGCTGGAGCCCCTCGGCCTGGACCGGACGAGCGGGCGGCCCCAGGCCCCCCACGCGGGCGGCTGGGCGGTCCATCCGTGGGCCGACGTGATGATGCCCGAGCCGCTGGAGGACCTCGGGCTGATGGCCGCGGCCGGCCAGCTCTGGTCCACGACCAGGGATCTCGCACGGTTCGCCGACTTCCTGCTGCGAGGTGACCAGCGGGTCCTGAGCGCGGAGTCCGTAGGGGAGATGCGCCGGCCGGCCGCGCCGCCCGAGCCCGGGCTCGCCGAACTCGGCTACGGGCTGGGAGTGCAGCTGATGGCCCACGGAACGCGCAGGCTGGCGGGCCACAGCGGCTCGCTGCCGGGGTTCGTCGCCGGACTGTGGCTGAGCGAGGCCGACGACATGGCGGCGGTGGTCCTGGCCAACTGCACGTCGGGGCCGGCCGTGACGGCCGTCGCCGCCGATCTCATCGGGATCGTGGCGGACGCCGAACCGCCGTTCCCCCGGCCGTGGCGGCCGTTCACGGAGGCGGAGCAGGTGCCGCTGGAACTGTGCGGCCCCTGGTACTGGGGCACTGCGCCCCACGTCGTGCGGTTGGTCGCGGACGGTTCACTGGAGCTGGGACCCGTCGGCGTTGTGGGCCGCACGGCGCGGTTCCGGGCCGAGCCCGACGGCAGCTGGACCGGCCTGTCCGGGTACTACGCGGGCGAGACGCTGCGCGCGGTGCGCCGCGAGGACGGCTTTGTGAGCCATCTCGACCTGGCCTCCTTCGTGTTCACCAGGGAGCCGTACGACCCGGGGGCGCCGGTGCCCGGCGGGGTCGACCCGCAGGGCTGGCGCGGGATCGGCTGACGGCCGGACCGGTCTCAGGCGACGAGCTCACGTTCCAGCGGTGTGCGGAAGCGCGGGGTGACGCGCGCTTCGCCCACCCAGGCGGAGAGGCGGTCGGCCTCGGCAGTGATCGCCTGCTCGGCCGTACGGCCGGGGTCGCCCAGCAGCCGCCAGACGATCCCACCGTCCGGTCGCTGGGCCCAGCCGCCGACGATCTCGCCGTTCCACCACACCGTGGGGCCGATGTTGCCCGCATAGTCGAAGAGGGCGGAGCGGTGGGCGGGGTCGAGGTGGAAGCTCCGGTCGGCCCATCCCATGCCGCTGGGGTCGAGCGCGGGGAGCAGCGCTGCCCACGGCTCAGGAGCAGGCTCGTGTGCGGTGTCTCCGGGGCCTACGAGCGCGGTGCTGCCGTCATCGAGGCGCACCCGGTCGGGACCGACGGCGGCGAGAGCCTTGCGGACGTCCGTGAGCGTCCACCCGGTCCACCATTTCAGGTCGGCCTCGGTGGCCGGGCCATACGCGTACAGCCAGCGCCGGGCGATCTCCGCGCGCGCCTCGGCGGCCGGTAGGGCGGGCCACGGTGCGGTGTGGACCCAGCGGAACTGGCTGGAGGTCCACGATCCCCGCGGCCGGTCCCGGCGGATCCGGCCGTCGGCGGCCAGGAGGCGGATGACCCGGGTGGCGACTCCCTGCTCCGTCTCGTACTTCTTGCCGCGGCTGAGGGTGATCTTCCGTCGCAGGGCGGGCACGGCGGCGGACAGTTGACTGCCGGTGAGGGGCCCCTCGGTGTCGAGCGTGTCCAGCGCCTCGGCCTCCACGCCGGCCAGCCAGGCGGCGTCGAGTCCCTGCCCGTCCTCGTCGAGGTGCTTGAGGAAGGTACGGCGCTCCTTGGCCGCGATGGCGCGTGCACTTGCCGCGTCGACGTAGGGGGCCAGTTCCGCCGAGACCGCGAAGAGGGTGTTGCGCATGCTGAGCAGCCGCACGAGCCGTACCTCCTCGTACAGCGCCTGCTCCACCACGGCGGGGCTGCCTCCGGCGAGCCGGGCCCGCGCGGAGAGGAAGACCGTCGCGGCGTCGGTCGCGTGCAGGGCGACGACGGAGTCCGCCGTCTCCGCGACCGTCGTGGCGCGGGCCGACGGGGCCAGCCGGTGGCGTCGGCCCAGCCGGTACCTGCGCTCGGTGGTGGTGATGAGGGGGAGACGGGCGCTCATCCTCCCGATCGTAGGCCGGACCGCCGACACAACGGCCCGGTTCGGCCCGGCCCACGGATGCGGGATGTCAGAGCAGGAGTTTGAAGCCGACGTGCGATGCGGTGAACCCGAGCCGTTCGTAGAAGCGGTGGGCGTCGGTGCGGGTCACGTCGGACGTCAACTGGACGAGCGTGCAGGCCTCGGCGCGGGACTTCTCGATGGCCCACTCGATGAACCGGGTGCCGAGTCCGCTGCCGCGCTCGTCCGCGTGGACGCGGACGCCCTCGATGACGGAGCGCGTGGCGCCCTTGCGGGAGAGGCCGGGAACGATCGTCAGCTGGAGGGTCCCCACGACCCGGCCGGCCCGGACCGCGACGACCAGATGCTGGTGGGGGTCACCGGTGAGCCGCTGCAGGGCCGTGCGGTACGGGGTGAGGTCTTCCGGTGATTCGCGGGTGGCGCCGAGCGGGTCGTCGGCCAGCATGGCGACGATGGCCGGCAGATCAGCCTCGGTGGCGGGCCGGATCGCCACCTCGCAGGGATCGGTCACGATGATGTACCCCCTCAGCCGGCGGCCACGGTCAGCGGCGCCCAGCGACGCGTCCAGTCACCGGGCAGATCGGGGATGTCTCGGGTCATGACGGCATTGAAGGCCACGGACTCCAGTCCCCGCTGCTTGAGCCAGGCCAGCAGTTCCTCATGCCGTACGTCGACATCGGTACGCAGCGGCCGGGTTGTGCCCCTGGCGAGAGCGGTGATCAGGGCTTTGGCGGTGCCGGTGTCGCGAGCGATGAGCGGACCGACGACGTGGGTGTGCATGTTGGGCCAGGCCGCGGCGAACCCGGTGAGCATGCCTTCCGCGCCATGGTCCTCGGAGACGAGCAGCTGGTCGGCGAAGGCCGGCAGCCGCGTGATCATGTGTGTGCGGTCGGCACCGAAGACCTCCGCGTCCAGACGCAGGATGCGGGGGAGGTCGTCGGCAACCGCCGGCCGGATGTGCGGGGCGTCCTCCGTGTCGGCGGCGCCCTCCTGCTGGAAGGTGCCCACCAGCATCTCGGCGCGCCCCGTGGTCGCGAAGCCGAGTTCTTCGTAGAGAGGGCGACCGTGCGGCGTGGCGTGCAGGGTGAGCGCAGTTCCCTTGAGGACGCCGTCACAGACATGGGTCATCAGGGCCCGCCCCAGTCCCTGGCGGGCGTAGCGGTCGGCCACGAGGACCATGCCGATGGCAGCGAGGTCTGGTCCGGCAGAGGTGTTGCCGTACCGGGTGACGACGCAGGCGGCGGCGAGGCCCCGGCCGTCCGGGGCGTCCACGCCGAAGCCGTTCCCGGCGGCGAGGAGCAGTCCCCACTTGTGGTCCTCGCGGAGCCAGCCACGATCTTCGGACAGGTCGGCGCAGCGGTGGAGGTCGTCCACGGTCAGCGCCCGGATCGGCAGATCGGTGATGTGTGGTGGTGTCACCGGCCCAGACTGGATCATGGGCCGAGAGCCGTCCAGAGGATTTGAGTCGATGTTTCACGTGAAACATGACTCTCCAGCCGGCCTTACCGCCCAGAGCGCCGCGTGAAACACCCACGCGGTGTTTCACATGAAACACGGTGTTTCACGTGAAACCAACCCACTAACCTCGACGGCTATGACGCGCCTGCACCTCTTCGACCTCGACGGAACGCTGATGTACGGCTCGGCGGCTCCGGCGGAGATCTCCCGCCAGCTCGGGATGAGTGCCGAGATCACCGAGTTGGAGCGGTCCTTCGCCGCGCGGGAGATCGAACCTCACCAGTTCTCGGTTGCGGTCCATGCGCTGTGGGCCGCGCTGACGCCGGAGCACGTCAGGGCCGCGTTCGACGGGGCTCCCTGGTTGGCGGGCATCCGGGACGTCTGGCAGGAGATCCGGCAGCGCGGTGAGTACTGCGCCGTGGTCTCCCTGTCGCCGTCCTTCTTCGTGGAGCTGCTGCTGGAGTGGGGCGCCCATGCCGCCCACGGGTCCGTCTTCCCCGAAGTGCCGTTCACCCGGCCCGTGGAAGCGGCCGGAATCCTGACTCCCGAGGGCAAGGTCGCGGTGGCCGACCGGTTGTGCGAGCAGTTCGGCGTGACCCGGAGCGACTGTGTGGCGTACGGGGATTCAGGGACCGACATCCACCTTTTCGAGGCCGTGTCCGTCTCGGTGGCGGTCAACGCACGACCTCATCTGGCCGCTCGTGCGACCCATGTCTATGAGGGACGCGATCTGCGGGAGGTATACCAGCTCGTGGCCGTGGCGCGCCCGGGAGTTGCGGCATCTTAGGAGGAAAGTGGGTTCGAAACGCGGATTTTCCTCGTTTCCCCGCAGGCGTCGAAGACGGCTGGCACGCTGTGAAACCCGGAACCACGGCTTCATGGACCGTGGCGTGTGCACACCGACCGAGATGCTCGAAGCGAGGCACCGCATGGACGCTCCGCCCACCAGATCGGCCAGACGCGAAGCGGCCCGGATACCTGCCGAGGGCGGTGCGGCCGAGCCCTCACCGGATGCCGTGCTCATCCGCCGGACCCTCGCGGAGATCGCCCCGGTCGCCGACAGGGTGACCTCCTACTTCTACGCCCTGGTCTTCACCGGGCACCCGGAAGTGCGGGGCATGTTCCCGGCAGCCATGGACACCCAGCGCGACCGGTTGCTGAAGGCCCTGCTGACCGCCGCGGAGCACATCGACAATCCTGAGGTCCTCGCCCCCTACCTCTGCCGACTGGGCACGGGGCACCGCAAATACGGCACCATGGCCGGCCACTACCCCGTGATCGGAGAGGCCCTCATCGGGGCGCTGGCCCGCTTCGCAACGCAGAGCTGGGGGTCGCAGACCCAGGCCGCGTGGGTGCGGGCATACACCGCGATCTCCCAGATCATGATCGACGCCGCGGCGGCGGACGAGGTGAAGGCCCCTGCGTGGTGGCACGCCGAAGTGGTCTCCCACGACCTGCGTACCCCTGACATCGCCGTGCTGACCGTCCGCCCCGACCAGCCCTACCCCTTCCTGGCGGGCCAGTACGCGAGCCTGGAGACCCCGTGGTGGCCCCGGGTGTGGCGGCACTACTCCTTCGCCTCGGCCCCCCGGGCCGACGGCCTGCTCTCCTTCCATGTCAAGGCCGTCCCCGCGGGCTGGGTCTCCAACGCCCTGGTACGCCATGCCCGGCCCGGTGACGTGCTGCGCCTGGGGCCGCCCGCCGGGTCCATGGTGGTCGACCACACCACGGACAACGGCATGCTCTGCCTGGGCGGGGGGACCGGCATTGCCCCCATCAAGGCGCTCATCGAGGACGTGGCCGGGCACGGTGAGCGGCGCCCGGTGGAGGTCTTCTTCGGGGCGCGCAGCGACAACGACCTCTACGACAAGGACACCCTCCTGGGCCTCCAGCGCTCGCACCCGTGGCTGTCGGTACGGCCCGTCGTGGGCGACGGGCTGGCGGGACAGCTGCCGCACGCGGTGGGTGAGCACGGGCCCTGGAGTTCGTACGACGCGTTCATCTCGGGCCCTCCGGCGATGATCCGCAGCGGGGTGGACGAACTCCTGCGCATCGGCATTCCCGGCGAGCGGATCCGGCACGACGCGGTCGAGGAACTGGTGGGCAGCGACGGGTGAGACCGGCGGCCCGGGGCCGCCGGCCGTGTCCGCCGGCCCCGGAGGCCTCGGCCCGAGCCCGGAGGGGGTGTCAGCCGAGGTCGGGGGCGTGCATGGCGCGTACGCCCTCGATGTTGCCGTCCAGGTAGTGGCGGAGGGACAGCGGCACGAGATGGACCGCTGCGATGCCCACCCGGCTGAAGGGCACGCGGACGATCTCGTACTCTCCGGCGGGCTCGTCGACTTCGGGGCCGTGCCGGAGGCCGGGGTCCATGGATTCGAGGCGGCAGACGAAGAAGTGCTGCACCTTCACGCCGGTCACTCCGCCGCCGACGATGTGCTCGACGGTGTCGACGAAGCAGGGCACCACATCGGTGATCTTCGCGCCCAGTTCTTCGTCGACCTCTCGGTGGAGGGCGTCGACGACGGTGGCGTCGGTGGGTTCCACTCCCCCACCAGGGGTGACCCAGTACGGGTCCACGTCGGGCTTGGTGCGTTTGATGAGGATCAGGTCATCACCGTCGAGCAGGATCGCGCGGGCGGTGCGTTTGACCACGGGACGTTCGGTCATGGGAGAAGAGTGGCCCACCGCTCCGCTTCTGAAACGCGCCGGGGCCGGAAACAGGGGGCTCACCAGTGCACGGCGGCGTCCAGCAGGCGCTGACGCGCCCGGGCGAGGTGGGCGAGGGCCGGGCTGCCGGCCCGTAGGACCAGGAACCACGTGCGCAGCGGTGGCACGGCAGGCTCGGCGACGGCCGCGATCCGGCCGCTGTCGAGGGCGTCCTGGCACAGGTACCGGGGCAGCACCGCGAGCCCGGCGCCCGCCAGCACGCACTGCAGTACGGCGCGCAGGTCCGGTGCGACGACGGTGGCGGTCAGCGACCGGCCCGCGGGCAGGACGTCGAAGACGGCACTCCAGTACCGGGTGACGAGCGGCAGGGTCTCGTGGACCTCGACGAGCGGGATGCCCTCCAGGGCCACGGGCCCGTCGTCCCGCAGTCGGTCCGTGTCGACGAGGGCGGCCCAGTAGGGCGCGCCGACCAGGACGTGCTCCTCGTCGCACAGTGCCGTGGTGGTGAAGGGGCCCCCGCGGGGATGTGCGGTGGTGACGACGAGGTCGTGGTGACCGGCGGCGAGGCCGTCGAGCACGGCTGCGGCGTCGCTCTGCAAGGTCGCACGCAGAGTGTGGCCCTGGCCGACCAGGGGCGCCAGGGCGGGCAGCACGCGCAGCGACAGGAACTCGGGCGGTCCGGCGACGTGCAGGGACCGCAGTCCTCCGGTGTCCTCCCGCTCGGCCTCGGTGATCCGCAGCAGGGCGTCGAGGTGCGGGGCGGCCTTGTGGGCGAGTTCGTCGCCGACGGTGGTCGGGGTGACCCCGCGGGCCCGGCGGTGGAACAGCGGGCGCCCCAGCTGCCTTTCCAGGGTGCGGATCTGTGAGGTCACGGCGGGTTGGGACAGCCCGAGGAGGGCAGCGGCGCGGGTGAACGAACCCGCCCGGTGGACGGTGACGAAGGTGCGCAGCAGGGCCAGATCCATCGCGACACCTCTCGGTGGGGGTCTACAACTATAAATATGCAGATAGGCCCCTGTCGCTACCGTGATTGGACTCTGACGCAGAGTCAATTAGCCTTGTGGCGTGGTTCTTCGCGCGCGGAACCCGGGGCGGTCCGAGCCACTAGGGGGGAGGCTCGGACCGCCCTTCACCGCGGTCCGCTCAGTGTTTCCGACCAGCCGCGTCGAGGGCGTGGTCGAGGGCGCGCAGCACGTCCGCGACCAGATCCTCGGTGTCCTCCGCCCCGGCCGAGAAGCGGATGAAGCCCTCGGACACGGCGTCGCCGCCCCACCGCCCGCGCCGCTCGGCGGTGGACCGTACGCCCCCGAAACTCGTGGCGTCCTCGACGAGGTGCAGGGCGGCCATGAACCGTTCGGCGTGGGCCCGGTCGGGCAGCGTGAAGGAGACCACCGAGCCGAAGCCCCGCATCTGGCGGGCGGCCGTCTTGTGGGACGGGTCCGTGGGGAGGCCGGGGTAGCGCACCCCGCTCACGTCCCGGCGTCCGTTCAGCGCCTCCGCGACGGCCAGGGCGTTGGTCCACTGGCGCTGCGCGCGCAGCTGGATCGTGGCCAGCGAACGGTGGGCGAGCCAGGCCTCCATGGGACCGGGGATCGCGCCGACGATCTTGCGCCATCCGCGGACGCGGGCCGCGAGTTCCGGGTCGCGGCACACGACGTACCCGAGCAGCAGGTCCCCGTGGCCCGTGAGTCCCTTGGTGCCGCTCGCGACCGAGAAGTCCGCCCCGAGCTCCAGGGGCCGCTGCCCCAGGGGCGTGGCGAGGGTGTTGTCCACGGCGACCAGGGTCCGGCCGGCGTGCGCGGCCGCCACGAGGTGCCGGACGTCGCACACGTCGAGCCCCGGGTTGGAGGGCGTCTCGATCCACAGCATCCGGGCGCCGTCGAGCACCTCCATCTGGGCGTCCCCGCCGGTGGGGGCGGTGCGGACATGGATCCCGTACGCCTCCAGCTGCTCCCGCAGCAGGGGCAGCGCCTGGTAGCCGTCGTCCGGCAGGACGACGGTGTCACCCGTGCGCGTCTGGGAGAGGAGGACCGCGGACACGGCCGCCATGCCGGAGGCGAAGACGATCGTGTGGACGTCCTGGCCGGGGGCCTCCAGCTCTCCGACGGCCCGTTCCAGCAGGGTCCAGGTCGGGTTGGTGTCCCGGCCGTAGGCGTACGGTCCCTCGACGTCCCCGGGGAGGTGGAAGTGCGCGGCGAAGACCGGTCCCGGCAGGGGCGGTTCGTTCTTGACGGCCTCGGGCAGGCCGGCCCGGACGGCGCGGGTGCCGTCGCCGATCGCCCCGCCGGTTGCTTCGGGGAAGTGCTCATTCACGCGGTGTGCTCCTTCATCGCCTCGCGTACGGCGTCCGGCAGACCGGCGGCCTGTTCAGTCCTTGTCGGGAAGGACCAGGTTCACGGCCCAGGACACGACGGAGATGATCAGGCCGCCCAGCAGCGCGGTCCAGAACCCGTCGACGTGGAAGCTGAGGTCGAGCTGATCGGCCAGCCACGAGGTCAGGAGCAGCATCAGGGCGTTCACGACCAGGGTGAACAGCCCCAGGGTGAGGACGAAGAGGGGCAGCGACAGCAGCTTCACGAGCGGCTTGACGATCAGGTTGACCAGGCCGAAGACCAGTGCGACGAGGATCAGGGTGAGGGTCCGGCGGCCGAGGCTGCTGCCGTCGTCGAGGGTGATGCCGGCGAGCAGCCACACGGCGACGGCCAGGGCCGCCGCGTTGGCGAGCGTCTTGACTACGAAATTCGTCATGTGTCTGATCGTGGCAGAGAAGATCCCGGCGGGACATCCGCAGATCAGCGGATGCGAAGGAACGATCGAGTACAAGGGGCACAACCACGATGAAAGCCTTCCGGCTTGACGAGCTCGAAGCGGAACGGGCCGCCAACGACGGCGCCTATCTGCAGTTCCTGCGCGAGCGGAACATGTCCGTCGGGCTGTACGCGCTCGATGCCGGCCAGAGCGACCCGCAGCGGCCGCACGGACAGGACGAGGTGTACTTCGTCGTGAGCGGCAGGGCCTCGATCACGGTCGGGGAGGAGACCACCACCGTGGCGCGGGGCAGCGTCGTCTACGTCCCGGCGGGCGTCCCGCACAAGTTCCACCACATCACCGAGGACCTGAGGGTGATGGTGGTGTTCTCCCCGCCGGAGGCCTGAGCGGCCTGGGGGTGCGGGGCGGTGGGGGGCGCGGCCCCTGTCCCCCTAAGGGGCGGATCAGGGGACTCCGGGGGCTCGCGGGCCCCGATCCGATCCCGCCCGCTCCTAGCATCGGGAGCAGGAAGTCACCGACGGGAAGACCAGGAAGAGGTCGAGGACATGAACGGCATCCGAGAGATATTCGCAGGCATGCCCTGGTGGGTTAAGTGGGTCGCCGTTCCGCTGCTGGCCCTGTTCGTCTTCGGCGGCGTCATCACCAGCATCCTGGGCGCACTGATCTCGTTCGCCTTCAAGCTGCTCCTCTTCGTCGGCCTCGTCGCGGGTCTGATCTTCGTCGTGAAGAAGGTCGGCGGCGGCACGTCGAAGTCCTCGTCCGGCGAGTGGTAGGTGACGGTCCGGGGCGGCTCGGCGTTAACCCGGCTGAGGGAACGTGACGCCCCGAACCGCTCACGGCCACGGAATCGGTGGATAGAGTCGCGAGGTGTGCCGTCCCTGGGCACCAAGAGCCGGTATCACCTCCTGACCTGTGGTGATGCCGACGACCCGCCGAGCGCGACCCCAGGAACGGGCATGTGCGGGGGCGGCCCCCGCCGAGCGGGTCACCCCTGAAGGCCCGCCACCACGCCTGGGGGTGAGCTGTGTCTCCGGTCCACAATGCCGGTGTGCCGACACTGATCGGTTCGGTGCAGAGGGCGCTGAGGCTGCTCGAAGCCGCGGGATCCCACAGCGGGGGAGCCCCGGCGAAGCAGCTGGCGCGTGAGGCCGGGCTCCCCCTTCCCACCGCGTACCACCTGTTGCGCACCCTGACCCACGAGGGCTATCTGCGCCGGGAGGGCGGAGTCTTCGTACTCGGCGAGGCAGCCGGGAGGCTGGCCGCCGGGGGACTCCAGCAGAAACGTCGCAGCATAATCCTCGACTCGCTCGCGCACTTCCGTGACGCGGTCGGGGCGCCCGTCTACTTCGCGGTCTACCGCGAGGGTGAGATCGAGGTCGTGGGCGTCTCCGACACCCCGGGCAGCCCGGCGTGCGAGGAGTGGGCCGACTTCCGCCAGACCGGATACGCACACGCCATCGGGCAGTGCCTGCTCGGACAGCTCGACGAGGATGCGCGCCGGGACTATTACGACCGTCACCCGGTGGACGCCATCACCCCTTATACCGTGCGCGATCTTCGCTCCTTGGAGAACCGGATCGGGGCCCTCGGGCGAATGCAGACGGTAATCGAGCGGCAGGAATATGCCCTCGGCACGGTCTGTGCCGCGATCCCCATCACCGCCGGGGATGCGGTCGCGACTATGGCCATTTCCTTGCCCTTGCATCACCAAGATCGATTGCTGTGTGTAGTCGATCGACTACGCTGTGAAGTAGGCGCGCTGTTGAGCACCCTCTCGTTCTCTATCAGTATCTGAAAACTCACTCCTTGTGATCCGCGTGCGCGTCCACCACTCTTGTCAAGAGGGCCCTGGGGGTTCATTCCTGGCCACTTCCACTACAGCGGGGTAGGCAATGCGCGAGTCGGTACAGGCAGAGGTCATGATGAGCTTCCTCGTTTCCGAGGAGCTCTCGTTCCGGATCCCGGTGGAACTCCGGTATGACGCCCGTGATCCCTACGCAGTCCGCCTGACCTTTCACCTTCCCGGAGACGCGCCCGTGACCTGGGCGTTCGGCCGGGAACTCCTCCTCGACGGCATCAACAAGCCGTGCGGCGACGGCGATGTGCACGTCGCCCCCACCAGCCCCGAGGAGTTGTCCGACGTCCACATCCGACTCCAGGTCGGCACAGACCGGGCGCTGTTCCGTGCCAGCGCGGCTCCACTCGTAGCCTTCCTCGACCGCACCGACCGGCTCGTTCCACTCGGACAGGAGCGGAACACCGGCGACTTCGAGGTGCACTTGGACGAGGCGCTCGGCCGGATCCTGGCCGAGTCGAAGCAGAACGAGCAGAACGCAGGCTGAACCGCCCCCGCACCGACCCGTCGGCGCGCTGACCAGCACCGGCGCGCGCAAGCAGCGTCAGTGCGTGCACCGCCGCGCGCAGGGGCCGTTCAGCGCTTGCGCCGGCGGCCCCGGCCGCCGCGGGCCTGCCCCGAGGCCGCTGCGCCGGCCGGGGACTCCGGCCGGTCGGCCGATACCACCAGGGCGGCGAGCGCCGTCGTCACGGGCACCGAGGCCACCAACCCGATCGAGCCCACGAGCGTCCGGACGATCTCCACCGCGACCAGCTCGCTGTTCGCCACCGATCCCACACTGCTGTTGGCGATCGAGAACAGCAGGAGCAGCGGCAGCGCGGCGCCCGCGTAGGCCAGCACCAGGGTGTTGACCACCGACGCGATGTGGTCGCGCCCGATCCTGATGGCCGCCCGGTACAGGGACCGCGGCCCCATCGACGGGTCGGCCTGGTGCAGCTCCCAGACCGCCGAGGTCTGGGTGACCGTCACGTCGTCGAGCACGCCGAGCGATCCGATGATCACGCCCGCGAGCAGCAGGCCGCTCATGTCGATGTCCGGGTAGAGCCCGTGGATCAGCCCGGTGTTGTCGTCCGTGTTGCCGCTGAGGAACGCCCAGTCGATGAACACCGAGCCCAGCAGGCCGATCAGCAGCAGCGACACGAGCGTCCCGAGGACGGCCACCGATGTGCGGGCCGTCAGGCCGTGGCACATGTAGAGCGCGATCAGCATGATCGCGCTCGCCCCCACCACCGCGACCACCAGCGGGTTCGAACCCTGCAGGATGGCGGGGAGGATGAAGAGCGTCAGCACGCCGAAGCTGACCACCAGGGCGATCAGCGCGAACAGCCCGCGCATCCGCCCCACGAGCACGACGGCGAGCGCGAAGATGCCGGCCAGCACCGCCAGCGGCAGCTTCCGGTTGACGTCGATCACCGAGTACTGGAGGTCCCGGGGCGCGTCCGGGGCATAGGCCACCACCACCTCCTGGCCGTCCGCCAACTGCCTGGGCGCGCCCGGCTGGACGAT
The DNA here is from genome assembly GCF_000719345.1 of Streptomyces sp. NRRL F-2664. GTDB lineage: Bacteria > Actinomycetota > Actinomycetes > Streptomycetales > Streptomycetaceae > Streptomyces. Next base: position 165,331 of record NZ_JOFX01000004.1, read on the forward strand.
CTCCACGAAGGTGCGTCCCTTGTCCGGGCCGGTCCCGATCTCGACGGTGGCCTTCTTGCACTCGCCGGCCTGCGCACCCCGGGCCGCGCCGCCCGGCGGGGTCGAGGCGCCTTCGCCCGACGGCACCTGCGAGGCGTTCACGGACTTGCAGTCGACCTGCTCCAGCGAGACCACCGTGGCCTGCTGGGTCTGCCGGTCGAAGCCCACCCCCGTCCGCTCGTGGCCCGGGGTGCCGCCCGGCCACAGCACCACGAGGCCGACGAAGACAGCGGCGGCGAAGGGGATCAGGACGGCCGCGATGACCTTGCGCAGGTGCTTCGAGACGGGCGCGGCCGGCCCGTGACCGTGGCTGTGGGAATGGCCGGAGGAGTGCCCGTGGCCGTCGTGCGCGTGGCCGGAGTGGGCACTGGGCTCAGTGGGCTCGGAGGGAGGCTGCGGCGATGACGTCACCAGCAGATCATCGCAAGAGATGAGGGGGCCCACTGTTCAGCACGCCATGGAGGACGCTAGCGTGGGGGCACCTTTGCACAACGCGGGAGCTCGGAGCACCGGGCTGAGAGGGCGCTGATCACCGTACGCGATCACGATGCGTACGGGAGGAGGCTGCGCCGACCGCCGAACCTGTTACCGGGTAATGCCGGCGTAGGGAGATCAGGTCTCATGACCATTCAGGACGCACGCACGCCTGCCGTCAGCCAGGACGCCGACGGCTCGACCGAGCGCAAGCCGGGCTGGCACAAGGGCTACGTGGCGGGCTCCCGCCCCGACATCCGGGTGCCGGTCCGCCAGGTCCACCTCACCAACGGCAAGGACGTGACCCTGTACGACACGTCCGGTCCGTACACCGACCCGCAGATCGAGACCGACGTACGGCGGGGCCTCGCGCCGCTGCGCGAGAACTGGATCATCGGCCGCGGCGACACCGAGGAGTACGCCGGCCGCCCGGTCCGCCCCGAGGACGACGGCATCAAGCACACCTCGCCCCGCGGTGGCCTCAAGAACCTCGACGCGGTCTTCCCCGGTCGGCCCCGCCAGCCCCGCCGGGGCCGGGACGGCGCCGCCGTCACGCAGCTCGCGTACGCCCGCCGAGGCGAGATCACCCCGGAGATGGAGTACGTCGCGATCCGCGAGAACGTCTCCCCCGAGGTCGTCCGCGAGGAGATCGCCGCGGGCCGCGCGGTGCTGCCGGCGAACGTGAACCACCCGGAGATCGAGCCGATGATCATCGGCAAGAAGTTCCTGGTGAAGGTCAACGCCAACATCGGCAACTCCGCCGTCACCTCCTCCATCGAGGAGGAGGTGGAGAAGATGACATGGGCGACCCGCTGGGGCGCGGACACGGTCATGGACCTCTCGACGGGCCGCAACATCCACACCACCCGCGAATGGGTGCTGCGCAACTCCCCCGTGCCGATCGGCACCGTGCCGCTGTACCAGGCGCTGGAGAAGGTCGACGGCCGCGCCGAGGACCTCACCTGGGAGATCTACAAGGACACGGTCATCGAGCAGGCCGAGCAGGGCGTCGACTACATGACGGTCCACGCCGGCGTGCTGCTGCCGTACGTGCCCCTGACGGCCCGCCGCAAGACCGGCATCGTCTCGCGCGGCGGCTCGATCATGGCGGCGTGGTGCCTCGCGCACCACAAGGAGAACTTCCTCTACACGAACTTCGAGGAGCTCTGCGAGATCCTGGCGACGTACGACGTCACCTACTCGCTGGGTGACGGCCTGCGTCCCGGTTCCATCGCCGACGCCAACGACGCGGCCCAGTTCGCCGAGCTGAAGACGCTGGGCGAGCTCAACACCATCGCCAAGCGCCACAACGTCCAGACGATGATCGAGGGCCCGGGCCACGTCCCGATGCACAAGATCAAGGAGAACATCGACCTGCAGCAGGAGATCTGCGAGGAGGCGCCGTTCTACACGCTGGGCCCGCTGACCACGGACGTGGCGCCCGCGTACGACCACATCACCTCGGGCATCGGTGCCGCGATGATCGCCTGGTGGGGCACGGCGATGCTCTGCTACGTCACGCCCAAGGAGCACCTGGGCCTGCCCAACCGGGACGACGTCAAGACGGGCGTCATCACGTACAAGATCTCGGCGCACGCGGCCGACCTCGCCAAGGGGCACCCGGGCGCGCAGCAGTGGGACGACGCGCTGTCCGACGCGCGGTTCGAGTTCCGCTGGGAGGACCAGTTCAACCTGGCCCTGGACCCGGACACGGCACGGGAGTTCCACGACGAGACCCTGCCCGCCGAGCCGGCCAAGACCGCGCACTTCTGCTCCATGTGCGGTCCGAAGTTCTGCTCGATGAAGATCTCGCAGGACATCCGCCGGGAGCACGGTGGCGACCTGAAGGCCGACGAGATCGAGGCCGGCATGGCGGTGAAGTCCGCCGAGTTCGCGGCCTCGGGCAACCGCGTCTACCTGCCGCTGGCCGACTGACGCCGTCCCGGCACGGCAGGCCCGGCAGGGCCGGCTGAACGGGCGGACCCGCGACCCATGGGGGGAGTCGCGGGTCCGCCCGTTTTTCGTGTTGCCGGGGCGACCGGGCGGGCGGGGCGGATCGGTGGAGCGGGAGACCGGGGGCCATTGGTGTCGCATTGATAGTCCGATAAGTGGACTTATCTGCGAGGGTCGCGCGGCGGCGCGGCGGTGGTTTCCACGCTACCGATGTGGCCGGAGAGGCCACCCCACCACCGTGGTTCGATCGGTTCCGAGAAGGAGTGGTATGCGCCCCGAGAACAGGACCGGGTCGGCGCTCGGCCCGCTGCCGAAGAGCAGTTGGCGCAGGGCCGGCACGCTGGCATCGCTCGCCCTGGTGATGACGGGAGTGGCCGTCGGGCCCGCCGTCGCACTGGCGCAGAACGTACAGACCGCCGAGCGGTTCGGCGCGGCGGCCCCGAGCGGCGGTGACGCCTGCGAACCGGGGTCCGATCATGAGCCCGACCGGCGGCCGGAGTTCGACCCGGACCGGGGACCGGACGAGGGCCCGTGGTCGCCGCCCCTCATGGGCCACCCCCATGGTGACGACCGGTGCGAGCCGGGCCGACCCGGACCGACGGGCCCCACCGGCCCGAGGGGCCCGATGGGAGCCACGGGCGCGGACGGTGCCGATGGCGCGGACGGTGCGACGGGCGCTACGGGTGCCACCGGCGCGGACGGTGCCACCGGCGCCACCGGGGCTACGGGTGCTGATGGCGCGGACGGTGCGACCGGACCCACGGGTGCGACCGGGGCCACCGGCCCCACCGGGGCTACGGGTGCCGATGGCGCGGACGGTGCGACCGGACCCACGGGTGCGACCGGGGCCCCGGGTGCCACGGGCGCGACCGGTGCCTCGGGGGCCACCGGTCCTTGCAGCGCCATCGACAGCACCGCGCCGTCCAACACCGTGTCGTTCAACGCCGTCCTCACGAACGGCATCGCCTACGCCGGCCGGGCGGCCTCCCCCGGCGGCCTGCCCGTCTGGCAGGACCTCACCGACGCGGACAACCCGGACTTCCCGTTCGGCAGGGCCTGCGGCATCTCGATCGTCGCCCAGGGCCCGAACTCGTACATCAAGGTGCTGACGACGGACAAAGGGTCTACCAGACGCACGGCGACACCAACGGCGCAAACTTCGTCTGGGACGAGCCGTGGGTCGAACTGACCCCCGGTCCGACCGGAACCCTCCGGGGCAAGGACCTCAAGCAGGACTCGCTGCGCAGAACTCCCCTCGACCGCGCCCGCTGACCGCCCTCGCGGCGAGGGGCCGGACGCATCCCGTGCTGTGGATGCGTCCGGCCCCCGGCCGGGGTGCGAGCGGGGGCCTCAGGCCACCACCTGGTATTCCGGCCCCAGCTTGGCCAGGGCGAACGCGCGGTTCTCGACGACCCGTTCGCGCTGGCTCTCCGGAAGGCCGCCCTCCCGCAGGAGGCGGTCGCAGCACTGGAGCGACTCCTCGTACGCGCCGACCCAGTAGGCGGCGACCGCGAGCTCGTCGAGTGCGCGCCACGCGTACCAGTCGAACTCCACGAACAGGATGTCGTCGGGGCGCGGGATCTGCGCCGCCTGGCGGGCGAACAGGTACGCGAGCGGGAAACGGCCTTCGAGACGGCACAGGCGCGCGAGGTCGCCGAGTGCCTCGGCCCGCCCGGGGCGGCTCTCATGGGCGCGGAGATAGCGGTCCATCACCTCGGCCGGCGGGCGCTTGAGGCCCGCCGCGAGCCGCGCCGCGTACAGCCGGGCGCAGAAGACCTCCTCGGCGAAGCCGCCCATGTCCGCCCGGCGGTCGTAGGCGGCCAGGGACTTCTCCGGCTCACCCGCGTCACGCCAGCTCTGTGCGAGATAGAAGGCATAGCGGGCGTTGTCCGGTTCTTCGGCCAGCCCCTTTTCGAGGATCCCGGCATCGCGGAGGTACTTCTCCCGGTCGCTCCCGTCGCCCTTGCGGGCTCCGCCCCCGACGACGCGGATGTGGAATCCCTCGACCACTCCCCGGGTGAAAGGCGCTTCGCAGTCGAGGTACTCGTGCAGCACGCCGACGTATTTCCAGGGCAGGCGGGTGGAGACGAGGGCGGGACGCCAGTGGATGACCGGCCGGTGGTGGACCGCGACGCCGTACGAATCGAGAGTCAGCTCCGGCATGACGAAACCGGGGTCGACCTCGATCACGTCGTCCGCATCGATGAACAGCAGGTAGTCGGCGCTGGAGCGCGCCAGTTCGATGGCCTCGCTGCGGCTGCCGTCGAATCCCTTCCAGGAGCGTTCGTACAGGACTCCGGGAATATCACGGAAGAACTCGCGGATGATCTCCTGGGTGCCGTCCGTCGACCCGGTGTCCACGATCACCCAGGTGTCGATCAAAGGGCGTACGGAGGCGAGACAGCGCCTGATCACCGCGGCCTCGTTCTTCACGATCATGTTCAGGCAGATTTTTGCTTTCACGGATCCCGTCCACGGTGGTGGTGAAGTCGATCGTGAGGCGACCGTAGGGACCGGGTCGGGGGGGTGCAAGGAAGCCACGGGGAGAGCCGCCACCTGGGCCCTCTTGATGGTCCGATGAGATGACTGCTCAGCGAGGCGGTTCAGCGTGTTCCTGCTCGATGCCGACGATGCATGAGGCGGCCCGTCCGGGCCGATCGCACATCGTTCGATCCGGTTTTCAGAAGGAGCGGCGCATATGAGCCCCGTGAACAGGACCAGGTCATCCCTCGGCCCGGTGGCCCGGCGGAGTGCTGTGGTGAGGGGAGGCGCGCTGGCCTCCCTCGCCCTGGTGATGGCGGGCATCGCCAGTCCCGCGTTCGCCACCGCCCAGGGTGTCCAGACGGCCGAGACGGTCCGGTCTGCGAGCCCCACCGGCGGAGGTGACTGCACGACGAAGAAGCGCGCGAACCACGATCCGGCAGCGACGCAAGCCCAGGCCGGCCCACGCGGCGGCGACGACTGCCAGGGCCAGCGGGGCCCGACGGGCCCCCGGGGCCCGCGCGGCCCGCAGGGCGAGGACGGCCAGGACGGCGCCACCGGTCCGACGGGCCCCACCGGCCCGAGCCTCTGCCTCGACATCGACGCCGTGCGGGACAACGCCGACCGCGAGTTCAAGGCGGTCATCCCCGGTGACGGCAACACCTACGCCGGCGTCCGTGAGCTGTCGGCCGGCGGCGCGACGGTGGGCCCGTGGATCTGGTACGACCTGACCACCAACCCCATGGGCAACTACCCGGCCGGCGCGTGCGGCGTCGCCATCAGCCACCAGGCCAACCGGCTGGCGGTCGAGGTGGTGACGCAGACGGGGCAGATCTGGGAGACCTTCTGCACCGTCAACCCGGGCACCCCCGACACGCTGACCTGCAACGGCGTGTGGACCCTCGATGTGCCCCAGCCCGACCCGAACGACCCGGACCTGGGCCGCGCGGCCGACGCCCCGCCGCTCCGCCCGATGGACCCCAACCACCTGCCCAAGACGCTCAAGTAGCCGCCAGCCGCTCGGATCACTCAGTCCGGCCGGTGCTGCGGGCCGCCGAAGTCCGGGCTCGTGAAGTCCGGGGGCGTGTAGCCGGGAACGGACCCCTCCGAGGGGGGTCCGGGACTGGTGAAGTCGGGCCGGGTGTACCCCAGACTGGGGATGCGCCCGGCCCCTGGCGTGCGGGGGGTCGGAAAGCCCGGCCCCGCACTCGGGTCGGCCAACGCGTCGCGCAGGAACGGGATGATGCCGCGCTCCAGCAGAGCGTGCCGCCAGGCCTCGCGGGCCCGTGCCACCTCGTCGGGTACGGCCTCGGTCTCGTCCGCCGCCACCTCGGTCGCGCTGTTGCGGACAGCCGTGACCAGCAGCCCGATCACGGCGAAGAGCAGGGCGGCCGCGGTCAGCGCTCCGAAGAGCCAACCCGTCGTCACCATGGTCTGCGCGAAGGCCGGTTCGGGCTCGATCATCTTCAGGATGTAGCCGACAAGCAGGAAAATCAGCATGGCGGTGCCTGCCAGGACCGGTGCGAGGACCGCGACCACCGCGCTGACGCCTGCACCGCCGCCGCTGCCCCGGTCGTCGTCCGCGTCCCCCGACGCAGCCGGTGCGGAGAGCACCTCGTCGCGTCGTTCCTCGCGGACCCTGACGTAGTGGCCGTACTCGGCCGCGGCAGCGGCCGCCAGCAGGGCACTGGCGCCCTGGGCCATGGTGCGCAGCTGCTCGGCGTTCAGCCGCTCGCCGAGGGTGGCGAGCTCGGGCCGTTCGCTCGCGGCGCGCAGGGCCTCGTCTATGAGCCGGTCGAATTCCGGTCGGTCTTCGGTCAGCAGGTGCGGAGCGCTGGTCATGTGCATCCCCCGATGCTCCGTAGAAGCCGGTTTGCCCGCGTAGACCCGGGTGCCGGCCGAAACGGAGGAGAGCCTGCTACGGATAGTGCGATGGTAGAGCGCCCACACCACGCCGTGACAGGGGCTTTCCGGAAATACCCCTCTGCGTGAGCTCTCAGTCGCTCAGCGGCAGCCGTACGACCAGCAGCTTGCCGGCCATCGTCACGCCGCCGTCCATCGCGATGGCGAGCCCGTCCGCGTAGACGTGAGGGCCGTCCACCTCCGGCCCGCGGGAATCGTCGCCGTCCTCGGTGCCGACCTCCCCGAGCAGGTACGGGATGGGGCTGTGGCCGTGGACGACGCGGTTCCCGCCGTAGGTGTCGAGGAGTTCGCGGACCGCCTGCGGGCCGGTCTCCTCGTCGCGGAAGGCGAAGCGCTTGGTGAACTTCCGGAAGAGGTCCCAGGTGATGTCGACGTCGCCCCGGTTGAGCAGCTCGTGGATCGTGTCGTTGACGTCCTCGATGGAGTCGCCGTAGTCCAGGTAGGCCGTGGTGTCGGAGTGCAGCAGCAGGTGGCCCTCCTCCAGTACGGCCGCGTCCAGCCGCGACATCCACTGGATGTGCACGTCCTGCAGACGCTCCATGTCGGTGCGCTGGCCGCCGTTGAGCAGCCAGGCCGCCTGGAAGGTGGCGGTACCGGCGCCTGAGACCACGGGGGTGTCGCCGAACCGCTTGGCGCCGATGAGCAGCAGTTCGTGATTGCCCATCAGGGCCTTGCAGTAGCCGCCGGCGGCGGCCGCTTCGGCGGACAGCCGCATCACGAGGTCGATGACGCCGATGCCGTCGGGACCGCGGTCGGTGAAGTCGCCGAGGAACCAGAGCCGGGCGTTGCCGGCGGACCAGCGGCCTTCCGCGTCGATCAGGCCCTGGGCGTGCAGTTCTGCGACGAGTTCGTCGAGGTAGCCGTGGACGTCGCCGACGACGTACAGCGGGCCCGGGCCGGCGGTGTCCTGTGGGACGTACTGGACCTGCACGGTGTCGCCGGGGCCGCCGAGTGCGCCGCGGCCGATGACGGGGAGGTCCCGGTAGGTCGGGGTGTAGCCCTCGGGTTCGTCCTCCTCGGGGCCCTGGCTCATGGCCTGCACCGGTTCGGCGTGGGCGCGGGCGCCGACCGGGTCGTCGGAGCCCGTCCCGGCCGGCGCAGGGTGGCGCTGCCGGTCCTGCGGCCCCGTGTGCGGGTGTTCCTCGCGGCGCGGGTCCTGGCGGGGGTCGTGCCGCGGATCGCGGTGCGCGGCCGGAGCCGGAGCGGGCGCGGCGGGCGCGGGCGGTGCCGGCGGCTGCGGCGCGTAGCCGGGCTGCCGGGGTACGGAGGCCTGCGCACCGTCCTCGTAGTACGCCGGGTACTCGCCGTACACGGGGGTCTCGTCGGGCAGACCGGTGGATACGGCGTACGGCGCGGCGGGTTCGGTGACTGGCACCCGGAAGTCCCGCAGCGTTTCCGTCCGCATCGCGGGTCCCTGACCGGCCCCCTGAGTCATCGACCCCTCCACCACCGTCGCGCTGCCGTACACCTGCGGACCCTCCTTGACCTCCGAGGAGGAGGGTCCGTGATGTCGTGCGCCCATCATAGGAATGCGGCTCGCGCTGTGTGACGCACCAGGGGTGGTGAATCCTTTGCGGAGCGTATTGTTCCTACCGTTTTCTCCCGATATGGGCATTGCTGAGATCCTGGACCGATCGCTGATCGGGCCGACCGGACGGTCCGGCGGTCAGTCCTGGGCCGGAGATCGGGGCGGGCTGACGGTCGTTCGGGGCTGCCTGCGCTGCGACGAGGTACGGATGATCAGCTCGGTCGGGACGACCTGCTCGACCGGGCGTCCGGTGTCCACGCCCTCGATCGCGTCGATGAGCAGCTGGACGACGGCGGTGCCGATCCGGCGCGGTTTGAGGGACAGCGTGGTGATGGGAGGTTCGGTGTTCGCGTACACGGTGGACTCGCTGCAGCAGACCAGCAGCAGGTCCTCGGGGACGCGCAGGCCGTAACGGCGGGCGGCGGCGAGCAGGTCGGTGCCGTTGGGGTCGAAGAGGCCGTACACGGCGTCCGGGCGGTCGGGGCGGGCGAGGAGCCGGTCGGCGGCGACCGCACCCGCGCAGGGGTCGTGCGCGGGGTAGGACTCGTAGACGGGGTCCTGGCCGACGCGTTCGCACCAGTTGAGGTAGGCGGTGGTCGACAGTCGGGTGTAGGTGTCGGTGGTGGTACCGGTCAGCAGCCCGATCCGGCGCGCGCCGGCGGCCGCGAGGTGGTCGAGCAGGCCGAGCACGGCCGCCTCGTGGTCGTTGTCCACCCAGGCGGTGACGGGGAGCGAGCCGGCGGGGCGGCCGTCGGAGACCACGGGCAGCCCCTGGCGGACCAGCTCGGTGACGACGGGATCGTGGTCGGAGGGGTCGATGACGACGGTGCCGTCGAGGGCCACGTTGGACCATACGTCGTGGCGGGAGGTGGCAGGGAGGATGACGAGGGCGTATCCGCGGGCGAGCGCCGCCGACGTGGCGGCCCTGGCCATCTCCGCGAAGTACGCGAATTCGGTGAAGGTGAAAGGTTCATCCCCGTACGTGGTCACGGTCAGGCCGAGGAGGCCGGACTTGCCGGTACGGAGGGTGCGGGCGGCTGCCGACGGGCGGTAGCCCAGCCGGTCGGCGACTTCGCGAACGTGGCGGCGGGTGGCGTCGGGCAGCCGTCCCTTGCCATTGAGCGCGTCGGAGACGGTTGTGATGGAGACGCCCGCCGCGGCGGCCACGTCCCTGATGCCGGCCCGGCCCTGTCGGCCGGCGGCCCGCCGGGTGGTCTCGGTCCGGCTCACCTGATGCTTCCCTGCTGCTGTCATGGCGAGCCGATAGTAGGGCTCGGTGGGGTGGGCGGTCCGGGTGCATATGCACGCGTTGACAGGCACGTTTCTGCACGGTTCGCCACCCCCAATGACCTTGGAAAGGAAGGGGATTGCTCGCTCAGGCTGATGTTGGCGCTTGTCGGCGGGACCGGGCATGCCAAAGCGGCGCGGTTTCGGGTGCGTCGCAACTCACCTGCACGAGGGATGCGCGCCACGGCGCAGGCCACCGGCGCGCGCATATATGCGCGCGCTCCCCCGCATTCCAGGCGCCCCCATTCTCGGGAGGGCGGAATCCTCATAAGGTGAGCAGTATTGAGTCGACGGCGACGTCGTACGGGACGGTCGAGGAGGACCTGCGGTGAGCGAGAACAGCCCGAAGCTGCGCGCCGAGCTGGACGGCATTCCGACATACAAGCCCGGCAAGCCGGCCGCCGCGGGCGGGTCCGTCGCGTACAAGCTGTCCTCGAACGAGAACCCGTACCCGCCGCTGCCGGGTGTGCTGGAGAGCGCCGTCACGGCGGCGGGGACCTTCAACCGGTACCCGGACATGGCCTGCACGGGCCTGGTGAACGAGATCGCCGAGCGCTTCGGCGTGCCGGTCGAGCACGTGGCCACCGGCACCGGCTCGGTGGGGGTGGCCCAGTCGCTGATCCAGTCCACGGCGGGCCCGGGCGACGAGGTCATCTACGCCTGGCGGTCCTTCGAGGCCTACCCGATCATCACGCAGATCTCCGGCGCGACCTCGGTCCAGGTCCCGCTGACCGAGGGTGACGTGCACGACTTGGACGCCATGGCCGCCGCGATCACCGAGCGGACCCGGCTGATCTTCGTCTGCAACCCGAACAACCCCACCGGCACCGCCGTGCGCCGGGCCGAGCTGGAGCGCTTCCTGGACCGGGTGCCCTCGGACGTCCTGGTGGTCCTGGACGAGGCGTACCGCGAGTTCGTGCGCGACACCGACGTGCCGGACGGTATCGAGCTGTACCGGGACCGCCCCAATGTCGCCGTGCTGCGCACGTTCTCGAAGGCGTACGGCCTCGCCGGCCTGCGGGTCGGCTTCGCGATCGCGCACGAGCGGGTGGCGGCGGCTCTGCGCAAGACCGCGGTGCCCTTCGGCGTCAGCCAGCTCGCGCAGGACGCCGCGGTGGCGTCGCTGCGCGCCGAGGACGAGCTGCTGGGCCGCGTCGGGGCCCTGGTCTGTGAGCGCACGAGGGTCCACGAGACGCTGCTGGCCCAGGGGTGGACCGTGCCGGACACGCAGGCGAACTTCGTCTGGCTGCGGCTGGGTGAGCGGACCCTGGAGTTCGCGGCCGCCTGCGAGAAGGCCGGTGTGGTGGTCCGGCCCTTCGCGGGCGAGGGCCTGCGGGTCACGATCGGTGAGACCGAGGCGAACGACCTCTTCCTGCACACGGCGGAGGCGTTCCTCAAGGAGCTCTAGGAGGTTCCCCGAGGGCCGGGGAGCTCGAGCCCGGCCGGGGAGGTGGGGCCGGTGAGGGAAGTCCGGCCGGTCGGAGGTCCGGCCGGTCGGAGGTCCGGCCGGTCGGAGGTCCGGCCGGTCGCGGAGATCGGACCGGCCGCGCGGGATCAGGCCACCAGTTCCACGCGCACGGGATCGCCGTCGCGAACGGTGGACAGCAGGCGGGGGTCGCCGTCGAACGAGCCGAGCACGTTGCACGGGCTCGCCAGGCGGCTCTCGCCGCCGCGCGAGATGGGCGTCGGGCCGTAGGGCAGCGCCAGGGCGTCGCCCTCGGTCCAGAACGCGACGGTGCCGGGCTCGACGACCTGGCGGGCGTCGGGCTCCAGGGCCACGCGGACGCCTGTGTCGAAGTAGACCTCCTCGCCCCAGGTGTTGGCGGAGGCGGAGATCGGTAGGGCCTCGGCCAGTGCCTTGCTGGTGGGCGTTTCGTCGAGGGTGGCGGTGAGCTGGCCCGCAGGCCAGGAGATGCGAATCTGCATGAGCCGCATTCAACAATCTGTTGAATGGATTGGCTAGAGGGGTACCCCGCGTGAAGCCGCCGAAAGCGATGCGCCATAATGCTTGTGAATGTGAACGCGTTCACAAGCGCGTCTGCTTCCTCCCGCTTTGATCAGGATCGGGAGGGGGGACTCCCTTGTGATCGCGGCGACACGAAGGAGACGAGGACGTGGACCTGGCTCTGGCGCCAGAAACCCTGGCTCGATGGCAGTTCGGCATCACCACCGTCTATCACTTCCTCTTCGTGCCTCTCACGATCTCGCTCGCCGCGCTGACGGCCGGCCTGCAGACCGCTTGGGTGCGCACCGAGAAGGAGAAGTACCTCAGGGCCACGAAGTTCTGGGGCAAGCTTTTCTTGATCAATATCGCGATGGGTGTCGTGACCGGCATCGTCCAGGAGTTCCAGTTCGGCATGAACTGGTCCGACTACTCGCGCTTCGTGGGTGACGTCTTCGGTGCACCCCTCGCCTTCGAGGCGCTGATCGCCTTCTTCTTCGAGTCCACCTTCATCGGGCTGTGGATCTTCGGCTGGGACAAGCTGCCCAAGAAGATCCACCTGGCCTGCATATGGATGGTGTCCCTGGGCACCGTCCTGTCCGCGTACTTCATCCTGGCGGCGAATTCCTGGATGCAGCACCCGGTCGGGTACCGGATCAACGAGGAGCGCGGCCGGGCCGAACTCACCGACTTCTGGCTGGTCCTGACCCAGAGCACCGCGCTCACCCAGTTCTTCCACACCATCACGGCCGCCTTCCTCGTCGGCGGTGCGTTCATGGCCGGCATCTCCGCCTACCACCTGGCGCGCAAGAAGCACGTCCCCGTGATGCGCAGCTCGCTGCGCCTGGGGCTGGTCGTCCTGATCATCGCCGGTATGGGGACGGCGATCAGCGGTGACCTCCTCGGCAAGGTCATGTTCAAGCAGCAGCCCATGAAGATGGCCGCCGCCGAGGCCCTCTGGGACGGTGAGGCGCCCGCCCCCTTCTCCGTCTTCGCCTACGGAGACGTCGAGAAGGGCCACAACAAGGTGGCCATTGAGATCCCGGGCCTGCTGTCCTTCCTCGCCAACGACGACTTCACCTCCTTCGTCCCGGGCATCAACGACGTCAACAAGGCCGAGCAGGAGAAGTACGGTCCCGGCGACTACCGGCCGAACATCCCCGTGGCCTACTGGGGCTTCCGTTGGATGATCGGCTTCGGCATGGCCTCGCTCGGCATCGGCATGCTCGGGCTCTGGCTCACCCGCCGGAAGTTCCTGCTGCCGCCGGGACTGCGTACCGGGGAAAACGAGGTTCCGCACCTGGTGCTCTTCAGGAAGGCACTGAGCCCCCGGATCGGCAACCTCTACTGGATCGTCGCCCTGTGGACCATGGGCTTCCCGCTCATCGCCAGCTCCTGGGGCTGGATCTTCACCGAGATGGGCCGCCAGCCGTGGGTGGTCTACGGAGTCCTGCGCACCCGGGACGCGGTCTCGCCGCACGTGTCCCAGGGCGAGGTGCTCACCTCGATGATCGGTTTCACCCTGCTCTACGCCGTGCTGGCCGTGATCGAGGTCAGGCTCCTGGTCAAGTACGTCAAGCTCGGCCCGCCGGAGCTCAGCGAGGGCGACCTCAACCCGCCCACCAGGATCGGCGGGGACGACAAGAATCCCGACCGGCCGATGGCCTTCTCGTACTGAGGCTGAGGAGAACGCACCATGGAGCTCCACGACGTCTGGTTCGTGCTGATCGCCGTCCTCTGGATCGGCTACTTCTTCCTGGAGGGCTTCGACTTCGGCATCGGTGTGCTGACCAAGCTGCTCGCCCGCGACCGCACGGAGAAGCGGGTCCTGATCAACACGATCGGGCCCGTGTGGGACGGAAACGAGGTCTGGCTGCTCACGGCCGGCGGCGCGACCTTCGCCGCCTTCCCCGACTGGTACGCGACCCTCTTCTCGGGCTTCTACCTGCCCCTGCTGCTCATCCTGATCTGCCTGATCATCCGCGGGGTGGCCTTCGAGTACCGGCACAAGCGCCCCGAGGACAGCTGGCATACCAACTGGGAGCACGCGATCTTCTGGACCTCGCTGATCCCCGCCTTCCTGTGGGGCGTGGCCTTCGCCAACATCGTGCGCGGAGTGAAGATCGACCAGCACAAGGAGTACGTCGGCAGCGTCCTCGACCTGCTCAACGTCTACTCGCTGCTCGGCGGCCTGGTCACCCTCACCCTCTTCACCTTCCACGGCGCGGTCTTCGCCTCACTCAAGACCGTCGGCGACATCCGGGAGCGGGCGCGCCGGACGGCGACCGTGCTGGGGCTCGTCACCGCCGTGTTGGCCCTCGTCTTCCTGATCTGGACCCAGGTCTCGCGGGGCGACGGCAAGAGCCTGGTCGCGATGGCCGTCGCGGTACTGGCCCTGCTCGGGGCGCTCGGCTTCAACCTGGCGGGCCGGGAGGGCTGGTCGTTCGCCCTGTCCGGGATCACCATCGCGGCGGCTGTCGCCATGCTCTTCCTCACGCTCTTCCCGAACGTCATGCCCTCCTCGCTCGACGCGGCCTGGAACCTCACGGTCACCAATGCCTCGTCCAGTCCGTACACCCTGAAGATCATGACCTGGCTGGCCGCCGTGGCCACCCCGCTCGTGCTGCTCTACCAGGGCTGGACGTACTGGGTGTTCCGCAAGCGGATCGGGACGCAGCACATCGTGGACGCGCACTGATCCCGGAGGGATGTTTCACGTGAAACCGATCGACCCGCGCCTGCTCCGGTACGCCCGCTCCACTCGCCTCTTCCTGGGGGCGGTGGTGGCCCTTGGTCTTGCCGGGGCGGGGCTGGTCGTCGGTCAGGCGATGCTCATCGCCGAGATCGTGGTCGGCGCCTTCGAGGACGGCCTCGACGGCGCGGCGCTCCGTACCCCGCTGCTGCTGCTCGCGGCGGTGGCGCTGGGCCGGGCACTGATCGCCTGGCTGACGGAGCTGGCCGCGCACCGGGCGAGCGCTGCGGTCAAGTCCGAGCTGCGGAGCCGGTTGCTGGACCGGGCCGCAGAACCGGGGTCAGGGCGTCCGGGCGGCCGGCGCACCGGCTCGCTGGTGTCGTTGGCCACCCGGGGCGTGGACGCGCTCGACGACTACTTCTCCCGCTACCTGCCCCAGCTGGGGCTCGCGATCGTGGTGCCGGTGGCGGTGCTCGCCCGCATCGTCACCGAGGACTGGGTCTCGGCGGCCATCATCACGGTCACCCTTCCCCTGATTCCGGTCTTCATGGTCCTCATCGGCATGGCCACCCAGTCCCGGATGGACCGCCAATGGCGTCTGCTGTCGCGGCTGTCGGGTCACTTCCTCGACGTGGTGGCCGGCCTTCCCAACCTGAAGGTCTTCGGCCGGGCGAAGGCACAGGCCGAGTCGATCCGCAAGATCACCGAGGACTATCGGCGGGCGACGATGCGGACGCTGCGCATCGCCTTCCTGTCGTCCTTCGCCCTGGAACTCCTGGCGACCCTGTCGGTCGCCCTGGTGGCCGTGACCATCGGCATGCGACTCGTCCACGGCGAACTCGACCTCTACACCGGGCTGGTCATTCTGATCCTGGCGCCCGAGGCCTACCTGCCCCTGCGGCAGGTGGGAGCGCAGTACCACGCGGCCGCGGAAGGGCTGGCGGCCGCCGAGGAGATCTTCGAGGTCCTGGAGACCCCGGTTGCCGGCCCGGACGGCACGGCGCCGCTGCCGGACGGCGCTCCCCTGCGCATCGAGATCGACGGGGTCGCCGTCCGCCACGAGGGGCGGGACGAGGACTCCCCCCGTCCCGTCTCGCTGGCCGTCGCACCGGGCGAGTGTGTCGCACTCACCGGCCCGAGCGGGGCCGGCAAGTCCACTCTCCTCCAGGTGCTCCTCGGCTTCGTGCGGCCCACCGCCGGGCAGGTCCGGATCGGCGGTGTGGACCTGTCCGAGCTGTCCCCGGAACACTGGCGGCAGCAGATCGCGTGGGTGCCGCAGCGGCCGCACCTCTTCGCCGGGACCATTGCCGAGAACGTACGGCTGGCCCGGCCGGAGGCCCGCGGCGCCGAGGTGGCCGCAGCCCTTCAGGACGCCGGTGCCTGGGAGTTCGTATCCGCGCTGCCGCGCGGGCCCGAGACCCTGCTGGGCGAAGGCGGTGTGGGGCTCTCCGCCGGCCAGCGCCAGCGGTTGGCATTGGCCCGCGCCTTCCTCGCGGATCGGCCGGTGCTGTTGCTGGACGAGCCGACGGCGGCACTGGACGGCGAGACCGAGGCAGGGATCGTGGACGCGGTCCGACGGCTGTCGGCGGGGCGCACGGTGCTCCTGGTCGTGCACCGGCCGGCCCTGCTCGCCGTCGCGGACCGGGTGGTCCGCATCGCGGCCGGTCCTGTCGGTGATCCGCGCTCCGTGTCCGATGGTCCGCGAGAGCCGCTCCTTCGCTCCGGCGGATCGTCGGCGCGTGCCGACGAGGTGGCATCCGGTGGTCCTGGCCCGGACGCCGGGGAGTGGATCCTCGGTGTCGCGCCGGAGCGGGTGCGGATCGGAGGCGGTGGCACGTCCGACAGGGGTGGCGCCCATCCGCTGCGCCGGGTGCGGGCGGTGGCCAGGGCCTGGCAGGGCCGTTTCCGGCTCGGACTGCTGCTCGGTGCGCTGGCCGTGGGGTGCAGTGTGGGCCTGATGGCCGTCTCGGGCTGGCTGATCTCCAAGGCCTCCCTCCAGCCTCCCGTTCTCCACCTGATGGTGGCCGTCACGGCGACGCGGGCCTTCGGCATGGGCCGCGCCGTCTTCCGGTACGCCGAGCGGCTCGTCTCGCACGATGCCGTGCTGCGGATGCTCGCCGAGCTGCGGGTGTCGGTCTACCGGCGGTTGGAGCGCATCGCGCCCGCCGGGCTGCGCGAACACCGCCGCGGCGACCTGCTGGCCCGGCTTGTCGCCGACGCCGACGCCCTGCAGGACTACTGGCTGCGCTGGCTGTTGCCCGTCGGCACCGCCGTGCTCGTCGGAACGGGGTCCGTCGCCTTCACCACCTGGCTGCTGCCCGAGGCCGGAGCAGTGCTTGCCGTCGGCCTCCTCGCCGCCGGTATCGGGGTCCCGCTTGTCAGCGGTGCCTGTGCCCGCCGCGCGGAGCGCCGACTCGCCCCCGCCCGGGGCGAGCTCGCCACCCGTGTCGCCGACCTGCTCACCGGTACCGGGGAACTGGCCGTGGCCGGAGCATTGGAGGACCGCAAGGGCCGGACCCGGGAGAGCGACGGCGCGCTGACACGCATCGCCGCCCGGGGCGCCGCGGCGGGCGGGCTGGGCGGCGGCCTGTCCGCCCTCGTCTGCGGACTGACTGTCGTGGCTGCGGCGGCCGTCGCCGCGAACGCCGTCCACGACGGACGGCTGGCCGGGGTCGCCATGGCCGTCGCGGTCCTGACGCCTCTGGCCGCCTTCGAAGCGGTGAGCGGACTCCCCCTCGCCGTCCAGTACCGCCAGCGGGTGCGCCGCAGTGCCGAACGGGTCTACGAGGTCATCGACGCTCCCGTCCCCGTCGCCGAGCCGGAGCAGCCCGCAGCCGCTCCCGCCTCGCCCTTCCCGCTGACGCTGACCGGGCTCACCGCCCGCCACCCCGGCCAGGAGCGCGACGCGGTGCACGGCGTGGACCTCACCCTGGAGGCGGGCCGCCGGATTGCTGTCGTCGGCCCGTCGGGTTCCGGCAAGACCACCCTGGCCCAGGTCCTGCTTCGGTTCCTGGATCCGGCCGCGGGCTCCTACCACTTGGGCGGCGCCGACGCGCGCACCCTCGACGGCGACGACGTACGGGCGCTCGTCGGCCTGTGCGCCCAGGACGCGCACCTCTTCGACAGCTCGGTCCGGGAGAACCTCCGGCTGGCCCGGACCGGTGCGAGCGAGGAGCAACTGAGGGAGGCGCTGGCCGGTGCCCGGCTGCTGGAGTGGGCGGACGGCCTCCCGGAGGGGCTGGACACACTCGTCGGGGAGCACGGCGAGCGGATCTCGGGCGGCCAGCGCCAGCGCCTGGCCCTGGCCAGGGCGCTGCTGGCGGACTTTCCCGTCCTGGTCCTCGACGAGCCGGCCGAGCATCTGGACCTGGCCACGGCGGACGCCCTGACCGCGGATCTGCTGGCCGCGACCGAGGGGCGGACCACCGTGCTGATCACGCACCGGCTGGCCGGCCTGGAGGCCGTCGACGAGATCCTCGTGCTGGACCGCGGCGAGGTCGTGCAGCGTGGCGGGTACGGGGAGCTGGCCGCCGTCGAAGGACCGCTGCGCAGGATGCTGGAACGCGAACGGGAAACGGACGCGAATTCGGCCGACTTTCCCGTCCAATAGGGACTAACTAGGCTCAAGGACATGTCAGCGCAGCCGTCGCAGGAATCATCGGATCCGCTGCCGGATCCCTCGCAGGACACGTCGGACCCCCTGGTGGCAGCGACTCAGGCCACCAAGAGCCTGCACGGCCTGTCCACCGAACTCACGGCCCGAGTACCGCAGCTGCTGGAGGCCATGCGGTCCGTCGGTACCGGCCTGGAGCTCCACTCCACGCTCGACCGCATCTGCGAGACCGCGGCCGAGCTGGCGGACGCACGCTACGCGGCGATCGGGGTCGTCGACACCGAGGGCCGCGGCCTTTCCGACTTCGTCACCCACGGGATCAGCCCAGAAGTGGCCCGGAGGATCGGACACCGTCCGGACGGGAAGCGGGGCCTGCTGGGCGCTCTGATCGCCCACTCCGACACCGTGCGGTTGGCGGACCTGACGAAGGACCCGCGCGCGGCGGGCTTCCCGCCCCACCACCCTCCCATGAAGACCTTCCTCGGCGTCCCGATCCGGGTGCAGGGGGAGATCTTCGGCAACCTCTACCTCGCCGAGAAGAACGGCGACGTCGAGTTCAACGACTACGACCTCCACATGGTCCGCGTGCTGGCCACCGAGGCGGGCATCGCCATCGGCAATGCCCGCCTCTACGAGGCAGCCACCCAGCGCGAACGCTGGATCGACGGCTCGGTCGCCGTCACCACCGCCCTGCTGTCGGGCGGGGACGCGGACGACGCCCTCGCGGTGGTGGCCGAGCAGGCACGCCGGCTCGCCGACTCCGCCGCCGGGATCGTCCTGCTGCCCGCCGAGGAGGGCGGGATGGAGATCGTCGCGGTTTCCGCGGAGCACCCCGCGACCTCGCTCGGCGTGGTGATCCCGGCCGAGAGTCCGGTGGTCGACCACCTGTTGCAGTCAGAGCCGGTCTTCACCGACGACGCTTCTTCGGACCCCCGCATGATCAGTCCGCTCACCAGCCCGTACGGCCCCTGCATGATGCTGCCCCTGCACAGCGGCGGGCGGGTGCTGGGCGCCCTGGTCACCCCGCGCGCCCGCGGCGAGCGGCCCTTCACCGAGGCCGAGCGCACCCTGGCGACGCAGTTCGCCTCGCAGGCCGCGCTCGCGCTGATGATGGCCGAGGCCCAACGCGACCGCGAACGGCTCGCGGTCTTCGAGGACCGGGACCGGATCGCCCGTGATCTGCACGACCTCGTCATCCAGCGGCTGTTCGCCACCGGGATGATGCTGGAAGGTGCCCAGCGCCGTTCGATCGTCCCCGAAGTTCGCGACGGGGTGGGCAAGGCCGTGGACGAACTGGACGTGACGATCCAGGAGATCCGCACGGCGATCTTCGCCCTGCAGCAGGGGCCTGCGGAAGCTCCGTCCGGTCTGCGCACCAGGGTCCTGCGGGAGATCAACATGGCGGCGGTCCCGTTGGGCTTCAAGCCCGCCCACCGCTTCCTCGGGCCGATCGACACGGTCGTCGGCGAATTGGTCGGCAAGAACCTGATCGCCGCCCTGCGTGAGGCGCTGTCGAACGCCTTCCGGCACGCCGACGCGTCCCGCATCGAGGTGGTGCTGGATTCCACCGTCACCCTCCCGGACGGCAGGCCCGGAGTCCGGCTGGAGGTCGCCGATGACGGTGTGGGCATCCCCGCGAGCGGCCGGCGCAGCGGGTTGCGCAATCTGCGGCGGCGGGCGGAATCACTCGGCGGTACGAGCTCCTACGGCCCGGGGCTCGGGGAGGACGGTGGCGGGACCACCCTGGTGTGGGAGGCCCCGCTCCAGTAGCCCCCCTTCAGGGCGGCCCCTCCCGCACCCGGCTCGCTAGGCCTGGTGTCGGGCCAGGCGTTCGGCCAGGATGCGCTCGATGACGAGGGCGACCCCGTCCTCGTTGTTGGCGACCGTACGGCCCGACGCGGCCGCGATCACATCGGGGTGGGCGTTGCCCATGGCGTAGGAAGTGCCGGCCCAGCTGAGCATCTCCACGTCGTTGGGCATGTCCCCGA
The DNA here is from genome assembly GCF_000719345.1 of Streptomyces sp. NRRL F-2664. Lineage (GTDB taxonomy): Bacteria > Actinomycetota > Actinomycetes > Streptomycetales > Streptomycetaceae > Streptomyces. The sequence continues at coordinate 185,251 of NZ_JOFX01000004.1, forward strand.
AGGCGACGACCTCGGCCGGGGAGATGCCCCGCTCGGCGCAGCACAGCGCCAGGGTGCTCGCCTTGGACACGCCGTGCCCGCTGATCTCCAACAGGGAGGTGGGGCTGGACCGGGTGATCGACGCGTACGCGCCCGCGGTGGTGCGTGCCAGCGCGAGGAACTCGTCCGGAGTGATCTCGGGGTGGTGGGCCAGCAGCTTGAGCACGGGTGCGTCGCCGTCCCCCGCAGTCCCGCGGAGCAGCTCCTCGGCGCCGGCGAGCCTGGCACCCGGGTCCTTGAAGAAGGGCGGGTAACCCGGCTCGTAATTGATGCCGGTGGTCAGCTCGACGGCGAAGGACGTCCCGGGTGCCGCCGCGCGTAGGGATTCCACGACGGACAGCGCGGCGTCCCGGGGGAGTGACCGCACCTGTACGAACTCCCGCCCGGCGTGCAGGTCGACCACTGCCGCGCCATTGGCGCAGATCGCGAGGCCGTGCCCGTGGACATGGTCGGCGACCACATCCATCCACCGTGCCGGGCGGCCCGTGACGAAGAAGACCTCGATCCCGGCCTCCTCGGCAGCGGCCAGGGCGGCGACGGTGCGCGGTGAGACGGACTGGTCGTCGTGCAGCAGGGTGCCGTCGAGGTCGGTGGCGATGAGCCGGGGCGTGGGGATGGGCCCGTCCGGGCGCTGAGGAGCCGAGGTCACGGCTCCATCTTCACCCATGGGGGGCGGAGGACCCGACCATGATCAAGCCAGGCTGTTGCGGGGGCCGGTGTTTCACGTGAAACGCACTGTTTCACGTGAAACACCGGCCCGCCGTACGCTCGACGCATGAGTCTGCGTCTGAGCACGGTGATCCTCCCGGTACGTCGATGGCACGAGGGGGGCCGGGACCAGTGGCTGCGGGCCGAGCAGCTCGGGTTCCACACGGCTTACACCTACGACCACCTGTCGTGGCGGAGCTTCCGCGACGGCCCCTGGTTCGGTGCGGTGCCGACCCTGACCGCAGCGGCGGCCGCCACCGAGCGGTTGCGCCTGGGGACGCTGGTCACCTCGCCGAACTTCCGGCATCCGGTCACGCTCGCCAAGGACCTCATCACCTTGGACGACGTCTCGGGTGGCCGTATCACCCTCGGTATCGGGGCCGGCGGCAACGGATTCGATGCGACGGCGCTGGGCCAGGAGGCCTGGTCCCCGCGTGAGCGCGCCGACCGCTTCGCCGAGTTCGTTCCGCTGCTGGACCGGCTACTGACCGAAGGCGCCGTGAGCCATGAGGGCTCGTTCTACTCCGCGGAGGAGGCCCGCAACATCCCCGGTTGCGTGCAGAAGCCGCGACTGCCGTTCGCGGTCGCCGCGACCGGTCCGCGCGGGCTGCGGCTCGCCGCCCGGTACGGGCAGGCCTGGGTGACCACGGGCGACCCGAAACTCTTCGAGAGCGGCACGCCCGAGCAGTCGGTGGAGGCCCTGCGCGGCCAGCTCGAACGGCTCGACAAGGCCTTCGTGGAGATCGGCCGGGCCCCGGAGCCCATGGAGAAGATCCTGCTGACCGGCTTCACGCCCGAGGCCAACACGGTGCTGTCGTCCGTCGACGCCTTCGTCGACTTCGCAGGACGGCACCGCGAGCTGGGCTTCACCGAGCTGGTCATTCACGCACCCATTCCGGACTCCGACTTCGCCGCCGACGAGTCCGTCTTCGAGAAGATCGCCACCGAGGCGCCGGCGCAGCTCGACAGCTGACGGGGAGTGGTGGACGGGGCGCTAGGGGAAGCGCAGGAACTGCGCAGGCACGGCGTCCACCAGCCATACTCCGTTGGCGCTGATCCGGAAGACGTGGCCGGCCGCGCGCATCGCGCCCGCGTCCACGCTGAGCACGACGGGCCGACCCCGGCGTGCGCCGACCCGGGTCGCGGTCTCCCGGTCGGGGGACAGGTGGACGTGGTGGCGGGCCATCGGGCGCAGGCCCTCGGCGCGGATCGCGCCGAGGGCGGCGGCCACGGTGCCGTGGTAGAGGTACGCGGGCGGTTCTGCCTCCGGCAGGTCCAGGTCCACGGCCACGGTGTGCCCCTGGCTGGCGCGGATGCGGCTGCCCTCGACGGCGAACCGCTGCTTGTCGTTGGCGGCCACCACGTGGTCGAGCTCGGCGCGGCTGAAAGGGAAGCCGTGCGCGGCAGCGGCGCCCAGCAGATCGTCGATCTCCACCCACCCGTGGGAGTCGAGCACCAGTCCAATCCGTTCCGGCTGGTGGCGCAGGTGTTTCGAGACGTACTTGGACACCTTCACGGTGCGTCTTTCATCCATGGCCCCCAGCGTGCCCGCTCAGCGGGTGCTCCGGCAGGCATTTTCCTCGCCCACGCGGTCCGAACACCCCCTATCGCCCTTCCAAGATGCGGAATATATTTTCCATTATCGCTTCTGCTCTGGGGGACACCATGTCGGCTCATACCTCTCTGCCACGCCGTGCGGCTGCCGAACTGATCGGGACCGCCGGTCTGCTGGTGATCGTGATCGGCTCCGGGCTCAAGGCCGCGGAGCTCAGCCCCGACACCGGGGTGGCGCTCCTCGCCAACTCCCTCGTGTCGGCGATCGGACTCGGGCTGGTCATCACCCTCTTCGGGCCGCTGTCCGGCGCCCACCTCAACCCGGTGGTGACTCTCACCTCCTGGTGGACGCGCCGTACGGGTGGCACCGGGCTCGGCGGCCGCGAGGTGCTCGTCTACGTCGCGGCCCAGACGGCCGGAGCCATCGGCGGGGCCTGCGTGGCGGAAGCCATGTTCGGCAGGATTCCGGGGACGTTGGCCACCCAGGTGCGCGACGGCGGCCATCTGCTCGTCGGCGAGGTGATCGCCACCGCCGGTCTCGTCCTCGTCATCCAGGGGCTCGGCCGCATCGGGCGCCCCCGACTCGTGCCGGCCGCTGTGGCGGCGTACATCGCGGCCGCGATCTGGTTCACCTCCTCCGGCTCCTTCGCCAACCCCGCCGGCACCATCGGACGCAGCTTCAGCGACTCCTTCACCGGCATAGCCCCCGGTTCGCTGCCCGGCTTCGTCGCCGCCCAGCTGGCCGGAGGGATCCTCGGCCTGGCCCTGGCGGCCTTCCTCTACGGGACCGGAACACGACCGGGCGGGGGCTCCGGGGGCCTGGTGGGCAGCGAGAGCCGCGAGCCGGACAGGAGCGCGTACCGGACCATCGGATGAGACGCCGTCTCAGTTGCCCACAGGGAAGGGCACTTGTCCACAGCCGTTTGGGCGGGTTTTGACGGCAAACGCGTGATCCGCCCTGTGGAATCTGTGGAAGCCGCGGACCGCTCCGCTCGGGTCCTACCGGTCACCCCGGCGCGCCAGGTCGTTCATCGTCCGCGCCTGCAGCTCCCGCTCCGTCGCCGCCCGCACGAACTCCGCCACGTGATCGGCACCGACCAGCTCCTGCACCGCCCGGACCGTTGCGGCGGGCAGCGCCACCGGAGAGGGGCCCGCCGGCTGGGCGGCGCCGACCGTCCCCAGGTGCCGCTGCAGGTGCCGGGTCGCGAAGAGCCGCATCGCCCGCGCCAGCTCCGCGTCCACGGTCTGCTGGGCCAGCGGCCGCAGCCGCCGCACCATCGTCGCGGCCTCCGCGGCGTCCGCGTCCGTGGGCGGCACCTGCCCCAGGTAGCGCGCGAAGACGTGCTCGGTGGTGAACTCCAGGAACCGCGAGGCGATGTGCTCGACCTGGGTGCGCAGTTCCCGGAGGTGGCCGGTGATCGCCGCGAGCGGTACGCCCGCCGCGTACAGCTCCGCCGCCACCGCCAGTTCCTGCGGGGACGGCACCAGGAACTGGTCGGGACGCCCCGGGATCCGCTCCAGCACGCCCAGCTCGCAGGCCTCGCCCACCGCGTCGTCGTCCGGCAGGCCGCCGAACCGCTCGTTCAGCTCCGCGCGGCTGATCCGGGCCGCCTCCTCGTCGGTCCACGGCCCGTGCACCTCGGCGACCAGCCCCAGGATGCCGCCCAGTCCGCGTCCCGCGTCCCAGGCCTCCAGCAGCTCCTTGATGGAGGCCAGCGTGTAGCCCCGGTCCAGCAGGTCCGCGATCTGCCGCAGCCGCGCCAGATGCGTGTCGCGGTAGACGTTGGACCGGCCGCGCCGCTCCGGCTTGGGCAGCAGGCCGCGGTCCTGGTACGCGCGGATCGTGCGCACCGTCGCTCCGCTGTGGTGCGCCAGATCCTCGATCCGGTACTCGGCTACCGCCTGATCGGACAATCCCGGCTCCCTACGACATGGCGGCTCGGCCGCCCGCGCCGGCTGCGGCCCGGGCGGCCGGTGAAGCCGCAAGGTGCTCGACCGCCCTGTGCAGCGAGCCCTCCTGCGAGGGATGGTACGACCGGCGCACGGAGGGGGATACGGCCGTGCCGAGCCCTCTCCCCGTGGGCGGATCCTGATCCGGGGAACCGCTCACAGCCGGGGCTCCAGCCGCGCGAGGCGCCGCAGGGTTCGCGGCGCGAACCGGGACATCCACAGCGCGCCCTTGGACTCGGGCGTGACCGGTACGACCGCCTCGTTGCGGACCACAGCGCGCACGATCGCGTCGGCCACCTTCTCCGGCGGGAAGTTGCGCAGGCCATAGAGCCGCGAGGAGCGTTCCTGGCGGCGCTTCTCCTCGGCCTCGTCCACCCCGGCGAATCGCGAGGTGGTGGTGATGTTGGTGTTGACGATACCGGGGCAGATCGCGGAGACGCCGATGGACTTCGAGGCGAGCTCCGCGCGCAGGCACTCCGACAGCATCAGCACGGCGGCCTTCGAGGTGCTGTAGGCGGGCAGGGTGCGGGAGGGCAGGTAGGCGGCGGCCGAAGCGATGTTGACGATGTGCCCGCCCTGGCCGCGGTCGGCCATCTGCCGCCCGAAGACCCGGCAGCCGTGGATGACGCCCCACAGGTTGACGTCCAGAACCTTCTTCCAGTCCTCGGCGGTGGTGTCGAGGAAGGGGCCGGACAGGCCGATGCCGGCATTGTTGACGAGGACGTCGACGATGCCGTACTCGGCGGCCACCTTCGCCGCCAGCTTCTCCATCGCCTGCTCGTCGCTGACGTCCACGCACTCCGCCCAGGCCTGGGCGGCGCCGACGAGGCGGGCCATGTCGGCCGTGCGCGCCACGCCCTCGGCGTCGCGATCGACGGCCACCACCCGTGCTCCCGCCTCGGCGAAGGCGAACGCGGTGGCCCGGCCGATGCCGCTGGCCGCGCCGGTCACCAGCACCAGCTGGCCGCCGAAACGGTCGGCGTACCGAGCCGGGGCCTTCTGCTCCGGCGCCCGCGCGGTCGGCTCCTCCCGCGCCGTGACGAACTCGGCGATCCAGGAGGCCAGCTGGTCGGGACGGGTCCGGGGGATCCAGTGCTTGGCGGGCAGGGTGCGTCGCAGCAGATCCGGGGCCCACCGCTCCAGGTCGTCGTAGAGCCGCTCGGACAGGAACGCGTCCCCGGTCGGCGTGATCAGCTGCACCGGCACGTGGGCGTAGGCGTCGCTGCGCGGCCTGCGCAGCCTCGGGCGGACGTTGTCGCGGTAGAGCCAGGCTCCGTGCGCCGCGTCCGACGGCAGCGACGCCGTGGGGTAGGAGCCGGCGGGCACCTGCTCGACGCGCTGGAGCATCTTGGGCCACCGCTTGCCGAGCGGTCCGCGCCAGGCGAGCTCCGGCAGAACGGGGGTGTGCAGCATGTAGACGTACCAGGACCTGGCGCCCTGGCCGAGGAGCTGCGCCGCCGCCCGAGGCGTCGGCCGCGTCATGCGCTTCTTGATCCAGTGCCCGAAGTGGTCGAGGGACGGCCCCGACATCGACGTGAAGGACGCGATCCGGCCCTCCGTCCGGCCGACCGTCGCGAACTCCCAGCCCTGGACGGAGCCCCAATCGTGGCCCACCACGTGCACCGGGCGGTCCGGACTGACCGCGTCCGCGACCGCCAGGAAGTCGTCGGTGAGCTTCTCCAGGGTGAAGCCGCCGCGCAGCGGCTGCGGTGCGGAGGAGCGCCCGTGGCCGCGTACGTCGTAGAGCACCACGTGGAAGCGGGTCGCGAGCCGCTCGGCGACCTCCGCCCAGACCTCCTTGCTGTCCGGATAGCCGTGCACCAGCAGCACGGTCGGCCGGCCCACCTCGCCGAGCTCGACCACGCACAGCTCGATCCCGCCGGTGCGCACCCAGCGCTCCCGCGCTCCCGCGAACTGCGCCGCTCCTGCTCCGCCCACGTCGCCCATGCCGCTCATGCTGCCTTCTCCTCCTCGGCCCAGCGCCGCACGTGCGGCAGGTCGTCGTCCAGCCAGAAAGCGCTCTCCTGTGGGTCCCGGGAGTCGGTGACCACGAGGATCTCCTCGAACTTCGCTCCGGTGCCCCGGAAGCCCAGGTGAGGTTCCACCGCCCACAGGCCGGGCTGCGGCGGATGGTCGGAGAAGTGGTAGGGGCTCCACAGCGGGGACCAGCCCTCGCGGTGCCCGTGCAAGGCGTCGCCGACCAGGCCCTTGAGGGACTGGGTGCCGAAACCGAACGCCGTCGGGGACCAGCGCCGCTCCCGGACCCGGTCGATCTTGTGGGCGATCACGCCGAAGGGGTAGGCGCGGTGCCGGTTGGCGTACCCCTGCCGGTTCATCAGCCGCTCGACGTCCTCGTAGATCTCGCGCAGGGACCGGCGCTCGCGCACCTGCTGCAGGATCAGGGCCCGGTGCGCCCGAAGATCGGACATGAGCCGGTCCTGCACGGGGTTGAGGCCGAGGCTGCCCGAGTAGCCGATGTCGGCCGAGAACCCCTTGTGCACCGGCGCCATGTCGAGGATGAACGGCATCCCCGGCTCCAGCCGCCGGTCGGTCGGGAAGAACTGCAGCGGTATCCGGAAGTTCGCGAAGGCGGTGCGGTCGCCGAACCAGGCGAACGGCAGATGGAACCAGTCCCGCACCCCGCGGTCGCGCAGCCACTCGCGCTGCATGCGCGCGGCTTCGCGCTCCGTCACGCCGGGCCGCAGCTGGGCCGCGACCGCTTCGGCGCACTCGTAGGCGAGGCGCTGCACCTTTCTGAACCCGTCCAGCTCGGCGGGGAGCCGTCCAGAATGCCGTCCGGTGTGTCGCGCGGTGCCTTGCCTGGTGTCCCCAGCCATGTCAGCCGTCCGTCCGTGTAGCCCTACGCGCCCGTAAGTTGACACTGATGAATGTGACAATGACTGGAGATCACGTCAAGGGGCGTGCACGGACCTGTGGACGGAGTTGTCCGGTTCACATCAGCCTCCAGGACGGGTGTGTACGCCGGAAGGCGGAGACGGGATCCAGCTCCAGGTCTGACGCCCGAGGACGGCCACGCCACTAACGTCGGATCCGTGACTGTCATCGCGACTGAAAGCCTGAGCAAGCGGTACCCCCGAGTGACCGCCCTCGACCGGCTCTCCCTGGACATCGGACCCGGCGTGACCGGGCTCGTGGGCGCCAACGGAGCCGGCAAGTCCACGCTGATCAAGATTCTGCTGGGACTGTCCCCCGCCACCGAGGGCAGCGCCGCCGTGCTCGGCCTCGACGTCCATACGCATGGCAGTGCCATCCGTGAACGCGTCGGGTACATGCCCGAGCACGACTGCCTGCCACCCGACGTCTCGGCCACCGAGTTCGTCGTCCACATGGCGCGCATGTCCGGGCTGCCCCCGACCGCAGCCCGCGAGCGCACCGCGGACACCCTGCGCCATGTCGGGCTGTACGAGGAGCGCTACCGCCCCATCGGCGGCTACTCCACCGGTATGAAGCAGCGCGTCAAGCTCGCCCAGGCGCTCGTCCACGACCCCCAGCTGGTCCTCCTGGACGAGCCCACCAACGGCCTGGACCCGGTCGGACGCGACGAGATGCTCGGACTGATCCGGCGCGTCTACACCGACTTCGGCATCTCCGTTCTGGTCACCTCCCACCTCCTCGGCGAGCTGGAGCGGACCTGCGACCACGTCGTCGTCGTCGACGGCGGCAAGCTGCTGCGCTCCAGCTCCACCAGCGACTTCACCCAGACCACCACGACGCTCGCGGTCGAAGTCACCGACTCCGACACCCACCCGGACGGCACCGCCGCCCTGCGCAAGGCCCTCACCGAGGCGGGCCTCACCCTGCACGCAGGCGAGGAGCAGGGCCTGCCCGGAGCCGGCCACATCCTCCTCGTCGAGGCCACCGGCGAGCACACCTACGACACCATCCGCGACACCGTCGCCGAGCTGGGCATCGGCCTGGTCCGCATGGAACAGCGCCGCCACCACATCGCGGAAGTCTTCCGCGACAACGACCAGCCCGCGTACACCGCCCAGCCGAAGGGAGCCGGTTCCCATGGCGCCTGAGACGTCGACGCAGATCCACAACATCGGCTACCGGTCCTACGACGGGCCCCGGCTCGGCCGCGCCTACGCCCGCAAGTCGCTGTTCTCGCAGTCCCTGCGCGGTGCCTACGGCCTCGGCCGGTCCGCCAAGTCCAAGGTCCTCCCGATGCTGCTCTTCGCGGTGATGTGCGTCCCGGCGCTGATCATCGTCGCGGTGGCCATCGCGGTGCCCGGCTCCACGGACCTGCCGATCAAGTACACGACGTACGCCCTGACCACCCAGGTGGTCATCGGCCTCTACCTCGCCTCCCAGGCGCCGCAGTCCGTCTCCCGGGACCTGCGCTTCAAGACCGTCCCGCTGTACTTCTCGCGGCCGATCGAGCGCGTCGACTACGTCGTGGCCAAGTATGCGGCCATGGCTTCTGCCATGTTCATCCTCACCGCGACCCCGCTGCTGATCATGTGGATCGGCGCGCTCCTGGCGAAGTTCGACTTCGCCGACCAGACCAAGGGATTCGGGCAAGGACTCGTGTCGGTTCTGCTGCTGTCGCTGCTCTTCTCCGGGATCGGCCTGGTGATGGCCGCGCTCACCCCGCGCCGCGGCTTCGGTGTCGCGGCGATCATCGCGGTCCTCCTGATCCCCTACGGTGCGGTGACCGCGGTGCAGGGCATCGCCTACAGCACCGGGAACCCTGGATCCATCGACTGGCTGGGCCTGTTCTCCCCGATCACCCTGATCGACGGCGTACAGACCGCCTTCCTCGGCGCCACCTCCGCCTTCCCCGGCGGTGAGGGCCCCTCGGCCGGCATCGGCTTCGTCTACCTGCTCGTCGCCCTCGGCCTGATCGCCGGCTCCTACGCCGCCCTGATGGCCCGCTACCGGAAGGCCGGGCTGTGACCACCATCGACATCGACCACACCTCCCGCTGGTTCGGGAACGTCGTCGCCGTCAACGACGTGACCATGCGCATCGGTCCCGGCGTCACAGGGCTGCTGGGCCCCAACGGCGCCGGCAAGTCCACCCTGATCAACATGATGGGCGGCTTCCTGGCCCCCTCCACGGGCACCGTCACCCTCGACGGCGCCCCGATCTGGCAGAACGAGCAGATCTACCAGCACGTGGGCGTCGTGCCCGAGCGCGAGGCGATGTACGACTTCCTCACCGGTCGTGAGTTCGTCGTGGCCAATGCCGAACTGCACGGTCTCGACGACGCGGCCGCGCAGCGCGCGCTCGCCACCGTCGAGATGGAGTACGCGCAGGACCGCAAGATCTCGACCTACTCCAAGGGCATGCGCCAGCGCGTGAAGATGGCGTCCGCCCTGGTCCACAACCCGTCCGTGCTGCTCCTGGACGAGCCGTTCAACGGCATGGACCCCCGTCAGCGCATGCAGTTGATGGACCTGCTGCGGCGCATGGGCGACGAAGGACGCACCGTCCTGTTCTCCTCCCACATCCTGGAGGAGGTCGAACAGCTCGCCTCGCACATCGAGGTGGTCGTGGCGGGTCGGCACGCCGCCTCCGGCGACTTCCGCAAGATCCGCCGCCTGATGACGGACCGCCCGCACCGCTACCTCGTCCGCTCCTCCGACGACCGGGCACTCGCCGCAGCCCTGATCGCAGACCCCTCCACGGCCGGCATCGAGGTCGACCTGAAGGAGGGCGCACTGCGCATCCAGGCCGTCGACTTCGGCCGCTTCACCGAGCTGCTGCCCCTGGTGGCCCGTCAGCACGGCATCCGCCTGCTGACGGTCTCGCCCTCCGACGAGTCCCTCGAGTCGGTCTTCTCCTACCTCGTCACGGCCTGAAAGGAGCTGGCACCCATGTACAACCCCACCGTCGCCCGGCTCACCTACCGGGCCCTGCTCGGTCGGCGCCGCGCGCTGATCCTCTTCGCGCTGCCCGCCCTGTTGATCGTCATCGCCGCCGTGGTCCGTGCCTTCGTCGGTGTGGACGACAAGGTGGCTGCCGACCTCCTCGGCGGCTTCGCCCTCGCCACCATGGTCCCGCTGATCGGTGTCATCGCGGGCACCGGTGCCATCGGGCCCGAGATCGACGACGGCTCCATCGTCTACCTGCTCTCCAAGCCGGTGAAGCGTCCGACGATCATCATGACCAAGCTGATCGTGGCCATCGCCGTCACCATGGCCTTCTCCGCCATCCCCACCCTGATCGCCGGATTCATCCTCAACGGCAACGGCCAGCAGATCGCCGTCGCCTACACGATTGCCGCGCTCGTCGCCTCGATCGCCTACAGCGCCCTGTTCCTGCTGCTGGGTACCGTCAGCCGGCACGCGGTCGTCTTCGGCCTGGTCTACGCCCTGATCTGGGAGTCGCTCTTCGGCAGCCTGGTCTCGGGCGCCAAGACCCTCAGCGTCCAGCAGTGGGCCCTGGCCCTGGCCGAAAAGGTCGCCGGAGAGGGGTACGTCGACGCCACGGTGGGTCTGCCCACCGCGTCGATCCTGCTGGTCGTCGTCACGGTCGGAGCCACCGCCTACGCGGGCCAGAAGCTGCGACGCCTCACTCTGGCCGGCGAGGAGTAGGCCCGGCCGTTACCCCCGCGAACCGTGCCCCGCCCGGCCCACCTGCCGGGCGGGGCACAGCTCTGCCGGTCATCATCGGTGCATGAGCGAGCGAACCGACCCGGAGCCGTCCCGGCCCCTGCGGTCCTGGATACGTTCCTCGCCCGGAACGCACATCTGGCTGTTGATCATCGCCGTGACCAGCGTCATCGTCGCGACAGCCCCCGACCAGGTCGACCGCGTCCTGCTCCACCGCAACAGCAGCAATATCCACCAGCTGGTCCAGCACCCCGTCCGCGCGCTCATCAGCAGCGCGTTCTGGATCGTGAACCCGGCCTCCCTGGCCCTGTACGCCGTGCTCTTCGAGGTGTTCCACGCACCCGTCGAACGCTGGCTCGGAACCCTGCGCTGGTTCGTGATCGTGGCCACCGCCCATGTGGTCGCCACTCTGATCAGCCAGAAGGTCCTCCTGTCTGCCATCCAGGACCACCGCGCCCCCCGCAGCATGACCCACGTCGTGGACATCGGCGTCAGCTACGGGCTCGCGGCCTCCATCGGCGTCCTCACCTACCGGCTCCCCCACCCTTGGCGGTGGCTCTACCTCACCGGCGCCCTTGCCTTCTTCGGGATCCCACTGGCCACCGGCGGTACCTTCACCGACCTCGGTCACGCCATCGCGCTCGCCGTAGGACTGCTCGCCTGGCCGCTCACCCGCGACGTTGTTTCACGTGAAACAGCGCCTCCGTGGCACGGGGGAACGTGACTGGTCCGCCTCCGCCTCCGCCCTGGCCGCGCCCTGATGCTTCGGTCGCCGATGCGTGGAAAATCGCTGGTAACGGGGCTTAGGGCCGGGGCAGAGTGAGTCGTGCGGGGAGCAACAAAAGGTCCGGGGCAGCCACTTCGAGCGCGCCTTCTGGCGCGGGCTGCCCCGGACCTCCCGTACGTCCTGTGCGCTACGCCGCGCCGAGCAGGCGCTCCAGCACGACCGCGATCCCGTCCTCTTCGTGGGAGGTCGTCACTTCGTCGGCCACCGCCTTGAGCTCCGGATGGGCATCGGCCATGGCCACCCCGCGGGCGGCCCAGCCGAACATCGGGATGTCGTTCGGCATGTCACCGAAGGCGATCGTCTCCGCCGCCTTCACTCCCAGCCGGCGCGCGGCCAGGGACAGGCCGGTGGCCTTCGTCAGGCCCAGCGGCAGTATTTCGACGATGCCGGGACCCGCCATGACGACGTCGACCAGGCTGCCCACGATCTCCCGCGCCACCTTCACAAGCTGGTCGTCGTCCAGGTCGTGGTGCTGGATGTAGAGCTTGTTGAGCGGAGCCGTCCACACCGCGGCGGTGTCCTCCAGGTAGAGGGCCGGGAGGCCCTCCTGCACCTGGTAGCCGGGGCCGAACAGCACCTCCCCGTCCACCCCGTCCCGACTGGCGGCCAGCGCCAGAGGACCGACCTCGGCCTCCAGCTTCGACAGCGCCAGCCCGGCCAGCTGCCGGTCCAGCGTCACCGAGGTCAGCAGCCGGTGCGCGCCGGCGTCGTAGACCTGCGCGCCCTGCCCGCACACCGCTATCCCCTGGTAACCGAGGTCGTCCAGGATGTGCCGGGTCCAGGGCACGGCGCGGCCGGTGACGACGATGTGTGCCGCACCCGCCGCGGTGGCCGCGAGCAGTGCCTCACGGGTGCGTTCCGAGACGGTGCCGTCGCTACGCAGCAGTGTGCCGTCGAGGTCGGTAGCGACGAGCTTGTACGGGAACGGGGCCGGGCTCACTTGGTGATCGGCTCCAGGACCTCGCGGCCGCCGAGGTACGGACGGAGCGCCTCGGGCACCCGTACCGAACCGTCGGCCAGCTGGTGGTTCTCCAGGATCGCGACGATCGTGCGCGGCACCGCGCACAGGGTGCCGTTCAGTGTCGACAGCGGCTGGGTCTTCTTGCCGTCCCGGTAGCGGATCGACAGGCGGCGGGCCTGGAAGCTGTCGCAGTTCGATGCGGAGGTGAGCTCGCGGTACTTGCCCTGGGTCGGGATCCACGCCTCGCAGTCGAACTTGCGGGAGGCGGAGGCGCCCAGGTCACCGGTGGCGACGTCGATCACCTGGAACGGCAGCTCCAGGCTGGTCAGCCACTGCTTCTCCCACTCCAGGAGCCGCTGGTGCTCGGCCTCGGCGTCCTCCGGTGCGACGTACGAGAACATCTCGACCTTGTCGAACTGGTGGACGCGGAAGATGCCGCGGGTGTCCTTGCCGTAGGTACCTGCCTCACGGCGGAAGCAGGGGGAGAACCCGGCGTAGCGCAGCGGCAGCTGGTCGCCCTCGATGATCTCGTCCATGTGGTAGGCGGCGAGCGGTACCTCGGAGGTGCCGACCAGGTAGTAGTCGTCCTTCTCCAGGTGGTAGACGTTCTCCGCGGCCTGGCCGAGGAAACCGGTGCCCTCCATGGCGCGCGGGCGGACCAGCGCTGGGGTCAGCATCGGGATGAAGCCGGCCTCGGTGGCCTGGGCGATGGCGGCGTTGACCAGCGCCAGCTCCAGGAGGGCGCCCACACCGGTCAGGTAGTAGAAGCGCGAGCCCGACACCTTGGCGCCGCGCTCGACGTCGATGGCGCCGAGCAGCTCGCCGAGTTCCAAGTGGTCCTTGGGCTCGAATCCCTCGGCGGCGAAGTCCCGGATGGTGCCGTGCGTCTCCAGGACGGTGAAGTCCTCCTCGCCGCCGACGGGCACGTCCTCGTGGACGATGTTGCCCAGCTGGAGGAGAAGGCGCTTGGCGGCTTCGTCGGCCTCGTTCTGCTCGGCCTCGGCGGCCTTGACGTCCTGCTTGAGCTGCTCTGCCTTCTTCAGCAGTTCCGCCCGCTCCTCGGGGGAGGCCTTCGAGACGAGCTTGCCGAGCGACTTCTGCTCATTGCGCAGTTCGTCGAAGCGCATGCCAGAGGACCTGCGGCGCTCGTCGGCGGAGAGCAGGGCGTCGACGAGCTCGACGTCCTCTCCACGAGCGCGCTGCGAGGCGCGGACACGGTCAGGGTCTTCACGGAGCAGCCGGAGGTCAATCACCCCTCCAGGCTACCGGGCTGGGCTTCTCGGGATCACACCCATATCACGCTGCGTGTCGCTATGTCCTGTTTGCAACGAATGGATAAGACGTGATCGCTGACCGGAAGTGACCCTTGGCGGCAGGTCAATAAAAGCGGGCTCATTCCCCGAAAAGGGGCACAATGCCGGACCCCCGGGCCTCCCGGGCAGGCTCCAAAGGTTTCTTGTCCACAGGAATGGTGACCGCAGGGAGCTTATCCACAGGCTGTGTGCTGCTTCTGTGGATACAGGAATAGATCATTCCTGATCGGTGGAGGGTCGAGGTGAATCAGGGTTCAAACCGCCCTCACACACTCATTCGGGTGGGAATGGCTCGCCCCAAAGAGTTGATTGGTGATACAGGGGTGACGCCGTTCACCTACCGCTTCCCCACGCGAAACCGAGACCACTCGACCGATTTGTCGACCTTGTCGCGCCGTTCTGTCGACTTGTCCCCAGGTCTCCCTCTGGGCCTGTGGATAACTCTGTGGACAGTGGACGCCGCTACGCACGGCCGTCGAGGCAACGTGCCAGCCAGTCGGAGGCAGCCGTGAAGTCGCCATCCGTGGTCCCGGCCCGAGGGGCGCGGACGTCACCCTGAGCGACGCCGGCACGCGGGTACGAGCCGAGGAAGCGGACGTGCGGACAGGTGCGCTTGAGGCCCATGAGGGCTTCGCTGACCCGCCGGTCCGAGATGTGGCCCTCCGCGTCGACGGCGAAGCAGTAATTGCCGATGCCCTGTCCGGTCGGACGGGACTGGATCAGCATCAGGTTCACCCCGCGGACCGCGAACTCCTGGAGGAGTTCCAGCAGCGCACCGGGGTGGTCGTCGCCGAGCCACAGCACGACGGACGTCTTGTCGGCGCCCGTCGGTGCGGCGGGCCGCGCGGGACGTCCCACCAGCACGAACCGGGTCTCCGCATTCTCGGCGTCGTGAATCTCGGTGACCAGCGGCACGAGGCCGTAGGTCGCGGCGGCGAACTCGCCCGCGAAGGCCGCGTCGAAACGGCCCTCCTGGACCAGCCGGGCGCCGTCGGCGTTCGACGCCGCCGATTCCCACACCGCGTCGGGCAGGTTCGCGCGCAGCCAGTTACGGACCTGGGGCTGGGCGACCGGGTGCCCGGTGACGGTCTTCACGTCCGAGAGGGCGGTCCCCGGCCGCACCAGCAGGGCGAACGCGATGGGCAGGAGCACTTCGCGGTAGATCATGAGCGGTTCGCCCGAGGCCAGCTCGTCCAGGGTGGCCGTGACGCCGCCCTCCACCGAGTTCTCGATCGGGACGAGGGCAGCGGCCGCCTCACCGTTGCGCACGGCGTCCAGGGCGGCCGGGACCGACACCATCGGGACGAGCTCCCGGGTCGCGGCTTCCGGCAGGGTGCGCAGGGCGGCCTCCGTGAAGGTGCCCTCGGGACCGAGATACGTGAAGCGGGTGGCTGACATGCGATCAGCCTAATGCCGGGGTGGCGGCCGCCGCGGTGCTGTTCACCCTTCGAGCAGCCGCTGCCCCACGTACTCGCCGCTGCGCGGTCCGGGCGGTACCGCGTACAGGCCGCTGGACTCGTGGCGGATGAACGCCGACAGCGCGTCGCCGCGGTCGAGCTTGCGCTGCACGGGCACGAACCCGCGCAGCGGGTCGGCCTGCCAGCAGATGAACAGGAGACCGGCGTCGGGAGCACCGTCCGGTCCGATCCCGTCGTGGAAGGAGAAGGGACGACGCAGCATGGCGGCCCCGCCGTTCTGCTCTGGTGCTGAGATCCGGGCATGGGCGTTCGCCGCGATGACGGGCCTGCCGTCGCCGCCGATCTTGTCCAAGTCCAGCTCGGTGGTCTCCTCGCCGCCCGTCAGCGGGGCGCCGGTGGCCTTGGTCCGGCCGATGACCTGCTCCTGCTGGGCGAGGGTCTGCTGGTCCCAGTCATCGAGGAGCATGCGGATGCGCCGCACGACGGCGTACGAGCCTCCGCCCATCCAGGCGTGCTCGGCGGGGCCGGGGCCTGCGGCGGGCACGAAGATCCGCTGGTTGAAGTCGGGCTCGGAGGGCTTGGGGTTTCCGGTGCCGTCGACCTGCCCCATGAGGTTGCGGGCGGTCATCGGAGTGCTGGTGGCGCCGGGGGACCGGTTGAAGCCGTTCATCTGCCAGCGCACGCGTGCGGCGTCCCCGGCGTCTTTCTGCAGCGCGCGCAGCGCATGGAAGGCGACGAGGCCGTCGTTCGCGCCGATCTGGACCCAGAGATCGCCGTTGCTGCGCCGGGGGTCGAGCCGGTCGGAGGAGAAGTCCGGCAGTGGGTCGAGGGCGGTGGGCCGGTGCGCGCTGAGCCCCGTGCGCTCGAAGAAGGAGTGTCCGAAGCCGAAGGTGACGGTGAGGGAGGACGGCCCGGCGTCGAGGGCGATACCACTGTCGGCGGTCGGGGCGGTCTCGCCCGCCATGAGCCGCCGCGCGGTGTCGGACCAGCGGCGCAGCAGGGCGGCAGCCTCTGCGCGGCCTGCTCCGCCGGCCAGATCGAAGGCGACGACGTGTCCCTTGGCCTGCAGGGGCGTGGTGATGCCGGCCTGGTGGTCCCCTTCGAACGCCACCCGGGTGGCTCCGAGGGAGGAGAGGCTCCCTGCCGCTCCGGTCGCGGAACCGGTCCCGGAGCCCGTCAGCGCGGAGTGTGCGAGGGCGCCGCTTGCGCCGCCGAGGGCCAGGCCGGCGGCGCCCGCGGCGCCGACTGTACCCAGCAGTCGGCGACGGGAGATCTCGATGTCGGGGTTGCTCTCGGTCACGCTGGTCAGCCGATCTTCACGGTCTTCTGGACGGTGGTTTGGTCGATGTCGGACGTACGGACGGTCACGTCGATGCGCCATTCGCCGGCCAGCGGCAGTTGGACGCCGGATGCGGTCCAGTGGCCGGGGCCGGCCCGGTCGGGCAGGACCGGCAGCGGGCCGATGTCCTTGGCCGGCAGGGTGAAGGCGACTTTGATCTCAGGGAGGTCGAGGGGTCCCTGCCTATCGGCGCCCTCCGCCCAGAGGTGGAGGGTGTTCGCGCCGACCCGCCCCGGGTCGAGCTCCAGCCGGACGGACCCCTTGCCGTTCGGCCCGCGTGTGTCGAACGGCAGAGTGATCTTCACGGCGCGGTCGGGGACGGCAGGAGCGGCGGAGCCCCGGGCCGCCTCCCGCTCGACGGTACGCCCGGGCTCGGTGCTGGTGAGGATCGTGGTCACGACAAGCAGGACCACGGCAATCGCTGCCTCGGCGAGGACCGAGCGCCGCAGACCCGCACGGTCGGGATCAGCGTTGCGCATCCGCTTCTCGCGGGCGTTTTCCAGGGCGGCCCGCTGCCGGGCCAGCTGGGCGGCCCGCTCCGGGTCGGCGGGGACAGCGACGGCGGCAGCCGGCTCTGTTTCACGTGAAACAACAGCCTCTGTTTCACGTGAAACATCGTCGGCCGCAGCCGCGGCCGCCTGCAGGCCTGCCTCCGCAGGAAGGTCGGAGAGACGAGCGGTCCACTTCCGCGACAGGTACGCCACGCCCAGGAGGACCGCCACCAGGGCGACCTTGAGGAGCAGCAGCCGCCCGTATGCGGTGTCGGTGAGGGCGGGCCAGCTGCCGGTCTGCCGCCAGGCCTGGTACACCCCGGTGACAGCCAGGACCACCACGCTGACGAAGGCGACCCGGGAGAACCGCCGGACCGCCGAACGCTCGATCCCGGAAGACTTGTGCAGGGCGACGAGCAGTGCACAGAGGCCACCGAGCCACGTGGCGACAGCCAGCAGGTGCAGGATGTCGGCGGGCATGGCCAGGCCGGGCTGAATACCGGTGGATGCGTGCTCGGACAAGGCCCAGGTCGCCGCGATACCACCGGAGATCACGGCGCCCCCGATGGCCAGGCCGAAGGTGAGATCGCTCGTGTCCTTGGCATCCTCCTCGGTCACCGGGTGCTGCTGACGGCGGGCGTACACGCCGAAGAGGACCGCGACGAAGAGGGCAGCCGCACCCAGCAGGAGAAGCCGGGAGACCAGCGACGCGCCGGTCTTGGTCTCCAGGACCGCCCTGAGCCCGTCCAGGTCGAAGGCGTCCGCGAACCGTCCCGACCCCGTGTACGGAGTCCGGAGTACCAGCATCGCGAGAGTGGCGGTGGTCAGGGTGACCCAGGCCCGGACGACGAGCTTCTGCAGCGGCCGCTCGGCGGCGCCGCGGCGCCAGCACAGCAGGACGAAGGCCGCACCGCCCACCAGGACGGTGAAGCCGGCGTATGCGGCGTAGCGGGCGATGCCGTAGGCGATCCCCATGGGGCCACCGCCCGCCGATGCCGTGGGGAGGGACACCTCGGTGGCCGAGGGCGCGCCGATGGAGAAGGTGAACGCGCCGGAGATCGGGTGGCTGTCGGCCGAGACGGCCTGCCACGCGACCGTGTAGGTGCCATGGGGCAGGCCGGAGTGCAGGGCCGTGCCATAGCGGACGGTGCTTCCGCTGCACATGTCGCGCAGCTCACCGGTGTCCACCCGCCGGCCCTGCGGGTCGAGAACGCGGATCGAATCGTCACCCATGGCCACTTGCTCCGAGAAGGACAGGGTGACCTGAGCGGGTGCCGTGGCGACCACCGCCCCGTCCGTGGGGTCGCTCGCGGTCAGTGCGGCGTGAGCCGTGGCCGGTGCGGCCGCGGTGAAAAGGGTCGCCAGCAGGGCTGCGAGGACCAGCGCGAGCCGCGGCAGCAATGCCGTGGCCCGGGCCCGGGCCGTGGAGGGGGCGGTGGCCGTCATGGCGTGTCAGTCCTCGATCGGTCAGTGGCCGTTGTGGCCCGTGGAGGTCGGAGCCTGCGCGTTGTACGTGCGTTCCTTCACGTCCAGCTCGACCTTGACGGAGCCGGCCTTCTCGAAGCGGAGCTCGACAGTGACCTTGTCGCCCACCTTGGGAGTGTTCTTCAGCCCCATGAACATGATGTGGTTGCCGCCGCGCTCCAGCCGGAGCTCGCCGTTCGCCGGCACGTCCATCGAGGGGACCTGCTGCATCTTCTGGTCCTTGGTCTCGTGGATCTGGAGATCGTCCGAGAGCGGGGACGTGGCGCCGGTGAGCTTGTCGGCCGTGCCGGAGCCGTTCTCGATGACCATGAAGCCGCCGGCCATCTTGTCGTTGACCGGCTGTGGCATGAAGGCGCCGGTGACGCTGACCTTCGGCTCGCCGGCGCCGGAGCAACCGGATATGGCGAGTGCTGCCGTCAGGGAGAGGGCGGTGGCGAGGGTGCGGGTGGTGCGGGCGTTCACGGGTTCTCCCCCTTGATGAGCTTCGGCAGGTCCTTGGCGTAGTCGTCGACGCTCGTGCCCTCGCCGTAGAGGACGTAGCCCTCGTCGGTCTTGGGCGAGAACGCGATGACCTGCGCGCCGTGCATGGAGACGACGCTGCCGTCCGCCTCCTTCTTCGCAGGGTCGATGCCGATGCCGAGGGTGCGGGCCGCGGCCTGGATGGTCGCGAAGTCCCCGGTGAGTCCGATGAAGGACGGGTCCTGCGCCTTGAGCCACGGGCCGAGGGACTCGGGAGTGTCCCGTTCGGGGTCGGTGGTGACGAAGACGACCCGGAGGTTGTCCTGGTCCTCCTTGGGGAGGCCCTTCTTCGCGACGGCGATGTTGCTCATCGTCAGCGGGCACACGTCGGGGCAGTTGGTGTAGCCGAAGTAGATGAGCGTCGGCCTGCCCTTGGTCTGCTCCTTGAGGTTCCACGGCTTGCCGGTGGTGTCCGTCAGGACGAGCTCCGGCTTGTTGAAGGGGCGGTCCAGGACGGTGGCGGCCTTGTTGCCGCTCTGGCCGCCGGAGATCTGGGTGATCCCGCTGCTCTTGGCGGGTTCGTCGCCGCTGCAGGCGGTGAGGGTGAGTACGGCAGCGGCAAGGAGCGCGGCGGCCGTCACACGTGTGGTGCGCATGGAGAGATGTCCCTGGGATCGGGGATGTGGGGATGCTGGGGAGGTAGGGAGCGACAGCGCCCGCAGGCGTCGCACGTCAGGCCGAGCGGCGGCGTGAGGCGACGCCGAAGGCGACACCGCCGAGTCCGACGACGATGCCGGCGATGGCGAGGACGCGCGCCGTGGTGTCGGAGCCCTGGTCGGCGGAGCCCTCGTGGGCGTGCCCCGCGTTCTTTCCGGCGTCCTCCCCGGCGTTCTTCGCCTCGCCCGCCGCGCCGCCGGCGTGGTGGTCGTCGCCCTTCGCGGCGGTCAGCTTCAGCACGGGCGCCGGGGTCTGCGGCTCCGGGGCACCTTCCGCGGCCTCCTCGATCCAGCGCACGACCTCGTTGTTGTCGTAGGTCTGGATCGCCTTGAAGACCATCTGGTCGGCGTTCTCCGGGAGCTTGCCGACGGAGACCGGGAACTGCTGGAACATGCCCGGACCGATCTTCCCGCCGGACCACGTCACCTTGGTGACGACCTCGCCCACCTGCCTGCCGTGCACGGTGAGCGGCTTGTCGAGCTTGGTCTTCTCGACGTTCACGGTCCAGCCGGGGACCTCCTGCGGCATGACGGACGTGAGGGGCTGGTCGACCGGGAAGTTGACCTCGAGCTGGGTGGTCGAGGCGTTGTCGCGCTCGTTGGGGACCTTGAAGTTGAGCGTCGCGTAGCCGCCCTTGGCCGCTTCACCGATCGGCTGCACACCGACGTGTGCGAAGGCCGGGCCCGAGAGGACGAGGACGGAGCCGGCGGCGACGGCGGCGGCGAAGGAGACGCGAGAGGTCTTCATGGCAGAAACACTCCACGGAAGCAGGGTGGCGGTTGCTCCGCGCACGGGCGCGCGCGGAGTACGCGGCACCGGTGCTCCCGGGTGCGTTCCCGGGGAGTGGTTGCCGCGTCAGGCTGCGAGGGCGAACGCCGCGGGCGGCCCACGGCGGATCACCGTGTGCTGGAGTGCTTCTCGCCCCGTGGAGGCCGCGGGGTCGGTCCCGCTCCGGCGGCCGGTCCGCGGGGTGCGGGAGGGTGCGCCGAGTCCGGCGCCGAGGACCCGCACGAAGGCCAGTGCAACACGCAGCGGGCGCATCGGAGCGACCTCGGCGCTGAGCCGGGACAGTTCGACGAGCCGGGAGAGCGCAGCGTCGCCGCGGCCGAGGAGCCAGCCTGCGACGAGCGCCGCCAGCAGGTGGCCGAGCAGCATGGACGGGCTGAGCAGACCGGTCTCGGGGGCGGTGGTCACGGCCCGGGCCAGGTGTCCGTGGGCGCCGTGGCCCTGCTCCGCGACCTGCCCGGCCAGGGCGTCCGGGTCCAGGCCCGCGGACTCCAGGATCCGACGGGCGTCGGCCGGGCTCAGCGGTACCGAGTTGCCCCCGCACACCAGTCGGGCGGCCAGTTCCGCGAGCGAGGCGTCGGAGGTGCCGCCGGGCGCCCGGGTGGCCGCCGCGGTGTGCTGGCCGAGCCCGAAGAGGGCATGCAGGGAGAGCTGCCCGGCGGTGAGCCCGGCGGCGAGGCCGGGCAGGGTCCGGCGCCGGCCCGCAAGCGGGGCCGCGATCGCGAAGACGGCGAGGAAACCGATGCACAGGGACCACCAGGGCACGGTGGCGCAGGACGCCAGCGCGTGCCCGGCCCCGGACAGCACGACACAGACCGCGGTGAACACCGCGGCCCGGATCAGCCGGAGGTCGGCTCCGGCGTGCGTCGCGTGGGGGTCGGACATGGCCGGGTCATCATCGCACTGCCGTTGTGCCGTCCATACGGCAGGTCCGGAAGGTCCGCATCGGCCCACTCTGCGCCTGATCCCGCAGGGCCCCGCCAGCCCTCTGCAGCTCCCCCCGCCGCACGCCCACCGCATACACCGCTGCCCCGGGAACTGCATCCGCCGGACGGGCGCAATGGCGCCCCGGACGGCCGAAGGGCGCTTACGGCCCCTCGCGGGCGGCAATAGGTAACCGTATGAGCATCTGGTGGTCTCTCCACTTGAGGCGCGAAGCCGCGAGCGTGTCGCTCGCCAGGCGACTGCTGCTGGGGACGATGGAGACCGCGGGGGTGGACCCGGACATCTCCTTCGACCTCTCGGTGGCGCTGACCGAGGCCTGTGCGAACGCGGTGGAGCACGGCGGGGGCGGAGACGTCCCGGAGGGGACCGAGGCGTATCACGTCACGGCCTACCTGGACGGGGACTGCTGCCGGATCGAGGTGACCGACTCGGGGCCGGGCTTCCCGGCCGCCACGGCGGCCCATCGCAGACCCGCCCTGGCCGAGCACGGCCGGGGCCTGCACCTGATCGCCGAGCTCTCCGACCACGCCCTCTTCGGCAACCGGCCCGGCCGCGGAGCCGTGGTGAGCTTCGACAAGATGCTCAAGTGGCGTGACGGCGCCCTGCTGAAGGTGTCCTAGGAGGCCGATGCGCCGGTGGGCGGGACCCCGCCAGGGGATCCCGCCCACCGCGCAGCGCTCCGGCGCGGACGTCAGCCCTTCAGGCGGGCCATCCAGGCCTCGACGTCGGTGGAGGTGCGGGGCAGGCCGGCCGACAGGTTCCGGTTGCCGTCCTCGGTGACCAGGATGTCGTCCTCGATCCGCACGCCGATGCCCCGGTACTCCTCGGGCACGGTCAGGTCGTCGGCCTGGAAGTAGAGACCCGGCTCGACGGTCAGGCACATGCCCGGCTCCAGCGTCCCCTCGACGTACGCCTCGGTGCGCGCTGCGGCGCAGTCGTGGACGTCCATGCCGAGCATGTGGCCGGTGCCGTGCAGGGTCCAGCGGCGCTGCAGGCCGAGTTCCAGGACGCGCTCGACCGGACCCTCCAGCAGACCCCACTCGACGAGCTTCTCGGCCAGCACATGCTGCGAGGCGTCGTGGAAGTCGCGGAACTTGGCACCCGGCTTGACGGCGGCGATGCCGGCTTCCTGCGACTCGTAGACCGCGTCGTAGATCTTGCGCTGGATGTCGGTGTACGTGCCGCTGATCGGCAGCGTGCGCGTGACGTCGGCGGTGTAGAGGGAGTGGGTCTCCACCCCGGCGTCGAGCAGCAGCAGGTCCCCGGAGCGGACGGCGCCGTCGTTGCGGACCCAGTGCAGGGTGCAGGCGTGCGCGCCCGCGGCGCAGATCGAGCCGTAGCCGACGTCGTTGCCCTCGACGCGGGCGCGCAGGAAGAAGGTGCCTTCGATGTAGCGCTCGGACGTCGCCTCGGCCTTGTCGAGGACCCTCACGACATCCTCGAAGCCGCGGACGGTGGAGTCGACGGCCTTCTGCAGCTCGCCGATCTCGAACGCGTCCTTCACCGCACGGGCCTCGGAGAGGTAGACGCGCAGTTCCTCGTCGCGCTCCTTGGTCACCTTGTCGGTGAGGGCCGCCTCGATGACCGCGTCGTGGCCGCGCACGTTGCGGACCGGGCCCTCGGCCTCGGTGAGGGCCTCGGCGAGTTCGCGGACGTCCTTCGCGGGGATGCCCAGGAGCTGCTCGGCCTCGGCGAGGGAGTGGCGGCGGCCGACCCACAGCTCGCCCTGGCCGGAGAGCCAGAACTCGCCGTTCTCCCGGTCGGAGCGCGGCAGCAGGTAGATGGTCGCGGTGTGCCCGGTCGCGCCGGTCGGCTCCAGGACCAGGACGCCGTTCTCGGTCTGGTCGCCGGTCAGGTACGCGTACTCGGTCGAGGCGCGGAAGGGGTACTCGGTGTCGTTCGAGCGGGTCTTCAGACGTCCCGCGGGGATCACCAGGCGCTCGCCGGGGAAGCGCTCGGACAGCGCGGCACGCCGGGCGGCGGTGTGCGCGGCCTGCGCGATCGGCTCCAGGCCGTGCAGCTCGGTGTCGGCCCAACCCGTGCGCATGTTCTCGGCGAGTTCGTCGCTGACGCCCGGGTACAGACCGTTCTTGCGCTGCTTGTGCGTCTTCTGGGGCTGCTCTTCTTCCGGGGTCTCCGGGGTGAGCTCGTCAGCCACGTCTTCTCCTCAGCTACGACGGTACGGACCTGGGTGGGGACCTCGTCCATCGTATGCGTGTACGGGAAAGGCGTGGTCCGGATCATGCGGATTGTCACGGTCCGGGCCCCGCGGCGGATCACTCGAAGCGCGCTGCGAGCAGCACGATGTCCTCCGGGGCGTCGGTCGGCCGGCCGTCGGGCAGCACGGTGCGCAGGATGTGGTCGCACAGGGCCGCGGGGTCCTCGCGGGCGGCCCGGGGCGCACCGGCGGCGGCGGCGTGCAGCCGTGCGTACGCCCGGTCCATGGCGTCCCCGGTGTGGCGCAGCAGCCCCTCCGTGTAGAGCAGCACCGTTTCTCCGGGTGCGGGTTCGATCTCCATGCTGGGCGCCTCCCAGCAGGACAGCATGCCCAGCGGGGCGGAGAGCGAGGTCTCGACGTACTCGGTGCGGTGCTCGCCGATGAGCAGCGGCGGGGCGTGTCCCGCACCGGCCAGGACGATCGTGCTGCCCCGGCCGTCGGGTCGGGGGCCCGAGGCGGGTTCGCAGTAGGCGAAGAGGGCGGTGGCGCAGCGGGCCGGCTCGGTCAGCCGCAGCAGCAGTTCCAGGTCGGACAGGACGGCCACCGGGTCCTCGCCCTCCATCACGGCGTAGGCGCGCAGCGACGCGCGCAGCCGGCCCATGGCGGCCACGGCGCTCGGGCCGGAGCCGGTGACGGAGCCGACGGCCAGTCCCAGCGCCCCTTCGGGCAGCGGCAGCGCGTCGTACCAGTCGCCTCCGCCGCGGGGGCCCGTGTGGTGGCGGGCCGCGAGCTGCACCCCGGGGATCCGGGGGAGCCGGCTGGGCAGCAGCTCTTCCGCGACCGTGGCCAGGTGGGTGCGGGATCGTTCCACCTCCAGCATCCGGGCCAGGTGCTCGGCGGCCTGCCGTACGTACAGTCCGGCGAGGTCGCGCTGGCGGTCGTTCGGCTCGGCCTGCTCGTCGTAGAGCCATACGGCCGCGCCGAGTCGGCCGGTGGCCTCGGCGGTCAGCGGGAGCG
Source organism: Streptomyces sp. NRRL F-2664 (assembly GCF_000719345.1). Classification (GTDB taxonomy): domain Bacteria; phylum Actinomycetota; class Actinomycetes; order Streptomycetales; family Streptomycetaceae; genus Streptomyces. Next base: position 209,959 of record NZ_JOFX01000004.1, read on the forward strand.
CGTAGCTGGCGGCGTAGCCGAGCCGGGCGGCGACCTCGCGGTGCCGGGGGTCCACGGGGGCGGCGAACCCGCCGGTTCCGGGGGGCGCGTCCGGTTCGGGGAGGACCTCGGAGCCGCCCTGGGCGTCGGGCAGCCCGTCGAGGATGCGTCCGTAGGAGGTCGCACTGCGCGGCACGGTCTCGATGTGGCCCAGTTCGGCGTGGCCGAGGCCGAGGCCGATTGTGGTGGTGGGGCCGAGCCCGTCGGACGGCTCCAGGACGATCAGGCCGCGGCGGGCGCCGACGAGCGCGGCCCCGGCGCGCAGGAATTCATGGAGGGAGCTGTCGAGGTCGTCGGCGCGGGCGAGCCGTTCGGTGAGCTCGTGCAGCGTAGTGAGGTCCGAGACCATGCCCGCCAGGCGGTCCTGGATGAGGCTTCCCGGTGCCGGCGGGGGAGCCGGTGCGGGGGCGGTCCGGGCGGTTGCGGGCGCCGCAGTGTGCGGTGGCGCGGTAACTGCCGGATCGATTCCAGCCACTTTCGGCAGATGCGGGGCGCTCATGGCGTCCGCCTTTCCACCTGGTGCGATTCGCCAAATAGCATCGCAAACCCCCAGATCGTGCTGCGCCGCCATCAAGGAATCCACATCTACACGCACACGTGGATGCATGTCCAGCATTGCCCAGGTGGGAATCCTGGTGTCCGTGAGGCGGCAACTCACCGTCGGGCCAAGGCTAGAACTTGGCCGGAAAAAGCCGGAAGCCGTCGGTTTTTGAGGTCGACTGGACGAGCTCCGCAGGGGGGTCGGGTACGTACTCGGTGGTGGCCGAGGTCAGTTGGCGTACCGGGAACCACTCGGTCGCGGGCCGTCGTCCTCAGTGACGGCAGCCGGTCTCGGCAGTCGGCGCGGGTCGCGCTCCATCCCCGCCGGACGTTTGATGGACCCGTAAGAAACTGCACGAACCGTGTGCACCTGCCCCTGCCGGACAGTGACGCGAAACATGTACGTGTGGTGAGTCACCGGTTACATGGTGTGATGTGGCCCTCGGCGTTCAACGGAAAGGACGAGCGCTCATGCGCGAGATCCTCGGAAGGCGTCTCCAGCGGCTCCGCGATCGCTTGCAATCCCTGCGCCCCGTCCGGGTGCGCAGCGACGGCACGTCCGCTCTCCTCGATGCGGCGCTCACCTGCGCCACCACCTGGCAGTGGCCCGTCCTGCCCGGCGTCGGCCGGTCCGGTACGGACGGGTCGCGCTGCGCCTGCCCCGACCCCGACTGCGCCGTCCCGGGTGCCCATCCCTTCGATCCGGGTCTGCTCGCCGCCTCCACCGACCCCCGGATGGTGGCCTGGTGGTGGACCAACCGGCCCACCGCACCCGTCCTGATGGCGACCGGCGGTTCCGCCCCGTGCGCGGTGAGCCTCCCGGCCGGCGCGGCCGCACGGGCGCTCGTCCGGCTGGACGCGCAGGGCCTGCGGCTCGGGCCGGTCGTCGCCACGCCCACCCGGTGGGCGCTACTGGTCGCGCCCTACTCCCTGGAGCGGCTCGGGGAGCTCCTCTACGCCAAGGACCACGTGCCCTCCTCGCTGCGGTTCCACGGCGAGGGCGGCTACCTGCTGCTGCCGCCCTCGGCCGCCTCCAGCGGTGGTCACGTGCGCTGGGAGCGCGAACCGCGTCCGCTGCCGCCATGCCCGGCGGAGCAGAGGCTGTCGGCTGCGCGGCCGTCGCGGGCCCCGGGGACGCGGCTCTGGCTGCCCGACGTCGAGGCGGTCGTGGACGCACTGGTCGAAGCGAGCAGCGGCGCGCCCGGCGGCGGCAGCCGGCTCGCGTACTGATCTGCGGGGCCCGCAGGGTCACTCGTACGGGTGCCAGCGGGGCGAGTTTCCAAGGGAATTGGGCGCGGGCATCTCCGCGCCCCTTTCCCGCATCGCTATCTTCGGCGAATGAATCTCCGCCTGATCGGTATCGGCGCCGGTGTGCTGATCATCTTGTCGCTCCCGCTCGCCGGCGCGATCGCCGGGCCTGATTTTGCCGGTCAGGACGACGGAAAGGGCGGCGGCCTGTTCAGGACCCTCGGCCTTTCGGAACCGGCCTCCACGGCTTCCGCGCCGGCCGCCCGTGCGGCGGCGCCCGCCGCCGGGCAGCCGGGCCCGGCGGAGCAGCCCCGTACGGATTCCCGGTGCGGGCCCGAGCTGTCCTCTCCCCAGGGGCTGGAGGCGCAGACCTGCGTGCTGGTGGCCGAAGGCCGGACGTGGGGCAGGAGTTACTACCGGAACACGAGTGGTCGTGCCCTGGACGCCGTGCTGACGGTGATGGGCCCGGCCGGGCGCACGGTGCAGATCCGCTGCGCGGTCGGCGCGGGCGACGAGCCCGGTCTGTGCGAGACGCCGAAGGAGGACTCGGCCGGGGAACCGGAGAGTTACTCCGCCGTTGCGGAGTTTGCAGTTCCGGATGATGAAGGGCCGCTGCTTCTGCGGTCCGGAAGCAACTCACCGGCACCGGGTGACGGTTGACCACCGCCATAAATGGAAGGGCCCGGTCGCTGGCGACGGGGGATGCACCAGCGACCGGGCTACAAGAACGGTAACAAGAGATCGCCTGTTCGCAAATTCGATCTCTGATATTCAGACACCGATTTGCAGACGATTAGCGGGAGTTGTGACTCCGGTCACCGGCTGCGCGCGTGCGCGTGGCGTCAGCTGAGGGTCACCTGGCGGTTGGTGAGACCCCCGCGCGCCCGGCGCTCCTCGGTGGTCAGCGGAGCGTCCGTCGCCAGTGCCCTGGCCAGCCGCTCGGCGAACTCCGCCGCCGGCTTCTCGACGTCGTCGGCGCTCACTCCGGTCGGCAGGTCCCAGACCGGGACCATCAGCCCGTGGGCGCGGAAGGAGCCGACGAGCTTGGTGCCCTCACCCAGCGAGGAGGTGCCGGCCGCGTGCAGCCGCGCGAGGGCGTCGAGCAGCTTCTCCTCGGGGTGCGGCATGACCCAGCGCAGGTGGTTCTTGTCCGGCGTCTCGCACCAGTAGGCGGCGTCGACGCCGGTCAGCTTGACGGTGGGGATGGCGGCCGCGTTCGCGCGCTCCAGCGAGGCGGCGATCTCCGGGGAGGCGTTCTGGCCGCCCTCGGACTCCGGAATCCAGAATTCGAAGCCGCTGTGAACAACCGGCTCGAAACCGCCGTCGGCGTCCAGGAGATCCTGAAGTCGCGGCCCCTCGGCGTTGACCCGCCGGGCAGCGACCGGAGTTCCCGGCTCCGCAACGAGCGCCCGCTCCAGGGTGTCGGCCATGTCACGGCTCAGGTCCCCGGAGGACGTCTCGTTCTGCAGGCCGAGCAGGACGGACCCGTCCTCGCGGCGGAGCGCCGGCCAGGCCATGGGCAGTACGGTCACCAGCGTGACGGAGGGGACGCCCTCCGGCAGGCCGCCCTTCAGCGACAGCGGGACGGTGGCCGCGGGCACCAGCTCGCGCAGCGCGACCCAGTCGCACTCGCCCGGCAGGCCCTCGAAGGGACGCCTGACGTGCTCGGTGACCGCGTGTGCGGCGGCCGCGCCGTGGCAGGCCTTGTAGCGGCGCCCGGATCCGCAGGGGCAGGGCTCGCGTGCGCCGACGACGGGGATCTCACCGTTGTCGAGCTGCGGCTTTGCGGACTTGGCTGCGGGGCGCTTCTTGGCCATCGTGCGTGTCTCCCGGTTGCGGCGGTACGGCGTCGTGTCTGGGCGCGAGCCTAGCCGTTCGTACCGCCGGAACCGGTGGGGTGCGGCCGGGAGCACGGTCGGCGTGCGCTCCCGGACGGCCGCCTGTGCGGAAGACCGGTACTGCTGTGCTGAGGGTGAGCGGTTGTGCGGATGCGGTCGGGGGTCCCGGCGTCGCAGACCCGATGCCACGGGGTCCCGTTGGCGGATCCCTGAATCACACGTCGAGATCGTCGAACGCCGCACTGAAGTCGATCGCCGGGGGCGCAACGCGCGTAGCGAAATCCTCGTGCCGGGGCCCACAGGCGACGATCACCCAGACGGTGACCTCACCCGCCGCTCCGTCCCGGACACCCCAGTCCTGGGCGAGGGCGCTGATGATGTTCAGCCCCCGGCCGCCGCGTGCGGTGACCGAGGGCGTGGAAGGAACAGGCCGGGTCGGCCCACCCCCGTCCGTGACCTCGACCGTCAGCCGCCCCGTGCTGTCGACGCGCCATGCGGCGCGTATCTCCCCGTCCCCGACCTCCCGCGCACCCAGCGGCCTGCCGTGTCGACAAGCGTTGCTGAGCAGTTCGGAAAGGATCAGTACGGCATCGTCCACGACCGATTCGGCCACTCCGCTGATGCGCAATTGCTCGCGCATCCGGTGCCTGGCCTCGCCCACGCCCGCAGGACCATGGCGTACGTCCATGCACGACGACGTGGGCACTTCCTGTGCCACCACCAACGCCACCCCCGGAACCTCCTTAGCCCCACGCATGGTCTGGATGCCCCTTTGGCCTGGACCGGAAACCGATCAGGCAGGCCGCTCCGACGCATTCACACCGACCGAATGCGGAGCGGATGCGCCGGAGCACACCCTGTGACGAGGGCGACCGGGGTGGCGGGTGCGCAAATGGGGACGTCAGCGCCCCAGTTGGGACAGCACCTGGCGAGGTCTGTTCGTGATGATCGCTTCTACCCCCATATCGGCGCACAGTTGAACGTCCTTCGGTTCGTTCACTGTCCATACGTGCACGGAATGCCCAGCGTCCTGGAGTCTGCGGATGTAGCCGGGGTGGTTGCGGACGATCCGCATCCCGGGCCCGGCGATCGTCGCCCCGGCCGGCAGCCGGCCGTCGCGCATCCGCGGTGAGATGAACTGCATCAGGTACACGGTCGGGACCGTCGGCGAGGCGGCCCGCACCCGGTGCAGGGAGCGCGCGGAGAAACTCATGACGCGGACCGGATGCGGGCCCTCGGCCGGCGGCGCGTCCAGGCCGAAGCGCTTGAGCAGGTGGAGGAGGCGCTCCTCCACCTGTCCGGCCCAGCGGGTCGGGTGCTTCGTCTCGATCGCGAGCTGTACCGGCCGGTCGGCGTCCGACACCAGCTCCAGCAGGCGCTCCAGGGTGAGGACGGAGGTGCGCTCCGGATCGGCGTCCCAGTCGGGGGACTCCTCGCGGTCCTTCCAGGAGCCGAAGTCCAGGGCGGCGAGATCGGCCAGCTCCAGGGCGGAGACGGCGCCACGGCCGTTCGAGGTGCGGTTCACCCGGCGGTCGTGGACCAGGACCAGATGGCCGTCGGCAGTGAGTCGGACATCGCATTCGAGCGCGTCCGCGCCGTCCTCGATGGCCTTGCGGTACGCGGCCAGGGTGTGCTCGGGGGCGTCCTCCGAAGCACCGCGGTGGGCGACGACCTGGATGGTGCGCGGCATTGCGTGGGTCACCGGGTCATGGTGCCACCGTCAGCCCCCCGGCGGTCCAGGTCCGGCCCTGCGAGTGCATCCGAAATGCCGGACATAAAGAATGGGTGCAGATGCACAGGTCCGGCTTACAGTGCTCTGACGGGGCATGGGAAAAACTTTGCCTCGGAACTTGTACGGCACGTCGAACGTTCAGCCGGATCGATATCGCCAGATTCTGCAGCTGTGTGTGACGAGGAGAGAGAGCTGTGAGCACCGAGAACGAGGGCACCGCGGCCCCCACACCCCCCGCGGCCCCGTCCGTAACCCCTGCTCAGGGCTCCGAGACGGCGGCGCCGGCCACCGCGCCGCGGCCGGACCACGCCCCGCAGGACACCACCCCGGTCCCCCCGGCCCCGCCGGCCGCACCCCCCGCCGTACCGGCCGCCGCTCCGGCGCCCGCCGCCGGTGAGCCGGTGACCCAGCAGCTCCCGCCGACGGCCGCGCCGGGCGGCGAGCCGACCCAGCAGATTCCGCCCGCGCCCGCCGCGCAGGCTTCCGGCTACGGCCAGACCCCGGCCTACGGCCAGGACACCGCCTACGGCCACGCACCCGCTCCGGCCGCCCACTCGGCCGAGGGCTGGCCGCCCCCGCCGCCCACCGTTCCGGCGTACGGCGCCGGGGGCGCGGGCGGCGGCGGCCCGGTCTGGGGCGTCCACCCCACCGACGGCGCTCCCGCGCCGAAGTCCAAGGGCAAGGGCGGTCTGATCGCGGCCGTGCTCGTGGCGGCCCTCGTCGCCGGCGGCATCGGCGGCAGCGTCGGCTACTGGGCCGCCGAACGCAGCAACAGCGGCACCGGCTCGACCACGATCAGCGCGACCAACACCCCGAAGGACCTCAAGCGCGAGGCCGGCTCCATCGCCGGCCTCGCCGCGGGCGCCCTGCCCAGCGTGGTCACCATCGAGGCCTCGGCCGGGGACGGCGAGGGCGGCACCGGCACCGGCTTCGTCTACGACCAGCAGGGACACATCCTCACCAACAACCACGTGGTGGCCTCCGCCGCGAACGGCGGGAAGCTCTTCGCGACCTTCTCCGACGGCAAGCGGTACGACGCCGAGGTGGTCGGCCGCGCCCAGGGCTACGACGTCGCCGTGCTCAAGCTGAAGAACCCGCCGGCCGGCCTCAAGCCGCTGCCGCTCGGCGACTCCGACAAGGTCGCGGTCGGCGACGCCACGATCGCGATCGGCGCCCCCTTCGGCCTGTCCAACACCGTCACCACCGGCATCGTCAGCGCCAAGAACCGCCCGGTCGCCTCCGGTGACGGCACGGGCAGCAAGAACTCGTACATGAGCGCGCTGCAGACGGACGCCTCGATCAACCCGGGCAACTCCGGCGGTCCGCTGCTCGACGGCCGCGGCGCCGTGATCGGCATCAACTCCGCCATCCAGTCCGCAGGAAACGGCGGCTTCGGCGGCGGCCAGGCCGGTTCCATCGGCCTCGGCTTCGCCATCCCGATCAACCAGGCCAAGAACGTGGCCGAGTCCCTGATCAAGACGGGCAAGCCGGTCTACCCGGTGATCTCGGTCTCCGTGGACCTCCAGGCGAAGACCGAGGGCGCGAAGATCTCCGAGCAGGGCGCGGCCGCCAACGAGCTGGTCGACCCCAACGGTCCGGCGGGCAAGGCGGGACTCAAGCCCGGCGACATCATCACCGAGTTCGGCGGCAAGCCGGTGGACAGCGGCCCGACCCTGATCAGCATGATCTGGACGTACAAGCCCGGCGACACCGTGAAGCTGACCTACCTGCGCGACGGCAAGCCGACCACCGTCGACATCACGCTCGGCTCCAGGATCGGCGACAAGTAGCACCCCGGCCACGGCAGTGGCCCGGTGAGGAGGGGCCGTGGGCGGGATTCCGCCCACGGCCCCTCCAACGTCCGCTTATGCTTCGCTCGTGTTCGATTCTCGGCACATACGGACGTTCCACACGGTGGTCGCCTCCGGTTCCTACTCGGCGGCCGCGCGCGTGCTGGGGTACACCCAGCCCGCCATCACCCAGCAGATGAAAGCGCTCGAACGCGCCGTCGGCACACCGCTGTTCACGCGCGTGGGCCGCAAGATGCAGCTCACCGAGGCCGGGGAGTCCCTCTCCCGGCACGCCGAGACCATCCTCGGCAACCTCTCAGCCGCCGAGGCGCAGTTGCGTGCCTACGCCCGCCTGCGCACCGGTCGCGTCAGGCTGTGCGGCTTCCCCAGCGCCAATGTGACCCTCGTGCCCGAAGCCCTGAGCGGTCTGGCCAAGGACCACCCCGGCATACAGGTGGAACTCCTGGAAGGAGAGCCGCCCGAGTCGCTGCGCCGGCTGGAGCGCGGCGAGTGCGACATCACCCTGGCCTTCACCTATCCCGGCCTGCACGAGGAGGTACCGGAGGAGGTCGCCGAGGTCAGGCTGCTGGAGGACCAGCTGACGGTGCTGCTGCCGACCGGGCACCCCCTCGCCCGGCGCCGGGCCGTGCACCTGGCCGACCTCGCCGAGGAACGGTGGATCGCGGGCTGCCCGCGCTGCCGGGCGAACCTGCTGCACGAGTGCGCGGAGCTGGGTTTCGTGCCCGACATCCGCTTCGCCACGGACGACAACCTCGTGGTGCAGAGCCTGGTGGCCCAGGGCCTGGGCGTGGCCATGATGCCCGCGTTGGTCCTGCCCTCGCTCTCGCTGAGCCGGGTCTGCGGACGCGCGCTCCAGCCCGCGGCGCGCCGGCACATCGCCGCCTACGTCTACCGTGACCATCTGCGGGTCCCGGCGACGGCCGTCGTGCTGAACGCGTTGGAGCGGGTAGCCGCAAACCGGGTCGGCTGCTGACCAACCCATAAGCGCTGCTTGGGATTTCCCGTCACAACTGTCGTTGGACGCGATGCAACCGCGCGCGCACGCTGCCCGTATGACCACCACCACACCGGCCCGTACCACCACGAGGATGGCCGCCCTCGTCAGTGAGATCCGCACGGTCGTGGAGCGGGGATTGGCTCCCGACCTCACCGCCTACCTGGTGGGCGAACGGCTTGCTCCGCACCTCGGGGCGCCCGACCTGTTGACGCCGACGCAGCAGGAGGGCGACCCCGAGCACTACCGCCAGCACATCCTCCACGCGGAGTCCGACGGCAGCTTCTCCGTGGTGGCGTTGGTGTGGCTCCCCGGACAGGAGACCTGCATCCACGACCACGTGTCGTGGTGCGTGGCGGGCGTGCACCAGGGGGAGGAGAGCGAGCGCCGCTACCGCCTCGCCCCGGGCGTCGGCCCCGCCCGCCTGGTGGCGACCGAGGACGTCGTCAACGGCCAGGGCGAGGTGTGTGGGTTCGCACCTCCCGGTGACATCCACAAGGTACGCAACTCCTGTCCCAACAAAGCGATATCCGTGCATGTCTACGGCGCCGACGTGGCTCGCCTGGGCACCAGCATCCGTCGCGTCTACAAGCTTCCCGTCGACTGATGGCCCTCCTCCAACGCCCACAGGGCGCGGCGGTTCAGCCTGTTTCACGTGAAACAGCGTCCCCCTGGCCCGGGTTGTTGCTGGCCGCCTGCGGAGCACTGGTCGCCTGGTGTCTCCACCGCCTCATACCGGCCGTACCGATGCTCACCGCGTCCGTGCTCCTGGGTATCGCGGTGGCGCATCTGCCCGGCCTGCGGCCCCTCGTGCGGGGAACCGCACGCACCGGCCTGTCGCTGGCCGGCCGACGGCTCATGCGCATCGGTATCGTCCTGCTCGGCCTGGGCCTGGGCCTGGAGCAGGTGCTCCGGCTGGGCTGGGCCACGGTGGCCATGGTGGTTGGCGTGGTTGCGGCCACCTTCTTCGGCACTCTCTGGCTGGGCCGCCGGCTCGGGCTGCCGGGCGACCAGCCACTGCTGATCGCCACGGGATATTCGATCTGCGGGGCCTCGGCCATCGGCGCGGTGAGCGAGGTCTCGGGCAGCGACGAGGAGGACGTGGCGGCCTCAGTGGCGCTGGTCACCCTCTGCGGGACGCTCGCCATCGCCGTCCTCCCCCTTCTGCAAGGCCCGTTGGCCCTCTCCGACCCGGCGTTCGGGCGCTGGGTGGGCGCCGGCGTCCACGACGTCGGCCAGGTGGTGGCAACGGCGCAGACCGCGGGCCCCGCCGCCCTCGGCGAGGCGGTACTGGTCAAGCTGATGCGAGTGGCCCTGCTGGCCCCGCTGGTGGCGGCGGTCGCCTTCGCACTGCGGGCCCGGCGGCGCGGAGTCCGGACCCCCTCGGGGCGCCGGCCGGCCCCGGTGCCGCTGTTCGTGGCCGGATTCCTGGCCGCGGCCGCGCTGCGCGCCACCGGGGTGCTGCCGGACGTAGCGCTGGAGTGGGCGCACACGGCGCAGGAGGCTTTGCTGGCGGCGGCCCTGTTCGGTCTGGGGAGCGCGGTCCATCTGCCGACTTTGGGGCGGACCGGCGGGCGGGCGGCGGCCCTGGGGCTCGGCGCGTGGGTGGTCGTCGCCGGGGTCTCGTACGCGGGCGTAATGCTCACTGGATGACGCCGTAACGGCTGGGAGTTGGCCATTTCGTGGCCGGAACCGACCGAACGTTCTGACTGGCCGCTGACATTGACGCGGGGCCGTGCCACTCTGCCCCGGCAAGGCGCACCACGTACGACGCACCACGCACAGCCGATCCGCACCGACCGCTCTTCACCCCCACCCTGCCCGGCTCCGACCGGTCCGGGCACGGCAGAAGGAGTCATGCGTGAATCGTCATCGCACGGCCTTGTCCGTCCTGCTCTCGGCGGGCGCCCTGGTCGCGGGCGTCCTGACGGCGGCCACCCCCTCGATCGCGGCGGACGCCGCCGCGACGTCCTTCCGGCAGCAGCACACCCAGGGCTTCTGGACCGCCGAGCGGATGCGCACGGCCACTCCGCTGGACGTGACGGCGGTACCCGGCGCCGCCCGCACCCCGGCGGCCGCGTCCGCCGCCCCCACCGCCATCGCCCCGACCCCTGCCGCGTCCGTGGCGTCCACCGCCTCACCCACGGCGTTCCCGCAGGTCGGCGGGGCCTGGACGGGCGGTGGCGCGGTGGTGAAGACGTCGGGCCGGGTCTTCTTCACGATGGGCGGCCGCACCGCCTCCTGTTCCGGAAACTCGATCACCAGCGCCAACGGCAGCACGGTGATGACGGCCGGCCACTGCGTGAAGTACCAGGGGGCCTGGCACACGAACTGGGTCTTCGTACCCGCCTACAACAACGGGTCGGCACCCTACGGCCAGTGGTCGGCCACCAAGACCTTCGCCACCGACCAGTGGGCGGCCAGCGAGGACATGAACATGGACGTCGGCCTCGCCGTCGTCGCCCCGCTGAACGGCCAGACCCTCAGCCAGGCCGTCGGCGCCCAGGGCGTCCTCTTCAACGGCGGCTACAACAAGAGGATGTACTCCTTCGGGTTCCCCGCGGCTGCCCCGTACGACGGAACGAAGCTTGTCTACTGCAGCGGCAACAGCGGCAAGGACTTCCTGCTCACCAAGGACCACAGCCTGGGCTGCAACATGACCGGCGGCTCCAGCGGCGGTCCCTGGTTCCAGGACTTCAACGAGGCCACCGGCCTCGGCACCCAGGTCTCGGTGAACAGCTTCGGCTACACCTTCCTGCCGAACCGCATGTACGGCCCCTACCTCGGCAACGAGGCGAAGGCCGCCTACGACAAGGCGCAGGCCTCCTGATCGAACCGTCGCCCCGCCACCCCCGCCCGGCCGGTACTCTGTACCGGCCAGGTGGGTTGCCCGAGCGGCCTAAGGGAACGGTCTTGAAAACCGTCGTGGCGGCGACGTCACCGTGGGTTCAAATCCCACACCCACCGCAGAGGAACGGCCCCTGACCGGTACACACGGTCGGGGGCCGCTTTCGTGCCCCGAGCTCTCCGCCGGGGGAAGGGCGGGTCGGGAATTCTCCGATTGCGGGCGGACCGGCGGTGTGTAGGCGCTACGCGGCGCATCGGTGCTGGTCGGAGCTGGTGCGGGGCGGCTCCGGAAGTTCGCCCACAGGGGCCGAAAGGTGAGGGGAAAAGTCTGATTGATCCTTCCGGGTGGTGTTTGTCGGAAGATCGGCGCGTGTGATGAGCGCAGTGCGGTTGCCCCCACATCATGACGAATGTATTCAGATCCGCCCGTCGGACCATCGCGAATCGAGGCACTCCGTCATGACTGACCGCACCATCCTCACGTCGATCTGGACCTCCGTCCTCGCGGCCCTGGTGGCCGTTCTCTCCGCCCTCGGCTTCGGCGGCAAGGCGGCTCCCGCCGCCGCTGCCGGTGGCGCCGCCGCCGCGACCGTCACCCCCACCGTCCGCCGGCCGGCCGTCGTGGCGCCGCGGAGCTGGCGGGAGGTGATGCGGGGCGGTTCGCTGCCGCCGACCTTGAAGCAGCGCATCCGCGCCGAGGCTCACGGCAAGACCCCTGGCGTCCGCCGCTCGACCACCGCCGCAGCCATGGGAGCCGCGCCGGGTACCGCCGCCCGCATCCTGGCCCCCACCGCTGAACCGGCGGCCCGCGAGACGCTGGCACTCGCCGCGTAACCCCGTGCGGAGAGCAGGCGTCCGACACTGGACGCAAGGCGGTAGACGCAAGGCGGTAGACGCAAGGTAGTAGACGCACGGCAGTAGACGCAGGGAAGTGGGCGGAAGGCACGCCAGAGCAGCGCACGTACACGCAGGAACGCAGTCAGGCGCTGGAGCCCGGTCGGTCGAGACCGTGGATCGCGCCACGCGGTGCCCCGCAGCGGGGCACGGATGGATCACCCCGGCGTGCGCCGGGGAGCGCGCAGGGGGCGTACAGCGGGCATTGCAGGGCCGCAGGCCCGGGAGACGGTGGGGTTCCCGGACGGCGCGGCCCTTTTCGGCATGTCCGGGCGCGGAGGACCGTCGCAATGCTGCCTCCTTCCCCCGCCCTTCCCTTCCCGACCTTGACACCGCCGGTAGATCTGACGGACAGTCAGTTACTCGATGATGCGATGCCGGGAGGCCTGTTCCGTGCACCTCGCCCCGACCGACGACCAGTTGCGGCTCCGTGCCGAACTGCGGACCTACTTCCAAACACTGCTCCCCGACGGGGTTCCCGAGGAGCCGGCACGTCAGCGGGGGCTGCTGCGCCGGATCGGCGCCGACGGACTGCTCGGCCTCGGCTGGCCCGTCGAGTACGGCGGCCAGGGGCGCGGCGCCGAGGAGCAGTTCGTCTTCTTCGACGAGGCCTACCGGGCCGGCGCACCCGTGTCCATGGTCACGCTGAACACGGTCGGCCCCACCTTGATGAAGTACGGGACCCGGGAGCAGAAGGACTACTTCCTCCCCCGGATCCTCGCGGGTGACATCGTCTTCGCCATCGGATACTCCGAGCCCGAGGCTGGAACCGACCTCGCTTCCCTGCGCACCAGGGCGGTCCGCGACGGCGACGACTGGCTGGTCGACGGCCAGAAGATCTTCACCTCGAACGCCCAGAACGCGGACTGGATCTGGCTCGCCTGCCGCACCGACCCCCGGGCCCCCAAGCACAAGGGCATCTCGATCATCCTCGTCCCCACCCATGCCCCCGGCTTCTCGTGGACCCCGATCGACACCGTGGGCGGGCTCACCACCACGGCGACGTACTACGACTCCGTCCGCGTGCCGGCCGGGAACCTCGTCGGCTCCGAACACGGCGGCTGGGAGCTGATCACCAACCAGCTGAACCACGAACGCGTGGCCCTCGCCGCCATCGGCATGCAGGCCGAGGACTTCTACGAGCGCGCACTGCAGTACGCCCGCACCCCAGACCCCGTCACCGGGCAGCGCCCGGGGGACATCCCCTGGGTGCGGTACCGGCTCGCCGAGGCCCACGCGCGGCTGGCCGCCGTACGCCTCCTCAACTGGCGCCTCGTCCAGGACGTGGGAAGCGGCAGCCTCGCCCCCGGCGACGCCAGCGGCGTGAAGTTCCTCGGCACCGAGTCCGCCGTCGAGGTCTACCGGATGTGCCAGGAGGTCGTGGGCGAGGAGGCACTCGTCCGGGGACCCGCGGCCTTCGCGGGGGGCGAGCTCGAACGTATGAACCGGGCCGCACAGATCAACACCTTCGGCGGCGGCGTGAGCGAGGTCCAGCGGGAGATCGTCGCCATGATGCGGCTCGGCATGAAGGGGAGGAAGCGATGACGGCGGACGCCACGGGTACGTCCGAGGAGGCGGCCCGGTTCCAGGCGTTGCTCGCAGCCTTCGAGGGGCAGCCGGCCGCCACGGCCGGGCGCGGCAAGGACGCGGTCAACGAGCCGATGATCCGCCACTGGTGCGAGGCGATGGGCGACACCAACCCCGCCTACTGCGGGCCTGACGCCATCGCTCCCCCCACCATGCTCCAGGCCTGGACCATGGGTGGACTGTCCGGCCACTCCGACCGCTCCACCGCCTACGACGAGCTCCTCACGCTCCTCGACGGCGCGGGGTTCACCTCCGTCGTCGCCACCGACTGCGAACAGGAGTACCTCCACCCGCTGCGCCCCGGTGACACGGTCGCCTTCGACGCCGTCATCGAGTCCGTGTCGCCGCGCAAGACGACCAGGCTGGGGGCCGGCCACTTCGTGACGACCCGGATGGACGTCCGGGCGGGTGGCCGCCGCGTCGGCACCCACCGCTTCCGCATCCTCAAGTACGCGCCCGCCGGCCGGCCGGCACAGCAGCGCGAGCCCAGGAGGAAGGCCGCGACCCTGCGGCCGCGGCCCGTGGTCAACCGCGACAACCAGGGTTTCTGGGACGGGGTGCGGGACCACCGGCTGCTCATCCAACGCTGCACCTCCTGCGCCACCCTCCGCTTCCCCTGGCTCCCCGGCTGCAACTCCTGCGCCGGCTCCGATTGGGACACGGTCGAAGCCTCCGGCGCCGGCACCGTCTTCAGCTACGTCGTGATGCACCACCCGCCGTTCCCGGCCTTCGACCCGCCCTACGCGGTCGCGCTCGTCGAACTCGCCGAGGGGGTCCGCATGATCAGCAACATCACCGGTGTCCCGTACGACAAGGTGCGCATCGGCCTGCCCGTCCAACTGGAGTTCCTGCGCGTCGACGACGACCTCGAACTCCCCGTCTTCCGCGGGGGCGAGGCCTGATGGACTTCCACCCCACCGAGGACCAGGCCGCCGCGGCCGGTCTCGCCGCCCGGATTTTCACCGATCTCGCCACCCACGAGCGCCTGGCCGCCGCCGGCACCGGCAGCGACGCCGAACTGTGGAAGGCCCTCACTTCCGCCGGGCTCACCACCGCCGTCGAGGAGATCGGCCTGCTGGGACTGGTCCTGCTGCTGGAGGAGCAGGGCCGCACCACCGCCCAGGTCCCCTACGCCGCCACCTGCGCGTACGGGATCCTCCCCGTCGCCGCCCACGGCAGCGCGGAGCAGCGCGCCCGGCTACTGCCCCCGCTGGGGAGCGGGGACGCGGTGGCCACCGGAGCCTTTCCCGCCCGCGGCCGGATCGCCGCCGAGGACGGCCGGCTCACCGGCACCGCTCCGGCGGTGCCCTGGCTGCGCGACGCCACCCACGTCCTGGTTCCGGACGCCGAGCGGGCCCTGTGGCTCGTGCGGACGGACGCCCCCGGCGTACGGACGTCGCCCGTCGAGACCACCGCCTCCTGGTCGGCGGGCCGCTTGGTCCTGAGCGCGGCCGAGGGCGAACGGCTCGGGTCCGCCGGTGCGTACGAGCAGGCCCTCGCCGTCGCGCGCACCGCGTTCGCCGGGCTCCAGGCGGGTGTGTGCGCGGGCTCGCTCGCCCGCGCGGTGGCGTACACGTCGACCCGCGAGCAGTTCGGCCGCCCGCTCTCCACGAACCAGGGGGTCATGCTGCGCGCGGCCGACGCGTACATGGACACCGAGGCGATCCGGGTGACCGCGTACGAGGCGGCCTGGCGCATCGACCAGGGGCTCGATGCGCACCAGCACGCGCTGACCGCGGCCTGGTGGGCCTCGGAGGCGGGCAAGCGGGTCGTGCACGCGGGCCAGCACCTGCACGGCGGCACGGGCGCCGACCTGGACCACCCGGTCCACCGGCACTTCCTGTGGGGTCGCCAGCTGGACGCCTACCTCGGCTGCGGCAGTGAGCTGCTGGCCGAACTGGGAGCGTCGATAGCCGAGGGAGAGCGGGCATGAAGATCGGCGACACACTGCCGCCGCTGGAGATCGCGGTCACCCGCACCCTGATCGTCGCGGGTGCCATCGCCTCCCGCGACTACCAGGACGTGCACCATGACGCGGAGCTCGCGCGGGAGAAGGGCTCCCGGGACATCTTCATGAACATCCTGACCACCAACGGTCTGGTCGGCCGCTACGTCACCGACCATCTCGGGCCGCGCGCGGTCCTGCGCAAGGTGGCCATCCGCCTCGGCGCCCCCAACCACCCGGGGGACACCATGACCCTCAGCGGCACGGTCACCGCCGTGGCCGGCCACATCGTCGAGATCCGGATCGTCGGGGCCAACGGCCTCGGCCACCACGTGACGGGAACGGTCACTGCGGAGGTGGCGGCATGAGCGCCCGCACCCGCGACCATCTCGGCGGCCGGGCCGCGATCGTCGGCATAGGTGCGACCGAGTTCTCCAAGGACTCCGGCCGCAGCGAGCTGAAGCTGGCCGTCGAGGCCGTGCACGCGGCCCTCGACGACGCCGGACTCACCCCAGCCGACGTCGACGGCATGGTCACCTTCACCATGGACACCAGCCCCGAGATCACCGTCGCCCAGGCCGCGGGCATCGGGGAGCTGTCCTTCTTCTCCCGCATCCACTACGGCGGGGGCGCGGCCTGTGCCACGGTCCAGCAGGCGGCCCTCGCCGTCGCCACCGGGGTAGCGGAGGTCGTCGTCTGCTACCGCGCGTTCAACGAGCGATCCGGACGCCGCTTCGGCTCCGGCGTCCAGCAGCGCGAGCCCTCCGCGGAAGGGGCGGCACTGGGATGGTCGCTCCCCTGGGGGCTGCTGACCCCCGCGTCCTGGGTGGCCATGACCGCGCAACGCTACCTGCACACCTACCACCTCACCCCCGAGGCCTTCGGGCACGTCGCGGTCACCGGCCGGCGGCACGCCGCGAACAACCCGGCCGCCTACTTCCACGGCAAGCCCATCACCCTCGCCGATCATGCGGCCGCCCGCTGGATCGTCGAGCCCCTGCGGCTGCTGGACTGCTGCCAGGAGACCGATGGAGGCCAGGCCCTGGTCGTCACCACGACGGAGCGGGCCCGCGCCCTGCGCCACCCGCCCGCCGTGATCACCGCTGCGGCTCAGGGCGCCGGCCGCCGGCAGGAGGGCATGACCTCCTTCTACCGCGACGACCTGACCGGGCTGCCGGAAATGGACGTCGTCGCACGCCAGCTGTGGCGCACCAGCGGACTGAGGCCCTCGGACGTCGACGTCGGCATCCTCTACGACCACTTCACCCCCTTCGTCCTGATGCAGTTGGAGGGGTTCGGCTTCTGCGCGCCGGGCGAGGCCGCGGACTTCGTCGCCGCGGACGCGCTACCGATCAACACCCACGGCGGCCAGCTCGGGGAGGCGTACCTCCACGGCATGAACGGCATAGCCGAGGCCGTCCGGCAGCTGCGCGGCGCCTCTGTCAACCAAGTGGCGGGCGCCTCGCACGCCCTGGTCACGGCCGGCACCGGGGTGCCGACGTCCGGACTGATCCTCGGCGCCGACGGCTGAGACCCCGGTCCGTGCCGGACCCCGCCCCCTCCACCTTCAGGGGGTGGGGATCGCCCTACTCCTACAACCTGAGATGGATCCACCATCGGCACCTGCGGCCGATTCGAGGCGGGTCGGGCGCTCCTAGCGTGGAGACATGACCCCGCCTGTGTGCACGCTCGCCTCGAACCCGACGCCGTATCCGTCGTTCTCGGCGTACGTCCGGACCCGCGGCACGGTCCTGATGCGCACCGCGCGCTCCCTCACCCCCAATCCGTGCGACGCGGAAGACCTGCTCCAGACCGCCCTCGCGAAGACGTACATGGCCTGGGACCGCATCGAAGACCACCGCGCCCTGGACGGCTACGTTCGGCGGACCCTGGTCAACACCCGCACCTCGCAGTGGCGCAAGCGGAAGGTCGACGAGTTCGTGTGCGACGAGCTCCCGGAGACCGAGTCGGCCCCCGTCGCCGACCCCGCCGAGACCCAGGCACTGCGCGACGCGATGTGGCGGGCGGTGACCCGGCTGCCCGACCGGCAGCGGGCGATGGTCGTCCTGCGCTACTACGAGGACCTGAGCGAGGTGCAGACGGCCGAGCTGCTGGGAGTGTCGGTCGGCACGGTCAAGAGCGCTGTCTCCCGTGCGCTCGGCAAGCTCCGTGAGGACCCGGAGCTCACCCCCGTCCGTTGAGCTGTCGATGTTTCACGTGAAACGAGAAGGTGTTTCACGTGAAACACGACGCGGTTTCTACCCTCGGGTAGTGACAGACCGAGCGGTACGTGCGCAGAATCGGCAGCATCCGTAGCCGCCGCAGCGCCGCAGCGCTCACCGGGAGGACGCTTTGCTCAGCACCATGCAGGACGTACCGCTCCTCGTCACCCGCATACTTCGTCACGGGATGACGATCCACGGGAAGTCCCAGGTCACGACCTGGACCGGGGAGGCAGAGCCGCACCGCCGGAGTTTCGCCGAGATCGGCCTCCGCGCCACCCGCCTCGCCGGCGCCCTGCGCGACGAGCTCGGCGTGCAGCAGGACGACCGCATCGCGACCCTCATGTGGAACAACGCCGAGCACGTCGAGGCGTACTTCGCGATCCCCTCCATGGGCGCGGTCCTGCACACGCTGAACCTTCGGCTCCCGCCGGAGCAGCTCGTCTTCATCGTCAACCACGCCGCCGACCGGGTCGTCCTGGTCAACGGCACGCTCCTGCCCCTGCTCGCACCGCTGCTGCCGCACCTGCCGACCATCGAGCACGTCGTCGTGACCGGCATCGGCGACCGCTCCGCGCTCGACGGCCTGAACGTGCGCGTGCACGAGTACGAGGAGCTCCTCCAGGGCCGCTCCGACGACTACGACTGGCCCGAGCTGGACGAGCGCCAGGCGGCCGCCATGTGCTACACCTCGGGCACGACCGGCGACCCCAAGGGCGTCGTCTACTCCCACCGCTCGCTCTACCTGCACTCCATGCAGGTCAACATGGCCGAGTCGATGGGGCTGACCGACAAGGACACCACTCTCGTGGTCGTCCCGCAGTTCCACGTGAACGCCTGGGGCCTGCCGCACGCCACCTTTATGACCGGCATCAACATGCTGATGCCCGACCGCTTCCTGCAGCCCGCCCCGCTCGCCGAGATGATCGAGCGGGAGAAGCCCTCCCACGCCGCGGCCGTCCCCACCATCTGGCAGGGCCTGCTGGCAGAGGTCACCGCCCATCCGCGCGACCTGTCCTCGATGAAGCAGGTCACCATCGGCGGCGCGGCCTGTCCGCCCTCCCTGATGGAGGCCTACGACAAGCTCGGGGTCCGCGTCTGCCACGCCTGGGGCATGACGGAGACCTCCCCGCTCGGCACCATGGCGCACCCGCCGGCAGGCCTGAGCGCCGAGGAGGAATGGCCCTACCGGATCACGCAGGGCCGCTTCCCGGCGGGTGTCGAGGCCCGGCTCGTCGGACCCGGCGGCGACCTGCTGCCCTGGGACGGAACATCGGCCGGCGAGCTGGAGGTGCGCGGCAACTGGATCGCGAGCGCCTACTACGGCGGCGCCGCCGGTGAACCCTTCCGGCCCGAGGACAAGTTCAGCGCCGACGGCTGGCTCAAGACCGGGGACGTCGGCGTCATCAGCCCCGACGGCTACCTCACCCTCACCGACCGGGCCAAGGACGTCATCAAGTCCGGCGGCGAGTGGATCTCCAGCGTCGAGCTGGAGAACGCGCTGATGGCACACCCCGAGGTCGCCGAGGCCGCGGTGGTCGCCGTACCGGACGAGAAGTGGGGCGAACGGCCGCTCGCGACGGTCGTCCTCAAGGAAGGCGCGACGGTGGACTACGTGGGACTGCGTGATTTCCTCTCGCAGTCGATCGCCAGGTGGCAGCTGCCGGAGCGCTGGACGATCATCGACGCCGTCCCGAAGACCAGTGTCGGCAAGTTCGACAAGAAGGTGATCCGCCAGCAGTACGCCGATGGCGCACTGGACGTCACCAAGCTCGCCTGACGCCCGCGCCCCGGCAGGGGCTCAACCCCGCGTGAGCCATGGCCGCAGCAGCCTGCTGACGGCGGGCATGGCCACGTAGGTCATCAGCGTGCTGAACACGACGGCGAAGGCGGCCGTCCGCAGCACGAAGTGCAGATCCACCAGGTACGGCCCGAGCAGCGCGTTGCCGACGAGTGAGATCGGGAAGATGGCCAGCCCCGAGCTGATCGCCATCTTCCACCGCGGCGGCGCGGGCCGGGTCGTACCCGGCTTGGCGAACCAGGTCTCCATGCCGTGCAGTTCCCGGCGGGCTATCTCCGTGTGGTGGTGGCCCAGGCAGTTGGAGAACCATTGCGCCCGCTCCGGTGAGTCCTGCCAGCGTTGGAAGGCCGCCTGGTTGCGGAAGCGGTGCACCAGGAACCACGGCGCGCCCTCGGTCGCAGGACGGAAGAGCCCGTAGCCCAAGTGGTCCGGGAAGCCGGCAGCCGTCTCCAGGATCCCGTGGGCCCAGGCCTCGAACGTCTCCTCGTGCCCCGGCTCCACCTGTCGCGCGATGAGCAGGTTCACCTCGCCGTTGTCGGCGGGGACGGAGTGCTCTGTCGTGTTGTTGGTGATGGCCATCGGGCCAGGATCGCTAGTTGGTGCCGATCTTGGCCAGCAGGTCCACGATGCGGCCCTGGACGTCCGCCGTGGTGGCGCGCTCGGCGAGGAAGAGCACGCTCTCCCCCGAGGCCAGACGCGGCAGTTCGGCCGGATCGATACCGGTCGCCGTGTAGACGACCAGCGGGGTCCGGTTCAGCTGCCCGTTCGCCCGCAGCCAGTCCACGATCCCGGCCCGCCGCCGGCGTACCTGCATCAGGTCCATGACCACGAGGTTCGGCCGCATCCGCGTCGCCAGCTCCACCGCGTCGGTGTCCGCGCCCGCCCGGGCGACCTGCATGCCGCGCCGCTCCAATGCGGCGGTCAGCGCGGTCGCGATCTCGTCGCGCTCCTCGATCAGCAGCACCCGCGAGGGGTGCTGCTCGCTGTCGCGCGGCGCCAGCGCCTTGAGCAGCACGGCCGGATCGGCGCCGTACGCCGCTTCCCGCGTGGCGTGTCCGAGCCCGGCCGTGACCAGTACGGGCACCTCCGCGGCCACGGCGGCCTGCCGCAGCGACTGCAGGGCGGTCCGAGTGATCGGCCCGGTCAGCGGGTCGACGAACAGCGCGGCGGGGAACGCGGCGATCTGCGCGTCCACCTCCTCGCGGGAGTGCACGACCACCGGGCGGTAGCCGCGGTCGCTGAGCGCCTGCTGCGTCTGCACGTCGGGCGCCGGCCACACCAGGAGCCGGCGCGGGTTGTCCAGGGGCTCCGGCGGGAGTTCGTCGTCCACGGGCTGCGGCACCGGGCGGTTGACCACCTCGACCGCGCCCCCGGGGCCGTCCAGCGGCTCGGGGCCCTCGGCCCCCTCCTCGGGGGCGCTTATGGCGAAGGCCCGGCCCTGCGGGCTGGGCTCGGCCAGCCGGCGACGCCGGCCCGACCCCGAGGCCGCAGCGGTGGCCGCCGCAGCCGGGTCGACGGCGATGCCCTGGCCGAGCGTGCCCAGCGCCCGCACGCTGATCGGCTGCGCGGCCTGCCCCTGCGCCGGGGTGTCCTGCGCCTGGCGGGCCCCGGGGAGCGGGACGTGGCCGGAGGCACCGTCATCGTCGGCAGCGCTCCGGGCCCCCGGAACGGGCCACGAGGGGGCGCCGGCCAAGGCCCGCCGTCGCCCGGTCGGGTTCTCAGCGGAAGCATCGGCCGGTGCGGCCGGTGCGGCCGGTGCGACCGGTGCTTCGGGGTCGGCGCCGGGGGCACTCAGCGTCCGGCGGGCACGCCGCCCGGCCGGTGCTTCGCCGTCGGGCGCGCCCTCGCCCTGAAGTCCGGGGCCGGCTGGGGCGGGCGGAGCGGGCGGAACCGGGGAGGCCGGACCGGCCGGCAGCGCGAAGCCGCCCTCCGGGGCGATGGGCCGGGCCGGGGCGGGCGTCGGCCCGAGCCCTGTCGCCGGCACGGGACCACCGGGCTGCGCCGGACCGGCCGTCCCCAGCGCCCGCCGGCGGCCGGCCGGGTGCTCGCTCACCGGCACCGCGGGCACCGGCGGAAGCGCGGGCATGGCGGTGCCCTGCGGCTCCACGGGGCGACCGGGGACTGCCTGCTCCTGCGTGCCGCCGTTCTCCGCGCCGTCGTCGCCGGCCCGGCCGCGCCGGCGACCGGTACCGAGCCCGGCCGGGTTCACCGGGGACTGTGCGAGCCCGGTCGGCGGCCCGGCCTCGCCGGCCCGCCGCCGGCCCGACGGCAGCGCCAGTGCGCCTCCGCCCTGGCCCGCCCGGGCGGCCTCCGGTCCGGTCTCGTCCTCCAGGAAGGCGTCCACACCGCGCCGGCCCCGCCGGCCGCCGGAAACCTTGCCGGGGGCCGCGCCCCCGGCCCCCACGGCACCGTGCGGTCCGGTGCCCGCCGGGGGCTCCTCCGGCGGCTCGGGCAGGGTCACGGTCCCGGCTCCCGCGCCGAGCGGGAGTTCCAGCACGTAGGCCCCGCCGGGTGCGCCCGGCACCTCCACCGTCTGCAGCACACCGCCGTGCGCGGCCACGATGCCGCGGACGATCGGCTCGTGGACCGGGTTGCCGCCCTCGTACGGGCCGCGCACCTCGATCCGTACGACATCGCCGCGCTGCGCGGCGGCCACCACGATCGTCGAGTCGCTGTAGCCGCTGCCCTGACGGGTCTTGCCGGTGGCGTCGACGCCCGCGACGTCCGCGACCAGGTGCGCGAGGGCGGTCGCGATCCACTCGGCGTCCACCTCGGCCTCGATGGTCGGCGCGTGGACCGCGAACTGCGCACGGCCGGGCCCGATCAGCTCGACCGCCCCGTCGACGCCGGCGGTGACCACAGCGTTGATCAGGACCTTCTTCTTGGCGAGCTTCTCGCGGCCGGCGTCCAGTCGCTGGAAGCCGAGCACGTTGTCCACCAGGGTGGTCATCCGCGAGTACCCGGCAGCCAGGTGGTGCAGCAGCTGGTTGGCCTCGGGCCACAGCTGGCCCGCGTCGTCGGCCGCCAGGGTCGCCAGCTCGCCGCGCAGCTCGTCCAGCGGCCCGCGCAGGGAGTCCCCGAGGACCGCGAGCAGCTGCGCATGCCGCGCGGCCAGGGCGTCGTAGGGGCGCCGGTCGGTGAAGGTCATGACCGCGCCCACGAGCTGCTCCCCGTCCCGTACGGGAGAGGTGGTCAGGTCGACGGCGACCGGCTGTCCGGATTTGTGCCACAGCACCTGGCCGCGGACGCGGTGCTTGCGCCCGCTGCGCAGCGTGTCGGCCAGCGGGGACTCCTCGAAGGGGAAGGGGGAGCCGTCGGCGCGGGAGTGCTGGACCAGGCCGTGCAGTTCGCGGTTGCCGAGATCGGTCGCGCGGTAGCCGAGAATCTGGGCGGCTGCCGGGTTGACGAGCACCACGCGTCCGTCGGTGTCGGTGCCCACGACGCCTTCGGCGGCGGCGCGCAGGATCATCTCGGTCTGCCGCTGGGAGCGGGCCAGCTCCGCTTCGGTGTCCACGGTCTGCGAGAGGTCCCGGACAACGAGCATCAGGAGCTCGTCACCAGTGTAGGTCGGTTGCGGCTCGCGGTAGGCGTCGCGGCCGTCGAGGTGGGCGCTGGTGACCTCGACGGGGAACTCCGAGCCGTCGGTGCGGCGGGCGACCATCCGCTTGGGCTTGGTCCGGCCGCCGTCGTCCTCGCCGGGGCGGCGCATCGAGCCGGGGATCAGCTTGGAGTCGAACTCGGGCAGGAGGTCGAGCACGCCCCGGCCGACCAGTCCGGTGCCGGGACTCTCCATGACCTCGAGCGCGATCGAATTCGCGTTCACGACCGTGCCGTTGGCGTTGACGAGCAACAGCGCGTCCGGAAGGGCGTCGAGTATTGCTGCGAGGCGAGCAGCGCCTCGGGATGGCCTGCTGCTCACGACGAGCTTCCTCCCTGACCAACGACTACCGGCAAGTCACGGGAGGAGTCTAAGGCCACAGGCCCGCGGCGGGGTGGCCGATGCGGGGCCGGCGACGTCCCTTGCGGGCATCCTCCCAGGTCAGGAACGCCCACTCGGAAGCAGAGGTTCCAACTCGTCCCAGCGCTTGATTTCGCATCCGTCGGTCCGGCGGAAGGTTGCGTTCACCTTGCGTCCGTTCCAGGTTCCGGTGATACGGGCGGTGGCGGGCCCCCCGTACTGCTTGGTGCAGATCTGGTCCGGGGGGACGGGGGCGAAGGGGTTGCGCCCCTCCTCGGCGAGCTGGTCCAGGCGCGCGCACGCTCCCTGCGCCTGCGGGTGATCGCCGCCGACGGGGCCGCATTCGAGCGTGTACTCCCGGTCCAGCTGACGGTTGCCGGTGTCGGCCATGGTCATGGTCAGCCGGTCGGGCGGAGCCAGCAGCTGTCCGAGCGGAAGCGGGGGCAGCGGACCGGCGGCCGCGGTGGCCAGGGCCGAGGTGACGGTGAAGGCGGCGAGACGCAGCATGGGGCACTCCAGGTCGTCCGTACGTCATACGCCTGACCAACGACGCGAGCGCGCCGATGTTGCGTGTGGTGGAGCGCCATAAGGCTTTGCCCTGGGCCCGTCCCGCCTAGTACCGTGGGAGCGGATTGGTGAGGGGCCCTGCGCCTGTGTCATCATCTGCACGCACCCTCGTACGCGGGGGTGTGCTGGAGGCGTCGCCTAGTCCGGTCTATGGCGCCGCACTGCTAATGCGGTTTGGGTCTTACCACCCATCGAGGGTTCAAATCCCTCCGCCTCCGCAGTTCGTCGAAGCCCCGGTCCCTCGGACCGGGGCTTCGATGCGTTCCAGAGAGTGTTGACGCGCTTCTGAGGGCCTGGGTGCCGCCCGGCCTTCGACCCGTTCCGGGGCTTGCCTTCCGGTGGGGGCCGAGCACCCCATCGGGGCGCACCGGTCCCGTCGCCCCACCCGGCCGACTTGTGCGGACGATCTCCATCCGGAGTGTTTTCGCAGGTCAGGAGGGGTTTGGGTAATGGATTTCGCGTCCCGGCGAGGTCCATGTATTGTTGTTCTCGCAAGGCCAACGGGGCGAAAAACCCCGGGAAGCCCAAGCACTCGTAGCTTAACGGATAGAGCATCTGACTACGGATCAGAAGGTTGCAGGTTCGAATCCTGCCGAGTGCACAGCAGGGCAGAGGCCCCGGACGAAAGTCCGGGGCCTCTGTCGTATGTCCCCGCATGTGCGGGGATGTCCTCCTTGAAGGGGATGGGGTCCCCCGGGAGATGTCAGGGACCGGATGGCTCTGGCGGGGGACGCCGGCTACCCGGCGGCGTCGGTACGGTTCTTGAAGATCGTCCGAGGCTGGGAAACGGGAGCCACTCATGGGACTGTTCGGGAACGCACACACCGTCGACCCCGTGTCGGCGCAGCGGGACTATGCCCGACTGCTGGGGCAGGGGGAGCAGGTGCACGCCGCCTACCTGCTGATCCGCGACACGATCCTGTTCACGGACCGGCGGCTGGTGCTCGTCGACAAGCAGGGGCTCACAGGCAAGAAGGTGGAGTACCACTCCGTCCCGTACCGGAGCATCACGCACTTCTCCGTGGAGACCGCCGGTCACTTCGATCTCGACGCCGAGCTCAAGATCTGGATATCCGGGAGCTCGACGCCGATCGAGAAGACCTTCACCAAGGGCGTCGACATCTATGAGGTGCAGGCGATCCTGACGCAGTTCGTCGCACGGTAGGCAGGCGCCCGGCCGGCCTCACAGGACGCGGGGGAGGCCGGTCACCGACATCACCAGCGAGTAGAGGGAGGTGGTGGCGGTGATGAAGAGGCGGTTGTTCTTGGGGCCGCCGAAGGCGATGTTCGAGACGGGCTCCGGGACGCGCAGGCGGCCGATCAGAGTGCCGTCCGCGGCGTAGCAGTGGACGCCGTTCTCCATCGCGGCCACCCACAGCCGGCCCTCGTCGTCGAAGCGGATGTTGTCGACGCCGGGGCAGGTCGTGAAGACCCGGTCACCGGTGAGGGTGCCGTCGTCGGCAACCTTGAAGGCGCGGATGTGGCCCGCCCGGGTGTCCGCCGCGTACAGCTCGCTCTCGTCGGGGGAGAAGACCAGGCCGTTGGGGCCGAGGAAGCCGTCGGCGGCCAGGCGTACCTCTCCGGTGGCGGGGTCGGCCCGGTAGAGGTTGCAGGCTCCGATCTCGCCGGGCGCGCGGTGGCCCTCGTAGTCGCTGGTGATGCCGAAGTCGGGGTCGGAGAACCAGATGGAGCCGTCGGAGCGGACCACCGCGTCGTTGGGACTGTTGAGCCTCTTGCCGTCGAAGCGGTCGGCGATCACGGTGATGCTGCCGTCGGGCTCGGTGCGGGTCACGCGTCGGTTGCCCTGTTCGCAGGAGATCAGGCGGCCTTCGCGGTCAAGGGTGTTGCCGTTGGCGTGGCCGGCCGGCGAGCGGAAGACGGAGACCGCTCCGGTCGCCTCGTCCCAGCGGAGCATCCGGTCGTTGGGGATGTCGCTCCACACCAGTTGCCGCCAGGCCGGCAGGTACAGCGGACCCTCTGCCCAGCGGCAGTCGTCGTAGAGCCGTTCCAGCCGGGCGTCGCCGTTGGCGCACCGGCCCGTCTTGAAGCGTTCGTCCAGGATCTCGTACAAAGTGAGGTCGGCTATGCCAGACATGATTCCCCCTGTAGGTGTGCAGCCGAATATTCTTCGGTCTGATGGTGAGATTGCAGGATCAGGTACCGTCTTCGCAAGGGTTCTCCGGCCCATGGAAGGAAGATTGCGTGGACGACATCGACCGGGCGCTCGTCCTGCGCCTGCAGCAGGACGCCGGGCAGTCCTACGCGGCTCTCGGCACGGCCGTCGGGCTCTCTGCCGGGGCCACCCACGAGCGCGTACGCAAGCTGCGCGAGCGCGGGGTGATCCGGCGGACGACCATCGACGTCGACCCGGCCGCGGTCGGCAGCGGGGTCCTCGCCTACGTGATGGTCGACTCCAACGCGTGGATGGGGGAGTCGGCGGACGACTTCGCCGCGATCCCGGAGATCCAGGAGGCCCACATCATCGCGGGCAGCGCGTCGGTACTGGTGAAGGTGCGCACCGCCTCGACCGGGCAGTTGCAGGACGTATTGCGCCGCCTCTACGCCATCAACGGCGTGAGCGGTACGCACGCGACCGTCGTCCTGGAGACCTTCTTCGAGCGGCCTCTCCCGCTGTGACCTGGTGGTGCACCGGGATCCGGTGGAAGGACTCCGCACCCGTCATCGGGTGGCACGCCCTGGGGCGCGGCGAGCGGGTGAGCACCCTGGCCTACGGGCAGCGGCTGGCCTTCACCGCGCGCGGAGAGCGGCACTGCCTCGGTGTGCGGCGGGCGGGAAAGCGGACGCCGTGCCCTACCTGCGCCACCGTGCCCGGTCGTGGGACGAGCGCGCAGTGCCCCGACTGCGCCCGCCTCGACCGGTCGTTCTCGGTGGCCGCCGACACCCATGCCGCCGATCCGCGGACCTACCGGGTCTACCTGGCCTGGTTCGGGCCCGGCTTGGTGAAAGTCGGCATCACCGCGGAGGAGCGCGGCTCCGTCCGGTTGCTGGAGCAGGGGGCGATGGCGTGGACCTGGCTGGGGCGCGGACCGCTGATGGCGGCCCGGCGCACCGAGGAGCTGTTGCGGGCGGCGCTCGGGGTGCCCGACCGGATCGCGTACGCCCGCAAGCGCGCCGTACGGGCACACCTGCCGGGTGCGGCGGAGCGGGCACGGGAGGTCGCCGAGCTGCATGGCCGCGCGGCGGCGCTGGTCGGGTGGCCGGAGTCCCTGGAGCGGATGGGGTGTGAAGTCATCGATCACGCGGCGGTGTTCGGGATGGACGGCCGGCACGGGTTCCCCGCTGCGGACCGGGTGGTCACCGAGATGACAGCCGACCGGGCCGTCGTGGGACGGCTGGTCGGCGCGGCCGGGCCCGACCTGCACTTCGAGGACGGGCTGGTGGTCGACACCCGGCTGCTGGCCGGGTGGGAGCTCCGCGGTCCGGGCGAGGACGCGCAGACGTCGGTGTCGGTGGCGCGGATCCCGTCCGCGGGCCGCCCTCCCACGGAGCAGGACGGGCTGTTCTGACGTTGCGGACCCGGAGGACGGCGGGGGATCATGACGTTCCACGCAGCCATGGATGCTGTCGGCACATGCGCCATGGTCAAGACTTGGATCCCTTTGCTGCTCCGGGGCCGTTCCGAGTGGACATGGCGGGTTCCCTCCACCGAGGGTGGAGGCCATGACCACTCAGCCGGTGGCGGCCTTTGAACCGCCCTATGTCATGGCCGTTTTCACCAGCGTCCGCACCGCGGACGACACCGGATTCGACGAGCGCAACGACCGCATGGAGGAGATCGTCCAGACGATCCCCGGGTACCTCGGCTACGAATCCGCGCGCAATCCCGGCGGCCTGGGCATCACCGTCGCCTATTTCCGGGACCACGAGGCCCTCACCGTGTGGCGCGAGAACATGGAGCACCAGGCGGCCATGCGGAAGGGCCGCGCCGACTGGTACGAGAGCTACACCCTGCACGTCGCCACCGTCGAGCGGAGCCACGGGTTTGTCCGCAACGACTGATGCGGTGAACGCCTTCCGCCAGCGGCTCGGGCTGCCCGGACTGGTCGACGTCCACACGCACTTCATGCCCGAGCAGGTGCTGCGGAAGGTGTGGGACTACTTCGACGCGGTCGGCCCGCTGACCGGCGTCCAGTGGCCCATCACCTACCGCCACGAGGAGGAGCAGCGCGTGGCGCTCCTGCGGGAGTTCGGGGTCCGGGCCTTCACCGCGATGCTCTACCCGCACAAGCCGGAGATGGCCGCCTGGCTCAATGCCTGGTCCGCCGATTTCGCGGCCCGCACCCCCGACTGTCTGCACACCGCCACCTTCTTCCCCGAGGACGGGGTGGCCGCGTACGTCCGCCGGGCCGTCACCGCCGGTGCCCGGATTTTCAAGGCGCACCTCCAGGTCGGTGGCTACGACCCCAACGACGATCTGCTCGACCCTGTCTGGGGGCTGCTGGCCGAGGCCGGCATCCCGACCGTGATCCACTGCGGCTCCGGACCGGCCCCCGGCCCGTACACGGGGCCCGCGCCGATCGCCCGTCTGCTCGCCCGCCATCCGCGGCTGCCGTTGATCATCGCCCACATGGGCATGCCCGAGTACGCGGACTTTCTCGACCTCGCCGACCGCCACAGCGCGGTGCGCCTGGACACGACGATGGCCTTCACCGACTTCTCCGAGCGGCTGAGCGGCTTCCCGCCCGCAGAGCTGGGGCGGCTCGCGGACCTCGGCGACCGGATCCTGCTCGGCACCGACTTCCCGAACATCCCCTACCCGTACGAGCACCAGCTCGTCGCCCTCGAACGGCTCGGGCTCGGCGACGACTGGCTGCGGGCGGTCTGCCACGACAACGGAGCCCGGTTGTTCCGCCTCGACGGCTGACCGGTCCTTTCTCAGGGAATTCACAGGTTGGGGCAAGAACGCTCTCAGAGGCGGCGGGGAGCGTGTCCGTATGACTGCGACGACCACTTCCCACGCGTCCACGTCCACCGGCAACCACACGGCCCTGGTCCGACCCGACGGAGGCCCCTGCCGGGTACTCGTCGTCGACGACGAGGCCTCGCTCTCCGAGCTGCTGTCCATGGCCCTGCGTTACGAGGGCTGTGAGGTCCGCAGCGCCGGCGACGGGGCCGGCGCCCTGCGGGCCGCGCGCGGCTTCCGCCCCGACGTGGTGGTCCTCGACGTCATGCTCCCCGACATGGACGGCCTCGCCGTCCTCGGGCAGCTCCGCCGGGAGATCCCCCACGTCCCCGTCCTGTTCCTGACCGCCAAGGACTCCGTGGAGGACCGGATCGCCGGCCTCACCGCCGGCGGCGACGACTACGTCACCAAGCCGTTCAGCCTGGAGGAGGTCGTGGCCCGGCTGCGCGGGCTCGTACGGCGTTCGGGCGCGGCGCAGGCGGCTCGCGGCGGCTCCGTCCTGACCGTCGGGGATCTGCGCCTCGACGAGGACAGCCACGAGGTGGTGCGGGACGGCCGGGAGGTCCACCTCACCGCCACCGAGTTCGAGCTGCTCCGCTACCTGATGCGCAACCCGCGGCGCGTGCTGAGCAAGGCGCAGATCCTGGACCGGGTCTGGTCCTACGACTTCGGCGGCCAGGCCAACGTCGTCGAGTTGTACATCTCCTACCTGCGCCGCAAGCTGGAGAGCGGCCTCGGCCTGCCGTCGATGATCCACACCAGGCGCGGCGCCGGTTACCTGATCAAGCCGGCCGAATAGTGGCACCGCGCGGGAGTCGGCGACAGGGGGGTTGGCGGCCTTGGTCGCTGCGGACCCGGCTCGTCGTCTCGGCGGTGGCCCTCATCGCCGTGGTGGGCGCGGCCATCGGCACCGTCACCACCCTGGCGCTGCGCTCGTACCTGGTCACCCAGCTCGACGAGCAGCTGGAGGTGTCCATGAAGATGGCCGCCCGGGCGCCCGGCGGGAAGGCGGCCCGGGACAGCAGCGTGGGCTTCGTCATGCCCCCCGGCAGCCCGCTGGACGCCGTAGGCGTCCGGCTGGACCCCGGCGGCGCGGTCCTCGGGAGCGCCCGGAACACCCGCGGCGAAGGATGGTCGCCCGACCAGGTACCGCCGGCTCTCACCGAGCTGCAGAGCACCACCCTCACCCAGGCCGCCCTGAGGGCCGCGCAGGCCTCGCCGGGGCAGGTCGCGGGCGCTGACCTGCCGGACCTGGGCGCGTACCGGGTGCTCGCCTCCCCCGACCGCAGTCTCATCCTCGCCTTCCCGCTCCACGGGGTCGACTCCATCGTGCGCACCCTGGTCGGGGTCGAGGTCTGCGTCACCCTCGCCGGGCTGATCGCCGCTTCTCTTGCCGGACAGGCCCTGGTCGGGGTCGCCCTGCGCCCGCTGCGCCGGGTCGCCGCCACCGCCACCCGGGTCTCCGAACTCCCGCTGCACCAGGGCGAGCCGGTCCTCCACGAACGGGTCCCGGACGCCGAAGCCGACCCCCGCACCGAGGTGGGCCAGGTCGGCGCCGCCCTGAACCGGATGCTCGGCCACGTCTCCTCCGCCCTGACCGCCCGCCAGCAGAGCGAGATGCGCGTACGGCAGTTCGTCGCCGACGCCAGTCACGAGTTGCGCACGCCGCTGGCCTCCATCCGCGGCTACGCCGAACTCACCCGCCGGGGCCGCGAGGAGCCCGGCCCCGACACCCGCCACGCCCTGGGCCGGATCGAATCCGAAGCCACCCGGATGACCGGCCTCGTCGAGGACCTGCTGCTCCTCGCCCGGCTCGACGCGGGCCGCCCGCCGTCCACCGGTGACGCCCCTACCGATCTCGCCCCGCTCGTCATCGATGCCGTCAGCGATGCCCGTGTTGCCGGGCCCGAGCACCACTGGCGTCTGCACCTGCCCGAGGAACCCGCGCCCGTGCGCGCCGACGCGGCGCGTATCCAGCAGGTGCTGGTCAACCTGCTGGCCAATGCCCGGAC
The DNA here is from genome assembly GCF_000719345.1 of Streptomyces sp. NRRL F-2664. Taxonomy (GTDB): domain Bacteria; phylum Actinomycetota; class Actinomycetes; order Streptomycetales; family Streptomycetaceae; genus Streptomyces. The sequence goes on from NZ_JOFX01000004.1 coordinate 240,918, forward strand.
GCACACACCGCCCGGCACCACCGTCACCGCCCATGTTTCACGTGAAACATCCGCCGTCCGGCTGCGCATCGAGGACGACGGCCCCGGCATCCCGCCCGAGCTGCTGCCCCGTGTCTTCGAGCGCTTCACCCGCGGGGATGCCTCACGGTCGCGTTCCGCCGGATCCACGGGCCTCGGGCTGGCCATCGTCCGGGCCCTGGTCACCGCCCACGGTGGCAGCGTCGACGTGCGCAGCGAGCCGGGCCGGACCTGCTTCGAGGTCGTGCTGCCGCTCGCCGAGGCTCCCAATGTGTCCGGTCCGGACTCACAGACGGGCCACAGGCTCAGCACACCGAGGTGACAGGCGGCTCCACGAGGGTCGGACCATGCCAACCGACACCTCTCCCGGGGCCCTCCCGGCGCGCGCGCCCCTCGCGCCCGCGCCCGGCGAACCCGTCCTCGACGTGGTGATCCCGGTCTTCAACGAGGAGAAGGACCTCGGGCCGTGCGTGCGCAGACTGCACGAGCACCTGACGCGGACCTTTCCCTATCCCTTCCGGATCACGGTCGCCGACAACGCCAGCACCGACCGCACACCCGAGGTCGCGGCCGGGCTCGCCGCGGCACTGGACTGCGTACGCAGCACCCGTCTGGAGGAGAAGGGCCGGGGCAGGGCGCTGCGTACGGTCTGGTCCGGCTCCGATGCACCCGTTCTCGCCTACATGGACGTGGACCTCTCCACCGACCTCAACGCCCTGCTGCCGCTGGTCGCCCCGCTGATCTCCGGTCACTCCGATCTCGCCATCGGCACCCGCCTGGCCCGTTCCTCACGGGTCGTGCGGGGAGCGAAGCGGGAGTTCGTCTCCCGCGCCTACAACCTCCTGCTGCGTTCCTCCCTCGCTGCCCGATTCACCGACGCCCAGTGCGGATTCAAGGCCATCCGGCGCGAGGTCGCGGAGCGGCTGTTGCCGCTGGTGGAGGACACGGGCTGGTTCTTCGACACCGAACTGCTCGTACTCGCCGAACGCGCCGGACTGCGGATCCACGAGGTGCCGGTGGACTGGGTCGACGATCCCGACTCCACCGTGCACATCGTCAGGACCGCGACCGAGGACCTCAAAGGCGTCTGGCGGGTGGGCCGGGCGCTGGCCGTCGGGGCGCTCCCGCTCGACCGGCTCGCCCGCCCCTTCGGCGACGACCCGCGCGACCGCACCGCGGTACCGGGGGTGGACGGCGGCCTGGCCCGCCAGTTCATCGGCTTCTGCACCGTCGGAGTCCTCTCCACGCTGCTCTATCTGGTGCTCTACTCCGCCTTCCGGGGCGGAGCCGGAGCCGGGCCCCAACTCGCCAACGCAGCCGCCCTGCTGCTCTCCGCCGTGGCCAACACGGCGGCCAACCGCCGCCTCACCTTCGGTGTCCGCGGCAGGGCGGGGGCCGTACGCCACCAGGCCCAGGGCCTGGTGGTCTTCGGCATCGGCCTGGCCCTCACCAGCGGCTCCCTCGCCGCCCTGACGGCGGCCACGCCCCGTCCCGCCCACGGCACCGAACTGGCCGTGCTGATCACCGCGAACCTCGCAGCCACCGTGCTGCGCTTCCTGCTGCTGCGCGCCTGGGTGTTCCCCGAGCGGCGCAGCACCCCTTCCCGCACCGCCACATCCAAGGAGGGCCGATGACCACGGCAGCACTCCCCATCCGCCCGGCCGCCGTGGCCGGAGCCGCCACCGACCGCCCCCACTGGGAACGGCCCGCACTCGCCGGGCTGCTGCTCGCCACCGCGGCCCTGCTCCTGTGGGACCTGGACTCGTCCGGCTACGCGAACTCCTTCTACTCGGCCGCGGTCCAGGCCGGCAGCGAGAGCTGGAAGGCCTTCTTCTTCGGCTCGTCCGACGCGGGCAACTCCATCACGGTCGACAAGCCCCCGGCCGCCCTGTGGCCGATGATGCTGTCGGTCCGGCTGTTCGGCCTCGGTTCCTGGCAGATCCTCGTCCCGCAGGCACTGATGGGGGTGGCGACCACCGCGGTCCTGTACGCCGCCGTACGCCGCCAGTTCGGCGCGGGAGCCGCGCTGCTGAGCGGCGCCGCCTTCGCGCTGACGCCCGTCGTCGCGCTGATGTTCCGCTTCAACAACCCCGACGCGCTGCTGACCCTGCTGCTGACCGTCACCGTCTACTGCCTGATTCGGGCCCTGGAAGGCGCGCACACCCGCTGGCTGGTCTGGGCCGGGGTAGCGGTCGGCGCGGCCTTCCTCACCAAGACGCTGCAGGCCTTCGTCATCCTGCCGCCGCTCGCCGTGCTGTACGCGGTCTGCGCGCCGACCGGGCTGCGTCGCAGGCTCGGCCAGCTGCTGCTGGCGGGTGGCGCGATGGTGGTGGCGGGCGGCTGGTGGGTCGCCGTGGTCGAGCTGTGGCCCGCGTCCTCCCGCCCGTACATCGGCGGTTCGCAGAACAACTCCTTCTTGGAACTGACCCTCGGCTACAACGGTCTGGGCCGGATCAACGGCAACGAGACCGGCAGTGTCGGTGGCGGGGCGGCCGGCCCCGGGGGCGGTGGTGGGCGTTGGGGGGAGAGCGGGATCGACCGGCTGTTCTCCGACGCCATCGGCGGGCAGGTCTCCTGGCTGCTGCCGGCGGCGCTGGTGCTGCTCGTGGCGGGACTCGTGATCACCTGGCGGGCCGGCCGGGCCACCGACTCGGTGGACGGCATGGCGCGGGCGGCCTTCCTGGCCTGGGGCGGCCCGCTGCTGATCACCGCGGTGGTCTTCAGCTCCATGCAGGGGATCTTCCACGAGTACTACACCGTGGCGCTGGCCCCCTTCGTGGCCGCGTTGATCGGCATGGGCGTCGCCGTGCTGTGGGAGGAGCGCGGCAGTGCTGCGGCCGCCGTCACCCTCTCCGGCACGCTCGCGCTGACGGCGCTCTGGTCGTACGTCCTGCTCGGGCGCGCCACCGGCTACCTGCCGTGGCTGCGGTGGGCGGTGTTGGCGGGCGGACTGCTCGCTGCGGTCGCACTGCCGTTCGCGGGGCGGGTCGGCCGGCGGGTGCTGCGGGTCACGGCGGGCCTCGGGGTGGCGGCGGCCCTGGCCGGGCCGTTCGCGTACTGCCTGACCACCGTGAACACCGGGCACACCGGCTCCATCGTGACCGCGGGACCGGCGGTGGCGGGCGGCCGGGGAGGCCCGGGCGGGATGGCGGGCGGCCCGGGAGGACCGGGGGGCTTCGGCGAACTGCGGCAGGGCGGCCCGGGCGGGCCGGGTCGGGGTGCCCCGGGCGGTGTCGGCAGTCCCGGAGGTCCTGGCGGATCCCTGGGTCAGGGCGGCGGGCAGCAGCCGGGCGGCGCGTTCGCGCAGGGCGCCGTACCGCCGGGACAGAGCCAGGGTCAGGGCGGCCTGCCCGGTGCGGACGGTCGCGGCGCCGAGTGGTCCGGAGGCTTCGCCGGCGGGCCGGCGGGCGGCGGCCCGGGCGGCGCCGGGGGTCTGCTCAACGGCGCCCGGGTCGGCGCCGAGGCGAAGGCGGCCCTCACGGCGGACGCCGACTCCTACACCTGGGCGGCGGCGGCCATCGGCTCGCAGAACGCGGCCAGTTACCAGCTGGCGTCGGGTGTCCCCGTCATGCCGGTCGGCGGCTTCAACGGCAGTGATCCGTCACCGACCCTGGAGCAGTTCCAGCAGTACGTGCGGGACGGGAAGATTCACTGGTTCATCGGCCGGGACAGCGCCGGCAGCGGTACCGGCGAGGCCGCCGAAGACGGCGGCGGACGCCGTGGCGGCGGTCCCGGAGGTCCGGGTGGCGGCACCAGTACGGAGATCGAGAACTGGGTCAGGGCGACGTTCGAGGAGTCCGCGGTCGGCGGAGCCGCCTTCTACGATCTGACCAAGCCGACGTCCTGATGCCGTCGCGGGAACTGATCTGCGGGACACGCCGCGAGGCGTGTCCCGCCGGTATCACCCGGGCGGACCGGGCAGGGCGGCGGTTCGACCGGCGCCCACCCGGCCGTTCGGCAGTTCCTTCCGCCCGGCTGTCGATGTCCTGACCGCCGCATCCCGGCCAGGGCCACCGCTGCTGCTGCCGCGGCCGGGATCAGGCCTGCGCCCGGGACCCGGGCGCGGGCCGGCGGTCGTGTCCCTCTCCGCCCGTGCCCTTGCCCTTGCCCTTGCCCTTTCAGACCGTGGCCTTTCCAGCCGTGACCGGGGCTGCCCCCTCGGAAGCCGGGGCCGGGGAGTGCACCGCGGGCTTCGACTTCAGGGCGACCTCCTTGATGAACAGCACCAGCACCAGTCCGAGGAGCGCGAACGGGGCGGCGTAGAGGAAGACGTCGCCGACGCCGTGCCCGTAGGCGGACTCGACGACCTCGCGGAGGGGCGCGGGCAGCTGGTCGAGGTCGGGGATCCCGCCGCCGGTGGTGCCGTGTCGGCCCATGGCCGCCGCGGCCTTCGGGCCGAGGGCGGTGAGGCCGTCCTGGACGTAGTGCGTGACCTGGTGGGCCATGACCGCGCCCAGCGCCGAGACGCCCATCGCGCCACCGAGGGAGCGGAAGAAGGTGACGACCGAGCTGGCCGCGCCCAGGTCCTCGGGAGCCACCTGGTTCTGGGTGGCCAGGACCAGGTTCTGCATCATCATGCCGAGACCGAGGCCGGTCACCGCCATGTAGACCGCGATGTGCCAGTAGGGGGTGTCGTGGCGCAGGGTGCCGAGCAGGCCCATGCCGGCCGTCAGCAGCAGACCGCCGGAGACGAGCCAGGCCTTCCACCGACCGGTCTTGGTGATCACCTGACCGGAAACGGTGGATGAGACGAAGAGCCCGCCGATCATCGGGATCGTGAGGATTCCGGACATGGTGGGGGACTCGCCCCGGGCCAGCTGGAAGAACTGGCTGAAGAACACGGTCCCCGAGAACATCGCGATGCCCACGAAGAGCGAGGCGGCCGAGGCGAGGGTGATGGTCGTGTTGCGGAAGAGCCGCAGCGGGATGATCGGGTCGCTCGCACGGGACTCGACGAGGACGAAGAGCAGTCCCAGGACCACCGAGCCGCCCGTCATCGCCCAGGTCTGCCAGGAGATCCACGCGTAGGAGTCGCCGGCCTGCGTGACCCAGATCAGCAGCAGTGAGACGGCGGCGCTGATCAGGAAGGCGCCGAGCCAGTCGACCTTGACGTCGCGCCGCACCACCGGGAGCCGCAGCGTCTTCTGCAGGACGATCAGCGCGATCACCGCGAAGGGTACGCCCACGTAGAAGCACCAGCGCCAGCCCAGCCAGTCGGTGTCGGTGATCACGCCGCCCAGCAGCGGGCCGCCGACGGTGGCGACGGCGAAGACCGCGCCCAGGTAGCCGCTGTACCGGCCGCGCTCGCGGGGCGAGATCATCGCGGCCATCACGATCTGGGCGAGGGCCGAGAGGCCTCCCACGCCGATGCCCTGGACCACGCGGCAGGCGATCAGCGTGCCGGTGTTCTGGGACATGCCCGCGACCACGGAGCCGAGGACGTAGATCACCAGGGATATCTGGACCAGCAGCTTCTTGCTGAAGAGGTCGGACAGCTTTCCCCACAGCGGGGTGGCCGCCGTCATGGACAGCAGGGCTGCGGTGACCACCCAGGTGTACGAGGACTGGGTGCCGCCGAGGTCGTTGATGATCTGGGGCAGGGCGTTGGACACGATCGTGGAGGACAGGATCGCCACGAACATCCCGAGCATGAGCCCGGACAGCGCCTTCATGATCTGGGGGTGCGTCATGCCCACGGATGGGGGAGCGGGGGTGGTCGTCGTCTCCGACTGGGCCATGTCTTTCCTTCCGCTAGAAGCTCGATCGGAGTCGGGCCAGCAGGGTGTTGAGTACGTCGATGTCCTGGGCGGACCAGTCGTGGAGGGCTCGTTCCAGCGCGGCCGTGTACCGGGCGCCGATATCGGCGAGCAGCGCCCGTCCGGCCGGGGTGAGCCGGAGGATGCGGCAGCGTCCGTCGACCGGGTCCGGTTCGCGCTCGATCCAGCCGCGCTCGGCGCTGTGGGTGACGTGCCGGCTGGTGACCGAGACGTCGACGGCCATGAGGTCGGCCAGCCGGCTCAGCCGCATCTCACCGTGCCGGTCGAGCACGGTGAGCACGGCGGCGACGCCGGGCGGGCAGTCCGGGGGCAGGTTGCGGGCGAGCTCGCGCTTGACCGCACCGATTCCGGTCAGCCGGGCGGCCAGCTCCTCGTGCGGAGCGGTCCGGGTGGTCCGTGTCGCCGGCGTGGTCCGTGTGGTCCCTGTCGGCACCGGGCACCCCCATCTTGTTGCTTAAGGCAACCATAGAGGCGGATGGTTGCTACAGGCAAACGAATCCGAGGGTGGGGCGGTAAAAGAATCGGAAAACCGGCTAGGGTCCTGCTCCATGGCTGAGAACCACAACTCACAGGGCCCCGAGGGCAACTACGACCCGGCGGGCAGCACCCAGATGTTCCGCGCCTTCGTCGAGGAGGCCGCACCCGCCCGGCAGGCGGGACCGGGGTCACGTCAGCAGCGCCGCGCCGAGCAGGGGGCGGGCGCATCGTCGAACCCCGCGGTGAAGGTCGGGCTCGTCCTCGCGCTCGTGCTCATGATCGGCGCGGCCGCCTGGGTGGTCCTGCGCTGAGCCCGCGGCTGCGGCGGCGCCCGAAGCCGGCGCTGCCGGGGGTCGCCGCGGTCGGCGGGCCCTGTGACGGCCGTCCGGGTCTGCCGCCGGCCCGCCGGGGTCAGCTCCAGGTCGCGGTGACCCGCCGGGTGTCCACATGCATGCCGAGCGGCACCCGCCAGGCCTCCAGGCACACCATGTAGGTCTGCGTCTTCGAGGCTCCGCCCGAGAGGGGCGCGGGCAGCGGCTGGGTCGTGGTGATCGTGGCCCAGTCGACGCCGAGCGCGCCGATGACGTGCGTCGCGAAGCTGACCGTGCCCGAACGCGCCGCAGTGGTACCGGTGTTCGTGAAGGTCACCGTGACCCGCTCGCACCAGCGGTCCGCCGCCGCGGACCGGGTGGGTGGGGACAGCGTCAGCTGCGCCGGGGTGGCCGGTGGCGGCGCCGGGGGTCTCGTGCCGGTCCCGCCGGGAGGCCCGGTGGGGCTGGTCGGGCCCGTGGGGCCCACGGGGCCGGTGGGGCTCCCGGGGCTCGTCGGCGTGCCGGGGGTGCCGGGTGGCGGCGTCGTACGACCCGGGCCGCCTGCCCCTGCGGGGGTGCTGCCGAAGCCGCCGGGACGGGCGGCTGTGGCTCCACCCGGGGTGGAGCCGCCCGCGGTCTCCGGTCCCGGGGCGGTGGCCGACGTACCGGTCGACCCGGCGGATGCGCCCGCCGGGGACGGGCCGCCGAGCTGCTGGAACTCGACCACGCCCTGCGGCGCGACATTCTCTCCCGCGCTGCGCTCGGGGCCCGGGGCGGCGCCGCCGACGGCGGAGAAGCCCTCGCGCGCCTGGCCGCCGCAGCCGGTGAGCCCGGCGACGGCGGTGCAGCACAGGACGAGCAGGGCGGTGGCCGCCCGCGATCCCTTTCGCATCGCGCCAGTGTTCCTGACGTTCCGTCAATTGGGAAGCGGCAGGGAACGAGGTGCCGGGGGAGCAAGGCATCGGGGAGGCGAGAGCCCGGGAGCGAAGTCCTTCGCGCTCGCCCGTCCCCTGCCGGGGCGGAACCTGCCGGGGCGGACCCGGTGGGGCGCCCCGGCTTTGGCGTCAGTCCCCGATGAGGCCCACGCGCAGCTGCGCGAGCGTACGCGTCAGCAGCCGGGAGACGTGCATCTGGGAGATGCCGACCTCCTCGCCGATCTGCGACTGGGTCATGTTCGCGAAGAACCGCAGCATGATGATCTGCCGTTCCCGGGGCGGGAGTTTGGCCAGCAGCGGTTTGAGCGACTCGCGGTACTCGACGCCTTCCAGCGCGGAGTCCTCGTAGCCGAGCCGGTCCGCGAGCGAGCCCTCGCCGCCCTCGTCCTCCGGGGAGGGCGAGTCCAGCGAGGAGGCCGTGTAGGCGTTCCCGACGGCGAGGCCGTCGACGACGTCCTCCTCCGACACCCCCAGCACGGCGGCGAGTTCCGGGACGGTCGGCGAGCGGTCCAGCTTCTGGGCGAGCTCGTCGCTGGCCTTGGTGAGCGCCAGGCGCAGCTCCTGGAGCCGGCGCGGGACGCGCACGGACCAGGAGGTGTCCCTAAAGAATCGTTTGATCTCGCCCACGACGGTCGGCATAGCGAAGGTCGGGAACTCCACGCCGCGTTCGCAGTCGAACCGGTCGATCGCCTTGATCAGCCCGATGGTGCCGACCTGGACGATGTCCTCCATCGGCTCGTTGCGGCTGCGGAAGCGGGCGGCGGCGTACCGCACGAGGGGCAGGTTCAGCTCGATCAGGGTGTCGCGCACGTAGGCCCGTTCCGGGCTGTCCGCGTCCAGGGTGGCAAGTCGCTGGAAGAGCGAGCGGGAGAGGGTGCGGGTGTCGATGGCTTCCGAGCGTTCGGAGACTGCCGGCGGCGTCACAGGCTTGACGAGCGTGAGCACCTTGGAGCTGCCCTGGTCTACGGACATGCCACCCCCTTGAGGTCGCGGACGGTCGCGTACGGCGCGCCCGTCTGAGGAACGCAGCTTCCACCTGAATACCGGAGGCGGGGCCGCGGCAAACGCGGTTCAAGCAGAATGTCACATGTCGGCAACACGCTGTAGCGCCAAGTCGACATATATCCCCGGTGACAGAAAGGGGCAGAACGTGATCAGCCCGTTCTGTCGGGAAACGCGTGAATGATCTCCACCCGTTCCGGTTACGCCTCGATCCTGTTTGCGGATCTCAGTCGGGCGAAGCTGCGTGCCAGCAACCGGGAGACGTGCATCTGCGACACCCCCAGTTCCGCACTGATCTGCGACTGCGTCAGGTTGTTGTAGTACCGCAGGAGCAGGATCCGCTGTTCGCGTTCGGGCAGTTGTACGAGGAGATGGCGGACCAGGTCGCGGTGCTCGACCCCGGCCAGCTCCGGATCCTCGTAGCCGAGGCGGTCCAGCAGCCCGGGCATGCCGTCGCCCTCCTGGGCGGCCTCCAATGAGGTGGCGTGGTAGCTGCGCCCGGCCTCGATGCAGGACAGCACCTCGTCCTCGGTGATGCGCAGCCGCTCGGCGATCTCGGCGGTGGTGGGGGTGCGTCCGTGGAGCGTGGTGAGGTCCTCGGTGGCGGCGTTGACCTGCACCCACAGCTCGTGGAGGCGGCGCGGGACGTGCACGGTACGGACGTTGTCGCGGAAGTAGCGCTTGATCTCACCCACGACGGTCGGCATCGCGAAGGTCGGGAACTGCACACCGCGGTCCGGGTCGAACCGGTCGATGGCGTTGATCAGGCCGATCGTGCCGACCTGGACGACGTCCTCCATCGGCTCGTTGCGGCTGCGGAAGCGGGCGGCCGCGTACCGGACCAGGGGGAGGTTGGCCTCGATCAGGGCCCCGCGCACCCGCGCGTGCTCGCTGGTGCCGGGCTGGAGGCCCTTCAGCTGCCCGAACAGGACCTGGGTGAGGGCACGGGTGTCCGCACCCCGGCCGGCCGGTCTCGGGGCCACCGGGGCTACCGGAACCGCCTGGGACGCCTGCACTCCCTGGGCTCCCTGCACCGCTTGGGCCGCAGGGGCCGCCGTGGCTGTCGCGGCCCCTGCGGCTGCCGTGGCTGTCGGGGGCTCCTCGGGCGGCTGGGTCCCTCCGGAAGAGTGCGCCCGCCGGGCTCCCGTCCGCGGCTCCTGCTGGGGTGGTACCTGGGGATCCTGCTGGGGTGGCACTTGAGGCGCAGTACTGGCCGGCACGGTCACGCCACCCCTTCAGTCAACTCATCCGTCAAAAGCGGTCATAGCATCACAAGAGATGTGCACTGTGCGCAAGCACCGTATATCGCCGTGTTGAGGGCAAGTTGGGCATATCCGGGCATTATGCCCGGCTGTGGGTATGCAAAAAGCCCCCCACCCGTCGATGGGAGGCCGGAAGTCCGGGAACCGCTTCGGCGTACGGGTCAGCGCACCAGTTCGGTTATGAACTCGCCGATGCCGGAGGCGGCATCCGATATCCCCTGGAACCCTATTTCCACGATCTCGGCGGCTCGCTTCGGCTGGGTGATGATCACGAAGAGGGCGAATACGGTGAGGGCACCCGTGATGAGCTTCTTGGTGTCCACGTGCGGGCGGCCTCCCCCAACCGGTCCTTGCAAGTCGGGTGAGTCTAACCGGTCACGTGGGGGCACTCACCTGTCCTTTAGGGACCAACGGCCCGGTGGTCCGGGTCCTTTGCCGGGCGGCCGGCGCCCACGGCGGGCACAGGATGGAGGTGAGCCCACCGGTTCTGGCAGGAAACCGGTGGGTGAGGGACAGGGCCGCACTGCGGGGTCCGGGACGCGAGCTCTCCCCTGACGGCGACCCGGAGCGGCAGGCCCGTCCTCGTCGGGGGAAGCGGCGTGTCCCCCGTGCCGCTTCCCCCGTCCTACGCGTCGAAGGTCCCGATCCCGGTCGGGGCCTTCTGCGCGTTCCGCCGCGCGGCAGGGGTCATTGGATGGCGCCGGCCAGGTCGGTGAGGGGCTGAACGGGTGCGATGACGGGCGCGAGCTGGTTGGGCAGGTCCATCAGCGCGTTGAGCCCGTTGGCGCCGTCGCCGACCTTCCCCACGACTTCCTGGACGGAGGCGGGCTGCGCCCCCGCGGGCAGGCCGGGCGCGGGGATCGGAACGTCCGGGAGGGTGAGCGGGGAGATCGGGGCCGTGTCCGCCTGGGCGGCGGGTGCGGCGAGGCCCGCGGCGGCCCCCGCGAGGGCGAAGGCGGCGAGGATGCGCTGGGTCTTGGTCATGCCGTGACAACGGCCGACGGGGCAGGCGGTCACGCCGCTGTCCTCCGGAGAGCCGAACAGGCCGGAGTGCGCCGGAAACACGCCGGAATACGCCGAGAGCCCCGTCCCTTGCGGGGCGGGGCTCTCGATCGGAGCGGTAGTGGAGGGATTTGAACCCCCGATGGGTTGCCCCATACTCGCTTTCGAGGCGAGCTCCTTCGGCCACTCGGACACACTACCGAGATGGATCCTAGCCTAAGGAACCCCATCCGCTGAAATCGGTGGGGGCGAGCTCCGTCGCGGGCCCACCGCGGGCCCGCTGCCGGGCGTCACAGCTCGCGGAAGAAGTCCGTCAGCTGCCGTGCGCACTCGTCGCCCAGCACGCCGCGCACCACCTCCGGCCGGTGGTTGAGCCTGCGGTCCCGTACGAGGTCCCACAGCGACCCGGCGGCGCCCGCCTTCTCGTCGTCCGCGCCGTACACGACCCGGGCGACGCGCGACTGCACGAGCGCGCCGGCGCACATCACGCACGGCTCCAGGGTGACCACGAGGGTGCATCCCGGGAGCCGCCACTGGCCCGTCCGGGCGGCGGCCCTGCGCAGGGCCAGCACCTCGGCGTGCGCCGTGGGATCGCCGCTCGCCTCCCGTTCGTTGTAGCCGGTGGCGAGGACGTCCCCGTCCGGGCCCAGCACGACGGCGCCGACCGGCACGTCGCCGGCCGGCACCGCCCGGGCGGCCTCCTGGAGCGCCAGGCGCATGGAGTCCCGCCACGGGTCCCGCACGGGGTCGGCGGGATCGGCGGTGTCGGTGGCGAGCACTAGCGGACGGCCTCCAGGACCTCGGTGGCCCCGAGGGACTCGGCGATCTCCGAGAGGGCGTCCCCGTCCAGGGTCATCAGTTGCTTGTGGGTCACGCCGAGGTCGTCCAGGAGCCGCGGATCGCCGAGCGGACCGGCCGGTACCGGTTCGGAGCCGATACCGCGCTCACCGTCCTCGTCGGCGTCCTCGTCCGTGAAGGCGGCGACGGCATCCTCCTCGCCGTCCTCGGTGCCGTCCAGGTCCAGCTCGTCGAGTTCGTCGTCCTCCTCGTCGCTGCCCAGCAGCTCTGTGGTCAGCATCGAGCCGTAGGAGCTGCGGGCGGCCGCGGCGGCGTTCGAGACGAAATACCGCGGGTCCTCCTCGCCGTCCACGCGGACGACGCCGAACCAGGCGTCCTCCTGCTCGATGAGGGCGACCACCGTGTCCTCGTCGACAGCGGCGGAACGGGCGAGATCGATCAGATCACTGAGGGACTCGACGTCGTCGAGTTCCATGTCGCTCGCTTCCCACCCGTCTTCGGTGCGCGCGAGCAGTGCGGCGAAATACACCGTGACTCTCCCACTGGTCGTAGGCGTGCCGGTTGGAGGTCCCCCCGGCCGGAGGTCGGGACAAAGCGGCCGTGCTGCTCGCCGTCCTGCCCCGCCCAATCGGCATCGTGGCAGAAACAGCGGCTTTGCGAGAGGTCTTCCGCGCTTGCGTCGTGCCGTGCCGTGCCCCGTCGGGGCCGATGCGGGGTTGCGGCGCCGGGGCGTTCCGGCCCGGCGGGAGTCGCTCCGGTTGCCCGGCGCGCCGCTCGTGTCGCGCCGGGACACACCCGGTTCAGCACCCCGTCGCGACCGCTTCCCACCGCGCCCGACGCCCGCCTCACCAGCGGAAGGTGCGCATGCGCATCTGCTGGCGCATGCGGGCCGCGCGGGCGCGGCGGGGCTGTACGCGATCGCGCAGGGCGCGGGCCTCCATCAGGTCGCGCAGGAACTGTGCGCGGCGTGCTCGGCGCTGCGCCGCCGTCTCCGGAGTGTCGTCGCTCGGCTGCGTGTCGGGCATCGGCCACCACCCTGGGCTGGTCGGTCGTTTCCCCCTGCACCCACCTTCCCCCGGACCGTGCGTTTGATGCCACCCCCGTGCAGGTCAGACGTCGTCCCTGAGGGTCGGCACGATCGCCACCGGGCCGTGCGCGTGGTGCAGGACGGCATGCGCCACCGAGCCGATCTGCAGCGACATCGCGGTGCGCCGCGGGTGGTGGCGGCCGACCACGACCAGGGCGGCCGACCGGGAGGCGTCGACCAGTCGCCCCGCCGGGTCCCCGGGCACCGCGGCCTGCTCCACCGGGACGTCCGGGTAGCGCGCCCGCAGCGGCTCCAGGCGCTGCGTCTGGGAGCGCAGCATCTCCCGTTCCGCCGGTACGCCGTCCCCCTCGTCGGCGAGGCCCTCCGGCGGGATCACCTCGAAGGGCCGGTCGATCACCAGGGCCGGTGCGGGCGGGACGGCGTACGCGGAGACCACCTGGACGGTGGTCCCCCGCACGGCCGCCTCCGCGAAGGCGAAGGACAGCACGTCGTCCGGGGTCTCGGCGGCGTGCAGGCCGAGCACCACGCGGCCGGCGGACTGCTCGGCACCGCCCTCCCCGGCGTCGCGGTCGGCGTGCGGGACCACCACCACCGGGCACGGCGCGGTCGATGCCACCGCCCTGCTGCTGGATCCGAGCAGCAGGCTGGCGAAGCCGCCGCGGCCCCGCGAGCCCATCACGAGCATCAGGGCCCCCGATCCGATCACCCGCAGCGCCTCGGGGACGGAGCCCTCCAGCGACTCGTACCGGACCCCCTCCGGCAGCAGGGGGTGCGTGCCGAGGACGCTGCGGACCCAGTGGTGCACCGGGTCGGGGTACGCCTCCGGCTCGGAGGCGTCGGCCAGCGCCGCCCGGCGGCCCGCGTACAACTGGGCGTGGTCCGGCAGGACATGGGCGACGAGCAGACCCGTCCCGTGCCGCAGCGCGGCGCCGCGCGCCCACTGGAGGGCCTTGAGGCTGTGCTCGGACCCGTCGACGGCTGCGATCACCGGTGCGTGGCTCATCAGTCCAGCGTGCTGGGCGTCCCCGCGGGCCGCATCCGCAGGCCAGCGGGGGCGTGGGCGCCCCTTCGGACGCGAAGGGGCCGTGCCAGCGCGTAGCCTTTTGGGTGCAGGTCGCGTCGGGCGGCCGTTTTTGCTGGTCGCAGGCTGAGTTTTGGAGGATGTTGTGCGTTTGCAGGTCGTCGATCACCCCTTGGTGGCGCACAAACTCACCACCCTGCGCGACAAGCGCACCGATTCCGCCACCTTCCGGCGCCTCGCGGACGAGCTGGTGACCCTGCTCGCGTACGAGGCCACCCGTGACGTGCGCACCGAGCAGGCCGACATCGAGACCCCGGTGGCCCCGACCACCGGCGTGAAGCTCTCGGCCCCCCGGCCGCTGATCGTCCCGATCCTGCGGGCCGGCCTCGGCATGCTCGACGGCATGGTGCGGCTGCTGCCGACCGCCGAGGTGGGCTTCATGGGCATGGTCCGCAACGAGGAGACCCTGGAGGCCTCCACGTACGCGACCCGCATGCCGGAGGACCTCTCCGGGCGGCAGGTCTACGTCGTGGACCCGATGCTCGCCACCGGCGGCACGCTCGTCGCGGCGATCCAGGAGCTGATCAAGCGCGGCGCCGACGACGTCACCGCCGTGGTGCTGCTGGCCGCGCCGGAGGGCGTCGAGGTCATGGAGCGCGACCTGGCGGGCACCCCGGTGACGGTCGTGACGGCCGCGGTGGACGAGCGGCTCAACGAGCACGGCTACATCGTGCCGGGCCTCGGTGACGCGGGCGACCGGATGTACGGCTCGGCGGAGTAGCTTCCGGGCGGTTCGGCGGCCCGGAGGGGCCGCCGTCCGCGGGGGCTCAGCAGTTCTTGGCGGGCGCGGGCACGGGGTTGGCCAGCAGGGCCAGCGCCTTGTCCGCGTCCTCCTTCGTGCTGAGCTCCTTGAAGGCGTCGCCCAGGATCAGGTCCACGTCCGCGGTCTCGCGGGCGTCGGTCTGCTGGGTGGTGCCGGCGAGCTGGGTGCCGAGCACGGCGTAGACGGCCTTGTCGGTCGTCGGGGAGCCCAGCAGTATCCCGGTACCGGGGACCTTCTTGTCGAAGTCGGCCGGGGCGTTGCCGACGCTGCCGATGACGAAGCCGCGTTTGGCGAGTTCGTCGCCGACGGCCTTCGCCAGGCCGGCGCGCGGGGTGGCGTTGTACACGTTGACCGTGATCTCGCCGGGCTGGGGGAGTACGACGGCCGGCTCGGCTGTGGCGGACGCCGCGGCGGCGGCCGCGGGGGCGCCTCCCTTGGCGGCGGCCTCGGGTGATTTCGTGGGGCAGTCCTTGGCACCGGCAGCCGTGTTCCGCTTGGGGCTGTCGCCCCGGAACACGTCGATGAGCTGCAGTGCCCCGTAGCCGACCAGGGCAAGCGCGAGGACCGAGCCCAGCACGGCGAGGACGATCCGACGTCGGCTCCGCTTACGGCTCATGCGGGGATAGGCGGTCCCCGTGACACGGTACTTTCCGCCCATGCCGGGGGGAGTGAGCATGCTCATGGGCGCAGCGTAGTGCGACCCGGTGGCGATGCCTACTAAATGATCTGCTGATAGGTCAAGGGTGACCCGAAAGGCGCAATCTACGCGAAGCGTCAGTCCATCTCGAGGACGCGGGCGTGCAGCACCTGGCGCTGCTGCAGGGCCGCGCGCACGGCGCGGTGCAGCCCGTCCTCCAGGTAGAGGTCGCCCTGCCACTTCACGACATGGGCGAAGAGGTCGCCGTAGAAGGTCGAGTCCTCGGCGAGCAGCGTTTCGAGGTCCAGCTGGCCCTTGGTCGTCACGAGCTGGTCGAGCCGGACCGGGCGCGGCGCGACGTCCGCCCACTGCCGGGTGGTTTCCCTGCCGTGGTCGGGGTACGGCCGCCCGCTTCCGATGCGCTTGAAGATCACACGGAAAGCCTACCGGGCCCGTGCCTGCGGGCGCAGCCTCGCACGGGTGGTGCAAAGGTGGTGAACAGTGCCATATGGGGAGTGATCCATGAGCGAGAGCACCGACGCAGCCGCCGCGGCGGACCGGACGGACCCGGCCGCGCAGATCGCCGCCGGGTACGCCTTCACCGGACCGGCGCTCGAGCTGGGAGCCCTCCTCTGGGACGGCGCGTGCCTGCCCGGCCACCAGATCTGCGTCCCGCTGGCGATGCTGAACCGGCACGGGCTGGTCGCTGGGGCCACCGGCACCGGCAAGACCAAGACGCTCCAGCTCATCGCCGAGCAGCTGTCCGCGAACGGCGTCCCCGTCTTCCTCGCGGACATCAAGGGCGACCTCTCCGGGATCACGGCCCCCGGTACGCCCGGCGAACGCATCGGCGAGCGGGCCCGGGACGTGGCCCAGCAGTGGGAGCCCGCCGCCTGCCCGGGCGAGTTCTACTCGCTGGGCGGGATCGGCCCCGGCATCCCGGTCCGCTCGACCGTCACCGCCTTCGGGCCGGTGCTGATGTCGAAGGTGCTCCAGCTCAACCAGACGCAGGAGCAGTCCCTCGGCCTGATCTTCCACTACGCCGACGCCAAGGGCCTGGAGCTGGTCGACCTCAAGGACCTGCGCGCAGTCGTCGCCTTCCTCGTCTCCGACCGGGGCAGGCCGGAGCTGAAGGGCATCGGCGGCCTGTCCACGGCGACCGCCGGGGTGATCCTGCGGGCGCTGACCGCCTTCGAGGCGCAGGGGGCCGCACAGTTCTTCGGCGAGCCCGAATTCGACACGAGCGAGCTCCTGCGTACGGCCGCCGACGGCCGCGGGGTGGTCTCCGTACTGGAACTGCCGGCGGTCCAGGACAAGCCGCAGCTCTTCTCCACCTTCCTGATGTGGCTGCTGGCCGACCTCTACAACGGCCTGCCGGAGGTCGGCGACCTGGAGAAGCCCAAGCTCGTGTTCTTCTTCGACGAGGCCCACCTGCTCTTCGGCGGGGCCTCGAAGGCCTTCCTCCAGGCGGTCACCCGCACCGTCCGGCTGATCCGCTCCAAGGGCGTCGGTGTCTTCTTCGTGACGCAGACCCCGAAGGACGTGCCGGCCGACGTGCTCGCCCAGCTCGGCAACCGGGTGCAGCACGCCCTGCGCGCCTTCACCCCCGACGACGCCAAGGCCCTGAAGGCGGCCGTGAGGACCTTCCCGCGCTCCGCCTACGACCTGGAGGAGCTGCTCACCGCCCTGGGGACCGGAGAGGCGGTCGTCACCGTGCTCAGCGAGAACGGCGCCCCCACGCCGGTCGCCGCGACCCGGCTGCGCGCCCCGCAGTCGCTGATGGGCCCCGTCCCTGCCGCCGACCTGGAGCAGGCCGTGAAGTCCTCCGTGCTGTGGCCCCGCTACGCGGAGCCGGTCGACCGCGAGTCCGCGTACGAGCGGATCAGCGCCGAGCAGGCCGCCGCGGAGGCCCAGGCGGAGGCCGCCGCGGAGGCGGCCGAGGCCGAGAAGCGGGCGAGGGCGGCGGAGCGGGACACGGCCCCGGAGAAGGCGGCTGCGCGCCGGAGCGGCCGCGGCGCCCCGAAGGCGGACCCCTCACTGGCCGAGCAGGTCGTGGGGAGCGGCCTGTTCCGCTCGCTGGCCCGGTCGGTCGGCACCCAGCTGGGCCGCGAGATCTCGCGGTCCCTCTTCGGCACGGCGCGCCGGCGCAGATGACCCGGTGACAGACTCGCCCCATGCGGACCGAACTCACCGACACCACGTCCAGCAAGGTCAACCGGGCCCTGCTCGCAGCACGCCGGGCGATAGGCAGCCCCACCATGGGGCTGGTGCTGACGCTCGTCGTCGTCACCGACGAGGAGAACGCCTACGACGCCGTACGCGCGGCCTCCGAGGCCTCGCGCGAGCATCCCTGCCGCATCATCGCGGTCATCAAGCGGGTCTCGCGCGGCCCGCACAAGCTGCGCGCGAGCCGGGTCGACGCCGAGCTGCGCGTCGGATCGGACGCCGGGGCCGGCGAACTCGTCCTGCTGCGGCTGCACGGCGCGCTCACCGAGCAGGCCGGCTCGGTCGTCCTGCCACTGCTGGTGCCGGACGCGCCGGTGGTGGCGTGGTGGCCGGCCGACGCCCCCGCCGACCTGGCGGGGGACCCGCTCGGCGCGCTCGCGCAGCGCCGGATCACGGACGCGGCGGCCGCCGTCGACCCGGTCGGCGTGCTGGCCGAGCGGGCCGCCGGATACCAGCCCGGCGACACCGACCTCGCCTGGACCCGGCTGACGCCGTGGCGGGCCCTGCTGGCCGCCGCCCTGGACCAGAAGCCGCTGCCGGTGACCGGCGCGGCGGTGGAGAGCGAGCCGGACAACGCGAGCGCCGAGCTGCTGGCCCGCTGGCTGGAGGACCGGCTCGGCGTCCCGGTGGACCGGGTCGCGACCGACGGCCCGGTCATCACCGGGGTGGTGCTGCACACCTCGGGCGGCGAGATCCGGGTGGACCGGCCCGCCGGGGCGCTGGCCACCCTGATCCTGCCGGGCAGCCCCGACCGCAGGGTGGCGCTGAAGGTCCGCAGCGGCGCGGAACTGCTCGCGGAGGAACTGCGCCGCCTCGACGCGGACGTCGTCTACGGCTCCGCGCTGCGGCGGCGGCCGCTCCAGGCGGGGCTTTCGGCGTAGTGGTTGTCGTAGGCCGCCGAGCTGTCCTTGATGTCCTGCACGGTGGCCTCGCCCGCGTTGACCCGGCCGAGGAGGCGGTAGTAGTCGAAGCGGCCCATGCCGGGGGTGAAGCCGACGAAGACGCTCGCCGGGTGGCCGGCGGCGGGCGCGAAGGCGTGCTTCACGCCCGGCGGGATCGCGAGGAAGTCCCCGGCGCCCAGGGTCTGGATCTCGTCGCCGACCAGGACGTCGAGGCGTCCGGCGGTGACGTGGAAGAACTCGGTCGCGCGGGTGTGGAAGTGCACCGGGGCGCCTGCCGCGCCCTCCTCGAAGGTCGCCGTGTTGCAGGTGAGTTCGGCGGTGTCGGCCAGCAGGGTGATGAGGCTGCCGGGGGCGTCCTGGACGGTCTCGGCAGTGGCGGCGCGGGTCGCGATCTGTGTCATGCCGACCAATCTAGGAGGCCGATCGACCGGCGGCACGGGTCAATCGCGGCCCCGTACTCCCGGTCAATCCGGCGGGCACCGCCTGCCGGGGAGGCGGTCGGGAGGAGGCCCGGAGGGCCCACGGCTCAGGCGCCTCCGGCGGCCTTCGCCGCCTTGGCGGCGGCCTTCATCTCCTGCTTGTGCGCACGCACCTTGGCCAGCGACTCCGGCCCGGTGATGTCGGCCGCCGAGCGGTAGACGTTCGCCTGGCCGTAGCCGCCCGCCGCCTCCCGCCAGCCCGTGGGCCGCACCCCGAACCGCTTGCCCAGCAGGG
The DNA here is from genome assembly GCF_000719345.1 of Streptomyces sp. NRRL F-2664. Lineage (GTDB taxonomy): Bacteria > Actinomycetota > Actinomycetes > Streptomycetales > Streptomycetaceae > Streptomyces. The sequence goes on from NZ_JOFX01000004.1 coordinate 259,871, forward strand.
CGAGGAAGATCTGCGCCTTCTGCTCGCCGAAGCCCGGCAGCGCCTTGAGCCTCCCCAGCAGCTCCCGGCCCGTCGTGGCGTCGGCCCAGACGGCCTCGGCGTTCCCGTCGTAGTGCTCCACCAGGTACGCGCACAGCTGCTGGATCCGCGTCGCCATCGAGCCCGGGTACCGGTGCACGGCCGGCTTCTCGGAGAGCAGGGCGGCGAAGGCCTCCGGGTCGTAGGCGGCGATGGTGTGCGCGTCCAGATCGTCGGAGTCCAGCCGCCGGGCGATCGTCCACGGGCCCGAGAACGCCCACTCCATCGGCACCTGCTGGTCCAGCAGCATGCCGACGAGCGCGGCGAGCGGGCTGCGGCCGAGGAGCGCGTCGGCCTCGGGCTGCTGGGCCAGGCGGATGGTGATGTCCTTGTCCATGGCTCCAGCGTCCCGCGCGGGCGCGCTCCCCGCGCGGTCGGCACACCGCGCGCCTAGCGTGAGTACGACGACAGCCGCGAACGATCCGAGGAGTCGATCGATCATGCAGGAGTACCCCGAGGGCGCGCCGTGCTGGGTGGACGCGATGTTCCGGGACGTGGAGGGCGCCAAGACCTTCTACGGTGACGTGCTGGGCTGGACCTTCGGCGAGTCCAGCACCGAGTACGGCAACTACACGCAGGCCTACTCCGACGGCAAGGCCGTCGCGGCCGTCGTACCGCCGATGCCGGGGGTCGACGCCCCCTCGCAGTGGTGCCTGTACTTCGCCTCGCCCGACGCGGCGGCCACCGCCGGGAAGGTGACCGCGAACGGCGGCGAGGTCCTGATGGGCCCGATGCAGGTCGGCGCCTTCGGCACGATGTTGATCGCGAAGGAGCCGAGCGGCGCCGTCTTCGGCGTCTGGCAGCCGGGCGAGCACAAGGGCTTCGAGAAGATGGGCGAAGCGGGTTCCTACGCCTGGGCGGAGGTCTTCACCCGGGAGCCGGACAAGCCCGACGCGTTCCTGACGAAGGTCTTCCCCTACGCCGCGGCGCAGATGGAGCCGGGTGACGACCCGGAGCCGATGGACATGGACTTCAAGGTCTTCAGCGTCGGCGCTCCGGGGCGCCCGGTGCTCGGCCGGATGAAGATGGACGACGACTTCCCGCCGGAGGTGCCCCCGTACATCCAGGTCTACTTCGGCGTCCCGGACTGCGACGAGGCCGTGTCGAAGACGCAGAAGCACGGCGGGAAGCTGCACTTCGGCCCGATGGACAGCCCGTTCGGCCGCTTCGCGGCGGTCTCCGACCCGCAGGGCGCCGCCTTCGCGGTGATCGACATGTCCACGACGGTCGGTGAGATGCCCACCTTCGGCTGAACGCTTCCCACTTGTTCGTATGGGGGTCCGGCGGGGACCGTGGACGTCCTGACCTGCGGCCACGCCCAGCTGTGCCACGTCCCAACAGCTCTGGACGGGGGCGAAGGAGACCAGGACCGAGACCGCCGGACGCACGTTATTTACCGGCCTCCGGGCCGTACCACTGCATGGCTTGGCCGAGCCGGCGGACGTCCGTGTACGTCAGCTGCTTCGCGTACCCGGCGACGATCTCCTCGGTGTCCGTACCGAAGGGGACGGTCTTGTCGGGCGGACCGGGCAAACGCAGAAGACCCCGGCCGGTTTCCCGGTCGGGGTCTTCAAGTGCCCGGTGAGGCACTGGCGGAGGATACGAGATTCGAACTCGTGAGGGGTTGCCCCCAACACGCTTTCCAAGCGTGCGCCCTAGGCCTCTAGGCGAATCCTCCGCCGCAAACAATACAAGACGTGGAGGGGTGCTCGCGAACGTGATCGTCCGGCGGGAGCCGGCCGGGGGTCGGGGGTGGGGGCGGGGTCGATTCCAGGGGTGCGGATCCGCTAGGGTGGGGCCCAGCCCCTCACGTGGCGCTATCTCACCCAACTCCCCCAGGGCCGGAAGGCAGCAAGGGTAAGTGGGCTCTGGCGGGTGCGTGGGGGGCCCTTTGCGTTCCCGGGCCTGTGTTCCGGGGCCCGTGGTGGGGGCCGGTGGCCTCGGCGGGCCGCTGTTGTCGGTGGGCCCGGATAACCTCGTAGACGTGTCGTCCCTTGCGCTGTACCGCCGCTACCGCCCCGAGTCGTTCGCCGAGGTCATCAGTCAGGAGCATGTCACTGCCCCCCTGATGCAGGCCCTGCGCAACAACCGGGTCAATCACGCGTACCTGTTCAGCGGACCGCGCGGGTGTGGAAAGACCACCAGCGCGCGCATCCTCGCCCGGTGCCTGAACTGTGAGCAGGGTCCCACTCCGACCCCGTGCGGCGAGTGCCAGTCCTGCAGGGACCTCGCCAGGAACGGGCCGGGCTCCATCGACGTCATCGAGATCGACGCCGCCTCGCACGGCGGTGTGGACGACGCCCGCGACCTGCGCGAGAAGGCCTTCTTCGGACCGGCCTCCAGCCGCTACAAGATCTACATCATCGACGAGGCCCACATGGTCACCTCGGCGGGCTTCAACGCCCTGCTGAAGGTGGTCGAGGAGCCGCCGGAGCACCTCAAGTTCATCTTCGCCACCACCGAGCCGGAGAAGGTAATCGGGACCATCCGGTCCCGCACGCACCACTACCCCTTCCGCCTCGTCCCGCCCGGCACCCTGCGCGAATACCTGGGCGAGGTCTGCGGCCGCGAGGGCGCCCGGGTCGAGGACGGTGTGCTGCCGCTCGTCGTGCGCGCCGGCGCCGGATCCGTGCGTGACTCGATGTCCGTCATGGACCAGCTCCTGGCCGGCGCGGGCGAGGAGGGTGTGACGTATGCCATGGCCACCTCCTTGCTCGGGTACACCGACGGCTCGCTGCTCGACTCCGTCGTCGACGCCTTCGCCTCCGGGGACGGCGCGGCCGCGTTCGAGGTCGTCGACCGGGTCGTGGAGGGCGGCAACGACCCGCGCCGCTTCGTCGCCGACCTGCTGGAGCGGCTGCGCGACCTGGTCATCCTCGCAGCCGTGCCCGATGCCGGGGAGAAGGGGCTGATCGACGCCCCCGCCGATGTCGTCGAGCGGATGCAGGCGCAGGCGTCGGTCTTCGGCGCCGCCGAGCTCTCGCGCGCCGCCGACCTGGTCAACGCCGGCCTCACCGAGATGCGGGGTGCGACCTCGCCGCGGCTCCAGCTGGAGCTGATCTGCGCCCGCGTCCTGCTCCCCGCCGCCTTCGACGACGAGCGGTCCCTCCAGGCACGGCTCGACCGGCTGGAGCGCAGCGGGGCCGCCGCCCTCGCCGCGCCCCGGGCCGTGGCTCCCGCGATGGGCTACGTGCCGGGTCCGGAGGCGCACGCCATGGCGCCCGCCGGTCCGGGCGGGGGGCCCGCCGCCGCGCGGGCCGCCGCCGTGTCGCGCACCCCGGCCTCGACGGCGGGACCGGTCGCGCCGGCCGCCGCTGCGGAGCCGGTACGGCCTCCCGTGGCTTCTGCCGCCCCTGACGCTCCCGTGGCTTCTCCGGCGGCCCCCGCGCAGCCGCCCGCAGCCGCGCCGGCCGCCGCCGCACCCGCTCAGGCCCCCTCCGTGCCCGGAGCGTGGCCCGGGGCGGCGCAGCCCGGCAGCGGGGCCCCGGCCGCCCGGCCGGCCGCCGCGGCCCCCGCCCCCGGAGCGTGGCCCAGCGCCGCGGCCCCCGGCCAGGGCGCGCCTGCTCCGGCACACGTGCCGGCCACGCCGGCCCCCGCCGCCGCGCCGTCCGCCGCGGCCCCCGCGCCTTCCCCCGCCATGGCTGCCGGAGCCGGACAGGTCCAGGCCATGTGGCCGACGGTCCTGGAGGCGGTCAAGAACCGCCGTCGCTTCACCTGGATCCTGCTCAGCCAGAACGCCCAGGTCACCGGATTCGACGGAACCACCCTGCAGCTGGGCTTCCCCAACGCCGGAGCCCGCGACAACTTCGCCAGCAGCGGCAGCGAGGACGTGCTGAAGGCGGTCCTGGCCGAGCAGTTCCAGGTCAACTGGAAGATCGACGCCGTCGTGGGAGGCGGCTCCCCGGCCGCCGGCCCGGGACCGTCGTCGTACGGGGCGCCCTCCGCACCCGCCCCGGCCCACACCCCGCCGCCCCCGCAGCAGCAGGCCACGTCCCCGGCCCCGCAGGCTCCGGCCGCGCCGCAGCAGCCGTCCCAGCGGCCGCAGCCGCCCCAGCAGTCCCAGCAGTCGGCCTCCGCCCCGCCGCCTCCCGTGCAGCAGGCGCCCGCGCCGGTCGCCCCCGAGGACGACTTCGCGGAGGACGACGACCCCGACCTGGTCGAGAGCGCACTGACCGGTCACGACCTGATCGTGCGCGAGCTCGGAGCCACCGTTGTGGAGGAATACACGAATGAGTAGCCCGTCGTAGTTGGGTGGCCGCACGAAGCCGGGCCCGGCGTCCGGGCTAGGCTGAGCAGCGTGAAGGTCCTCGTCATCGGCGGCGGCGCCCGCGAACATGCCCTGTGCCGCTCTCTGTCCCTCGACCCCGACGTCTCCGCGCTGTACTGCGCTCCCGGCAACGCCGGCATCGCCGAGGTGGCCGAGCTCCGCCCGGTCGACGCCCTCGACGGCGAAGCCGTCGCCGCACTCGCGGCCGACATCGGCGCCGACCTGGTCGTCGTCGGCCCGGAGGCCCCGCTGGTCGCCGGAGTCGCCGACGCCGTGCGCGCCGCCGGCATCCCCGTCTTCGGCCCGTCCGCCGAGGCCGCGCAGCTCGAAGGCTCCAAGGCCTTCGCCAAGGACGTGATGGCGGCGGCCGGCGTCCCGACCGCGCGCAGCTACGTCTGCACCACCCCGGAGGAGGTGGACGCGGCCCTCGACGCCTTCGGCGCCCCCTACGTCGTCAAGGACGACGGTCTGGCCGCGGGCAAGGGCGTCGTGGTCACCGAGGACCTCGCCGCGGCCCGCGCCCACGCGCTCGCCTGCGACCGGGTGGTCATCGAGGAGTACCTCGACGGCCCCGAGGTCTCCCTCTTCGCCATCACCGACGGCGTGACCGTGGTCCCGCTCCAGCCCGCGCAGGACTTCAAGCGCGCCCTGGACGGCGACCAGGGGCCCAACACCGGAGGCATGGGCGCGTACTCCCCGCTGCCCTGGGCCGACCCCAAGCTGGTCGACGAGGTCATGGAGCTGGTCCTCCAGCCGACCGTCGACGAGCTGCGCCGCCGCGGCACCCCCTTCTCGGGGCTGCTCTACGCGGGCCTCGCGATCACCAGCCGCGGCACCCGGGTCATCGAGTTCAACGCCCGGTTCGGCGACCCCGAGACCCAGGTGGTCCTGGCCCGTCTGCGCACCCCGCTCGCGCGCGTGCTGCTGAACGCCGCCAACGGCACCCTGGCCGACGAGCCCCCGCTGGTCTGGCGCGAGGACGCGGCCGTCACGGTCGTCATCGCCTCGCACAACTACCCCGGCACCCCGCGCACCGGTGACCCGATCGAGGGCCTGGCCGACGTGGCCGCCCAGGACGCGCCCGACGCGTACGTGCTGCACGCCGGGACCCGGCGCGAGGGCGGCGCCGTCGTCAGCGCGGGCGGTCGCGTGCTGTCGGTGACGGCGACCGGTTCCGATCTGGCGCAGGCTCGCGAGAAGGCGTATACGGCGGTGGCGCGCATCCGGCTGGACGGCTCGCAGCACCGTACGGACATCGCCGCGAAGGCGGCCGGCCTCGGCTGAGCAACGGCTCCGCAGCCCGCGGGCCCGGTGCGCACTCCCTGCGCCCGGGCCCGCGGGCGTGTCCGCGTGCGACTGCATCCGGCCTTCTTCGAACGCATCCACCTTTACCCAAAGCCATTCCATCGGGTGATCGTCAGCTTGTCTGCCTGACGGCCGGGCGTGCCCCAACTAGGGTGCGGCGCAAGCATTCCGGCACTTGGCCCACCGACCTTGCGATGTCAGTGGCGGGTGTCACAGTGGGGGAGTGAGCAACGCAGCCGCAGGGCAGAGGGGGTGAGACCGGCCGTGTCCGGATTCGGTTCGACCATGGAAGCGGGCGTTCCGTCCGCGCGGTCCCGCGCTCTGGCCGTGCTGCGCGTGCGCAGCCGGGCCCTGGCCGTCGTGCTGCTGCCCGCCGCAGTCGCCGTGGTGCTGGTGACCGCCCGGGCGACGGGCCGGCTGACCGGCGGGCCCTGGGGCGCCGTCACCCTCGCGGTGTGCGCGGTCGCGGCGCTGGTGCTGCTCCTCGGCGGGGTCTTCGCCGCCGTGGTGCTGCGGGCGGGCCCGGCGGTGACGCCGACGGTGCCGCTGGCGGAGGCCGCCGCGCCCGACCTGTACCGGCTGGTGCGGGACCTGGCCGACCGGATGGGCGTGCCGCCGCCCTCCGCCATAGCCCTGACGCCGGACTGCGACAGCTGGCTGGAGGACCGCACCCACGCGGCCCACCGCCGGGGCGGCATAGCCGGCGGCCCCCAGTCGGCGCCGGGTGCGGCCCCCGTGCTGGTGATCGGTTCGCCGTTCCTGTGGTGGATGCGGGTCGCCGAGCTGCGGGCGGTCCTCGCGCCGGTCGTCGCCGGTACGGGTCCCTCCGCGCATCCGGACATAGCCGACGCACGCGGCTTCGTACGGGGCTTGGACGCGGCCGTGGACGTGGGCGGTCGCCGCGGCCTCGGCTGGATCGCCGCCCCCGCCCGGCTGCTGCTGAGACTGTGCCGGACGGACGCGGCCGAGATGGAGCGCGGGGTCGCCGCCGCCGCGTCGGACCGCGCCCAGGATGTGGACTACGGGCTGCGGATCGTCGCCCAGGAGCAGGTCGGCCTCGCCTACGCGGGCTGGGACCGGTTGCTGACCCGGGTGGCGCTGCCCGCTTGGCGGATGGGCCGATGGCCGGCGCACCTGGACGCCGGGGTGGTCTCGGCGCTGACCGAGCTGTCGCGGCGGGACCGGCTGGCCGAGGGCTTCACCTCGCGCCTCGGCGAGCGGCCCGCCTGTGACCTGCTGGAGCAGCCCGGCGCGATCGACGAGGCGACCTCCCTGCTGGCCGCCCGGCTCTTCCACGGCGGCCCGGCCGAAGCCGGACCCGACTGGTCGCCGGTGGACTGGGCCGCGTATCCGGAGGAGGTCGTGGACCGAAAGTGGCGTACGGAGGCGGCCCGCCTGCACGCGGCCCTGGACGCCCTCACCGGCCCGGCCGGCTCCCCCGGCTCACCCGCGTCCGCGGGTGCCGCGAGCCCGGCCGGCAGCGCTCCTGCCGCCTCCATGACCCCCGCCCCGACATCCGCCGCCGGCGCCGCTGCTGCCGCCGCCGGCTCGCCCGCTGCTTCCGGCCCGTCCGGCGCGGCCGGTCCCGCCACGATCGAGGCCTCCGACACCGCTCCCGCCGCCGGGGACGCCTTCACCGGACCGACATTGGAGCGGGTGCTGGGCTGCCTGGCGAACGCCGCGGGAGAGGGCGGCCTCGGCGAGGCCCTCGCCGGCCGGCTCAGCGCCGAGCTGGCCCGCGAGGAGCGGGCCGCGGGCAGCGCCGGGAAGGCGCGCGGCGCGGACGCCGTGCCGCTGTTCCCCCTCCAGCCGCCGCGCAGCGGCCGGGACCTGCTGGCGGACCATGTGACGGCGATGGTGTGCTGCGCCGCCGTGGACTCCGCCGGCGCCGCCCCCGGCATGGACTGGCTCGACGGCCCGGTCCTCCTGGTCGGCGGTGACCGCCGCAGCGATCTGGCCCCCCGCGTGCTGTGCCTCGTCGAGGACGGCGACCCCGAGCCGCTGCGGGAGTGGCTCTCGGCCCTGGGCGTCCGCCCGGAGAAGCCCGTCCGCCTCGTCTGAGACGCGGCACGGACGGCAGACGGACGGCAGGACGCGGAGGCGGGCGCCGACAGAGGGCGCCGACAAGCGGCCGGCAGGCGCCAAGGGGACGCAGACGCCCGGCCTCCTGGGTCCTCTCCCGCCAATTCGCGACGAACGGTGACGGAGTGCGTGCGTAATGTGATGTGCTGGGACCGGTAGCGGCTGGATGTTCCGAGGCGGATGTCCGAGAAGTACCGCACCGGCGCAACGGGCGCCACCCACCGAGGCGATGCACGCCGGCCCGGGGAGCGAGGGAGGGGAGCGGTCATGGGTACGGACCAGATCCGGCGTTGGGAGTCGGGTGCGCTCGCGCACGCGGTGAACGACCCCTTCGGGCAGGGCCCCCTGCCCTGGTTCCGGGGCAGCGAGCTCTACTTCGACGACACCGGCCAGGTCGTCCCCTGGTACGTGGACCCGGCCGCCGCGGCCGCCGGTACCGGCCAGATCCCCCGGGCCCGGGGCAACGGCGGCCCCCGCACCGCGGACGACGTGAACCGCCAGATCAAGGGCTTCGCCTCCACCGGCGCCGTCGCCCCGGGCGAGGCCATCGACTTCCACATCACCGTCGACCCGCCGCAGCAGTTCTCCGTCGACGTGTACCGGATCGGCCACTACGGCGGCGACGGCGCCTCCAAGATCACCACCAGCCCGCGCCTCTCCGGCATCGTCCAGCCCGCGCCGCTGGCCGCGGACCGGACCGTCTCCTGCCACCACTGGTGGCTCTCCTGGCGCCTGCAGGTCCCGTCCTACTGGAGCGTCGGCGCGTACGTCGCCGTCCTCACCACGGTCGACGGCTACCGCTCCCACATTCCGTTCACGGTCCGCGACGACCACCCCGCGGACCTCCTGCTCCTGCTCCCCGACATCACCTGGCAGGCGTACAACCTCTACCCGGAGGACGGCCGCACCGGTGCCAGCCTCTACCACGCCTGGGACGAGTCGGGCCGACTCCTCGGCGAGCAGGACGCGGCCGTCACCGTCTCCTTCGACCGGCCCTACGCGGGCGCCGGCCTGCCCCTCCACGTGGGCCACGCCTACGACTTCGTCCGCTGGGCCGAGCGCTACGGCTACGACATCGCCTACGCCGACACCCGCGACCTGCACGCCGGCCGCGTCGACCCCACCCGCTACCGCGGCCTGGTCTTCCCCGGCCACGACGAGTACTGGTCGGCCGCCATGCGCCGCACCGTCGAGCGGGCCCGCAGTCACGGGACCTCACTCGTCTTCCTCTCCGCGAACACCATGTACTGGCAGGTCGAGCTGGCCCCCTCGCCGTCGGGGGTGGAGGACCGGCTGCTCACCTGCCGAAAACGGCGCGGACCGGGCCGCCCCAGCCTCTGGCGCGAGGTCGACCGCCCGGAGCAGCAGCTCCTCGGCATCCAGTACGCGGGTCGCGTCCCCGACCCGGCGCCGCTGATCGTGCGCAACGCCACGCACTGGCTGTGGGACGCCACCGGCGCCGCCGAGAACGACGAACTGCCCGGCCTGGTCGCGGGCGAGGCCGACCGGTACTTCCCGCGCACCCAGCTCCCCGAGCACCAGGACCGGATCCTGCTCGCGCACTCCCCGTACCTCGACAGCGAGGGGCAGCGGCGCCACCAGGAGACTTCTCTCTACCGGGCGCCCAGCGGGGCCTTCGTCTTCGCCTCCGGCACCTTCGCCTGGTCCCCGGCACTCGACCGCCCGGGCCACGTCGACGAGCGCGTGCAGCGGGCCACCGCCAATCTCCTCGACCGGATCTGCAAGCGCGACTAGACCCGGCCGCGTACGCGCCCGGCACACCCCCTGTCCCGTGGAGGGGACACGGGTGCGCGAGAATCGGTGTGCGCTTCATACAGAACCACAGGGAGATCCCGTGTCCGGATTCGTCGAAAAGCCCGAGCCGGTTCAGGTTCCGGGCCTCGTCCACCTCCACACCGGCAAGGTGCGCGACCTCTACCGGGACGAGGACGGCCGCCTCGTCATGGTCGCCAGCGACCGCATCTCCGCCTTCGACTGGGTCCTGCCCACCGAGATCCCGGACAAGGGACGCGTCCTGACCCAGCTCTCCCTGTGGTGGTTCGACCAGCTCGCGGACCTCGTCCCGCACCACGTCGTCTCCACCGAGCTGCCCGCCGGGGCCCCCGCCGACTGGGCCGGCCGCACGCTGGTCTGCAAGAACCTGGACATGGTCCCCGTCGAGTGCGTGGCCCGCGGCTACCTGACCGGCTCGGGCCTGGCCGAGTACAACCGGACCCGCACGGTCTGCGGACTGGGCCTGCCCGAGGGCCTCGTGGACGGCTCCGAGCTGCCCGGCCCGATCTTCACCCCGGCCGCCAAGGCCGAGGTCGGCGAGCACGACGAGAACGTCTCCTACGAGGAGGTCGCGCGCACCACCGGCCCGGAGACGGCCGCGCTGCTGCGCCAAACCACCCTCGCCGTGTACAGCCGGGCCCGGGACATCGCCCGCGAACGCGGGATCATCCTGGCCGACACCAAGTTCGAGTTCGGCTTCGACCCGCAGGACGGCACGCTGGTCGCCGCGGACGAGGTGCTGACCCCGGACTCCTCCCGCTTCTGGCCGGCCGACCAGTGGCAGCCGGGCCGCCCGCAGCCCTCCTTCGACAAGCAGTACGTCCGCGACTGGCTGGCCTCCGCGGCCTCCGGCTGGGACCCGAAGGGTGAACTCCCGCCGCCGGCCCTGCCGGCCGAGGTCGTCGCGCAGACCCGCGCCAAGTACATCGAGGCGTACGAGCGTCTGACCGGCCTCGACTGGTCGTAGGAACGCGAGAAGCCCCGGTCCGAGGACCGGGGCTTCTTCCCTGCAGAGCGGACAACGCGACTCGAACGCGCGACATCCACCTTGGCAAGGTGGTGCTCTACCAACTGAGCTATGTCCGCAGGCGCTGTAAGGCGAGACCTACTATACCCAACCCCGCTCCCGTGCGAGACGCACTGCCGTGTGCCGGTTCTCCGCGCCCAGCTTCGTGGCCGCCGAGGACAGGTAGTTGCGGACGGTCCCCTGTGACAGCGAGGCCCGTTCCGCGATCTCCGCGATCGGTGCGCCGTCCCCGGCCAGTTCCAGTACCTCGGCCTCCCGGGCGGTCAGCGGGGAGTCCCCCGCGCTGATCGCGTCGGCCGCCAACTCCGGGTCCACGTAACGGCCTCCGGCGTGCACGGTGCGGATCAGCTCGGCCAGCCGCTGCGCCGAGACCGTCTTCGGGGCGAAGGCCCGCACGCCCGCGGCCAGGGCCCGTTTCAGGTGCCCGGGGCGCCCGTGACTGGTCACGATCATGACCTTGCAGTCGGGGAGTTCGGCCCGCAGCGCTGTGGCGACACTCACACCGTCCGCCCCCGGCATCTGCAGGTCCAGCACCGCCACGTCCGGCCGGTGCGCCCGTGCCATGGCCAGTGCCTCGGGGCCCGAGGCCGCCTCGGCGACGACGACCAGGTCGTCCTCCAGGGCGAGCAGCGCGGCCAGCGCCCCGCGGATCAGGTGCTCGTCGTCGGCGAGCAGTACGCGTACGGGGCTCACGCCCGCACCTCCAGTTCTTCCAGTCGTCGGCCCGGGATCTGCGCGTGCAGCCGGAACCTCCCGTCGCCCACCGGTCCGGCCTGCAGCGTCCCGTCCAGGGCGGCGAGCCGCTCGCGCAGTCCGGCGAGGCCGGAGCCGGGCGGCCCGGCGGGACTCTCGGGGGCCCCGTCGTTCTCCACGACCAGCGTCACGGCTCCGCCCTCCAGGGCGGTCAGCCGGATCAGGCAGTGCTGGGCGTCACCGTGCCGCAGGACGTTCGTCGTGGCCTCGCGGACCACCCAGCCGAGCGCCGACTGCACCTCGGACGGCAGCTCCGGCCCGCCGCGGAAGTCGACCCGGCAGTCCATCCCGGCGGCGCTGAGCACACCGCGCGCGCCTTCCAGTTCCACCGCGAGGTCCGCCTCCCGGTAGCCGCGCACCACGTCGCGCACCTCCCGCTGGGACTCCCGGGCGATCCGCTGGACCTCGATCATCTGCTCCACGGCCTCCGGCCGTTCGCGGCGGGCCAGTTGCACCGCCAGCTCGCTCTTGAGGGCGATGACCGCCAGGTTGCGGCCCATCACGTCGTGCAGGTCGCGGCCGAAGCGCAGCCGCTCCTCGGCCACCGCGAGGCGGGCCTGGACCTCGCGCGAGCGGTCCAGCTCGTAGACCGTGGTGAGCAGCCAGGCCGAGAACCCGCAGGTCGCGCCGAAGAACAGGCTGCCCAGCAGCACACCGACGGCGTACCCGAGCGCCGTGGCGGCCGGCATGCCCACGGCCAAGGCGGCCAGTCCCGCGGCGACCGCCGCCGTCGACGGGACGTACCACATGCGCTTCACCGACCGCAGGCACAGCACGAGGGAACCGGAGGCGAACCAGGTCAGCCCGGCCACCAGCGTCGGAGCCACCGCGGCTTCGGAGATGTGGCCGGTCACCCGCAGGACCAGGACGCCCAGGGCGCACGCGCCCGTCACGGCGGCCGTCGTCACCGCCAGCCGGGTGGGGCGCTCGCGCCGCCCCACCACCCAGTGCAGCGCCTTGGAGGTGAGCACCCCGCACAGGACGGCGTGGGCGCACAGCAGCAGGAAGAGCGCGACCGGCACCACCACGGAGGACTTCCCGGCCGCGGAGGCCACCGGGGCCACCCCGAACGACGTGATCTCCAGGAGCACGAAGAGGTGGAACGACCCCCGTGTGTACAGCTCGACCTTCCCCGCACTGCTGCGGTTCTTCCACCACCCGGTCAACTTCGGCACCGTGCCCGTCCCCCGACTCGTTCTAGCGGCGCGGTTCCCAGCGGAACCACCGCTGGACAGCAAACACGCTGATCATGATCCAGGCCAGCGTGGTGAGCCCGGCACCCAGCAGGTCCCCGCCGGCCGCGCCGCCGCCCCAGCCGGCCCGTACGAGCGTCATCACGCCGCTCAGCGGGAGGAGTTCGCACACCGAGGCGACCGCGTCCGGCAGGGAGTCCGCCGGTGCGAACATCCCCGATCCGAGGGCGCTCGCCAGGAACAGCGGCAGTGTGGTGAGGCCCGCGGTCTCCACGGTGCGGGTGACGGAGCTGGTGACCGCGGAGAGGGCGGCGAGCAGCAGGATGCCGGCGAGGACGGCAACGCCGATGAGCAGCGGGTTGCGCGGCATCCGCACGTCCAGGACGGCCGCCCCGGCGACGGCGAGGACGGCGATCTGCGCGAGGGCCAGGGCGGCGGCGGGCAGGGCGGTCCCGGCCAAAATCTCCACGTCGCTCGCCTCGCCGGTCCGCAGCCGCTTGAGGACGAGTTCCTCGCGGCGGGCGACGTAGGAGGACACCAGGTTCATGTGGACGACGAGGAGCAGCACCATGCCGATCCCGCCGGTCAGGGTGGCCTCGCCGACCGCCTGCGCGCCGTCGGCGTCGCCGAGGGAGGAACGCAGGACGAGGACCATCAGCAGCGGCATCAGCAGGGCCAGGCTGAGCGTGGCCCGGTTGCGCACCAGCAGGGTCAGTTCGGAGCGGCCGAGTGCGGTGATCCGGCCGGTGTTCAGGGTGAGCGTGTTCATCGGGTCCCCGCCCTTGTGTCCTCGGTACGGCCGCCGGCGCCGCGGCGGTTCCGGGCGATCTCCAGGAAGGCCTCCTCCAGGGAGGCGGACCGGGCGTCGAGCCCGGCCAGTTCGACGCCCGCCTCCCGCGCCCAGCCCAGCAGCTCGGTCAGGTCGGCCTGGAGGCGTTCGGTACGGATCTCCACGCGCTGCCCGGAGGCGGCCGCCCGCAGGGTCAGGGGAAGCCGGGCCGCGGGCACCCCGGCGGGCAGGGTGAAGCGGATGCGGGCCGGGCGGGTGGCGGTCACCTCGGCCGGGGTGCCGGACAGGACGAGCTCGCCCTCGTGGAGGATCGCGAGGCGGTCGGCGAGTTCCTCGGCCTCCTCCAGGTAGTGCGTGGTCAGGAGCACGGTGGTCCCCTGTGCGCGCAGCTCGCGGACGAGGTCCCAGGTGTCCCGGCGGCCCTGGGGGTCCATGCCGGTGGTCGGCTCGTCCAGGAAGAGCACCTCGGGCCGGCCGAGCAGGGCCAGCCCCAGGTCCAGCCGCCGCCGCTCGCCGCCGGACAGCTGCTTGACGCGTACGGAGGACCGTGCGGCCAGACTGACCAGGTCCAGCACCTCGGCCGCCGGGCGGGCCCCGGTGGTGACCCCGGCCCACATCCGTACGGTCTCGGTGACCGACAGGTCGGAGGGGAACCCGCCCTCCTGGAGCATGACCCCGGTGCGCGGCCGGACCTCGGCCCGCCGCGCGTACGGGTCGAGCCCGAAGACGCGGACCTCTCCGGCGTCGGGGGCGGCCAGTCCCTCCAGGAGTTCGACGGTCGAGGTCTTGCCCGCGCCGTTGGTGCCGAGCAGGGCGAAGACCTCGCCGCGCGTCACGGAGAAGGAGACGCCCCGTACGGCCTCGAATCCTCCGGCATAACCGCGGCGCAGGTCGCGGGCTTCGATCACGGTATCGGTCATGACGCCAGCGTCGCGGCGTCCGCAACGGCTCGGCAGTGCGCGCTGTCATGACCGGCGATGACATTTGTCAGGCCGCCCGGCGGTCGGCGGGGGAAGTTCAGGGAAAACGAAGAAGGCCCCGATCACCAGGATCGGGGCCCTCTACTCACAGAGCGGACGACGCGACTCGAACGCGCGACATCCACCTTGGCAAGGTGGTGCTCTACCAACTGAGCTACGTCCGCAAGCAGTGCACTGCCGGGGCAGTACGAGCATCACTCTACCCGATCCACCGGAGTGGTCGGAGAGTCATGCAGAGCGGGTGACAGGAATCGCACACTGCGCCTTCCCTCTGGAAGAGGGATGTTCTGCTACTGAACTACACCCGCACGACCTCGGAGGCTCTGACCTGCGGCCTCGCCCCTCGGCGTGATCCACACATTAGCCGAAGGGAGGGGGTGGATGGCAAATCGGCCCTCAGTGGGCCGCGTTGTAGGCCTCGTAGATCTTCTTGGGGATGCGCCCCCGCGGCGGTACGTCGTGCTGGTGGGACCGGGCCCACGCGCGGACGACGGCCGGGTCGGGGGCGACCGAGGTGTGCTTGAAGGTCTTCCCCGAGCGCGACTGGCGACGGCCGGCGGCCACGAAGGGCGCGAGGCTCTTCCGCAGTTTCTTTGCGTTGGCCACATTGAGGTCGATCTCGTACGACTTACCGTCCAGGGCGAACATGACCGTTTCCGCCGCTTCTCCGCCGTCGATGTCGTCGGAGAGTGTGACCACTACGCGCTGAGCCACGGATATCGGTCCCTTCGTGCGCCGCCGCCACCCGCTGACGTGCGGCGATGTCACCTGTTCGGATGTTTTGGGGCAATGCAGCTTTCGGCCGGAATCCCGGTTGATTCCTTTGTACCCCGATTCTCATTGCATTGCGAAGCCCAGTTAATTCTCTCCGCGTGTCCCGCCGCAATGCCGGGTACGTGGTTTTCCTGGGGATTTTGCGAAGCGTTGGTGAAGCCGAAACGGCGCGGTGATCAAGGGGCTCCGATATCTACCCGCGTAGAAATTTCGGCCGGGTACGCTGATGGAACCGCCTTGCACCAACACCTCATCGGGAGTGCCAGTGGCACGCGTCGTAGTCGACGTCATGCTCAAGCCGGAGATCCTCGACCCCCAGGGCCAGGCGGTGCAGCGTGCACTGCCGCGCCTGGGCTTCGAGGGGATCGCCGACGTCCGTCAGGGGAAGCGCTTCGAGCTGGAAGTGGAGGGTCCGGTCGACCAGGCCGCCCTCGATCGCATCCACAAGATGGCCGAAACGTTCCTCGCCAACACCGTCATCGAAGACTTCACCGTGAAGGTCGAGGCCTGACGGTGACCACTCGCATCGGAGTCGTCACGTTCCCCGGAACGCTCGACGACCGTGACTCGCTGCGCGCCGTCCGCCTCGCGGGGGCCGAGCCGGTCTCGCTGTGGCACCGCGACAAGGACCTGCACCAGGTCGACGCGGTCGTCCTCGCGGGCGGCTTCTCCTACGGGGACTACCTGCGCGCCGGAGCCATCTCCCGCTTCTCGCCGGTGATGGAGACCATCACCGAGCAGGCCAGGGCCGGCATGCCCGTCCTCGGCATCTGCAACGGCTTCCAGGTCCTCACCGAGGCCCACCTGCTGCCGGGGGCGATGCTCCGCAACAACCACCTGCACTTCATCTGCCGCGACCAGAAGCTGCGGGTGGAGAACGCGGAGAGCGCGTGGACCGGCGACTACACCGCCGGCCAGGAGATCTCCGTGCCGCTCAAGAACATGGACGGCCGGTACGTCGCCGACGAGCGCACGCTCGACGAACTGGAGGGCGAAGGCCGAGTGGCCTTCCGCTACGTCGACATGAACCCGAACGGGTCGCTCCGCGACATCGCCGGCATCACCAACGCCGAGGGCAACGTCGTCGGCCTGATGCCGCACCCGGAGCACGCGGTCGAGCCGCTGATCGGAACCGGCGGCACCGACGGCCTCCCGTTCTTCACGTCGGTCCTGAAGAAGCTGGTCAGCGCATGAGCCTCGACACCGTCAAGAACGCCACCGAAACCCCGGACGCCTCCCAGCCCTGGAAGGAGCTCGGCCTCAAGGAGGACGAGTACGCCCGGATCCGGGAGATCCTCGGCCGCCGCCCGACCGGCGCCGAGCTCGCCATGTACTCGGTCATGTGGTCCGAGCACTGCTCGTACAAGAGCAGCAAGGTCCACCTGAAGCAGTTCGGCGAGAAGGCCCCCCAGAACGACGCCATGCTCGTCGGCATCGGCGAGAACGCCGGCGTCGTCGACGTCGGCCAGGGCTACGCGGTCACCTTCAAGGTGGAGTCGCACAACCACCCGAGCTACATCGAGCCCTACCAGGGCGCGGCCACCGGCATCGGCGGCATCGTCCGCGACATCCTCGCCATGGGTGCCCGCCCCGTCGCCGTCGTCGACCCCCTGCGCTTCGGCGCGGCCGACCACCCCGACACCAAGCGCGTCCTGCCGGGCGTCGTCGCGGGCATCGGCGGCTACGGCAACTGCCTGGGCCTGCCCAACATCGGCGGCGAGGTCGTCTTCGACGCCTGCTACCAGGGCAACCCGCTGGTCAACGCCGGCTGCATCGGCGTCATGAAGCACGAGGACATCCACCTCGCCCAGGCCTCCGGCCCCGGCAACAAGGTCATCCTCTACGGCGCCCGCACCGGCGGCGACGGCATCGGCGGCGTCTCGGTCCTCGCGTCCGAGACCTTCGACGACACGAAGCCGACCAAGCGCCCCGCCGTCCAGGTCGGCGACCCCTTCCAGGAGAAGCTCCTCATCGAGTGCACCCTGGAGATCTTCAAGGAGAAGCTGGTCGCGGGCATCCAGGACCTCGGCGGCGCCGGCCTGTCCTGCGCCACCTCCGAGCTGGCCTCCGCCGGCTCCGGCGGCATGCGCGTCGAGCTCGACACCGTGCCGCTGCGCGACGCGACGCTCTCGCCCGAGGAGATCCTCATGAGCGAGTCGCAGGAGCGCATGTGCGCCATCGTCGAGCCGCAGCACGTCGACCGCTTCATGGAGATCTGCGAGAAGTGGGACGTCATCGCCACCGTCATCGGTGAGGTGACCGACGGCGAGCGCCTGGAGATCTTCTGGCACGGCGAGCAGATCGTGGACGTGCCCCCGGGCACCGTCGCGCACGAGGGCCCGGTCTACCACCGGCCCTACGCCCGTCCCGACTGGCAGGACGCCCTCCAGGCCGACGACGCGGGCAACCTGCCCCGCCCGCAGACCTCCGAGGAGCTGCGTGCGCAGGTCCTGGCCCTGGTCTCCTCCCCGAACCAGGCCTCCAAGTCCTGGGTCACCGACCAGTACGACCGCTTCGTGCAGGGCAACACCGTCCTCGCGCAGCCCGAGGACGCGGGCATGGTCCGCATCGACGAGGAGTCCAACCTCGGCGTCGCCATGGCCACCGACGGCAACGGCCGCTACGCCAAGCTGGACCCGTACACGGGAGCGCAGCTGGCCCTGGCCGAGGCGTACCGCAACGTTGCCGCGACCGGAGCCAAGCCCCTCGCGATCTCCGACTGCCTGAACTTCGGCTCGCCGGAGGACCCGGGCGTCATGTGGCAGTTCGCCGAGGCCACCCGCGGCCTCGCGGACGGCTGCCTGGAGCTGGGCACCCCGGTCACCGGCGGCAACGTCTCGCTCTACAACCAGACCGGCGACGTGGCGATCCACCCGACCCCGGTCGTGGCCGTGCTCGGCGTGATCGACGACGTCAACCGCCGCACGCCGATGGCGTTCGCGGAGGCCGGCCAGCTGCTGTACCTGCTCGGCGACACCGCCGAGGAGTTCGGCGGCTCGGCGTGGTCGCAGGTCGTCCACGACCACCTCGGCGGGCTGCCGCCGAAGGTGGACCTGGGCCGCGAGAAGCTGCTGGCCGAGATCCTGATCTCCGCCTCGCGCGACGGCATGATCGACGCCGCGCACGACCTGTCCGACGGCGGTGTCATCCAGGCGCTGACCGAGTCCTGCCTCAAGGGCGGCAACGGCGCGCGGATCGTGGTCCCGGAGGGCCTGGACGCCTTCACGTTCCTCTTCTCCGAGTCCGCGGGCCGGGCCATCGTGGCGGTCCCGCGCAGCGAGGAGCTCCGCTTCACCGACATGTGCGGTGCGCGCGGCCTCCCGGTCGCCCGCATCGGCGTGGTGGACGGCGACGAGATCGAGGTCCAGGGCGAGTTCAGCCTGCCCCTGGCCGAGCTCCGCGAGGCCCACGAGGCGACGATCCCGGCGCTGCTGGCCTGATCACCTGCGCGAACGGCGTACCGGGGCCGGGGCTCGCACGGAAGTCCGTGCGGGCCCCGGCCTCCGCCGTCCGGCCCTGGGGCGTGTCTTTCGGATCATGCCGGGCTCGCGGGGCTGGCGCTTTCGTGGCACGACGCCCGGCCGCCGGCGGGCCGACGCTCGCGCTCTGCGCCTGGATCCGCAGGCCCCCGCCACGCGGTGGCGACTGATCGGGCAGACTCCCGGCATGGCACCCAAGACCCGCAGATACGACGACGCCAGGATCAGGGCGGCCGTGATCGCACAGTTCGGCCATGTCGGACGAGCCGTCCGGGAGTTGGGCCCCGAGCAGCTGGAACGCCCCAGCGGGCTCGGTGACTGGACCGTCGCCGACCTCGCCGCGCACATCGCCTGGATCGCGGACTCGCTGGCCGCCGGCCTCGCCCGGCCGCCCGCCGCCGTCGCCGAGCTCACCGCCGTCGAATGGCCCTTCGCCACCGCCTCCCTCGCCGGGAAGATCTCCGAGGCCGCCCGGGAGACGCTGACCGGCGCCTCCCTGCCGGAGCTGTACGACCGGGCGGCCGCCGCGATGGCCCGGGAGCTTGCCGCGAACCAGGGCCGGCGCGTGCTCCAGCTCTGGGTCGGCGACATGACCCTCGCCGATTTCCTCGTCACCCGGACCGTGGAGCTGGTGGTCCACACCGACGACCTCAACCGGGCCGCCGGACTGGACATCCCGATCGAGCGGCAAGCCCTGGCCGCCTGCACGCGCCTGCTCGCCGACTCCCTGGCCGTGCGGGCACCGGGCGGTTCGGTCGAGGTCCGGATCCCGCCCTTCGCGGTGGTCCAATGCATCGAGGGGCCGCGCCACACCCGCGGCACCCCGCCCAACGTGGTCGAGACGGACCCGCTGACCTGGATCCGGCTCGCGACCGGTCGTACGACCTGGGCCGCGGCGCTCGACGGGTCCCTCGTACGGGCCGGCGGCGAGCGGGCCGACCTGTCGGCGCTGCTGCCCCTGATGAGCTGAGCGCGGCCGCGGCCGGGGTGGAACCGACCGGCGATCCCGTTCGTCCCAGGGGCATGCGTACCCTCCGGCACGTTCACCTTCCCGCGGGGCTGGCCCTCGTACTCGCGCTCGCCGCGGCCGGCTGCGGCCGGGCCGAGGATCAGGGCGCGGGCGCCGTGCTGCCCGATCCCGTGGGCCGCTGGACCGTCGAGTCCCTCACCACGGGCGGCCGCACCCTGCACGCCCCGGAAACGGCGCGGGTCGACTTCGGCGAGAAGCAGGCCAAGGGGAACTACGGCTGCAACGGCTTCACAGCGGACCTGTCCTTCGCGGGCACCTCCGCAGTGACCGTGACGCCCGGCGCCTCGACCACCATGGCCTGCGCGGACATGGAGTTCGAGACGGCCTTCGCCAAGCTGTTCACCGGACGGCTGGCCATCGACCGCGGGCCCGACCGGCTCACCCTGAAGACGGCGGACGGGAGCACCATCGCCATGACCTCGCAGCCCGCCGTACCGGACGCCTCGCTGACCGCCGTCGAGTGGACCGTCGAGTCCCTGGTCGACGGCGCGTCGGTGTCCTCGCTGCCCGCCGGGGCGGCGGGCACGGCGCGGTTCACGATCGCCGCCGACCTGTCGGTGAGCGGGACCCTCGGATGCAACCGGTTCAACGCGCAGGTCACCCGCGACGGCGACCGGCTCACTTTCGGGCCGCTCACCACCACGCGGATGGCGTGCGACGGCCCGGCGGGCGAGGTGGAGCAGAAGCTGACCGGCCTCTTCGCGAGCGGGCCCCTGGTCTCCACGATCGCCGGCCGCCGGCTGACGCTGACCGCCGCGGACGGCCAGGGACTGATCGCCGAGGCCGCGTCCGACGCCGAGTAGGGCCCCCGACGGCGGTGGCCGCGGGGCACGTCGGCGGCTTCGCGACGGCACGCCACGACAGGACGCTCTCGTACGAAGACACAGGTACGCGACGCGGCGATCCGCCGGCCGGCTCCGGGCGGGGTACGGGCGGTGCGCGGCACGGCGACACAGGGCGGAGCGAAGCGGAAGGGAGCGGGGACGAGCAAGAGTTCGGGGCGACGGGGAGCGGTGCCGGACGGCGCTCAGGGCCCGGACCGCGTCCCCGTGCGGCGCTCCATGAGGGTGACGGCGGGGTCACCGAGAGGCTGCGCCGCCGAGAGCCCGTACCGATTTCTTCGTACGTATCGCCAAGGTGATCCGGAACCGAGACGGAAGCGTCCGGTCACCCTCTGTGCTGTGACATTTTCCGGCCGTCCCCAATTCGGACCAGTGGTCGATCTCGCCTACACTCGGAAGCGTGCCTCGTGGTGATGGACGACTCAACCACGACCTGCTCCCCGGCGAAAAGGGCCCCCAGGACGCTTGCGGCGTCTTCGGTGTCTGGGCTCCGGGTGAAGAGGTCGCCAAGCTCACCTACTTCGGACTGTATGCGCTGCAGCACCGTGGACAGGAGTCCGCGGGAATCGCTGTGAGCAACGGTTCCCAGATCCTCGTCTTCAAGGACATGGGCCTCGTTTCCCAGGTCTTCGACGAAACCTCCCTCGGTTCGCTCCAAGGTCATATCGCGGTCGGTCACGCCCGCTATTCGACCACCGGCGCATCCGTGTGGGAGAACGCGCAGCCCACTTTCCGCGCGACCGCCCACGGCTCCCTGGCCCTGGGTCACAACGGCAACCTGGTGAACACCGCCGAACTCGCCGAGATGGTCGCCGACCTCCCCCGCCAGGACGGCCGTGCCACCCAGGTGGCCGCCACCAACGACACCGACCTGGTCACGGCCCTGCTGGCCGGCCAGGTGGACGAGGACGGCAGGCCCCTGACCGTCGAGGAGTCGGCCGCCAAGGTCCTCCCTCAGGTCAAGGGCGCCTTCTCGCTGGTGTTCATGGACGAGGGAACCCTCTACACCGCCCGTGACCCGCAGGGCATCCGCCCGCTGGTCCTCGGCCGCCTGGAGCGCGGCTGGGTGGTCGCGAGCGAGACCGCCGCCCTCGACATCTGCGGCGCCAGCTTCGTCCGCGAGGTCGAGCCGGGCGAGCTCATCGCTATCGACGAGAACGGCCTGCGCACCTCCCGATTCGCGGAAGCGAAGCCCAAGGGCTGTGTCTTCGAGTACGTCTACCTGGCGCGCCCGGACACCGACATCGCCGGCCGGAACGTCTACCTCTCGCGTGTCGAGATGGGCCGGCGCCTGGCCAAGGAAGCCCCGGTCGAGGCCGACCTGGTGATAGCGACGCCGGAGTCCGGCACGCCCGCCGCGGTCGGATACGCCGAGGCGAGCGGGATCCCGTACGGCTCGGGCCTGGTCAAGAACGCCTACGTCGGCCGGACCTTCATCCAGCCCTCGCAGACGATCCGCCAGCTCGGCATCCGCCTGAAGCTCAACCCCCTCAAGGAAGTCATCCGGGGCAAGCGCCTGGTGGTCGTGGACGACTCGATCGTCCGGGGCAACACCCAGCGCGCCCTGGTGAAGATGCTCCGCGAGGCCGGCGCGGCCGAGGTCCACATCCGGATCTCCTCGCCGCCCGTGAAGTGGCCGTGCTTCTTCGGCATCGACTTCGCCACCCGGGCCGAGCTGATCGCCAACGGCATGACGGTCGACGAGATCGCCACGTCGCTGGGCGCGGACTCCCTGTCCTACATCTCGATCGACGCGATGATCGAGGCGACGACCATCCAGAAGCCCAACCTCTGCCGTGCCTGCTTCGACGGCGAGTACCCGATGGAGCTCCCCGACCCGCAGCTCCTCGGCAAGCAGCTCCTGGAGACCGAGCTGGCCGGCGGCGCGGACGCCGCCGACGCCCTCCGTCGTCCCTGAGTTCCCCGGCTCGACCTGCGCGGGGCCCTGTCTTTCAGGCTTTTCCCAGGGCCCCGCACCAACCGCAGTAACGACACGAAAGCTCTCTCCTGTCATGACAGAGAAGACCACCGGTGCCAGCTACGCAGCCGCGGGCGTCGACATCGAAGCGGGAGACCGCGCCGTCGAGCTGATGAAGGAGTGGGTGAAGAAGACGCAGCGCCCCGAGGTCCTCGGCGGCCTCGGCGGGTTCGCCGGCCTCTTCGACGCCTCCGCCCTCAAGCGGTACGAGCGCCCGCTGCTCGCCTCGGCCACGGACGGGGTCGGCACCAAGGTGGACATCGCCCGCCAGCTGGGCGTGTACGACACCATCGGCCACGACCTGGTCGCGATGGTCATGGACGACATCGTCGTCTGCGGCGCCGAGCCGCTCTTCATGACCGACTACATCTGCGTCGGCAAGGTGCACCCCGAGCGCGTCGCAGCCATCGTCAAGGGCATCGCCGAGGGCTGTGTCCTCGCCGGCTGCGCCCTGGTGGGCGGCGAGACCGCCGAACACCCCGGCCTGCTGGGCCCGGACGACTTCGACGTGGCGGGCGCCGGCACCGGTGTCGTCGAGTACGACCGCCTGCTCGGTGCGGATCGCATCCGTACGGGTGACGCCGTCATCGCGATGGCGTCGTCGGGGCTTCACTCGAACGGGTACTCGCTGGTCCGCCACGTCCTCTTCGACCGCGCCGGCATGTCGCTCGACCAGCACGTGGAGGAACTCGGCCGGACCCTCGGCGAGGAACTGCTCGAACCCACCAAGATCTACTCGCTGGACTGCATGGCCCTCACCCGTACGGCCGAGGTGCACGCCTACTCGCACATCACCGGCGGCGGTCTCGCGGCGAACCTGGCCCGGGTGATCCCGGACCACCTGCACGCCACCGTCGACCGTTCGACCTGGGCGCCCGGCGCAATCTTCGACCTGGTCGGCAAGGCCGGCCGGGTGGAGCAGCTGGAGCTGGAGAAGACCCTGAACATGGGCGTCGGCATGATGGCCGTCGTCCCCCAGGAGTCGGTGGACGTGGCGCTGACCGCGCTGGCCGACCGGGGCGTCGACGCCTGGGTCGCGGGCGAGATCCTCGACCGGGGCGACCGCACCGAGGGCGCGACCCTGACCGGTTCCTACGCGAGCTGAGCAGCACGGAAACCCGGCCCGGGGCCTACGCCCTGGACCGGGTTTCCGTGTGTGGTGCTGTGTCGTGCAGACGCCTCAGGGCGTCAAGCGCCGCGGCGCTGAGTCGACGGACCGGACTCTTCGTCCTCGTCGTCGTCATCGCTGTTGTAGAGATCCGCGTACCTGGCGTACGGGTCGTCGTCATCCAACTCGTCATCGACTTCGACCGGCTCGCTGATCTGCAGCGGCTCTGTCGGCGATGCGCCCAGCTCATTGGCCAGACGCGAGAGGTCAGTCCCGCCGCTGTTGTACTTCAGCTGGCGGGCGACCTTTGTCTGCTTGGCCTTGGCCCGGCCGCGCCCCATGGCTCGACCCCCTCGGTGACGGGGCTCGACGGCCCCAGAGTCTGACACGCGTTCATGGTTCGGAGCGGGCTCTCCGCGGAGAGACCGTCCGTAGGGGTTTAACGGTACCTGCTTCCGCGGCCATACGGTACGCCGCCCGCATGACGCGCCCCGGTGCAGAACCAGCAAGGCGCCCCGTCCTCGCTGGTCAGCTGCGATTTTAACCCTTTCCTGGCGGGCGACCCGCCGAAGTGCAGTGAGTTCCGTCTCGCCGCCCCCCGGCGGGCCTCGCGAGGGGCCTTAAGGGGCGGTCACCGGGAGGGTCCGGCGGCCGTCGGCCATGCGCTGCTCGGCGATCCGGTCGGCCGCGGCGGCCGGCGGAATGCCGTCCACCTTCGCACGAGCGAAGATTTCCAGCGTGGTGTCGAAGATCTTCGTGGCCTGTACCTTGCACCGGTCGAAGTCGAAGCCGTGCAGCTCGTCGGCGACCTGGATGACCCCGCCCGCGTTGACCACGTAGTCGGGGGCGTAGAGGATCCCGCGGTCCGCGAGGTCCTTCTCGATGCCCGGGTGGGCGAGCTGGTTGTTGGCCGCACCGCACACGATCGAGGCGGTGAGGACCGGGACCGACTCGTCGTTCAGGGCGCCGCCGAGCGCGCAGGGGGCGTAGATGTCCAGGCCCTCGACGCGGATCAGGGCGTCCGTGTCGGCGACGGCGGTGACCTTGCCGGGGTGCTTGTCGAGGATGCGCTGCACCGACTCCTGGCGGACGTCGGTGATGACGACCTCGGCGCCGTCCTCCAGCAGGTGCTCCACCAGGTAGTGGCCGACCTTGCCGACACCCGCGACGCCGACCTTGCGGCCGCGCAGGGTCGGGTCGCCCCACAGGTGCTGGGCGCTGGCCCGCATGCCCTGGAAGACGCCGTAGGCGGTGAGCACCGAGGAGTCGCCGGCGCCGCCGTTCTCGGGGGAGCGGCCGGTGGCCCAGCGGGTCTCGCGGGCGACGACGTCCATGTCGGCGACGAAGGTGCCGACGTCGCAGGCGGTCACGTAGCGGCCGCCGAGGGACTCGACGAACCGGCCGTAGGCCTCCAGGAGTTCCTCGGTCTTGATGACGTCGGGGTCACCGATGATCACGGCCTTGCCGCCGCCGAGGCCGAGGCCGGCCATGGCGTTCTTGTAGGACATGCCGCGCGAGAGGTTGAGTGCGTCGCGCACGGCCTCCTCGTCCGAGGCGTAGGCGTGGAAACGCGTACCACCGAGGGCCGGGCCCAGGGCGGTGGAGTGGATCGCGATGACGGCTTTCAGGCCGGTGGCTCGGTCCTGGCACAGCACGACTTGCTCGTGGCCGCCCTGCTCCGTGCGGAACAGGGTGTGCAGGACGCCGTCGGTCATTTCGGTCACGGTGGTGACTCCCATGGATGAGATGCGGCGGGAAACGCCCCCCTGCGGGTGGGGGAGGGCGTGCTGGGAGCAGCGTAAGACCTGTGGGCCGGATGGGGGTGACCTGTCCGGGGATCGAAACACTCCCGGAGTACGAGAGGGGGGCCCGGGCCGGCGGCGGGCGGGCCGGAGGTGAAGAGGGCCCGCGAAGGGGGGAGGAGGAGGGGGTGACCGAATCCCCCGATCCCCTGCTGCCCTCCGCGCGCTCGGCGCCGGCCGTCCCGTACGCCTCCTACCTGCGCGTCTACGAACCCCTGGCCGCTTTCGCGGAGCCGGAGCGCACGCACTGGGCGGAGTACGCCCGGCGCGGGACGATCCCGACCGCCCAGGACGAACTGCGCCGGTCGCTGGCGGACTTGGTGCGGGTCCCCCTGCGCGGGGTGCCGGCGCACGAGAGCGCCGACGCGTTCACCGCGCAGGTGGACGGGGTGCTGGTGGTCTGCCCGTGGCGCACCCGGCTGCGGGGCTGGCTCGCGCTGAAAGAGCTGGTCGACCAGTTCCCGCTCCCGGTGCTGGACGCGGCGCTGCCGCCGGTGGCCCGTCGGCGGGCCGCCGAGGAGTACGAGCAATGGCGCGAGCGGAACCCGGACGCGCGCCCGTGGATCCGGA
This sequence comes from Streptomyces sp. NRRL F-2664, assembly GCF_000719345.1. GTDB lineage: Bacteria > Actinomycetota > Actinomycetes > Streptomycetales > Streptomycetaceae > Streptomyces. The sequence continues at coordinate 285,723 of NZ_JOFX01000004.1, forward strand.
CGGGGGTGTGGCAGATCCCCTTGCGCTGGTTCGTGCTGATGGCGGACGAGGAGCGGGAGTACGTGCCGGGTGAGCTGCTGCGCTACCGGACGCCGATGGTGCAGGCGCGGCGGCGGCTGGCCCGAGCGCTGCGGACGCTGCGCGCCGCGGAGGGGTACGGCGGGCTGGCCGAGGGGCTGGTCGAGGTGGGGAGCTGGCTGGAGGAGTTCCATCCGCGATCGATGGTCGAGTTGGACTACGGCGGGCTGGTGCACGCCCTGCCGGCGGACCGGCTGGCGGCGGACCGCTCGGCCGGGGATCTGACGGCCGGTCTCGCGGCCCTGCGGGCGGGGGACGCGGAGGGCGCGGCGGAGGCGTACGAGGGGCTCGCGGAGCGCTGGCGGGCGGTCCGGGAGCGGCTTTTCGCGAATTAGGCCGAAAACCACTGGTGTGGCTTGTTTCACCCTTCGGCGGTTCGTACGTACCCCCGCGTATCGGTCGTTCAGCCAAAACTGGCTGATCAGAGCCCTGATGGTGCATTTAGGACGTAGTGCCAGGACCTACGTCCCGATACGGGCCATTGGCCCAAGGGTGACGGACCGCACTAACCACACCCTTGCGCCCTTCCCCTACCCTCGTGCCAAAATAGGACAAGGAGTCCGGGGAGGGTTCCTTCCGCCCAACTAAGGGCGGAATGCTCGGCATTGCACTCTACGGGGGGTCTGAGGACTCCTGATCGCTCTGTGACTGATCGTCACAGTGGGGTGACTGTCCGTTATGGGACGGTCCATCGGGCTTCCGCCGCTGATGAACACCTCGGAGGGCAATTCCGTCGGTTTGGCCGTCGAGGCTGGACGGATGGTGTAGTTGTAGTGCCGAGGACAAGCCGTTCGTCCTATAACCGACTCGGCCCGCGTATGTCCATTTCGGGCAACGCGGGCCAAGGTGCAGAATTTAGAGGAAAGAACCGAGATGGTTCGGTTCTCCCGAGGAGGCCGCTCATGACCGCTCGCACCCCTGATGCCGAGCCGCTGCTGACCCCGGCTGAGGTTGCCACGATGTTCCGCGTGGACCCGAAGACGGTCACCCGCTGGGCCAAGGCTGGCAAGCTCACGTCCATCCGCACCCTGGGTGGACACCGCCGGTACCGCGAGGCCGAGGTCCGCGCACTGCTGGCGGGAATTCCGCAGCAGCGCAGCGAGGCCTGAGGTCGCGTAAAACACCCCGCTTCAAACGGGTCTGCGTCGGGTCCCCCAATCCGATGAAAACCCACATTGCTTCATACGACCCGACCTGCCCCAACAGGTTCTCGGGTCGTTCGATCGCGCTGGACTCCGCCGGGTCCAGCGCGATCTTTTTATGCCCAGGTCAGGAAGGGGCCGGCGTCGCCGCGGGGGTCCTGGCCGAGTAGGTACCATTGCACATATTAAATCGAGCGCACATATGGATGCGATAAAAGTGTGAGTCCGAAAAACTCATGCGGTGACACCCGTCACAGATGATCACTCTTGTATACACGGCAATGCACCCCGTAATGGGGAAGTCCGCGGCGGTGACCGTCATGCGAACGGGGGTTTCCAGGGGGCCGTATGCCCTGGCGTACCGAGCGGGTTGTCCGACCGGCGGCCGGCGACCGGCGGCCGGCGACCGGCGGCCGGCGACCGGCGAGCGGCGGTGAGTCCGAGGGGTGAGGCCCTGGGTGGTGTCCGAGGGGGCCGGTCGGAGGGGCCGGGGGGACACGCAGGCCCAACCCGTCCGCGCGAGAGCGCCCGTCCATGCGTCAGGGCCCGTGTCCCCTGGGGGATACGGGCCCTGACGTTGTTGCGATCCTGACGGGACTTGAACCCGCGACCTCCACCTTGACAGGGTGGCGAGCTAACCAACTGCTCCACAGGACCTTGGTGCGCGGCCGCTCTCGGCGGCTGCGAATCAGACTGTACAGCAGCTCAGGGGGTGCGGTCGAACCGATCAGGGCGCCGCCGCGTCCACCGCCTTGACGATGCGCTTGTCGGAGATCGGGTACGCCGTCCCGAGCGCATGCGCGAAGTAGCTGACGCGCAGCTCCTCGATCATCCAGCGGATGTCCGTCACGGCGGCCGGGACGGGCCGTCCCTTCGGGAGCTGCTCCAGCAGCCAGGCGTACTCGTCCTGCATCTCGTGGACTTTCTCCATGCGCGTCGTGTCGCGCTGGACGCCCGTGGGCATCTGCTGGAGCCGCCGGTCCGCCGCCACCAGGTAGCGCATCAGGTCCGGCAGCCTGCGCAGGCCCGTGAGCGTCACGAAGCCGGCCGGCATCAGGGCCGCCAGCTGCGTCCTGACGTCCTGGATGTTCGCGACCAGGGCGAGGCTGGAGGTGGCCTTCAGGCGTCGCTCACAGGCCTGCCAGGCGGCCAGTACCTGCTGCACCTGGTTCACGGCCCGGACGGTGGTGTCCACCAGGTCGGCGCGGACGGCCTCGTAGAGCTTGCGGAAGCCCGCCTCGTCCCACGCCGGGCCGCCGTGGTCGGCGATGAGCTTGTCGGCCGCCGCGGTCGCGCAGTCGTCGAACAGGGCCTGGACGGAGCCGTGGGGGTTCCTGGAGAGCGCCAGCTTCTGCTGGTTGCCCAGGTGGTCCGAGGCGAACTTCGCCGGGTTCACCGGGATGTTCAGCAGGATCAGCCGGCGGGTGCCGAGCCACATCGCCTGCTGCTGCTCCGCCTCGGTGTCGAAGAGCCGTACCGAGACGCTCGCGCCGTCGTCCACGAGCGCCGGGTACGCCTTGACCGGCTGGCCGGCCCGGCGGGTCTCGAAGACCCTGGTGAGGGTGCCGATCGTCCAGTCCGTCAGCCCGGTGCGCTCCACCGACTCCCCGCCCGCCCGTTCGGCGGTGGCCGCCGCGGCCTTGGAGAGGGCCTGGCGGGCCTTCGGCTTCAGCTGGAGCCGCAGGGCCTCCAGGTCCTTGCCCTCGGCGATCTTGCGGCGTCGCTCGTCGACGATCCGGAAGGTGATCTTCAGGTGGTCGGGGATCCGGGTCAGGTCGAAGTCCTCGGCCGTCACCGGTACTCCGACCATCCGCTGGAGCTCGCGGGCGAGGGTGACCGGCAGCGGCTCCTGCAGTGGTACGGCCGTGTCCAGGAAGCGGCCCGCGTAGTTCGGCGCGGGCACGTAGTGCCGGCGGATCGGCTTGGGCAGCGAGCGGATCAGCTCGGTGACGACCTCCTCGCGCAGGCCCGGGATCTGCCAGTCGAAGCCCTCGTCGGTGACCTGGTTCAGCACCTGGAGCGGGATGTGGACGGTCACGCCGTCCGCGTCGGCGCCCGGCTCGAACTGGTAGGTCACCCGGAACTTCAGCTGCCCCTGCCGCCAGGAGTCCGGATAGTCGGCCTTGGTGACCCCGGCCGCCTTCTCCGTGAGCAGCATCTCGCGCTCGAAGTCGAGCAGTTCGGGCTCGTCGCGCCGCTTGTGCTTCCACCAGGAGTCGAAGTGCGCCCCGGAGACGACGTGCTCGGGGATCCGCTGGTCGTAGAAGTCGAAGAGGGTCTCGTCGTCCACGACGATGTCGCGGCGCCGGGCCCGGTTCTCCAGCTCCTCCACCTCGGTCAGCAGCTTGCGGTTGTCGGCGTAGAACTTGTGGTGGGTCCGCCAGTCGCCCTCGACCAGGGCGTTGCGGATGAACAGCTCGCGGCAGACCTCGGGGTCGATCCGGCCGTAGTTGATCTTCCGCTGGGCGACGATCGGGACGCCGTACAGCGTCACCTTCTCGTAGGCCATCACGGCCGCCTGGTCCTTCTCCCAGTGCGGCTCGCTGTAGGTGCGCTTGACCAGGTGCTGCGCCAGCGGCTCCACCCACTCGGGCTCCACCTTGGCGTTCACCCGGGCCCACAGCCGGGAGGTCTCCACCAGCTCGGCCGACATCACGAACTTCGGCTGCTTCTTGAACAGCGACGAGCCGGGGAAGAGGGCGAACTTGGCACTGCGGGCGCCGAGGTACTCGTTCTTGTCGGTGTCCTTGAGCCCGATGTGCGAGAGCAGACCGGCCAGCAGCGACACGTGCACGACCTGCTCGGGGGCGTCGGCCTCGTTGACGTGGATGCCCATGCTCTTGGCGACCGTGCGCAGCTGCGAGTAGATGTCCTGCCACTCGCGGATCCGCAGGAAGTTCAGGTACTCCTGCTTGCACATCCGGCGGAAGGAGGACGAGCCGCGCTCCTTCTGCTGCTCCCGGACGTAGCGCCACATGTTCAGGAACGACAGGAAGTCGCTGGTCTCGTCCTTGAAGCGGGCGTGGTGCTGGTCGGCCTGCGTCTGCTTGTCCGAGGGCCGCTCGCGCGGGTCCTGGATGGACAGGGCCGCCGCGATCACCATGACCTCGCGGACGCAGTTGTTCTTGTCGGCCTCGATGACCATGCGGGCCAGCCGCGGGTCGACCGGCAGCTGGGACAGCTTGCGGCCCATCGGCGTCAGGCGCTGCCCCTTCTTCGCCTCCGGGGAGGACTTCTCGCCCGTCTCCAGCGCCCCGAGCTCCTGGAGCAGTTGGACGCCGTCGCGGATGTTGCGGTGGTCCGGCGGGTCGATGAAGGGGAACTTCTCGATCTCGCCGAGGCCGGCCGCGGTCATCTGGAGGATGACGGAGGCCAGGTTCGTGCGCAGGATCTCGGCGTCGGTGAACTCGGGACGGGCGTCGAAGTCGTCCTCGGAGTACAGCCGGATGCAGATGCCGTCGCTGGTACGGCCGCAGCGGCCCTTGCGCTGGTTGGCGCTGGCCTGCGAGATCCGCTCGATCGGCAGGCGCTGCACCTTGGTGCGGTGGCTGTAGCGGGAGATGCGGGCGGTACCCGGGTCGATCACGTACTTGATGCCCGGCACGGTCAGGGAGGTCTCGGCGACGTTCGTCGCCAGCACGATCCGGCGGCCCGTGTGGGGCTGGAAGACCCGGTGCTGCTCGGCGTGGGAGAGGCGCGCGTAGAGCGGGAGGACTTCGGTGAACCGGAGCTTCTTCTTGATCAGTGCGTCGGCGGTGTCGCGGATCTCGCGCTCGCCGGAGAGGAAGACGAGGATGTCGCCGGGGCCTTCGCCCTGGAGTTCGTCGACGGCGTCGCAGATCGCAGTGATCTGGTCGCGGTCGGACTCCTCGGAGTCCTCCTCAAGGAGCGGCCGGTAGCGGACCTCCACCGGGTACGTCCGCCCGCTGACCTCGACGATCGGGGCGTCGCCGAAGTGGCGGGAGAAGCGCTCGGGGTCGATGGTCGCCGAGGTGATGACGACCTTCAGGTCGGGCCGCTTGGGCAGCAGCGTCGCCAGGTAGCCGAGCAGGAAGTCGATGTTCAGCGACCGCTCGTGGGCCTCGTCGATGATGATCGTGTCGTAGGCGCGCAGCTCGCGGTCGGTCTGGATCTCGGCGAGCAGGATGCCGTCCGTCATCAGCTTCACGAAGGTCGCGTCCGGGTCCACCTGGTCGGTGAAGCGGACCTTCCAGCCGACGGTCTGCCCGATCTCGGACTTCAGCTCCTCGGCGATGCGCTCCGCGACGGTGCGGGCGGCAATCCGGCGGGGCTGGGTGTGCCCGATCATGCCGCGGACGCCCCGGCCGAGCTCCATGCAGATCTTGGGGATCTGGGTGGTCTTGCCGGAGCCGGTCTCGCCGGCGACGATCACGACCTGGTGGTCGCGTATCGCCTCGGCGATCTCGTCCTTCTTCTGGCTGACGGGCAGGTTCTCGGGATACGTGACCTCCGGCATCCGCGAGGCGCGGCCGGCCAGTCGCTCGGCGGCCTTGGCGGCCTCCGCGGCGATCTCGTCGAGCACGGCCTGCTTGGCCTCGGGCTTGCGGATACGGCGGGCGCCCTCGAGGCGGCGGCCGAGGCGGTGCGCGTCACGGAGGGGGATCTCACCGAGAAGCGTCTGCAGGGCGGCGAAGGAAGTAGACATACCTGATCGAGGATCTCACCTGGTCCCTCCGGCTGGCGAACGCATTTGTCGGGTGGACCCGTACCATTTCGGGACGAGTCCTCGGCCGCGCGAGTGAGAGGCAGCCCACCTTGTACCGCTCCCGCCTCTTCGGCTGCGCCGTGCTCGCAGTGCTGGCGGTGCTGCTGGGCGGTACGGCACCCGCCGTCGCCGGAGCGCTCCTGCCGGGTCCCGGTCCTGGGTCCGGCCCCGGACCCGCGCACGCCGGCCCGGCGCCGGAGCCAGACGTCCGGCGCGGGGCGGACCCCGCCGGCAGCGCTGCGCCGACGGCCGCGCCCGGGTCCTCCGACGGTCCCCGGGTCGGCCCGGCCGTGCGGGACGGCGGGCCCTCGTGCGCCCCGGGCCGTCCCGGACAGGACGCGCCGCCCGGCGTGCCGGTCCGGGCCGGGGGCGACCCTGCGCACGTCCCGCCGGGCCGGCCGGTGCCCCCGTTGGCCCGGCCGCAGGGGAGCCCGCCCGCACCGGTGCCCGTGCGCGGCCCCGACCGACCCGCTCCCGGCCCGGTGGAGCTGTCCGTGATGCGCGTCTAGGCGGACCGGCATTCCCCCGACCGGTCCGCCTCACCACCCGTATCGCTGGAGCACCCGCATGTCCTCTTCCCCGAGCAAGACCAACACCGAGACCACGACCAGGACGAAGGCCACGGGCAGGGCCACGTCCGCGGCCAAGCCCGTGCTGATCTCGGCGGGGGTCGCCCTCGCCGCCGTCACCCTCGGCCTCGTCTCCTGGCAGGCCACGGCCCCCGCCGACCGGGCCCCCACCGGCCCCGCGCCCGCGGCGGCCGCGCCCCGCAGCGAGGCCTCCGCCGCGCTGCAGGCCCTGGCCCGCCGGGAGGCCGGCGACAAGCTCGCGCTGGGCCGCGCGGACGCACCCGTCGTGCTCATCGAGTACTCCGACTTCAAGTGCGGTTACTGCGGCAAGTTCGCCCGGGACACCGAGCCCGAGCTGGTGAAGAAGTACGTCGACCAGGGCACCCTGCGCATCGAGTGGCGCAACTTCCCGATCTTCGGTGCCGATTCGGAGGCGGCCGCGAAGGCCGCCTGGGCGGCCGGGCAGCAGGACCGCTTCGCGGCCTTCCACGCGGCCGCGTACGCGGACGGCGCCAAGGAGAAGGGCTTCGCCGAGCCGCGGCTGCTGGAGCTCGCCCGCGAGGCCGGGGTCCCCGACCTCGAACGCTTCAAGGCCGACATGGCCGGCGAGCAGGCCGCGGCGGCGCTGCAGAAGGACCAGCAGGAGGGCTACCGCATCGGCGTCACCTCCACCCCGTCCTTCCTGGTCAACGGCAGGCCCATCGCCGGCGCCCAGCCGCTCGGCGCCTTCACCGCCGCCGTCGAGCAGGCTGCCGCGGCGGCCGAGCAGTGACCGACATCGGATACCTGGCCGCCCTGCTGGGCGGCCTCCTCGCGCTGCTCAGCCCCTGCAGCGCGCTGCTCCTGCCGGCCTTCTTCGCGTACTCGATCGATTCCGCCTCGCGCCTGCTGGCGCGCACCGGCATCTTCTACGCGGGCCTCGCGAGCACCCTCGTACCGCTGGGGGCGGCCGGCTCGTACGCCGGGCGGTTCTTCCACAGCAACCGCGACCAGCTGGTCCTGGCCGGGGGCTGGCTGATCATCGTGCTCGGCGCGGCCCAGATCCTGGGCCTGGGCTTCGCGCCGAAACGGCTCTCGGAGCTCTCGGGCAGGATCCGGCCGACCACCGCCCTGTCCGTGTACGCCCTCGGCGCGGTGTACGGGCTGGCCGGCTTCTGCGCCGGCCCGATCCTGGGCAGCGTCCTGACGGTCGCGGCGGTCAGCGGCAGCCCGGTCTACGGCGGCCTGCTCCTCGCGGTCTACGCCCTGGGCATGGCCGTGCCGCTCTTCGTGCTGGCCCTGCTGTGGGAGCGGTTCGAGCTGGGCCGGCGGCGCTGGCTGCGCGGGCGGGCCCTGCGCGCGGGGCGGTTCGAGCTGCACACCACCTCGCTGCTGTCCGGGCTGTTCTTCATCACCCTGGGCGTGCTGTTCCTCGTCTACGACGGGGCGAGCGCGCTGCCGGGGCTGCTGGACGTGGACGACTCGTTCGCGGTGGAGCAGCGGGTCCGGTCGCTGGCCGCGGCCGTCCCGGACGGGGCGCTGCTCGCCCTGGTCGCGGTCGGGGCGGTGGCCTTCGGCGTCGTGCAGTGGCGCCGGCGGTCCGGGTCCATGGGCGAGGCCGAGTGACGCAGGAAGGCCCCGTCCGCTGGACGGGGCCTTCCGATGGTGGCTGGGGCCGGGGTCGAACCGGCGACCTATCGCTTTTCAGGCGATCGCTCGTACCAACTGAGCTACCCAGCCACGAAACCGTTTCCGGCTTCAGCGATCCTGACGGGACTTGAACCCGCGACCTCCACCTTGACAGGGTGGCGAGCTAACCAACTGCTCCACAGGACCTTGCAGTGTGCGAGAGCAAGTCTTGCACACGGTAATGCGTACCCCCAACGGGATTCGAACCCGTGCTACCGCCTTGAAAGGGCGGCGTCCTGGGCCACTAGACGATGAGGGCTAAAGACCCACCGGGCACTTCTTCAGCGCGTCGGGGACGTGAGAAGCATATGGGATCCGGGGAGGTATCGCCAAAACGGTTTCCCCCGGAGCGACAATGGCCGGGTGCTGGAGATGACGCGCGAGGAGTTCGAGGAGCTCGTCGCAGAGGCCCTGGACCGCATCCCGCCGGAGCTGACGCGGCTGATGGACAACGTGGCGGTGTTCGTCGAGGACGAGCCGCCCGCCGACGACCCCGAGCTGCTCGGGCTGTACGAGGGGACCCCGCTGACGGACCGCGGCGAGTGGTACGCCGGGGTGCTGCCGGACCGGATCACCATCTACCGCAATCCGACGTTGCGGATGTGCGAGGACCGGGAGAGCGTGGTCGCGGAGACGGAGGTCACCGTGGTGCACGAGATCGCCCACCACTTCGGCATCGACGACGAACGGCTGCACGCGCTGGGGTACGGGTGAGCCGACGGGACTCCCGGCCCGCTGCGGGCGCGGAGCCCGTCGACCCGTACGCGGGGGCCATCGACCCGGATGTGGACCTGCACGTGCCCGCGCAGCGCGCCGAGCCGCAGGTCCGGGTACTCGCGGCGGTGGCCGCCGGCGGTGCGGTCGGGGCTTCGGCGCGGTACGGGGTCTCGCTGCTCTGGCCGGCGCCGGCCGGGGCGTTCCCGTGGGCGACCCTGTGGATCAACGCCTCCGGGTGCCTGCTGATCGGCGTACTGATGGTGCTGATCGGCGAGGGCGGACGGGCCGTGCCGCACCCGCTGCTGCGGCCCTTCGCCGGGGTCGGCGTGCTCGGCGGCTTCACCACCTTCTCCACCTACGCGCTGGATCTTTCGCAGCTCCTGGACGCGGGGGAGGCGCGGACCGCGCCGGCCTATGGGGCGCTGACGCTGGTGGCGACCCTGGGCGCGGTGTGGGCGGCCGCCTCGGCGACCCGGTTCGCGCTGCGGGCCCGGGGGAGGGGCGGTGCGGGCCCGGCCGCGGGGCCGGGGCCCGGCCGGGTGCACCGGTGAACTGGCTGCTCGTGGTGGCGGGCGCGGTCGTCGGCGCACCGCTGCGCTACCTGATCGACCGTGCCGTGCAGCAGCGGCACGATGCGGTCTTCCCGTGGGGGACCTTCGTCGTGAACGCGGCTGCCTGCCTGGTGCTGGGGGTGCTGGCCGGGGCGGCGTCGGCCGGGGCGGCCCCGTCGTGGGCGGTGCTGCTGCTGGGGCCGGGGCTGTGCGGGGCGCTGAGCACGTACTCGACGTTCTCGTACGAGACGCTGCGGCTGTTCGAGTGCGGGCGGGGCTTCCTGGCCTCGGCCAACGTCGTGATGTCGGTGCTGGTGGGGTTGGGCGCGGTGCACCTCGGTGCACAGGTGGCGCGACACCTGTTCGCCTGAGGGCGTGTCCCTCGCGGCGAAAAGGGAGTTGGGCACATCGCCCGCTCCTGCGGGCCTCGTGTCCCCAGGCTCCGGAGGTGCCCCCGTGCGCCAGTTGTCCGCTTCCCTCCGACTGGCCGCCGCCGCTTTCGCGGTCGCGGCGACGGCCGGCTGCATGAGTGTCGGCGAGGACGCGGCCAAGCCGGGGCCGTCCGCCGCGGCGGACCGGCGCACCGGCTCCGAGGCCGGTGCCGGGGCCGCGGCCGGCCGGGGGGCGGGGATCCGCGGGAACGGGCACGGCGGGAAGGACGCCGCCGGGAGCCAGGACGGCAGGGCCAAGGGCGACGGCAAGGCGTCCGGCGCGACCGGGGCCTCACCCGGCCCGGGCGCGCCGAGCGGAGCGCCGGGTGTCCCCGCGCCGTCGGCGGGCGTGGGCGGGCAGGGGCACCAGCCGCCGGCGACGGGCGGGTCCGGTGGTTCGGGTGGTTCCGGCGGGTCGGGCGGGTCGGGTGGCTCCGGCGGTGGGCAGCAGTCGGCGAGCCCGACCCCGGAGCCGCCGGTTCCGACGCCGCCTGTGACGGAACCCACGCCGAGCCCGTCGACCCCGCAGCCGGAGCCCAGCGCGCCGGAGGGGCCGCAGGCCTAGGCCCGCGCTGCGCCGGCCCGTGCGATGCAGGGCGTTTGTGCAGCTCAGGGGTGATTTCGCCGAAGCGACTTGCCAGACCCCGGGGAGGGTGCGTATGGTTATAGATCGTTTGATCCCATTGCCCGGCGCCGAATCCGAAGAGCGCCGTGTGGCGCGTACTCTCCCTAGCCGTGGCTGACCGCATTGAGGCGGTCGATTTGCGATTCACGGAGTTTGGGCGCGTGCCGAGACTCCGGAAGGTTTCGCATTTCGCATGTCCATTTCCAGTTCTGACCGTTCCGTCATGCCCGAGAACGACTCCAACGAGCTCATCGACGCCGAGGCCCTCGTGGTCACCGAGGCGATCGAGGCCGCTGAGGCCGAGGGAATCATCGAGGCTCTCGAGGCGGACGTGAGCGGCGGGTCCTTCGAGGACTCCACCGACGACCTCGACGCCGATGCAGACGCCGAGCCCACGATCACCTTCGGCGACCTGGGTCTGCCCGAGGGCATCGTGCGCAAGCTCGCCCAGAACGGTGTCACCACCCCCTTCCCGATCCAGGCCGCGACCATCCCGGACGCCCTGTCCGGCAAGGACATCCTGGGCCGCGGCCGCACCGGCTCCGGCAAGACCCTCTCCTTCGGTCTGCCGACCCTGGCCACGCTGGCCGGCGGCCACACCGAGAAGAAGAAGCCCCGCGCGATCATCCTCACGCCGACCCGTGAGCTCGCCATGCAGGTCGCGGACGCCCTCCAGCCGTACGGCGACGTCCTCGGCCTGAAGATGAAGGTCGTCTGCGGCGGTACCTCCATGAGCAACCAGATCTACGCTCTGGAGCGCGGCGTCGACATCCTCGTCGCCACCCCCGGCCGCCTGCGCGACATCATCAACCGCGGTGCCTGCTCCCTGGAGAACGTCCAGGTCGCGGTCCTCGACGAGGCCGACCAGATGGCCGACCTGGGCTTCCTGCCCGAGGTCACCGAGCTGCTCGACCAGATCCCCGGGGGCGGCCAGCGCATGCTCTTCTCCGCCACCATGGAGAACGAGATCGGCACCCTGGTCAAGCGCTACCTGTCCAGCCCGGTCACGCACGAGGTCGACAGCGCCCAGGGCAACGTCACGACCATGACGCACCACGTGCTCGTCGTGAAGCCGAAGGACAAGGCGCCGGTCACGGCCGCCATCGCCGCCCGCAAGGGCCGCACCATCATCTTCGTCCGCACCCAGCTGGGCGCCGACCGCATCGCCGAGCAGCTCGTCGAGGCCGGCGTGAAGGCCGACGCGCTGCACGGCGGCATGACGCAGGGCGCCCGTACCCGCGTCCTCGCCGACTTCAAGGACGGCTACGTCAACGCGCTCGTCGCCACCGACGTCGCCGCCCGCGGCATCCACGTCGACGGCATCGACCTCGTCCTGAACGTGGACCCTGCCGGCGACCACAAGGACTACCTGCACCGCTCGGGCCGTACCGCCCGCGCCGGCAAGTCCGGTGTCGTGGTCTCCCTGGCGCTGCCGCACCAGCGGCGCCAGATCTTCCGCCTCATGGAGGACGCCGGCGTCGACGCCTCGCGCCACATCGTCCAGGGCGCCGGCGCCTTCGAGCCGGAGGTCGCCGAGATCACCGGTGCCCGTTCGCTGACCGAGGTCCAGGCCGACTCCGCGAACAACGCCGCCAAGCAGGCCGAGCGCGAGGTCGCCGAGCTGACCAAGCAGCTGGAGCGCCTGACCCGCCGTGCCGCCGAGCTGCGCGAGGAGGCCGACCGCCTGGTCGCCCGTTCCGCGCGTGAGCGGGGCGAGGACCCGGAGGCCGCCGTCGCCGAGGTGGCCGAGGCCGCCGAGGCCGAGGTCGCGGCTGCCGCCGCTGCCGCTGCCGCCGAGATCGCCGCCCAGGAGCGCCGCGAGGAGAACCGCACCCAGCGCGACGACCGCGGCAACTTCGAGCGCCGTGACAACCGCGGTGGCGACCGCGGGGACCGTGGCGGCTTCCGCCGTGACGACCGCGGTGACCGCGGTGGTGACCGTGGCGGCTTCCGCCGTGACGACCGCCCCTCCGGTGGTTTCCGTCGTGACGACCGTCCGTCGGG
>NZ_JOFX01000005.1 GCF_000719345.1 Streptomyces sp. NRRL F-2664
CCGCCGAAGCCGCCCCCGAAACCCACCCCGCCGCCCGAGCCGGAGCCCACGCCGCCCCCCCCGGAGCCGACGCCGAGCCCGACGCCCAGCCCCGTGCCCACCCCGCCCCCGCAGCCCGCTCCGGCGCCGCCCCGGGCAGCGCCCGGCCCCGTACCGGTACCCGTCCCGCCCCCGCCGGCCCCGCGGAAGCCGGCACCCGCCCCGCCCCGTGCGGCCGAGGCACCCTCTGCTCCGCCGCCGGCCCCCGCGGCGGTCGCGCCCACGCGGGAACCGGTGGCCCGCCCGGCCTATCGCGCGGCGGCCCGCAAACCGGCCGAGCACCACATCTCGCCGGTGACCTTCACCCTGCTGACCGCGGCCCCCGCGGTGCTCGCGATCGTCGCGCTGCGCCCGCGCTGAACCGCCCACCGTCGAACGACCTGGAGTCATCTTGTCGGAATGGCTCGTCCTGTCCCTCGCGATGGCCGCGGCCTGTGCCGTGGTGCTGTCCATCGCCTTCTTCAATCACCGCCGGATCGGCGAGGACGACGATCCGAACGAAACCCCCGACGTCATCGAGTACATGACGATGATGATCGGCGTGATCTACGCGATCGTGCTGGGCCTGGCGATCGCGGGCGTCTGGGAGGGCCGGGGAGCCGCCCAGGAGTACGTGCGCCAGGAGGCGCAGGCCCTGCACGAGATCAGCGTCCGCTCGCAGGTCTACCCGGCCGAGGTGCGGGCGAGGATCCGGGCCGACGTCGACGCGTACGTGACCTTCGTGGTGGACACCGAGTGGCAGGCGATGGCCGACGACGGCGAACTCACGGACCGCGGCGGAGAGCTGCTGGAGCGCATCCGCCGGGACGTCACCGACTACGAGCCGCAGACCGACCACGAGGGCCAGGCCTACCAGCCGCTCGTCGACCAGGTCGCGGCGGCCGACGACGCCCGCAACGCCCGCGGCGCGAGCGCCGGGGCCACCATGCCGGGGGTGGTCTGGTTCGGGCTGATCACCGGGGCGCTGGTGACGGTGGGCCTGATCTTCACCCTGCAGATCAGGCGTTCCTTCCGGGAGATGCTGCTGGCCGGGCTGTTCAGCGCCCTGATCGCGTTCCTGCTGTTCCTCATCTGGGACTTCGACGCGCCGTTCGGGCGCGGCATCTCCGCCACGGCCGAACCGTTCCTCACGCACTTCTCCCACCTTGACCTGGGCGACTGACCGCGCCCGGCAAACCGGGGACGGGCCTCCCGTCCCCGGTTCGGCCCAACGCCATGCCCCATTCGCCCGCTTCTGATCGCGGGCCCCGGCACCCGCACCTAGCGTGGCGGACATCGAGGCGCACGACCCCCCACGTGCGGAAACCGTTCCGCGGCTGCTCCTCGGGGATCCGGAGAATGAACCATGGGTGCGATACGTACCTCCGCCACCGCCCTGCTGAGTGCCGGCGTCACGTCCGCCGTGCTCACCCTCGGAGTCCTCGCCGTGCCCCCCGCCTTCGCGGCCGGGGCCCGGTCCGGGGCCGAGGCCCTGCCACAGGCCGAGAAGCACGCGGAGAAGCAGGCCCGGCAGGTCACGTCGTTCGGCTTCACCCTGACCCCCTCGACCGTCGCCCCCGGCGGCCAGGTGGTGCTCGCGGTCAGCGGCTGCAACGCCGCCTACTCCACCGCCTCCTCCGGTGTCTTCGACACCGTGAGCATCGCGCGCGGCCAGACCGTGCGGGTCACCGTGGACCGCGACGCCCGGCCCGGGGCCCTGTACTCGGTCTCCTTCACGTGCAACGGGGAGACGGGCTCGGCGGACCTGACGATCGCCGGCGGCACGACCAGGCCCACGACGAGTTCCACGCAGACGGCCACCGCCGTCGCCCCCGTCACCACCACCTCCGCCCGCGGTGTCCGCGGCGGCCTCGGCGGCAGCGTGGCGGGGATGGACCCGGTGGAGCTCGGCGCCGGCGCCGGCCTCTTCCTCGCCGCCGCGGGCGGGGCCGTGTACGCCCTGCGCCGCAGGGCGTCGGGCCGCGGTCACTGAACCCCCGTACGCGCCCCTTCACCGCCGGTCGCCCCGCGTCCTCGGGAAGGACGCGGGGCGACCGGCGGGAGCGGGCGGCGGCGACCGGGAGGGCCGGTCCGCGTGGTCAGCTCCGGCCGCGGAGCGGACGGCGACGGCGCATCACGTGGGCACCCGCGCCCAGTGCGGAGACGCCGACCAGGCCCGCGCCGATGGCCGTCTCGGCGGCGGACGGACCGAAGGACCCGCCGATGCCGCCCTGGGAGGGGTTGCCCTCCAGGATGCGGAAGCGGGCCGTGGCGATCAGGTTGCTGTCGTTGCACTTGACCGACAGCGTGTGGGTGCCCGGCGAGGCGTGGTTGAAGATGCGTACGGTCGCGAACCCGATCGTTCCGGCGGACAGGTTGGCCGGCGAGAAGTTCCCGTGCGAGGTGACGGTACCGCCGTGACCGCAGCCGGCCGCGCTCACCTGCATCGTGGACCCCTGGTGCACGGCGTACGGGTTCACCGAGATGTTGCTGGGGCCGTTGCCGCCCCCGTTGCCGCCCCTGCCCCCGGGGTCCTGGTTCGCGGACGCGAGCGGGGCACTGAGGCCGAGGACGGCACAGGCTGCCGCCGTCAGGGTAAGAGCGCGCAAGACACGCATGGTCGAACCTCCAGCGGGAAGCGCCCCGGAGCGTCGGCCCCGGATGATCGACGAGAACGCCTCCCACGTCGAACCCTCCGGTCGTACCGCAATCTCCGCATGTCCGGCTTTGGGCCGCCCGGTTGAGCGACACGCCGAAGCGGGAAGTGTCCGGCTGACGGATCCGCAGGTCACGACCCGTCAGGCATTTATGTGACGATTACCTGGATGGGCGCATCCCTTACGGCCCCCTGCGGCCCCCCGCTCGGCGGCGGCCACCCGTTCGCCCGTCCCCCCGCGCCGAACTGCCGCCCCGGCCTTAGCGTGCGTGGGGTAGGGCGTACAGGGGCGGGACAGGAACGCGGGTCGGGACCCCCGCGTCGGGAAGGGAGAACGATGGGCGAGGACGAGACCGGGCAGTCACGCAAACGCTCACCGTGGGGCGTACTCGCCCTGGTCATGCTCACCGGCCTCGCCATGGTGCGGAACGGCGTGGACATCGACGACGGACCGCCCCAGCCCACCGCGGCCTCGGCCGTCGCGGTGACGGCCGACCAGCTGCCGGCCAATCCGCCGACCCCGCCCGCGGACATGGAGCTGCTGGAGCACTCCTCGGTGCAGCGCATCCGGATCCCCACGATCAACGTGGACGCGCCGGTGATGACGGTCGGGCTCGACGCGGAGGGCTGGATCGACGCGCCGCCCCCGCAGGACCGCAACCTCGCGGGCTGGTACCTCAACGGCATCTCGCCGGGACAGCGCGGCTCGGCGGTGATCGTGGGCCACGTGGACAACGCGCAGGGCCCGGCGGTGTTCTACGGCCTGGGATCGGTCAAACCCGGCCACCGCGTCGAGGTGGAGCGCTACGACGGGCGGACCGCGGTGTTCGAGGTGTACGGCGTGGAGGTGTTCTCCAAGGACGCCTTCCCAGGAGCGCGCGTCTACGGTGACACCGGGCACGCGGAGCTCAGGGTGATCACCTGCGGTGGCGGTTACTCCAAGGCGCGCGGCTACGACGGCAACGTGGTCGTCTTCGCCCGGATGGTGGAGGCCCGCTGAACCGGGGGGCCGGGGGATCCCGGCCCCGCCACCGGCCCGGCCGCGGGCCCGGGCCCCGACCCGGGTCCTCGGCGCGGGGCCGCGGCCCTCAGTGCGAGGCCGCGGCGGACAGGGTCGGAAGCGTCATCCGGTAGCCGCGCGCGAGCAGTTGGGGCAGGTAGGAGGCGATGG
Source organism: Streptomyces sp. NRRL F-2664 (assembly GCF_000719345.1). Taxonomy (GTDB): domain Bacteria; phylum Actinomycetota; class Actinomycetes; order Streptomycetales; family Streptomycetaceae; genus Streptomyces. The sequence continues at coordinate 3,846 of NZ_JOFX01000005.1, forward strand.
CCCGGACGCTCTGCGTCCGGTTGCCGCCCGCGTCGTGCGACAGGATGATCGCGCGGGGTCCGGCGCCGTGCAGGACCCGGGAGACGATCGTGGTGACGCCGGGCTCCTCCCAGTCCAGGCTGTCGACGGTCCAGGCGAGCGGCTCCATGCCGAGCTCGGCCCCGATCTCGAAGGCGGCCCGGTTCCACGCCCCGTAGGGCGCGCGGAACCACTGCGGTGCCTCCCCGACGGCCTGCTGCACGACCTCGCTGGTGCGGCCGATCTCCGCGGCGAGGGCGGGCCGGCTCAGCTTCGGGATGAGCGGATGGGTCCAGGTGTGGTTGCCGATGACGTGGCCCTCGGCGGCCATCCGGCGCAGCAGGTCGCGGTTCTCCGCGGCCATCTCCCCGCAGACGAAGAACATGGCGCGCACGCCGTAGTGGCCGAGGGTGTCGAGGATGGCCGGGGTGTAGCGGGGGTCCGGGCCGTCGTCGAAGCTGAGCACCATGGAGCTGTGCGTGTCCCCGTCGGCCGGGAGCTGCAGGATCGGCCGGGTCCGTACGGCGGGTTTCGCGGCGGCGGGCCGGGCGGGGGCGTCCGCGGTCATGGGGCGCAGCCGGTAGGACTTCTCGGGCCGGGTCTGCGGAAGTGATCCGGGCGCCCCCGCCGCGGGGTGGGGACCGGGGCCGGGTGCACCGCCGGCACCCGGTGCACCGGACGTGCCGGGCGGACCGGCCTCGTTGCCGTTGCCCGTGGTGATCAGTCCCGCGGCCGCGACTCCGAGGAGGACGGCGGTGCGCAGGAGCACGCGCCGCCCTACTGTCGGCTCGTCATTTTTCATTATTACTACGTATCAACGACATGCCCGCAGAAGTCGAGAGGCGCGGACGCGCCCCGTTCCGCTCACCCGTGCGGACCAGGGGGTGTCCGCTCAGCCGCGCCGCACCAGCGGGAAGGGGAGGGTCTCGCGGATCGTCAGGCCGGTGAGGAACATGACGAGGCGGTCCACGCCGATGCCGAGGCCGCCGGTCGGCGGCATGGCGTATTCGAGGGCGTCGAGGAAGTCGTTGTCGAGTTCCATGGCCTCCGGGTCGCCGCCGGCCGCGAGCAGGGACTGGGCGGTGAGCCGGCGCCGCTGTTCGACGGGGTCGGTCAGCTCCGAATAGGCGGTGCCCAGTTCCGTCCCGAAGGCCACGAGGTCCCAGCGCTCGGCGAGCCGGGGGTCCCTGCGGTGCTGGCGGGTGAGGGGGGAGACGTCGGTGGGGAAGTCCTTGTAGAACGTGGGCAGTACGGTCCGCTCCTCCACCAGCCGCTCGTACATCTCCAGGACCACGTCGCCGCGGGTGTCCTGCGGCCCGTGCGGCACCTTGGCCCGGTCGCACAGCCGGCGCAGCACGTGTTCGTCGGTGTCGGCGTCGACCTCCTCGCCGAGGGCCTCGCCGATGGCCCCGTACATCGTCTTGACCGGCCAGGGTCCCGAGATGTCGTGGACGACGAGCTTGCCGTCGGCGCCGGCCTTGTGCGCGACCGGCGAGCCGAAGGCGGCGGTGGCTGCCCCCTGGATCAGCTCCCGGGTCAGGTCGAGCATCACGTCGTAGTCGGCGAAGGCCTGGTAGGCCTCCAGCATCGTGAACTCGGGGTTGTGCTTGTAGGAGACGCCCTCGTTGCGGAAGGTGCGCCCCATCTCGAAGACCTTCTCCATGCCGCCGACGCAGAGCCGTTTGAGGTACAGCTCGGGTGCGATGCGCAGGTACAGGTCGAGGTCGTAGGCGTTGATGTGGGTGCGGAAGGGACGGGCGTTGGCGCCGCCGTGGATCTGCTGGAGCATCGGGGTCTCGACCTCCAGGTAGCCGCGGTCGAGCAGCCCCTGGCGCAGGGCCTGGACGGCGCTGGAGCGGGCCCGTACGACGTCGCGCGCCTCGGGGCTGGCGACGAGGTCGAGGTAGCGGCGCCGGACGCGGGCCTCCGGGTCGGCGAGGCCCTTGCGCTTGTCGGGGAGGGGCCGCAGGCACTTGCCGGTGAGCTGCCAGGACCGGACGACGAGGGAGAACTCGCCGGTCCGGCTGGCGCCCGGCTCGCCGGTGACGAGGACGTGGTCGCCGAAGTCGACCTGGGAGGTGAAGGAGTCGAGCACCTCGGGGCCGGCCTCGTCGCGGGTGAGCATCAGCTGCATGTCGCCGGACCAGTCGCGCAGGACGGCGAAGACCACGCCGCCGAGGTCGCGTACGACCATCACGCGCCCGGCGAGGGTGGCGGGCTCGGTGGTCCGGGAGCCGGGCGGGTGGCTCGGGTGGGCCGCTTTGAGCTGGGCGACGGTGTGGGTGCGCAGGCGGATCCCCACCGGGTAGGGGTCGGTGCCGGACGCCCGGATGCGGTCGAGTTTGGCGTGGCGGACGCGTACCTGCTCGGGCAGCCGCTCGGCGGGCACGCCGGGGAGCTCCTCCCCCACGTCGTCCAGGCCGAGGGAGGCGATCGGGGGCAGCCCCTCGGTGGTGGCGGGCGCGGTGACGCCCTTGGCATGGCCGTTGCCCCACAGCGTGCGCAGGCTGGGTACGGAGACGAAGCCCTCGGCGATGCCGGAGGCGAGGCTGACCCGGGCGAGCGAGCCGGCGTCCTGGTAGCAGAGGAACCGCGGGTACCACTCGGGGCCGTACTTGACGTTCGAGCGGTACAGCGCCTCCAGCTGCCACCAGCGGGAGAAGAAGAGCAGCAGTCTGCGCCACACCTTCAGGACGGGACCGGCTCCGATGCGGCCGCCCTCCTCGAAGGCGGAGCGGAAGACGGCGAAGTTGAGGGAGATCCGGCGTACGCCGAGGCCGGGGGCCGCGGCGCACAGTTCGGCGACCATGAACTCCATGACCCCGTTCGGGGCGGTGCGGTCGCGGCGCATCAGGTCGAGGGAGATGCCGTCCCGGCCCCAGGGGACGAAGGAGAGCAGGGCGATCAGCTCGCCCGCGGCGTCGAAGGCCTCGACGAGCAGGCAGTCCCCGTCGGCCGGGTCGCCGAGCCGGTCCAGGGCCATGGAGAAGCCCCGTTCGGTCTCGGTGTCCCGCCAGCGGTCCGCCCGGTCGACGATGGTCCGCATCTCCTCGTCGGAGAGGGCCGAGTGGCGGCGGATGAGGGTGGTGGCGCCGGCGCGTCGGACCCGGTTGACGGCCTGGCGGGTGACGCGCATGTCGCGGCCGTCCAGGTCGAAGTGGGCGACGTGCAGAATGGCCTCGTCGCCCAGCTGGAGGGCGCTCAGGCCGGAGCGGGCGTAGGCGGTGGCGCCGTCCTCGGAGGCGCCCATCACGGCCGGCTGCCAGCCGTAGCGGCCGGCGACGGCGAGCCAGGCGTCGATCGCGGGGGTCCAGGCGGCGGGGTCGCCCACCGGGTCGCCGCTGGCGAGGCAGACGCCGGCCTCGACGCGGTAGGTGACGCCGGCCCGGCCGTTGGGGGCGAAGACGACGGCCTTGTCGCGGCGGGTGGCGAAGTAGCCGAGGGAGTCGGCCCGTCCGTAGGCGTCCAGGAGGGCCCGGATGCGGGGTTCCTCGTCGCCGTGCAGGGCGGCGGTCAGGCGCTGGGAGCGGAAGAGGGTCGCGGCGGCGTTCAGCAGGGCGACGGCGCCGAAGAGGCCGAGGAGGAAGTACAGCGGTCTGGGCGGGCGGCCGTCGAACTGGCGGGCCGAGAAGAGGCCGCCGAAGACCTGCTTGGCGGCCCAGTCCAGCCACTGCCCGCGGGGCAGCGAGCCCGGGAAGAGGGCGACGAGCGCCCAGCCCAGGAGGACCGCGGCGAGCATGCCGAGCCCCAGCACGACCAGGGCCCGCCACAGGGCCCCGGGCCGGGACGCGGCGTAGAACTCCTTGCGGGCGGCGATCAGTACGGCCAGGGCGGCGACGGCCAAGAGCAGCGACGCGAAGCCGATCGCATACGCGCCGACGGCGATGTCCAGCAGGTCGTCGACGATCAGCAGGGCCAGATAGGTGATGACCATCCACCAGGCGACCTTCTTGCGGGTGCCGAGGGCCGCGGCGAAGAGGAAGAGGAAGACGGCGTAGGCGAGGTTCGCGCTGACCGGTACGACGATCAGGTCGAGGAACCGCACGACGTGCCGCAGGAGCCGCCGCAGCGTCGGGGAGAGCGAGAGCAGTGCGCACAGCAGGCCGATCGTCCCGAAGAACGCGCCGAACCCGTCGGGCACCCGGTTCAGGAAGCGGCTGCGGGTTCCGTGCGTCGTCTGCGCGGTGGCACTCATGGTTCGCACTGTAGGGAGGGGTGCGCCGGTGCGCGCGCCGAGCGGGTGGGGGGTCCGGCGGGCCGCGGCCCGTCCTCTCAGGTCGCGGCTGCACGTGCGGACGGGGGTGCCGGCGCGGAGCGGCGGGCACCCCTAGGAACCGGCCGTGAGGCCGTCCCCGGCGGCTCCGCGGCTGAGGACCGCCTCGGTGATCTCGTCCCGGGCGGCCTCGTAGTCGGCCCGGCCGGGGTCCTTCGCCAGGGCGTCGGGGAGGTGGACGACGCGGCCGGCGGACAGGTCCATCATCTGCGGCACGAACTCGGCCTTGGTGACCCGCCAGCGCTGCCCGGGCGCCGCCGGCGGGGCGAAGGTGAAGCGGGCGATCGAGCCGTAGTTGCCGCGCAGGTCGCGCGCGCCGGTGTGGTTGAACATCTCGCCCGCCACCTGGTCGCCCATTCCGTAGACGATCCAGGTCCCGTTGACCTTCTCGTAGGGCTGCGGGATGTGGGCGTGGGTGCCGAGGATGAGGTCGATGTCGGGCCGGCCGCCGGTCTGCGAGGCGGTCAGCGCCTTCCCGAGTGCGAGCTGGGTCTCGTCCGGTGCGGTCTGCCACTCCGTGCCCCAGTGGACGCTCACGAGCACCACGTCGGCGCCCGCCTTCCGGGCGGCCCGGGCATCCGCGACGATCTTGTCCTGCTTCATCAGGTTGACCGCCCACGGCCGGCCTTCGGGGAGCGGATAGCCGTTGGTGTCGTAGGTGTAGGCCAGGTGGGCCACCTTGGCCGTGCCGGCCGTGTACATGGTCACCGTGGCCGCCTCGGCCGCCGTGCGGGCCGAGCCGGCGTGTTGCAGGCCGACCTTGTCGAAGCGGTCCAGCGTGCGGCGCAACCCGGCGGCGCCGTCGTCGAGGGTGTGGTTGGACGCGGTGGAGCAGCCGTCGTAGCCGGCGTCCTTCAGGCCGTCCGCGACCTGCGGAGGGGACGTGAAGGCCGGGTAGCCCGAGAAGGGGCCGCCCTCCTCGCCGTAGATCGTCTCCATGTGGCAGAGGGCCAGGTCGGCCCCCGACACCACGGCCTTGACGCCGGAGAACATGGGCCGGAAGTCGTAGCCGCCGTCCTGCGCGTCGTGCGCGGCACGCCGGATGACCGAGGTGTGCGGCAGCACGTCGCCGCTCGCGACCAGCGTGAAGCCCTTGGCCGCGGACGCCCCTGCGGCGCTGGACGGGCCCGCAGGGCCGGACTCCCCGAGCCTGGCGGGTGCGGTGTCCCCGGCGGCCGAGCATCCCGCCGCCGCGGACAGCAGGAGGGCGGAGAGCAGGGCGGCCGCTCTCGGCCGGGTGCGCGTGGCCATCAATCCGACTCCCAATAATACGACTATCTGACATGTCATCATCTGCAATCCATAGAACAACGCGCCGTAAGTCAAGGACCGGGTCCGCTTCCGCCGGCGAGCCCCCTCCGACGGCGGACGCGGCAGGGGCGGCCCTGCCGTTCGCCGCGCCGTTCGACCGTTCACCGACCGGCACAGCCGCCCGTCGGACCACCCGGGTGCTTGGGCGCAACGCCGCGGCCTGACGGTTCCGGCTCGGCTCTGCGCAGGTCAGGGTGGACGGGTACCGCCCCCGAGGACCCCTCGCGCACCCCGGAAGGAGCCACTCGTGCCGCTCTCCCCCACCCTCCCGCGTACGGACCCCGACACCCTGGCCGAACTCCAGCGCGATCACGGGCGGGCGCTGTTCGGTTTCCTGGTCGGCCTCACCGCCGGTGACGCCCAGCGCGCGGAGGACCTCGTGCAGGAGACCCTCGTACGGGTCTGGCAGCACCCGGAGGCCCGGGCCAGCGGGCACGACTCCATGCGGCCCTGGCTCTTCACGGTGGCCCGGCGACTCGCGATCGACGCCCGGCGGGCCAGGCTGTCCCGCCCCCTGGAGGTGGACCCCGAGGGGCTGGAGCAGGCACCCGCCGCCGAGGACGCGGTGGCCGGGTCCGTCACCGCGATCGACGTGCGGCGGGCCGTGGGATCCCTGGGGCCGGAGCACCGCGAGGTGCTGCTCCAGGTCTACTTCCGGGACCGGTCGGTGGCGGAGGCCGCCGCCGAGCTCGGGATTCCCGCCGGCACGGTCAAGTCGCGCACGTACTACGCCCTGCGCGCCCTGCGGAAGGACCTCCAGGGCTACGGTTACGGCCTCGGCGCCTGAGGCCGCAGCCGCGAAGTCCCGCCTGCCCGGCCCCGGCGAACGGGTCCCGGAACGCCGCGAAGGCGTGCGGACCGGACAAGAAGCGCATCGAATGCGACAGAAGACCGTTCAAGTTGAGTAAACCTCCCCCGCTCCGTGAGCCGCTCGGTGAAGGCTCGGGGCTGAAGACGGGACGCTCGACGCGCGGGAGAAGGTGGAACGGTGCAGCCCGAGGGTACGAACGGCACCAGTGACGGCGGGCTCGCGGTGCCCATGGCCTGGCTCTACGCCGAGTACATCGCCGACGAACTGCTGCGCACGGGCCGGCTGATCCCGGCCGGCACCCTGGAGTTCCGGGCCGGACGGGACACGCTCGCCCTGACCATCTACCTCTCCGACGCGGCCGGGGAGCTCTCCGGGATCCGCGTGGTCTCGCAGCTCGACGAGTGGCTGTCGCTCACGGCGTACGGCCACCCCTGGCGCGACTGGGTCCACACCCGCTTCCTCGACCTCGGCGAGGCGGCCCGGGAGGGCGGCCGCGACGAGGACCCCGACCTGGGACTGGCCCGGGCGGCCTGGCGCTGGCTGGACGGCACCGAGCTGTTCGCGACCAACCTCGATCCCGGGCGGCACGGCCCCGCCGACGCCCCGCCGGGACTGGACGAGAACGCGCGCGTGTGGACTCCCGCCTGGCAGCTCGGCCTGCCCCTGGGCCACTTGGCGATGCACCTGTTCTGACGGCTACGGCCGGTCGGCCGGATCCATGACCAGGCCCGTGAAGTCCGCCTCGTTGCGCTCCGCACGGCGGACGTACCACCGGGCGATCAGCCACATCACCGGATACACCAGCAGCCCCAGCACCAGCCAGACCAGCGCCCCCGGCCTGGCCCGCGGCACCGCGAACACCAGCGGCAGCGTCCCGACCAGGGACAGCAGCGCGGCCAGCGCCGCGAGACCGGCGCGCAGCTGGCTGCGCATGAGAGCCCGTACGTAGGTGGCCCCGAGGGTGGTCTGCTCGGAGATCTCCGAACGGGCCGGGGTGTGGGCGGGCGCCCGGCGGCGGGCGCCCCGGGGCACCCCGGTGACGGTCTCCCGCCGGGGCGGCGGCTGCTGCTGCTCCTCGGCCATGGTGCCCGGAGTCTACGCAGCGTGCCGCTATTTGAGGAGGCGCGAGAGTCTGCGGTCGGCGAGCGGCTTCCCGCCGGTCTGGCAGGTGGGGCAGTACTCCAGCGAGGAGTCGGCGAAGGACACCGAGCGGATCGTGTCGCCGCACACCGGGCACGGCTCGCCCGCCCGGCCGTGCACGCGCAGCCCGCTCTTCTTCTCCGCCTTGAGCTTCCCGGCGGCGACCCCGTGCGCCCGGCCGACCGCTTCGCGCAGGGTGTCCCGGACCGCGGTGTGGAGCTGCGTGATCTGCTCCTCGTCGAAGGAGGAGGCCAGTTTGAACGGGGAGACCCGGGCGGCGTGCAGGATCTCGTCGCTGTAGGCGTTGCCGATCCCCGCGATGACGCTCTGGTCGCGCAGGACGCCCTTGATCTGGCGCCGCTCCCCCGCGAGCAGCGCGGCGAAGGCGTCCCGGTCGAAGTCCTCGGCGAGCGGATCGGGGCCGAGGCGGGCGATGCCGGGCACCTCCTGCGGGTCGTGGACGACGTACACGGCGAGCCGCTTCTGGGTGCCGGCCTCCGTGAGGTCGAATCCGCCGCCGCCCTCCAGGACGACCCGCAGGGCCAGCGTGCCCTTGCCGGGCCGCGGCGGCTGCGCGGGCAGGGAGTCCTGCCAGCGCAGCCAGCCCGCCCGGGCCAGGTGCGTGACGAGGTGGAGTCCGCCGATCGGCAGGTCGAGGAACTTGCCGTGGCGGGCGACAGGTCCGGCCGGCCGGCCTTCCAGGGCGGCCGGCGGCGGGTCGTAGGTCTTGAGCACGCTGACGGCGAGCGGGAGGACACGTTCGACCACCCGCCCGGCGAGGTGCTCGTCGAGGTACTCGCGCAGGGCCTCGACCTCGGGCAGCTCCGGCATGGTCCCAGCCTGCCGCCGCCCCGGGCGGAACGCGAGCCGGGCCCTGGCCGGCATCGTGGCGGGCACGGTCCGCGGGACGCCGCTCCGCCTCGGTTCCCGGCCCGGCACGGGCAGCGGGGCGCGGCCTCAGCCCATGACGAACTCGCACCAGACGCACTTGCCGCTGCCGCGCGGTTCCACGCCCCAGACGTCCGCCAGCCGGTCCACCAGCATGAGGCCGCGGCCCGAGACGCCGGAGTCGCCCGCTTCGCGGCGGCGGGGCAGGGCGCTGGAGCGGTCGGCGACCTCCACGCGCAGTCTGCGCTGGTGGCCCGCCAGGATGCGCAGGGTCACGATGGCCGGGCCGTCCGTGTGCATGAGGGCGTTCACGATGAGCTCGTCCGCGACCAGTTCGATCTCGTCGGCCCGCTCCCGCGCGCCCCAGGCGCGCACTGCCGCGCCGATCATGTGGCGGGCGGCCACCAGGGCCTCGGGGTCGCCCGGCGCCACGTGCTGCTGGAGCCGGCCGCCGCCGGGCGGGGCGGGGGCGGGCCGGCGGCGCAGGAGCAGGAGGGCCATGTCGTCGGCACCGCCGCGTTCGGTGGCGATCTCGCACAGCCGGTCGGCGAGGAGCTGCAGGTCCGCGGGACCGCCGCGGACGTGGGAGGCCAGCAGGTGGATGCCGTCGTCGAGGTCGGCGCCGGGGTGTTCGACCAGGCCGTCGGTGCACAGCAGGAGCGTTTCCCCCGGGTCCAGTTCCACTGTCGTCACCGGGTACTCGAGCCGGCCGAACTCCGCCGAGAGGCCGAGCGGCATGCCGCCGCCCACCGGCAGGCGGTGGCAGTCGCCGTCCCGGGTGCGCAGCAGCGGGTCGATGTGGCCGGCCCGGACCACCTGGAGCACGCCGGTGGAGAGGTCCGCCTCGACGTACGAGCAGGTCGCGAAGCGCTCGGTGTCCAGTTCGTGCAGGAAGACGGAGGCCCGGGCCATGACCGTGCCGGGCGAGTGCCCCTCGGCGGCGTAGGCGCGCAGGACGATCCGGAGCTGTCCCATGACGGCGGCCGCGTGGGTGTCGTGGCCCTGGACGTCGCCGATGACGGCGCCGACCCGGCCTCCGGGCAGCGGGATCACGTCGTACCAGTCGCCGCCGATGTCCTGGCCCATCCGGGCGGAGCGGTACCGTACGGCGATCTCCCCGCCGGGGACCGCGGGGATCCGCCGGGGCAGCATGGCCTGCTGGAGGCCCTCGGCGAGGTCGTGCTCCTGCTCCAGCAGCATGGCCCGCTGGAGGCTCTGCGCGATGCTGCTGCCCAGGGCGACGAGCAGGTTGCGCTCCTCCTGGGTGAAGCCGTCCTTGTCCTGGTAGAGCAGCCCTATGGCGCCGATCGGGCGGGCCTGGGCGATCAGCGGCAGGTAGGCGGCCGCCGAGATCCGCATGTACGAGATCTTCGCCCAGAGCGCCGGGTAGTGACGGGCGAACTCCTCCGCGGAGTCGAGGAAGCGCGGCTGGAGGGAGCGGACGACCTCGCTCATCGGGTACTGCTCGTCTATGCGGGTGTAGCGGGTGCCGGGGACGAAGCTGCCCTCCGGGCCCTCGGCCACCAGGTGGATCCGGTCGGCTTCGACCAGGCCCATCACCATGCCCATCGAGCCGAGCCGTTCCAGGCCGTGCGCGTCGCCGAGCGCGTCGATGACGTCCCGCACGGTCCGGGCGTGTGCGAGGGCCGCGGTGGTGCTCTCGACCACCGACGTCTGCCGGCGCCGTTCCTCGTCGAGCCCGAGGCGTTCCGCCGAGTGGCTGAGTTCCTCGGTGGCGTCGCGGACAATGCCGATGATCCGGTGGGGCCGCCCGTCGGGGCCGCGCATGACGCGGCCCTGGGTGTGCGTCCAGCGCAGCCGCCCGTCCCGGCAGCGGATGCGGAAGTAGGCGCCGTAGCTGTCGACCTCGCTCTTGAGGGCGGAGGAGACCATGGCGTCGAGTCGTGCCGACTCCGCCGGCGGGACGCGCGCGGAGAGCGAGGCGGGTCGGCCGTCGTACGCATCGGGGGGCGTGTCGAAGACGTCGAGTGCAGCTTCGTCCATGTGCATGAGACCGGTGACCAGGTCCCAGTCGAAACTTCCCATGCGGTTGAGCGAGAGCGACCGGTCCGGGTGTGCGGGCCAGTCGTCCGGCAGCGATACGGTGGTCGGCACCGGTCCACCATGACACAGGGGCCGGTCAGGCGCTCTCCAGCGGATGGTCCTCCTCGGAGGTCGGCATCAGGTCCGGGTCGGCGTAGGGGTCGGCGGACGGGTCCGTGTACGGATCATCGGAGGGGTCGGCGTACGGGTCCGCGTACGGGTCCTGGGGGTCGCCCGGCTGCGTCGTCGCTCCGGGCCACGGCGGCAGCGCCGGGTCGGACGGGTCCTGCGTCAGCCCGTCGGACGGGACGTCGGAGGGCTGGTCCGAGGGGGGCCGCTGCTGCGGCTGCTGGGGCTGCCGCGGCCGGGTGGAGGGGTTCAGGGGGACGGCGGGGCTCTGCCGGGTGTCGCCGCCGGGCGAGGACGGCGACGAGGGGTGGGACGGGCAGTCCGCCGGGCCCGCTCCCGCTGTGCTCGGGCAGGGCTGCGCCGACGGGGCGCCGGACGGGTGGGCGGGGGCGTTGGGGATGCCTTCGGCCGGGTCGTACGGGGGGAGGGACTGCGGGGTCCGGTCCTGGGCTCCGTCGTCGCCGCGCTTGCGTTCGATCCAGGTGTTGTCCGTGATGTTGACGATCACCAGGTTGTTGATCACGTGGGTGGTGGGTTCGACGACGACGACCTGGTTGGGCTGGTAGCCGTTCCACCGGTCGCCCTTGTGCACGGGGCTGCCCTTGGCCGCGCGCGGGGCGCCCAGCGGGTTGCCGCAGCCGCACCGGACCCGGGGCATGCCGTGCTCGTCGACCAGGACGGCGGTGCCCGCCTGGAGGACGGACTGGTAGCCCTCGGCGCGGCCTGCGCGGAAGCCGTGGTTGGTGACCCTGGTGTCGGCGCGCAGCACGACGGGGGTGAGGCCGCGCAGGAAGTCGGGGATGCGGGCCTCCTCGATGCCGGTGGCCTGTGCGAAGGCGCGGGCCTTGGCGTCGTCGGCGGTGAGGTGGCGCACCTGCTGTTCCACGTCGCAGCTGCCGAGGCGCTGGGTGCCGCCGTAGAGGCCGGGGGTGGCGGCGTTGACGGTGCGGATGCCCTGTCCGGTGGGATTGGGCAGCGGCGGCTGTACGGGGGCCGACTCTCCGGTGGCCGTGGAGGCGGTGAAGGGGTCGGGGCCGGCGTTGGCCACCGGCTGGAGGTAGACCTCCTGGCTCTCGGGTCCGGCGCCGCCGGCCGGCTCGTCGTGCCCGCCGCAGGCCGCGGCGAACAGCCCGAGGAGGGCGAAGAGGGCAGCGCCGGCCGGTGCTTGACGACGCGACGCCTGACGAGGTGCCGGAAGTGACGGTCCGTTCACGAATTTCTCCCTTTTCGCCCCGATTGCTTCCTCTTGTCTGCCGTATCCCTGCGTGAGCCGCAACCCGAACGTCTCTTGAACTCGTTCAAGAACCTGCGTGCTGCACGGACTGGCCGGTGCCGGGTGGCCGGTCGGATACTGGAGGCGATGGACTGGTTCACGGCGCCCGGGTACTGGCTCGCCCGGCTGGTCTTCCAGCGGGCTCTCGCCGGTGTCTACCTCGTCGCCTTCGTCGGGGCCGCGCTGCAGTTCCGGGCCCTCATCGGGACGCATGGCATGCTGCCCGTGCCTCGCTACGTACGCCGCGTACCCTTCCGGCGGGCCCCGAGCCTGTTCCAACTGCGCTATTCGGACCGACTCTTCGCCGGCTGCGCCTGGACGGGGGCCGCGCTGGCGGCGGCCCTGGCCGCCGGGGCCGGGGACGAGGTACCGCTGGCCGCCGCCATGGCGATGTGGGCCGCGCTGTGGGTGCTCTACCTCTCCATCGTGAACGTCGGCCAGACCTGGTACTCCTTCGGCTGGGAGTCGCTGCTGCTGGAGGTCGGCTTCCTCGCGGTGTTCCTCGGCAACGCCCGGGTCGGGCCGCCGGTGCTGGTGCTGTGGCTGCTGCGCTGGGTGCTCTTCCGGGTGGAGTTCGGGGCGGGGCTGATCAAGATGCGCGGCGACCCCTGCTGGCGCAAGCTGACCTGCCTGTACTTCCACCACGAGACACAGCCGATGGCGGGCCCGCTCAGCTGGTTCTTCCACCATCTGCCGAAGCCGCTGCACCGGGTGGAGTGCGCCGCGAACCACGTGACCCAGCTGGCCGTGCCGGTGCTGCTCTTCACCCCGCAGCCGGTGGCCTCGTACGCCGCCGGGGCGGTCGTCGCGACCCAGCTGTGGCTGGTGCTGTCGGGCAACTTCGCCTGGCTGAACTGGCTCACGATCACCCTCGCCGTGTCGGCCGTGGACTTCACCGGACTCGTGGGCCCTCCCCCGGCAGCCGCCTCCCGGCAGGCCCCCCTCTGGTTCGTGGTGCTGGTGTGCGCGGTGACCGCACTGGTCCTCTTCCTCAGCCGGCACCCCGTGCTCAACATGGTCTCGCGCCGCCAGGTGATGAACCGCTCCTTCGACGCACTGCACCTGGTCAACACCTACGGGGCCTTCGGCTCGGTGGGACGGGTGCGCATGGAGGTGGCAGTGGAGGGCACCGCGGACCGCGTACCGCGCGAGGACGGCGACTGGAAGGAGTACGGCTTCCGGGGCAAGCCGGGCGAGCCGCACCGGCTGCCGCGCCAGTTCGCCCCCTACCACCTCCGCCTGGACTGGCTGATGTGGTTCGCGGCGATCTCCCCCGGCTACGCCCGCGACTGGTTCGGACCCTTCGTGGAGCGGCTCCTGGCGGGCGACCGGGACACGCTGCGGCTGTTGCGCCACAATCCGTTCCCGGACGCCCCGCCCGTGCACGTCAGGGCCCTGCTCTACCGCTACCGCTTCACCACCTGGCGGGAGCTGCGCGAGACGGGGGACTGGTGGCACCGCACGCTGGTGCGCGAGTACCTCCCGCCGACCCGGCTCGCGGGCGCCCGGCCGTCAGAGCCCGAGTAGCGCCGCCTCCCGCTCCGCGTCGAGGCCGGGGGCCGGCCGGTCGGGCCGCTGCGGAGCCCGGCCGTCAAGGGTGCGCAGCCAGGACCAGGTGTCGGCCACGGTCTCCTCGACGGGTCGGCACGTCAGTCCGGCCTTCAGCGCCCGGGTCACGTCCCCGCCGAACATGTGGTCGTGCGACTCGCCCGCGGGCAGCCAGATCGGCAGCTCGGTCCAGGGCTCCACGCCGGCCGCGAGGATCGGTGCCGGGTCGGTCCAGCGCAGGTCGGCCTTCCCGCCGGTGACGGCCGCGCAGGCGTCGAGGAGGCTTCCCATGGTGGCGTGCCCGGGCGGGGCGACCAGGTTGCAGGGGCCGGCGAGCCCGGCCCCGGCGGCGTCCAGGGTCCAGCGCGCGAGGTCGCGTACGTCGACGTACTGGATCGGCAGGTCGCGCGGGCCCGGGGCGAGGACGGGGCCGCCGCGCGCGATGCGGTTCAGCCACCACGGCAGCCGGCCGACGTTCTCGTAGGGGCCGAGGATCAGCCCTGCGCGGACCAGCAGCGCCCGGTCGGCGAACGCCTCCAGCGCGGCGAGCTCGCCGCCCCTCTTGTCCTCGGCGTAGGCGGTGGCCGCGGCGTCGGGCGAACCCTGCACGAGGAGGCCGTCCTCCCCCTGCCCGGCGGGAGCCGGATAGGCGTACACCGAGCGGCTGGAGACGTAGGCGTACCGTGCGGCCCGACCGCTCAGCAGGCGCGCGCTGTCACGCACCGCGGTCGGGGCTGCGCCCCAGGTGTCGACGGCGAGGTCCCACTCCCCCGCGGTGAGGGCGGCCAGGCCGCCCGGGGCGGTGCGGTCCCCGTGCAGGGCACGGGTCCCCGGCGGGGGCGCGTGGCGCCCCCGGTGGAAGACGGTCACCTCCCAGCCCCGGGCGAGGGCGTCCTCGGTGACGGCGCGTCCGACGAATTCGGTACCACCCAGCATCAGCAGCTTCATGGCGTCAGCCTGGACCGGCGGGCACGAGCGCGGAAGCGGTGATCGCTGTCGGCGATGACGCTCAGGGCGTAGGGCGTACCCCTTGCCCCGCGGTCAGGGCAGCGCCCCCGGTGCGGATGAGCACGAGGGGGCGCTTGTCACCGCTGTGCGGGTGGTCGCGGGAGGGCGCGGGCTAGTCGATGCCGCGCAGGATGTGGGCTTCCGCCAGGTCGTCCTCGTAGCCGGCCAGCCGGATGGGGGCGGAGCGCGCCCACACCTCCAGGCTCCCGAGCTCGTCGGTGCGCTTCTTGGCGCGCGATCCGGTCCGCTCCAGCAACTTCGGTTCGGGCTGCGTCTTTTCAGTCACCGCGCACTCCTCTGTGTCGCGTAACCCGGCGGGCTGACCGCGAGCCGGGCAAGGGATCAAGGGTTCCGGACGCGGTGGCGCCTTGGTGGAGCGCGGCCCGGATGGGGGCCGTCTTGATGCCCCAGAGTACACATATGAGCGGACCTCCGCTCGATAGGAGGGGCAAAATCCGCTGCGCCCTCTCGGTTTCGTCCTGAGTTCAGCACGTCGTGGACCGGCGGGCACCTCACGGGACGGTGTGCTCGGACCCGGATCCGTGAAGCGCGACGGAGGGGGTCGGCAGTGGCGGGATCGGGAGTGCCGGAGGCCGAAGTCCCGTACGTCACAAGCGTGGTTGGGCTGATGGAGCTGCTTCGGCACAGCCGCGACGAACGGGCCCTGCGGTCGGCGGCTCTGCTGCGCCGCTCGCACCCCGCCGGCAGGGAACTGCAGCTCGCGGGGCTGCTGCCCGACGTCGGCGAGCTGCTCCGTCCGGGTGACGGAGCGCGACACGCCGTACTCGCAGCGGAAGCGGTGCGCCCGCTGCTCGGCGAACGGGTGGCCAGGCCGGTACGGCTGCACCCGCCGTCGGCGGCGGCCGGGAACGCGAGCGGCCCCCTCGGGGAACCGAGGGGGCCGCTCGCGTGCACGCCGTAGCGCGGGGCCGGGTCCGAAAGGCCCGCGGGCCTACCAGTTCGCCGGGGCGTAGTCCTTCAGGAAGACGCCGAACAGGTCCTCGCCGGCCTCGCCGCGCACGATCGGGTCGTAGACCCGGGCCGCACCGTCGACCAGGTCGAGCGGAGCGTGGAAGCCTTCCTCGGCGAGGCGCAGCTTGTCGAAGTGCGGGCGCTCGTCGGTGATCCACCCGGTGTCCACGGAGGTCATCAGAATGCGGTCGGTCTGGAACATCTCCTGGCCGCTGGTCCGCGTCACCATGTTCATCGCGGCCTTGGCGGCATTGGTGTTCGGGTGCCCCGCACCCTTGTAGCCGCGGCTGAAGACGCCCTCCATCGCCGAGACGTTGACCACGTACGCCCGCCCGTTCGCCGCCTTCCGCGCGGCCTCGGCCATGGCCGGCCGGAGCGCGCTGATCAGGATGAACGGCGACGTGTAGTTGCACAGCTGGGTTTCGAGCAGCTCCACCGGGGAGATCTGGTCGATGGTCTGCACCCAGGTGTTGCTCTCGACGACGTCGGGCAGCAGGCCGCCCGCGTCGATGGCGGTGCCCGCGAGGTGGCGCTCCAGGCTGGCGTTGCCCGCGACCAGCGCGAGGTCGGCGACCTTCTGCGCCTCCAGTCCGCTCGCCCCGATGGGCAGGGCCGCCAGGCCGTCGACCGCACCGGAGTTGAACGCGCCGATGACGTGGTGGGCGGGCAGTTCCCCGGCGGGCAGCGGGGCGCTCTCGCCCTCGACGAGCGCCGCGTAGGCGGTGGGCAGTCGGCGCACGGTCTGCGTCGCGTTGTTGATCAGTATGTCGAGCGGGCCCGCCGCGGCCACCTGGTCGGCCAGGGCCACGGCCTGGGCGGGGTCGCGCAGGTCGATGCCGACGACCTCCAGGCGGTGCATCCAGTCCGCGGAGTCCTCCATCGCCTTGAAGCGGCGGATGGCGTCCTTGGGGAAGCGCGTGGTGATCGTGGTGTGGGCGCCGTCGCGCAGCAGCCGCAGCGCGATGTACATGCCGATCTTGGCGCGGCCGCCGGTGAGCAGCGCGCGCTTGCCGCTGAGGTCGGCGCGGGCCTCCCGCTTGGTGCGGTTCTCGACGGCGCACTGCGGGCAGAGCTGGTGGTAGAAGTAGTCGACCTCGACGTACCGCGTCTTGCAGACGTAGCAGGAGCGCGGGCGCTGGAGTATCCCGGCGATCCGGCCGGCCTCGGTGACCGAGGTGGGCAGGATGCCCTCGGTCTCGTCGTCGATGCGCTCGGCGGAGCCGGTCGCGGTCGCCTCGGTGACGGCCTTGTCGTTCGCGGTCTTGGCGGCCCGGCGCTCCTGGCGCCGGCGCTGCTTGACCGTGCGGTAGACGCCGGCCGTCGCGCGGCGCACGGCGATGGCGTCGGGGTGGTCGACGTCGATCGTGTCCAGCTCGGCGAGCACGTCGAGGCAGAGCGCCAGCCGCTCGGGGTCGATGCCCGGTCCGTAGGCCTGCACCTGGTCGTGGCTGTCTTCGGTCACCGTCATGGCCGCTGCCGTTCCTTGATCACTCGTCCGCATCCGCCTGCTGCGGAGGTCCTCAAAAGGGAAACTGTACGGATCGCACGCGCCCCGAGCCAAACCCGCGGCAGGGCGCCCGGTGCATCGCTCACGCATCGCGAACGGGCCGTCACCGAGCGGATCGAGACGGTGACCCTGGGGCACGGTAGGGGTGGCGCTGCGCTGGTGGGACACCCACGCTGCGTACTCCCGCACTACGTCGGGAGTATGACTCGTGACCACCTGTGGGCGGAGGAATAGCGCAGATGGGTCGGGCATTGTGGAGCTTATGAGTGCACTGGCGCTGTCGGTCCTGCTCTGCCTGGTGTCCGCCGTGGCGTACGCGGGCGGAGCGATCGTCCAGGAAAGAGGGTGGCGGTGACCACGCCGGACCGGCGGTATGCGCCGCTGCGCCGGGGCGGATGGTGGGTGGCGGTCGGGCTGAACGGCCTCGGTGCTCTGCTGCACGTGGTGGCGCTCGCGTACGGGCCGCTGAGCCTGGTGCAGCCGCTGGGCGCCCTGACCATCGTGTTCGCGCTGCCGATGGCGGCCGTGCTGGTACGGCGCCGGGCGGGTGCGGCGGCGTGGCGCGGGGCGGTGCTGGCCACGGTCGGCCTGGCCGGGCTGCTGGCGCTGACCGGCGGGTCCGGGCGGGCGGGGCAGTCCTTGACGGACGGCGGGCGGAGCCTGCTGCTCGTCGTGACCGGGGCGGTGGTGGCGGCGCTGTTCGTGGCCGCGCACCGGACGCGCCGGGCGGTGCTGCACAGCGTGCTGCTCGCCGCGGCGGCCGGTACGGCCTTCGGCATGGCCTCGGTGTTCACCAAGTCGGTCGCGGAGACCGTCGAAGCGGGTGCGCAGGCCGGCCCGGGAGCGGCGGACCTGGTGGCGGTCGCGGTGCTGGCGACGGTCGGTCTGCTGTTGTCCCAGGCGGCCTACCGGGATGCCGGACTGACGGCGCCGCTGGCCACGGTGACGGTGGTCAATCCGGTGGTGGCGGCCACGGTCGGCATCACGCTCTTCGACGAAGGCTTCCGCCACGGTGCCGCGGGCACGGCGGCGGCACTGGCCAGCGCTGTGCTGGCGGCGGCCGGCCTGGTGCTGCTCACGGCCGTGCCGCCGCACGCGCGCGGGTCAGATGCGCACCCCGTGACTGCGCAGGTACCTGAGCGGGTCGATGTCGGAGCCGTAGCCGGGTCCCGTGCGGATCTCGAAGTGCAGGTGAGGGCCGGTGCTGTTGCCGGTCGAGCCGGAGCGGCCGATGCGCTGGCCCCCGGAGACCTGCTGGCCGGCCTTCACGCCGAGGGCCGAGAGGTGGGCGTACTGGGAGTACCGGCCGTCGGTGTGCCGGATGACGACCTGGTAGCCGTACGCTCCGGCCCAGCCCGCGGAGACGACCTGCCCGGGTCCGACGGACTTGACGGTGGTGCCGGTGGCCACGGGGAAGTCGACCCCGGTGTGGTAGCCGCTGGACCAGGAGGATCCCGAGACGCGGTAGGCGGTGCCGAGGGCGGCGTCGACCGGGGCGGAGAAGCCTCCCGCGGCGGGCTTCTGCTGCGCTGACGCGGGCTGGGTGCCGGGCTGGGCGGCCGGCTTGCCGGCGGGCTTCTCGGCCGTTTTCGGGGCCTGCTTCTCCGCGGGTTTCGGCGCGGGCCGCTCCGCCGGCTTCTGGGCAGCGGGTTCCCTGGGCTTCACCGGTTCGGCGATCCGCGGCGGCTTCTCCGGGTTCTGCGCGGGCGGGGCCGGCGGGGCGGTGGTGACCCGCATCGTGAGGCGCTGACCGGGGAAGATCAGGTTCGGGTTGTCGCCGACCACGGCCCGGTTGGTTTCGTAGAGCGCCTGCCAGCCGCCCTCGACGCGCTGCTGGGTGGCGATCGCGGAGAGCGAGTCGCCCGGCGCGACGACATACGGGTTGGGCAGGACCGAGGTTCCGGTCGGGCGGGGCGCGGTGCCCTGCGCGGGGGCCGTCCGCACCTCCTGGGTCCGGGGCTGTGTAGGCGCCGCGGGCTGGGCGGGGACCGTGGCGGCCAGGACCGGGGAGGGGCCGCCGCGGGTGAGGCCGGCCCCCTTCCCGCAGTGCGGCCAGGCCCCGGGGCCCTGACCCTTCAGGACCTTCTCGGCGACCGCGATCTGCTGCTCCTTGGTGGCCAGGTCGGCGCGCGGGGCGTACGTGGTGCCGCCGAAGGCCCGCCAGGTGCTCTGGCTGAACTGGAGCCCGCCGTAGTAGCCGTTGCCGGTGTTGATGCGCCAGTTGTTCGTCGACTCGCACGCGGCCACCTTGTTCCAGGTGTCCACGGAGGCGGCGTCGGCGACGCCGGCGCCCATCAGCGGGAGCGCGATACCGGCGCCCCCGGCGGTGACGGCCAGCGAGGCCCGGTTGATGCTGCTCGGCTGATACCGGCGGTGCCGGCCCCGTACGCCCATGGGAGCCCCCATCGAAGACATCAGGAATCGCACAACTTAACGCCGGGATCATTGCACGGCAAGGGAGCAACGGAGCGCTCTTCAGCGGAACTTGACAATCCCTCGACGGGCCGGAGCGCCGCGGGAGCGGTGGCGCGGTAGCGTCGGCACGGCCCGCACACCGAAGCACGCAGGAGCGCACAGATGAGCACCAGCACCGCCCGGATCGGCGTCACCGGCCTCGCAGTCATGGGCAGCAACCTCGCCCGCAACTTCGCCCGCAACGGATTCACGGTGGCCGTCCACAACCGCACCGCCTCTCGCACCACGGCGCTGGTGGAGGAGTTCGGCCATGAGGGCGCGTTCGTGGCCGCCGAGTCGGCCAAGGAGTTCGTCGACGCGCTGGAGCGCCCCCGGCGCATCGTCGTCATGGTGAAGGCCGGGGAGCCGACCGATGCCGTGATCCGCGAGTTCGCCCCGCTCCTGGAGGAGGGCGACGTCATCATCGACGGCGGGAACGCCCACTTCGAGGACACCCGGCGGCGGGAGCGGGAACTGCGCGAGCAGGGCATCCACTTCGTCGGCGTGGGCATCTCCGGCGGCGAGGAGGGCGCACTGCTCGGGCCGAGCATCATGCCGGGCGGCTCCAAGGAGTCGTACGCGTCCCTCGGCCCCCTCCTGGAGAAGATCGCGGCGAAGGCCGCCGACGGCACGCCGTGCACCTCCCATGTGGGCCCGGACGGCGCCGGACACTTCGTCAAGATGGTGCACAACGGCATCGAGTACGCCGACATGCAGCTCATCGGCGAGGCCTACCACCTGCTGCGCGAGGTCGCCGGGTACTCCCCGGCGATGATCGCGCAGACCTTCCGGGACTGGAACCGGGGACGCCTGGACTCGTACCTGATCGAGATCACGGCGGAGGTGCTCGCGCACACGGACGCCGCGACCGGGCAGGCGTTCGTCGATGTCGTGGCCGACGCCGCCGAGCAGAAGGGCACCGGGCGGTGGACCGTGCAGATCGCCCTGGACCTCGGGGTCCCGGTGTCGGGGATCGCCGAAGCCGTGTTCGCGCGCGCCGTTTCGGGTCACGCCGACCTTCGGTCGGCGGCCCGCGGGCTCGCGGGGCCCGCACCTGCCGCGCTGTCGCCGGAGGCGGCGGACGCGTTCGCCGCCCAGGTGGAGGAGGCGCTGTACGCGTCGAAGATCGTCTCGTACACGCAGGGGTTCCACCAGATCCGGGCGGGCAGCGAGGAGTACGGCTGGGACGTGGACCTGGGCGCGGTGGCCTCGCTGTGGCGCGGCGGCTGCATCATCCGGGCGGCGTTCCTCGACCGGATCCGTGCGGCCTACGACGCCCGGCCCGACCTGCCCAGCCTGCTGGCGGACGAGCGCTTCGCCGAGGAGATCGGGGCGGCGCAGCAGGGCTGGCGGGCCGTGATCACGGCGGCCGTGGGCGCGGGCATCCCGGTGCCGGCCTTCGCGGCATCACTGGCGTACTACGACGCGCTGCGCGCGGAGCGGCTCCCTGCGGCCCTCACCCAGGGCCAGCGGGACTTCTTCGGGGCGCACACCTACCGGAGGACCGACCGGGCGGGCTCGTTCCACACCCACTGGAGCGGCGACCGCACCGAGGTCAGCACGGACTGACACCGCCGGGGCGAACGGGGGCGCCCGACCGGTGGGCTGCTCAGCCCGGTCGGCGGGTGGGCCCCGGTCGGGGGGTGGGCCGGTCGGCGGGCCGCCGGCCGGTGCCTGCTCGGCCGGGCGGCCGTCAGCCGGCGGCGCGGCTCCAGGGCCCGGGCTGCGGGGTCGGCGCGGGCCCCGGCGGCGGGGGTACCGGGTCCGGCTCCGGGACGGGGCCGGGCACGGGCGGCGCGGGGCGCGGCATCGGTTCGGGGTCCGGGAACGGGGTGGGCGCAGGCGTCGGATCGGGTTCCGGGGCCGGCGGCTGCGTCGCTTCGAGGTTGTGCACCATGTACGGCACCTTCCCGCTATCGCGCCCTCTACGCCCCCGGACGTCACGGCGATCGGCCGACCGGTGGGACCGGCGCGACCGGCGGGCACCCGCTACGGTCCGGGTGCCAGAGCGAGCGCGGCGGCCAGCCCCGCCCGGGGGCTGGCCAGCACGGGGATCGCGGTCGTCGCCAGCTCGGCGGCGCCCGCCATGGAGGCCTGGGCGAGGACGATGACGTCGGCACCGGTGACCGCGTCGGCCGCCTCGGCCACCCGGGTGAGGTAGCGGGCGGTGTCCCCCGACGCGAAGCTCTCCCAGGCGCCGGCGACGAGGTGCGCGGCGACCGACACCGGCCGTCCGCCGGCTTCTTCGGCGAGCAGCTCCGCCGTGGGGCCGAGCGTCGATCCGAGAGCGGCCAGGACGACGATGCGCGGGCCGGTCCGCACGGCCGCGGCCGCCATCGGCCGGTCCACGCGCAGGACCGGGACGCCGAGGCCGGGGCCCAGGGACTCGGCCGTCGCTCCGATGGTGGAGCAGGTGACGAGCACGGGACCCGGCCCCGCCCCGGCGAGCAGCTCCCGCAGGGCGGGGGCTGCGGCCCGCGGCCCGTCCGCGCGGGCCCGGCCGAGCAGCTCCGGCACCACCAGGTGGCGCAGTACCGCCCCGGGGTGGTGCCGGTCGCGCAGCGCGTCGAAGACGGGGACGTGCACGGGCGAGGTGTGCAGCAGGGTCAGGCCCGGGAGCGTCACCGCAGGCCGGAGTCGGCGGCCTGCTGCGCCCGCGCGGCCGCCACAGCCCCGGGCGGCGCGACGGGCGCCTCCTCGGGGTGCTTGGCGGCCCAGCTCGCCGCATACGGGCAGAGCGGGACCACGGGCACGCCCTCGGCTTCGGCGAGCCGGTAGAAGGTCCTCACCAGCCCCCCGGCGATGCCCCGGCCCTCGTGCCCCGGTTCGACGACCGTGTGCACCGCCACGCGTGCGTGGGGCGGCTCGGCGAGCACGAAGTAGGCGATGTACCCGACCGCCGCCCCGTCCTCGACCGCGAGCAGCCGCCCGGCCTTCCGCTCGTCCTGGAACTCGATCGGCGGCTGTGCGTTCTCCGGCACGGTCCCCTGCTCCTTATCCCGCGGCCACGGCGTGGGGGCTGCGGCGCTGGTCCGTGCCCGGTACCGGGGCGGAGGCGTCGGAGCCCAGCTCGACGATCCGGTTGTCGGCGTCGACGTGCACGACGCGCGGCTTCAGCGCCCGCGCCTCGGCGTCCTCGACCTGCGCGTAGCTGATGAGGATGACGAGGTCGCCGGGGTGCACGAGGTGCGCGGCGGCGCCGTTGATCCCGATCACACCGGAACCGCGCTCGCCCTCGATGACGTACGTCTCCAGCCTGGCGCCGTTGGTGATGTCCACGATGTGGACGAGCTCCCCGGGGAGCAGGTCGGCGGCGTCCAGCAGGTCGGCGTCCACCGTGACGGACCCGACGTAGTGCAGATCGGCCTGGGTGACGGTGGCCCGATGGATCTTGGACTTGAACATGGTACGAAGCATGCGCGCACTCCTTTGTCTGCTCCCTGCCTGCGCACAGGTCAAGGGCGGTCCCCGGAGCCTACAACGATTCGCCCGGCCGGTCAGCTGCCCCGGTCTTCCGGGATCCGTGCAGAAAACGCCGCCCCGGCGGCGGTCGGGGGCGGCGCGGCGTGGGTGGTGGACGGCACGGGCTGTTCAGGTCTGGCGTGCCGCGTTCCAGGCGTGCCACAGGGCGGCGTAGGCGCCGTCGGCGGCCAGGAGTTCGTCGTGGCTGCCGAGTCCGACGATCCGTCCGCCGCCCATGACCGCGATCCGGTCCGCGTCGCGCACGGTGTCCAGGCGGTGCACGATCGAGATGACCGTACGGCCCTCGATCAGCGCGGCGAGCGGGCGTTCGACCCGGCGCGAGGCCGAGGAGTCCAGCAGGGCGGTGGCCTCGTCGAGGACCAGCGCGTACGGGCGCGTCGTGCGCACCCGGATCACGGACCGGCTCACCCGACCCGGGCCCGCGCCGAACTCCCGCTCCCCCCAGCCCCGTTGCGACGCTGGAGGGCCTGGCTGGACGACGGACCGGGGGCCGTCGCCGCCCTGCGGTCCGTGTGGTCCGGTGCCGGGCGGCTGGTGGTGTTCCTGCCGGAGCCGGTGTCCGGCGGCGACTACCGGGCGTACGGGGACCAGATCGCATGGGAGGAGGACGCCATGCGCCGGTCCGACGTGATCCTCTTCTGGATCCCCCGCGACATGGCCACCCTGCCCGGCCTGGTGTCCAACATCAAGTGGGGTGCGTGGTGCGACTCGGGCCGCGCCGTGCTCGGTGCACCGCCGGAGGCGCAACGCATGGCCTACCTGCTGCACTTCGCGGACGTCCTGGGGGTGCCGGTGGAGCGGACCCCGACGGGCGCGGCCGAGGCTGCACTGCGAGCGGTCGGGCCGCCGTGAGCCGCCTGCTCGCGGCTCACGGGCAGGGCATGCTCATGTAGAGCGCCTGCTCGCCCTCGGATTCGGTGCCCAGGTACAGGGCGGTGTCCAGGCCGCACAGGGAGAAGCCCATTCGCCGGTAGGCATGGATGGCGGGGGCGTTGACGTTGGTCACTTCCAACCAGAGGTGCCCGGCGCCCCGCTGACGGGCGAAGTCCGTCGCGTACCCCATCAACGCGCGGCCGATCCCCCGGCCCCGGTGGCCGGCGGCGACTTCGATGTCCTCGATGGTCAGCCGCCGGTTCCAGGGGGAGTAGGAGACGGCGGCGAAGCCGACGAGCGCCCCGGCGGCGCCGACGGCCACGAAGGTGCGGCTGTCGGCGTCCTCGCCCTCCGTCTCGGCACCGTCCCCGTCGTCGTCTCCTCCGTCCGCGGGGAACACCTTGACCAGCGGCGGGTCCACCGGGACCTCGCGGAGGGCGAAACCGTGGCCGGTCACGGCGACTTCGAAGACCGTGCTGGTGCTGAAGGACCCGTCGAGGGCTTCGATGGCCTCGGTGTCCTCGGGGCGGGCGAGGCGGTACTCGTACGTCGTGTCAGTGATCGCGGTCATGGCACGAGGCTATGGGCGGGCCGACCCGGTGAGGGCAGGTTCCAGCCGGACCGGCAGGCGCACCACGTACGCTCTTCGGCCCAGTCCAGGACCGGGAAGGTGACCCGCCTGGCGTGTCCGGCGACCGCCCCGCGCCGCGGCGTGGAGGATGGCCCGCGACCCACCGCCCCTGCTGCCAGGAGACTCCGTGCTCGAACGCAAACGGCTCAAGGACCGCACCCAGGTCACCTTCGTCCTGCCTGCGGATACGCCCCCCGGCCCGGTCAGCGTGGTCGGCGACTTCAACGACTGGCAGCCCGGCACCCACACCCTGGTGCCCCGCGCGGACGGTACCCGCGCGGTCACCGTCGCACTGCCCGGCAAGAAGGTGCACTCCTTCCGCTACCTGGCCGCGGGCGACTACTGGTTCGACGAGGACCACGCCGACGGCCACGACGGCACCAACAGCCGCCTGCACACCTGAGTCGAGCGCGGGCGGGCACCCGAGCCGTGCCCGCCCGCCCGACGCGGCCGCCGTCCTCGGGGACGTGCCGTCCGCACCGGGACGGGGCCACGCCCGTCACCGGCAGTGGCTGAGCACCGCCTCGACCACCTGGCCGACGGTGATGCGCAGAAGCCGGGCATCGGGCTGCGAGGCGTGTGCGTCGCCCGGCCGCAAGGGGTCCTCGCCCGCGCGGGGGCACCACAGCACCCGGTGCTTCGGGTGCGGGGGCGGGCCCCACAGGCGGGGGGCCACCGGGCCGAAGAGGACGACGGACCGGGTGCCGAGCGCCGTCGCGAGGTGCGCCAGGCCCGTGTCCCCGACCAGGACGCAGCGCGCTCCGGCCACCAGGGCGCAGAGCTCGTCGAAGGGGACGTCGCCGGAGCCGCCCACCACCGCCTGCGGTGGCAGTCCGGCGTCCTTCGCCACCTTTCGCGCCAGCGCCCCCTCGCCCGCCCCCGCGGTGACGACCACGTCCTCGCCCGCTCGGCGCACAGCACGGACGACCGCTGCGAACCGTTCCGGGGGCCACCGTCTCGAGCCGGCGTCCGCGCCGGGGTGCACGACGACGGCGCCCGGGGCGGGCGAGGCGCACGCAGGTGCGGCGATCGACAGGTCCGTGGGGTCGGCCTCGATCCCGTACCAGCGCAGCAGGCGGCACCACCGCTCCCGCTCGTGCTCGTCGTGGCGCCATGGGGGTCCGAGGACGTCCGGGGTGTCCGCGTGCCGGTAGGCGAGGAGCCGGCGCGGTCGCAGCCGCTGCAGAAGCAGGTGGCTGGGCGGCCCGTTCCCGTGCAGGTCCACGGCCAGCTCCGGCGGGGGGCCCGCCCAGCTCAGCTCTGCTGGTACGCCGCGGCCTCGCGCGGTCGTGGCCAGGACCCGGTCCACGAGGCCGGTGGCGGCGGCGACGGCGGCCAGCCGACCGGGTGCGGCCAGGACGATGTCGCGATCCGGCATGCTCCGGCGCAGCGCCCGCAGGCAGGGCACCACCGTCAGCAGGTCGCCGAGGCCCAGGGCGCGGAGTACCAGTACCTGCGGGCGGCCGGCCGCCCGTGCCTCCTCGATCGGAGCGGGGCCTGCCCGCTCGGGCGCACTCATGCCCCCACTGTCCCGAGGACGGCCGTGAGGGGCACCCCGGGTTGGGCCGCACGGTGTCCGGCCGGTGCCGGAGGGCCCGTGTGAGCAAACACACCGTTTCCCGCGCAGGCCTTGGCAGACCAGGGCGCAGGGCGCTGTGGGCGGGCCGTCGGGCGGCGGGGAGCACCGTTCGGGTCGAGCAGTTCTGCCACCATGGTCGGGGCCGTTCCTCCCCCTCTTTCTGCTGCCGGGCGCCGCCGTGCGCGTCGGCGGTGCGGAGCGCCCGTTTTCCGCCCCGCCGCCTGCCGTCCTTCGCGCTTCGCGCTCCGTCCTGGGTCCTTTCTGTGTCTGCCACTCCCTCCACTCCTGCCGCTGCCGCCTCCGCATCCTCCTGCGCCGCGACCGCCGCCCCCTCCGCCGACCGCTCTCCGTGGCGGTCCCTGCGCTACCGCAGCATGCGCTGGTGGGCCGTCGCGAACTTCGTGTCCAACGCGGGCACCTGGATGCAGCTGACGGTGCAGAACCTCCTGGTCCTCCAGATCACGGGATCGGCCGCCGCCACCGGCCTGTCCGTGTCCCTCCAGATGGCACCCGGCCTGCTCCTCGGCCTGGCCGGCGGCGCGGCCGTCGACCGCTGGCCCCTCAAGCTGACCGCCGCCGTCGCGCAGGCCCTGCTCGGTGCGGTGGCGCTGGTGACGGCGGTGCTCGTCGCGCTGGGCCGCCTCGACCTGCCGGTGCTGCTGGTGCTGGCCGCGGTGACCGGTCTGATCGCCACCGTCGACGGTCCCGCGTGTGCGCTGCTCGGCAACGATCTCGTGCGGGCCGCGGACGTGCCGTCCGCCATCGGGGTCGGCTCGCTGGTCCACAGCGCCGGGCGACTGGCGGGCGCCGCACTCGCCGGCGTGGCCGTCGGCTTCCTCGGTACGGCGGCGGCCTACGCGGCCAACGGCCTGTCGTTCCTCTTCGTGGCCTGTGTCATCCCGTTCCTCAAGGCGGCGCGCCCCCGCGGGGCGACCGGGCCGGGGCTGCCCGCTCCCGCCGCCCCGCCGGCGTCCGACCCGGCCGCGGCAGGGGGCATGAGCGCCCGGGAGGGACTCGCGTTCTTCATGCGGCGCCCGCGGCTGGTCGCCCTCGCCGCCCTCAACGGCGTCAGTGCGCTGTTCGGCCGCAACTACTCCCTCACCCTGGTGGTCCTGGTCACCGGGCCCCTCGCCGGGGACGCGGCTGCCTTCAGCAAG
This sequence comes from Streptomyces sp. NRRL F-2664, assembly GCF_000719345.1. Lineage (GTDB taxonomy): Bacteria > Actinomycetota > Actinomycetes > Streptomycetales > Streptomycetaceae > Streptomyces. Next base: position 30,944 of record NZ_JOFX01000005.1, read on the forward strand.
GTCTCCACGGTCCTGGCCGTCGGCGGGATCGTCGGTGCGGTCCTCGGCGCCCGGCTGCGCAGGCCGAGCGTGCGCATGGTGGCCGCTCTCACCCTGGCCGGGGCCCTCCTGCAGGTCCTCGCCGGCCTGACCCCGTCCCTCCTGGTGCTCCTGGTCCTCGTCCTGCCCATGGCGGTGGCGGAATCCGTCGGGGACACCGCGCAGTCCACGGTGCTCCAGACCGACCCGCCCGCCCACATGAGGGGCCGGGTGCTCGGCGCCTGGTCCAGCATCCGCACCGTGTGGGGCCTGGCGGCGCCTCCCCTGCTCGGACTCTTCATGGAGCTGGCCGGCGTACGGGCCACGCTGATCGTGGGCGGGCTGGCCATCGCGGCGTTCGTGAGCACGGGGTACCTGCTGAAGGGCCGCAAGGCCCCCGGCGCGGCCCTGGTGCCGGTGCCCGAGGCGGCCCTGCCCGTCCGGGCACGGCTGAGCACCGCCGCCTGACCGGGAGGGGTTCGGCGCGCGTGCGTGCCGGTCGCGGCCGGGACGCACGCGCGGGCCTGGTCGCGCCCGCTCAGGGCACCGCGGGACGGGCACCTCCGGCGGCCCGCGCGGCGCGATCGGCGAGGCCGGTCGTGGAGCGGCCGTCCAGGTAGGGCAGGACGACGGCCTGGCCGCCCCAGGCGCGCAGCGCCCGAGCCTCCGGGAGGTCGTCGGCCGAGTAGTCGCCGCCCTTGACCCACACGTCCGGCCGCAGCCGGCCCAGCAGGGACTCCGGCGTGTCCTCCTCGAACGCCACGACGGCGTCGACGCTGCCGAGCGCCGCCAGCACCCGTACCCGGTCCTCCAGCGGGTTCAGCGGGCGGCCGGGCCCTTTCAACCGCCGCAGCGAGGCGTCCGAGTTGACGCAGACGATCAGGCAGTCGCCGATCCGGCGCGCGCTGTCCAGGAGGCCGACGTGACCGGCGTGGAGCAGGTCGAAGCAGCCGCCCGTGGCGACCACCGTTCCGCCGCGGGCCCGGATGCGCGCAGCCGTCGCGAACGCGTCGCCACCCGCCGGCCGGGCGGGGCCGGCGGCGTATGGCGTCTGCCACAGGGCGGGGTCGCAGGCACCGCCGGCCGCGACGAAAGCGGCGGCCGCGGCCACCGCCTGCTGTACCGCCTCCTCCGGCAGGCCTCCGTCCGCGAGGGCGCAGGCCGCCACGGCGGCGAAGCAGTCGCCCGCTCCGCACGGGTCGCCCACCGCACGGTACGGGGACGGTACGAGCATCGGAGCCTCGGCGAGGGGCCGGGTCAGCAGGACCCCCCGCTCGCCGAGGGTCACGGCCACCGCAGCGGCACCCCACCGCTTCGCGAGTTCCGCGCCGCGCCGGGAGTGCGCGGCCAGGGAGTCCCCCTCGTCGGGGCACAGCGCGGTCGCCTCGGCGGCATTCGGCGTGACCAGGCGGGCTCCGGGCACGGGTGGTCCGCCCCGCGGGTGCGGGTCCCACACGAGGGGGACCCGGCGGGCCGTGTCGGCCAGCAGGGGATGCAGCGCCTGGGCGGTGCCCCGGCCGTAGTCCGCCACGAGGACGGCGTGCGCGTCGGCCAGCGCCCGGCCCGCGGCGGCGCTGACGGAGGCGACCCGGCCGCCGCCCCGGTCGATCCGGACCAGGGGCCGGCCGTCGGCCAGTACCCGTGTCTTGATCGGCAGGGAGCCGTCCAGCGGGAGCTCGACCAGCCGGACACGGCCGTCCAGTGCCTCCCGCACGCGGTTGCTGGCGCCGTCCCGGCCCAGTGCCGTGACCAGGACGACGTCCCGGCCGGAACGGGCGGCCAGCACCGCGGCCAATCCCGCTCCTCCGGGGCGTGCGAGGTCGTCCGTGACGTCGACCACGGGCGCCGGGGCGTCCGGGGCGAGACGGGACGCGCTCCCCCGGACGTCGCGGTCGAGCAGGACGTCGCCGACCACGACCAGCGGTTGGCGCCCGGTCATCGGGTCCTCCGGACGGCGGCGACGGCGCGCCGGGGCGCGGTCCTGACGGTGGCGGTGGCCGAGGGGGCGAGGGCCGCGTCGAAGGACTCGCACAGCAGGTGCACGGCCACCAGGTGGGCCTCCTGCACGGTCGCCGTCGAGGCGGCGTCGATGCACAGGGCCTGGTCGGCCGCCTCCGCCAGGGGGTTGGGGGCGGCTCCCGTGAGGGCCCAGACCTCCAGCCCCGCGGCGCGGGCCGTCATCGCGGCCGACAGCAGGTTGCCGCTGCGCCCCGACGTCGACAGCAGGACCAGGACGTCACCGTCCCGGCCGTGTGCCGCGACCTGTCGGGCGAAGACCTGCTCGAACCCGTAGTCGTTGCCGATCGCGGTGACGCTGGACGTCTCGGCGTGCAGGGCGATGGCCGAGTAGGCCGGCCGCTCCGCGCGGTAGCGGCCGACCAGTTCGGCGGTCAGGTGTTGTGCCTGGGCAGCACTTCCGCCGTTGCCGGCCGCGAGGAGGCGGCCTCCTGCGGGCAGCACCGCGGCGAGCCGGCGACCCCAGTGGGCGAGCTGGTCCAGACCGTGGTCGCGCAGGCGGTGCAGCGCGTCCTCCAGTTCCTGGCAGTGCTGTTGGGCTCCTGTGGTTGCGGGAGATCGGCTCATGGCGTCGGGGCGGCCGCTCGCGGGAGCGGTCCGCACCCCACCTCCTTCAGGCAGTCGGTACGGCACGGACACCGTCTCCGGTCGTGACCGACCGGAGGGGTTCGTCGGGCAGAGGCAGCACGGGTCAGCGGCAGGGGCTCATGTCCTCGTCCCGGCGACCACGAGCCGCCCGGCGAGCACCGATCGGTAGGACCGTTCCGTCGCGGCGGCTACCTGGGGCCAGCCGTACCGGCTCAGGACGCGCCGCCGTCCGGCTGCCCCGTAGGCCCGGCGCACCGTGCCGTCGGCGAGCAGCTCGGCCGTGGCCGCCGCAAGGGCGCGGGCGTCTCCGGGCGGCACGAGGCGTCCGGTCTCGCGGTCGGCGACGGTGTCCTGCTGGCCGCCGACGGCGCTGGCGACGACCGGCCGGCTGCAGGCCATGGCCTCCAGCGGCACGATGCCGAAGGGCTCGTAGTCGGCCGGGCACAGCACGACGTCGGCGCTGCGCAGCAGGCCCGGCACGCGGTCGCAGGGCACCGCGCCGAGGAAGCGCACGCGGTCGAGGACGCCCGCCCCCTGGGCGACGGCGCGCAGTCGCCGCACCTCGGGGTCGGAGTCGAGCAGGTCGGGCGGGGGCCCGCCGGCGATCAGCAGTTCCGCGTCCGGCAGGTCGGCGAGAGCGGTGATGGACAGGGCCGCCCCCTTGCGGGGAACGAGGCGTCCGAGTTGCAGCAACCGGTGGCGGTAGGCGGTTCCGCGTTCGGCGACCGGTCCGTCCGGCCGGAAGCGCTCGGTGTCCACGCCGCAGGGGACGACATCGGCCCTGTCCTCGGGCAGGCCCATCCGGACCAGTTCGGCGACCTCGTCGCGGCAGGTCGCCACGACCCGGTCGCAGCCGAATCCGATCTCCCGCTCGCAGTCGATGCGCGAGGGCGGACTGGTGTCGTCCGCGCCCTGGTGCCGCCGCTTGACGGTGCCCAGCGCGTGGTAGGTGTGCAGCATCGGCAGGCGGAGTTCCCGCGCCGCCGCCAGCGAGGCGAGCCCCGACATCCAGAAGTGCGAGTGGACGAGGTCCGGCGGACCGGCCTCCTGCCAGTGCTGCATCAGGTAGTAGGCGAACTCCCGCATGTGCGGCAGCAGTTCGTCCTTGGGCAGCTGCTCGGCCGGTCCGGCCGGCACGTGGTGGACCGTCACCCCCGGGCGCAATCGGCTGGTGGTCGGCAGCGCCCGGGCATCCCGTCGCGTGTACACCGTGACGCGGTGGCCGCGGTCGGCGAGCGCCCCGGCCAGGCAGGCCACGTGCACGTTCTGGCCGCCGGCGTCGACACCGCCGAGCGTCGCGAGGGGGCTCGCGTGCTCGGAGACCAGGGCCAGCGACAGGGGCCGGGTCCGGTGGGGCGACCGTATCGGACGGGCGGTGGGGGGTGTCATGACCGTACCTCCGTCATCAGGCGCTCCCAGTCGGCGAGGAAGCGTTTGAGGCCGTACCGTTCGAGCGCGGCCTGGCGGGCGCGCGCGCCGTCCTCGGCGGCCGCCTGGGGTTCGTTGAGGTAGTGGACGAGGGCCCGGGCCAGCACCTCGGGCCGGGTGGACAGGACCCCGGTGCCGGGCAGGACGGCCTCCACGGCCTCCGTGGCCGCCAGCGCCACGACGGGCATGCCCAGGTGCATGGCCTCCAGCAGCGACAGTCCCAACGAGGTCCAGCGCACGGGGTGCAGGTAGACGCGGCGCTGCGCCATCGCCGTGTGCAGCTCCCGCTGGGGCAGCTCGTGGGCGCGGCACCGCTCGTCGGGCAGGCCCAGGTGCTCGGCGATGCCCTGGGTGCGCATGCCGAAGACGTCCAGCGGCGCCGCCCGCGCCAGCTCGGGCAGCAGGTCGGTTCCGGTGTACCGGCCCCGCCTGATCGGTTCGTTGGTGACCACGGCCGCGCGGGGGAGCACACCGGTGTAGAGGTGTCCGGGGTCCACGATGCCGTGTTCGACGACTTCGGTGCGGGTGGCACCGTTGTCCCAGAAGAGCCGGTTGAAGTGGGTGACGTGGACGAGCGTCAGGTCGTCCCGGTCCGCGCAGGGGTGGCGGGTGCCCGGTACGTCGCCGTCCGGGGCGTTGTGCTCCAGGTACACGGCGGGCACGTCGCGTCCGGGCCGGCGGCCCAGCCAGCGCTCGGCCAGCTCCATCTCGTGGGGCCGCTGGAGCACGACGAGGTCCACCGGGGTGTCGGCCAGTTCGGCCGGGGTGACCTCCCGTACCGCGTCGGGCCAGGTGAAGGTGCGGGCGCGGCCCAGCCCGTCGGGCCCCCGGTCCGGGGTGACCGGTACGAGGTAGGTGTGCGGTCCCTGGACGAACGCGGTCGTCCAGGATCCGTGCACGTGCCACAGCAGGATGTTCATGCGCTCACTCCTCCGTCGGTCCCGCTCGGCTCGGGCGGTCGCGGTCCGCGGCCGTCCGGCGGGCTGCCCGTGAGGAGCCCGGCGACGGCCGCCAGCACCTCGTCGTCGTGCACCGAGTCCAGGCACGGGTGGCCCGCCACGGGGCAGACCCGCGCCCTGCTCTCGGCGCACGGGGCCCGCTGGTCGCCGAGGAGCACGTGCGGCACCCGGTAGGGCCGCCAGCGGACGGCCGGCACCACGGGTGCGAACAGGCACACCACGGGCGTGCCCACGGCGGCGGCCAGATGGGCGGGGCCCGTGTTGCCGGCCACCACGACCTGCGCGGCGGTCAGGACCCCGGCCAGTTCGTGCAGGTCGGCCGTGACGCCGCCCAGGTCGAGCCCGTGCCGCCCGGCCACCTCGGCGGTCAGCGCCTTCTCCGCCGGACTGCCGGTGACGACCACCCGGTGGCCCGCCTCGTGCAGGGCTGCCGCGGCGCGCGTCGCCCTGGCCGGGCTCCAGGCCCGGGCGGCCACGGCGGCTCCCGGATGCAGCACCACGTACGGTTCGGGACCCGTCAAGCGGGTCGTGTCGGGCGGGACGCGCACCTGCAGTGCGCCGTCGTCGCCGGCCGGCAGCGCGAAACCGAAGTCGCGCACCAGGTCGAGGGCCGCGTCCGCCTCGTGCCGGTCCGGCAGCCGGTGGTGGCGCAGCGCGAGCAGGGACCCCGGGTACTCCTCGCAGTCGGCCGCGACCTGCTCCACTCCCGCGAGCGCGAGCAGCAGGGCCGCCGGCAGCGGGCTCTGGTGGTGGGACACCAGGATCACGCCGCGGTCGAAGCGGCCGGCGGCCAGGGCGTCGACCAGCAGGCCGCACTCCTCGCGTGAGGTGCGCCCCGGCTCCAGTCCCACCCAGGGCGCTTCGTAGACCAGCACCTGGTCCACGCCGGGCAGCAGGCGCGCCGCCGCGACACCCTGCGGCCCGCAGAGCAGCGTGGTGTGGGAGGAGCCTGCCGCCACTGCGCGCACAGCGGGACCGGCCAGCAGCACGTCCCCGGCGCTGTCGAGGCGTACGACGAGACTGCGCGGGGCGTTCAGCGGGGCGTTCATCCGCCACCACCGACGGCGCGGGGGCGCTCCCGCGCCGGTCCGGGGGTGGCGGCGGCGTCCCCGCCGGGGCCGGCCGCGGGGCAGACCAGGCGGACGGCGGTGAGCAGGTCGCGCGCCGTCTCCCCCGCCGCCGCGATCTCCTCGGGGCGGGTCACGGGGGTGGGCACCAGCACCCCGCGCGCCCCGGCGGCCGAGGCGGCCCGCACGTCGGCGCCGATGTCACCGACGACGACGGTGCGTTCGGGGGCGGCGCCGAGCCGCTCGCATGCGGCGAGGATCAGGCCGGGTGCGGGCTTGCGGCAGCCGCAGCCGTCTCCGGGGCCGTGGGGGCACACGGCCCACACGTCGAAGGGACCGAAGAGTTCGTCCACGCGTCGGCGCACCGCCCTGACGTGCTCCTCGGTCAGGAGTCCGCGTGCGACGCCCGACTGGTTGCTCACGACGCCGACGGGCACTCCGCGTGCGCGCAGTGCGGTCACGGCGGCGCGTGCCGTGGGCATGGGAGTGACCCGGGCGGGGTCGCCGTTGTACGGGACGTCGGTGACGAGGGTGCCGTCACGGTCGAAGAGGACCGCATCCGGGAGCCGGTCGCCCCGCCCCGGCCGGTACGGGGTCCGGGCCGCACCCGGGCGGCCCCACAGCCAGGGGACGGTGGGGGCCGGGGCCGTGTGGGCGGGTGGGTTCGTGACGGGCTGCGGCCTCATGACCGCACCTGCTCGCGGAGAGCCTCCCGCAGAGCGGCCGGGCACGTCCCGGGCGGCCCCGCCGGATCCGCCCGGCGGACACGGCGGTGCACAAGCGTGCCGCGCAGCCAGTGCCAGACCGCCCATGCGGGGATGACCGCGCTGGTGACGGCCATGGTGACGACCTCGGCCCGGGTACGGGGACCGGGCGCGATCCGCGCCACGGCGAACTCGGCGGTCCCCGCCGCCCAGCCGGCGGCGCACCACGCGGCGGCCCGCCTTCTGCCGATCAGCGCACAGCCGGCGGCGGCGGCAGCGGCCGCGGTCACGGCGGCATGGCGCGGCAGCCGCCCGCGGGGGGCGCCTGCCCGGCCCCACCAGTCGCGACCGTGCAGTCGGCCCATGAGGACGTCGTCGGCGTTGCCAGCCTGGAGCCTCACCGAGATCCAGCGATCGGCGGGGCGGACCGGATGCGTGGTACGGCGGCGCCCCGGTGCGAGGACCCAGCCGCCCTCGATCAGGCGCAGGGCCAGCTCGGCATCCTCGCGGAAGGCGCGCCGGAAGCGCTCGTCGAAGCCGCCCGCGGCCTCCAGCGCCTCTCGGCGGAAGGCCATGTCCGCGGTGATCCAGCGGGCGGTGGCCAGTCCTGCGGTGTTGCGCTCCCAGTCGGTGGGGCGGCGGCCGGGGGGCAGGGGGACGTCGATGCGCGCCGTGACGGCCGCGGTGTCACCGGAGGCCGACACCAGGTCACGCGCCAGGTCGTCGCCCCAGCCGGGCCCGGGCACCACGTCGTCGTCGAGGAACACGATCCAGGGCACCGGGCCGGCTGCCCGCATGCCCGTGTTGCGGGCGGCCGCGGGGCCGCGGGCCCGGCCGGCCACGACGGTGGTGATCGGCCGGAGCGCCGGGGGGACGTCCAGGGCCGGCAGGGTGCCGTCCGGGCCGGGACGGTCGTGTACGAGAACGATCCGTACCGGTCGGTGCCCGTCCGCCGTCGCGGCCGCCACGGCGTCCAGGCAGGCCCTGAGGCTCGGCCGGCCGAGGGTGGGCACGACGATCGCGTACGCGGGTGGGAGCACGGCTGCCGGGGGCATGGCGGTCAACCTTCCTCTCCGGCACGGAAGACGGAGCCGCGGCGGACGGCGAACGGCCCGATCGCCAGCAGGTCCACCGGTGACGATCCGAAGCACTCCAGGGCGTCCCGGGGGTCGTCGACCATCGGCCGCCCGGCGGTGTTCAGGCTGGTGTTGACGACCACCGGCAGTCCGGTGCGCCGTTCGAACTCGGTGAGCATCCGTGCGACCAGGGGCTCGCGCTGCGGGTCCACGGTCTGGATGCGGGCCGTTCCGTCGACGTGGACGACGGCCGGGATGCGCTCGCGCCAATCGGCGGCCACGTCGTGCACGAACAGCATGTACGGGCTGGGCAGCGGTCCGTCGAAGATCTCGGCGGCCCGCTCGGCGATCACCATGGGGGCCACGGGGCGGAACTGCTCACGGCCCTTGACGTCGTTGAGACGCTCCAGGTTGCCCGCGTGGCCGGGATGGGCCAGCAGCGAGCGGTGTCCGAGGGCCCTCGGTCCGAACTCGGAACGCCCTTGGAACCAGGCCACGATGGCGTTGTCGGCGAGCGCTTCGGCGACGGTGGCCGCGATGTCCGCGGGGCGCTCGAAGGGGACTCCGGCCGTCTTGAGCCAGGCGCCGAGCTCGGCGTCGGACCAGTCGCGGCCGAGATCCGCGCCGGCCATGGGTTCGAGGGTGTCGCCCGCCCCGGCGGCCAGGAGCAGAGCCGATCCGAGCGCCGTTCCCGCGTCTCCGGCGGCGGGCTGGACCCACACGCGGGAGAACGGGCCCTCGCGGGCGATGCGGGAGTTGGCCACGCAGTTCAGCGCGACGCCCCCGGCCAGGGTGAGCACGTCGTCGTGGGTGCGGCCGTGGAGCCAGCGGACCAGGTCCAGCAGCGTCTCCTCCAGGACGGCCTGGGCGCTGGCGGCGAGGTCGGCGTGGGCCCCCGTCCACGGCTCGTCCGCGCCGCGGGGCGGGCAGAACTCGCTCCAGGGGACGCCGGTGGCGTGGAAGCCGCCGTCGCCCGTCGGGTACACGTAGCGGCGCAGCTCGGCCAGCATCCGCGGGCTTCCGTGGGAGGCGAGCGCCATCACCTTGAATTCGTCGGACGACCTCAAGAAGCCCAGGTAATCGGTGAGTTCTTCGTAGACCAGCCCGAGCGAGTGCGGGAGGTCCTGTGCGTGCAGCGGCTCCAGCGCGTCGCCCGTCCGGCGGGCCGCCAGGTGCGAAGCGCGTTCACCGCGTCCGTCGAGGACCAGGACGGAGCTGCGCTCCGCGCCGTCGGCCGCGAACGCGCCGGACGCGGCATGGGCCATGTGGTGCGGAACGAAGCGCACGAGAGCGGGATCGAGGCCGGGCAGGGCGGTGGCAAGGAACCCCGGCGCCTCGCGCGCGTAGGTCTGGCGCAGGTGGTCCCACGGGTCGTCCAGCCCCATGGCGTCGGTCGGCCGCGCCAGTGCGGGGTCGTAGGAGTACGCCACGGCGTCGAGGTCCTGCGGACGCAGACCGGCTCGCTTCAGGCACCAGGCCGCGGCCTGCTCCGGCAGCTCCCAGGCGGAGAAGGGCACCGGCCGCTTGCCGTGCTTTCGACGGGAGAATCGTTCCTCCTCGGCGGCGGCGACCGTACGGCCGTCGATGACGAGGGCGGCGGAAGGGTCGTGGAAGAGCGCGTTGATTCCGAGAATGCGCATCGGGGAAGTGCCCTTTCGGCTGGGGGGACCGGGCGGGACCGGGCAGGGGACGCGGCCGCCGGTGAAGCACGAGGGAGCCGAAAAAGTCAGCGGTCGCCTGCCGCGCGGAACCAGGCGATCGTGCGGCGCAGCCCGTCCTCGGCCGCCACGCGCGGCTCCCACTGGAGCTTGTCCCGCGCCAGCGTGATGTCCGGGCAGCGCACGCTCGGGTCGTCGGTCGGCCGCTCGATGAAGGTGATCTCCGAGGAGGAGCCGGTCAGTTCGACGATCCACCGGGCGAGCTCCAGCATGGTGAGCTCGTCGGGATTGCCGAGGTTGACGGGCCCCCGCATCCCGTGGTCGGCCGCCGCGAGGATGCCGGCGACAGTGTCCTCGACATAGCACAGCGAACGGGTCTGCAGCCCGTCGCCGGTGACGGTCAGCGGGGTCCCCGCCAGCGCCTGGCGGATGAACGTGGGAACGGCGCGCCCGTCATGGCCCCGCATGCGCGGACCATAGGTGTTGAACAGCCGCACGATGCACGCGTCCGTACCGAGGGCCGAGACGTGGGCGCTGGTCAGCGCCTCGCCGAAGCGCTTGGCCTCGTCGTAGACGCTCCGGGGGCCGACGGGGTTGACGTGCCCCCAGTACCGCTCGTTCTGGGGGTGCTCCTGCGGATCCCCGTAGACCTCGGACGTGGAGGCGAGGACGAAGCGGGCGCCGCTGCGGCGGGCCAGCTCCAGGGCGTTGCGCGTGCCGAGGCTTCCCGCCTCCAGCGTGTGGAGCGGCAGCCGGAGGTAGTCGGCGGGGGAAGCCGGGGAGGCCAGGTGCAGCACGAGGTCCGGGTCCCTCCGTACGCCGAGGGACTGCGAGACGTTCGTCTCCAGCACGGCGAATCCGGGACGGTCCGCCAGCTCCGCGATGTTCTCGGGCCGCCCCGTGCTGAAGTCGTCGACGCAGGTGACGGCCGTCCCCTGCGCCAACAGGGCGGAGCAGAGGTGGGAGCCGACGAAGCCCGCACCGCCGGTGACGACGGCGTGCTCCCAGCGCGGCACATCGGACGGGCCCATGGCGATCTCCTCGTGCGACAGGAAGGGCGCGGGGCGCAGCGACCGGGAGGGGTGACGGATGCCCCGCTCACGCCGGAAGGAGCCCGCAGGTACGGCCACCAGCCTGCGCGAGCCGGCCCGCAGGAGCACGCAGGGACGGGCAATCGGGTGACGGCGGGCGCGTTCAGGAGAGGACGAGGCAGGCGGCGGCCGGGACGTCCAGCCTGCCGGCCGGGTGCAGGCGCCCCGTCGCGGGGTCGGTGTCGAACCAGGTGATGTCGCCGGACCACTCGTTGGACACGTACAGGTGGCGGCCCGAGGAGCCGGCCGCGAGATGCCGCGGCCACTGGCCGCCGCAGTCCACGACGTCCGTGATCCGCGGCTTCTCGGGGCCGTCGGACAGCGACAGGGTGGCGATGAGGTTGCTGCCCCGGATCGCCGCCCACACGCATGCGCCGTCCCGCGACACGAGCGCGACCGAGGGGTACTCCCGGGCGTCGGCCGCGGCGCCGCCCGAGCCCAGCGCGACCTCCCCGGTCGGCTCCAGGCGCCCGGCGCGGGCGTCCCACCGGCAGACGGTCAGCTGCGCTTCCAGCTCGTGGATCACGTACGCCACGTCACCGCGGGGGTGGAAGACCACTTCCCGGGGACCGCTCCCGGGACGCAGCGGCGTCTCGGCGGACACGCGGAGCGGGCCGCCGGCCGGGCCGGGCGCGCACACGCGTACCGAGTCGGTGCCGAGGTCCACGCTGAGCACCCAGCGGCCGCTCGGATCAGGCGTCACCTGGTGCGCGTGCGGGCCGGCCTGCCGCTCGGGGTCGGGGCCGCTGCCGCTGTGGCCGAGGACGGCGGCGGGGCCCTGCGGGCTGCCGTCGGCCGCGATCCGCAGAGCGCTCACGTCGCCGGACGTGTAGTTGGCGATCAGCAGCCGGTCCCCGACGACGCTCACGTACGCGGGACCGAGGCCGTCGACGGGGACGGGCCGTCCCAGCGGAGCGAGACCGTCTGCCGTGATCCGGTAGGCGGCCGCCAGCCCGTGATCGGTCCCTCCGGCGGCGTAGAGCACCCGCCGGTCGGCGGACAGGGCCAGGCACGCGGTGTCCCCCAGGCCGTCGACGACGCCCAGTACGGTGAGCGCCCCCGTGGCGGGGTCGACGGCCGCCGTGGTGATCCCGCGGCCACCGCCGGAGGCGAACGAACCGATGTGGGCGCGCTGTCCGGCGCCCTGGTACGTGCTTCCCGCGCCGCCCACCGGGTGGTCCTTCCGCAGTCGGTCCGCTGCCACCGGGCGAAGCTAACAGCCGGACGGCGCCCCCCGCCCCGACCGGGCCGGTACGGGCCCGCAGGTTCGGCCGCCAGGGGGAAAGCACGGGCGGGCCCTCCCCCGGGGTGCGACCACTCACTAGGGCCAGGAGGGTTCCCGGCGGGGCACCACGACCAGCTCGCCGACCACGCTGCCGGCGGGCACGGACAGTGCGTACATGACCGTGTCGGCCACGACGTCCGGGCTCTGGAGCAGCGCCGTGTCGGCGTCGGGGAACCGGTCCATGATGAACGCGGTCTCCATGCCGCCGGCGATGATCCCCGTGACCCCGATTCCGGTGCAGTCCCGCTGCGCCTCCTTGAAGAGGGTGTGCGTGAACGCCCGCAGCCCGGACTTGCTCGCCGCATAGGGGCCCGCTTCCGTCCAGGTCCGGTTGGCGGCGGTGGAGAGGATGTTGACAATGTGGCCGCCGCCCGCGGCCACCATGCGCCGGTAGGTGTGCAGGCACAGGTACATCGGGCCGAGCAGGTTGGTGGTCACCACGTGCCTGACCTCCTCGGCGGTCAGGTGCTCCACCGGCTTGGACACGTCGACCGCCGCGTTGTTGACCAGGACGTCCACCCGGCCGCCCTCCGCCTCGACCTCCCCGAGGACGGCCCCGACCGCGTCGGGGTCGCACACGTCCATCTCGACGAAGCGGGCACGGCCGCCCGCCACCACGAGGTCCGCGCAGAGCTCCTGGGCGAGGTCCTTGCGCACGTCGGCGACCAGGACGGATGCGCCGGCTGCGGCCAGTCGCCGCGCGATGGCCGCGCCCAGCCCCCTGGCCCCGCCGGTGACCAGAGCCTGTTTGCCCGTCAGGTCGACCTGTACCGCACTGTTCATCGTGTCCCTGCCTTCTTCCGGTTGCGGCGCCCGGCGCCGTCCACCCGCGCAAGGAGAGGGGGCCGGGCGCCGTCGCGTCTGGTGGGACCCACTGTGGGCAGGGACGGGGCGACCGGCGCGCGGGACTAGGCCACCAGGCGGCGCTCGGTCGCCGCTCCGGCCCCTCCGCGCAGGTCACGGCGGTCGCCCGCTGCCCGCGACGCCCGCCCGCCCGGTCAGCGGTCCGGGGTGGCGGTGGCGCGCTGCGGCGGGTCGGCGCCGCTCCCGCTGCCGACGGGCCGCAGAGGTTAGAAGATGGATTATGAGCGTCTTCCTGGGACACCTGCGGCGTGTGCTGCCCGGCTCGGCCGAGCGCTCCTCGGCCGGCACACCAGGTCCCCGCTCAGGACACCGGCAGGAGCAGCCGGATCCCGCGCAGGAGTGGGCGGGCGGGGCCCGGCGGCCGCAGCGGCTGTCCTCGCTGCTGAGCGTGCGCAGCATGGCCGGCGAGGTGTTCCTGCTCCAGCTCGTCGTGGTGGTGCTCCTCGTCGCCGCCGCGGTGGTGGCGCTGGTGGTGCAGGCCCGCAGCGACGCCATGCTGGACGCGCGGCACCGTACCCTCGCCGCCGCGGGGACGTTCGCCGAGTCCCCCGGCATCGTCGCCGCCCTGCGCAGCCCCCGGCCGAGCGCGCTGCTGCAGCCGAGCGCCCAGGCGGCCCGGAAGATCGCCGGGGTGGACGGCATCAACGTCTACACCCTCGACGGGCTCACCATCGCCCACAGCGACCCGCGGCAGATCGGCAAGCGCGTGGTCGGGCCCTTCTCCAGGGCGGCGGCCGGCACGTCCTTCACCGAGACGTTCAAGGGGTCCCTGGGCCAGTCCGTGGTCTCGGCGGTTCCGGTCAAGGACGCCCAGGGCCGCGTTATCGCCGTCGTGGCCTCCCCGGTCACGGTCGCGAACGTGCAGAGCATGGTGAACCGGCAGCTGCCCGTCGTCATCGGCACCGCGGCCCTGGTGCTCGCGCTGTCCGCGGGCGGCACCGCCCTGGTCGGCCGCCGGCTCCTGCGCCGGACCCACGGCCTGGGGCCGGCGGAGATGACCCGGATGTACGAGCACCACGACGCGGTCCTGCACGCGGTACGGGAGGGCGTGCTGATCATCGGTGGCGGCGGGCGCCTGCTGCTGGCGAACGACGAGGCGCGGCGGCTGCTGGAGCTGCCGCCGGACGCCGAGGGCCGCCCCGTCACGGAGCTGGGCCTGGAGGAGGGCGTCGCCGCGTCGATCGCGTCGGGCCGTTCCGCGACGGACGAACTGCACCCGGCGGCGGACCGGCTGCTGGCGGTGAACATCCGGCCCACCGCCCCCTTCGGCCAGGCGGGCACGGTGGTCACCCTGCGGGACACCACCGAGCTGCGAGCCCTGTCCGGCCGCGCAGAGGTGGCGCACGAGCGGCTGAAACTGCTCTACGACGCGGGGGTCCGCATCGGGACCACCTTGGACGTGGAGCGCACCGCCCGGGAGCTGGCGGAGGTGGCGGTCCCGCGGTTCGCGGACATCGCCTCGGTGGACCTGCTGGACCCGGTGCTGCACGGCGACGAGCCTCCCGAGCCGGGCACCGAGATGCGCCGCACGGCCGTCGTGGCGGCGCGGGGCACGCACCCCCTCTACCCCGTCGGCGAACTGATCCGCTTCGTACCGACCAGCCCCATGGCGATCGGGGTCGCCGGCGAGCAGGCGGTACGGCTGGCGGACCTGCGGGCCACGCGCGACTGGATGGCGCAGGACCCCGTCCGTTCCCGGCGCATGCTGGATCAGGGAGTGCACTCCCTGATCGTCGTACCGCTGCGGGCCCGCGGTGTCCTGCTGGGGATGGCGGGCTACTGGCGGGTGGACTCCTCGCCCCCGTTCGAGGAGGAGGACGTGTCGTTCGCCGAGGAGCTGACCGCCCGGGCGGCTCTGTCGATCGACAACGCCCGTCGCTTCACGCGCGAGCACACCATGGCGGTCACGCTGCAGCGCAGCCTGCTGCCGCGGGGCGTACCGGACCAGTCCGCGGTCCAGGTGGCCCACCGCTACCTGCCGGCGCAGGCGGGGGTGGGCGGCGACTGGTTCGACGTCATCCCGCTGCCCGGCGCCCGGGTGGCCCTCGTGGTCGGCGACGTCGTCGGGCACGGCCTGCACGCCGCGGCCACGATGGGCCGGCTGCGTACCGCCATGCACAACTTCTCCACGCTCGACCTGCCCGCGGACGAGCTGCTGAGCCACCTGGACGAGCTGGTCGCCCACATCGACACCGACGAGGACGCCGGCGAGCCGGAGTGGCAGGGGCTCACCGGCGCCACCTGCCTGTGCGCGGTCTACGACTCCGTCTCCGGACAGGTGACGGCCGCCACCGCAGGCCACCCGGGCCTCGCCGTCGTCCATCCCGACGGCGCCGTGTCCTTCCCGGAGCTGCCGGTCTCGCCGCCGCTGGGGCTGGGCGCCGGCATGCCCATGGAGACGGCGGCGCTGACCGTTCCGGAGGGGGCCCAGCTGGTGCTCTTCACCAACGGACTGCTGGAGAGCCGCGACCGCGACGTCGACGCGGGTCTCGCGGCGCTGGGCGACGCGCTGGCCGGGCCGGCGCGGACTCCGGAGGAGACCTGCGCCGCGGTGATCGGCGCGATGCTGCCCAGCGGGCAGAGGGACGACATCGCGCTGCTGGTCGCCCGGACGCGCCGCCTGGACCCGGGCCGGATCGCCGAGTGGGACGTGCCGTCGGATCCGGCGGCGGTGTCGCCGGTGCGCAGCGCCTGCGCCCGCCGGCTGGCGGACTGGGGTCTGGAGGACATCGCCTTCACCACCGAGCTCATCCTCAGCGAGTTGATCACCAATGCCGTCCGCTACGGGTCGCAGCCCATCCGGGTGCGGCTGCTGCACGACCGCAGCCTGATCTGCGAGGTGTCCGACGGGTCGAGCACCTCCCCGCACCTGCGCCGGGCGGAGGCCACCGACGAGGGAGGCCGCGGGCTGTTCCTCGTCGCCCAGTTCGCCGAGCGGTGGGGCACCCGCTACACCGCCCGCGGAAAGATCATCTGGAGTGAGCAGGCCCTCCATACCGGCCCGGCCGGTTCCGGCGAGGACCTGGGGGCGGCGCTGCTCGCCGCCTGGGACGACGAGACGTTCTGAGGCCGGGGGGGGACGCCCCCCGTACGTCGGCCGTGGGACCGGCCCGGACCGCCCCCGCACGTCGGCCCGGAGCACCGGCCGGAACCGCCCCCGCACGTCGGCCCGGAGCACCGGCGGGGACCGCCCCCGTAGGTCGGCCGGAGGACAGTCCGCGGGCGCGAGCTGTAGGGACTGCGCGGTCGCGGCCGCCGCACGTACGCTGGCCCTGGATCAGTACGCGCCGCCCGTTATGGAGCCTTTGTGCCCGCACCTCGTCTCCGGACAGCCGCCGTCGCCGTCTGCCTCGCCCTCGCCGCGGGGCCGCTCGGCGCCTGCGGGGACAGGCCCCCCGCAGCACCCAGGGCCCCCGCGGTGGCCACCTCCGCCGCGGATGCGGGCGGCATGGCGGCCCTGACGGCGGCGGCCCGGAAGGAGGGGGCGCTCAACACCATCGCACTGCCGCGGGACTGGGCGGGCTACGGGGCCCTGATCGACGGCTTCGAGAAGAAGTACGGGATCGAGGTCTCGGTGGAGAACCCGGAGGGTTCCAGCCAGGACGAGGTGGAGGCGCTCCAGGAGCACCGGCGCGACGGGACCGCCCCCGACGTGGTCGACGTCGGCGGCACCTTCGGGCCGGCCGCGGCCCGGGAGGGGCTGCTCGCCCCGTACCAGGTGGCTCCGTACGACGACATCCCCGACGAGCAGAAGGACCCGCGGGCGCGCTGGTACAACAACTACGGCGGCTACGTCTCGATCGGCTGCGACGCCAAGCGCGTGAAGACCTGCCCGTCGACCTTCGCCGACCTGCGCCGGCCCGAGTACAAGGGGCAGGTCGCCCTCAACGGCGACCCCACGCAGTCCGGCTCGGCCTTCGCCGGGGTCTATGCGGCGGCCCTCGCGAACGGGGGCTCCTTCGACAACATCCAGCCCGGCATCGACTTCTTCGCCGAGCTGAGCCGGAGCGGCAACTTCATCCCGGTCGAATCCACCCCGGCCACGATCGAGAAGGGGCAGACCCCGATCAGCATCGACTGGGACTTCCTCAACCTCGGGTACGCCGACGACTTCCGCAGGAAGGGCGCGGACGTGGACTGGCGCACCGCCATCCCCTTCGACGGCAGTTTCGCCCAGTACTACGCGCAGGGCATCAACAAGGACGCCCCGCATCCCGCCGCGGCCCGGCTGTGGCAGGAGTACCTCTTCAGCCCGGAGGGCCAGAACCTCCGGCTCATGGCCTACGCTCGCCCCGTGCTGATGGAGGCCATGGAGGAGAACGGCACGCTCGACAGGGCCGCGGCGGAGAAGCTGCCGACGGTGGAGGGCACGCCGCAGTTCCCGACGGAGGCCCAGCAGGAGAAGGCGGCCCGGACCGTCGACCGGGGCTGGGCCGGGGCGGTCTCCGTCTGAAGGGCCGCAGGGCGAGGAGTGCCGAGCGTTGGCGAGCGAACGACGGACCGCGGACTTCTGGTTCGACCCCGTCTGCCCGTACACGTGGATCACCTCGCGGTGGCTGGTGGACGTCACCAGGGTGCGGCCGGTGACCGTCCGTTGGCGGGTGATGAGCCTGTCGGTGCTCAACGAGCACCGGGACGACAGCCCGGAGGGTGAGTGGGAGGAGTACCTGTGGGGGCCGGTGCGGGTCTGCGCCGCGGTGGAGGAGCGGTTCGGCCGGCAGGCGCTCGGTGACCTTCTCACGGCGATGGGCACCCGTTTTCACCTCCGGGGCGACTGGGGGAACCTGGCGGGTGCCCTGGCCGATGCCGGGCTGCCCCGGCGGATGGCGCAGGCTGCCGGCTCGACCGCGTACGACGGGGCGGTGCGGTCCTCGCACGCGCAGGCCGTCGCGCTGGCCGGTGCGGATGCGGGAACCCCGGTGGTGTCGGTCGTCCGGCCGGACGGCGAACGCGTGGGCTTCTTCGGCCCGGTCGTCTCCCCCGCGCCCACCGGCGAGGCGGCCGGCCGGCTGTGGGACGGCCTGCTGCTGCTGGCCGGCGTGCCGGGCTTCTACGAGGTCAGGCGCGCGCGGGCCGGTCCGCCCCGCTTCGGGCCGGTGGGCGCGGTCTGAGACCGCCCGGGCTGCGGGGGGCGCTGCGCGGACCTACGCTGATGCGGTGACCGGCCGTGCCCGGAGGGCATGCGGCGCCACCCGGCGGCGGCCCGAGGGAGGTGACGCCCGATGTCCGCACCCCGGGCAGCAGCCGTCGCGCACCGCGCGGCTGCGGGAACCGTCTGTCTGATCGTGTTCGCGGGCGCCGGTACCGGCGCCGCCCTGGCCGACGACAACGGCATGGCCGACAAGAGCGCGCAGGCCATCGCCGACGCCTCGCGCAAGGCCATGTCCGAGGTCACCTCCATGCGCATGGTGGCCAAGGTGACCGAGGGGGCCGGCACCACCGGCCTGGACATCCGCTTCGACGAGGCGGGCAGCTGCGTCGGCAGCGTCACACCCCCCGGCGGCTCCGGCCGGGCCGAGGTCATCAAACGCGGCGACGACGTGTGGATGAAGCTCGACGACGAACTGCTGCGGGCACAGGCCCCGGGCGCCGCGGCCGAGGACGCGATCGCGCTCATCGACGGCCGCTACCTCCACGGCACCACGGACAACGCCATGCTGCGCGACTTCGCCCAGTTCTGCGATCTCGACCACTTCAAAAAGGAGTTCTCCGCGAAGCCGGCGGGCGAGCGGCTTACGAAGGGCCCGACCACCACCGTCGACGGCCGTCCGGCCATCACGGTCACCGGCAAGCGCGGCGGTGACACGGGCACCTATGAGGTGTCGACGCAGGACGAGCCCTACCTCCTGCGCATCCAGGGTGCGAAAGCGTCCGGCGAGCGCGTGCAGGCCACCTTCTCCGCCTTCGACGAGCCCGTCCGGGCCCAGCCCCCGGCCCCCGGCGACACGGTCGACCTGTCCGAACTGCGGTAGCGCGGCGCCGTCAGCGCCCCACGGGAGGAAACACCATGATCACCACTGATTTCGCCGCCGGCGCCCCCTGCTGGATCGACCTGGGCGTTCCCGACGTACCCGCCGCGGCGGCGTTCTACGGCGCCGTACTGGGCTGGGAGTACGAGTCCATGGGCGAGGGGGAGGAGATGGAGGGCGGGATGTTCCGCAAGGACGGGAAGATCGTCGCCGGGCTCGGGAGGCTCACGGAGGAGGGGGCCCGTCCGGCCTGGATGATCTACTACAGCGTCCCCGACGCGGATGCCACCACAGAGGCCGTCGAACGCGCCGGCGGCACGGTGCGGGTGGCACCGAGGGACCTGGACGAGTGGGGGCGCATGGCGCAGTACAGCGACCCGCTGGGGGGCCAGTTCGCCGTCTGGCAGCCGGGCACCAGCAAGGGCGTCGACCTGGTGGACCAGCCGGGCTCGCTCTCGTGGACGGAGCTGTACACGAGCGACGCCGCGGCATCCAAGGACTTCTACGGCGGGGTCTTCGGCTGGTGGTTCAGCGACATGGAGCTGCCGGACGGCGGAGGCACGTACTCCTTGGTCACTCCTGCCGGGCAGCCGGCGGAGCGCATGCACGGCGGCGTGATGGAACTGCCCGCCGAGCACCTGGCGCTGGCGGACGGGCGGCCGTACTGGCACCCGGTGTTCGCCGTCACCGACTGCGACGCCGCGGTGGCTGCGGTCACCGGGAACGGCGGCAGCGTGCAGATGGGCCCGGAGGACGCCGAGGGCGTCGGGCGGTTGGCCGTCTGCCTCGACCCGGCGGGCGCCGACTTCGTGGTGCTGGCCCCGTCCGCGGACTGAGCGGGCAGACCCCGGGCCGGGCCCGTCGGACCCGGAGAACCCCCGGGGGCGGGCCCGTCAGACCCGGGAGCGGTAGGCACGCATCGCCAAGGGCGCGAAGACGATCGCGATGCCCGCCGCCCAGACCAGAGACCACAGGATCGGCTCGCCTGCGGGGGTGCCGAGCAGGAGTCCGCGGAAGGCGTCCGACAGCTGGGTGACGGGATTGACGTTCACCCATGCCTGGAGCCAGCCGGGCATCGTGTCGACCATCACGAACGCGCTGCTCGTGAAGGTGATCGGGAAGATCAGCGTGAAGGCGAAGACCTGCACCTTCTCCGCGTCCCCGGCCAGCATCCCGATCAGTACGGCCGTCCACGACATGGCCGCGGCGAAGACCAGCAGCAGGAGCAGCCCGCCGACGAAGCCGGCGGCGCCGCCGGTCACGTCGAAGCCCAGCAGGGTGCCCAGGGCGATCATCAGCAGCATCGCCCAGAGCTGCTTGGCCAGATCGGCCGTGATGCGCCCGAGAAGCGGCGCCGAGCGGGCGATGGGCAGACTGCGCAGGCGGTCGAAGACTCCCTTGGTGAGGTCGGTGTTCAACGCCATGGCCGTGTACATGCTCATGAAGAGCGTGTTCTGGACGATGATCCCGGCGAGTGCGTACTGCAGGTACGCCTCCGGGGAGCCCGCCATCTGGCCGCCGAAGACGTACGTGAACAGGAAGACGAACATGATCGGCGAGATGCTGTAGTCCACGAGCTCCAGCGGATTGTGCTTCACGGAGACCAGGCTTCGCCAGGCGAGCGTCGCGGTCTGCCGCAGGGCCGCCAGGGGCCGTACGCGGCCGCCGGCGCCGAGGGCGCCGGTCACGGGGGCGGAGGCGGTGGTCATGACAGGCTCCCGGCGGTCGCGAACTGCTCCCCGTCCCCGTCCCCGCTGCCCGCGGTGGTCTGCGGCTGCGCCCGGTGGCCGGTCAGGACCATGAACACCTCGTCGAGGGACGAGCGCCGCAGGGTCAGGCCGGCCACGGCGATGCCCGCCTGGTCCAGCCGCCGGACCACGCTCGGCATGAGCTCGGGGTCCTTGACCGGCACGGTGATCTCCTCACCGTCGATCTCGGCCAGGGGGCCCGCGGCCTCGGTGAGCAGGGCGTGCGCCGTGGCGAGGTCGCCGGCCCGGGCCGGCCGCACCTGCAGCACCTGGCCGCCGACCTGTTCCTTCAGCTCGTCCGGGGTGCCGTCGGCGATGACCGTGCCCTTGTCGATCACGACGATGTTGTCGGCCAGCCGGTCCGCCTCGTCCAGGTACTGCGTGGTCAGCAGCACGGTGACCCCGTCGGCGACCAGGACCCGCAGCATGCCCCAGACCTCGCCGCGGCTGTGCGGGTCGAGTCCGGTGGTCGGCTCGTCGAGGAAGAGGATCTGCGGCCGGCCCACCAGGCTCGCCGCGAGGTCGAGGCGGCGCCGCATGCCGCCCGAGTACGTCTTCGCGGCGCGCCCCGCCGCCTCGTGCAGCTGGAAGCGGTCGAGCAGCTCCACGGCCCGGGCCCTGGCCGCACCGCGCCCCATGCCGAGCAGCCGCCCGATCATCAGCAGGTTCTCCGTGCCGGTCAGGTTCTCGTCGACGGCGGCGTACTGGCCGGTGAGCCCGATCATCGAGCGGACCCGGCCCGCCTGCCGGACGACGTCGTACCCGGCGACCTCCGCGCGGCCCCCGTCCGGCTGGAGGAGAGTGGCGAAGATGCGGACGGCGGTCGTCTTGCCCGCGCCGTTGGGGCCGAGCAGGCCGAGGACGCTGCCGGCGGGGACCTGGAGGTCCACACCGGCCAGTGCACGGGTCTGCCTGAACCGCTTCGCCAGGCCTTCGGCCCGGATCGCGTACTGCATGGAGATCACCCCGGACGAGAGGTACGTACGGCACTTCCCTCAACTGTGACGCACGCCACTGACATTGTCCGGCCGGGCGGCCGGCCCGGACGGCGGCCGTCCGTCCGCCCCGCCGCCGGGGCCCGGCATCGGGGCGGACGGCCGCGTCAGGCGATGGCCTCGATGACGGTGAAAAGGGCTCCGGTCCCATCGCGGAGGGTGACCCGGCGGTCGGTCGGGGAGGTCCGGACCGGGGTCACGGCGGCGCCCCCGTGCCGCTGCGCACGGTCGACGGCTCCGTCGAGGTCGGCCACGGCGAAGTGGACGTGCCAGCGGGGCCGGATCTGCGCGTCGGAGGCGTTCTCCACGGCCCCCGCGTCGATCCGCGCCACGGTCCGGCTCCCCCGCCGCACCACCACGTGGTCGTCCTCGTAGGTCACGTCGCAGCAGCCGGGTCGCTCACAGGCCCAGTCGAGGACCTCCCCGTAGAAGACGGCGGCCGCGAAGGCGTCACGGGTGCGCAGCTCCACCCAGGCGGCGGCGCCCTCCTCCCCCGCGTGCCACTCCTGTACGACCTCGCCCTCCCAGAAGCCGAAGACCGCCCCGTACGGGTCGGCGGCGAGCGCGGCCCTCCCGGTGGCGAAGGCGAGCGGTCCGACGGCCATCGTCGCGCCCCGCTCGCGGATGCGGGCGGCGGTCACCTCCGCGTCCTCGACGGCGAAGTAGGGCGTCCATGCGGTCGGCACGCCGAGCTTCGCGGTGAGCGCGCCGACCGAGGCGACGGGGCGGCCGTCCAGCAGTGCGACGCGGAAGTCCTCGCCGAGCCGGGTGGCGCGGAACGTCCACCCCAGTACCGCGGCGTAGAACTCCTCCACGTCCGCGAGGGCGGGCGCCGCGAGGTTGACCCAGCAGGGCACACCGAAGACGTCACGGCTGTTCGTCGTCATCGCACCGCTCCTCCGCTCACCCGCCCCCGCGCCTCGGCGTCCGGCCGGACCCGTCGCAGGACGGTTGCCCACCCGCCCCACTCCTCACACAAACGGACGAGACGCACCATACCGCCCACCGTGTCGCGGCGGCGCTGCTCCACAGGGCGCCGGTGGGACACACGGCCGACGATCGCGCTGTGCGCCGGCTCCGCCGTGCGCACACTGGACCCGGTGGCCGCGCCGCTGCGGCCGCCGGCGGGGAGACCGAGCAGAGAGGTACCGGCCGTGCGCGTTCCCGTTCCGATCGTCATCGACTGCGATCCGGGGCACGACGACGCCCTCGCGATCCTGCTCGCCGCGGGCGATCCCGGCGTGGACCTGTTGGCCGTCACCACGGTGGCGGGCAACCAGACCGTGGAGAAGACCACCCTGAACGCCCTGCGGGTGTGCACCGTCGCCGGTATCACGGGGGTCCCCGTCGCCGCCGGGTGTGCGGGACCGCTGGTGGAGCCGCTGCGGGTCGCCGAGGACGTGCACGGGGTGTCCGGGTTGGACGGCCCGGGCTTCCCCGAGCCGTCGCTGGCCGCGGAGCCGGAGCACGCGGTGGAACTGCTGCGGCGGATCCTGGCCGAGCACCCGGAGCCGGTGACCCTGGTGCCGACGGCCCCCCTGACCAACATCGCCCTGCTGCTGACCCGGCACCCGGAACTGGCGGGCCGGATCCGGGAGATCGTGCTGATGGGCGGGTCCACCGACCGCGGGAACCGGACCCCGGCCGCCGAGTTCAACATCCACACCGACCCGGAGGCCGCCGACATCGTCTTCCGCAGCGGCGTGCCGGTGACGATGTGCGGGCTCAACGTCACCCACCAGGCCCTCGCGACGCCCGAGGTCGTGGCCCGCTTCGAGGCCCTGGACACCGACCTCGGACGGATCTGCGCCGAACTGCTGGGCTTCTTCGCGGGCACCTACCGGCGGCTGTGGGGCTTCCCCGCGCCACCCGTGCACGACCCGGTCGCCGTCGCCCGGGTCATCGACCCCGCGCTGGTGACCTGCGTGGACGCGTACGTGGCCGTGGAACTGCACGGCCGGCACACGCGCGGGGCGACCGTGGTGGACCTGCACGGCACGCTGGGGCGGCCGCCGAACGCCCGGGTCGCCACCGCACTGCGGGCCGGCCCGTTCTGGGACCGGCTGCTGGCGGCCGTGGCGGCCCTGGGCGGCACAAGTGCGCGTCAGGCGACGCCGCCGGGCACCGACGCCGGGGCCGTGGAGGCGGACACCGGCGGGGCCGGAGGCAGGGTCGGGGGCTCGGGTGGGGAGAGGGGCGGAGCCGGGGGCAGCCGGTGAGCGGCCACCCGCTCCTCCGCGGCGAGCAGGGCGCCGTGGGCGTGGCGCTGCCCCATCAGCACGCACAGGGTGTACGCGGCGTCCTCGAGCGCGGCGCGCAGCGCCGGGTCGTCGGGCGCGGCCAGCGTACGGCGGCGCACGGCCCGCAAGTGGTCCAGGTGCCGGCGCAGCACGTCCGGGGCGGGCAGGACGGTCCCCGGTGCGGGTGGCGAAGGGGGCTGCGGGGAGCGGGCGTGCCCGATCTCCGCGCGCAGCGCCCGTTCGCAGTCCGGGTCGACGTCCGCGGGGCAGGCGCGCGTGGCGATGACCGTGCGTGCCATGCGCGGGAGCGTGACGCCCGCCGCGCGGGCGGCGTCGGCGAGGAGGCGCCGTGCCCTCTCGGCGGTGCAGGGCACCAGGGCCATCACCATCCCGGTCGCCCGGTTCAGCGCGGCCCGTACGAGGGCACCGTCCGCGTCGGGGTCCGTCGCGGCGGCCCCGGTCACGGCCAGGTCCATGTCGGTGGTGTCGGCGTCCGCGCCCCCGCCCGCGCACCCGTCCGTGACGGGGGCTCCGCCCTGCGTGCGGCGGTGGGCCGCCGGCCTCTGAATCATCCGTCCGCTCCTCGGGTCTGCTCAGGGTGAATGCCGCTGTGTAGCACCCTCGGACGAGCGGCCGGCGCACACACGCGGGCGCGGAGGAGCCGATCGCCCGATGTGGGGATTCCGAGGGCCGTACGTTGACGCCGTCGGCCGGGACGGCGACGGCCACGGCGCCGACGGCGGGCGGCCCGGTCGCCGACGCAGTGACCCAGGGGGCTGTCGCAGACGCAGTGCTCCCTAGAGGCTGAGGGCGTCCTCCGCGTTGTCGACCCAGGGGGTCACGGAGTTCGTGGTGGCGGAGACGTACAGACCCGGGGTGGCCGCCTTCAGCGGCTTCTGCGCCAGGTCGGACTCGGTGTTCAGGGTCATGGCGATCGAGTCGACGGTCTTGCCGGTCCCGTCGGCGGCGCCACCCATGAGACCGGCATAGGCCCACTCCCCCGGGTCGAGCCTGATCGCGTCTTCGACGGCGGGGGCCTTGCCCCGCTCGGTGGCCTGCCCGTCCAGCGCACCGAAGGTCACGACGGGGTGCCCGAGCGCCCTGCACGCCTTCGTCCCCTTGTTGGTGATCTTCAACAGGTAGCTGCCGGTCGTGGGCTCCGCCAGGCTCGCGGTGAACGTCACGTCGTAGGTGCTGCACGGGAAGACGTCGACGTCGGGGTCGGCCGACGCACCCGCGCCGGGGGACCCTGCGGACGGCGTCGGCGTGGCCGGCTTCCCCGTCGGCACGGGTGTGGTCGCCGTCGGCGTCGGCGTCGAGGCGGCCGACGGCGCGGTGGAGCCGGACGGCGTGCCGCCCCCGGCGGCCGCGTCGTCCCCGGTGGGCCCGCAGGCGGTGAGGGCCAGGGCGGACAGGGCGGCGAGGGCGACGGCGGTCCTGCGTACGGTGCTCATGGTGTTCCCCCAGGTGAGGCGCGACACGCGCGGGCGGGGCCGGGCCGGTACCGGCGGGCCTGGCACCAGCGTCCCGCCGGAGCTTCACAGGTTGGTGACGGGGCGTTGCCGACTCCACCACGGTTGCCGGCGCGCCGCTCCGGTCACACCTAACCTGAGGGCACCTCATATCACCCGGAACAGTTCTGAAACGCTACGAAAGGGGACGTTCGATGCCCTCACGGCTCAACCCGTACATCAGCTTCGACGGCGACGCCCGGCAGGCCCTGGAGTTCTACAAGGAGGTCTTCGGCGGCACGCTGCGGATGAACACCTACGGCGACTTCGGCGGGGCGGATGCCGGCGACGCCGCCGACAAGATCATGCACGGCATGCTGGAGACCGCCGGCGGCTTCACGCTCATGGCCGCCGACAACCCCCCGGGGACGCAGCACAGCCCCGGCAACAACATCGCGGTGAGCGTCAGCGGGGAGGACGAGGCCGAGCTGCGCGGCTACTGGGACCGACTCGGCGACGGCGGCACGGTCTCGGTGCCGCTGGAGAAGCAGATGTGGGGCGACGTCTTCGGCATGTGCACCGACCGCTTCGGCATCAGCTGGCTCGTGAACATCAGCACGCCGCAGGGCTGACCCGACCGCCCGCGAACAGGCCCGGCGCGCAGCCGCCACCGTCCACGGTGGCGCTGCGGCCGTACCCGTTTCGACACCGCGGCACCTGCCTCCCGCGCCGGACTCCAGCATGATCGGTTCTTCACACCCTCGACCTCGACCGCAGGAGTCCAGCCCCATGTCCGACATCACCGTGCGCGCCGTACGGCCCGGCGACTTCGCGCAGTGGCGCGCCCTGTACCGCGGCTATGCCGACTTCTACGCGGTGGAGCAGACCGAGGAGGCGGCGGCGACGGTGTGGTCATGGGTGACGGACCCGGCCCACGAAGTCGCCGCCCTGGTGGCGGAGGACGGGGCGGGCCGGCTCCTCGGCCTGGCCCACTACCGCCCCTTCGCCCGACCCCTCTCCGCGACGGTCGGCTGCTTCCTCGACGACCTGTTCGTGGCCCCCGAACACCGCGGCTCCGGCGCCGCCGACCTGCTGCTCGGGGCCCTGCGCGACCTCGCGGCCGAACGGGGCTGGAGCGTCGTCCGCTGGATCACCGCGGACGACAACCACCGGGCGCGGGCCAAGTACGACCAGGTCGCCACGCGCACGATGTGGGTCACCTACGACATGCCCCCGGCCCGCCCCTGACCGCTGCCCGTCCGCGGGGAGCCGTACCGCGGCCGCGGCCCCGCACGGCCCGTACCCGGCGGGCGGCCGCCCCCCGACCGCCCCGCCGGCGCCGCGGGCACCCGGGCCAGGGTCACAGGTCCGTCACATGGCGTGCGGGGCCGGGCGGGAGGCGACCACCATGGCCTGATGCGTACACATCATCCCGCCCTGCTGCTGTCCACTGCCGCGCTCCTCGCCGTCACCGGCTGCACCGGCGAGCCCGAGGCCGACGGAGGGCCCACGCCCGTCGCCACCACCCCGACGGCCGCACCCGCCCCCACCGCTACCGGGCCCGCTGAAGCGGCCGGCGTCCCGCCCGAGCCCACCGGTGACAAGCGCGCCATCTACCTCGCCACGCTGCGCGGCATCGACCCCGAGCTCCTCGACGGCGGGGAGGACCAGGCCGTCGGCCGCGGCCGTGACCAGTGCGCCGCCATGAAGGACGAGAGGGACCCGACCAAGCGCGTCGCCCAGGTCGAGCAGCGCTTCACCGGCCCCGGGCACCCCGACGGCTTCGGCCCGACCAAGAGCGCGCTCATCCTCGCCACGGTCCAGGCCAACATCTGCCCCACCTACTGACGGGCCGTGGGGGGAAGCGACGAGGCAGCGGGGGAAGCGGCGGGGCCGCACGGGTCGCCTCCTGGCCGCATGGCCTCCCGGGTCTGCCGCAGCGCGCGTCGGGGGCCCGTTGTCGGTGCCGTGTTCTAGCCTCGGCCGCGAAGCACCGCGCACGCGCCCGCACCCGCTCCCCCACCCCGCTTCCCCGCCCCGCCCCGTCACCCGGAGGACAGGCTCGATGGCCTCGGCACCGCAGAAGATCACCACGTTCCTGATGTTCGAGGGCAGGGCGGAGGAGGCGATGACCTTCTACACCTCCCTCTTCGACGACTCCGAGGTCGTCGACATCACCCGCTACGGCGCCGACGGCCCCGGCGAGGAGGGCACGGTGCTCCGCGCCACCTTCTCCCTCGCCGGACAGCACTTCATGTGCATCGACAGTTACGTCAAGCACGAGTTCGGCTTCACTCCGGCGGTGTCGCTGTTCGTGGAGTGCGCGTCCGCGGCCGAGCTCGACCGGCTGTACGCGGCCCTCTCCGACCAGGGCCAGGAACTGATGCCCCTGGGCTCCTACGGCTTCAGCGCCCGGTTCGGCTGGGTCAACGACCGCTTCGGGGTGTCCTGGCAGCTGAACCTCCAGGAGCTGCCGGCCTGACCCGCCGCGACCCGACCCCAGGCGGGCGTGGAAGCACTCGAAGCGCCCCGTCGGCAACCCCACGCCGCAGGGCCTGCGGCTGGTTAGTCTCGTGACATGCGGATCTCTGTTTCCTCGGACATGGACGAACCCGTGGCTCGCGCACTCCTCGGGCTGCTGCGCGACCGCGGACACGACGTGCTGACGCACGGGGCGCTCAGCCCCGGCGATGATCCGCAGTGGGCAGCCTGCTCGGAGGCGGCGGCCCGCGAGGTCGCCGCCGGGAACGCCGACCAGGCGGTCGTGTGCTGCTGGACCGGTACGGGCGCCTCGATCGCGGCGAACAAGGTTCCCGGCGTACGCGCCGCCCTGTGCACGGACGCCTACACGGCGGACGGTGCCCGCCGCTGGAACGACGCCAACGTGCTCGCACTCAGCCTGCGCCTGACTTCGGAACCGCTGCTCAAGGAGATCCTCGACGCCTGGTTCGCCGCCGAACCGAGCGCGGACACCGAGGACCGCCAGAACGTGGCGCGCGTCAACCGCCTCGACCACACGAGAGCCACACCCTGACGCCGGGGCCGTACAGCCGGGACGTCTATTGCGCGGCAGGCTGCGACGGATCGGCTCCGAGTCGTCCTGCGGCCGGCCGGGGGGACCGGGGCGTGCGGCCGGTGGGGGAGGTCGCCGAGGGGCAGGTGTCGGGCTCGGCGGCGGTGTCGCCGTCCGTGCGCCGTCGTGGTCCGCGGCGGGGCGGCGGGAACCCCGGGCGTCGTGCGTCCGACTACTGGCACGTGGGAGGTGGAACGCCGCCGTCCCGCGCAGTGGTCGACGATCGAGGGGCGTGTGATGGGCGGGTTGGACGTGCGCATGCGAGGAGTCGTCTGCCGGCACGGGCGGGTGGAGGCCGTCGCCGACGTGGACCTTGAGGTCGCCGCCGGTGAACGCGTGGCCCTGACCGGCACCAACGGCTCAGGGAAGTCCACCCTCCTGCGCGCCGTCCTCGGCCTGCACCGCCAGACGGCCGGTTCGATCCGGGTCGGCGGCCGTGAGGGACGCACCCCCGCCGAGTGGGCGTGGCGGCGCCGCGCCTGCGCCTGGATCCCGCAGAAGCCGGCGGCCGGGCGGTTCCCGCTGCTCGGCAGCGAGCTCCTCGCCGGCAGCCACGCCCCGGCGGAGGCGGCCGGGGCCGCGGACCGGCTCGGGGTGGGCGGACTGACCGGGAGGCCCCTGCACACCCTCTCTGGCGGCCAGTTGCAGCGCATGTACCTGGCCCGGGCGATCGGATGCGTGGCGGCGGGCGCCGAACTGCTGCTGGCGGACGAGCCGACGGCCGCCCTGGACTTCGACGGGCAGGCGGAGGCCGCGGACGTGCTGACCGCGCTGCCCGTGACCCTGATCGTGGTGACCCACGACCGGGCCCTGGCCGACCGGTGCGACCGGGTGCTGGAGATGGCGGCGGGCCGGTTGCGGGAGGTGCGGTGACGGTCCTGGCCACCGCGGACCTCGGTGAACTGCTCCAGCTGCTGCCCGTACAACGGGCGGGAGCGGCGCTGCTGCTGGCCGCCGTCGGGCTGCCGGTCGTCGGCGTCGTCATCGTAGGGCTCGACATCATGCCGGTCCGGTTCGCGATGATGCACGTCGCGTTGCTGGGCATCGCCGTGGGCCTGCTCACCGGTCTGGACCCGATGCTGTGCGCGCTGGTGGCGTGCGCGCTGGCCGGGGCGGGCGTGGCCCCGCTCGCCCGTACCCCGGACGGCCTCTCGGGCGCGATGGGGCTGCTGATGAGCCTGGCCATCGCGGCGGCGCTGCTGCTGCTGGCCGTGTCGGGGGTCAACGCCTCCGGCGCCTTCGCCCTGCTGTGGGGGTCGATCCTGTCCGTCGGCCCGCCCGACCTCGTCGTCCTCGGCGTCCTCGCCGTCGCCGTACCCGGCCTGTTCCGGTGGCGGCGGCGCGAGATCGGCCTGCTGCTGTACGACCGCGAGCTGGCCCTGTGCTCCGGCGTCCCGGTGCGGGCGCTGACGGCGGCGCTGCTGGTGCTGGTCGCCGTCGCGGTCGCAGGGGCCATCAAACTCACCGGCGCGCTGCTCGTCGACGCGCTGACCCTGCTGCCGGCGCTCGCCGCGCGGCGGCTCGGCGACTCCCTGAAGTCGATCACCCTGTGGGCGATCGGCATCGGCGTCGCCGTGAACCTGACGGGGTTCCTCCTGGCCCTCTGGCTGGACTGGCCGCCCGGCCCGGTCCTCGTCCTGACCGCGGGGGCAGTGGTCCTCGCGGTGCATTTCCTACCCGAACGGAGAACCGGCTCATGGCGCGCACCCGCGTCCGCATCCCTGCCGTCCTCGCACTGAGCGCGGCCCTCTTCCTGACCGCCGGCTGCGGGAGCGACGCCTCCCCGACGGCCGGCGAGGGACCGGAGCTGCCGCGCACGGGCAAGCCGTCGGTGGTCGTCACCACCACCTGGGAAGGCGCCTTCGCCAAGGCCGCGGGTGCGGAGGACATCACGGTCATCGTGCCGCAGTCCGTGCACCACGCCCCCGACTACGACCCCAAGCCCTCCGACCTGGCGGCGGTCGCCCGGGCCGACTTCGTGCTGTACGCGCCGTTCGAGCCGTACGCCGCGAAGATCAAGGAGGCGGCCGGGTCCGGGGCCGAGCTCGTCGAGGTGGAACTGGACAACGACCCCGACAAGGTGTCCGCCGAAGTCGGCCGGCTGGCCGGGCTGTTCGGCACCGCGGACGCCGCCGCGCAGTGGAAGACCGGATTCGACGCCGAGTACGCGAAGCTGCACGAGGATCTCCGGGCCGGCTGGCCCGGCGGCCGCAGCCCGTCCGCCGTGACCCAGGTGTTCACCGCGTGGTCGGCGAAGCTCGCGGGTGCCACCACGTTGGGTACGTACGGCCCGGAGGCGGTGACCCCGGCGCAGCTCGCCGAACTCGCCGCGAAGAAGCCGTCGCTGGTCCTGGACAACGCGCACATGTCGACGGGCACGGTGCTGCCGGACTCCGGCGCCAAGCAGGTCAGGATCGTCAACTACCCGGGGGACGACCTGGACCTGCTGCCGGTCTACCGCAATGCCGCGGCGGAACTGAAGAGGGCCATGGGTTCCTCCTGAGGCTGGACCCGGCGCGATTCCGGCCGTGCTCCTGACCTGGCCGGAATCCCGCCGGGTCACGACCGCGCCGAAGCCGCCCCGTCCAGGTCCGCCCGCCTGCCGGTGTGTCCGGGCGGCGCAGTCCCTGCGGCGTTCATGCCGCCCGGTCCGGTCAACAGGTGTCCGGAGCGTGTCCCAGGGGTCTTCTGGACGAGGGCGCCGGTCTCGGTCAGGCGTTTGCGCAGGGCCGCGCGGTCGGGTTTGCCGGCCGCGGTCAGGGGCAGTTCCGGGACGACGAGGAGGCGCTCGGGGTGCTTGCGCCGCTCCACACCGCGCCCCGTCAGGTGTTCGCCGAGGGAGGCAAGGGTGGGGGCGTGCGTCCCGCGGGCCACGACGCAGGCCGCGAGCCGCTCCCCCATCAGCGGATCCGGGACGCCGACGCAGGCCACGTCCCGGACCTGGGGGTGCGCGGTCAGTTCGCGCTCGACCTCGGCCGGGCTGATGTTGGCCCCGCCACGGATGACGATGTCCTTGAGGCGGCCGACCACGTGCAGCACGCCGTCGCCGTCGAGGTAGCCGAGGTCACCGGTGCGGACCCAGCCGTCGGGCGTGCGGTAGCGGGCGTCCAGCTCGGGGGCGCCGACGTAGCACAGCGGGGTCATCGGGCCCCGCGAGACGATCTCACCCACGGCTCCGTCGGGGAGGGGCTCGTGCGTGTCGGGGTCGGCGATGCGGATCTCGGCGACCCGCGGGTCGGGGTGGCCGGCGACGACGCCGGAGCCGTCGGTGGGCGGCACCGTACGGTCCAGCCCCGTATGGCAGTTGACCCCGTCGGCGGAGCCGTAGAGGTTGACGACGGGGCAGCCGAAGGCCTGCGCCGCCGCGGCGGCCGTGGTCTCGTCGAGCGGCGCCCCGCCGAGCACCAGGGCGGTGGGCGCGGGCAGTTCCCCGCCCGTACCGGTCGCGTCGAGGCGTTCCAGCATCATGCGGACCATCGTGGGCACGCCGAGGACGTGCGTGGGCCGGTGTTCGCGCACGGCGGCCAGCGCGGCGTCCGCGGTGAAGTGGTCGAGCAGCACCAGGGTGCCGCCGTGCCGGGCCAGGGTGACGGCGGTGCCGTTGGAGCCGAAGGCGGAGGCCAGCGGGACGAGGAAGAGACAGCGCGGCGGGTTCCCGTCGGGGATGAGGGAGGCCAGGAAGTTGCCGCGGCCGCCGGCCAGCGCGTTGTGCGAGTAGGCGATCATCTTGGGCTCGGCCTCGGAGCCGGAGGAGACGAGGATCCGTGCGGCGCTGTCGGGGTCCGGGCGGGCGGGGACGAAGCCGGCGGGGTCGCGGCGCAGCAGCTCCGCCAGAGCAACGGCTCCGTGGGGGAGGGCGCCCGGCCGCCCGGCGGCGATGACGTGGCGCAGGTGCGGTAACCCGGCGGCGAGCGTGCTCAGGTCGTCCGCGTGCCGCACGCCGCGGTGTTCGGTCGCCGCGATGACGGCGACGGCTTCGGCGCGACGCAGCAGGCATACGGCCTCCGGGGCCTCCCGTCCCACGGGGAAGGGCAGCGCGACCGCGCCGAGCGCGGCCAGCGCCAGGTCGGCGATGACCGCGCCCCGGACGTCGGGCAGTTGGACGCCGACCACGTCGCCGGGGCCGATCCCGAGGCCCCGCAGGCCGGTGGCGAGGGATCGGACCTTGCGGTCGAGGGCGGTGTAGCAGAGCGGGCCCTTGGCGTCGATGACGGCGGTGCGGTGCAGGTCGGCGATCTGGCGTGCCCGGAAGAGGCTGTAGAGGTCGAGGTCGGGGCAGGTGCCGTCGACCACCCAGCCGCGGCGGAGCTCGGCGGGCAGCAGGTCACGCAGTACGAGCCTGTCGGCGGTCATACGAAGCTCCAGGGGTCGGGGACTGCGGGGGCGCCGTGCGCGTCGCGGACGATGGAGCCGGCGAACCGCGGATCGTGGTGCAGGTCGGACAGGTCGGTGGTGACGGCGGCCGCGGTCAGGCCCCGTTCACGCAGCCGGTCCAGGGCCCGCTGCGTGGGCAGGCCGCCGAGGTCGTGGCCGGCCGCGGCGCGCGCATCGGCGTCGGCGGGTGCGATCCATCCGTCGGCCGTGGCCAGGGGGTGCCGGAATCCGGCCGGCCGGCGGGGGCTCCGCCCGCGGGCCGCCCGGCGCAGGGCGGGACCGGTGAGGGTGTCGGCCGCGCCGAGCAGCGAGGAGTCGACGCGGACGCCGCGGCCCGTGCGTGCCCGCAGGAGCAGGCCGGCGAGGACGGCCTCGGCGCCCAGCAGTCCGCCGAGGACGTCGAGGAGGGTCATCAGGGAGGGCGCGGGGGTCTCGCCGTCGGGACGCGCGGCCTCGCCGACACCCGTACGGGCCTGGACCATGAAGTCCGTGCCCATGGGAGCGTCGTCGATCCGGCCGGCCCAGCCGCTGGTGTACGCGTGGACGAGCGCGGGGTTGACCTGTGCGAGGTCGTCGGCGTCGAGGCCGAGGGCGGCGGCCTTGCCGGGCGCCCAGTTGTGCAGGAAGACGTCGGCGTGCGCGGCCAGGTCGCGCAGCCGGCCGCGGTCCGCCGCGGACTTGATGTCGATCTCGACGGCCCGCTTGCCGCGGTTGAGCGCGAGCCAGCGGGCGGAGGTCCCGGAGCAGGTGGGGGGCATGCCGCGCAGCGGGTCACCGCCCGGCGGTTCGATGCGGATCACGTCGGCGCCGAGCAGCCCCAGCAGGTGCGCGGCGAGCGGCGCCTGGATACGGCGGCCCGCCTCCAGCACGGTCAGGCCGTCGAGCGGACGGGCGGGGAGCAGGCGGCCGTCGGGCGGCCCGCCGGCCGCCTGCTGCGGCGCACGGTCCGGCCCGGTGCGCACCGTCCGCCCGCCCGGCAGGGGGGTCAGGGACCACGGGGCCGCGCCGTCGTGCTCCGCGGCCCGGTCCGCCAGGGAGCGCAGCGCGCACACCTCGGCGCCGGAGGTGGCCGCGGCCCGCCGGATCCGGTCCCAGGCGTGGGACCGCGCCGTGGTGTGGAGGGCGGCGGGCAGGGGGGCGCAGGCGGTGGCGTAGCGGAACTGGAAGGGCCGCCAGCCGGCCCGGAGGGCGTCGGCAGGCGCCTCCAGCGCCTTCCAGAAGGCGGCCCAGGCCCCCGGGTCGAGCGTCTCCAGTTCGAAGACGACGCCGTCGGCGGAGGTGAACGGCGGTCCGCCGGGGGCGATGTCGGCGGCCTCGCCCTCGTCGGCACCGGCGGCCGCGAGGTACTGGGACACGGCGAGCAGTCCGGCACGGTCCGCGCCGGTGGTGACGTGGGCCGCGGCGGCGCCGCGGGCCTGGCCCACCAGGTTCGCCAGCAGGCCCTGTACCGCGAGGACGCCGGTGGCCGTTGCCGCGTAGTCGACGGCCAGTCCGCGCGGGGAGCCGTCGCGCCGCCCGTGCACGGCCATGATGCCCGTGGCGGCCTGCACGGTGGCCTCGTCGGCGAGGCCGCTCGCGGGGTCCGCCCAGGTGGCGGTCGCGTGCACGGCTTCGAAGCCGCCGCCGCCCAGCGTGGTGCCGGCGGTGGGTACGTCGACGTGTACCGGGCGGTCGGTGCGCGCGCCGAGCAGCCGCAGGTGGTCGGTGACGACGCTCGTGATCTGCGGCGGTCCCGAGGCGTCGAAGCGCAGCGCGTCGAGCGGCCGGACCCTCTGCGTGGTTGCTGGTGACGCCATGCCTCTCCTCTCCTGGCGCGGCGGGGCCGCGGCCCGGGTGGTGCGGGATCCGGGAACCGCGGGGCCTGCGCACCCGACCAGTTCCACGAACAGACAGTCGGTCGGCCGTTCGTACGAGTTCCCGCGCAACGGCGGGCGTTCCCGAAACCTTCCGGCAGACCGCGCAGGCCCCGGAATTTCCCGGGCGGGAGGAGGCGCACAGTGGAAGATCGCCGTACGGAGGGTGGCGGAGCCGCACGACCGGAAGCGGGCGCGGTCGCACTCGGGGATCGGGTCGCCCGGTTCGTCCGCGACCGGGTGTTCCCGCGGGAGTCCGTGCTGGACGGCGGCGGCCCGGCGGCCGCCGAGGCCCTGGCCGCACTGCGCACCGAGGCGCGGGCCGAGGGGCTCTGGGCCCTGCCGCTCCCCGCCGAGCTGGGCGGGGGCGGGCTGTCCTTCGCGGCCTACGCCGCACTCGCCGAGGCCGAGGGGGCCAGCGACCACGGCCCCGCCGCGCTGGGCTCCGCCCCGCTGCTCGACGTGACGATGCTGGCGCGGTACGGCCTGCCCGCCGTCCGGGAGGCGTACCTGCAGCGGCTGGTCGCCGGGGAGCTGCGCAGCTGCTACGCCATGACCGAGCCGGGGGTGCCCGGCACCGACCCGCGGCGTACCGCCACCCGCGCCGAGCGGCTCGCGGACGGCAGCTGGCGGGTCACCGGCCGCAAGTGGTTCACCTCGGGCGCGGCGGACGCCGACCTGGTGACCGTCCTGGCGCGGACGTCCGGCGCGGAAGGGGACCGCGGGGGGCTGTCGCTGCTGCTCGTACCCACCCGCTCGGCCGGCTTCCGCGTGGTGCGCGCCCTGCCCGTGCTGGGGGCGGCCGGCCAGTACGAGACGGCCCTCGACGGGGTACGGGTCCCCGCCGACCACCTCGTCGGCGGGGAGGGTGACGCCCTCGCCGTCGCGGGCGAGCGGCTCGCGCTCGGCCGTACGCTGCGCTGTCTGCGCTGGCTCGGCCAGGCACAGCGCGCCTTCGACCTGATGTGCGAACGGGCCGCGACGCACAGCGGATCACGCGGGCCGCTCGCCGACCAGCAGCTGGTGCAGGGGCACGTCTTCGACGCCCTGCTGGCGCTGCGCACCACCCGCCCCCTCGTCCGCGAAGCGGTGGCGCTCATCGACGCCGGGCGCGACGCGCGGACGGAGGTGGGCCTCGCCAAGGTCGCGACGGCACGCATGCTGCAACAGGTCGCGGACTGCGCGATCCAGGTCCACGGAGCCGCGGGTCTCGGCCCGGACACCCCGCTCCCGGCGCTCTTCCGCACCGGACGCGCCGCCCGCATCCTCGACGGCCCCGACGAACTCCACATCACCTCGGTGGCCCGCCGCGTCCTGCGCGGATACGGGGTCGGCGCATCCGCGACGGCGGTGTCAGTGCGCTGAAGTAGGCTTCCCGCCACCGCACACCGACTCGAAGGACCCAGAGAATTGACCGGCCTGTCTGCCTTCCCGCTGCCTTTCACCGCGTCCCGTTCCCTAGCGTTCGCGACACCCCGGACCCTGCGGGAACGGGAGATGATGCGGTGCAGCGCGCTCATCCGGTCGAAGGCGGGGTGGTTCGACAAGATGAACGACGCGGAGATCGCCGCCCGGTGGACGCAGGAGGCGCTCGCCCAGGGCATGACCGAGGCCCAGGTCCGCTACGTGCTGGACGAACTGCGGTACTACGCCGCGCTGCGGGACGCGCGCACCGGCATCGAGGTGTCCGCCGTCGACGGCGTGTGGCAGTCCGACTCGCTGGTCGACGACGGGCTCAGGACCCGGCTGCGCGAGGCGGTCCGGGTGCTGGAGGAGGTCCCGGACGCGGACAAGGACTGGCATCCCGGGTCCGACGGCCAGGTCCTGGACCTGGTGCACCCCTCGCTGTTCTGCCTGGTGCGGGAGGCGAGCGGGGCTCCCGAGAGCGCCTGGGAGAACCCGACGGACCGCTGGTCGAAGTACGAGTTCTCGGAGCGGTTCCAATGGCTGCCCACGGACGTCGAGGTCGGTGACGACGGCGCCGTCGCCTTCCGTTCGTACGTCAACAACGTCCACCCCGAGACCCACGCCGCACTCGCCTCGGTCCTGCCGGAGCTGTTCGCACGGATGCTCCCGCTGTGGGAGAACGTGCTGACGGACCTGCGCCGTCCGCGGCCGCTGCGCATCGAGGCCGACCCCTACGGGTGGTACGACTCGGAGCCCGAGTACCCGCAAAGGTCCTCCTACAGTGACGACGGGGCGTACCAGGAGGCCCGCAGCGCCTGGACGGAGGCCCATGAGGCCTGGTGGGAGAACCGCAGCCCGATCGTCCCCGACGCCCCGGCCTTCACCGCGCCCGAGCCGCCCGGGGAGTCCGCCCGGGTCGACCTGCGCGGGCGCGGCCTCCAGGTGATCGTCAAGCTCGCCACGATCCATCTCACCCCGGAGAAGCCCGAGTACGCGGGCGGCTCCTGGCACGTCGAGGGGATGATGAACGAGCGGATCGTCTCGACGGGCCTCTACTACTGGGACAGCGAGAACATCACCGAGAGCCGGCTGGGCTTCCGGGCGGCGCTCGACGACCCGCACTACGAACAGAACGACGACGACGGCCTGCGCGAGGTGTACGGCCTGGAGGACGAGGACGCGCTCAACCAGGTGCTGGGGTCGGCCTCGACCCCGGCGGGCCGCTGCCTGGCGTTCCCGAACATCCTGCAGCACCGCGTGGAGCCCTTCCGTCTCGCGGACCCCACCCGCCCGGGGCACCGCAAGATCCTCGCGTTCTTCCTCGTCGACCCGTCGACGCGGATCGTCTCGACCTCCGACGTGCCGCCGCAGCAGCCCTGGGCCGAGACGTCGACCATGACGCTCGCACAGGCCCTGGAGTACCGGGAACAGCTGATGCAGGAGAGGAAGTTCTTCGTCGACGAGCACAACGAGCAGCTCTACGAGCGGGAGTTCTCCCTCTGCGAGCACTGACGGTCCAGGGCGTGTCCGCTGGATCGGGCCGGGGCGGGGAGCCCCGCGAGCCCGGCATGAGCCGAAAGACAGGCTCTAGACGCGGGTGAGGTCGGCCGCTCCGTGAAGGGCGGCCAGGCCCAGGGCCAGGAAGTAGTCGCCCCACACGAGTTCGTGGCGGAGCGCCGACGACCGGGTCGCGTCGTAGCAGCCGTCCAGCAGCATGCCGGACGGCCGGTCCTCTCCCCCGCCGGTGAGGTGGCGGCCGATGAGGTGGTCCAGGATCTCGGCGGCCCGCAGCGCGTACTGCCCGGCGCGGGGGCCGGGAATCCGGGCCAGTTTCAGCAGGGCGACCGCCGTGACGGCGGCGGCCGACGTGTCGAGGGGGCCGTCCGGACGGGCCGTGTCGGCCGGCGGTACGGACGGTCCGGTGAGCATGCCGCCGCGTCCGAGCAGGAGGGCGGCCGCCCCGTCGAGGCGGGCCCGGTCGTGCGCGGCGACGGCCGGCCTCAGCAGGGCGTCGGCGACCGCGAGGAGCAGCCAGGCACGCCCCCGGCTCCAACCGGGCGTCGGGTCCTCGCACGGCACCCACCCGCCGGTGGCCGCCTCGAAGCGCAGGGCCGGCCGGAACCATGCGTCCGCGCCGTCGCCCGCGCCGAAGGCCGTGTTGCGGGCCGGGTCTCGGGCCGCGCCGGCGGGCGGGTTCCCGTCCGCGCCGGCGGGCCGGCCGAGGCAGAGGTCGAGATGCCGGTGGAGGTGGGCGGCCGCCGCGGCCGCCCCGTCCGGTCCGGCCTCCGCGAGGAGGGGCACCGTACCGGGTACGCCGTCCACCCGGGCCAGCAGGCGGGGTCCGCCCAGCGCACCGCCCCAGGGCAGGATCCCGAGCCCCGGGTCGCAGTCCGCCAGGCAGGCCCGGGCCGCGCGGCCCCGAAGCGCGGCCGCTTCGGCGTCGTCGTCGGCCGCGGCGGTCCCGTACCAGAGGATGAGCCCGCGGGTGGCGGTGTCGGCCCCCGTCCACGGCGCGAGGCGGGCCGTGCACGCGGCGGCGGCCCGCCGGTCGGCCCCGGCCCCGGTGTACCGCGCCCGCAGGCCGAGCAGCCCGGCCCAGAAGCCTCCCGTCCACGAGCCCCGGCCGGTCGTGGTCCACCGCCCGTCGGCGGGGTCCGCGTACAGCGGGAAGCGCGGGCCCACCTCGGCGGCGGTCACCGCGACCCGATCCATGACGGCCTCCAGCGCCCGGCCGGTGGCCGTGCTCACGCCGTGCCTCCGCGCCGCCGGTCGCGTACCGCCCAGCAGAACGCGACGGCCGCGGCCACCGCGAACTCCGCGGCCACCAGCAGCCAGCCCGGTCCGTACCGTCCGCTCTGCGCGAGCAGCCCGAACAGCGGCGGGCCCACCGCGAATCCCGTGAAGAACCCGGCCGCGACCAGGGCGGAGTCCTGTCCGGCCCGCCCGGGCGCGGCCCGCTGGAGGACCAGCACCATGGAGACGGCGTTGCCGGACACGGCGAACACCCCGACGGCCACCGCGCCCACCCACACCAGCGGGCCCAGGAGGAGAGCGGCCGCCAGCAGGGCGGCCGCGCCCAGCGCACCGAGCGCCAGCCAGCCCGGAAGCCACTCGGCGCGCCCGGGCCGGGCCGCCTTGGACCAGCCGACCCGGCCGCCGATCCCGGCCACGCCCAGGACGGCGACCAGGGCGCCCGCCGTGGTCGCTCCCAGGCCGAGGCGCTGCGCGCCGAACAGGGACAGGTAGGTGTTGACGGAGGCGATGCCCGCGCCGAGGAACAGGGAGAAGGCGCCGAGCCAGGCCACCATGGCCCGCGGGACCAGGTCCGTACGGGGACCGGCAAGCGGCGGCGGGGGGTCGGCAGGCAGGGTGCGCAGCGCCCACAGCCCGGTGAGCAGGGCGGCCGCCGCACCGGTCCACACCGCGCCGCGCCAGCCGATCCCGCCCGCGAGCACCGCGAGCGGCGCACCTGCCGCGAAGGCCCCCAGCTGCACACCGGACTGCTTCCACCCGGTGACGGCGCCCCGCCGTGCGGGCGGGACGGCACGCAGCACGGCCTGGTTGGTGGCCGGGTTGGCCAGTGCCTGCGGTACGCCGCCCAGTGCGACGGCGCCGAGCAGCAGGCCGGCGCCGGGGGCGGCGCCGATCAGGGCGAGCGCGACCGCCGAGAGCAGCAGCAGCGCAGCGAGCGAGCGCCGGGGGCCGATCCGGTCCACGATCCGTCCGCCCACCGGCGACAGGACGGCGGCCGTACCGAAGCCGATCGTGGTGGTGAGCCCCAACAGGGCCGGTGAAACGGCCAGTTCGTCGACGAGCCGCGGACCGAGCGCCCCGAGCAGGAACAGTTGCAGCATGGAGAAGGCCATGGCGCAGGTGAGGAGTGCCGTCAGCCGTCCGTCCGCAGGGCCGTCCCGCTCCGCCGGCGATGCCGTCGCCGTTCCCTCCGACGCCACGAAGTCTCCCCTTCCCGGACGTTGCACACCTCGTCCGACCGGGTAGTCAGTCGGGTGGAGCGGCGGGGCGGTTCCCGTGCTCCGCTGTGCCCTGCACCACACACGGCATGCGGCGCGGCCCCTGCGGGGCGGTGCCGCGCAAACTTGTCCGGAAGTGCGCACCCTGGTGTTCGGGTCGGGAGGCCGGTGCGAGGATGAGCCCCGCCATGGAGCCGGACCGCTGCTTACGCGCCTTCCGGGCTGCGATGTTCGCAGCCCTCTGCGTGCTGCTCGCGGCGACCGGGCACCTGCTCATGTCGGGTACGCCCGTGCCCTGGTGGGCGCTGCCCGCCGGGTTCGTCGCGGCCGCCGCGGGGGCCTGGTCCCTCGCCGGCCGTGAGCGCGGCATCCTCCCCGTCACGGGAGCCGCCGTCGCCGTACAGGCGGTGCTGCACTCGGGGTTTTCCCTCGCCCAGTCCCTGGTCCGCCCGGCGGCGCAGGGCGCGCCCTCGTCGGCGGTCGGCCACGCGCACCATGCCGGCCACGCCATGGCGGACGCCGCGTCCGATCCGCACGTCCTGCGGGCGGCGGGCGTCGGGCAGGACGGGAGCATGGCCGTCCCGACGGTGCTCGTGTCACAGACCGGCATGCTCGCCGCGCACCTGCTGGCCGCCGTGCTGTGCGGTCTGTGGCTCGCCCACGGCGAACGCGCCCTCTTCCGCGCGGTGCGCGCCGTGGCAGCGCGCGTGCGGGTCCCGCTGTGCCTGCTGCTGCGTCCGGCCGCGCTCGCGCACCGGCCGCGTCCCCAGGTGGTCCCGCGGCGCGAGCCGCGCACACCGCGCAGGCTGTTCCTCGTCCACGCCATCACCTCAAGGGGGCCGCCGGCGGCGACCGCTGTCCTCTGACAGCCGGTCACCCGAGCCGCAGCCGCGTCCGCGCACCGCTCCCGCGCACACCGCACACCGCACACGACGCGTGGATGCGCCGCCTCGGGCCCTCGGCCGTGCCCTCGGGCAGGCCGTGCCCCCTCACCGGTCCCGCCGTGCGCGCGGCGCCGGACTCCCTTTGCACCGAAGGACCTTTGGCGATGACTCCTGCCCCGAACTCCTTGTCCTGTACCACCGGCACGCGTCCCGCGCGGCACACCGAGGACTCCGACGCGGCCGTGACCCGGCTGGCGCTCGCGGCCCGCGACGGCGACCGTGCGAAGACCGACCGCTTCGTGCGCGCCCTCCACCGCGACGTGTGGCGCTACGTCGCCTACCTGAGCGCCGACGCGCAGGCCGCCGACGACCTCACCCAGGACGTGTTCCTGCGCGCCCTCGGCGGTCTCCCCCGGTTCGAGGGGCGCTCCTCCGCGCGGACGTGGCTGCTGTCCATAGCCCGCCGTACCGTCGTGGACAGCCTCCGCCATGCCGCCGCCCGGCCGCGGTTGTCGGACCGCTGCGACTGGCAGACCGCCGCGGAGCAGGCCCAGCCGTACGGGGTGCCGGGCTTCGAGGACGGCATCGCCCTGGCGGAGCTGCTGGCGGCGATCCCGTCCGAGCGGCGGGAGGCCTTCGTCCTCACGCAGTTGCTGGGTCTGCCCTACGCGGAAGCCGCCGAGGCCATCGGCTGCCCGATCGGCACGGTCCGCTCCCGGGTGGCCCGGGCCCGTGCCTCGCTGGTCGCGCTGCTGACGGACACCCGCCCGCCCGCGCCGGAGCCGGACCTTCCGGCCGCGCGGGCCGAGCGGCGTGGGCGGCCGGCGCGCGAGGTGCTGTGCGCGGCCACGCCCGCCTGACGCGGACAGCGCCGTTCCGGGCCGGATGCGTCCCGGCCCGGAACGGCACCGCGACCCGCGCCTGCGCGCCGGGCGGCCGGGCGTCAGGGCCGCGCGGCGACGGCCTCCACCTCGATCAGCATGTCCGCAGTGGCCAGGGCTGCGACGCCCAGCAGGGTCTGCGTGGGCGGCTCGGCGCCCCAGCGCGCCTGGACGGCCGCGGCGATCGGCCCGAGCCGGGTGGCGTCGTGGTCCACCACGTACGTGCGGAGCTGGACCACGTCGGCGAGGCCGAGCCCGTGGGCGGCGAGGGCCGCGCCGATGTTGTCGAACGTCCGCTCCACCTGCTCCGCGAAGTCGGCCGAGACGACCGCGCCGTCCGGCCCCGACGCGTACTGGCCGGAGACGAGGACGAGTTCCGTACCGGCGGGGACGGCGGCGGTGTGGCTGTAGCCGAACGGGGTCGGGTCGTGCAGGGTTTCCGGGTTGACGACGGCGTGTGCCATACGGGTCACCTCTCCTGTGCGATGTTGCCTGTGACGTGGTGAAGCCTCGCAAGCAATCACGACATCGACTGTCGTGTATTCCGGTAGCGTTTTCGTTGTGCGCGCCGATCGGCTGGTCTCCCTGGTACTGCTGCTGCGCCGGCACGGCAGGATGTCGGCGACCGCCCTGGCCCGGGAGCTGGAGGTGTCCACCCGTACCGTGCTGCGCGACATCGACGCGCTGTCCGCTGCGGGCGTGCCCGTCTACGCCGAACGCGGCCGGCACGGGGGCTTCCGCCTGCTGCCCGGTTTCCGCACCGAGCTCACCGGCCTCAACCACGACGAGGCGCTCGCCCTGCTGGTCGCCGGATCACGGCGGGGGGCGCAGGCGTTCGGCCTCGGGGCGGCGCTCGCCTCGGCCATGCGCAAGGTGGTCGACGCGCTGCCCGAGGAGCAGCGGGCCACCGCGACCGGCGCCGCGCGGCGCCTGCTCGTCGACCCGGACACCGACGCCCTCGCGCGGCGGCAGACCCCCGAGGAGGAACTGCCGGACGCCGTGGTGAGCGGGATCCGGCGCGCGGTGTTCGCCGGGCACCGGCTGCGCATCCACTACGCGGCCGCGGACCGGGCTGCCGAGTGGCGCACGGTGGATCCCATCGGGCTGGTGACGGTACGCGGCCAGGGGTACCTGCTGGCCACCCGGGCGGGCGCGGACCGCACCTACCGGCTGTCGCGGGTCCTGGCGGCGGAGGAACTCGCCGAACCGGCGCAGCGGCCGGAACGGGTCGACCTGGACCGGGCCTGGCAGGAGCGCAGCCGGCGGTTCCGGGCCGGAGCCGACCAGGTGACCGTACTCGTACGGGTGGCGGCGGCACGGCGGGAGGACCTGGTGGGCGGTGCGGTGGCCGTCCTCGCCGAGGAGGACGAAGGGGACGGCCTGCTGCGGCTGGAAGTCGGCTACCAGGACCGCAGGCACGCCGAGTGGGCCTTGTGGCAGCTCGCGCCGGGGGCGGAGGTGCTGGCCCCCCAGTGGCTGCGCGACCGCCTGCACGCGCGCGCGGCGGAGATCGCCGCCCGCTACGGGGCACCGGCGTCCCCGCATCCCTCGGCCGGGCCGTAGCGCGGCAAGATATCAGCCTTTCCCGGAAGCGCCAGAGTGTTTGTCCGATGGTGATGTGCTCCGGCAGGGGCGTCGCGCCGGGCACTACCGTCCCGTGACACCCCCGGGAATGCGGGTGTTGCACCGCACGTCGCTTGCGGAACCTCCCTGCCCCGCCACCTTCCCGGCCCCACGGAGCAAGGAGGCACATTGCTGTCATTGCGGCGGAGAACCACTCGAGGCTGGTCCACGGCCACCAGGTACTCGATCGCGAGCGGCGTCGTCATCACCGCGCTCGCGCTCACCCTGATCGCCCTGCTGGTCCCCGTGGACAAGTTCGGCAGCCGTACCACGGTCGCCGCCGCCGCACCGGCGGCGGGCGAGGACGACGGCCTCGGCACGGTGAGCACGGCCTACGGGCCCTTGACGGCCGCGGACCGGGACTTCGTCCGCAAGGTCCGTCTCGCGGGGCTGTGGGAGCTGCCCGCCGGGCGGCAGGCCCAACAGCGCGGTACGCGCCCCGCGATCCGCACGGCGGGGGACCACCTCGTCGACGGCCACACCGAACTGGACCGACAGGTCATCCAGGTCGGCCAGGCCCTCGGCATCGACCTGCCCAACCAGCCCTCCGCTCAGCAGCAGGACTGGCTGGGCCAGATGAGCCGCGCCAAGGGGGACGAGTACGAGCGCCTGTTCACG
Source organism: Streptomyces sp. NRRL F-2664 (assembly GCF_000719345.1). Classification (GTDB taxonomy): domain Bacteria; phylum Actinomycetota; class Actinomycetes; order Streptomycetales; family Streptomycetaceae; genus Streptomyces. The sequence continues at coordinate 74,785 of NZ_JOFX01000005.1, forward strand.
CAGCTGTTGCGCCGGGCGCACGGAAAGGTGTTCTCCCTGCTGGCCGGGATCCGGGCGCAGACCCGCAACTCCATGGTGCGAGCCCTCGCCACGTCCGCCAACGCCACGGTGCTGGACCACATCACGGTCCTCGAGGACACCGGGCTGGTCGACTTCGACGGGCTCTCCGACAATGTCCCACCGACGAAGTGAAGTGATCGCATGAGGCAAAAGGGCCACAAGCGCCCCCGGTTGACGACCAAACTCGTGGGGGTGGTCTCCGCGCTCGTGCTGGGCGGCGGCGGGGTCGCCGTCGTCGCCGGCAACGCGTCCGCGGGGCAGGACGACAACGGCAAGGCGCAGTCGACGACCACCATCGACTGTCCCGACGTCGGGGACAAGCTGACCGCCGTACCCGAGCAGGTCAAGGCCGAGGTCGACGCGAACCTGGCCAAGCTGGACGACCAGGTGGCGGAGGCCTACCGGCGGCTCGCCGCCGGTGAGGCACAGGGCGACGCCCTCCTCGGCGACCTCGAGGGACAGCGCGAGCAGACCATCAAGGGCGTGTCCGACGCGATCGGCAAGGTGGCCGAACCGCCCAAGGAAATAGCCGGTTTGAGCTCCTGCGAGATGAAGAAGGCGCCCGCGGAGCAGGACGGCGCGGCCGGCGCGGCAGCGCTGGGCGCCGGGGCCGACGCGAAGTCCGCCGCGGCCGGCAGCAAGAACGGGCCGGCGAAGAGCGACTTCGTGAACATCACGAAGGTCCGGCCCAACGCCCGCAAGCCCAAGGCCCAGGGGGGCGCCTCCACCGGCTCCTTCAGCGTCCAGTGCGGCCGCAACGAGAACGGCCACTTCAACCCCGACAACGTCATCGTCGCGCCCGGCGTCTCCAACGGCGCCCACCACATGCACGACTACGTGGGCAACGTGTCCACCGACGCCTTCTCCACCAACGACAGCCTCGCCCGGGCCGGCACCACGTGCAACAACGGTGACCAGTCCTCCTACTACTGGCCCGTGCTGCGCCTGCGCGACGGCAAGGCGGAGCGGGACGCCAAGGCCCCCGGCGGCGGCCAGGACGGCAACGTCGGCACGATCCTGCAGCCCAAGCAGGTGACGATCGAGTTCAAGGGAAGCCCCGTCGGCAAGGTCAAGGCCATGCCCCGCTTCATGCGCATCATCACGGGTGACGCCAAGGCCTTCTCCAACGGCAACGCCAACGCCAACGCATCCTGGAGCTGCACCGGCTTCGAGGACCGCCAGCTGAAGGACAAGTACCCGATCTGCCCGAAGGGCAGTGACGTGGTGCGCACCTTCACCTTCCAGAGCTGCTGGGACGGCCGGAACACCGACAGCGCCAACCACCGCACCCACGTGGCCTTCCCCGACCGCAACGGCCGCTGCCAGAAGGGCTTCACCGCGATCCCGCAGCTCGTGCAGCGCATCGTGTACGGGGTGTCGCCGGGGTCCCGCATCGCCGTGGACAGCTTCCCCGAGCAGCTCCACAAGCCCGTGACCGACCACGGCGACTTCATCAACGTGATGTCGAACGGCCTGATGAACCGGGCCGTGAGCTGCATCAACGACGGGCGCCGCTGCCGCTGACGCCCGCGGCGGGGCCGAGCCCCCATCCGCTCCCGGGAGCGGGCGCTCCCCCTTTGCTCCTCACCCCGCGCCCGTCCCCGGGAAAGGTGTTGGTCCGAAGCCCCCTTCGGACCAACACCTCTTTCGTGTTCCGGCGTACGTGCCCACGGCCCCGTTACGGAGGGCAGGACCGTGGGCCCGTACGCCGGCCGGGCCCGATCGCGCCGGCCCCGGCCCGCTCGCCGGTAACGAGCGTCACGCACGTCCCCCCGACCCCGACCGCCCCGCCGTGTACCCGGTCGGCGGAAGGAGCCGGGACCGCCCTGCGGGTTGCGCGGCGGGTCTGCCCGGTGGACCGACGCGGTCCGCTCGGGCACAGGGCGCCCCGGGCAGGGACGCACGGAGCACACGGAGCACACGGAGCACACGGGCACAGAAGCACACAGGCACACCAAAAGCCCGGCCCGGCCCCGTGACGACGGGGCCGGGCCGGGCGGTGCGTTCTCAGAGGCCGTTGACGCGGGCCATGCGGCCGACGACGACCGGGGTGAAGTCCGCCTGGATCACGCGGGCCGTCCTGCGCGTCACGCGGGAGTGCTGGCGCCGCACCTGGGCCATCAGGCGGCGGCTGCGCAGAGCCATCTCCAGCTCGAAACGGGTCCGCGGATCGCGCAGGCCGGTTCCGAAGAGCTTCTCCAGCTGGCGCATGCGGTACCGCACGGTCTGCGGGTGCACGCTGAGGGCTTTCGCGGCTTCGGGCGCCCCGCCGCCTTCGAGCCAGGCCAGCAGGGTCACCTCCAGCCGCTCGCTCTGTCGCGGGGTCAGGTCCGCGAGGGGCCGCAGCCATCGGGCGGCCAGAGCATGGGCAAGGGGTTCGTCCTGGAGCAGGAGCAGAGTCGAGAGGTGGTCGTCGACGAAGACGACCCGGGGCTCCACGCCCGGCCGGCTGGGCGTCAGCCCCGCCAGACGCAGCGCCCAGCGCAGGGACGAAGCCGTGTCCCGGAGCGGGACGGCGTGCCCCACGGCCGCGAACCGCCCGCGCAGCAGCTGCTCCAGTGGTGCGCGGACCTCCGGGTCCGGGGTCGGGACCAGCAGGCACGGCCGGCCCGCGAACATCCCGACGAGGGCGTCGTCCATGACGGCCGCCAGTTGCTGTGCCTCGCCGGGCGTGGCCGGAACAATGGCCCGTACGGCCATCGGCAGGGGCCATCCGGCCGCCTCGGCGAGCTCGGTGAGGGAGCTGTCGGACGCGATGCGGTCGTCGGTGAGGGTCCTGAACAGCTCCTGGCGGGCGCGGTCGCCCGGCCGGATTCCTTCACCGGTCTCCTCCGTTTCTTCACGGGCACCCACCGGCGCGCGGTCGCGGCCCGGCTCCCGCAGCCCCTCGCGGGACCGGGGCCGGGCCTCCTCCCGGAGGTCGTCGCGCCGGCCCTCGTGCGTGATCTCGCACTCGTACGCCGCCTCCTTGCTGCCGGCCGCGCGCCGGCCCTCGGTTTCCGGCTCGGATCCGAGCCCGGTTTCGACCTGGTTCTGCGGCTGGTCGTGGTACTCGTCCGTTTGTTCCCGGGATCGCTCCTGGTAGCCGAGAGTGGTGAGAAGTGCCTCTTCCACCCGCTGCCGGAGCACCTCTGCATCAATGGCATCGTTGTCATCGATAAGTGCGGAAAATTCCGGAATTCCATGCAGAAGCTCCTCCACTATCTCGGCGGCCAGTGCGGGAAGTTCCCTGCGCAGGACGCGCGTCCACTCGCCTCGGGGGCGGGACCAGATGCGGTTCAGAAGTTCGCACATCGTTTTCCTCGTTCGTGCCGGGGTGAGGCCTGCCCGGGGAAGAGCGGCAGACCCGCCGAGGTTGCCCCTCGCGTCAACTTCTGTGTACGACACGAGAGTTGCGGCCCTCGTACTCCCTCCTGGAGAGGTCCGACCACCTTCGGTCCCGGGACTTTGCTTTGATTTTGCTCTCCGGGACGCGTAGGTGGCGGGCGGCGCGGTGGCCTGTCGCAACCTCCGCTGGAGGGGAATCTTCCGGTGTTGTTCGATGCGCCGGAGACGCGCTGCGAGAAATTATCACGTTTAGATAAATCCTGTGGAGCTGATGTGCAGCTCCACGATGCTGCTGCACTCCGGCCCCAAGTTCCCTCGGCCGGCGCGGAGTTTCACAGCGCGGCCGGGCAGAGACGACAACGACCCCCGGGTCCCGAGCGCCAGGTGGAGCGCTCGGAGACCAGGCGCACAGGAGACCTGGATGCCCTTGTCCCAGCCGCACATGCCTCGCCCGCACAGGGCCCGCCGTAAGAGCCGACACGCGGCATCGGCTCCGACCGCCGGACGGAGGGCCGTCCGGCGGCCCTCACTCCTGCCCGCACCCGGACGGATGAGTCCGGGTGCGCTCTGCGCCGTCGGCGCGGCCATCGTCTCCCTCACCGTGGCCGCCCGCGCGGGCGCCTTCTCCCAGTTGTGGGAGTTCCTCGATTTCGGGGCGGGCGTCCTCTCGCTCGTCTCGCTCACCGCCACGGTGCTGTGGGGCGTGGTCTCCACGGACCGGCTGCTGCTGAAGTCGGGTCACCGGCTGCTGGCCCAGGGCGTGCACCGCGGTCTCGCCGTGTCCGGGCTCGGCTTCCTCGCCCTGCACATATGGGTGAAGATCGCGGAGCAGCGCGTGAACGCGTCCGCCGCGGTGGTGCCCTTCACCGACATCGACCAGCCCCTCCTGATCGGGCTCGGCAGCCTCGCCGGATACCTCTTCGTCGCGGTCGCCGTCTCCGGCGCCGTGCGCAGCGTGTTCGCCACCAAGGGCCGCTCCCTGTGGTGGCGGGCCCTGCACTTCGGCGCCTACCCGGCATGGGGCGCCTCGCTGGTCCACGGGCTGAAGGCCGGACGCGCGGCCGACCTCTACGTCACGGTGTCGTACGCCCTGTGCCTGCTCGGGGTCGCCGGCATCCTCGCCTTCCGGCTCCGGGCCAGGATGGCCGAGGAGCCGGCAGGTCCTCCCGGCCCGATCGGCGTTCCGCAGCAGCCCGTCGTGGCCGCCGTGCCCCGGCCGCGGCGGGAACCGCGGGCCCGGGCGGCCGGCAAACGGGAGAAGTACACCGGGCCGGCCGCACCGCCCCCCGACGACCGGCCCGCCCTCACGGCCGTGTACGCGGCCGACCCGGCCGGCTCCTCCATGGACGGCGGCCTGGGCCTGGGTGCTGCCACCGGCATGGGTGCTCCCACCGGCATGGGCGTCCCCACCGCGACGGGCGCCCCCACCGGCTTCGACGGCGACCAGTTCGTCACCCGTGAGTGGCGGCTGTGAGCGGCTTCCCGCGCCCCAGCCTCGGCTGCGTGGGCGCTCCCAGACTGCTGGCGGGCCTCGACCAGGCTCCCCGGCTCGACCGTGTCGCCCATCTGACGACGCACGGCCAACTGCCGCGCTACCGGCCGGACGAGCTCGTCGACCTGGCCGAGAACATCGACCTGCGGGGACGCGGCGGCGCCGGATTCCCCTTCGCCCGGAAGCTGCGCGCCGTGATGCGTGCGGCCGAGGGCCGCGACACGCCCACCGCCGTCGTGGTCAACGCCAGTGAGGGCGAGCCCAGTTGCCTGAAGGACAAGGCGCTGCTGCTGCACGCCCCGCACCTGGTGCTCGACGGGGCCCTGTTGGCCGCTGCCGCCGTCGACGCCGACGACGTCGTGGTGGGAGTCACCCGGCCCGACGTGGAGCAGTCACTGCGCGCGGCGGTGGCCGAACGGGGTCCCGCCGGCCGCCAGGTGCGGGTGCAGGCCCTGCCCGAACGCTTCGTGACCGGAGAGAGCACCTCCATGGTCAACGGTCTCAACGGAGGGCCGACGCTGCCTTCGGGGCAGAAGATCCGGACCAGCGAGCGGGGCCTGGGCGGCGTCCCCACCCTGTTCTCGAACACCGAGACCTACGCCCAGCTCGCCGTGGCGGCGCGGCTCGGTGCACTGGACTACCGCTCGGTCGGCCTGCCGTCCGAGCCGGGCACCGTGATGCTGACCATCGCCGGCTCCACGGTGGTCGAGGCGCCCCTCGGCACCCCGCTGGCGTACGTCCTGGAACTGTGCGGCCTGGATCCGGGCCAGGGCGTCCTGGTCGGCGGCTACCACGGCAAGTGGCTGGATCCGGGATCCGCGCGCATCGCCGACCTGTCGCGCGGGTCCCTCGCGGCGTTCGACGCGGTCCTGGGGGCGGGGGCCGTCCTGCCGCTGCCGGAGGAGACCTGCCCGGCCGCCGAGGTGGCCCGGGTGGCCCGGTGGATGGCGAACGAGACGGCCGGGCAGTGCGGCCCCTGCTTCCGGGGCCTGCCCGCACTGGCCGACGTACTGGAGGACGCGGTCCGGGGCGGGGGCAGATCGGCTCTGGAGACCATCGAGGCCCGGATGAAGGTGGTGCGGCGCCGCGGGGCGTGCAGCCACCCGGACGGCACCGCCGCCTTCGTGGCCTCTGCACTCGCGGCGTTCCCGGACGAGTTCCGCGACCACGCCCTCGGCAGCGGCTGCGGACGGAGGGTGGTGGGGGCACTGCCCCTGCCGCAGGACGAGACCCCCGAGGAACGCCTGGTGGTGGACTGGACCCTGTGCAGGGGGCACGGGCTGTGCGTGGACATCCTGCCGGACGTCGTACGGCTCGACGCGGACGGCTACCCGTCGCAGGCGTCCATGCCCGTGCCCGCGCAGCTGCGGCAGAAGGCGCAGCGTGCGGTGCGCCGCTGCCCGGCGCTCGCGCTGCGCATCCAGGACTGAACCAACTCCCCCGGGTTCAATGTTGGCGCGATCTGACAAATTCTCAATGATATCGGCATTCTCCTCCACCGGCCCCGTAGAAATTACCCAGGGCACGAGAACGCGAATCCTGACCTGAAGGAGAGATCGTGAACAAAATGCGTCGTGGAGTATTCGCCGGGTCGGCCGTCGCGGTTTTGATGCTGACCGCCGCATGCGGCAGCGGTGACAACTCCGCGGGAAAGGGAAATTCGGTCCAGCCGGTGGGTGACAGCAAACAGGCGGGGTCCGGCTACGACGGTTACGGGGGCGGGTCGGGCGCGGTTCCCGCGGCCGACACCGTGAAGTCCGGGCCGGCCGGGGAGCTGAAGGTGAAGGCCTCCGCGGAGCTGGGCGCGACGGTCACGGACAGTGCGGGCTTCACGCTCTACCGCTTCGACAAGGACACGCCCAAGCCGCCGAAGTCCACCTGTGAGGGGGACTGCGCGACGGCCTGGCCGGCGGTGTCCGCGGACGACGCCTCGGCCGGTGAAGGCATCGACAAGGCCCTGCTGGGATCGGTCGAGCGGGCTGACGGGACCAAGCAGCTGACGCTGGCCGGCTGGCCGGTGTACCGCTACGCGAAGGACACCAAGGCGGGCGACACCCTCGGTGAGGGCGTCGGTGGGACGTGGCACGTGCTGGCTCCGGACGGCAAGCCGGCCAAGGCGGGCGGCGGGGCGGGCTCCGGGTCCGGCGCCGACCCGAGCGCGGGCGGCGCCGCGGAGGCCGGCGCGGGTGAGGGCGGCGGGCAGGAGCCTGCCAAGGCGGAGCCGATCGGCGTCAACCGGAACACCAAGCTCGGCCCCATTCTCTCGGACGCGGAAGGCCGCACGCTCTACCGGTTCGACAAGGACAGCGCCTGGCCGATGAAGACCAACTGCCTGGGCGCCTGCCTGAATACGTGGAAGCCCGTCAAGGCCGTGGACAAGGAATTGGTGAAGGGAATTCCCGCGGAATTGGTGGGTACCTTCAAGCGGCCCGACGGCACCGAACAGCTGACGATCGACTGCTGGCCCATGTACACGTTCACCGGTGACAAGGAGCCGGGTGACATCAACGGGCAGGGCAAGCAGGGCGTCTGGTTCGCGGTCTCCGACAAGGGCAAGAAGGTGACGGCCACCGGCTGAGGTCGCGGAGCCCGCCCCCACGGGCTGCCTCCCCCACCACTGAACGGCACAACACCCCCGAAAAGCGCGTGGTGCCCGGGCCCCTCCCCTCCCGGGCACCACGACCCCTTTTCCCGATCAGCCCGTGAGGTCCTCATGCCGTCCACCGCCCGCCCCGCCCCTCGGATCCGCCGGCCGTTCGCGGCCGTCGCCGCGGTCTGTGCCGCCGTGCTCCTGTGCGCCGGGTGCGCAGGAGAGGCGACCGAACCCGCCGGCTCGGCGAAGGCCGCTGCGGCCACCCCGGCCGCTCCGGGCACCCCCGCAGCTCCGGGCACCTCGATCGAGCAGATCGCGACGGCCATCGGCTGCAGCGCCGAAGTGAGCGTGGATGCGGACGAGTTGCGCCAGGGCGGCTGCGAGACGGGACAGGGCGCGTACCGCATGGCCACCTTCGCCGCCGAGCAGGGGCTGCGCGCCTGGCTGGACGAGGCCCGGGCGTACGGCGGGGTCTACCTGGTGGGCGACCGGTGGGTCGTCACCACCGGGTCCGCGGACGCCCTCGGCGCGCTCCGTGAACGGCTCGGCGGCACCGTCGAGACCGGATCCGCGCACGGCGGCCCGGCCGGAGGGCACCCGGCCCCCGGGCCCGCCGCGCCCTCCACGGCCGCGACACCGTCCGCAGGTGCGGCGCCCTCCGAGCACGCGGGCCACCTGCCGACTCCCGCCGCGGGCGGTTGAGTCGGTGGCGCGGCATGCGACGTCGGCGCGTCGGCCAGTGTCCTGATACCGGGTCATTCGCGAGGAGCACACGGCACGGCCCTTCGGGATGATTCCGCCGGGCCCTGCCGTACAACAAGCTTGCGGCGTCAGCGACTTCTTTTCGAAGGGAACCGCTCCGTGCGCCAAAAACGCCTCGCGCCGCTGCTCGCCACCGTCGGACTCCTCGCGACCACCCTGCCCCTGCTGACCATGACGCAGGCCGCCGCGGCCCCCGCGGCCGACCACCTCCGGCAGAAGCCCGCATGGCAGCGGTGCAGCCCCGAGCAGCCGGCCTCGTACGAGTGCGCCACGGTCAAGGTCCCGCTCGACCACCGGCGTCCCGACGGCCGCACGATCGACATCGCGATATCCCGTATGAAGAGCGAGAACCCCGCCAAACGGCACGGCGTCCTGCTGCTGAACCCCGGCGGCCCCGGCGGTCCGGGGCTCGACCTGCCGGTGCTGATGGACGGGCTGCTCCCCAAGGAGGTGCGGGAGAGCTACGACCTGATCGGCTTCGACCCGCGCGGGGTCGGTGCCAGCAGCCCCCTCACGTGCGGGCTGGACGACGAGGAGCAGGACTTCGACCGCCCCTACCGCCCCGAGACCTTCGCCTCCGACGTGACGTGGGCGCGCACCGTCGCCGACAAGTGCCGCGAGAAGTCCGGGGCGGTGCTGCCGTACATCACCACCCGCAATACGGCCCGCGACATGGACACCATTCGCGCGGTGCTGGGCGAGGGGAAGATCTCGTACCTGGGCTACTCCTACGGGACCTACCTGGGTGCCGTCTACGCGCAGATGTACCCGGAGCGCACGGACCGCTTCGTGCTCGACAGCGGTGTGGACCCGCAGCGGGTCTGGCGCGGGATGATCCAGGTGTGGGCCACCGAGGCCGAGCCCGCCTTCGCGCGGTGGACGCGGTGGGCGGCCGAGCGCTCGGCCGAGTTCGGCCTGGGCGACGATCCCCGCGAGGTCTCCGACACGTTCTGGAAGCTGGTGGAGCGCGCCGACCGCGAGCCCATCGACTTCGAGGGCTCGAAGGTGACCGGTGACATGATCCGGTCCGCCCGCGGGGTGTTCTTCTATCCGGCGCAGGCCACGCCGCTGGTCGCGGCGCTGAAGGCGGCCGCCGAGGGCAGGCCGCAGGCGGCGGGCACGGACGTGCAGGGGTTGAAGCAGAAGCTGCTCGGCCGCACGGCCGAGGAGCCCGCCACGGACAACAGCACGGCCGTCTTCTGGGCCGTGGTCTGCGGGGACACGGGCGCCTGGCCCCGCTACGCCGAGCAGTACGAGCGCGACGCGGCGAAGGACAAGGTGCGGTACCCGCTGTACGGGGACTTCGCGTCCAACATCAAGCCGTGCGCCTTCTGGGACCGGCCGGTGGAGGCGGCCACGCCGATGCACAAGAGGGCGAACGTGCTGACGGTGCAGAACGAATGGGACTCGCAGACCCCGCTCACGAGCGGCCAGGGCCTGCACCGGGCGCTCAAGGGCTCGCGGATGGTGCTGGCGGAAGGCGGTGAGGGCCACGGCGTGTACCTCTTCGACCCCGCTTCCTGCGCCAACGCCCCGGTGGACGCGTACCTGACCACGGGCCGGCTGCCCGCCCAGGACGTGACCTGCCAGAACCCGCCGGCGGCGGCCGACCGGCGCGCATCGGCGCCGGCGAAGCCGGTGCCCTTCCCGGGGGCACCCGGGCGCTTCTGACCAGGGCCGGCCGGGCCGCTCGTCGGGAGGCCCCCGCGGTCAGCCGAGCAGGGCGTAGACCGTGGAGGCGGTGGCGGCCGGTTCGTCGGCGCCGTCCGGGGTCAGGGTGATGTCGGCGAAGGCCATGCGCTTGCCGAGTTTGGTGACCCGTACGTGGACCAGCACGTCGGCGCCGACCACCGGCCGCTGGAAGCTCGTCGACTGCTGGACGGTGGTCATCGGTCCGTACCCGCCGCGCGCGGCGGAGATCGCGATGACGGTGGCGGTGTCGGCGGCGGCCATCATGGCCTGTCCCGAGAGGCCGCCGCCGTCACGGGCCAGCTCCTGCGACCAGGGCAGCCGCAGGACGGCGTGCCGCTCGCCGGTCTCCTGGACGGTCAGTCCCAGGGCGAGCACCCAGGGGGCGAAGTGGTCGGCGAGGATCTTGTCTGCGTCTGCGGGAGAGAACGTCACCGGGAGATTGTGGCGGCCCGCCCGGACCGCCACAATCCCCTTTCGGTCAGAGCTTCGCCGCCAGTTCCGTGCCCTGGCGGATGGCCCGCTTGGCGTCGAGCTCGGCCGCCACGTCGGCGCCGCCGATCAGGTGGGCGTCGACGCCGGCCGCGCGCAGCGCCTCGTACAGGTCCCGGCGCGGTTCCTGGCCGGTGCACAGGACGACGGTGTCGGCGGGGACGAGGCGCTGCTCGTCGCCGACGGTGATGTGCAGGCCCTCGTCGTCGATGCGGTCGTACGTGGCTCCGGCGACGGAGACGACGCCGCGGTGCTTGAGCTCCGCACGGTGGATCCAGCCGGTGGTGGTGCCGAGTCCGGCGCCGACCTTGGTGGTCTTGCGCTGGAGCAGGTGGACCCGGCGCGGGGGCGCGGGCCGCTCGGGGGCGGTGAGCCCGCCGGGACCGGTGTAGGCGGTGTCCACGCCCCAGTGGCGGAAGTAGACGTCCGGGTCCTGGGCGGCGCCCTCGCCGCTGTCGGTGAGGTACTCGGCGACGTCGAAGCCGATGCCGCCGGCCCCGACGACGGCGACGCGCTCGCCGACGGGGGCTCCGTCGCGCAGCACGTCGAGGTAGCTGACGACGTTGGCGTGGTCGACGCCCTCTATGTCGGGGGTGCGGGGAGTGACGCCGGTGGCGACGACGACCTCGTCGTAGCCCTGGAGGGTCTCCACGTCGGCCCGGGTGTCGAGGCGGACGTCGACGTCGTGGGCGGCGAGCTGGGTGCCGAAGTAGCGGATGGTCTCCTCGAACTCCTCCTTGCCCGGGATGCGGCGGGCGATGTCGAGCTGGCCGCCGATGTGGCCGGAGGCTTCGAAGAGGGTGACGGCATGGCCGCGTTCGGCGGCGGAGACGGCGCAGGCAAGGCCGGCCGGGCCGGCGCCGACGACGGCGACCCGCTTCTTCAGCCGGGTGGGCGCCAGCACGAGCTCGGTCTCGTGGCAGGCGCGCGGGTTGACCAGGCAGCTGGTGATCTTGCCGCTGAAGGTGTGGTCGAGGCAGGCCTGGTTGCAGCCGATGCAGGTGTTGATGGTCTCGGGGCGGCCGGCGGCCGCCTTGGCCACGAAGTCGGCGTCGGCCAGGAACGGCCGGGCGAGGGAGACGAGGTCGGCGCGGCCGTCGGCGAGCAGTTCCTCGGCGATCTCCGGGGTGTTGATGCGGTTGCTGGTGACGAGCGGGACGCTCACCGCACCCATCAGCCGCTTGGTGACCCAGGTGTAGGCGCCGCGCGGGACGGAGGTCGCGATGGTGGGGATGCGGGCCTCGTGCCAGCCGATCCCGGTGTTGATGATGGTGGCGCCGGCCGCCTCGATCTCCTTGGCGAGGTGGACCACCTCGTCGAGGGTGGAGCCTCCGGGGATCAGGTCGAGCATGGAGAGGCGGTAGACCAGGATGAAGTCCTCGCCGACGGCCTCCCGGGTGCGGCGGACGATCTCCAGCGGGAAGCGGACGCGGTTCTCGTAGGAGCCGCCCCAGCGGTCGGTGCGCCGGTTGGTCGCGGCGGCGATGAACTCGTTGATCAGGTAGCCCTCGGAGCCCATGATCTCGACGCCGTCGTAGCCGGCGAGCTTCGCCAGCCGGGCTGCTCGGACGAAGTCCTCCACCGTCTGCTCCACGTCGGCGTCGGAGAGCTCGTTGGGGACGAAGGGGCTGATGGGCGCCTGGATGGGGCTGGGGGCCACCAGGTCCTTGTGGTAGGCGTAGCGGCCGAAGTGGAGGATCTGCATCACGATCCTCCCGCCCTCGGCGTGCACCGCCTCGGTGATCACCCGGTGCTCGGCGGCCTCCTCCTCCGTGGTGAGGCGGGAGCCGCCCTCGAAGGGGCGGCCGGCGTCGTTGGGGGCTATGCCTCCGGTGACGATGAGGCCGGCGCCGCCCCGGGCGCGCTCGGCGTAGAAGGCGGCGAGGCGCTCGAAGCCGCCCTGGTGCTCTTCGAGGCCGGTGTGCATCGACCCCATGATCACGCGGTTCGGCAGGGTGGTGAAGCCGAGGTCCAGGGGGCTCAGCAGGTGCGGGTACCGGCTGTGGGAACTCTGCGGACTCATCGGGGGTGCCTCCTCGCACGGGGGTGATGCACCTGTTCTAGCGAGGCGGTGGAGGTTTTGCAACTAGGTGCATAACCGGGAGGGCGGCCCGCGCCCGGGGATTGCGGCACCCCTGGACCGCCCTGTGGCGGAGTTCACTCGGTCGGCGCCGCCCGCGCGCCGGCCGTGCGGGGGCGGGCCCGTGGACCCGCGGCCGTCGACGGGCGGCGGGTCCGTGGGCGTCAGCGCGGAGGGGTCCGGGGGGCGCAGCGCAGGCCCGTGTAGCAGCAGGGGGTGCCGTCCACGAGGGCGGCGAAGACGACCGGCGTCCAGGCCCGGCCGGCGCCGGGGCCGCTGTCGGTCGCGGCGAAGACCGTCGCGCTGAGCGGGACGAGGTCGAGCTCCAGGGGCGGGGAGAAGTCCCGCAGGCCGCCGACGAACTCGTAGCGCAGGTGCGGGCGGCCGCCGGGGGCGAGGCTGACCGTGATGACGACTCCCTCGCGCCGGTAGGTGCCGAGGAGCGGGGTCATGTCGACGGCCGGCGGGTGGGCGGGCGGCGCGAAGGGAGGGGGCGTCCGGACGCCGGCGAGGTCGGCGAGGAGTTCGCGGAACAGGTCGGTGTAGAGGCCGCGGGCGCCGCCGCCGTTGGTCAGCAGGACGAGGATGACGTCGGCGCCGGGCACGACGCGCAGGTAGCAGTACTGGCCGAGGGAGGCGCCGTCGTGTCCGTACCCCGGGACACCGTCCCAGTCGTACAGGGACCAGCCGAGCCCCCAGCCGTCCGCGCTCACCGTCCACCGGTCGGGGACGTCGACCTCCCAGCGCTGCATCGCCGCGACGGCACGGGCGCCCAGGACCTGGGTGCCGTCGGCGGTGGCGCCGCCGTCGAGGTGCAGCTTGGCCAGGCGCAGCACGTCGGCCGCGGTCGCCAGGACCCGCCCGTACGGCCCTGCCGAACGGGGCATCATGTCCCAGGCCGGCGCCGGCTCGGGCTCGGGTCCGTCGCCCGGCAGGTGGCCCATCGCCGTGCGGAAGGCCAGTGCCTCCTCCGGCAGGGTCATGGTGCTGGTCAGGCCCAGCGGGGCGGCGATCCGCTCCTTCAGGGCCTGGTCCCAGGTACGTCCGGTGACGACCTCCACGATGCGGCCGAGGATGCTGTAGCCGATGTTGCTGTAGGAGACGGCGGTGCCGGGCGGGCAGTCGAGCGCCACGTTGCGGGCGGCTTCCACGTAGCCGGCCAGGCAGTCGTCGCCGCGCCCGCTGTCATGCGTGAAATCACAGGTGAGTCCGCCGGTGTGGCTGAGCAGCCGGCGCACGGTGATCTCCTTGACCGCCCCGGGCGGTCCGGCCGGGGCGAACTCCGGGAGGATCTCGGCGACGGGAGCGTCCAGGTCCAGCCGGCCGGTGTCGACGAGCTGCATCACCAGGGTGGCGGTGTAGACCTTGGCCAGCGAGCCGAGGTGGAACACCGAGTCCGGGGTGGCCTCCACGCCCGTCCCGCGGTGCAGCACGCCGCTCGCCAACTCGTGGATCCGCCCGTCGGCGAACACCGCGAGGGTGGCGCCGGGTACGTGGTGGGCGGCGCGCAACGCGTCGAGGCGGCTCTGCCAGTGGGCAGCGGAGAACGTCACGTCGGATCCTTCGACTCGGTGGTCGTGCCGTGGTCGACGCCACCGTAGGCCGGTCCCGCGGCGGCCATAAGGACCCGCACGCGCCAGCGAGGGGACCGTCCGCGCCACCGCTCCGACCTCGGTCGCGGGACCCGGTGTTCACCCGGCGCCCGCGGTACGTCCGGGCCCCGGTCGGCGCACCCTGTGCGGGCGTTCGTCCGGCCGGCTGGTAGCGTCGGCCGACCTATGCAGTCTCACCACGCCCACGGCACCGTCTCCGTGCACCTCGCCCGTTTCATCGTCGACGCCCTGCGCCGGTCGGGCGCGGGCGTGGACCGGTTCGCCCGGTTCCACGACCTCGGCCCCGAAGTGCTGGCCAACGACCTGGCCCGGGTGTCCACCCCGTCGGCACTCGCCGTATGGGAGGAGCTGACGGTCACCGAGGCGGGGACCGCGGTGGGCGCGCTGCTCGCCGCCGAGGCGCCCATCGGCGCCTTCGGGCTGTGGGACTACCTGGTCACCAGCGGGCCCACCCTCCGCGAGTCGCTGAAGCAGGTGGTGGAGTACAACGCCGTCGTCGCCGACCCCGCCAACGAGAGGCTCCTGGTCGAGGAGGACGGACACACCTTCACCGTCCGGCATGCGACCGGCCGCTGGGGACCGGATGTGGTGGCGGCCATCGACTGGTTCGCACTGGCCATGTTCCTGACCCGGGCACGCGCCGCCACCGGCCGGCCCCTCGTCCCGTTGCGCGTCAGCGTCACGCACGGCGCGCCCCGCCAGTACCGCCGGCTGGCGGAGCTGTTCGGCACCACCCGCATCGACTTCGAGGCACCGTACAACTCGATCACCTTCCGCGACGACGACGTACGGGCGCCACTGCCCAAGGCGCAGCCGGGCCTGGACCGCCTCTTGGCGCAGCAGGCCCGGATGACTCTGGCGGCCGCCCAGCCGGTGATGCTCTGGCAGGACAGCTTCCGGATGGTCCTCGCCGGCGCCTTCAGGGAGGACCAGGTGAGCCTGGAGTACGTGGCGGGGCGGCTCGCGATGAGTCCGCGGACGCTTCAGCGGCGCCTGCGGGAGCTCGGCACGACCTGGCGCGAGGAGGTCGAATCGGTGCGCCAGGAACGGACGATGGAACTGCTGCGCACCACCGACCTGCCGCTCCAGCTCATCGCGGCCCGGGTCGGCTACAGCGACCTGCGCGCGCTGCGCCGGGCGGTGCGGCGCTGGGACGGGCGGGCACCGCGTGACATCCGCAACGCCGCCGGAGTCCCGGCGCCCGCCGCGGGCGGCTGACCCCCACGGCCGGCCGGGCCGGAGGTCCGGGGCCGGTCCGGCTGCGGGTCACTTCATCGGGTACGTGGTCTTCTCCACGAGCCGGCCGTCCTTGAAGCAGAAACGGAACACCGTCTCCGCCCCCAGCTCGGTGTCCGCGCCGGAGATGTACCAGGCGCAGGTGCTGCCTTCGGGCTCGACGGGCCCGCCCTCCTTGAGCGCGCTCTTGACGAAGCTCTCGCCCGACGGGAGCTTCGCGCGGACGTCGCTCTCCGCGTCGCCGGTCCGCACGCCCTCGTAGACCGCGGGGTCGACCACGGTCTTCTCGGCCATGTCGAGGACCTTCCCCATGCCGAAGACCACCGCGGCGAGGACGCCGATGCCCAGCACCAGCGCCACGCCGCAGCCGATCAGACAACCCTTGCGCTGAGCCACGCCCGTTCCTCCAAGTCGCTTCGCGTCCGGCGCTGATCGCCGGGACGCTCACACCCTCGCAAGGGCCGGGGAAAGGGGACTGTCCTCGAAAGTCGCCGACCGCCCCGACGATCGTCGTTCGAGGCCGGTCCGGGCGAAGGCCGGTCGGCTCAGGCCGGCGGTTCCGTCAGGTCGCGGGGGTCGGTGTTGGCCCCGCAGAGGATGACGGCGACCCGCTCCCCCGGCAGCTCCGGTGCGCCGCGCAGCGCTGCCAGGGCGGTGGCCGCGCCCGCCTCGACGACGATCCGGTGCTCCTCCCAGACGGCGCGTCGCGCGGCCGTGATCGCCGCGTCCGGTACGAGGACCGACGTCACGTTCTTCTCCTGGGCGGCAGCCAGCGCGTCGGCCGAGACCCGGGTGGCTCCCAGGGAGTCGGCCGCCACCGACTCCACCGGGACGTCGACGACCCGGCCCGCCTCCAGGGCCGCGTTCAGGGCCCGGCAGTTCTCGGGCTCGGCCGCGACCACCCGTACGCCGTGTTCGCGGGCGGCCGTGGCGACGCCCGCGAACAGGCCGCCGCCCCCGACCGCGACGACCACGGTGTCCAGGCGGGGCAGGGCGGCGCGGATCTCGTCGAGCAGGGTGCCCGCGCCGGCGGCGATGAGCGGGTGGTCGTACGCGTGGCTGCTGAGCGCGCCGCTCGCCGCGGCGAACTGCGCGCAGGCGGCCTGTGCTTCGGCGTAGCGGTCGCCGACGAGGCGGACGTCCGCCCCGTAGCCGCGCAGCCGGTCCACCTTCACGCGCGGGGCGTTGGCGGGCAGGAAGACCGTCGCGGGCACGTCCAGGGCGCGGGCCGCCCACGCGCAGGCCAGCCCGGCGTTGCCGCCGGAGGCGATGGTGACGCCCGCTGCCGGGAGGGCGCCGGCCTCGTGGTGGGCGGCGAGGAAGTTGCGGGCGCCGCGCGCCTTGAAGGTGCCGGTGTGCTGGAGGAACTCCAGGGCGTACCAGACGCCGTCGCCCGCGGGTGCCACCGTGACGGGCCGTACCCCGCCGGCGATCCGCGCGGCGGCGGCACGCACGGCCGCGTAGTCGAGCCGCTGAAGGTGCAGCGGGTGCTGCGGGTGCTGCGGACGTTCCATGGTTTCGGTCTCCCCATCAGGTGGCGGGCCGGGCGGCCTCGATCAGCTGGCGCAGGGCGCCGTGGTACACCTCGTGGTCCGTCAGGGCCGGCAGCACCTCATGCAGTGCGCCGGCGAGGACGGGGAACTCCTCGGGATCGAGCGCGGCGAGCGCGGCGCGCGAGGCGGAGGTGGCGGCGGCCGGATCCCGGTGGTCCACGAAGGCCGCGCTGCCCAGGGTGAGCAGGTACATGCGGCGGTATGCGGTGATCGCCTCGGGGACGGTCATGCCCGCGGCGACGCTGTCGGCGAGGGCGGGCTCGACGAGCCGGGCCAGCAGCTGCCGGCCGAGCCAGGGCCGGCCGCCGCGCAGCACGAGCAGTCCGGGGTGGGCGGTGAGCAGGCGGTACAGGGCGCGGAAGCGCTGTTCGGTGGCGTCGGCCCAGTCCGTGCCGGCCGGGATCTCGGGAAGCTGTGCGGCCAGGTGCTCCGTGCACAGGTCGAGCAGTCCGGCGAGGTCCGTGCAGCGGCGCTGGACGGTGGCGTGGGAGACGTCCAACCGGTCGGCGAGGGTGCGGAAACTGAGGGCCTGCGGCCCCTCCTCGTCGAGGATCCGCAGGGCGGTCACGGCGATGGCCGCGGGGGTCGCACGGTCCAGGGCTTCGGATCTCCTCGGCATGAGATACACCGTATCATACGATGTATCTTCTCTTTTGTGTGACATGCGGTGCAGCCATATTGCTGGTCATCACACGACAACCAGCGACTTGCGTTGACACTGCGTAGTCACCCCGCTGCACTGGTCCCCGCACGACTGCCCACCCGTCAAGGAGACCCAGTGCCGCCTCGCCTGCGCGCAACGCTCCCGTGTCTGACCGCGGCCGCCCTGTTCGCCCTCGCGCTCGCCCCCGCCCCGGTGGCGGCCGAGCCCCGGGCGACCTCGGACACCCCGCTCGCGCTCACCCCTCCCATGGGCTGGAACAACTGGGCGCACTACATGTGCGACATCGACGAGGCCACGGTGGTCGCCAACGCCGACGCCCTCGTGTCGACCGGGCTCGCCGCCAAGGGCTACGACACGGTGACCGTCGACGACTGCTGGATGACCCGGAGCCGTGACGCCCGCGGCAACCTGGTGGTCGACACCGCCAAGTTCCCGCACGGCATGGCCTGGCTCGGCGAGTACCTGCACGCCAAAGGCCTGAAGTTCGGCATCTACCAGGACGCCGGCTCCCTGACCTGCGAGAAGTACCCCGGCAGCGGCGCCCCCCAGGGCGGCGGAGCCGACCACTACGCCCGGGACGCACGGCAGTTCGCGTCCTGGAAGGTCGACTACGTCAAGATGGACGGCTGCAACCTGTGGGTCCCGGAGGGCCGCACCAAGGAGCAGGCCTACCGGGATGCCTACAACGCCGTCGCGAAGGCGCTGCGCGAGAGCGGCCGCGACATGGTGCTGTCGGCCTCCGCGCCCGCCTACTTCCAGCAGGGCGAGTGGGGCGGCCCCGACTGGCACCGGGTGCTCGGCTGGGTCGGCGAGACCGGCCAGCTGTGGCGCGAGGGCAAGGACATCAAGGTCCACAACCCGGCCTCGCCCGCCGCCTCCCGGTGGAGTTCGGTCCTGGGCAACTACGGCTACAACCGCTGGCTGGGCCGCTACGCGGGCCCCGGCAACTGGAACGACCCCGACTTCCTGATCGCGGGCGCCCCCGGCCTGACGGCCGCCGAGAGCCGCAGCCAGGTCGCCCTGTGGTCGATGATGGCGGCCCCCTTCATCCTGTCCTCCGAGGTCTCGAAACTGACCCCGGAGGGGCTGGCCGCCCTCGGCAACACCCGGATGATCGCCCTGGACCAGGACCCGATGGGTCGTCAGGGGGCCGTGGTCTCTTCGAACGCCACCTTCGAGATCCTGGTGCGTCCGCTAGCGAACGGCGACCGCGCGGTCGCCGTGCTCAACCGCTCCGCGCACACCCGCGACATCCGCGTCCCGCTCGACGAGATCGGCCTGAACAACTGCACGGCCGACGCCCAGGACCTGTGGAGCGGTGCGCGCACCGAGGTCTCCGACGCCCTGACCGGGAAGCTCGCCGGCCACGACACCGCCGTGTGGCGGCTCAGCCCGCGCGGCTGCGGCGAGGCCGTACCCACCGGGCAGATCGTCGGGGACGGCGCCCGCTGCGCCGACGGGGCCAACACCAGCGGCGTCGGCGCCGTCGTGATGGCGGCCTGCACCGGAGCTCCCGACCAGCGGTGGTTCCTCGGCGACGACGCGCGGCTGCGGCTGGCCGGCGAATGCCTGTCCGCAGGGGAGAACGGCCTCGTGGAGCTGGCCGACTGCGGGCCCCGACACGGCGGACAGCCCGGCCAGACCTGGTCCCACCGCCGGGACGGCACCCTGGTGGAGGAGACCGGCGGCCTGTGCCTGACCGCTCCCGCCCGGGCCGCCACTCCCGACGCCCCGGCCGAACGGCTGCGGCTGAGCCCCTGCGGCGACCACCGGGTCGACCAGGCCTGGTCCCTGCCGGTCTGAGGCCCCGAGCGAACGGACGAGGAACCCGATGCCACGAAGCGGGCGCCGCCTGCGCGCCACCCGCCCGGCCGCCCTCGCCGCGCTGCCCGCGGCCCTGCTGGCGGTGATCTGCGCGGCACCCGCGCCCGGGGCCACCGGCCCGGGCGCGGGACCGCCGCCCGCGCCTGCCGACGTACGGCCCCTGGAGCAGGCGCACACGCCCGCCGGCGCCCCCCGGGCAGGGGCCTTCGACACCGCGCCCGCGCGGGCCGCCCTGCAGCGGCTGCTCCCCCGGCACGCCGGGCAGTTCACCCTGGTGGCCGACCCTGCCGCCGGCGCGGACACCTTCACGGTGTCCGGGACCGCCGGCGCCGTCACCGTGCGCGGCAGCACCGGTGCCACGCTGCTCACCGGGGTCGGCTGGTACCTCCAGCACGTCGCCGGCGCCGACATCGGCTGGCCGGGCGACAGCATCGGCATGCTGCCCGCCCGGCTGCCGGCCGTACCGCAACCGGTCACCCGCAGCGCGCTGGTCCCGCACCGGTACGCCCTCAACGACACCGACGACGGGTACGCGGGCCCGTACCGCACCTTCGAGGAACACCAGCGGCAGATCGACCTGCTCGCCCTGCACGGCATCAACGAGGTGTTCGTCCAGGTCGGCGCCGAGTACCCGTACTACCGGGCCCTCCAGCGGTTCGGGTACTCCGCCGAGGAGCTGCGCCGCTGGATCCCCGGTCCCGCCCACCAGAGCTGGTGGCTGCTGCAGAACCTCAGCGGCTTCGGCGGCCCCGTCTCCGAGCGCCTGGTGCGCGAACGCGCCGCACTCGGCGGCCGCATCGCCGAGCAGCTGCGCGGACTGGGCATGACCCCGGTGCTGCCCGGCTACTTCGGCACCGTCCCGCCCGGCTTCGCCGCCCGCAACGCGGGGGCCGCCACGGTCGCGCAGGGCGACTGGGCGGGATTCGACCGCCCGGACTGGCTGGACCCCTCCTCGCCGGTCTTCGCGAAGCTCGCCGCCGCCTACTACGCCGAGCAGCGCGCGGTCTTCGGCGACAGCACGATGTACCGGATGAGCCCGCTGCACGAAGGCGGCCTGACCGGCTCCGTCGACGTGGGCGCGGCGGCGGGCGCCATCCAGGGCGCGCTGCACGCCGCCCGTCCGGGCGCCCTGTGGGCCGTGCTGGGCTGGCAGGACGACCCGACGGCGGAGCTGCTGGCCGGGGTGGACACCTCCAAGCTGCTGATCCTGGACGGGCTGTCCGACCGGTACAACCGCCTGGACCGCGAGACCCGTTGGGGTGGCGTACCGTACGCGATGGGCACGATCTACAACTTCGGCGGGCACACGACGATCGGTGCGAACACCTCGGTGTGGCTCGAACGCTTCGGCCCCTGGCGGGCCAAGGGCAACAGCGCCCTGGCGGGGATCGCCTACCTGCCGGAGGCCACCGGCACCAACCCGGCGGCCTTCGACCTCTTCACCGACCTCGCCTGGGACCCCGGCCCGATCGACCAGCGCGCCTGGTTCGCCGGCTTCGCGGCCCGCCGCTACGGCCGCCCCGACGCCGAGGCCGCCGCCGCCTGGGAGGAGTTGCGCAAGGGCCCGTACAGCACCTCCTCGGGCCTGTGGTCGGAGTCCCAGGACAGCCTGTTCAGCGCCCGGCCGAGCCTGACCGCGGCGGGCGCGGCGCACTGGAGTCCCCGGTCCATGCGGTACCAGGCCGCATCCGTCCGCAGGGCGCTGGACCACCTCCTGCGGGTGGATCCGGCGCTGCGCGGCTCCAGCGCCTACCGCTTCGACCTGGTGGACACCGCCCGGCAGGCCCTCGCCAACCACTCCCGGGTCCTGCTGCCGAGGATCAGGGCGGCCTACGAGGCACAGGACCTGGGCCGCTTCCGCGCCCTGACCGGCGAATGGCAGGAGGACATGCGGCTGTTGGACCGGGTGACCGGATCCGACCCGAACCTGCTGCTCGGGACGTGGCTGTCCCGGGCCCGCTCCCGCGGCGCCGACCGGGCCGAGCAGGACCGGTACGAGTACGACGCCCGCTCGCTGCTGAGCGTGTGGGGCCGGCGCAGCACCAGCGAGGGCGGCTTCCTGCACGACTATGCCAACCGGGAATGGAACGGCCTGGTGGCGGAGTTGTACGCCCGCCGGTGGACGGCCTACTTCGCCACCCTCGACGAGGCGCTGGTCGGCAGGACCGCGCCGCGGGAGATCGACTGGCACGCCTTCGAGGAGGAGTGGGCGCGGCGGACCACCCGGCATCCGGACCGGCCGAGCGGGGACCCGCACCGGCTGGCTGCCGCGGTGGCGGCGGCGCTCCCGCCGGCGGCCGCCGGCTGACCTACACCACGGCCGTCGGCGGTGATCGTCCGATGCGGTGACGATCACCCGCCCGAAGGAAAGTCGTCGCTCGTGCGAGGGAGATCCCCGGCCGCGGTTCGTCGCGCCGGGCCCCCGCTCGGTTGACTGGCGCGGACCGACCAGGGGCGGCCACCGGAGGGATCCGGCGGCCGCCCCTTCCGATGCCACCCGGGGAGCGGACCGAAGATGTCCCAGAACGAACACGACCAGACCGCTTACGAGCGCCGACAGGAGCCGCAGCAGGAGCGGCCCGCGGCCGCCGGCTCCGCAGCCGCGTCCCTGGAACTGCTCACGCTGCTCGCCGCCGGAGTGGCCGACCTGGCCCTGGACCAGCTGCGGCACACCGCCGACCGTGCCCAGGACGCGCTGCGCCGCGCCGACCTGCGCGAACTGCTCACGGACGGAGTGGTGGAGCTGCGCAAGCGCGGCGAACTGGCCACCCGGCGGGCGGGCATGGGCGGGGAGAACTACCTCGAGACCATGGCGCGGCGTGCCGCGCAACAGCGCACTCCCGAGGGCCGCCCCTGTGCATGACCACACCGGCTTCAAAGAACGTATCGACGAGGTGCTGGTCCGGCTGGCCGACGAGGAAGAACGCGCCCTGCTCGGGCTGCACACCGAACTGACCCCCCTCTCGGCGCAGTTACGCCGGTCCCTGGCCCGCGGCAAGCGGATCCGGGCGGCGTTCCTGTACTGGGGGTGGCGGGCGGCGGGCCAACCGGACTGCGAGGGGGTGATCCGGGCCGCCGCCGCGATGGAGCTGGTCCACGCGGCGGCGTGCACCCACGACGACATCATCGACGGCAGCCGGATGCGGCACGGGCAGCCCACCGCGCACGCCGCCTTCGCCGCGAACGGTCAGCGCTCCACCGCCCTGGCCATGATCCTCGGCGACCTCCTGATGGGGTACGCCGGCCACGTCTTCACCTCCTGCGGGCTGCCGGGGGCCTACCTGGCCCGGACGGTCCCGCTCTGGTCCACCCTGCTGCGCGAGACGATGGCGGGCGAGTTCCTGGAGGTCCTGCGGACCGGGGCGAAGGCGGACCGGGAACCGCTGGTGGCGGAGTCCTTGGAGGTCGCCCGGTTCAAGACGGCCAAGTACACGGTGGAGCGGCCGCTGCACCTGGGCGCCACCCTCGGCGGCGGCTCCCCCGCCCTGCTGGACGCCTTCTCCGGCTACGGCCTCCCGCTCGGCGAGGCCTTCCAGCTGCGCGACGACCTGCTGGGCACCTTCGGCGACCCCGCGCGGACCGGCAAGTCGAACCTGGACGACCTGCGGGACGCGAAGCCCACGGCGCTGCTCGCGCTGACCGTGGCGGCGGCGGGCACCGACGACCGCCGGCTGCTCGCGAAGCTGGTCGGGAACCCGGAACTGGGCGAGGAGGAAGCCGCGTCGGTCCGCGAGCTGATGGAGCGGTGCGGGGCGAGACAGCAGGTCGAGGACATGATCCGCGAACGCATCGGCCGGGCCGGCGCCGCGCTCGACCTCGCCCCGATGCCCGTGGAGGCCCGGACCGCGCTGGTCGGTCTGGCGGCGACCGCCGCCGACCGCTCCCTGTAAGCCGCGACCGCGTCTGCGCCGCTCCCGCCCCACCCGCCGCCGCAGCGGCGGCATCGCCGGCCCGGCCGGCCGCTCCCGTACACCCGAAGACACGACAAGGACGACCGACGTGAACGCCAACGCCACCCGGACCGCCACGGCGCGCGCCCGCTACGACCACGCCGCGCTCGACGCCCTGAGCACACAGGGCGATCCCCTCGCCGACGAGACCGTCGCCGAGATGTTCCGCCGCAAGGAGGTCGGCGACCTCAACACCCTGATGCGGTTCTTCACCACGACCGGCGACAAGCTCCCGGAGCAGCTTCCGCAGTCCGCGCGCGCCTACTTCGAGGCGACCGCGATGCCTCCCGGCTGGGTGGACTGGGACGTCATGGAGCAGGCCCGGCTGTTCTTCATGGACAACGCCGCCCACATCAACACCGGACTGTCCTTCGCGGCGATGCCCGTGACCTACGCCGTCCCCCGGCTCTCGCGGCTGCTCGCCTCGACGCACTCCATGGCGTACCCGTCCCGCCGGATGGCCAACACCGGCCAGTTCGTCACGTACCTCATGCAGACCAACTCCTTCGCGGAGGGCAGCAAGTTCATCCCGGCCGCGCAGAAGGTGCGGCTGCTGCACGCCGCTGTCCGCCACCACCTGCGGCACGGCGGCCACTGGGACGTCGAGAAGGACGGGGTGCCCATCTGCCAGGAGGACATGATCGGAGGCCAGATCTGCTTCTCGCTGCTGGTTCTCGACGCGATGCACCGGCTCGGCATCCACATGAGCGAAGAGGGCGCGGAAGCCTACTTCTACGCCTGGCGGGTCGTGGGCGCCATGCTCGGCTGCGACATGTCGGCGGTGCCGCAGACCCTCACCGAGGCCCGCGCCTACTGCGACCTCTACCTCCTGCGCAACCTCGGCCCGTCGCCCGAAGGGGTCCGCCTCAATGCCCAGCTGATGCGGATGTACGAGGACGTGGTCCCCGGCACCCTCTTCGACCCGATGGTCCCCGCGACCGTCCGGTTCCTCGTCGGCGACACCATCGGCGACTGGCTGGAGATCCCCCGCACCGCCTGGGACGCGGCGGCCAGGGCGGTTCCGGTGTTCCTCGGTCTGCTGGAGACCATCGAGGACAGCAGCCCGTACGCGGAGTGGGCGCTCGACAAGGCGGGCTCGCTGCTCTCCGGCTTCGAGCTGGCCTCCCTGACCCGGGGCCGGGTGATGCACCACGCCATCCCGGCGGAACTGAAGGGAGACTACGGGGTCAAGCAGCCGCGCACGGGACGGTGGGTGCCACCGGCGCCGGTGCACTGACCGCTGCGGCTCCCCCGTGGCGGGGCCGCACCGCCGCTGGGCCGGAGGCACACTGGCGGTGTGAGGGCAGACCCGGGCGGTTCCGCCAGGCCGCCGCGAGCGCTGGGCGCCGCCTGCGGAATCGTCGCCGCGTTCGCCGGCCTCGCCGTGGCGGAGCCGGTCGCGGCGGTGGTCCGGCCCGAGGCCTCACCCGTGACGGCCGTCGGCGCCGTGGCCGTCGACCTGACGCCGCAGCCCGTCCGGGAGTGGGCGATCGCCGTGTTCGGCACCGCCGACAAGGCGGTGCTGACGGTCGGGATCCTCGCCGTCCTCGCTGCGGTCGCCGCCGGGGCCGGGCTGCTCGCCGTACGCCGCCCGCCCGCCGGGATCGCGGTCGCGGGGGGTTTCGGACTGCTGGGGGCCGCGGCCGCGCTCGGCCGGCCGCAGGGGTCGTGGCAGGACGCGCTGCCCTCGCTGGCCGGCGGACTGGCTGCGGCCGGAGCGCTGGCGCTGCTGGCCGCCGCGGCCCGGCGGCCCCGGCCGGCCCGGGCGCCGGCCGGCGGTGCCTGGGCGCTGAACCGGCGCGGCTTCGGCCGGCTGGTTCTCGGCGTGCTGGCGGTGTCGTCCGCGGCCGGGCTCGCCGGACGGCGCCTGGGCGCGCACGGCTCGGCCGGAGCGACCGCTTCCAGGGCCGGGCTGGTCCTGCCCCCGCCCGCGGTGCCCGCCCCGCCGGTGCCGGCCGGTGCGGATCTGCGGGTCCCGGGGCTCCCGTCCTTCCTCACCTCCGCGCGGGACTTCTACCGGGTGGACACCGCCCTGGTCGTGCCCCGTACGGACGCCGGCAGCTGGCGGCTGCGCATCCACGGTGAGGGGGTTGCGCGCCCCCTCTCCCTCGGCCTGGGCGAGCTGCTCGCCCGGCCGCTGGTCCAGCACGACATCACCCTGTGCTGCGTGTCGAACGAGGTCGGGGGCCCGTACGCGGGCAACGCCCGCTGGCTCGGCGTACCGCTGGCGGACCTGCTCCGCGAAGCCGGGGTGCGACCCCCGTCCCGGGGCGGACCGGCTGACCAGCTCGTGGCGCGCTCCATCGACGGCATGACGCTGGGCACGCCCGTCGAGACGGTGATGGACGGCCGGGCGGCGCTGCTGGCCGTGGGCATGAACGGCGAACCGCTGCCCTTCGCGCACGGCTTTCCCGTCCGGATGGTCGTACCGGGCCTGTACGGATACGTCTCCGCCTGCAAGTGGCTGACCGAGCTGCGGCTGACGACCTTCGCCGCGTACGACGCCTACTGGGTGCGCCGCGGCTGGGCGCGGCAGGCACCCGTCAAGACGCAGTCGAGGATCGACACCCCGCGGCCGTACGCGGCCCTGCGGCCCGGCAGGGTGGCGGTTGCGGGTGTGGCGTGGGCGCAGCACCGGGGGATCCGGCGGGTCGAGGTGCGGGTGGACGGCGGCCCCTGGCAGCAGGCGCGGCTCGGGGCCGCGGACGGCGTGGACACGTGGCGGCAGTGGGTGTGGCCGTGGGAGGCGTCGGCCGGGCCGCACATGCTGGAGGTCCGTGCGACGGACGGGACGGGTGCCGTGCAGACGGAGGTCCGTTCGGGGACCGTGCCGGACGGTGCGACCGGCCTGCACCGGGTGCGGGTGCAGGTCCGGGCACTGGGCTGATCGCGACGGACGGGTGCCGGTGTCCGGGTCACCCGGCCGACGGCGCCCGCGTGCGGGGGCTCCCGCCGCATGGTTAGCCTGCCGGGACGGGGCCTGCCCGTGCGAGGCGGGGGACCTTCGCCTTCGACCCGCGGGGAGGCACGGCGTGCGACACTCCAGGACCTTCGCCCTCACCTGGCTGGGCGGCCTGATGCTGGCCGCCTCCCTGGCGGGCGGCGCCGCCGCCGGCGTCGCCGGGAGCACCGCCCGGCAGTGCCCGGCGGGCCAGGTCTCCCGCGGCGGCACCTGCCTGCCGGGCGACTCCGAGGAGTTCGTCGCCCGGCAGGTCGCGGACGCCCTGGGCACGTACAAGCTGACGGCGGCCATGGCCGGCGTGTGGGTCGACGGGGAGCGGGTGTCGACGGCGGCGGCCGGGGAGACGATGACGGGCTACCCCGCGACGGCGGACATGCGGTTCCGCATCGGCTCGGTCGCCATCCCCTACATGACGACCGAACTGCTCAAGCTGGTCGACGAGGGCAGGGTCACGCTCGACGACAAGCTCTCCCGTTGGCGTCCGGACCTCCCGCACGCGGGCGACATCACCCTGCGGATGCTGGCGTCCGCGTCCTCCGGCTACGCGGACTACGTCACGGACAAGGGCTTCATCGCCGAGCTGTACAAGAACCCCTTCCGGCGCTGGACCGGGGAGGAGCTCGTGCGGATCGCGATGGCCCGGCCGATGGCCCGGCCGCCCGGTTCGGGCTTCGCCTACTCGCACGCCAACTGGGTGCTGCTGGGCGACATCATCTCCCGGGTGGAACAGCGGCCCCTGGGGGAGGTGATGCGCGAAAACGTCCTCGAACCGATGGGCCTCACCCGGACCGACATCTCGTCCGGTGCCGAGATCCCCGCCCCGGTGCTGCACGCCTTCGACAACGAGCGGGGCGTGTTCGAGGACTCCACCTACTGGGATCCGTCGTGGACGGTGGCCGAGGGCGCGGTGATGACCGGCACGCTGGAGGACATGGCGAAGTCCTTCGCGGCGATCGGCGAGGGGAAGCTGCTGACGCCCGAGTCGCATGCGGCGCAGCTCGCGCCCGTCGTCAGGGTCAAGGGGAACGCCTGGTTCGCCCTGGGGCTGCCCGTGGAGAACACCTGGATCGTGCAGAACCCGTCCTTCGCGGGCTATGCGGGCACGGTCGCCTGCCTGCCGTCCAGGAAGCTCGCCATCGCGACGGTGGCGACCCAGGGCCGCGGCAGCACCGTGCAGAACGCCAGCTCGAACGTCCTCGCGGCCATCGCCGCGCACCTGGCCCCGGAACGCCCCCTCGACCTGGGCTGAGGGGGGCGGCGGGGACCAGGGTCGGCGGCGGTGCGGGCGGGCCGGCCGGGCCCCGACACCGCTGCCGATGGAGCCGCCCACGCCGGTGCGGGAGGTCGGTCTCCGGGACTGCGGACGGCACAGGCGCCGGCCCGGTTCGGTGCTTCCCTGCTGTTCGGGGCGGCCTGGACGGTGTGCGGGCCGGGCGGGGCGGCGGGCGGCCTGCTGCTGTCGCCGGCGGTGGTCGCCGTGTCCGGTGCCGTCCGGACGGACCGGCGGTCGTAGGGTCGGCCCATGACGCTCGAAGGCAAGGTGGCTCTGGTCGCTGGGGCGACACGGGGGGCGGGCCGCGGCATCGCGGTCCAGTTGGGGGCGCAGGGCGCGACCGTGTACGTGTCGGGGCGCAGTACGCGCGGCCGGCGTTCGGAGTACGACCGGCCCGAGACGATCGAGGAGACCGCCGAACTGGTCACCGCGGCGGGCGGCCGGGGCGTCCCGGTGGTCGCCGACCACCTGGTGCCGGCGGAGGTGGCGGCGCTGGTCGGGCGGATCGACGCGGAGCAGGGCCGGCTCGACGTCCTGGTGAACGACGTCTGGGGCGGGGAGCTGCTCTTCGAGTGGGACAGCACCGTCTGGGAGCACGATCTGGACAAGGGGCTGCGCCTGCTGCGGCTGGCGGTGGAGACGCACGCCGTCACGAGCCATTTCGCGGTGCCGCTGCTGCTGCGCGCGCCGGGCGGTCTGGTGGTGGAGATGACGGACGGCACGGCCGACTACAACGCGACCCGCTACCGGGTCTCCTTCTTCTACGACATCGCCAAGTCCGCCGTGCTGCGGATGGCCTTCGCGCTCGGCCACGAGCTGGGTCCGCGCGGGGCGACGGCGGTGGCGCTGACGCCGGGCTGGCTGCGTTCGGAGATGATGCTCGACGCCTTCGGCGTGACGGAGGAGACCTGGCGGGACGCGCTGCCGCGGGTCCCGCACTTCGCGATCTCCGAGACCCCGGCCTACGTGGGCCGGGCGGTCGCGGCCCTCGCCGCCGATCCGGAGGTCTCCCGCTGGAACGGGCAGTCCCTCTCCAGCGGCGGGCTGGCGCAGGTCTACGGATTCACGGACCTGGACGGGAGCCGTCCCGACGCCTGGCGCTACCTGGTGGAGGTCCAGGACCCGGGCCTCCCGGCGGACACCACCGGCTACCGGTAGGGAGGCCGTGCCGGGCGGGGTCGGTCGGCGGTCACGGCGTGCCCCGCGGGGCGATGCGGCGGGCCAGTCCGTCGAGGACGCACCGGAGGCCGAAGGCCCAGATCGTCTCGGGGTGGTAGCCGCCGACCGCGCTGCCGACGCGGCCGGCGAGGGGGTAGCGGCCGGGGTCCAGGACGCGGTCCAGGAACGGGGCGCTGACGGCCCACCAGTCCTCCTGGCTCTGCCGGCTGTTGTGGTCGGCGTCGTCGGCCGCGGCCAGGGCGTTGGCGTGGACGAAGCCCAGCAGGTGGGTCAGGGCGGCGTCCATCTCGGTGTCGCTGAGCCCGATGCCCTCGAAGGCCGCCAGCTCGTACTCGTACTTCCCGATCACCCCGGGCCCCAGCGGCGGGCGGGTGACGGCCAGGTCCGCGATCCAGGGGTGGCGGACCATCAGGTCCCGGTTGTCCTCGGCGACCCGGGCGACACGGACCCGCCAGGGCTCCTGCGGGTCGGCCGGGCGGCGTTCCATGCGGAGGTACGCGTCGTCGAGCATCAGGTCGAGCAGCTCGGCCTTGCCGGGGACGTACGTGTAGACGGTCATGGGCGTCACCCCGAGCCGCTGCGCCAGCGCGCGCATGGTCAGCGCGGCCAGCCCCTCCTCGTCGGCGAGCGCGGTCGCGGCCCGGACCACGGCGTCCACGCTGAGGCCCTGCCGCGGGCCGCGCCGGCCCGGCCGAGGCGGCTGCCCCGGCTCGCGCCACAGCAGTGCCAGCGTACGGACGGGGTCTCCTGCCCCGCTCCGGTCCTTCCCCATGCCGCGGCCTCCGAGCCTGCGTGATTTCGCTACATCGTACAGAGTACAGCGTATAGAGTAACTGGCGCAGAGAGCAGGCCGAAGCCCCGCACCCGAGGAGTTCCGTGCACATCGCCGCAGACAACCACCAGGTCATCCAGGTCCGGGGAGCCCGCGAGAACAACCTCGCCGACATCTCGCTGGACATACCCAAGCGCCGGCTGACGGTCTTCACCGGTGTCTCCGGCTCGGGGAAGTCCTCCCTCGTCTTCGGCACCA
This sequence comes from Streptomyces sp. NRRL F-2664, assembly GCF_000719345.1. Lineage (GTDB taxonomy): Bacteria > Actinomycetota > Actinomycetes > Streptomycetales > Streptomycetaceae > Streptomyces. Next base: position 104,564 of record NZ_JOFX01000005.1, read on the forward strand.
TCGCCGCCGAGTCGCAGCGCATGATCAACGAGACGTACACCGCCTTCGTCCAGTCGTTCATGCCGAGCCTGGGCCGGCCGGACGTGGACGGGCTGCACAACCTGAGCGCCGCCATCGTGGTCGACCAGGAGCGGATGGGCGCGGGTTCCCGCTCCACCGTGGGCACCGCCACCGACGCCTACACCATGCTGCGGATCGTCTACTCGCGCGTCGGCACGCCCCACATCGGCACCTCCAGCGCGTTCAGCTTCAACAACCCCGAGGGGATGTGCCCGCGCTGCGAGGGCGTCGGCGAGGTCTCCGACATCGACGTGGACCAGCTGGTCGACCGCGAACTCTCGCTCAACGAGGGCGCGATCACGGTGCCCGGCTTCGCCGTGGACTCCTGGTACTGGCAGAACATGGCGAACTCCGGCTTCTACTCACCCGACACCAGGCTCAAGGACTTCACCGAGCAGGAGTGGGCCGACTTCCTCCACAAGGGTCCGGTGAAGGTGAAGTCGGGGTCCAACGGCTTCACCTACGAGGGCCTGATCACGAAGGTCACCCGGCTCCACCTGGCCAAGGACCGCGAGTCCATGCAGCCCCACATCCGGGCCTTCGTGGACCGCGCGGTGATCTTCACCGCCTGTCCGGACTGCGGCGGCACCCGCCTGTCGGCGGCGGCCCTGTCCTCGCGCATCCACGGGGTGAACATCGCCGAGTGCGCGTCGATGCAGATCAGCGAACTGGCCGGCTTCGTACGCCGGATCGACAACCCCGGCGTGGCCCCGATGCTGGCCAACCTCCGGGGCCTGCTGGACTCCCTCGTCGAGATCGGCCTGGGCTACCTCACCCTCGACCGCCCTTCGGGCACGCTGTCGGGCGGAGAGGCGCAGCGCGTGAAGATGGTGCGGCACCTGGGCTCGTCCCTCACGGACGTCACGTACGTCTTCGACGAGCCCACCACGGGCCTGCACCCGCACGACATCCAACGCATGAACGACCTGCTGCTCCGGCTGCGCGACAAGGGCAACACCGTGCTGGTCGTGGAGCACAAGCCGGAGGTCATCGCCATCGCCGACCACGTCGTCGACCTCGGTCCCGGGGCGGGCACGGCGGGCGGGCAGCTCTGCTACAGCGGGGACGTGGCCGGGCTGCGCACCTCCGAGACCCTCACCGGGCGCCACCTCGGCCACCGGGCGCGGCTGCGGGAGTCGGTGCGCACCCCGCGCGGCCACCTGTCGGTGAAGGACGCCGACCTGCACAACCTGAAGGACGTCTGCGTGGACGTGCCGCTCGGCGTGCTCACGGTGGTGACCGGGGTCGCCGGGTCCGGTAAGAGCTCGCTGATCCACGGCTACCTGGCCGGGCGGGAGGGGGTCGTGGTCGCCGACCAGTCGCCGATCCGTGGTTCACGCCGGTCCAACCCGGCCACCTACACCGGGCTGCTGGGGCCGATCCGGACGGCCTTCGCCAAGGCCAACGGCGTCAAGGCCGCCCTGTTCAGCGCCAATTCGGAGGGCGCCTGCTCGAAGTGCAACGGCCTCGGCCTCGTCTACACGGACCTGGCGATGATGGCCGGGGTGGCCACGGTGTGCGAGGAGTGCGAGGGCAAGCGGTTCACCCCCGAAGTGCTGACGTACCGGCTGCGCGGCAAGAACATCAGCGAGGTGCTGAACATGTCGGTGGCGGAGGCGCACGAGTTCTTCACCACCGGCCAGGCCCGGGCCGTCCTGGGGCGGCTGGTCGACGTCGGCCTCTCCTACGTACGGCTCGGCCAGCCGCTGAACACCCTGTCGGGCGGCGAGCGCCAGCGGCTGAAGCTCGCGATCAGCATGGCCGAGAAGTCCTCGACGTACATCCTCGACGAACCGACGACCGGGCTGCACATGGCCGACGTGGACAAGCTGCTGGCCCTGCTGGACCGGCTCGTCGACGACGGCAACTCCGTGATCGTCATCGAACACCACCAGGCGGTGATGGCGCACGCCGACTGGCTGATCGACATCGGCCCCGGCGGCGGGCACGCGGGCGGCCGGGTCGTCTTCGAGGGCACCCCGGCGGCCCTGGTGGCCGGGGCGGACACGCTGACCGCCCGTCACCTGCGCGCCTACGTGGGCGCGGACGCCTGACGCTGCCGCCCGACACCTACTGGGGCAGGCGCAGTTCGCGGTCCTCGCCGAGCGGGGCGAAGAACCGTTCCACATCCGCTTCCGTGACGTCGGCCAGGGTCGGCGGGGACCAGCGCGGGGTGCGGTCCTTGTCGACGACCTGGGCCCGGATGCCCTCCACGAGGTCGGGCGCGGTCAGGGCGTTGCAGGAGACGCGGAACTCCTGGGCCAGCGCCTGCTCCAGGGTGTCCAGGGCCCCGGCCCGGCGGACGGCGGCGAGGGTGGCCTTGAGCGCGGTCGGGGACTTGGCGAGGATCGTCTCGGCGGCCTCCTTCGCCGCCGGATCGCCGTGGCCGAGCAGCCGCTCGACGATCTCCTCGACCGTGCCGGCCGCGTAGCAGTGGTCGATCCAGGGCCGCGCACCGTCGAGGACCCCGGGGGCGGGCGTGGCGGCGTACCGCGGCAGTACCTCGCCGGCGGGGGCGGCGGCGAGCGCGGCGGTCAGCTCCGGGAGGAGGCCGGCGGGCACGAAGTGGTCGGCGAGCCCGCAGAGCAGGGCGTCCGCGGCGCCGACGGCGCTGCCGGTGAGGGCGAGGTGGGTGCCGAGCAGGCCGGGGGCGCGGGCGAGGAGCCAGGTCCCGCCCACGTCCGGGACGAAGCCGATGCCCGTCTCCGGCATGGCGACGCGGGAGCCCTCGGTGACGACGCGGACGCTGCCGTGGGCGGAGACGCCGACACCGCCGCCCATGACGATGCCGTCCATGAGCGCGACGTACGGCTTGGGGTAGCGGGCGATGCGGGCGTTGAGCCGGTACTCGTCGCGCCAGAAGCCGGCCGAGGCGGTGCCGCCGGCCCTGGCGTCGTCGTGGATGGCCCGGATGTCACCTCCCGCGCACAGCCCGCGCCCACCGGCCCCGCGGATCAGGACCTGGCCCACGGCCGGGTCGTCCGCCCAGGCGTCGAGGGCTCCGGCGACCCGCAGCACCATCGGGTGGGTGAGGGCGTTGAGGGCCCGTGGGCGGTTGAGGGTGACCACGCCGGTCCGCCCCTCGACGTGGAGCAGGACGGTGTCGTCGTACGGGGCGCCGGTCTCGGTCTCGCGTTCGGTCTTCACGGTGATCAGTATGTCGGCGGCGTAGGGTGGGGCGGTATGCGGAAGATCATCCTCATGAGCACGGTGTCCCTGGACGGCTACATCGAGGGCCCCGAGCGGCAGATCGACTGGCACGTCGTCGACGACGAACTGCACCAGTACCTCAATGACGAGCTGCGCCGGATGGGCGGTTTCCTGTCCGGCCGCGTGACGCACGAGCTGATGGCCGACTACTGGCCCACGGCCGACGCGGACCCGGCGAGCAGCGGCCCCGAGGTCGAGTTCGCCGAGATCTGGCGCTCCATGCCGAAGTTCGTCTACTCGCGGACCCTGGAACACGCCGACTGGAACACCACCGTCGTGCGGGACGTCGTGCCGGAGGAGGTCGCCGCGCTCAAGGCGGAGCCCGGGGGCGACCTCGCGCTGGGCGGCGCGGACCTGGCCGCCTCGTTCCTGCGCCACGACCTGGTGGACGGCTACCGGATCCTGGTGCACCCGGTGCGCATCGGCCGCGGCAAGCCCCTCTTCCCCCCGGCCGACAGCGGCGTGGTGCCGCTGCGCCTGGAGAGCAGCCGCACCTTCGGCAACGGGGTCGTCGAGCTGCGCTACGGGCGGGCGTAGGTCCCCTCTTCCTCTCGCTCAGTCGCGGGGACGGGCACGGTGCGCCCGCCAGGCGGCCAGGGCTTCGGTACGGGCCACGCCGGGGTGGCGGACGTGCCAGTCGCGCAGGAAGCGGTTGAACTCGAACTGAGGCCCGACGTCCTGGGGTTCGGCCGCGCGGACCCGGGTCGCGTGCCAGTGCTCGACGGCCTCGGCGAGGGTGTGCCCCGCGTGCCCGGCGACGTACTCCCGCATGAAGGCGTCGAAGTGGAAGCCGGGGCCGATCTCCCGCACGAAGTACTCCCGCAGCACCTGGCTGCACCGCTGGCCCGGCGGGATCACCGTCGTCCCGTCGACGGGGGCGGCGAGCTGCCGCCCCGCGCGCCGGGGCGCGGCGGGCACCGCGGCCCCGGCGGCGGATGCCTGCTCGGGCTCGGGCAGGCCGTCGAGAGCGGCGGCGAGCCGGGCGGTGACGGCCGCCTTCCCGCCGCGGACGGGCACCCCCATCCGCCGGGCGAGCGCGCCCAGTTCGGCGAGGGTCCAGTACCAGCGCAGCAGCTCCGCACCGGTCAGCGCCGTCGACAGGAGGGGACGCACCTCCTCCGCATTCGTACTCACGTTCGCATCATAGGGGCTTCGGCAGGATCCTCCCGCGCATCGGCCGGGTGACCACCACCGTTGAGGTCCTCGCGGCGCCGCGGCCGTAACCCCCGGGCGTGCGGCGGGTTAGCAGCGCGGGAGACGAGGGAGTACGCCATGGCACAGCAGCACACCACATCCCTGCGGCTGCGCCTGCGGTACCGGTTCGACAACGTGGTGGCGGGGGGAACCGCCCCGCTCATCGGGTGGCTGGCGCTGGCCTGCCTGGCCGTCGTGGTCCCGGCGAGCGTCGTCCTCGTCTGGGCGGACCGGGCGGCGCCCCGGGCCCTGCCCGCCCGTCTCACAGCCGTCTGGGTCAGTGTCGGCCAGACCCTGAAGCTCGGGGGTGCGGTCGGCTCCCCCGTCTACGTACTGGCCTCGGTGACGCTCGCCCTGGTGGCCCTGCTGTTCGTCTCGACGCTGGTCAGTCTGATCACCACCGGCATCGGCCAGCGCATCCAGTCCCTGCGGCGCGGGCGGTCCACGGTCCTGGAGGCCGGGCACACCGTGGTCCTGGGCTGGTCCGACCAGATCCTCCCGGTGGTCGCCGAACTCGTCGCCGCCCACGCCAACCAGCGCCGGTCCGCGATCGCCGTGCTCGCCCCGAAGGACAAGGTCGACATGGAGGACGAGATCTCCACCGGCCTCCTCGCCGCCGGGACTCGTACCCGCCACGGCGGCACGGGGGCCCGTCCCGGCGTCCGCACGAGGCCGGGCGCCACCCGGATCATCTGCCGCAGCGGCACCACCACCGACCCGGCCGTGCTGGCCCGGATGAACCCCCGGGCGTCGAAGGCGGTCCTCGTCCTGCCCTCCGACGGGGACGCGGGCGACGCGCACGCGGTGAAGACCCTGCTCGCCCTCGACGCCGTCCTCCCCCGCCCGCGCACCGCGGTGGTGGTCGCCGCCGTCCGCGACGCCCGCAGCCACCTCACGGCCAGGCTGGCGGCCGGGCCCGGCGGACACGTGCTGTGCGCCGACGAGATCATCGCCCGGCTCCTCGTCCAGACTGCCCGCCAGCCCGGGCTGTCCCTGGTCTACCAGGAGTTGCTCGACTTCGACGGCGACGAGTTCTACACCGCCGCGGCGCGGGGGCTCACCGGACGCACCTTCGGCGAGGCCCTGCTGGCCTTCACCACGTCCTCGGTGGTCGGCCTGCTGCACGCCGACGGCCGCGTCGCGCTCCGTCCGGACACGGCCACGGAGATCGGCGCGGACGACCGGATCGTCCTGATCTCCGAGGACGACGACACGGCCGTGCCGGAACCGGCCGGTCCCTGGGTCGAGGAGGAGGCGATCGTCACCGCCCGCCCCCGCTCCCGCTACGCCGAGCGGCTCCTGCTCCTCGGCTGGAACCGGCGGGCCCCGCTCGTCGTCGAGCAGCTCGACGAGTTCGTCAGCCCCGGCACGGTCCTGGACGTCGTGGCGCTGGGCGACGAGGTGACGCGACGGACCGCCGCCGAGGTGGCGGCGGGCCGCTGTCGGCTCGACGTCTCCTTCCACGGAGGTGACATCACCGACCCGGAGGTCCTCGCGAAGCTGGACGTGCCCGCGTACGACAGCGTGATCGTCATCGGCGAGGCGGACCGCGGGGCCACCGCGCCGGCTCCGGCCGCGGGCCCCGACGCGGCCCCGTCCGGCGCCGCTCCCGGGCCGGGGAGCGGCAGCGACGACAACACCCTGGTGACGCTGCTGCACCTGCGGGCGATCGGGGAGGCGGCGGGGTGCGAACTCCCGCTGACCACCGAGATGTCCGACGACGGCAACCGCCTGCTCGCCCCCACCCGCGCCGGCGCCGACTTCATCGTCAGCAGCCGCCTGATCAGCCTGCTGATGACGCAGATCTCGGAGAGCGGATATCTGGCCCAGGTCTTCGAGGAGTTGTTCCGGGCCGAGGGGAGCGAATTCCATCTGCGGCCGGCGGCGGACTACGTCCGCACCGACCGGGACGTGGCGTTCGCCACGGTGGTCGAGTCGGCGCGCCGCCGCCGCGAGTGCGCGGTGGGCTACCGGCTGCGCGCGCAGACCGCGACGGCTCCCGCCTACGGCGTCCGGCTCAATCCGGACAAGCGGCAGCGGGTCCGCTTCGGCGAGCAGGACTGGGTGATCGTGCTCGCCGAGAACTGAGGCGGCGGACCGGAGCGGGCCGGCGGCCGGGTGCCGCCCGGCCGCCACTGCGGCCCGGCGTCGCCGCCCGCCGCTCACACGGACGTGTGGACCTCCAGGGCGGTGCGCACCGCGGATTCCAGCGCGCCCTCGATCCAGGCCGGCTTGACGGAGGTGTGGCAGCCGGCGAAGTGCAGGTTCCCCTCCGCCCCGCGTACGTGCGGCAGGAGCTCGGTGTGCTGGCCGGGGAGCAGGACGGAGGCCTCGCCGTAGGCGTAGGGGTCGCGCATCCAGGACTGGGTGCGGCCGACGCCGGTGTAGAAGACCTCGATCCGCTGCCCGAACACCTCTTGGACGCCGGCCAGGGCGCGGGGGTAGCGCTCGTCGTCGTCCAGGGAGTCCCACTTCAGGGCGTCGTCGGCCCAGCTGTAGGAGGCGAGCACCACCCCGCCGCGGCTGCCCTCGACGGGGTGGGAGGGCTGGAACATGAAGCGGTTGGGGTTGTCGGTGGCCGAGCCGCCCCCGATGGTCCCGGCGGCCTCCGGCTGGTCGCGGGTGAGGCTGCGGCAGGCCGCGTAGTGGGTGCGCTGCGCGCCGGAGATGCCGCCGCGCGGCACGGACGGGTGGGCGCCCAGCAGGGCGCCGTCCTCCGGCGTGCGTCCGAGCTGGTACGCGCGGTACAGCCCGGGCCGCACGGCTTCCAGCTCGCGCTTCCAGTCGGCTTCGTCGAACTCCCACCAGCGGCGGCTGAACTCCAGCAGCACCTTCGTGGCCGCGTCGTAGTGCAGCTCGGTGATCGCGCGCCGCTTGCCGTAGGAGAGCGGCGGGGTGACCGGGATGTGGCGCAGACCGGAGAAGGGGACGGTGATGATCGCGGTGTCGCCGGTGAAGGACTCGCGCTCCACGGGGCGGCCGCCGCGGCCCTCGGAGACGGTGTCGACGGTGACCCCGCCCTCCCCGTGGGTGATCCGGGTGGCACGCCGGTCGAGGCGCACGATGTCCCGGACCCGGGCGTAGAGCGCGTCGGCCAGGGTGGCGGTGCCGCCGGGGAGTTCGAAGAAGGCGGTGTCGGGGCTGATGAGCGAGGCCCCGATGAAGCTGTGGACGAAGGCGAGGTGCAGGCGGGAGGTGAGGTTCTCGACCGTTCCGATCAGGTCGATGGTGCGGTCGTCCAGCTTCGCCTCCTCGGTGAGGTAGCGGTACATCGACATGTGGCCGTAGCGCTGGATGATGCGGGCCCACCCTTCGACGAGCGCCCTGTCCTTCTTGCCGTCGATCTCCTTGCGGGCGGGAGCGAGGGCGTTGCGCACGATCTGCGCGGCGGGCACGCCCTCGTGGGCGGCGGGCACCCCGAAGGAGCGGTTGAGTGCCTGCGGGGCGCGCGCGTAGTCGCCGCGGCGGACGCGGACGCCGTTGACGTGGATCCAGGTGCGGTGGGCCGGGCTGCCGGAGCCGTCGACGTCGACGAGGTGGAAGCGCCTGCGTGCGAGGCCGAGGCTGTCGATGAGGCCGGTGACCAGGGGGTGGCTGTCGGGGATGCGCATGGCACCGGCCTCGGCGTACTGCTGGGGGTCGGTGAAGGGCGCGGGGGACTTCTCGTGCCCGCCGGTGCGGAAGGTCTTGATCCGGCCGCCGACGCGGTTGCCGTTGGCCTCGATGACGGTGACCCGGTGCCCGGCCTCGCGCAGCAGGTGGGCGGCGGTCAGGCCGGCCGGCCCGGCGCCGACGACCAGCACCTTCCTGCGCGGCGTGCGGGAGCGCGGCAGGCCGCTGCGCAGCAGGACGTCCGCGTAGCCGGGTACGAGGGGCCGGTCGTCCTCGTCCCGTACGAGGACGGCCCGGGCGACGGTGAGGCAGGTCTCCCAGTCGGGTCGGGCGGAGCCGGACGGGGCCTGCGAGGCCCCGGCGGGGGGTGCGGTGGCGCCGTTGAGCGCCCCGGCTCCGGCGACCGCGGCGGCGCCGGTGACGGCGGCGGCCCCGGTGATGACAGTACGCCGCGAGGGCCGGCGGGCGGCGTCCGCAGGGGGGCCGTCCGCCGGGTCGGGGGTGGCGTCCGGCGTGGAGGAAGACTCGGTGATCATGAACCAACTCTTCCGGTCCGCCGGGCGCCTTGATCACCGTTTGGGGCCCCGGAAGGCGAACTTCACCTGTACGTGGGGACCGGACCGCGCACCGTTGACGAACGGGCTCCGGGGGCCGGTGCACGGCCCGGCCGTCAGCGGACGGGGCGCACCCGCTGGCTGGTGAGTTCGTACCGGGCTCCGACCACGGAGAGCGCCCCGGCGGCGGCCTTGGCGGCCATCTCGGGCTCCGCGGCGAGCCGTTCGCGCACCAGCCGGACGTTGGCGGTGATCGCGGCGTCGATGCGGGCGGCCCCCCGCAGGCCGCGGTCGATGGCGGGGCGGATCTGGTCGACCAGGTACTGCATGTGGCCCGGGAGCAGGGGGCCGCCCTCCGCGGCCCGCACGGCCGCGGCGACGGCCCCGCACGACTGGTGCCCCAGGACGACGACCAGCGGGATGCCCAGTTCGAGGACCCCGTAGGCGATGCTCCCGAGGACGGCCTCGTCCAGTACCTCGCCCGCCGAACGCACGGTCAGCAGGTCGCCGAGGCCCTGGTCGAAGACCAGTTCCGGCGGTACCCGTGAGTCGACGCAGCCGAGGACGACGGCGAACGGGTGCTGGCCGGCGACGAGCGTGCGCCGCACGGTCCGCGTCCGGTCCGGGTGGCGCTCGTGGTACGTCCGCCAGCGGCCGTTGCCCGCGACCAGTTCACGCAGTGCCGCCGCGGGGGTGGTGGGCCGGGATCCGGCACCGCCCCCGACGCGGGGGGCCATGGCCACGTGGGCGGAACCGGCCACCAGCCCGGCTCCGACGGCGGCCACGCCCGTCAGCACCGCCCGGGCCAGCCGCCGGCGCCCCGGTGCTTCTTCACTTTCGACGTCGACGCTCACATCAGGACAAGCTATGCATTTTCCCCCGCCCTGCCGCACAGGACACGGCCCCGAGTCAGTTCAGGTCGGAGTGTGCCCGGATGTCGGCACCGGCAGCGACAGCGGAATCGGCACCGGCTTCGGCATCGGCGTCGGCGTCGTGCAGGAAGCCTCCCGACTGGTGCTTCCACAGCTTCGCGTAGGCGCCCCCGCTCGTCAGGAGCTGCTGGTGCGTGCCCTGTTCCACGATCCGGCCGCGGTCGAGGACGACGAGCTGGTCCATGGTGGCCACGGTGCTCAGCCGGTGGGCCACCACGAGCGCCGTGCGGCCCTCCATCAGCCGCCACAGGGCCTCCTGGACGAGGATCTCGCTCTCGGAGTCCAGCGCACTGGTCGCCTCGTCGAGCAGCAGGATCGGCGCGTCGCGCAGGATGGCCCGGGCGAGGGCGACCCGCTGGCGCTGCCCGCCGGACAGTTTGACGCCGCGCTCGCCCACCATGGTGTCGAAGCCGTCCGGAAGCGCGTCCGCGAACTCCGTGACGTGCGCCGCCTCGGCCGCGCGGCGGACCTCGGCCTCGGTGGCGTCCGGCCGGGCGAAGGCGATGTTCTCCCGCAGGGTGCGGTGGAACATCGCCGGGTCCTGGGGAACGTAGGCGAGCCGGCTGCGCAGGTCCGCCTGGCGCAGGCGGCTGATGTCCTGGCCCCCGATGAGGATCCGGCCGCCGTCCACGTCCGTCATCCGCAGCAGGAGCCGGGTGAGCGTGGTCTTGCCGCCGCCGGACCGGCCGACGAGTCCGGTCTTCGACCCGCTGGGCACCTCCAGGTCGAGGCCCTGGAAGAGGGGCCGCCCGCCGCCGTGGGAGAAGTTCACCCGTTCGAACCGGACGTCGGCGCCTTCGGTCAGCAGCGGCTCGGGCGCCACCGGGTCGAGCACCGTCGGCGGCTGCAGCAGCAGTTCGGTGAACTGCGCGGCCTCCGTCATCGAGCTCTCCAGACGACGGTAGATCTGGTTGAACTCGAACATGATGCGGGTGGCGTTGGCGTAGTAGGTGAAGGTGACGATGATCGCCTCCACGCCGTGCTCCCCCGCGCCGAGGGCGACGGCGAGCACCAGGCCCAGCACGTTGGTCAGTACCGACAGCGGTGCGACCAGCGTGTCGATGCGCAGGTTGCCGTAGTCCCACGAACGCAGCGTCAGCCTGCGCGACTCCGCGACGCGGGACTTGTGCTCGGCGGCCTCGCGGTCTTCCGCGGCGAAGGCCCGCACCGTGTCCATGTTCATCAGGCTGTCGGCGACGTGGCCCGAGACCCGCGCGATCGCCTCCTCGCGCCGGGCGACGAGCCTTTGGCGGCGGCGGATGAGAGGCGCCGCGCACACCCCCGTCAGGGTGATCAGCGCGAGCAGGCCGACGACGAGCATCGGTTCGTACTGCCACAGCACCACCGACGCGAACAGCAGCGGCACGAAGCTGCCCATGACGGAGAAGGTCAGGGTGTCGACGAACTCCTCGAAGCGGGAGGCGAAGCTGAGGACCCGTTTGGTGAGGGATCCGGCGAAGTTGTCGTGGAAGAACGCCGCGTCCTTCGCGAAGAGTTCGTCCATGCCGATGACGTAGAGGTGCTCGATCCCCCGGGCGTCGAGGCGGTTCAGGCAGTGCAGCCCGACCCGCCACAGGCCCTCTCCGGACAGCAGGACCGCGGCGAAGGCGAGGACGTAGGGCAGCATCGTGTCCAGGTCCGCGCCGCCGCCCTCGGCGACCCGGCCGACGAGCTTCGCGACGACCAGCGGCGCGATGTAGAAGATGCCGATGTTGCCCAGCGCCGGGAGCAGCATGGCCGGGACGGTCACCCGGCGCAGGCGCGCCAGTTCCCGTCCGTAGTGGCGGAGTGCGAGAAGTACCGAGCCCTTGCTCGGCATGTTGTCGCGCGATGTTGGCGATCCCATCCCAAACCCTGTCGTTGTCGGACCAGCAGGACAGGAGTCGGAGTGTCCCGCAAGGGCGTCGGGCCGGTCCACGCCTTTTCCGGCCCGCCGGACACCCTGCGGGGGGTGGCGCTCTCAGTACGGCCCTTGCGCGCTGTGCAGCGAGGACCGGTCGCGGCACTGGAGGGTGGCGGGGGTCGGCCCCTCGGGGCGGACGGTGAGGCCGTAGGACGCCCGGGTCGGGACGGAGCGGAAGTGCGGGACGTGGGCGGGCAGCAGGTGTTCGAGGAGGACGGTCGACTCCCGGAGCGCGAACTGCAGGCCGAGGCAGGCCCTGGGGCCGAGGCCGAACGGGGCGTAGGCGCCCGGGCGGGTGGGCCGCCGGCCGGGGGTGAGGAAGCGGTCCGGGTCGAACCGGCCGGGATCCTGCCAGACTCCGGGGTCCCGGTGCGTGAGGTACGGGCAGACCAGGACGTCGGTGCCGGCCTCGATCGCGTAGCCGGCGAGGACGTCGTCCTCGGCCGCGTGGCGGGGCAGGATCCACGCGGACGGGTAGAAGCGCAGCGTCTCGTGCACGAGGGCCTGGACCGCCCGGCTCCGTTCCGGGGAGCCCTCCGGGCCGGCGGCGAGGGCCCGTCGGCGCGCCTGCGGGTTCCGGTCGAGCAGGAGGTGGAGCCAGGTCAAGGTGGTCGCGGTGGTCTCGTGCCCGGCGACCAGCAGGGTGACCAGCTCGTCCCGGATCAGCCGGTCGGTGTAGGCGGGGGAGGTCCGGGCCGCGTCCAGCAGGACGTGCAGCAGCCCGGGGCCGTGCGGACCGGCCCCACCGGTGCGGGCGGCGGCGATGGCGCGGCTCGACAGGGCGTCGATCCGGGCGAGTTCGGCGGCGACGGCGCCGTGGGCGGCGACTGCGTCCGCGGGCAGGCTGGGCAGCGCGGCCACGACGGCCGGTACGGCGGCCAGTTCCTCCTCCGTGCCCGGATCGAGGCAATGGCCGGTCAGGGAGCGCCAGATGGTGTCCAGCGCGAAGCGGCGCATCTCCTCACCGAGGTCGAACTCCTGCCCGCTGCGGGCGTACGCCGCCCAGCGGGCGGCGGCGGCCCGCGCGGCCCCGGCGATCCGCTCCTCGTAGCGGCGCATGCCGCGTCCGGTGAACTGTGACTGCAGCAGGCGCCGTTGGCGTTGCCAGGCGTCACCGGTCGCGGCGAGGACGCCGTCGCCGATGAGCAGCCGGGCACGGTGCGAGCGCTTCACGTACCGCTCGGGCCGCAGCGCGAGGACGTGCTGGACGGCGTCGGGTGCGGTGAGCAGCACGGTCGGGTGCGGGCCCAGCCGGAACGCGGCGACGCCGCCGAGCAGTGCGCGGACCCGGGTGAACAGGTCGATGAGCTCCCCTCCCCCGGCCTGCCAGTCCCGTACCTGGAGGGGGTCGAGCTCGGGGACCGGGCGGGCGGGGTCGGGACCGGCAGGGGGCCGGGGCGGGCGGGGGTGGCCACGGGTCTGCTCCTGTTCGGCGGCGATGCGTCGGCACGGACCGGGTTCGGCATCACGCACTGTAAGGGTGCGAGCGCAGAGGGCGACAGCCCGCCGGCCGGCCACGGGACGGATCAGGCCTCGGGCGCGGGCCCGCCGGGACGCCAGACGGTGAGGCCGTGGGCGGTGAGGGTCTCCGGTAGGCCCGAAAGCGCGGGCAGTTGCTCGATGTGGTGGACGCCCGGGGAGGGTGTGCCGGTGAGCAGTTCCCGGGTGACGTAGGAGGCGACCAGCGCGGTGAAGCGGCTCTGCTCCCTGCCGGTGACGGCGCAGGCCGCGTGCCGGTCACCGCGGCGTGCGTCGGCACGGAGGGCGAAGCCGTCGCCGCCGAGGTGGATGCGGCTGAAGGAGGCCGTCAGGGCGCGCCGCACGGGGGGCCTGCGGGCGGCCGCGCGCAGGCCGAACAGTGCGGCGGTCAGCGGCCCGGAGTCCAGGCACAGCCGGGTGGTCACCCGCTGCACGCCGAGCGTGCGGGGCAGCGTGTGCTGGTCGGAGAAGGGGAACGGGTGCGCGGTGCGCCGGCCGTGGCCGGGGAGGGTGGTCCGCAGGGGGGCGCCCGCCGGTGGTTCGGCCAGGCCCTCGACGGTCCAGCGGACGGCGTCGGCGCCGTGCCGCTCGCCTGCGCCGAGCAGCACGGTGAGGTCGATGCGGTCCGCGCCGCCGACGGCCTCGTGGGCCCGGCGGGCGAGGAGGTTGGTCAGCCCGGGGGCGACGCCCACGCTGAGAACGGCGGTGGCCCCGGACGCGGCGGCCGCGCCGTGCAGGGCCGCGGTCGCGTCGAGCAGCCGCCACGTCGCGCCGATGTCGACGAGGTGCACACCGCGTTCCAGGCAGACGCGTGCGACGCGGCTGTCCGGCGGTTCCACGCACAGGACGACGGCCGCCACGTCGCCCAGCTCCTCCAGCGTCCGCCGGAATCCGTCGGGATCGGCCACGTCGGCGCGGACGCCGCCGAGCGTGCGTGCCCGGGCCTCGTCGCGCCCGACGACGACGACCCGTCCGGGGAACCACCCCCCGAGCATGGCGGCCACCGTCGCACCCACGGCGCCGTAGCCGCCGACCACCAGGATCCTGTTCGCACTCATCACTGCTCCCCCCCAAGGAAATGGAACGGTTTCGAAAGCTCCGGCCGGTGCGGGCCGGTCCCGGCCGGGGCGTCCGTGCCCCGGCCGGGACCGGCTGCGGACGGGTCAGCCCTTGCCGAGGAGCTTGTTCATCTGCGCGATCTCGGCGGACTGGGAGGTGACGATCGCCTCCGCCATCGCCTTGGCGCCGGGGAAGGCGCCCTGTGCCTGCTCCGTCTTCGCCATCGCCACCGCGCCTTCGTGGTGCTCGACCATCAGCTCCATGAAGGCGGTGTCGAACGCCGGTCCCGAGGCGGCCTTCAGCCGGTCCATCTGCTCCGCGGTCATCATCCCGGCGGCGCCGTGCGCGGAGTGGTCCATGGCGCCCTCGGCGGGCACCTGCTCGCCCCAGGAGGCCAGCCACCCGGTCAGGGTCCTGATCTCGGGGTCCTGCGCCTTCCTGATGTCGTCGGCGAGCTTCTTCACCTCCGCCGATCCGGCGCGGGACGGCGCCAGGTCGGCCATCTCCACGGCCTGGCGGTGGTGCGGGATCATCCCCTTGGCGAAGGCGACGTCAGCCGCGTTGTGCTGCCCCTGCCCGGCCGGGGACGGGGTCTGTGCCGGTGCGGTGGCCGACGGGGCGGCGGTGTGGCCGTCATGGCCGTCGGCGCCGTCGGCGCCACCGCAGGCGGCGAGGACGACGGCGACCGCTCCGGCGGCGGCGGCGACGGTGGCGCGGCGGAAGGCGGCACGGGCCGCGAAGGCGGCGCGGGGGAAGGGTGAACGCTTGCTGGTCATGGTGCTGCTGCTCCTTGGTCCGCGGCCCGGTCGGCGGGCATGCGGGAGAAACGGAGGGAGAGGGGGCCGGAGCACAGGCCGCCCGCCGGCGGACGCCGGGCGGGAGGGCCGTGCGGGCGGCTCTAGATCCGCAGCAGCTGGAGTTCGGCGAGATCGGGAGGGGCACGGGCGGCCGTGGCGGCCGCCGGGTCGGCGGTGTGTGCCGGGGACGCCGCCGGGAGGCCGGCCGTCGACTCGGCGAGCGCCGGGGGCGCGTACGCCGTGGCGATACCGGCCGCGGCACATGCGGCGTCCGCGTGCGGGGAGTGGCCCGACCCGCCGTGGTCGTCGGGATGGGCGCAGTCCTCGCCCGCGCCCGCCCGCTCGGCGGTGGCACGGGCGTGGTCCGCGGTGGAACGGCCGTGGTCGGCGGCCGCACGGTTGTGGTCGGCGGCGGTCGCGTGGTGGGGCTGCGTGGGCGCGACGGCGCGGGCCGGCGCCGGGCCCAGGGCGTGCATGCCGAGGATCCCGGCCAGCACCGCCAGTACCAGCACCAGCAGGGCGGCACCGTGCGCCGAGGGGCGTCGGTGCGTCGGCCGGCAGGTGGGGGTCACCGGATCATCGTACGGCCCCCCGCGCCCCGGGGTGCGCTACGCAGTGCGCTGTGGGGCGTTCGGCGGAGGGAGGCCGGCGAGCAGGTCCCGGGCCCGGCGCAGATGGCGGTGGCCCGGCTCCAGCAGGCCCCGGGCGTCGGCGACGGTCCTGGTCAGCAGGGCTCGGGCCTCATGGGGGCGGCCCGAGGAGGCCAGCGCCCGGGCCCGTTCGAGCCGGGCGTAGATCGTGTGCGGGTGGTCGGGGCCCAGCACCCGGGTGCGGTCGGCCACCAGGGACTCCCAGGCCGCCGCGGCCTCGGCGGTACGGCCGGCGCGGGCCGCGAAGGCGGCGCGGCTGCTGCTGACGGCGAGGGTGTGCGGGTCGAGGGGACCGAGGCAGCGTGCGGAGTCGGCGAGCAGCTCGGCCAGTTCGGCCTCCGCGCGGACGGGTTCGGCGGCCCGGTACCAGATGAGGCCGCGCCGGGTGGCGAGCACCTGCGGGTCGTCCGGGCCCTGGGTGCGCAGCCGGTCGGCGAGCAGCCGGGCGAGCTGCCGGGCCGCCTCGGCGGGCGCGCCGGACTCGCCGGTGAAGTAGGCCAGTTCGTGTCGGGCGGCGAGGGTGTCCGGGTGGTCGGCGCCGAGGAGGGCCGCAGCGTCCGCCGCCAGGGCGGCGAACCGGCCGGCCGCGGCGTGCGGGTTCCCCGCCTCGCCGGTGAAGAAGGCCAGCTGGTGGCGGGCGGCCAGGGTGTCGGGGTGGGCGGGGCCCAGCCGGTCCTCGCGCCGCCGGGTGATGGCGGCGAGGTCGGCCGCCGCCCGGCGGGGCCGGCCCGCGTCACCGACGGTGATCGCGAGGAGGAAGTCGGCACCGGGGACGCCGCCGAGCCGTGCCCTGGAGAGTGCGGCGGCCGCCCGCTCCGGCCGCCCTTCCTGGTGGGCCAGGAGGCCCATGTCGTAGGCCTCGGCGGCCGTGACCCGGGCGACCAACAACTGCCACAGGTGCTCCGGGACCGGGGGCAGGCCGGGGGCGTCGAGCAGGTGGTCGAAGGCCGTGTACCCCCGGGTGTGGTGGCCGGTGAGCAGGCCGCCGGCGGTGCAGGCCCACTCCATCGCGTCGTCGAAGGATTCCGGTCGGAGGTCGCCGTCCCCGCGCTCCACCAGGTAGGGCCGGTGCAGCTCGCGCAGCCGGTCACGGCTCACGGGGCTGCGCAGCCCGGCGCGCCGGCAGTCCACCGCCGCGGCGACCACGGCCGCGCCGCGCGGATGGGCCCCGGGAGCCCAGGCGTCGTGCCAGGCTGCGAGCGATGGGGGTGCGCCCGCGAGGACCTCGGCGACCCCGAAGCGCTCACCGGCCCGCAGGGCCGCGGCGATCCGCGGGTCGTGCGCGTGGGCGGCGGCCCGCCGGCGCTCGGGCGGCGACCAGAGCCGGGCCAGGTGCACCACCTCCGCCTGCCCGAGCACCTCCCGCTGGGTACGCCAGGCGTCGCGGTCCGAACCGGTCAGCCGGCTCCCCTCGCGGGCCTCGAAACGCCGGAACTCCTGGGTGCGCATGGTCGCCAGCACGACGCGGCGGCCCGGTTCCGGTGCCGCCACGGCGGCCAGCATGGCGGTCGTGAGGCCTCCGGCGCCGAGGAAGTCCTCCAGGTCGTCCAGCCACAGCACGGCCCGGCGGCGCGCACGGGCCACGTGCACGGCCTGTGGAAGCGCGTCCCTGCCGAGCGGGCGGACGAAGGCGTGGCGGGGGAACAGCGCGCGGGCCACCTCGTACGCGAGCCGGGACCGGCCGGCGGTGGACTCCCCCACCAGCAGGACGAAGCCGGCCCGGCCGAGGGCGTCGCGCAGCCGGGGCTCGGCGTCGCGGCGGATGTACGCGGGGGCCGCGTCCGGCACCCGGCTTCCGGCGGCGCGGGGGCCGTGCGCGGGGTGGGCGCCGGCGGGCTCGGGGCGGTCCACGTGCCGCAGTGCGGGGATCCGGCCGCCGGCGGTGCGCAGCAGTGCGTCGGCTCCGGTCGGGTCGGTGTCCCCTCTCAGGGGCGTGCCGCGCCGCGACCGGCGCCGTTCGGCGGCCGGCCCCGAGCAGAGGGCGACGGCGGCGGCGATGCTCGCCGCCCGTGCGCCGCCGGTCCATACCGAGGCCAGAGCCAGGGCCAGGGCGGCCGCGCCGAGGCCGACCGCGCCCACTGACGCCGACCGGCCGCGCATCCGGCGGTTCCCTCGTACGAGCAACACCGGCATGCCGCCCCCCACAGGTCCGTGCCCAGCCCCCATTTTCACCCCTGCGGGTGAATTGGGAACCCGGTCGGCGCAGGGGCCGCTCCGCCTGACCGGATATCAGCGCCGCGGCAGCCCGGGGCGTTGCAGGGGCCGGGGGCCGGCTGCGGGCCCGTCCACTGCCCACCCTCGGAAGGGGGCGTTCGAGCAACGCCGTCGGCGTGCTCCCACCTCACACGCCGTCCAGGTCGATCCGCCAGTCATGGGCGGTGAGCCAGGAGCCTTTCGGGTACTCGAACTCGACCGCGCCCAGCAGTTCGAAGCCCGCCCTGCGGCACACCGCGTTCGACGCGGCATGGTCCGCACTCGGAAACGCGTGCAGATACCGATGCCGTCCTGCCGCCCGTGCCGCTGCGGCGACCGCACGAGCCGCTTCGGCGGCGATTCCCCGCCCCTGGAACTCGGGCAGCACTCCCCACCCTGTCTCCCACACCGTTCCCGCACGCCACGCGCGCTCCCAGAAGCCGATCGAGCCGACGGTGTCGCCGGAGTCCGCCGATACGACCCGGTACATCTGCCCGCGCTCCAGAGCCAGATACCGACGATGACGCGCGAGCAGGTGCTCCTCCGTCTCGGGCCCACCCAGATGCTCGGTCATGTCCGGCGCGTTGTTCCTCCGGAGGAGCCAGAAGTCGCCCTCGCTCCAGGGCTCCAGCCCTACGCGAGAGGGATGTGTAATGTCCATGGCGGCAACCCTAGGCGCAGGGTCCGACGGCACCCGTCCGGGGCGGACCCGACGGAAGTGGCTGTGACCGACTACCGTTTCGCAGGTCAGAGAGGGTGGAACGGGCCGGATGCGGCCGCTTCGCTGGCTTTTCGGGTGCACGCGTGCCACGCTCGAAGGACTACCAGCCTGGTCTGGTGAGAGACCCCGCGCCACCGGCTGATCACCGAGGGTGGTCAATGGACGGTGCGGGTGGTCTCGCTCGGCTGTGCGCGGCGCCGTAGGCCGCGCGCTTGACGGCCTTCTCCGCCCCGACAACGGGGAGCCGACCGTAAAGAGGCTCCGATCCCGAAATGGGGCGGACACCGTATGAACCCGACCCTTGATCTCGGCGTTGCCGTGAGGGCCGACCGAACGCTCCTGACGGTGAGCGGCGAGCTCGACATGGACACCGCGCCGCACCTCACCGACGCGGCCGACGCCGTCGACCTGCACGGCCAGACCCTCACCCTGGACCTGTCGGACGTCACGTTCATCGACTCCTGCGGCCTGAACGCACTCCTGGCCCTGCGCCGCCGCGTCGGTCTCGCGGGCGGAACGCTGGAACTGTTCGGTCTGCCCGAGCAGGGACTGCGTCTACTGGACCTCACCGAAACGCGCCCGCTGTTCGTCCTCCGCACCGGACTTTGACGGTGACGGTCCGCGCCCCGGGCAGGCTCTCCGCCGGGGGCGGGGCTGGCCCGGCGCGGGCCGCGGCGGCACCCTGGACCTGTGGAAGGTGCGCCGATCGTCGTGCACCCGCCGTCCTTGGACGGTGGACGGCGGGTGGCCCTGCGTCGCCAGGACGCTGAGGAGGTCCTGGGCGTGGCCCACTCCGACCGCGAACTGGTCGGGCTGCTGGAGGGGGCCGGGGTGGCCTCCCGACAACCTGCTGGACGATCCCCAGCTGGTGCACTGGAGCGGTGCGGGCCCCCATGAGTGGCACGCCGCCTGACGGCCCGCGGCTCGTACCGGTCAGACCTCGCCGCGCCAGGCGCCGCTCTCGGTGCCGCGCTCCTCGATGAACTTCTTGAACCGCGCAAGGTCCCCGGTGACCTGGCGGTCGACGAAGCCGAACCTGTCGGCGATGTTCTCCGCCAGCCCGTCGGGATCGAAGTCCATGCGCAGGGTGACCTCGGTGTGGGTGGCGTCGATCGGGTGGAAGGTGACGACTCCGGACTGCTCGACCTCTCCGCCGACGGTGACCCAGGCGATCCGCTCGTCCGGGATCTGCTCGGTGATCTCGGCGTCGAACTCGCGGTCCACCCCGCCGAACTTCGTCACCCAGTGGGTGAGGGCCTCGTCGATCTGTTCGACGCGCTGCACGCCCTCCATGAACAGAGGGAACGTCTCGAACTGGGTCCACTGGTTGTAGGCGGTGCGGACGGGTACGTCGACCTCGATGGTTTCCTTGACCTGGGACACGGCTGACGGGTTCCTTCCGGCGGGGGGCCACGTCGTGCGGCCCGCTCATCTGGGACGGGTGCATACCTGCCCGGTCGGCACGCCTGTCTGGCACCCGGACCCGGCAACCCCTCGGACGGCCGCTCGAACGGGCGACGGCGGCCCGCCCGCGGCGCGCGGATCCCGTCATTGCGGCAGTGGCGTGCGCAGTGCGCTGCCGCCCCCGGTCCAGGCCCGGCGGATGTGCTCGGCCAGGCGGTCCTCGACGAGGACGGTGGCCGCGCATCCGAAGGCGACGTCGGCCTCCAGGCCGGGTTCGTCGGCGAGCAGACCGCCGATCACCTCGTGGCGTACGACCTGTTCGTGGACGGCGTCGGCCTCCACGTGCTCGGCGTAGAAGTGTTCCGCCGCGGGTCCCGCCCCGCACCTGCGCATGGCCTTGGCCAGGCGGCGGGAGCCGGGTGAGGAGGTGACCTCGACGCACGCGAAGTGGCCGACGAGCGCGCCGCGCAGCGCCCGGTGCAGGCCGAAGAGGGACATCAGGTTGACGGTGGCGAGCAGCGGAGCCGGCGCCTGCTCCAGATAGCGCCCGTACGCGGGGTCCAGCCCGAGGTCGGTCATCAGCTCGGCGAAGAGCCGGGCGTGGATGCGGTCGGCGCGGCCGGCACCGAACTCGTCGTACTCGATGGCCACCATCGCGGCCTTGGCGCGTCCGGTCAGCCGGGGGATGACCCAGGCGTGCGGGTCCGCCTCCTTGAGGTGGTACACGGAGCGCAGGGCAGCGTATTCGCGCAGCTGCCACAGCTCGCCCTCGGTCTGCAGGTAGTGGCTGAGGCTGCCGGAGAGGTCCACGGGCTCGACGAGCAGCGGGGCGAAGGCGTCCTCGACGGTACGGGGGCCGTCGGCCAGTTCGCTGCGCAGGGCGTGCAGGAAGCGGGCCTCCATGTCCTGCCGCAGCCGCAGCAGGTCGGGGTCCCATTCCCGGTCGTCGTCGACGCCGTCGAATCCGGCGTAGTGCAGCTCGTAGAGGAGGTGGAGGGCGAGCTGGAGGTCCTCGCCCCACGGATCGGCCCGCAGCACGGCCCCCGGAGCGTGGGCCGGTGCGCCGCCCGACCTCAGGGCCCCGGTGACGGCGGCGGACAGCTCGCCCCGCGGTTCGGGGAGGCCGGGGCCGGCCGCCGGGGCAGGCCTCGGCGGCTCCGGCGCCGTCGTGGCCCCGGCTGTCACGGTGGCCGATACTGCCGGAGGCTGCGCCACGGTCGTCGTCGCCGTCGTCCTCGCTGTCGTCGTCGCGTTCCGGTGGTTGCCTGCTGTCATCGGGATGTCCCGTCCTCGTTCGGCGATGCGGCCCGTTCGCGGGGGCGGTGGCTGGTGTCGCACCACGGGTAGGTGCGGCTGCGGCGGCAGGTGCACACGGCGACGCGGAACCGGTCGGACCGTACGACCGTCCCGTCGTCGAGGGCGATCTCGACGGGGCCCTCGACCAGGACGGGGCCCTGCGGGTCCACGGACACCCGCCGGGCGGGGGTCGCTTCACTGTCAGACGGACACGGCACGGATGATCACCAACTCTTCCCACTCCTCGTGCGGGGCGGCCAGCGCCCGCTGCTCCAGCCAGGACCGCCGTCCGCGCAGTACGGGACCCCACGGCACGGCCGTCTTCGCGGTGACCGCGGCGGCCAGGCCGGCGTCGGACAGCCGGTCGACGGTCTCCGCGGCCCCGCACATCCCCGAGTGCACCATGAGCAGGGAGCCGCCCTCGCGGAGCAGCGCCGGGGCCCGGGCACAGATCCGGTCGATGACGGCTCGGCCGTCGGGCCCGGCGTCCCAGGCCCGCTCCGGCCCGTGCGACGGCAGCCCGCCACCGGGGGCGGGGACGTACGGCGGGTTTGCGAACACCAGGTCGAAGCGGTGGCCGGCGGTGCGGGCGGCGAAGTCGCCGTGCAGGAGGCGCAGCGGCAGGCGCCGGCGCGCGGCGTTCAGGCGGGCCGTCATCAGGGCGCGCCAGGAGACGTCGACCGCGGTGACCCGGGCGCCGCGGCCGGCGGCGTGCAGCGCGAGGGCACCGGTGCCCGTACCGATCTCCAGCACGTCCCGGCCGGGGCCCAGGTCCTCATGGGCGAGTGCTTCGGCGAGGAAGTGGGTGTCCGCCTGTGGCCGGTACACACCCGGGAGGGCGATCAGGCCGTCGGGCAGTGCGCCCGGGGTGGCTGTCGTACTGGACACCGTGTACCTCCGGTTTCGCGTGGGGCCCGCGGGGCCGAGTCGCGGGATGTGACGGCAGAGGGCGCCTGCCCGGCGCGCGGCGACTCATCCGGAATCGAGATGACCTTCGGAGGAAACAACAGAAATCGGGCCCGGGCGTGGGGAGGCCGTACGTGCGGGTCCGGGTCGGTGCAGGTCGGCGGAGGGTCGCAGGTGTCAGCCGAGGGCCAGCACGACCGGGCCGCCCGCCGGATCGACACGGGCCGTCCAGTGGGGCGGCAGGCGCAGGGAGCGGGTCGGGGACGCCGGGCCCGGGAACCGGCGCCGCCACAGCGTCCGCCCGTCCTGCGTCGCGGTGACCACGGGGGCGGTCACGGTCCGCGCGGAGCGCAGCAGCAGCGGTCGCCGGGCGGGTCCGGTCAGCCGGTTCGGCGTGACCCGCACGAGGGGCGCCCGGACCTCCAGCGGTGGGCCGGGCTCCGGCCAGGGGTCGCCCGCGAGGTGGGCGAGTACGGGGGCCGTGGCGGCCGCGCCCTCGGCGGCCGCGGTCGCCGCGCGTTCGATGCCGTGGAGGACGTTGCCGACGGCGAAGATGCCGGGCGTGTCGGTGCGGAAGGAGGCGTCCACGCGGGGGCCGCGCGTGCCGGGGTCCAGGGGGACTGCGCCGCGGCGGGCCAGTTCGTGGTCGGGGATCCAGTCGCCGGTGAAGACCACGGTGTCGCAGGCCAGCAGGCCCGTGCGGCCGTCCTGGTGGTGGATGTCCAGGCCGGTGAGCCGGCCGCGGCCGCGCAGCTCTCCTACGGTCGTCGCCGTGAGCAGCGGGACGCCGGGAACGGCGGCGGCGCGGGGATGCTCGGTGACCATGGCCACCACCTCGGCGCCCGCGCCGCGCAGCACGGCCGCGGCGCGGCGGGCCACGGGCTCGGCCCCCACCACCACGGCGCGCCGGCCGACGGGCAGTGCGTGCTCGTGGACCGTGCGCAGGAGTTCCCCGGTGGTGAGGACGCCCTGCGGGCGGGAGCCGGGAACGAGGCGGGCGCTGCGCGGGCGCTCGCGCGCGCCGGTGGCCAGGACGACGGCCCGGGCCGTGATCCGCTCCAGGCCCGCCGGGCCGGTGGTCTCCAGGCAGAGGGGGCCGGCCCAGCCGGTGGCGGTGACGCCGGTGCGGATCCGCGCCCCGGCGGCCAGCGCCGCCCGCACCGACTGCTCCGCCGACCGGGGTCCGTGCAGCCAGGGGCGCGGCGGCCGGCCGAAGCCGCCGTGGTGGAGGAGGCGCGGCATGCCGCCCGCGTGCTCCTCGCGTTCGAGGACCTCCACGCGGCCGGCACCGGCTTCGGCAAGCCGGGCGGCCAGGGCCAGTCCGGCGGGGCCGGCGCCGACGACCAGGACGTCGACCCGTACGGGGACCCGCCGGCCGGACGCTGCGTCCGTACGGTTCACCGGCAGGCTCCCCGGGAGGCCTCGAACAGGGCGCGGACGGCGGCGCCGCAGTGGAATCCCTGGCAGCGGCCCGCTCGGGCGCGCGTGCGCCGCCGCAGGCCGTCGGGCGAGCCGGGCGGCACGGTCGAGGCGAGCGCGTCGCGGATCTCGCCGCGGGTGACGCGTTCGCAGTGGCAGACGATCCGGCCGTACTCCGGGTCCGCGGCGATCATGCCGGCGTCGCGGTACGGGCGGGGGAACGCCTCTGCGAGGTTCGGCATCCGCACCGGCTCCGGCTCGCGGGCGCCGGTGAGCGGCAGACCGGCGTCGGCGAGCAGCTCGACCACGTGGGCGGCGACGGCCATCGAGGCGGTCAGTCCGGTGGACCGGATCCCGCCCACGGTCACGTACCGCTGCGCGGGGTGTGCGCGGATGGCGTAGTCCTCCTGCCCGGTCGCCGCGCGCAGGCCCGCGTAGACGGCGGTGACCTCCTCGTCGAGGAGGGCGGGCAGGATGCGCCGGCCCTTCTCCCGCAGCAGCGCGAGTCCCTCGGCGGTCGAGCCGGTGGCGGTCTTGTCGTCGAGGTCCTCGGCGGTGGGCCCGAGCAGGACGTTGCCGTACACGGTCGGCGTGACGAGCACTCCCTTGCCGCGGGCGTCCGGCACGGGCAGCAGGATGTGGCGTACCAGGCCGCGCGCGAGCTCGTCGAAGACGATCAGCTGGCCGCGCCGGGGCGTGACGGTGAAGTCGGCGTGGCCGAGGAACCGGTCGATCTCGTCGGCATGCAGGCCGGCCGCGTTGACCAGGTACCGGGTGCGCAGCGGTCCCCGGCCGGTGGCGAGGGTGTGCGGGTCGCCCGGTACGACCGATCGGACGGGGCAGTTGAGGTGCAGGTCGACGCCGGCGCGCACGGCCTGCGTCGCGTAGGCGAGGGTGGTCGTCCAGGGGCAGACGAGGGCCTCGTCCGGTACGTGGAGGGCGCCGAGCACGCCGGGGCCGAGCTGCGGCTCGCGGGCGCGCACCTCGTCGGCCGGGATGATCCGGGCCGCAGGGTAGCCGTTGCGCGACGCCTTGTCGGCGAGTCCCGGCAGGGCGGCGAGCTGCTCCTCGTTCCATGCCACGAGGAGGGCGCCGACCGGTTCGACGGGGATGCCGCTGTCGGCGGCGTAGGAGGCGAGCAGCCGCTGCCCGTCCCGGACGAGCCGGGACTCCAGGGAGCCGGGCACGGCGTCGAAACCGGTGTGCAGGATGGCGGTGTTGGCCTTGGAGGTGCCGTCGCCGACGTCGTCGCGGGCGTCGACGAGCGCGGTACGCAGGGGCAGGCGGGCCAATTCGCGGGCGATGGCGGAGCCGACCACACCGGCGCCGACGACCGTCACGTCGTAGGGGGCGCCGACGGGCAGCGGCCCGCGCCGGGTCAGGGTCATGCGGAGGCGTCGAGCAGGGCGGAGACGGCCGTCCGGAACCGGGCGCGGCGCTCGGCGGCGTTCCCGGCGGCGGCCTGCGGCTCGTAGACCGCGGCGGGCTTCCACTCGGGGACGGCCTCCTGCACGGTGAGGGAGGGGTCCAGGCCGAGCCGGGCGACGGCGCCGACGCCGAGGGCGGTGGCGTCCGGGAGTGCGGACACCTCGACGGGGATCTGCAGCAGGTCGGCCTGTGCCTGCATGAGCAGGGCGGACCGGGTGAGCCCGCCGTCGACGCGCAGGGTCGCGAGCGGTGCGCCGAGGTCGGCGGCGACGGCGTCGGCGAGCTCGGCGACCTGCGCCGCTATGCCGTCGCACAGCGCGCGCACGAGGTGCCCGGCGGTGGTGTCGAGTCCGAGTCCGGTGACCGAGCCGCGCAGGTCGCCGCGCCACCAGGGGGCGGCGAGGCCGGCGAGGGCGGGGACGAAGGTGACGCCGCCGGCGTCGGGGGCGCTCCCGCCGACGGTGTCGATGTCCTGGGCGCCGGAGATCACACCGAGATCGGTGAGCCAGCGCACGGCGGACGCGGCCGTGTAGACCTGGCCGTCGAGGCAGTAGCTGGTCCCGCCGCCGAGCCGCCACGCGACGCAGCCGACGAGTCCGGTGGTGCTGCGGCGGGGGCGGGGTCCGGTCTGCGCGAGGAGGAACGCCCCGGTGCCGTAGGTGCACTTGGCGGTCCCCGGGTCGGTGACGCGCTGGGCGAGCAGTGCGGCCTGCTGGTCGACGAGCAGGCCCGTCAGCGGCAGCGGGGGGCCGAACGCGGTGGTGGTCCCGACGCGGGTGTCCGCGCCGACGACGTCCGGCAGGGCTTCTGCGGTGAGGCCGAAGGCGTCCAGGGCCTCGGGGGACCAGTCGACGGTGTCGAGGTCGAGGAGCTGGGTGCGGCCGGCGGTGGCCGCGTCGGTGACGAAGGCACCGGTGAGCCGGTGCACGAGCCACGCGTCGCTGGTCGTCACGACGCCCCGGCGGGTCAGGTGACGTCGTATCCAGGCCATCTTCGGCGCGGCGAAATACGGGTCGAGGGGCAGCCCGGTCCGCTCCTGCAAGGACGCCGCGTGGGGCGCCAGTTCGGTGCAGATCTGCTCGGCCCGGCGGTCCTGCCAGACGATCGCGGGGGTCAGCGGCCGGCCGGTCGCGGGGTCCCAGGCGAGGACCGTCTCGCCCTGGTTGGCCAGGCCCACCGCGGCGACCGGCTCGCCGGCCGCGGCCAGGGCGGCGCGTCCCGCGCCGACGACCGAATCCAGCAGCCGGCGGGGGTCGACCTCGACGCGCCCGCCCGGCAGGTACCGGGGCCGGACGGGGGCGGATGCGGAGCCCAGGACGCCGCGTACGGGGCAGAGGACGAGGGCCTTGGTTCCCGAGGTGCCCTGGTCCACGGCGAGCACCGGGCCCGTCATCACCACTCCGTCCCTGGTGTCGGCATGCGCGATCGTCTTTCGGAAGCCTTGCCCAGCGCACGCCGCCCCGTCAAGATCCGTCCGGACGGCCGGAAGGAGAGCTGACGCGAATTCATATGTTGTAAGTGGCTTGATACTTGCATTCCGAAAAGTTTCATGACTCGAACGCTCACAGTCACTCTATAGTGATCGCCGATCACCAGGCGCGAAGGCGATGCGATGCGAGGACCGATGACGACGACCACCGCGAGACGCGCCCGTTCCGACGACCCGTCGACCGGGGCGAGGTGATGGCGGGCAACGACTTCCGGCCCGTCTACCACCCCGCCGGCCACGACAACGACCTGCGCGTCGCCGTGCAGGACCTGCGCACCGGGCGCTGGCTGGCGATGGCGCACTTACTGGACCGGACGGACGGCTGGGCTCTGTGGACCCAGCGCACGCAGGTGCTCGCCGCGGTCGCCGCCGGATCGGACGTGGTCCAGGCCTGGCGGGCGGAGGAGCCGCGCTCCGTCGCCGCGTCCGTCATGCACACCCGCGTCGTCGTCGAACGCGCCGTCCGCGCCCACCGCGCGCGCCACTCCCGCACGCGCGAACTGTGGCAGGAGGCGTGGGCCGCCTGCCGCGACGCCTCCGAGCTCAGCCCCGCCGATCCCGTGCCCTGGGTCTGCCTGCTGGCGCTGGCCCTCCTCGACGAGCACCGCTCGATGGACGAGCACCGGCAGCCGCCACCCGCTCTGATGCTGCCCCGCGGCCCCTGGGGCATCCTCGCCCAGGCGGACAAGCGCGACCCGCACAACCGCGAGGCGTACCACCGGATGCTGCAGTTCGTGTGCGCCGGTACGCCCGGGCCGCTCACCGAAGCCGCCAACTTCGTCCACTGGGCGTCCGGTTCGGCCCCGGCCGGGTCCCCGGTCCACCTGCTGCCGCTGTACCTGAGCGTGGAGCGGTACCGCCGCGAACGCGGCCAGGAGAAGGCCCTCGACCTCCACTGGGTCGCCGAGGACGCCGTCCGCGACGCCGGGCACGCCCTGGACACCTGGTTCCGCCACGGCGACCTGCGCCATGCCTCCCCACTCGACCTGAACCACCTCGCCCATGCGCTGTGGGGGGCCCACCGGTTCGGCGAGGCGGCGCAGGTCTTCGACGCGATCGACCGGTACTGGACCACCTTGCCGTGGGCGCACCGGACCCGCGACCCGGCCGACCAGGAACTGGCCATGGAGGTCTTCCTGCGGGCCAGGTCCCGCAGCCAGGCGGCCCGGGACTGACGCGGGAGCGACTCCTTGCGTCCCACCCCGGTCCCCCGCACACGCCCGCACGCCCGCGCTTCCGCTCCCCCGTCCCCGCTCCCCAGCATCCCCCGGAGGTACTCCCCCATGTCCCGCACCGCGCCGACCGTCCGCCCGGACAGCAAGGCCCCGCCCCGGCGGGACGAGGAGGAACGGCTCAGGGAGCTCGGCTACCAGCCCGTCCTGGCCCGCCGGATGGGCGGCTTCGGCAACTTCGCCATCAGCTTCTCCGTCATCTCCGTCCTGTCCGGCTGCATGACCCTGTACGGCTTCGGCCTGGGCACCGGCGGCCCGGCCGTGATGCTGTGGGGCTGGGCCGGCGTCGGCCTGTTCGTGCTGTGCGTGGGTCTCGCCCTGGCCGAGGTGACCAGCGCCTACCCCACCTCGGGAGCGCTCTACTACATGGCCGACCGGCTCGGCGGCCGCCGCTGGGGCTGGTACACGGGCTGGCTGAACCTGCTCGGCCTGCTCGGCGCCATCGCCGGCATCGACTACGGCGCCGCGCTCTTCACCGGTGCCTTCCTCAACCTCCAGTACGGCATCGTGCCCACCCCCGGCATGACGTTCGTGATCTTCCTGTGCATCCTGCTGCTGCACGCGGCTCTCAACCTGTTCGGCGTGCGCCTCGTCAGCGTGCTGAACTCCGTGAGCGTCTGGTGGCACCTGGGCGGCGTCGCCCTGATCGTGGGCGCCCTCGCCTTCATACCCGACCAGCACCAGTCGCCGTCGTTCGTCTTCACCGAGTTCGTCAACGACACCGGCTGGGCGAACCCGTTCTACGTGGCGGCCGTCGGCCTGCTGCTCGCCCAGTACACCTTCTCCGGGTACGACGCGTCCGCGCACCTGTCGGAGGAGACCTCCAACGCCTCCGTCTCCGCCGCCCGGGGCATCGTCCGGGCCATCTGGGTCTCCTGGGTCGCCGGTTTCGCGCTGCTCGCGGGCCTCACCTTCGCCATCCAGGACTACGCGGCCGTCCAGGACACCGCCACCGGTGTCCCGCCGGCCCAGATCTTCCTCGACGCGCTGGGCTCCGGTGGCGCCACCGCCCTGCTCCTCGTCGTCATCGTCGCGCAGCTCTTCTGCGGCAATGCCGAGGTCGCCGCCGCGAGCCGGATGGTCTTCGCCTTCAGCCGCGACAACGCGCTCCCCGGCTCCGCCGTGTGGCGCAAGGTGAGCAGCCGTACGCAGACGCCCGTCCCGGCGGTGTGGCTCTCCGTCGCCGTCGCCGGCGTGCTGGCGCTGCCGTCGCTGTACTCGCCGACCGCCTACGGAGCCGTGACCGCGATCAACGTCATCGGTATCACTCCCGCCTACGCCATCCCGATCTACCTGCGGCTGCGCGCCGGGAACCGGTTCGAGCCGGGCCCGTGGAACCTGGGCCGCTGGAGCAAGCCGATCGGCTGGACCGCCGTCGTGTGGGTGGGGTGCGTCACCGTGCTGTTCTGCCTGCCGCAGAAGTCGCCGGTGACCATCGACTCGATGAACTACGCGGTGATCGCCCTGGCCGTGGTGCTGGTCCTGGCCAGCGCCTGGTGGTACGCCGCGCGGCGGTCGTACGGGACCCCGTCGGCGTACGGCAACGCCCGGGAGCAGGCCGAGATCGCCGAGGGCATCGTCTGACCCGCCGGTCGGCCCGCCCGCCGACCCCTCGTTGCGGCCTTTCCCGCGCGCCCCGCAGGAGCCGGGGCGCGCGTGGCCGCTTTCTCAGACGAGTTCGGGCTGCGGTTCGCGGCGCGGCTGCGGCACGGGCACCGCCGCGGCCCGCCGCTCCCACCGCTTGGTGATCCGTACGTAGCCGTAGACGACCGAGACCATCGACAGGACGACCAGCGGTCCGAACACCCACGGGTGCTCCGCCATCTCCAGGGACAGGAAGCGGTACGACAGCAGGAGCGCGACGAACACGGCGCTGCCGTGGGCGACCAGTGCGATCGCCGTGCGGTCGCGGCCGCGGTCGAGGGTGCGCAGTGCGAGGTCGATCGTGAGGGTGAAGACCACGCCGGCGACGATGTCGGCACCGTAGTGGTAGCCGAATCCGAGGGTCGCGCCGAGCGTGGCGATCAGCCAGAACGTTCCTGCCCAGCGCAGGGCCGCGGGGGCCTTGCGGGAATGGATGAAGATCGCGGTGGCCCAGGCCGTGTGCAGGCTGGGCATGCAGTTGCGCGGGGTGAACTCGTCGAAGGGCATCGGCTGCGGAACGGTGACGGGCGGCGGCGTGTGCGGCCACAGCTCGGCCAGGGCCCACTGCCCGCCGTCGGCCCCGTACGCGAAGATCGGTCCGACGACGGGGAAGACCATGTAGATGCCCGGCCCGAGCAGTCCGATGGCCAGGAAGGTGCGCACGATGTGGTGGCGCGGGAAGCGGCGCTCGGCCGCCACGTTGCGCAGCTGGTACAGCGCGACGACGACCGCCATCACGGCCAGCTGGATGTAGACGAATTCGAGGACGCGGAAACCCACGACTCCGGTGGCCTCGACGATCCGGCCCACCACCCACGACGGATTGCCCAGCGCCTGGTCGGCGGCGGCCACGTACGGGTCGAGCACGGTCGGGCGGGTCTGCGACGTGATCAGCAGCCAGGTGTAGCCGGTCTTCCGCCCGGTCACCAGCAGCAGGGCCAGGCCGACGCCCTGGAGCAGGAGGGTCCGCTCACGACCGGTGCGGCGCGTCAGGGCGAGGACGGCGCAGGCCAGGGTGACGAGGAGGGCGCCGTTGCCGTACATCATCTCGGCGCCGACAGCCCAGCGCACGAGCCAGAAGACGAGGTCGATGCCGATCGCGGCGCCGACCGCCAGGAACCGCTGCCGCCAGGTGAGCACTACCAGCATGAGCGCCATGCTGGCGTACAGCACCGTCCCCGACTTGGGGGCGAAGACCACCTCCCGCGCCTGGTCGGTGATCGGCCCCCGCACGCCGTAACCGCGCGCGGCGATCTCCAGGGCGACGAGGAATCCGAGGGCCACTACGCTGACCGCGACGTACAGCAGGACGCGTGGTCGGCGCCATCCGGCGGACTCGGCTCCGCCGCCCTTTTGCGAAAACGCTCGCTTTACCGCAGATATCAATTTTTCAGCCGATGTTCATATGTCAACCTGATCATTGTTCGCTCGAACATGTTAGCGGAGCTGGTGGGCGGGTTCGGAAATGTGATGAACACCGCTGTGGGGAAACCGAGGGGTACGGCGGGACGCACGGGCGGAATACGGAATTCCCTCGGTCCGACGAGATTGCCGACGCTGAGCGGTGCACGCACCCCGACCACCTGACGCCCACCCCGGCACGGCGCTCGACGCCGTCCACCGGCGGGGGCGCCGCCACCGGAGCGTCCGCCGGGACGCCCCGGTCAGCCCCGCAGGCGGCGCAGACGCTCCGACCACCGGTGCCAGACGACGGCACCCGGGTGTTCGGCCGTCACGCGGGCCCTCTCCCTGGCCGCGCCGGCCACACCGCTCTCCTCGGCCCAGCGGTACCAGTCGATGGCGTTCCCGTACGCGCCGCGCTGTTCGTGGACCCGGGCGCCCTCCAGGATGGCCGCCGTGTCGCCGGCCTCCCCGGCCGCGAGCAGCCAGGACAGGGCGGCCGCGACGTGCTCGTCGCTCCCCGCCTTCAGCTGGGCACGGGCGAGCCGGCGCATGGCCCGGGTGCTGCCCGCCTCGGCGGCCCGCTGCCACCAGGCGAACGCGTTGGGCGTGTCGAGCCCCACCAGGGCGAACATGGCCTCGATGTCGCCGTCCTCGGCGAGGTCGCGGTAGCGCCGCACCACCTGCTCCAAGTGCTGTCTGCGCGCTGTGGAGTTGTTGCTCCGGCCGCGCACCGCGAGGTGCAGGCGGATGATGTCCTTGCCGACGGTACGGTCACCGAGCCGTTCGGCCCTGAGGAGGCACTGCAAGGCGGCTTCCGGCCGGTTGGACCGCTCGTACCGCACGGCCTCGGCGCGCAGGGAGTCGGCATCCGCCGACGCCTCCGGCTTCGCCGCGGCGGACCGGGGCGTCGTCCGCCCCGCCGCGACGCCCTTCCCGCCGGACACGGCGGCGGCCTTTTTCGGCACAGACTCGGCCGCGGCCTGCCGGAGCACGGGCGGAGCAGCGCCCTTCTTCGGCGCCGGCTGGGCCGCGGCCTGCTTCCGCGCAGGCACGACGGCGGCCTGCTTCGGGGCGGTGGAACCGGCGGTGCCGGCGGGACCGGTGGTACGGGCGCCCGTGGACTGCGCACGGAGGCGTTCCGCCGCCAGGGTGGCCTGGGCATGCCCCTGGTCGGAAGCGCGCATGTACCACTTCAGCGCTTCGGGTGTCCGTCCCGTCTGCTCCAGGATCTCCGCCGCGTCCACCATGGCCGCCCGGTGGCCCTTGGAGGCGGCCACGCGGAAGTGGGTCAGCGCGTCCGCGAGGGCGCCGCACTGCTTCAGGGACCGCCCGACGCAGTGCATGGCATCGGTGTTGCCCTCGGCCGCGGCCCGGCGGTACCAGTCGAGGGACTCGGCGTGCTTCTCGGGATCCGCAGCCAGCAGCTGGGCGCAGACCACCATCGCGTGGACATGGCCGGCCTCGGCGGCGCGCCGGTACCACGTGAGGGCCTCCTGCACGCGCTTCGCGCGCAGGTGCCAACCCGCCAGCTCCATCATCGACTCCACCCGGCCGCCGCAGGCGGCCGCCGCATGATCACGCATCGGCGCCGCATCCGCGTCCTGCACGGCGTCCACGGCCTCCGCGGCGTCCACGGCGTCCACGGGCTCCGCCACCTGCGCGACCTTCGTACCCGTCGCAGCTTGCGCGGCTGTCGTGGCCCGTCCGGCCCCGGCAGCCGTCGCGCCCTTCGAGGCCTTGGCACCCTGCGCGCCCTTCACCTCGGCGGCCGCTGCGCGGGCCAGCAGCCCGCGTACGCGGGCCACCGCCTCGGGGGCCTTCTCGTGGTCGCGCCCCGCTGCCCTCTCGTACCAGGTCAGGGCCTCGGCCAGGCCTCCGGGCTGCTGCTCCAGCAGGGCGCCCAGCCGCATCGCCGAGTGCAGGTCCCCGCCCTCGGCCGCCCTCCGGTAGAACGACCCGACCTGGCCCCGCAGCTCCGGGAGGTGCTGCTCGATCAGTTGTGCCGCCTCCCTGGCACCGGTCGGGTTGCCCGCCTCGGCGGCCCGGGCGAACCAGGACAGCGCTTGCCGCCAGTCCCGGACGGAGCGGCACGAGACGGCCACTTGGCGCATGGCCTCCGAGTTCCCGGCCTCGGCGGCGGCCCGGTGGCGGGCGCCCGGCTCACCCTTGTACGCCTTGCGGCCCGTGGCTTTCCCAGTGGGGGCCACCGGCGGATCCGGCGGCGCCTCGGGCGACTCCGGCGGGCCCACCTGCCGTGCGCTGGGCCCTGCGCCGGTCGGCGGCCGGGTGGTCGCTTCGTGGACCGACGCCCTGGGCGGCGTCGGCGGGAGTTCGCGCTCGCGGACCGCGCGGACGGCCGGCGCAGGAGTCGTGGCGGCAGGGGGGCGGCCGGGGCCGGGGAGGGCCGGCGGTTCGTGCCGGGCAGGCCGGTGCCGCATCGGTGCTTCGAGGTCCACAGCGAGGTCCGACAGACCGGCGAGCGCGCCGCGCAGCCCCGGCGGCAGCCACTCGTGCTCCTTCGGCGACACGCCCGGCGGCAGCAGCCGGGCGAGCTCCAGCGGCGTCGGCCGGTCCTGCGGCCTCGGGTCCAGGCAGGAGAGGACGATCTTCGCCAGGCCGTCCGGCAACCCGTCCAGCCGGTGGCGTCCGTGCAGGATGTTCGCCTGGATCTGGGCCGCTGAACCGGGGCCGAACGGATGCCGGTTCAGCGCCGCGTAGGCCAGCACCACACCGAGCGCGAAGACATCGCTCGCCGGCCCCACCCGCTCGTCCCTGAGCTGTTCCGGCGAGGCGAAGGTGACCGTGCGCGGGGCCGCCCCGGAGCCGGTCAGCGTGACGCCGTCGACCGGGGACAGGTTCCGGGCGATCCCGAAGTCGATGACGTAGGGGCCGTCCGCGGCCAGCAGGATGTTCGCGAGCTTGAGGTCGCGGTGCACCAGGTCCGCGGCGTGGATGCTGCGCAGGGCGTCCGCGAGGCCGGTCGCCAGGACCCGCCAGGTCCGCTGGGGCAGCGGGGCCCGGCAGTGGTCCAGTGCCTCCGCCAGGTCGACCCCGCGGATGTACCGGGCCGCGAGCCAGGGTGCGGCGGCGTGCGTGTCGGCGTCCACCACCTGGGCGGTGTACGTACTGTCGACCGCGCGGGCCGCCTCGACCTCGCGGGCGAAGCGGCGGCGGAAGCGCTCCGGGGCCCCTGCCAGGTGCTCCGGTCTGATCGTCTTGAGCGCCACCCCGCGGCCGAACTCGCTGCGGGCGAAGTACACGTTGCCCCAGCCGCCCCGGCCCAGCAGGGCGAACAACCGGTACGGGCCGATCGTTTCGGGATCGTCCTCCCGCAGTGGCTCCAACTCGACTCCCCCACCGATCCACCGGCCGTCGGGGCCCCGAGGGCGCAACCCCTCGTCCCCTCCGGGCCGTTTCGACTCCTGTACCGTCCTGCCGCCCGTTCCGCCGGGCCACTCGCCCCGGAACACCGTCCGCGCACCGCGGTGGGGCTCCGTGCCGGCCTCAGTCCGTGCTCGTCAGCTCCTCATCGCCCCGCACGCGCCCGGGCGGCTTCGCCCTGACGCCGTCTGCGCGTTCCCCGGGCCAGCGCTGGCCGCTGCGCCGCAGGACGACCCCGGGGACGAGTTCGATCTCGTCGTCGGGGCCGAAGCCCCGGAACAGCCGCTCCCTCGGCGCGCCCGCCGGTCCCCCCTCGACGTGCGGAAGGGGCTGCCACGGCGCCGGGTCACGCCCGGACCGCAGGGTACGGATCCGACTGCGGGCGGTGCTGGCGTCGAGGACCCTGAGGGTTCCCCGACGCGAGACGATCACCAGGTGGTGCCGGCTGATCCTGCCCCGACGGTCGTCCGAGAGGTGACCCTCCTCGATCCGGGCGAGGTGGCCGCGCCCGAGGACGTACTCGCGGCCGTCGTCCTCGATGAGGTTCTCCCACGCCCGGCACACGCCGTCGACCATGATCTTGAGCTGGAGCCGCGGGCGCCGTCTCCCGAGGTCGACCAGCAGCGTCCCGTGGACCCGGCAGACCACCTTGCCGGCCCGGATCGCCGGGCCGGGGTTGCAGGGCGTGTGCGGGCAGCGCCACGACCGCTCCAGGACCTCCGAGCGCGGGCGGCCCCGGAAATCCAGCAGGTTCCGCGCCTTGAGGTCGTCGCGCTCCCCCTCCTGGGAGATCACCCGGTCCGCGAACACCTGCATGTCGCGCGGGACCAGCCGGACCGAGCCGTCCGCACGGCGCAGCGGTTCGAGGAAGTGCTCGCGGTCGCCCTGGATCCACGGATGCTCTCCCCGGTGGCCGCGGAAGTAGTCGCGGCTGATCACCCTGGTGCCGAGCACCTTCGCATGGTCGAGCAAATCCGGGTCGGCCTTCGCGATCGAAGCGATCAGGCCCCGGTCCCACCAGTCGCGCAGCAGGGCGAGCTCGCCCGGGTCGGGGAACTCCGGTGCGGACCGAGGGTCCAGCAGGCTGTCGTCGGCGATGGCGTGGACGGTCGCCTCGGCGTCCCCGGTCCATGCCCGCAGCGCCGCGAGCACCAGCCGCAGCCGTTCGAGCGAGCGCGGCGTGCGCCCGCCGAGTTCCCGGTCTCGGACGACGTTGGAGAGGTCGACCAGGTAGTCGGCCCGGGCGGCCTCGCCCTGTAACCGACGCTCCATACGGCGGAACGCCGCCAGCTCGCTCGCCACACCTCACCCGCCCACTCGCCGACCGTACGGTGACAGGAGAAAAGGCTATCGGCATCGCGTGCGGCCCACCCGTGGACCGCACGATTCGACGGGCAGCGCTCCTCCCTGCCCCCGGCGCCGGGCGGCGACTTCGCACCGTCGGCACCCGGAGCACACCCGAGCAGGGGTCCCGGAGCGCGGGTTGGGTCAGGGGCGTTCCAGCAGACCCCGCAGCGTCTCGGCGGCACGTACGGCGGCATCACCGCAGCAGTTGTTGAACAGGACGTGCACGTCCTCGGCGCGGTCCGCCAGGAAGCGCAGGCGCGGCACCCAGTCGGCCAGTTCCTCCGGCGTGTAGGTGTGCCGGAAGCGGTCCTCCTTGCTCCCGGTCCCCCACGCGGCGCTGCGGCCGTGGAAGCGGACCACGGCGAGCTGCGCGGACGTGACGGGGGTGACGGCGGGCATCGAGGTGGGCAGCCCCTGGGCCGTGTCCACGGCCACCGCGGTGGCGTCCAAGTCCCTCAGCAGGGCGGCAGTGCGCTCCCGCCGGTCCTCGCGCCACCAGTCGGCATGCCGGAACTCCACGGCCATCGGCCACTGGTACGCCCGCTTCCTGGTGGCGTGGAGCACGCTCTCCGCCCGCGCGCCCGGAGCGAACCACGGCGGGAACTGGAACAGTACGGTGCCCAGCCGGCCGGACTCGCGCAGGGGCCGCAGGGCCGCGCCGAACCGGTGCCAGACCTCGTCGATCAGCTCCGGGTCCCCCAGGTCGTGGCCGCGCAGGTCGGCGGGCAGGGCGGCCGCGCGGGTCGGGTGGCCGGTGAGGAGGGAGAACGCCTTGACGTCGAACCGGAAGCCGGGCGGGGTGCGTTCGCTCCAGAGCTCACTGTTGCGCACGCTGGGGAGGGCGTAGTAGCCGGCGTCGACCTCCACGACGGAGAAGTGTTCGGCGTAGTGCCGCAGCCTGCCCTCCGGGTCACGCCGCCCGGGCGGGTACCATCCGCCGGCCACCAGCGCCTTGTCCGTCCACGAACACGTCCCGATCCGCAACTCGCCCATCCCGGCCGTCCTTTCGTCACGGCCCGTCTACCCGGGAAAACCCGCCCCGCCCTCCTCGCTCCGACCCCGGGCCGAGTGCGACATGGCCGACTTGCCCGAGTTCATCCTGGCGCCACGGCCGGTCGGGAGCGGAAGGGGCGTGCGAGGAGCCCCCTTGCGGGCACCATGCCCGAGGACGCACGGAAGGCCGCCCTCCCATGGATGAGAGAACGGCCTCCGACCTGCGAAAAGCAGAGTCGGGACGACAGGATTTGAACCTGCGACCCCTTGACCCCCAGTCAAGTGCGCTACCAAGCTGCGCCACGTCCCGATGTACCTGCGACCTGCGGGTTTCCCCGTGCTCGGCGGCACATGCAGAACATTACCCCACGCCGAGGGGTGTGCATGCACGGGTAATCGGCGCAGGGCAGGATGGGGGCGTGAACGCACGGGACCGGGATGGTGAGGGGCGGGCGAGGAACGCCCGGCCGAGGGACGGGCTGGGGCGACCGCTGGACTACGGGGCGCCGGGTGTGGGGCGGCAGCCCGAGGGGGTGGTGCGCTCGCCCTCGGAGACGGTGCGGGAGGCGCAGCGGCTGCTGGACGCGGGGATGCCGTTCCATGCGCACGAGGTCTTCGAGGACGCCTGGAAGTCGGGCCCCGAGGCTTCGGCGCCGTTGTGGCGCGGGCTCGCGCAGCTCGCGGTGGGGCTGACGCACGCCGCCCGGGGCAACGCGGTGGGCGGGGCGCGCCTGCTGCGGCGCGGGGCCGACG
The DNA here is from genome assembly GCF_000719345.1 of Streptomyces sp. NRRL F-2664. Taxonomy (GTDB): domain Bacteria; phylum Actinomycetota; class Actinomycetes; order Streptomycetales; family Streptomycetaceae; genus Streptomyces. Next base: position 141,624 of record NZ_JOFX01000005.1, read on the forward strand.
CGATCGAGGGGCTCCGCGGCACCCCGTACGGGATCGACGTACCGGGCCTGGTCCGGTGGGCCCGGGAGCTGGCGGGCCGGGTGGAGCGGGGCGGCCCGCCCGTCGACGCCGCACGGGAGGCCCCTCGGCTGGACACCCCCTGAGGACCATCCCCCCGGTCGGGGGTAGGGCCTACGGGCGGGCGGGCTGGAGCAGGTCCCAGCGGTTGCCGTACAGGTCTTCGAATACGGCGACGGAGCCGTACGGCTCGTGGCGCGGGGCCTCCAGGAAGCGGACGCCCTCGCCGGTCATCCGGGCGTGGTCGCGGGCGAAGTCGTCGGTGTACAGGAAGAAGCCGACGCGGCCGCCGGTCTGGTCGCCCACACGGGAGCGCTGGGCGTCGTCCTTGGCACGGGCCAGCAGCAGGGCGGATTCGCTCGCGCCGGGCGGGCGGACCACCACCCAGCGGGAGCCGTCAGGGCGGGGCGTGTCCTCGACCAGGTCGAAGCCGAGGGCGCGGGTGTAGAAGTCGACGGCTTCGTCGTAGTCGTGGACCACGAGGGCGGTCAGGGCGAGATGGGATGCCATGCCCTCATTGTGCGCCGACGGCCTCCGCTTCCCGTGCTGCGGGGTGGGCCCCGCGATACGGGGCCGGCGGGCCCGGGAGCCGCAGTGGCTCGGCTTCCGGGCCCGCCGGTTCGTTCCGGTACCGTGCGGCGCAGGAGAGGGCGACCGGGTGCGGTGTCAGCAGCTGGTGACGGGCGAGCCCGTGTACAGGTTGCTGTCGGCGACGCCGCCGGTGACGCTCCTGAGGTAGTAGCCGCAGGTGGGGCGGTTCTTGAAGTCGAAGGTCTGTCCGGGGGCGAGGCGCCAGATCTTGTAGCCGGAGAAGGTGAGGGGTTCACCCGGGACGGCTCTCTCGGGCTGGTGGTCGCCGAGGACGACGTAGCTTTCGGCGCCGAAGAGGGTGGCCAGGCCGTTCTTGTCGACGAAGAGGGAGCCGCCCTCTTCCACGCCCACACCCCAGGCCTTCCCGCCCGGCGCGAGCCCGTCCTTGAGGGCGCGTGCCACGAAGGCCATGGTGCGGCCCATGCGGTCGCGGGTGACGAAGTGGGAGTCGTTGATGGTGCTGCCGTAGTTCGGCCAGTCGAACATGCCCGTGGTGAACGTCGCGTACGAGTCGTAGGGGTTGGACAGGGCCTCGCTGGAGGTGATGCTGCCCCGGCAGGCGTCGTACACCACGGAGCTGTTGATGTGGTGGCCGGCGCTGCCTCCGCCGGAGCCGCCGCCCTTGGCGACGACCGACTGGACGGAGGCTCGCAGGGCCGTGGATTTCCACGCCGCGTACTTGCACTGGTCTCCGCCGGCGAAGTAGACGAACTCCGCGTTGCGGATGTCCGCGTTGGCCTGCGCGTTGTTGCCGTCGGCCGCCCTCGTCAGGGTCCATGTGGTGCACGAGTTGATGCCGCTGAGGCGTACGACGGCGTCGCATTCGGGCGTCCTGCTGCCCGAGCCCGGAGTCGATGCGGCCAGTACGACGACGTCGAGTGCGCCGGTTCCGCCCCGGACGGCGTCGACGGCCGCCGCCATGGAGTCCGGGACGATGCCGCCCGAGCCGTTCATGGTGAAGGCCGGGCCCGACCATGCGGTGCGGGCGGCGTCCTGGGAGCTGCCGAGGCGGATGCGGCTCGCAGCGGCGTGGGCCTGGTCGGCGTGCACGATGCCTGCGGCGATGACGGCGAGGACGGCCGCGAGGCCGGCCGCCGTGCGGCGCGCGGCTCGACGCCGCACCCGGGACGCGGCCGGGAACACGGGTGATGCGGGGCGGGGGAAGGGACGCATGGGTCCTCCGTGAGCAGCGGTGGGGGGCGCAGCGCGCTGCGGTGCAGCACTGCGGCACGCAGCACTGCGGCGTGCAGCAACGGAAAGTACATCCAGACCATGCCGAGCGGTAGATGTAACGCACGACTTCGACGGCTGGCGCCCCGATACCCGGATCCAGCTGCCCGGATGCTGGGACGCGGCGGCGGCCAGGGAGGGCCGGGGCGCCGTGACCGGAATGAAATATGAGTTACATCTAGCGGTTCTTCTGTCTCGCATGTAACTTCCTGCCCTGTCAGACGACGCTCTCCCCCGTCGTCGCCGGCCGATCTCCCGAGAGGGCTCCTGTGATGCCAACCTCGTCTTCCCGTAGCGCGCCGACGGCTGCCGCCCTGGCCGCCGCGATCCTCCTGACGGTCTCGGCCTGCGGGGACCCCGACCCCGAAGGCAGCCTCCCACCGGCCGCCTCCGCCGCCCCCGCCGCGCCCGTCGCCGGAGTCGCGATCGCCAAGGACGCGGCGCTCCACGCCGCGCTGCCCGAGCAGATCCGGGAGGCGGGTGTGGTGCGGGTGGCCACCGATGTCCCGTACGCGCCGTTCGAGATGTTCGTGGCGGAGGGCAAGCCGGAACTGACCGGCCTCGACTACGACCTGGGTCAGGCGCTGGGCGCCAAGCTGGGTGTGAAGTTCGCTTTCACGCCGCAGAAGTTCGACGGCATCGTGCCGGCCATCCAGGCCGGGAAGTTCGACGCGGCCATGTCGGCCATGACGGACAACAAGGAGCGGCAGGCGGTCGTCGACTTCGTCGACTACTCCGTCTCGGGTTCCGGGATCATGGTGGTCAAGGGCAACCCCGAGAAGATCACGACCTTGGACGACCTGTGCGGCAAGAAGGCCGCGGTCCAGGCTGCGACCAACCAGCTCCGTCTGCTCCAGGAACACCAGGCGAAGTGCAAGGCGGCGGGCAGGGCCGAGATCGGTGTCCAGACCTTCCCCAAGGACTCCGACGCCCAGCTCGCCCTGCGGTCCGGCAAGGTCGTCGCGCAGGTGCAGACCAAGCCCGCGGCCGGCTGGACCGCCAAGACCGCCGACAACGGGAACGCCTTCGAGGTCGTCGACGATCCCGCCGCCGCGGGCGGCTACGCCGCCTCGCCCAACGGGATCGCGGTCTCCAAGAAGCTGCCGCAGCTCAGCGACGCGATTCAGAAGGCACTGCAGGCCCTGATCGACGACGGAACCGTCACCAAGATCTTCGACAAGTACGGTGTCGCCTCCATCGCCCTCAAGGAGGCCACCAAGAACGCGGCGGTGGACTAGAGATGACCACCACCACGGCTCCCGCGGACACCGGCCGTACGGCGCCCGAGCAGCTCACGGTCGTTCCGCTGCGCCACTACGGCCGCTGGATCGCGGCCCTGGCGGCGGTCGCCGCCCTGGTCGGCGTCGCCGGATCGCTGGCGCAGAACGACAACCTCCACTGGGAGATCGTCGGCCGCTACCTCTTCGCCGACCTGATCTTCTCGGGACTGGCCACCACCCTGTGGCTCACCGTGGCGGCGATGGCCCTCGGGCTTGCTCTGGGCACGCTGGTCGCGGTGATGCGCCTGTCGACCAATCCCGTGCTGTACGGCATGTCCTCCCTCTTCGTCTGGTTCTTCCGGGGCACGCCCCTGCTGGTCCAGATCATCTTCTGGGGATACGCCGCCGCCCTCTACACGTACGTGATGATCGGTATCCCCTTCACCGACATCACCTTCTTCCGGATCGAGACGAACTCCCTGCTCACCCCGGCCGTCGCCGCACTGCTGGCGCTCGGGCTCAATGAGGCCGCGTACGCCTCGGAGATCGTCCGGGCCGGCATCCAGTCGGTGGACCCCGGCCAGACCGAGGCGGCCCATTCCCTCGGGATGCGCCCGGCGCTGACGATGCGCCGGATCGTCCTTCCCCAGGCCATGCGGGTGATCATCCCGCCCATGGGCAACGAGACGATCAACATGCTCAAGATGACCGCCCTGGTGTCGATCATCTCCGCGCACGACCTGATGTCCAACATCCAGGACGTGTACGCGCAGAACTACCAGGTCATCCCGATGCTCGTCGTCGCCAGCCTCTGGTACCTCGCCCTGGTCACCCTGCTCAGCATCCCCCAGGCGTGGCTGGAGCGCCGCTACGGCCGCGGCACCGGGCGCGGCACTCACGTCTCGCCGCTGCGCCGCATGTTCGCCGGAGCTCTCAGCCGACCCGTACGGACGACGAAGGAAGCGGAGGAGGCGGTCCGGTGAGCGTCCCCATGGTCCACGCCCGGGGCGTGCGCAAGCACTTCGGGAAGCTCGAAGTCCTCAAGGGCATCGACCTGACCGTCGAACGCGGCCAGGTGTGCTGCCTGCTCGGACCCTCCGGTTCGGGCAAGTCGACCCTGCTGCGCTGCATCAACCACCTCGACCGGGTCGACGGCGGGAAACTCGCGGTCGACGGCGACCTGGTGGGCTACCGCCAGAGCGGCCTGCGCCTGCACGAACTGCGGGAGAGGGAGGTCGCCGCGCGCCGCCGTGACATCGGCATGGTCTTCCAGCGCTTCAACCTCTTCCCCCACATGACCGCCCTCCAGAACGTCATGGAGGCCCCGGTCAACGTCTGCGGGGTCGACCGGACGCAGGCCAGGGCCGATGCCCACCACCTGTTGGAGCGGGTGGGCCTGGGCGACCGGGCCGGGCACTATCCGGCGCAGCTCTCCGGCGGACAGCAGCAACGCGTCGCCATCGCGCGCGCCCTGGCCATGAGACCCAAGCTCATGCTCTTCGACGAGCCCACCTCGGCGCTCGACCCCGAACTCGTCGGGGACGTGCTCGACGTGATGCGGCAACTCGCCGCCGACGGCATGACGATGGTGGTGGTGACCCACGAGATCGGCTTCGCACGCGAGGTCGGCGACACCGCCGTCTTCATGGACGACGGCGTCGTCGTCGAATCCGGCGATCCCCGCCAGGTCCTCGTCGAGCCACGGCAGGAACGCACCCGCGCGTTCCTCTCCAAAGTCCTGTGACCGCCCCCTCGCGGCAGCAGCTCCGTCCCACCGCGCTGCTCCCGTACGCCGAAGCGCGCCTGGAAGGCTATCTGGCCGACCTGGCGCACCTGGTCGGCATCGACTCGGGCTCCTACAGCCCCGCCGGCGTGAACCGGATGGCCGACTGGACCCGGGAGCGGCTGCTCCGGCTCGGCTTCGAGGTCGAACGCATCGCGCCTGCCCCCACCCACGGGCACCCGGTCGGCGACGTGGTCGTCGCCCGCAAACGCGGCGACCTGCCCGTCGCCGAAGGCGGCAGGCGCGTCCTGCTCGTCGCACACCTGGACACCGTGTTCGAGGACGGCACGGCGGCCGCAAGGCCCTTCGCGCTCGACGGCCGCATGGCGCGGGGGCCGGGCGTCAGCGACGACAAGGGCGGCCTCCTCGCGGGACTCGCCGCTCTGGACGTCCTCGCCGAGACCGGGGAACGGCAGTACGCCGAACTGGTCTTCCTCGCCACACCCGACGAGGAGATCGGCTCACCCGCAAGTCGCCCGGCGACGGAGGCGGCCGCCTGCGGAGCCCACTTCGCCCTCGCCCTGGAATGCGCGCGGGAGAACGGCGACCTCGTCATCGCCCGCAAGGGAGTCGCCGACTTCCGGGTGACGGTGACCGGCCGGGCCGCGCACGCCGGCATCGAACCCGAGCGCGGGGCGAACGCCGCCCTGGCCGCCGCCCACCTGGTCGTGGCCCTCCAAGCCCTCAACGGCCACTGGGACGACGTCACGGTCAACGTCGGCGTCGTCCGCGCGGGGACCAGGGCGAACATCGTCTGCCCGGAAGCCGAACTGCGGGTCGAAGTGCGATCGGCCACCGCCGCCGGCATCGGAGCGGCCAGGTCCATGATCCAAGCCGCTGCCGCGCGGCCCACCGTACCCGGCACCACCGCCACGGTGGAGCAGCTGGACCTGTGCCCGCCCATGGAGGACACCCCGGCCTCCCGCCGCATGTTCGACCGGGCCAGGAAGATCGCCGCGGACCTCGGGATACCGCTCGGCGGCGCGGCGACGGGCGGCGTGGGCGACGCCAACTTCATCGCGGGCATCGGCGTACCCACCCTGGACGGGCTCGGCCCCGTCGGCGGGGCCGACCACACCCCCGACGAATGGCTCGACACCTCCACCGTCCCCGTCCGCGTCGCGCTCCTCGCGTCCCTCGTCGCCCGACTCGGCGACAGCCGCACCGGCTGACGCCCCTTTGCGTCCCGTACCGGTTCGACCGCGCCATTGCCCGGTACGGGGCACGACCCGGCAGCCCGGTCCACCACCACGCGCCCGGCTGCCGATCGCGCCGGGACCGCGGCAGGCCCACGCCGCCGCGGTCCCGGCCACCACCGACCCCTTCCAAGGAGGCACCCCATGCGCGTCCCGATCGGAGCCCGCCGCACCACACTGGCGGGCGGCACCGCACTCCTGCTCACCCTCGCCCTCTCCCCGTCGGCCGGCGCCCACGCCGGGCACCCTGCGGGCGCCCGCGGCTCCCTCGTCCTGGTCGGCGGCGGACTGAAGGCGGACAACACCCAGGTCTACGGCGAAATCATCAGGCGGGCCGGCGGCGCCTCGGCACGGATCGGAGTGATCACCGCCTCCTCCGTTCCCGCCAGCCAGGACCCCCACGCCGCCGACCCGGACACATGCAACAATTCCGCCTGCAACGGCGCTTACTATGCCGGCCTGTTCGAGCGGCACGGCGCCGCCGACGCCCAGTGGATCCCCGTCGACCTCGACCACATCGCCAACGCCGACTCCGACGCGGTCGTCCGCCAGGTCAACTCCATGACCGGCTTCTTCTTCGGTGGCGGCGACCAGTACCGCTACGTCACCACCCTGCTCAACGGCTCCGCCCACACCGACTCCAAGGTCCTCGCGGCGATCCGCGCCAAGCTCGCCGCCGGCGCGGTCGTCGCCGGCTCCAGCGCCGGGGCCCAGATCACCGCCGGCGCCGACATGGTGACCGGAGGCGACTCGTACGAAGGACTGCGCGACGGCAGCAGCCCGGGGTACTTCGACGACGCGACCCGGCTGGCGCACCTGCCCGCCGGAGGATTCGGCTTCCTGCACTCGGGGCTGATCGACACCCACACCGGCGCCTACGGGCGCGAAGGCAGGGCCCTGCGCCTGGCCGCGGACACCGGGCACGACCGCGTCTACGCACTGGAAGAGAACACCGCGCTCATCGTGGAAGCCCCCCGCACTCCGCACGAACGCCTGGCGGTCCTGGGACCCCGCGGCGTCGCCGTCCTCGACCTCCGCCAGGCCCGTACCGCGAGGAGCTCCACCGGGGCGTGGTCGCTCACCGGTGCCCGCTACCACTACCTGACCGACGGCGACCGCTACGACCCGAACCGGTGGCGCGTCCTGCCCGGCCCGGGCAAGCGGCTCCTGATCCCGGCCTCCGCCACTCCCGTCCCCGCCAACGCGGACGTGTTCCGCTCCGCGGCCAACCCGGCGGGCGTCCCCTATTCCTTCCTGGCCACCGCGCGCGCCCTTGCGGCCGGCTCGACCCAGCGCACCGCGACCGCGACGACGTTCGAGAGCGGTCCCCGCTTCGCCGTCACCTTCAGCAAGCCGTCCGGCTTCACCGCATGGACGCAGGACGGCACCGCCGCGCAGACCATCGTCGGCATGCGCATAGCCGTCGCTCCGCAGTGACGGCGCCGCCGCGGCCACCGACGCGGCCGGACCTGCGAAGGGCAGTCGGCCGCGCCACCTCGGCGCCGTACGCTTGACGCGTCATCTCCACCCCGCATCAGCCCTCGAAGGGAGACTCCCCGGTATGGCCCCTGGCACGCTCGCCGACGAGATCCGCCTCAAGCTGGGCGACGTCAGCCCCGCCGAACGCAAGGTCGCACGCGTGCTGCTCGCCGGGTACCCCGCAGCCGGTTTCGAGACCATGGCCGTTCTGGCCGAACGCGCAGCCGTCAGCGCTCCGACCGTGCTGCGCCTGGTCAACCGACTCGGGTACCGGGGTTTCCCCGACTTCCAGGCCGCGCTGCGAGCAGAGCTCGACGAACGCAACGCCTCCCCCCTGTCCCTCTACGAGGCCACCGACTACGGCCGCGCGTCCGACCCGGACGACGACCTCTCCCTCCTCTCGCGCGGCAGCAACGTGTTCAGCGGCGCCGTGGCACAGACGCTCGCCGAACTGCCCCCGCACGACCTCCACCACGCGATCCGGCTGCTGTCGGACGGCAAACGCCGCATCACCCTGGCCGGCGGACGCTTCACCCACCTGCTGGCCCAGTACCTCGGCCTGCACCTCATGCAACTGCGGGACGACGTACGGTTCCTGCCCGACCGCGATGTCGAACGCACCGCGGTCTTCGCCGCTCTCCACCGGCGCGACGTCCTCGTCGTCTTCGACTACCGGCGCTACGAGCAGGACAAGGTCACCATGGCCGAAGCGGTGCAGGCGAACGGGGGCAAGGTCGTCCTCTTCACCGACACCTGGCTGTCGCCCGCCTCCACCCACGCAGACGTGGTCCTGCCGAGCCAGGTCGCAGCGCCCTCTCCCTACGACAGCCTGGTGCCCACCCTGGCCGTCATCGAGACGGTCGTCGCCGGGGTCCTCACCGCTCTGGGAGAGGACGCCCACCAGCGGTTGCGCCACGGGGAGGACACCGCTCGCCGCATGGGCCTGTACTGACCGCGCCGAAGGTCCCCGGCGGCTTCGGTTCGGACGGTCCGGGTGGCGGGCGGATGGCGGGGTCGGGGTGCCGTCGGTGAAGGCGGCGGACGGCGCCGCGCGCAGGGTGGGCACAATGGCCCGGTGAAGAAGTTCTCAGTGATCGGCATAGGCGCGGGCGACCCGGACCATCTGACCCTCCAGGCGGTCAGGGCGATCGGCGCGGCGGACGCATTCCTCATCCTGGAGAAGGGCGAGGAGAAGGCGGACCTGACGGGGCTGCGGCGCGCGATGCTCGACGCGCACGCCCGCCCCGGTCACCGGCTGGTGGAGGGCCGCGACCCGGACCGGGACCGGACGCCCGCCGACTACGCGCCGACGGTGGACGGCTGGCGCAGCGCGCGGGCCGAGCTCTTCGAGCGGTTCATCGCGCAGGACCTGGCGGACGGGGAGACCGGGGCGTTCCTCGTGTGGGGCGACCCGTCGCTGTACGACTCCACGCTGGCGATCCTCGACGAGGTGCTGGAACGCGGCCGGGTGGCCTTCGAGCACGAGGTCGTGCCCGGCATCAGCAGCATCTCCGCGCTCCTGGCGCGGCACCGGACGAACCTGAACCGGGTCGGACGGCCGGTCCAGATCACCACCGGCCGGCGGCTGGCCGAGGGGTGGCCGGCCGACGTGGACGACGTGGTGGTGATGCTGGACGCCCGGCACGCCTTCACCGCCCACCTGGACCAGGACCTCTACATCTACTGGGGGGCCTATGTGGGCACCCCGGACGAGATCCTGGTGCAGGGGAGACTGGCCGACGTGTCGGGACGGATCGAGGAGCTCCGGACGCAGGCCCGCGCCCGCAAGGGATGGATCATGGACACCTACCTGCTCAGGCGCACCTGAGGTACTTCGGGAGGGCGGCGGCGAGGCGCGCGTACTCCTCGGGCCGGTTGTAGATCTGTCCGCAGATCCGGATGCCGCCGCCGCCCGGCCAGGGCCAGATCAGCACGCGGATACGCTCGCGCGCCGCGATCCGCTCACGCAGGGCGCGGGCGGCGTCCGGGGTGTCGGCGACACCGGCGGGCAGGCGCAGGGTGCGCATGGCGAGGCCGTCGGTGTGCGGGAGCGCTGCGAGGCCGGGGATCCCGGCGAGCAGCGCGGCGCCGTGGGCGGCGAGGGCGCTGTTGTGGGCGCGGACCTTGGCCGCGTCGAGGGTTTCGATGAGGTCGAGCCCCTCGGGCGCGGCGAGCCAGCCGGTGTAGTCGGCGGTGGCGCGGTTCTCGACGGACCGCGGGAAGCCGTGGCCGTCCTCCCAGGACGGGACGAGCGCCCGGACCCGGTGGCGGTGCTGCGGGGCGACGGCGAGCAGGGCGGTCCCGGAGGGGGCGTAGCCCCATTTGTGGAGGTTCCCGAACCAGAAGTCGGGGCGGCCGGCGAGCGGGTCCGCGAGCATGCCGGGGGAGTGGGCGCCGTCGACGACGGTGGTGACGCCGCGCTCGCGCAGTTCGGCGAGGAGCCGGGGCGAGGCGATGATCCGCGCGGTGGGCGAGCTGACGTGGTCGAGCACGGCGACCCGCGTACGGGCCGTCAGCGTGGCCAGTACGGCCTCCCGTACGGCGTCCTCGTCGGGCAGGGCCGGGTCGAGGGCGACGGTGGTGACGGGGGCGCGGCGGGCCGCGGCCGCGGTGACGGTGCCGTATCCGTGGTCGGTGACCAGGATCTCGTCGCCTTCGGCGAGCGGGACGGCGTCGAGGGCGAGGTTGGCGCCTTCGGTGGCGTTGGCGATGAAGGCGAGGCCGTCGGGGTCGGTGGCGAGGTGCGCGGCGATCCGGGCGCGGGCCTGCTCAAGGCGTTCGGGTACGGCGACGAAGAAGGCGTCGGGGTCGGCGTGCACCTCGGCGCGCAGCGCGGCCTGCGCCTCCTGGACGGGCACGGGGACGGCGCCGAAGGAGCCGTGGTTGAGGTGGGCCACGTCCGGGTCGAGGCGGAACAGCCCCGCACCACCGGGGAACTCTCCGGGCGCCTCCTGCCCGGCGGGCTGCGCCGCCGGGACCGCCGGGGGCGTGAACGGGTCTGCGGGGCGTGTCGTCTCGGTCACGGTGCCTCCGGTGTGCGGCGGGGTGTCGTCCGGATCATCCCCCGCCGCCCCCGTCGCCGGGAACACCACCGCGGCGCCACCGGCCGGATCCGCGCGGACCGGCTGCGGCGGCGGGGGGCCGTGCCGTTGCGGCCTCCGTCACCGTTCGCGGCCGCTCGTCGCCGCGTAGTACTGGAGGTCCTGGACCTCCACCGAGTGGTCCACCCGGTACGGGAGGTCGACCTCGGCCGAGGTCTTCCCGTCGCGCGTGACGTGCGCCGCGCTCGTGCCGGTCCTGAGGGGGAGCAGCTGGGAATGGAGTCCGGCGGGGGCGTCGTGGCTGCCCCGGACCGTGCCGACCGTCGTGCGCACGACCGCCGGGCCGGTGAGGAAGCTGAGCACTTCCACCGTGTCCCTGGGCGGGGCGCTGCCCTTGCGCAGCGACATCACCAGAGACTGGTCGCCGGTGGGGTCGGCGCCCGCGAACTGGGTGCGGGCGGTGAGGTACAGGGTGTCGCGGACGATCTTCGGCCAGGCGCCCGTCTTGAAACGGGTCAGGTAGTAGGAGGTGAGGTCGAGGTAGGCGTGACCGTTGTGCACGGACGGCGCGAACTGGCTGCCCTCGGAGTAGTCGTTCCAGGTGGTGAGCTGGACCCAGTCGGCGCCGTCCTCGATGGCGCGGGTCCAGGTGGCGCGCAGGGTCGCCGTGTTGCCGGCCTCGTCGTAGATGCCCTGGTTGGGGCGGGCGTCCTGGACCGACACGGGCTGCATCCAGATCTTGCCCATGCCGTGGGCCCGCCGGACGTCGCGGGTGGAGCTCTCCTGGCCGACGTAGCTGCGGCTGCCCCACTCGGAGAAGCCGTGGCTGATCGGGGCGAACTCGCCGCTGTGGGCGCCGAAGTCGAGGAAGAGCGGCACGAAGGCGGTGCCGATGCCGTGGTCGGCCCTGAGCACCCGGATGACCTCGGTCCACCAGGCCACGCTCTTCGCCTCGGCCTTGAAGGGGGAGACGACGAGCCGGCCGTCCGGGAGCCGGTGGGCGGCGGAGGCGTCGCCGAGCGTCGCGATCGCCTCGGCCAGCACGCGGGGGTCGTCGGTCTTCAGGGAGGTCATGTCCGGCATCAGCATGATTTTGAAGTGCGGGTCGACCGAACGGGCGGCCGCCATGAGCAGGTTGGAGCGGTCCCAGTTCTTGCCGGAGAGGGAGAGCAGGTCGAGGGTGAAGCCGTCGATGCCGGCGGCGCGGGCGGTGCGCACCTCCTGCTGGAGGTTGGCGTACTCCCAGTCCCCGCTCTTGGGGGCCACGGGCAGCGGGCGGTCGCGCAGCAGGCCGCCGTAGCGGCCGTGTTTGCCGCTCTCGCCGTCGGGGTTCAGGTAGTTGCGGGCGTAGTAGTCGTTGTCCGCGCCCGCATTGTCCAGGGAGAGCGGGTACGGGGTGAAGTAGTGGGCGAACACCAGCTTCCTGCCGGCTTCGCCGGAGCGCAGGGCAGCCGGCTGGGGCATGTCGAAGGGCAGGGCGGCCACGGGGCGGGCGGCTCCGGAGTCCACCGCTCCGTCGGGATCGCCCTTGCCCGCCGCGCCCTGGGTGGGGGCGGGGCTCTCTTCCGGCTTCGGGGCGTCCGGGCCGGTGGCGTCGGAAGCGGAGCCGGGCCCGGGGAGCTGGGGGGCCGCGGGGCCCTGCGCGGTGGCGCTCTGAGCGGGGTCCCCGGCGAGCGGGTCCCAGGCGATGCCGGTGGCCGCACAGACACCCACGAGGAGGAAGGCGGACAGCAGCAGGGTCAGCAGCGGCCGGCCGCCCCGCACCGCCGGTCGGCGCCGGTGCGACACCGGTCGCGCCGCCCGGTCCGCGCCGCGTGTGCTCTGTCGTGCTCGCCGGTCCGTGCGCCGGTCCGCTGTCATCGTGGCCCCTCCCGCCCCTGCGCCCCGCAGGGCCTGGACAGCAGTAGAGCCGATTCCCGGCTCCCGGACAACCGTTCCAGGCCGCCGGGCGGGCCCGGCCCCTCGCCCCCGGATCGGAATCCGACATTCCCCTAGCGATACGGCCCAAGTGGCGCATAATCGTCGGCATACGGCCGAAAGATCCCTGCAGACGGGGCCGTACCTGGTCACGCATGCGAGGGGGCATCGCGCCGATGAGGGAATCGGGGTCAGGATCCACCGGGCGGCTCCCGGCGACCTCCGCCGAGATGTCGCGGCTGCTGACCGCCGTCCGGCGCGGGCGGGTGCTCACCGTGGCGGGCGGGTTCCGCGAGCCGCGCAGCCTGCTGGTGCGGGAGATCGCGCGAAGGCTCGCGTCGAACTTCTGCGACGGGGTGGCGGTCGTCGCCCTCGACCCGCTGGAGGGCGGCTACGGCGTCCGCGAACTGACGGCGGAACTGGGTTCCGTACCCGGCGTGCCGGCCCTGCCCCGCGGGACGACGACGCACGCCGCGTCCTGGCTGGCCGAGCGGGACATGCTGCTCGTCCTGGACGGGACGGAGCAGCTCGGCCAGGACGCCCTGGCCTGGCTGCGCACGCTGCTGCCCGTGGCTCCCGGACTGCGGATCCTGGCCGCCGGGCGGGCCCCGCTGGCCTTCGACCAGGAGCGCATCCACCGCCTGTGACCGGCCGCGGACGGCTCCGCCCCGACCGGGCGCGGGGCCGGCCGGGGCGGAACACGTCGGGAACGCGTCGGGAGGAGCGTCAGCCGAGCAGGCCGAGGGCCTCGTTCAGCGTCGCGGACGGGCGCATGATCGCCGCGGCCTTGGCGGAGTCGGGCTGGTAGTACCCGCCGATGTCGGCCGGGGAGCCCTGGACGGCGATGAGCTCGGAGACGATGGTCTCCTCGCGCTCGGCGAGGGTCTTGGCGAGCGGCTCGAAGGCCGCGGCCAGCTTCGGGTCGTCGATCTGCCGGGACAGCTCCTGGGCCCAGTACAGGGCCAGGTAGAAGTGGCTGCCGCGGTTGTCGATGCCGCCCAGCTTGCGGCTCGGCGACTTGTCCTCGTTGAGGAAGGTGCCGGTCGCACGGTCCAGGGTGTCGGCCAGCACCTGGGCGCGGGCGTTGCCGGTGGTGATCGCGAGGTGCTCGAAGCTGGCGGCCAGTGCGAAGAACTCGCCCAGGCTGTCCCAGCGCAGGTAGTTCTCCTTGACCAGCTGCTGGACGTGCTTCGGGGCGGAGCCGCCGGCGCCCGTCTCGAAGAGGCCGCCGCCGTTCATGAGCGGGACGACCGACAGCATCTTGGCGCTGGTGCCCAGCTCCAGGATCGGGAAGAGGTCGGTCAGGTAGTCGCGCAGCACGTTGCCGGTGACCGAGATGGTGTCCTCGCCGCGGCGGATGCGCTCCAGGGAGAAGGCGGTGGCCTCGACCGGGGAGAGGATCTTGATGGTCAGACCCTCGGTGTCGTGGTCGGCCAGGTACGTCTTGACCTTGGCGATCAGCTGCGCGTCGTGGGCGCGGCTCTCGTCGAGCCAGAAGACGGCCGGAGCGCCGGTGGCGCGGGCGCGGGTGACGGCGAGCTTGACCCAGTCCTGGATCGGCAGGTCCTTGGTCTGGCAGGCGCGGAAGATGTCGCCGGCGGCGACCTCCTGCTCGATGAGCACGTCGCCCGCGGCGTCGACGACGCGGACGGTGCCCGCGGCGGCGATCTCGAAGGTCTTGTCGTGGCTGCCGTACTCCTCGGCCTTCTGGGCCATGAGGCCGACGTTCGGCACCGAGCCCATGGTGGCCGGGTCGAAGGCGCCGTGGGCGCGGCAGTCCTCGACGACGGCCTGGTAGACGCCGGCGTAGCTGCTGTCCGGGAGGACGGCGAGGGTGTCGGCCTCGTTGCCGTCGGGGCCCCACATGTGGCCGGAGGTGCGGATCATGGCCGGCATGGAGGCGTCGACGATCACGTCGGACGGCACGTGCAGGTTGGTGATGCCCTTGTCGGAGTCGACCATGGCGAGGGCCGGGCCCTCGGCGATCTCGGCGTCGATGGAGGCCTTGATCGCGTCACCGTCGGGCAGGTTGCCCAGGCCGTTCAGGATGGCGCCGAGGCCGTCGTTGGGCGACAGGCCGGCGGCGGCGAGGGTCTCGCCGTAGCGAGCGAAGGTCTTCGGCAGGAAGGCGCGGACCACGTGGCCGAAGATGATCGGGTCGGAGACCTTCATCATCGTGGCCTTGAGGTGCACGGAGAACAGCACGCCCTCGGCCTTGGCGCGCTCGATCTGGTCGTTGAGGAAGGTGCGCAGCGCGTCGACGTGCATCACGGACGCGTCGACGACCTCGCCGGCGAGGACCGGTACGGACTCGCGCAGCACGGTGACGGCGCCGTCGGCGGCCACGTGCTCGATGCGCAGGGTGCCGTCCTCGGCGATCACGGTGGACTTCTCGGTGGAGCGGAAGTCGTTCTCGCCCATGGTGGCGACGTTCGTCTTCGACTCGGAGGTCCAGGCGCCCATGCGGTGCGGGTGCGTCTTGGCGTAGTTCTTGACCGAGCCGGGCGCGCGGCGGTCGGAGTTGCCCTCGCGCAGGACCGGGTTGACGGCGCTGCCCTTGACCTTGTCGTAGCGGGCGCGGATGTCGCGCTCCTCGTCGGTCTTCGGGTCGTCCGGGTAGTCCGGGAGGGCGTAGCCCTGGCCCTGGAGCTCGGCGATCGCGGCCTTCAGCTGCGGGATCGAGGCCGAGATGTTCGGAAGCTTGATGATGTTGGCTTCCGGGGTCTTCGCCAGCTCGCCGAGCTCGGCGAGGGCGTCGGCGATCCGCTGGCTCTCCTCGAGGTACTCGGGGAACAGGGCGATGATCCGACCGGCCAGGGAGATGTCACGGGTCTCGACATTCACACCGGCCGTCGACGCGTACGCCTGGATCACAGGCAGGAAGGAATACGTCGCGAGGGCCGGGGCCTCGTCAGTGTGCGTGTAGATGATGGTCGAGTCAGTCACCGGATGCTCCGCTCCACAGTCTGCGTCTCTCGTCTGCAACATTGCTCGACATCAAGATATCTCGTGATCGGGCCGGTCAGCACAGCCCCCGGCCGCCAGTCCGCGAGACGCACGTCACGCGGGCTTCCCCGGGCCCGGAAAAAGCGAGAGCGCCGCCCGCCGCTGTTTCAGCGGGGGCGGCGCTCGGGCGATCAACCACGCTCGGGCCGCGAGCGGGCCCGGACGGCGGATCAGGCGGCGTAGGCGGCCTTCGGGTCCTGGCCGTACTGGTTCGGCTGCGGCTGGCCGGCGGTGGCCAGCAGGACCAGCAGCCAGATGCCGCCGATGAACGGCACGAGGGAGATGAGCATCCACCAGCCGGACTTGCCGGTGTCGTGCAGGCGGCGCACGGACACGGCCAGGTTCGGGAGCAGGGTGGCCAGCGCGTAGATGAGGTACAGCCACGGGGACGTGCCGAGGACGGCGTCCAGGATCGCGACGATGATCAGCGCGGCGATCTGGAAGAGGAAGAACATCCAGTACTCCTGGCGGCGCGCGCGGCCGGAGAAGTCGGCGTACTTCTTCAGAACGTCGAGGTAGTAGTTCACGGGTCCCCCCAGAGGACGGTTGGTTCGGCCCGTCCTGCTGGAGCAAGCCGGGGCAGAACTTATGCCCCCCTTACGTCGAGGTCAAGCCACTTACGGGGAAGCCAAATCGGCCGGACCGCCCGATTTCCGGCACCCGGGTCACGCTTTCGGGACACAGCCGCGGCGCCATGTCCGCGGACGTCCGAATCGTCCGCACGCGAGGCCTACTTGACGCCCCGGGAGCTGTTCCGATCGTTACCCACATCGTTACCCCCTCGCGACACCGCGGGGACCCCCGGGGTCAGAGCCAGCCGTTGCGGCGGAAGCCCCGGTGGATGAGGAAGCAGGCCACCGCCATGACGCCGAGGACGAGCGGGTAGCCGTACGTCCAGTGCAGCTCCGGCATGTGGTCGAAGTTCATGCCGTAGACACCGCAGACCATGGTGGGCACCGCCACGATCGCCGCCCATGCCGTGATCTTGCGCATGTCCTCGTTCTGAGCGACCGTCACCTGCGCAAGGTGGGCCTGGAGGATGGAGTCCAGGAGGTTGTCGTAGGCGCCGATCTGCTCGGTGGCCCGGGTCACGTGGTCCGCGACGTCCCGGAAGTACGCACGGATCTCCGGCGGGATGACCGGTATCGGCTGGGTGGCCAACTGCTGGAGCGGCCGGCCCAGCGGCGCCACCGCCCGCCGCAGCTCCAGGAGTTCACGCTTGAGCTGGTAGATGCGTCCGGCGTCGCCGCGGCCGCCGTTCTCGCTGAACACCGCGGTCTCCACGGCGTCGATGTCGTTCTGCACGGCGTCGGTGACGGCCATGTAGTCGTCGACCACGTGGTCCGCGATCCCGTGCAGGACCGCCGCGGGGCCCCTGAGCAGCTGCTCGGGGTCGGCCTCCAGCTCCTCGCGCACGGGCCCGAGGGTGCCGCGGCCGCCGTGCCGGATGGTGATGACGAAGTCCTGGCCGGTGAAGGCCATCAGCTCGCCGGTCTCCACCACCTCGCTGGTGGCGGTCAGTTCCTCGTGCTCCACGTAGCGCACGGTCTTGAAGACGGAGAAGAGCGTGTCGCCGTAGCGCTCCACCTTGGGGCGCTGGTGCGCGTGGACGGCGTCCTCGACGGCGAGGGGGTGCAGGCCGAACAGCTCCGCGAGCCCGGCGAGCTCGGCCTGCGACGGCTCGTGCAGGCCGATCCAGACGAAGCCGTCGCCGCTCTTGCGGACCCGGCGCAATGCCTCCTCGGCCTCGGCGCAGTCCTCCTGCCGCGTACCGTCCCGGTAGACCAGGCAGTTGACCACCGCGCTGCCGAGCGGGGAGCGGGCCGGGTGGCTGAGGTCGACGGCCCTGCGGTAGCCGCGGCGCACGGCCCGGCGCAGGTTGCTGAACATGGACAACGGCGTACTCCCCTTCGGCGGATCACCGGCCAGTCTGCCATCGTCGCAGGCCGGGCCGGCCCCGGGCGCGGTGTCAGGCCCGGTCGACGAACACGCTGGTCGACTTCACCCGCGCCGTGGCCCGTGCACCGACCTCCAGGCCGAGTTCCTCGACCGCCTCCCGCGTCAGCAGCGACACGATGCGGTGCGGACCGGCCTGGATCTCCACCTGCGCGTCGACCGTGCCCAGTCTCACCCCGGTGACGATGCCGGGGAAGGCGTTGCGCGCCGAGGTGTGGGGGGCTTCCTCGCCCTCGGCGTCGCCCTCCCGCGCGACCACGACGCAGAACGCCGCCAGGTCGGGCCCGTCCACCATCCTGCGGGTGCCCTCGCGCCGGGTCGGGAAGCGCTCGGCGTCCGCCCAGCGCCGGGCGGTGTCGATGCTGACGCCGAGCAGCCGGGCCGCCTGGCCGATCGTGTAGGACTCCATGGTCCGCCAGCCTATGCCCGGACCGGGCGGTCACGCCGAGGGGCTGCGAAGTGCCTGCGCGGCCGCCGCCGCGACCACGTCAGCGACCGTCGACAGGGCCGGCGAGTCGAGTTTCCACTGCTGCCAGTAGAGGGGTACGTCCAGCGGCCGGCCGGGCACCACCAGCACCAGCTCGCCGGCGCGCACCAGCGGACCCGCCTGCTGCTCGGGCACCAGCCCCCACCCCAGTCCGGCGACGACCGCGTCCCGGAAGCCCTCCGACGTCGGCACGTGGTGCCGCACCGGCCCCGCTCCGGCCGCGAGGTCCCCGGTCAGTGAGCGGACGAAGGCGTCCTGGAGGTCGTCCTTGCGGTCGAAGACGATCGTCGGGGCCTCTCGCAGGTCCCGCTCCGGCGGGCCCTTCAGGTACCGTCCGGCGAAGGCGGGGCTGGCCGTCGGCAGGTACCGCGCCAGGCCCAGCATCCGTACGCTGCACCCGGCCACCGGGTCCGGCGAGGAGGTCACCGCCGCCATCACCTGGCCTTCGCGCAGCAGTGCCGTGGTGTGCGATTCGTCCTCGCGGTGCAGTTCGATGCAGATCGGCGGGTCCTGCGGGAGCCTCGTCAGCGCGGGCAGGAACCACGTCGCGAGGGAGTCGGCGTTCACCGCGATCGGCAACCGCACGGGTCCCCGCTCGTCGGCCATGCCCAACTCGGCGCGCGCGTCCCGTTCCAGCCGGGCCAGCTGCCGGGCGAAGCGGACCACCACCTCCCCGGATTCCGTCGCCCGTACCGGCTTCGTCCGCATCAGCAGCACGCGTCCGGTGCGCTGTTCGAGGGCCTTGACGCGCTGGCTGACGGCCGACGGCGTCACATGGAGGGCGGCCGCCGCCGCGTCGAAGGTGCCCTCGTCGACCACGGCGAGGAGGGTGCGTACCTGGTCCAGAGGGAGCTCGTCCATCACGCGTGCTAATGGTACGTAAAAATCTTTAGCTGTACTGAAACATCTGCGCTGCCTACGGTCGAGCCATGACCTACGGCACCCTCACCGCGGCCCTGGCCGGCTTCGGCACCGGACTCTCCCTCATCGTCGCCATCGGCGCGCAGAACGCCTTCGTCCTCCGGCAGGGCGTGCGCCGCCACGCCGTGCTCGCCGTGGTCGCCATCTGTGCCGTCTCCGACGCCGCCCTCATCGCCCTCGGCGTGGCGGGCGTCGGGGCCTTCGTGACCGCCTGGCCCGCGGCCCTGACCGCGGTGGGCCTGGCAGGTGGCGTGTTCCTCGTCGGCTACGGGGTCCTCGCCGCGCGCCGGGTGCTGCGGCCGGTCCCCGGCGCCGCCCTCACCGCGCAGGGCGCGGCGTCCGGCTCCGTGCGGGGGGCGGTACTCACCTGCCTGGCCATGACCTGGCTCAACCCGCACGTGTACCTGGACACCGTGCTGCTCGTCGGCTCCCTCGCCGCCGATCGCGGCGACCTGCGCTGGGCCTTCGGCGTGGGAGCCGGCCTGGCCAGCCTGACCTGGTTCGCCGGCCTGGGCTACGGGGCCCGGCTGCTGAGCGGCGTCCTGGCCCGCCCCTCGGCCTGGCGCGTCATGGACGGCCTCGTCGCCGCCACGATGGTCACCATGGGCGGCCTCCTCCTGGCCCGCGCCTAGGAGTCGCGTCTTTTGGATCATGCCGGGCTCGCGGGGGTGGCGGCGGGGCGGGTGGCGCGGCGGGGGTCCGCATGTCGGTGCCGGGCGGGCGGGGCGGGACCGGCATAGTGCTGCTGGCCAGGACCCGAGTACCAGGAGCCCGCCGTGTCCGAACGCCCCTCCCCCGCCCGGCCGGCGCCGGTCGTGGCCGCCGCCGGGATCGTCCTGGACGCCCGCGGGCGGGTCCTCGTACGGACCACCGCGTCCGGCACCGACCTGCCCGGCGGTGCCGTCGGGGACACCGAGACGCCGGAGCAGGGGCTGGCCCGCGGCCTGCGGGAGCAACTCGGGCTCACGGCGCCCGTCGGCCGGCTGCTGGCGGTGGACTCCAGGCCGCCGGGGCCGCTCGGCCGGTCCCTGATCGTGCACGTCCACCTGGTCGGACCGCTCCCGCCGCAGGAGGGCGGCCCGGCGCCTGCCGGAACGCGCAGGCTGCGTCCGCAGGAGGCATGCGCCGTCCTGCCGCCGCGGGTCGCGGCCCGGCTGCGGGCGGGGCTGGCCGCCCTGCACACCGGTTCCTTCGCCCACCTGGTCGACGGTGTGCCCCAGCCGGGTTCTCCGGCCGGCCTGGACCCGGCCCGGCGGGCGGCCCTGGAGCACGCCGGCGCACTCGACGCGGCGAGCCACCGGGCCAGCCGGCCGAAGGCGCTGACCGCCGCGAGCGTGGTGTTCACCGCGGGCGACGGCGGGATCCTGCTCGTGCAGCCCGCGTACGGCCGTACCGACCGCTGGAACCTGCCGGGCGGCGGCATCGACAGCGACATCGGTGAGATCCCGCGCGCCGCCGCCCGGCGGGAGGTCCGGGAGGAACTCGGCCTCGACCTGGCCCCGGGCCGCCTCCTCGCGGTGAACTGGTCGCACAAACCCGGCCGTCCGGCCCGCATCCGCTTCCTCTACGACGGCGGCGTCCTCGACGCCCCGACGCTCGCCCGGATCCGGCTGGACCCGGCCGAGCTGCTCCAGTGGCGCACCGTCCCGCGCGAGGAGCTGCGCACCCTGGTCAAGGGCGTCCTGCGGCGCCAGATCACCGCCTGCCTGGAGGCCCGGGCCCGAGGCACGGGCCCGCTGGAACTCCACGAGGGGCGCCCCTGACCGCCCTGCGGGCCCGCGTTGCGCGGGTTACCGTCGGCGGCATGGACGGTGATCGCCGAGGGTGGCGCCAGTGCTTGCTCAGCGGGGCGGTATTCGCCGTGTGCATGGCGGGCACCACGCTGCCGACCCCGCTCTACGGCCTCTACCAGGAGAAGTTCGGCTTCTCCGAGCTGGTGGTGACCGTCGTGTACGCCGTGTACGCCTTCGGGGTCATCGGCGTGCTCCTGCTCGCGGGCAACGCCTCCGACGCCGTCGGCCGGCGGCCCGTCCTGCTGGCGGGCCTGGGGTTCTCCGCGGCCAGCGCCGTCTGCTTCCTCTGCGCCACCGCGATGGGCTGGCTGTACGCGGGACGGCTGCTGTCCGGTCTCTCCGCGGGGCTGTTCACCGGGGCGGCGACGGTCTACGTGATGGAGCTGGCGCCGCGCGGCGGTGCCTCCCGGGCCACCTTCGTCGCGACGGCGGCCAACATGGGCGGGCTCGGCTGCGGTCCGCTGCTCGCCGGTGTCCTCGCGCAGTACGCCCCATGGCCGCTGCACCTGCCGTTCGCCGTGCACCTGCTGCTGGTGGCCGTCTCGGCGGCCGTCGTGCTGGGGCTGGACGAGACCGTGCGGGAGCGGCGGCCGCTGCGCACCGTACGGCCGCAGCGGCCGGGCGTCCCTGCGCAGGTGCGGTCGGTGTTCGGGCCCGCGGCGATCGCCGCCTTCGTGGGGTTCGCCCTCTTCGGTGTCTTCACCTCGGTCAGTCCGGCCTTCCTCGCACAGTCCCTCGGCGTGACCAACCACGCCGTGAGCGGGCTGGTTGTCGCGCTGGCCTTCTTCTCCTCCACGGCCGGACAGCTGGCCGTCGGCCGGGTCGGGGTGGGCCGGTCGCTGCCGCTGGGCTGCGCGGGGCTGCTCGCCGGACTGGCGCTGCTCGCGGGGGCGCTGGTGTGGGACCTGCTGGCGCTGGTGGTGGCGAGCGCGGTGGTCGGCGGGGTCGGGCAGGGGCTGGCGTTCCGCGGGGCGCTGGCGGCGGTGGCCGCGGCCTCGCCGCCGGACCGGCGTGCGGCGGTGGTCTCGACGCTGTTCGTCGTGGCCTACGCGGGCATCTCCGTACCGGTCATCGGTGTGGGCCTGCTCGTGGAGCCGATGGGCCTGGAGGGCGCCGGGCTGGTGTTCATCGTGTGCATGGCGGCCCTGGTCGGGGCCGCCGCCGTCTACCTGCTGCGGCGGCCCGTGCCCGCGGACGCCTGAGCGGCCGGGCACGGCGGCGCGGGGTGCTGGGTACGGGGTACGGACGAACACCGCCGCCCCGCGGCGCGGAGCGGCGGGGCGGCGGTGCCGGAACGGGTCGGGTCGGGGGGGGTCAGACCGCCGGGACCGGGTAGGTCGGGTACTCCACGCCGGAGACGTGCTGGACGACGCGGATGACCTGGCACGAGTAGCCGAACTCGTTGTCGTACCACAGGTAGAGGATCGCGTTGTCGCCGTCGACCTTGGTCGCGCCGGCGTCGACGATGGACGCGTGGCGCGAGCCGACGAAGTCCATGGAGACGGCGTCGGGGGCGGTGGTGAAGTCGATCTGGCGCTTCAGCGGCGAGTTCAGCGAGACGTCGCGCAGGTGGTCGAGGACCTCCTCGCGGGTGGTCTCGCGGCCCAGGCGCAGGCTGAGGATGGCGATCGAGACGTCCGGGACGGGGACGCGGATCGAGCTGCCGGTGATGGGTGCCTTGAGGCCGGGCAGCGCCTTCGCGACGGCGGAGGCGGCGCCGGTCTCGGTGATGACCATGTTCAGCGGCGCGGAGCGGCCGCGGCGGTCGGCCTTGTGGTAGTTGTCCAGCAGGTTCTGGTCGTTCGTGAACGAGTGGACGGTCTCGACGTGGCCGCGCAGGACGCCGTACTCGTCGTCCATGGCCTTCAGCGGCGGGACGATGGCGTTGGTGGTGCAGGACGCGCAGGACAGGATCCGCTCGTCCGGCTTGACGGTGTCGTGGTTGACGCCGTGCACGATGTTCGGGACGTCACCCTTGCCGGGGGCGGTGAGGACGACCTTGTCGATACCGGGGCGCAGGTGCTTCGACAGGCCCTCGCGGTCGCGCCACTTGCCGGTGTTGTCGATGAGGATGGCGTCCTTGATGCCGTACGCCGTGTAGTCGACCTCGGAGGGGTCGTTCGCGTAGATCACCTTGATCGCGTTGCCGTTGGCGACGATGGTGCTGTTGGCCTCGTCCACGGTGATCGTGCCCTGGAACTGGCCGTGGATCGAGTCGCGCCGCAGCAGCGAGGCGCGCTTGACCAGGTCCTGGTCGCCGCCGCCGCGGACGACGACGGCCCGCAGGCGCAGGCCCTTGCCCGAGCCGGCCTTCTCGATGAGCAGGCGGGCGACGAGGCGGCCGATGCGGCCGAAGCCGTACAGGACGACGTCGCGGCCCTCGCTGCGCTCCAGCTTGTTCTCGCCCGTGGCGCCTGCGACGGCCTGGGCGGTGAACTCCTCCACCGACAGGCCGTGGTCCTCGGCCTTGTAGGTGGCGGCGAGCATGCCGAGGTCGATCTGGGAGGGGCCGAGGTCCAGCGCGGTGAGCGCCTGCAGGAACGGCATGGTCTCGGTGACCGACAGCTCCTCGCCGTCGATCTGCCGGGCGAAGCGGTGGGTCTTGAGGATGCTGACCACCGATTTGTTCACCAGGGAGCGGCTGTGGAGCAGGATGTTGACGTCCCGCTCACGGTGCAGCTTCCCGATGATCGGGATCATCGCCTCCGCGATCTCCTCGCGGTGGTTCCAGTTGGTGAACGAGTCCTCGTTGACAGTCACAGGCTTTATCTTTCGAGCTAGGCGGCGCTCATATGCTAACCCCACTACTCCTGGGCCGCTTCAGGGGTACCTGCGCAACGCCGCGGGCGTCCGCTTCCTCGCGGTTACCACCGGTATGCGGCACCGCTCAGAACCTCTTGCCCCACCTCAGCCGCATCGGGCGGCCGTCGGGGTCGACCAGGACGCGGTGCAGCGGCCGGGCCAGCAGCCGCCGCGCAGGCGGCAGGTCGGGTGGGCCGTAGCGGCGCAGCCGCCCGGGCGGGCGGGGGCCGCGCCGGCCGCCGTCGTACCAGGCGTCGAGCGCCTCGGCCGCGGCACGGAACGCCTCGAAGGCGGCCACGGGGTCGCACAGCGAGCCGTCGTCCGCGCCCCCGGGCGCCTGCCCGGCCTCCTCCCCCTCCCCGGGCCCGCCCCCGCCCTCGTCGGGCGGTGCGAGGTCCAGGTGCTCCCGCATGAGCTCCAGGCGCAGCTCCCGGGCGAAGACCCGGGCGCCGTCCCCCAGGCCGCCCGGGTCCCGCGGACGGCGGGGATCCGCGGTCTCGTCGAGGACCGCGCAGCCGAGTTCGGAGTCGTGGGTCCACGAACGGAGGTTGATGTTGTCGGAGCCGACCGAGGCCCACACGTCGTCGATCACGCACACCTTGGCGTGGACGTAGACGGGCGTCCCGGAGTGGTTCTCCAGGCCGTACACCGCGACCCGGTCGCCGCCGGCGCCGCGCAGCTCGGAGAGCGCGTTGATCCGCCCGATCAGGTTCATCGGCAGGGTGAGCGGCCCGTCCTGGTCGGGGTGGACGGGGACGACGCCGATCATGCGGAGGCCCGGATTGCGGCGCAGGGCCTCGGCGAAGCCGGCCACGACGCGGGGCGACCACAGGTACTGGTCCTCCAGGTAGATCAGCGCCCGGGCACGCCGCAGCGCCTTGAGGTAGCCGCGGGCGATGCTGCGCTCGCCGTCGGGGGCGAAGGGATAGCCGTGCAGCAGGCGGTTCGGGTAGGTCCGCAGCAACTGCACGGTATGGGTGCCGCAGGGCTCCGGGTCGGGGGTCTGCGGCGGCAGCGGGTCCGCGTCGACGTCCTCTTGGTGCATCCGCTCCCGCAGCCGGGTGAGGGGGCTGCGGCTGAGCGGGGACGGGTCCTCCCAGCGCTCGCGGAAGACGGCCTCGACGTCACCGACGACCGGTCCGCGCAGGGCGAGCTGGACGTCGTGCCACGGCGGGTGCGGCCCGTACGGGGCGGCCAGGCGCAGGGACTGCCGGTCGCCGCGGTGCTCGGCGTCGTCGTTGCGGTTGTGGCAGAGGTCGATGCCGCCGACGTACGCGACGTCCTGCTCGGGGCGGTCGCGGTGGCGCAGCACCACCAGTTTCTGGTGGTGGGAGCCGCCGGGCCGGACCCGCATGTCGAGCAGGCACTCGCCGCCGGCCCGGGCCAGTTCCTTGCCGAAGCGGAGGTTCTCCTCCTCGCTGAAGTGGAGGCTGTCCAGGTGGGAACGCCACAGCAGTCCCTTGACCATGACGCCGCGCTCGGCCGCCCGGCACAGGACTGCGCCGATCTCCGTACCGGGCCCGTCGAGGCGCTCGTCGCGGTCGCCGCGCCAGTCGGTGAAGAGCAGCAGGTCGCCTTCGCCCATCGCCTCGACGGCCGCCAGGAGCTCGGCGAAGTACGCGGCGCCGTGGACCAGCGGCCGGGCCTCGCTGCCCCGGGACCAGGCGGCGCCGTCCGCGCGCCGGTCGTCCAGGCGCGTCGCGGGGTTGCCGCGCTCGCCGCGTACGAGCAGCCACTGCACACGCGTCATCGGGTGCTCCCTCCGGACTCGTCGAGCCGGTCGACGAGGATCATCGCCACGTCGTCCGCGAGCTGGTCGGCGGTGTGGCGGACCAGCGCCTGGCACAGCCGCTCCAGGAACTCCCGGGGCCCCTCGTCGGGCAACGCCTCCATGGCCTTCGGCAGGTCGAAGAAGACATTGCCGCGGTCGCGGGCCTCGATGACGCCGTCGGTGTGGAGCAGCAGGCGGTCGCCGGGCAGGAAGGCGTAGCTGTCCAGGGTGCCGGGCGGGCCGGCGATGAACTCCCCGAGGCCGAGCGGCGGCAGCGGGGTGCCGGGCATCAGGGTGTGGACGGTGCCGTCGCGCAGCAGCATCGGCGGCGGATGGCCGCGGTTGACCACCTCGACCACGTGCCCGTCCGGCACCTGGGCCACCACCGCGGTGACGAACCCCTCCACGAGCGCCTCCTCGTCGACCGCGCCCGGCACGGCGGCGTCCCGGCGCATGGCCGCCTCGCAGTGCCGGACGACGTCCACCAGGTCGTCCTCGTAGTTCACCGCCTCCCGGAAGGCGCCCAGGACGGCCGCGGCCGCGCGGACGGCGGGCAGGCCCTTGCCCCGTACGTCGCCGACGATCATCCGGACCCCGTACCTGGTCTCGACGGCCTCGTAGAGGTCGCCGCCGATCTGCGCGCCCTGCTCGGCGGCGACGTAGAGGCTGGCCGCGCGCAGCGGGCCCAGCCGGTCGGGGACCGGCCGCAGCAGGACCTTCTGGGCCGCCGAGGCGATCCTGCGGACCTGGTTGAGCTCGCCGGCGCTGCGGGCGCGGGCCATGCGGCTGGTCGTCACGCTGGCCACCGACACCAGGAAGAGGGCGATGAAGTTGCTGTAGACCTGCTGGTCGCCCCACGCCTGGTTGTACGTGGCGGTCGTGATGCTCACGGCGACGGCCAGC
The DNA here is from genome assembly GCF_000719345.1 of Streptomyces sp. NRRL F-2664. GTDB lineage: Bacteria > Actinomycetota > Actinomycetes > Streptomycetales > Streptomycetaceae > Streptomyces. The sequence continues at coordinate 167,777 of NZ_JOFX01000005.1, forward strand.
GCCGCCGCGGCGACGGTGCCCCGCGGGCCCATCGTGACGGCGGCGAGTGCCGGCGTGGCCACGAGGAAGGGCCCGGTGTAGAGGACGTGCGCGGGCGTGAACTCGACGGCCAGCACCAGGAGCGCGATCGCGAAGGGCACACACTCCGCGACGACGAAGAGGACCTGGTGGTGACCGCCGCCTCCCGGTCGGGAAGAGGAGCGGATGGGCGCCCGCATGCATACAGCCTGCGCCGTCGGGGCTCGTCACCGCCACTCGCCGCGGCGTCGACGCAACCGTGGGGCGCCGGCCGCGGGCGGTGCGCGCACCGCGCGGGGCGGCGGGCCGGGGACACCGGCCCCCGCCCCTCGCGGTGCTCGGCTCAGGCGGCCGGCCGGGCCTCGGCCCGTACCGGGGCCTGCCGCGGAGCCTCGGCGCGGTCGCGGCGGAAGACGATGTCGGCCATCCGCCGCTCCGGTCCCCGGCGGCGCAGCACCTGGTAGGCGGTGAAGGCCGCCGGGCCGAAGAACACCTGGGCGGGGATGATGCCGGGGGCGTCGCCGGTGGCCGCAGCGATCAGGTGGAGGGCGGCCACGGGAGCCACCGCCCCGAAGAGCACCACCAGGGCGATCCCGGTCCGCAGCCCCGGCCTTCCGTACGCCTTGTAGGCGGTGGTGGTGAACAGGGCGTAGGCCAGCAGGTCGCCCATGCCGATGACGGCGCCGAGGTCCTCGCCGATGCGCAGGCCGGCGGCCGGGGCGTACGGGTAGCCCTGGACGGCGTCGGCGAGTTCCTGCGTCAGCGGTACGACCCATGCGAAGAAGGCGTCGTAGGCGGCGAGGGCGAGCAGGAACCATGCCACGTTCTGCAGTTTCATGCCGCCCTGGACGTTGAGGTTGGTCGCCGAGACGACCACCAGGCCGACGACGCAGCTGTTGGCGACCCAGTACGGCGGCGCGGTCTCGCCGAAGGCCAGGTGGGCGGCGAGCACGCTCGCGATCAGCAGGGTGATCAAGGTCCAGCGCAGCCGGCCGTTGCCGATCAGGGGCTGGTAGCCCACGGACAGTCCGCCGGCGAAGACCAGCGCCAGCACGACCGGGAGGACGGCGCCGGGCAGCGCGAGGTAGACGTATGGCAGCGCCAGGACGAAGCCCATCATCATGAAGATGTCCCGCCCGTTGAAGACACCGACCGGCGGCCTCGCCGTGCGCACGGCACGGAAGTAGGCGATGGTGCCGGCGACGACCGCGAGGGCCAGGGCGGCCGTGACCGCGAGCTGGAAGAAGACCGTCATGCGTGGCTCCGGGTGAAGGTGTGCTCCAACAGGTCACAGCGGAGGGGGAAGCGGCGGGCGGCCTCCTCGTCGTCCAGCGGCAGGACGGTGACGCGCGCGTCGATGTCCCGGGCCCGCAGCCGCTCGGCCACTTCCGCCGCGGTGGCGGTGCGCGAGGCGACCTCCACGTGGAGGCGGCCGTCGTCTCCGACCTGCGCCCGGTGGCGCAGCGGCCACGGCATGCCGGGGGTGCCGTCCAGCGCCTCCACGACGTCGCGCGGCGTCACGACCGCGTCGGCGGTGCGCAGGAGGGTGCCGGCCTTGCCGAGGATCTGCGACACGGCCGGCACGGCGGCGAGTTCGCAGTCCGGTTCACCCACCAGGGTGCGGACGACGTCGCCGGTGTTGTAGCGCAGGACCGGCATGCACTCGCGGTAGGGGTAGTACGGCGTGACGGTCAGTTCACCGAGCTGTCCGGGGGCGACGGGCTCGCCGGTGTCCGGCTCGAGCACCTCGGTGTACCCCATGTTGGGGTCGATGTGGAGGTGGTGGCGGCTGCAGGTGCGGCCGCCGACGGGCAGCAGTTCGGTCATGCCGAAGTTGTCGCCGATGGTCTGCGCCCCGAAGGTCTCGCGCAGGGCCTGCACGAAGGCCGGTGAGACGATCTCACCGCCCGCGTAGATCGCCCGGAGGCCGAAGTCGTCCGGACCGCACCCCCGCCGGCGTGCCGCGGTGAGCATCCGGGCCAGGTAGCTGGGGTTGCCGGTGAGCAGGGTGGGGCGGGTGCCGTTGCGGCCGAGCAGGTGCTCGACGGACTCCTCGGGCGGGACCTGGCCGACGACGTGGCAGGAGGCGCCCACGAGCCGGCAGACCTCCACGTCCTCCTGAACGGCGGCCGTGGCGCGGGAGCTGAGGTTGATCTGCATGCGGTCGCCGGGGCGGATGTCGCCGCGCAGCACCACGGACAGCGCGATCAGGGCGGGCCACAGCTCCATCTCGTAGCGGGAGAGCCACATCTGCACGGGGCGGCCGGTGGTGCCGGTGGTCTGGGTCGCGAGGTAGGGGGTGCTGCACAGGAAGTCGGCGGGGCGCTCGATCAGGTCGGCCTTGCGGGTCACCGGGATGCGGGTGAGCGTCTCGGTGGTCAGTCCGGCGAGGTCGATGCCGGCCAGTCGCTCCCGGTAGAAGGGCGAGCGTGCGGCGAGCCGGCGCACGGTCCGCTGGAGCGCACGGTTCTGCAGGTCGCGCCGCTCGTCCGGATCGGCGAAGGGCCCGTCCGCGAGTTCGTCGACGTCGTCACCGAGGGAGCCGAACTCCTCCAGCGTGGCGAGGGCGTCGGCGACCAGCCGCTCCACGGCCCGTACGTTCAGCTTCCGGCCGAACACCATGGCCATCGCCACCCGGACCTGCCGGACACCGGTCTCCAGCACTCGTGCCTCCTTCGGGGGTGAAGAAAAAGGGGTGGGGGCGGCGCACCGCCCCCACCCCCCGAATCAGCGTCAGCTGGCAGAGCAAGAACCGAAGAAGACGGCCGTCATGGCACCCATGACGTACTTGAACTGCTTGGCGCCGGTCTTGATCGCGCTCATCGGATCCTCCTTGTGTCGCTCCTGGCGGACGGACGTCCCGGGCCCGGTGGGGTCCGGTCCGTGCGTCCCTGGGTGACAACACACTGGCGCGATCGCATGGTTGCGGGCAATGATCTGGTCCGTTCAACGGACCGGAGGAAGCGGAGGGCGGTACCACCGTTCTCGCTGATGGCCGGGACGAACGGGGAGTTGCGGGCGCCGTCCGACCGGTGGCGTCCGCACGGAAGGGGGAACCGCTCATGGCCAGATCCGGCACTGAGGGGCGGGGTGTACTGGAGGGCGCGTTCGCGCTCATGGAGGTGCTCGCGCACGGCGACGAGGTCGGTCTGACCCGGTTGGCGGCGGACGCGGAACTGCCCAAGGCGACGGCGCACCGGCTGCTGGGGCAGCTCGTCGCGCTCGGCGCGGTGCAGAGCTGTTCGGGCCGCTACCGGCTGGGCCCGAGGACGTTCCGGCTGGGGCAGGCGTGGCACCCGGCGCGGGCGCTGCGCGCCGCGTCGGCGCGGCCCCTGCGCGAACTGGCAGCCTCGGGGGGACGGTTGGGGGTGAGCCTGTCGGTTCCCGAGGCGGGACACGCCATCGTGGTGGGGAGTACGCGCAGCGAGGTGGACGACGTCTTCCCGCTGCATCCGGGGGTGGTCCTGCCGCCGGGGAGCGCTGCCGAGCTGATCCTGACGGCGTCCGTCCCCGAAGCGGGTCCGCCGCAGGGGTGGTCGCGGGCCGCGTGGTCGCGGGAGGCGGCGCGGACCAGGGAGCGGGGGATGGCCTTCCAGTACGGGCAGTGCGTCAGCGCGCTGTCGTGCGTGGCAGCGCCGGTGCACTCCGGCGCGGGGCACGTGGTGGCGGCGGTGGCGGCGACCGCTCTGGACGCCGGGCAGATCGCCCCGCTCGGTGCGGCCGTGGTGCGTGCGGCGGCCATGGTCAGCGCCAACCTGTCCAGGCTGCCGGCCGCCACCGCGCGGCCGCGGCGGGAGTGGGAGCCCGCTGGGGGCCCGGCGGGACGCCCCTCGTACGACGTGCTGGATCCGGCACGGAGGCACGAGGGGGTGTCGGCGACGTAGCGCCCGGAGGGCGGGCGCGGCGGGGCCCGGCGCCCCGTCGCCCCTCCCGATCCCGGTGCGGCCGAGCCGGGCCCTGCGCGCCCGGGCGGGCGGTTCAGCGCAGGTCGAGGCGCATCAGGACCCGGGGGTGGCCGGCCAGCACCGAGGTGGTGTCGGCGGCGTGGACGAAACCGGCGCGTTCGAAGTTCTTCCGCAGCCCCGGGTACGCCATCGTCAGGTCGACCCGCGCCGTGCCGTTGTCGAGCGGGTACGCCTCCACCACGGGCGCGCCGTGGGACCGGGCGAACTCGACCGCTCCGGCGATGAGGGCGTGCGAGATGCCCTTCCCGCGGTGGCCGGGGCGTACCCGGATGCACCACAGCGACCAGACCGGCAGCGCGTCGAGGTGCGGGATCGTACGGCTGCGTGCGAACGAGGTGTCCGCGCGCGGCGCCACGGCGGCCCAGCCGACCGGCTCCTCGCCCTGGTGGGCGATGACTCCCGGAGGGGTGCCGCTGCCGCACAGTCCGGCGACGTACTCACCCCGGGCCGGACCACGCAGTTCGTTGTTGAGCTTGGCCGGGATCCGATAACTGAGGCACCAACAGACGTTGGCGGTCGGCGACTTGGGACCGAGCAGGGTGCGTACGTCCTCGAACGCCGACGCGGGGCGGACTTCGATGGTCATGGGCCCACAGTGCCACGGGCGACGGCCGGGGACAGCCGGGGCACCGGAGGAAGCGGTCTGCGCCCCCGCCGCCGACGCCACCGTCCACCTCCCGCACCGCGTCGCGGCCGGCCTGCACGGCTCGTGGATCACCGACACCCCGCGGCACACCGGTGCGAGCTGACCGGCAGCCCCGCGCCCGGTCGGCGGCGAACATGCGAAAGGCCGTTCTCTCCTCCGAGAGAACGGCCTCCGACCTGCGTTTCCGCGTGGTCGGGACGACAGGATTTGAACCTGCGACCCCTTGACCCCCAGTCAAGTGCGCTACCAAGCTGCGCCACGTCCCGATGCCCGCTGACCTGGGGTTTCCCCCGGCCGAACGCGCATGAGAACGATACCGCATTTCCGTGGGTGGTCGCGCGCGCCTTTCCGCCATCGGGTCGCGGGCCGGTCAGCCGGCGTCAGCGGCCAGCTCCGGATGGGCCGCGACCAGGCGTTTCGGAGCCGCCTGCCGCCACGAGTCGAGCAGGACCGAGCGCAGCTCGGCCTCGTCCCCCACCGCTGACAGGCGAACCCGGATCCATGCGTAGTTCTCATCATGACCTGCACGGATGAAGAATTTGTCCGGTTCCGACGCGATCAGCTCGGCCCGGTCCTCCCGAGGGCACTTCACCCCGATCGCGGTGTCGTCGTCGGCGACCGAGGCGAAGATCTTCCCCGCCACCCGGAAGGTCGGCATGCCCCAGGCCGGCTTCTCGCTGCTGTCCGGGAGGGACAGCGCGATGCGGCGGACGTCCTGCACGGTCGCGGCCATCTCCGGCTCCTCCCCAGCCTCCGGCTCCGGCTCCGGCTCCGGCTCCGGCTCCGGCTCCGGCGGATGCTCGTCCCACGACCGTAGCCGCCCCCACCGACAGCCCGCCCGTGCGCGCCGGTCCTCCCGGCCCACGGTGCACCTGCCGGACCAGGGCCGCCGGCGTCAGAGTCGGCGGCGAAGGCCGTCGAGCACCGCCAGGAGGAGGGACCGGTCGTCGGCGGCGTACGAGCCGCCGTCCGGGGGCCGTGGAGCCTGTGCCATGACGGCCCCGCATTCCATGAGGTCGGACAGCAGTACCTTCACGACGGCGGCCGGGAGCCGCAGCCGGCCCGCCAGTTCGGCGACGGTCACGGCCGCGGCGCCGGCGCGGGCGCACCACCGGAGCGCGAGGGTGTGCTCCGGCCCGAGCGGGGCGCACGGGCGCACGCCGGTCGCGGTCATCCGCGCCCGCGGGTCGAGGACGACGCCCGGTCGGGTCCGGCCGCCCGTGGCGGTGTAGGGGCGGGTCACCCGCCCCGCCGAGCGATCGAGCCACGGCGTGTCCCGCCCCCTGCCGGGGGCTGTCATCGCTCCGTGTGCGCGGCCGGTCGGCGGGGCGCAACCGCCAGGTACGGTCGGACGCTCTTGACCAGCATCGCCATCTCGTAGCCGAGTACGCCGGCGTCGGCCTCGCGGTCGGCGAGGACGGTCAGGCAGGTGCCGGAGCCGGCGGCGGAGACGAAGAGGAGCGCGCTGTCGAGCTCGACGACGACCTGCCGTACGTCGCCGCCGTCCGCGAACCGGGCTCCTGCGCTGCGGCCGAGCGAGTAGAGGCCGGAGGCGAGGGCCGCGAGGTGGTCGGCGCTGTCCGGATCGAGGCCGTGGGCGCAGCCTGCGAGCCCGTCGGCAGTGAGCAGTACGGCGCTGCGGGTGTACGGCACGCGGTGGACCAGGCCGCTGAGCAGCCAGTCCAGATCCGAGAGCCGGCTGCCGGTCTTCGTGGCCACTTCGCCGCCCATGGTGGTGCGCTCCTCGGTCATACCTGGTTCTCCGACTGCGCGAGGCCGAAGCCCCGCTGAAAGGCGGCCATGAGGCCGGGGTCGTGCACGGGCTGCTCGGTGTCGGCGGGCGGCCGCGGTGCGGGGGCGTCGCGGAGCTGGGGGGCGAGGTGCGACTGGGCCCGCCGCCGCGGCAGTACCGGCCGCTCACCGTCGTCCTCCTCGGGAGCGTCCCCCGCCACGGCGTCACGGCGCCGGGCGGATCCGTCCCGCGCCGCATCCGCTCCGGGCCCCGGTCCGGGCAGCCATGTTCCGGCGGCCTCCGTCCGGATGCCGGGCGCGGCCGACTGCGTGCGCGCCTGCACGGGCCCGTCCGGTGCCGGCACGGGCACGTCCTGCGCCCCCGGCACCTGCCACCCGTCCGCTCCCGGCCCCGGTGCGGCTCCCGGTCCGGGCCGCGGAGCCGGCACCCGGTGGGTGGGCGGCGTGTCGGAGGCCCCGGCTGCGCCCCGGCCGACGTGCGGGAACTCCGCGCCGGAGGCGGGCCGTACCGCCCCCTCGGCGCCGGCCGCCTGCTGCGGAGCCGGGCCGACGGATCCCGGCGTACCAGTGGATGCAGTGGCGGCGGCGCCTCGGGGTTCCGGTTCGGCGGGGGCCGGCGGGCCCGCCGGTTCGGGGCGGGGGGCGGGGATCGTGGGATCGTAGGGGGCCCGGCGGGGCATCTGCATGCGCGCCGGTTCCAGCGGCGGCGTCACCCGCGAGCCGTCGGCCGCCTCCGCGCCCAGCAGCTCCTGCGGCAGCACCAGCACCGCGAGCACGCCCCCGTAGATGTTCGACTTCAGCTCGACGGCGATCCCGTGCCGCCGCGCCAGCGCCGCCACCACGTACATGCCGATCCGCCCGTCCGCGAGCAGGCTCCGGACGCCGACCTGGTCGAGGTCCGCGAGGAGGGCGTTCATCCGGTGCTGGTCCCCGGCCGGCATGCCCGGTCCCCGGTCCTCCACCTCGACCGCGATCCCGGCCGTGACCCGCTCTGCGCGCAGCACCACGTCGGTGTCGGGGGCGGAGAACACCGTGGCGTTCTCCACGAGTTCCGCCAGCAGGTGCACGACGTCCGCGACGGCGTGTCCGCGCACGCTGCCGCCCGCCGGCGGCACGACCTTGACCCGGGGGTACTGCTCGACCTCCGCGACCGCGGAGCGGAGCACTTCGCCCAGGTCGATCGGCCGGGTCCACTGGCGGCGGGAGGAGGCGCCGCCGAGCACCGCGAGGTTCTCGGCGTGGCGGCGGATGCGGGTGGCGAGGTGGTCGACCTGGAAGAGCTCCCTGAGCAGCTCCGGGTCCTCCACCGAGTGCTCCAGGTCGTCCAGCAGCGAGATCTCGCGGTGGACGAGGGACTGGAGCCGGCGGGCGAGGTTCATGAAGACCTCGACCTTGCGCTCGCTGTCGGACGGGGTGACCGGCGCGGCCAGCCGTACGAGGGCGGCGTGGGCCTGTTCGCGGGCGCCGCGCAGCTCCTGGGAGAGCAGCCAGAACTCGTCCACGCCCGCCGGGTCGCCGCCGGTGAGGGTGGCGTTCGGACCGCCCCGGACCGGCCGCGGGGCGGTCTCGCCCCGCTCCAGCCGTTCGGCGGCCGTCCGCAGCTCCTGGCGGCCGCGCACGCTGGAGCGGCGCAGCGCCTCGCACCGGTCCCGTACGGCCTTGGCGGCGCGCTGCGCGCCGAGAGCTGCCGCGGCCAGCGCGGCGAGGACGAGCAGGGCGCATCCGGTGAGGACCGGCCAGAGCCGGGCATCGCGTTCGCCGGCGCCCCCGCCGAGCTGCAGGGTGAAGATCACCGCGGCGGCGCCGCTGAGCCCGGCGGCCAGCGTCGGCAGCAGCGCGGCGCGGACCAGCTGGGGGTGTATCTGCCGGGCGGGACCGGTGGCGGCGTGTCTCGACGGGGCGTGGCGGGCGGCGCGGAGTGCGGACATCGGCGTCCTCGGTACGTGGGGCCCGGCCCCCAGCGTTCCGGGGCCCGGTGTTGATCACCGGATACCCACGCTAGACCCCGCCGTCCCGCCCCGGACCGCCAGTCGGCGAACTTCGCGGGGGTGCTTCCCGCTCCCGGTGGAGCGCTCGCACGACAGCCCGAATGCGCCGGTCAGGCCGTTGGGACCGCCCGGCGCCGCCGCCGCGGCGGAGCGGCGGGCGCGGGCCGGCCGGGGCGTCGGCCAGGGGGCACCCTTCAGGACCTGACGGTCTCCGGCTCCTCCTGGCCGCCGACGGTCGACGACGCCACCCGGGCTGCCGTCGCCGCCGCTGCGCCGGCCCCGTGCACGGGCACGGCCGCGGGTCCGTCCACGGGCAGGCCCGGCACCGCACCGGCCACGAAGGGCCGCCACCAGGGGTCGGTCGGGGCGTCCTGCGATCCCGGTTCGAACGGCCGGCCCGGGATCGGCAGGGCCACGGCCGCACCTGCCGACTCTGCAGCGGCCAGGGTGCCCTCGCCGGGCTCGTCCCACGGGTGCAGGGCCAGGTTGAAGGTGCCCCAGTGGATCGGCAGCATCGTCCCGTGCGCGGCGCCGCCCTGGAGGTCGAGGTGGGCGCGCATGCCCTCCTCGGGGGTCATGTGGATGTCCGGCCAGTACTCCGAGTAGGCGCCGATCTGGATCATCGTGGCGTCGAAGGGGCCGTGTGCCGCGCCGATCTCCGCGAAGCCGGGGAAGTAGCCGGTGTCGCCGCTGTGGTAGATCCGGTGCTCCGCGCCCGCGACCACCCAGGAGGCCCACAGGGTGTGCTGCTGGTTGCGCAGGCCGCGGCCGCAGAAGTGCCGGGCGGGCGTGGCGGTGAGGGACAGGCCGGCGATCTCGGTGGTCTCGTTCCAGTCGAGCTCGCGCAGCCGGCCGGCCGGCACGCCCCAGTGCTCCAGGTGCGCGCCGACGCCGAGCGGGACGGCGAAGACCGTGTCCGTACCGGCCAGAGCCTTGATCGTCGGCAGGTCCAGGTGGTCGTAGTGGTCGTGGGAGATGACGACGACGTCGACCTCGCCCAGAGCGGCGAGCGGCACCGGCACGGGGTGGAGCCGCTTGGGGCCGGCGAAGGGGAAGGGGGAGCAGCGCTCGCCCCACACCGGGTCGAACAGCACCCGGTGCCCGTCGATCTCCGCGAGCACGCTGGAGTGTCCCATCCAGGTCAGGCGCAGACCGCTGGCGGGCGGCTTCGCCAGGTCGGCGAGGGTCGTCGGGTGCACGGGGATCGCCGCCGCGGGGCTGCGCCGGACCCGCTGCTCACGGCGGAAGTAGACCTTCGCGAACTCGGTCATCGACCCCGAGGGCCTGTTCCGGGCCCCGACCGGGTTCTGGAAGACGCCGTCGGCGAAGTTCGGCGAGCGGCGGATCCGCTCCAGCCTGGCGCCGGACGGGTCCGCGCCGAAGGCTTCGGGTCGCAGGGCGCGCAGCCGCGGGCGGAGGGGACGGGAGCCGGTCAAAGCGCCTCCAGGGAGGGGTGGGGTCGGTGCGGTCGTGTCGCCACGACCATCCCAACGCACGCCGGCCCCGAAGGATTCCGCCTGCGGCTCCGCCCCTCCCCCGCTCGGCGTCCCCCGCTACAGCGGCAGCAGGTCGGGCCGCTTCGCCTCGACGTGGTCGCCGGAGGACTCGCCGCGCAGCCGGCGGCCGATCCACGGCACCAGGTACTCACGGGCCCACTGGATGTTGTCGCGGGTGACGTCCACCGAGCCGCGCGGGCGCAGCTGCGGCCACGGCTGGTCGGGGTCGGCCGGCACCTCCAGGCCGAGCACCTGGGCGGCGCGCAGGGCGACGCGGGTGTGGCCCTCGGGCGAGAGGTGCAGCCGGTCGGCGTCCCAGGCGCGGCGGTCCTGTACGGACTTGAGCGACCAGAGGTCCAGGACCGGGCAGCCGTAGCGGTCGGCGATGGCGCGCACGTGCGCGCTGTACGTCGCGACCTTCCCGCGCAGGTGCTTCAGGACGGGCACGCCGCGGGTGTCGAAGCCGGTGGTGATCATGACGAGGCCGACGGCCCCCGTGAGGTCGGCCACGGCCGCCTCGAACCGTTCCGCCACGGCGTCCGGGTCACTGCCGGGCCGGATGATGTCGTTGCCCCCCGCGCAGAAGGTGACGAGGTCCGGCGCGAGGGCCTTGGCCCTCGGCACCTGGTCCGCCACGATCTGGTCGAGGAGCTTGCCCCGCACCGCGAGGTTCGCGTACCGGAAGTCGTGCTCGTCGCGCTGATCGGCCAGGAGCACGGCGAGCCGGTCCGCCCAGCCGAGAAAAGAATCCCCTGGCCCCGGGTCCCCCACGCCCTCTGTGAAGCTGTCCCCGATCGCCGCGTACGAGCCGATGGTCTTGATGTTCGTCGTCGTCGCTGCCACGAGAACCCATCCTTCACTCCCGCAAGCAACCTACGCCAACGTAATGAGGGGTTGACGGGCCGTGATCTGTACCACGCCGGGCATAAGGAACGGGTACGCGTGGGGCCGGGACCCCCCTCGGGTCCCGGCCCCACGCGGGTCGGCGCTCCGCCGGCGGCCGCCGTCAGAGGCTGGCGCCCTTCGAGCGGAGGTAGGCGATCGGGTCCATGTCGGAGCCGTAGGACGGGCTCGTGCGGATCTCGAAGTGCAGGTGCGGGCCGGTCGAGTTGCCCGTGGAGCCGGAGAGGCCGATGCTCTGCCCGGTGATGACGCTCTGACCGGAGGAGACGGAGAGCTGGGAGAGGTGGGCGTACTGGGAGTACTTGCCGTCCGCGTGCCGGATGACGACCTCGTTGCCGTACGCGCCGCTCCATCCGGCGGAGACGACGGTGCCCGCGCCGACGGCCTTGACGGTGGTGCCCATGGCGGCGATGAAGTCGACGCCCGTGTGGTAGCCGGAGGACCACATGGCACCGGCGACCTTGTACTGGGTGGAGACGCCCCCGCCGACCGGGGCCACGAAGGCGGAGCCGGCGGGCTGCGCGGCGGGCGCCTTGGCGGGGGCCTCGGGGGCGGAGTCCTGCTGCACCTGCGGGGCGGCGGCGCGCCCGGCCGGCTTCTGCGCCTTCGGGGCCGACTTCGGAGCGGTCTTCGGAGCGGTCTTGGGAGCGGTCCTGGGAGCCGCCTCGGGGGCGGTGCGCGGGGCCGGGACGGAGTCGGACGGAGCGGCGGCCTGCCCGCGCCCGCCGAGGCTCAGCTTCAGACCGGGGTGGATCAGCGACGGGTCGGCGCCGACGGCCTCACGGTTCTGCGCGTACAGCCGCTCCCAGCCTCCGGCCAGGTCGTGCTCCGCGGCGATCACGGAGAGGCAGTCGCCCGGGACGACCGTGTAGACGGTCGGCGCGGCCTGCACGACGGCCGCGGGAGCGGCGGGCGCGGCCTGGAGGGCGGCGGGGATCTGCGGGGCCACCGCGGGCGCGACGGCGGGGACCGCCGCCGGCGCTCCGGCCGCGTGGGCGCCGGCGGCGCCGATCAGCGGCAGGGCGAGGGCAGCGCCGCCGGTGCCTGCGGCCGCGAATCCGCGGGGAAGGGAAAGGGACTTGGGACGGCGGTGCTTACCCTTTGCAGGCATGGCGCATTCCTCTCCGGTGCCTGCGAGGTGAGCTGTCGGGTTCGGACTGGAGATGTCCGGCCGCACATGTACGGGACATGAACGACTTCACCCCGAGCCGTTCCGGAGAGAAGATCTCCGGAACAGCGGCCTACCTGGTTCCCCCGCTCCTGCCGCGCGAAATTGGTTCGGTTGCGGTTTCCGGGCGGCGGCAGGATTCGGCGGTCCACCCGGATCGATCGCGAAGGTATCCCTGGCGGGCACGGCGAACAAGCCGCGAATTCCCTGACGCATTCACAGGTATGAGGGACCGCCGGAATTCCGGTCACCCTCCGTCCATTCCGCTGCGCCAACAGCCGCTCCCACCGGGCCATTCACCTCCGGCGATCAGGCACTCACGGTCACCGTATGATCTGGCTCACGGGGACGTGCCCGATCTCGCCTCCGGTCATGGCAAGTTGGCGCCAAGTAGCTCAATTCGGACAGAGGACCCACGAGAGGCGGAGGAGTTCCCTTGACCCAGCAGATACAGGAGCCGGAGCTGACCGGAGTACGCAATTTCCGCGATGTGGGTGGATTGCCGACTCTTGACGGCCGAAGGGTCGGGACGGGACGACTGTTCCGAAGCGGACATCTCGCCCATGCCACCGAAAACGATGCACAGTTCCTCGCCTCGCTCGGGCTCCACACCGTCTTCGACTTCCGCAACGCAGCCGACCACGCGCTGGAGGGGCCGGACGTCGAACTGCCCGGCGTGCGGAACGTCAACATCCCGCTCTCGGACCCGGCGGACGGCCGGGAGTTCTGGCGGCTGGTCCGCGACGGCGACCTCGACCGCCTGCGCTCCATCCTGGGCGACGGCAAGGCGGCCGCCCGGATGGCCGACTCCTACCGCGCGATCGTCCGCACCCGCACCGCCGAGCACGGCCGGGTCCTCCACGCCCTCGCCGAGGACAGCGTCCCCGCCCTCATGCACTGCGCGGCCGGCAAGGACCGGGCGGGGCTCTCCGTCGCCGTCACGCTGCTCGCCCTCGGCGTCGAGCGCGAGGCGATCGTGGCGGACTACCTGGAGTCCAACGCCCCCCACCGCCGCTACCGGCTGCGGCGCAGCTCCGCGTCGGCCGAGGCCCGCTCGCCCGAGGTGATGGAACTGCTCGCGCCGCTCTTCGACGCCCGCGCCGAGTACCTGCTCGCCGCCTTCGACACCATCGACGAGACCTGGGGCGGGGTGGACCGCTACCTGGCGGAGGGTCTCGGACTGCTGCCCGAGACCCTCGACCGGCTCCGAGACCGCCTGTTGGTCTGATCCCGCGACCGGACCGCAGACGCGGGATCCGGGCGGGGTGCAGGCCGTCAGCGCGCGGCGACGGCCTGCTTCACCAGCGTCCTGCCGAAGTCCCACATCAGCCCGGACCCGGCGTGCGCCTCGTCCATGACCTCGCGGAAGGCCGCGACGAACCGGTCCACGTCCGACGCGTCGAGGACGAGCGGCGGGATCAGCTTGATCACCTCCAGGTGGTCGCCGGAGACCTGCGTGAGGATCCGGTGCTTCTGCAGCAGCGGCACCACCACCATCTGCGCGAAGAGTCCCTTGCGGGCCGCCTGGAGCATCGTCCAGCGGCTGCGCAGCCCCAGCGAGGAGGGCCGCCCGAACTCGATGCCGATCATGAGGCCGCGCCCGCGCACCTCGTGCAGCAGCTCGTACTCGTCCACCAGGGCCGCGAGCCGCCCCCGCAGCAGGTCGCCCGTCGTGCGGGCGCGGTCCACCAGGTGCTCGTCCTCCATGACGGACAGCACCGCCAGCCCGGCCGCCATCGCCTGCGCGTTGGACCCGAAGCTCGCGGAGTGCACGAGCACCCGGTCCATGGACGAGTAGACCTTCTTGAAGATCCAGTCCTTGCCCAGGGTGGCACCGACCGGTACGTAGCCGCCCGACAGCGCCTTGGCCACGCACACCAGATCGGGCTCGACACCGGGCTCGTGCTGGTACGCGTAGAAGTCCCCGGTACGGCCCAGTCCGGTCTGCACCTCGTCCGCGATCAGCAGCGCCTTGTGCCGGTGCAGCAGCTCCTGCGCGGCGCGCAGGAAACCGGGCGGGGCGGCGAGGACCCCCTTGCCCTGGATGGGCTCGACGACGAAGGCGGCGACGTCGCCTCGCTTCAGTTCCCGCTCCAGGGCGGCCAGGTCGCCCAGCGCGATCCTGGTGTCCGGCAGCAGGGGTGCGAAGCCGTCCCGGAAGCCCGCCTCGCCGTTGACCGAGAGCGAGCCGGCGGTCAGCCCGTGGAAGGCGTGGTCGCAGAAGAGGACCCGGGGCCGCCCGGTGGCGTACCGGGCGAATTTCAGGGCCGTCTCCACCGCCTCGGTGCCGCTGTTGCCGAAGAAGACGCGGTCCAGGTGCGGGCTGTACGAGAGCAGCTTCTCGGCCAGCAGCCCGGGCAGGGGCGGGCAGTCGAAGCGGGTGAGGTCGGCGAGCTGGGCGTCCAGGACGTCGTGCAGGGCCCGGCGGACGACGGGGTGGTGCCGGCCCAGGCCCATCACCCCGAAGCCGGCCAGCATGTCGAGGTGGTCGTTGCCCTCCGCGTCCCAGAAATGGGCTCCCTCGGCCCGTTCGTAGACCTTGTCGAAGCCGATGGTGCGCAGCATCCGCGGCAGTTGGTGATTGAGGTGGCGGGCGTGCAGCTCGTACCGCTCCGCCCCGCGCGCGGCCAGCAGGGCGCCCAGGTCGAAGCCGGCGCCCCGCCCCTCCTCCCCCGGGGTCATGCCGACCGGTCCCGGTTGCCCCCGACCGTCTCCCGGGCGGCCCGCAGGGATTCCTTGAGGGAGCCCATGGTGGCGAGGACGGCGGTGGGCTCGTAACCGCAGTGCGCCATGCAGTTCGCGCAGCGCGGGTCCTTGCCGCGGCCGTACTTGTTCCAGTCGGTGTCCTCGACGAGTTCCCGGTATGTCGGCACGTAGCCGTCGCTCATCAGGTAGCAGGGCCGCTGCCAGCCGAAGAGGGAGTAATTCGGAATGGCCCAGGCCGTGCAGGGGAAATCGGCCTTCCCTTCGAGGAAATCCAGGAACAGCGGGGAGTGGTTGAGACGCCAGCGCCGCCGGTTGCCGCCCGCGAAGGCTCTCCGGAAGAGGTCGCGCGTCTGGTCGACGCCCAGGAAGTGCTCCTGGTCCGGCGCCTTCTCGTAGGCATAGGCCGGCGAGATCATCATTTCGTCGACCTGGAGGTCGTCATTGAGGAAGTCGAGTACCTCGATGACGGTCTGCGGGGTGTCGGTGTTGAAGAAGGTGGAGTTCGTGGTGACCCGGAATCCGCGCCGCTTCGCCTCCTTGATGGCCTCGACCGCCTCGTCGAAGACACCCTCCTTGGCCACCGACTCGTCGTGGCGCTCCCGCAGCCCGTCGATGTGCACGGCGAAGGCGAAGTACGGCGAGGGCGTGAACTTCGCGATCTTCTTGCGGAGCAGCAGCGCGTTCGTGCACAGGAACACGTATTTCCGGCGCGCCACCAACTGCCGCACGATCTCGTGGATCTGCGGGTGCATCAAGGGTTCACCGCCCGCGATGGACACCATGGGCGCACCGGACTCCAGTACGGCGCCGACCGCCTGCGCCACCGGCATGCGCTGCTTGAGCACCCCGGCCGGGTGCTGGATCTTCCCGCACCCCTCGCAGGCCAGGTTGCACGCGTAGAGCGGCTCCAGCTCCACGATCAGCGGGAACTTCTCACGCTTGCGGAGTTTCTGTTCGAGCAGATACGTCCCGACCCTGATGGTCTGGCGCAGCGGCATGGCCATCTGGCTCACCTCCTGGGGAGCAGCGAAGAACGGTGCCATTCGTAGAACGCGGGGAGTACGGCACGCAGGACACGGAAGGCCGATATTCCCCCGCGCACCGTGCCGATCCGGACGAGCTCGTGCTCCGGAGCGTCCACGATCACCCGGACGGCCGCAACGGGGCGGTCGCCGGCGCGGACGGCGGCCCACAGGGTCGCCGCGGACTCCATGTCGACCGCGACGGCGCCCGTGGCCCCCAGCTGTGCGCGCTCCTGGCCGCGGACGACGTGGTCGGAGCCGGTCAGCGGGCCGGTGTGGACGGTGCGGCCGGGGACGGCCCGGGCCAGGGCCCGGGCGAGCAGCGCGGTCCCGGTGCAGGGGACGGTCCCGCGGGGGCCGCGGGTCTCCTCGGCGACGACGAGGTCGCCGGGGTGCATGCCGGGGACGAGCCCGGCGCAGAAGCCGGTGGCGAGGACGGCGGCAGCGGCCGTGCCGGGCCGCTCCAGGGCTCGGCGGACGGCGCGTTCGGCGGCGCGCGGGCCCATCCCGGTGCGCAGCAGGGTGCAGCCCCCGGGCGGGGCGGCGGCGCTGCGCAGGGCCGCCTGCTCGATGCGGAGCGCGCACGCGACCAGCAGCGGCCCCGGCTGCGGGGCCGCGTCCCGGTCCCCGCCGGGGGCGGGCATCAGGGCCCCCCGGGGGGCGGGCCGGCCGGGGCGGACGGTTCCCCGTAGAGGTAGCGGCCGAGCGCGGTGAGCGGGAACACCTGCCGGTACAGGTGGTAGTTGATGGAGAAGTCCCAGGGGAAGCCGGTGCCGGTGAAGTACGGCTCGTCCCAGGAGCCGTCCTCCCGCTGGGTCCGCACCAGGTGGGCGATGCCCCGTTCGACGGCTGCGCCGTCCCGTTCCCCCGCCGCCAGCAGGGCCATGAGCGCCCACGCGGTCTGGGAGGCGGTGGAGGCTCCCCTGCCGGCCCACGACCGGTCCTTGTAGGAGCGCTGGTCCTCGCCCCAGCCTCCGTCCTCGTTCTGTACGGATTCCAGCCAGCGCACGGCGCGCCGGACCGCGGGGTGGGCCGGGGAGACGCCGGCCGCCGTGAGGGCGGGAACCACCGACCCGGTGCCGTAGATGTAGTTGGTGCCCCACCGGCCGAACCAGCTGCCGTCCGGCTCCTGCGCGTCGAGCAGCCAGGCGATGCCGCGGCGGGTCCGGGCGTCGCCCGCCCGGCCCTCGAAGGCCAGCATCTCCACGACGTGGGCGGTGACGTCGGCCGACGGCGGGTCGATGACCTCGCCGAAGTCGCAGAAGGGCAGCCGGTTGGGGAAGGGGCTGGTGTTGTCGGCGTCGAAGGCACCCCACGCGCCGTCCTTGGACTGCATGCCGAGGTTCCAGGACACCCCCCGGGCGATGGCGGCGTCGACGCGGACCGGGTCGGGGTGTCTGATCCGGCGCAGCGCGAGGACGACCTCGGCGGTGTCGTCGATGTCGGGGTAGGTGTCGTTGTGGAACTCGAACGCCCAGCCGCCGGGCGCGAGGCCGGGTCGGCGCACCGCCCAGTCGCCGATGCGGGTGACCTCCTCGCCGAGCATCCAGTCGGCGGCCTTCACCAGGGCCGGGTGGTCGGGGCGCACACCCGCGTCGACCAGGGCGATCGCGGCGAGGCAGGTGTCCCAGACCGGGGACTGGCAGGCTTCGATCATCCGGGCGCCGTCCTCGCGGCGCACCGCGAAGCGGTCGAGGGACTCCAGTCCCGCGCGCATCACCGGGTGGCCGAGGTCGTAGCCGAGCAGGTGCAGGGCGATGACGGAGTACACGGCGGGCGGCTGGATGCCGCCCCAGCATCCGTCGTTCTCCTGGCGCTCGACGATCCAGCGGGCGGCGGTGCCCATGGCCGCCCTGCGCAGCCGGCGCGGCGCGAAGCGCCGGTAGACGTGCAGTGCCTTGTCCATCCGCTGGAAGGCGCCGTCCCATGTGGTCAGCGGTGCCATGGGGGTGGCGGGGTACGGGTCGCGCGCGTCGGTGTGCAGCTCGTCGAGCACGAAAGGAGCGGGGCGGACCGGTCGCAGCGCGGAGACCACGGTGAGCGGGACGATGGTCTGGCGGGCCCAGCAGCCGAAGTCGTAGATGTTCAAGGGGACCCAGGGCGGCAGGAACACCAGCTCGGGCGGGAGTTCGGGCAGGTGGTCCCAGCTCCACCAGCCGAAGAGGGCGAGCCAGATACGGGTGAAGACGCGGGCCGCGGCGAGGCCGCCGTGGGCCCGGATCCATGCCGAGGCGCGGCTCATGTGCGGGGCGTCCGGCGGGTCCCCGGCGAGGCGCAGGGCGACGTACGCCTCGACGGTGGCGGAGAGGTCGGGCGGTCCGCCGTGGAAGGTGGCCCAGGTGCCGTCCTCGCGCTGCTCGCCGCGGACGAACAGGGCGGCCGCGTAGGTGGTGGCCTCGTCGCGGATGCCGAGGAACTGCCGCAGCAGGAGGTCCTCGGCGTCCATGGTGACGTTGGTCTCCAGGTCGCCCTTCCACCAGCCCGCGGGGTCCTGGCGGTCGAGCAGGTGCAGGGTGGCGCGCGCGGTGGCCTCGTACACCTCCCGGGGGCAGCCGTCCGGCGGGGCGGGCAGGTCCGCGGTCGTCGCCGGGCGGCCGGCTCCGGGCGTGCCGGGTGGCCGGTAGGCGGCCGGCGGGCCGGTTCGACGGCCGGGGTCGGCCGGGGCGGTGATCCGGTCCGTGACCGCAACCGGTCCGCAGGGAGCGGCGCCCGGTGAGGAGGCGGCCTCGGGGGCCGGGTGGGGCGGGCCCGGGAGCCCGTACTCGGTCCGCGGGGCGGCCGCCCCGGCGGGGCCGGGCGGCGGGGCGCCCGGCGTGGATTCGCTGCCGGCGCCGGCGCTCTCCGCGCTGCCGTCGGTCGTCGCTGTCATGGCTTCCCCTTAGAACAGTGTCCTGTGCTGTGCTGGGGTCCGCCGTCGGCCGGCGCAGGCCGCCCTCAGGCGGCGGCGCCGGCCGGCGACTCGCGATTCATATCCGCTGTCGGGTGGCGGTCACCTCTTGCGGACGACGACGAAGTCGGCGAGGTCCACGAGCTGTTCGCGGACCCGCTGCGGCATGTCGACGTCGTCGAGGGCGCGGATGGCGACGGCGTGCTGGCGGCGCGCCTCGTCCGCGGTCCACTGCCGGCCGCCGGCCTCCTCGATGAGCGCCGCGCGGGCCGCGAACTCCTCCTCGGAGAAGTTCTCGAAGTCGCTGCTCTTGGCGTCGGCCGCGAGCAGCTCGGCGAGCTGCTCGGAGGCCGGCCCGCCGGCGGCGAGGGCGGCGACGACCGGCAGGGACTTCTTGCGCTGGCGCAGGTCGCTCCAGGTCTGCTTGCCGGTGGCCTCCGGGTCGCCCCAGATGCCGAGGAGGTCGTCGACGGCCTGGAAGGCGAGGCCGAGGTGGTAGCCGTACTCCTCCAGCTTGTCGGCCGTACGGTCGTCGGCGCCCCCGAGGACCGCGCCGATGGAGACCGCGCAGGCGAGGAGGGCGCCGGTCTTGTTCCCCTCCATCTCCAGGCACTCCGCCACGCTGACGCGCTCGCGGTGCTCGTAGGAGATGTCCTGGGCCTGGCCGTCGATGAGCTTGCGGCTGGCGGTGGTCAGGCGGCGGGTGGCGCGGCCGGCCTCGACGGTGCCCAGTTCGAGCAGGACCTCGTTGGCGAGGGCGAAGAGGGCGTCGCCGACCAGGATCGCCTGGGCCGGTCCGTGGACCTTCCAGACGGTGTCGCGGTGGCGGCGCTGCTCGTCGCCGTCCATCAGGTCGTCGTGGAGCAGCGAGAAGTTGTGTACGAGTTCGACGGCGACGGCACCGGGGATGCCGACCTCCGGGGCGGCGCCCGCGGCCTCGGCGGAGAGCAGGGCCAGGGCGGGGCGGACGGCCTTGCCCCCGTCGCCGTCGGCCGGGTGGCCGTGGGCGTCGATCCAGCCGAAGTGGTAGGCGGCGACGGTGTCCATGGGCGCGGCGAGCCGGTCCACGGCGGCGCGGAGGGCGGGGGTGGACATCGTCCGGCCGCGTTCCAGGAGGGCGACGGTGTCGGCCTTCTCCATGCCCCTTCCGGCTGCACCCACACTGGCATCCGTGTTCTCGACAGCCGGGTTCCCCGGATTCACTGGCTCTCCTCTTGTTCCTGTACGTGCTGTGCTCGTGGTGCTGGTGACGCCGGCGGCGCCGGTCGTCGCGGTGGTCGTCGTCATGCCGCCTCCTGCAAAGGGTGTTCGCGGTGGCGGCCGAGCGCGGCGAGCGCGGCCTGCGCCGCGCTCAGGCCGCTCCGGACGGCGCCCTCCATGGTCGCGGGCCAGCCGGTGGCGGTCCACGCACCGGCCAGGTAGAGCCCCGGCGTGTCGGTCCGCGCGCCGGGGCGCAGCCGGCCGACGCCCGGCGTGGGTGCGAAGGTCGCCGTCCGCTCCCGGGTGACGAAGAAGTCCCGTACCTTGGCCCCTCGCGCGGCGGGCAGCAGCCGCTCCAGCTCGGGCAGGTACTTGGCGCGCAGCACCGCGACGGGCTCGTCGATGTCGTCCTGGGCGGCGGACTGCGACAGGGCCAGGTACTGGCCTCCGTCGGGCAGGCCGGAGGATTCGGTGCGGTCGAAGACCCACTGCACCGGGGAGCCCAGTGCGGCGAAGAAGGGCTGCCTGAGCACCTTGCGGTCGTAGACGACGTGGACGTTCAGGATCGGAGCGGTTGCGATGTCGAGGAGCCTGTCGGGGTCGGCGAGGGCGCCGGCGGGCAGCAGCGCGTGGGCCTCGCGCTGCGGTACGGCGAGGACGACGGTGCCCGCGTCGAGGGACTCCTCCTCGGTGTCGACCCGCCAGGTCCCTTCGGGGGTGCGGGTCACGGCGGTGACGCGGGTGCGCAGCGCGGTGCGGACACCGGCCGCGTCGAGCTGCTTGCGGGCGAGGGTGTCGTGCAGTGCGCCGAGCGGTACGCGGGCCCAGCCGATGTCGGCGGCGCCCTTCTCGGAGAGCAGGCCGGTCTTGAAGACCATGGCGGCGAGGCCCAGCGAGGAGTGCGCGGCGGTGGCGTTGAGGGTGGCGATGCCGACGAGGTCCCACAGGGCCTCGACGGTGCGGGGGGACTGACCGTAGCGGGCGAGCCAGGTGGCGAAGTCCAGTCCGTCCAGGGCGGGGTCCGCGGGGTCGAGGCGGCGCAGCGCCAGGGCGGCGCGTGCGACGCTCGCGCGCTCGGCGAGGGACATGTGCGGGTAGCGGGCCAGTGATCCGGCGAGGTGCAGGGGCACGGGCAGGCCGCCGCGGCGCAGCCGTCCCAGGCGGGGGCCGCCGGGGTGGGCGACGTCGAGGACGGGGACGTCGAGCCGGTCCTGGAGGGGGGCGAGGGCGGTGCCGTCGACGCGGTCGAGGAACCACCGGTAGGCGGTGCAGCACCGCAGGTACACGTGCTGGCCGTTGTCGACGTCGAGGTCGCCGCGCTTGAAGGAGAAGGCGAGCCCGCCGAGCCGGGGGCGGCCTTCGAGCAGGGTGACGCGGAGTCCGGCGTCGGCGAGTTCGAGGGCGGCCGTGACCCCGGCGAGTCCGCCGCCGACGACGACGGCGCGCTGATCGGTGCCGCTCATGCGCCCTCCCCCGTGGTGCGGTCGTCCTCCGGGCCGGACGGCAGGCCGCGGTCCGCAGGAAGGGACGCGCCCGCCGCCGGCGTGGTTGCCCCGCCCGGCGCGCGGCCGGGACGGCACGCCGCGCCCGTACGCCGGGCGGCGCCGGCGCGCCCGGGGCGCGGCGGGACCGTCTTCGTCGCGGCTCTCACGCCCGCCTCCGGGTGCTCTGGCGGGCGACGGTGCGGGCGTCGAGGCCGGACAGGCCGCGCACGGCGACGTACGCCTTCTCGTGCGGCGGGAGCGAGACACGGCCGCGCAGGACGGCCTCCGGCTCCCGCTCGATGCGGTCGAGGAGGCGCCGGTAGATGCCGGCCATGGCCGCCACGCAGGCGCCGCTGCGCCGGTCGAGCATCGGCAGCAGCCGGTAGCCCTCGGCGAACAGCGCGCGGGCGCGCCGGACTTCGTGGTGGACCAGCCCGGCGAAGTCGGCCCCGGCGGAGAGCCGGCCGGCCCGGAAGCCTTCCGAGCAGCCGAACTTGGCGAGGTCCTCGGCGGGCAGGTAGGTGCGTCCGTTGGCGGCGTCCTCGCGGACGTCGCGCAGGATGTTGGTCAGCTGGAGGGCGAGCCCCAGGGTGTCGGCGTACTCGGCGGCGCGGGCCGCTTCGGCCGTCCCGGGGCCGCCGGGGGCGTTCGCCGTGCCGAAGACGCCGAGGGAGAGCCGTCCGATGGCGCCGGCCACGCAGCGGCAGTAGGCCTTGAGGTCGTCCCAGGTCTCGTAGGTCTCGCCGCGGACGTCCATCAGGACGCCGTCGATGAGCTCGTCGAGGCCGCCGAGGGGGATCGGGAAGCGGCGGGCGGCGTGGGCGAGCGCGACGGCCACCGGGTCGGTGTCGTCCTCGTCGACCTCGCCGGCCCGGATCCGCCCGAGGACGGCGCGGGTCTCCTCCAGACGCGCGAGCTTCGCCCCGGCCGGCAGCATGCCGTCACCGATGTCGTCGACCCGGCGGGAGAAGGCGTACAGGGCGGACATGGCATGGCGCTTGTCGGTGGGCAGCAGCCGGATTCCGTAGGCGAAGTTGCGCGCCTGGGAACCGGTGACGGCCTCGCAGTAGCTGTAGGCCGCCGAGACCGGTGCGGAGACCGCGGTCGGTGCGGACGCGTGTGTGGGGCCCTCCACGGTCGGGCTCACCTCTTTCTCGGCGCTGTGCGCAGGACGGCGGCAACCTCGCGGAGCAGGCCGCTCTTGGTGGGTCGGGGCGGGCCGGGGAGTACGTCGAAACCGGCGGCGGTGACGGCCCGCAGGGCCGCTCGGCCCCCTCCCACGAAGCCGGCGAGCAGCAGCCGGAGCCTGCCGTGCACACTGCCCACGAGCGGGACGCCGTCGTCGAGCAGCCTCGCGGCGCGCTCGGCCTCGTACGCGACGAGGGCGCGTACGGAGGCGCCGGCGGACGGGGCCGCGAGGTCTGCCTCGGACACGTGGAAGCGCCGCATGTCCTGCGCGGGCAGGTAGATCCGGTCGCGGTCCAGGTCCTCGGCCACGTCCTGGAGGTGTTCGACGATCTGGAGGGCGGTGCAGACGGCGTCGGAGAGGCGGATCCGCTCGGGCGTGCTGGTTCCGGTCAGGGACAGCACGAGGCGGCCGACCGGGTTGGCGGACAGCCCGCAGTACGCGACGAGGTCGCCGTAGGTCTCGTAGCGCGTGACCCGCTGGTCCTGGCGGTTGGCCTCGATGAGCCCGAGGAAGGGCTCGGGGGTCAGCCGGTGGGCGCGCACCACAGGCTGCAGGGCGAGCAGCAGGGGGTGGCGCGGGGGGCCGTCGGCGGAGCCGAACACGCGCAGCAGGTCCGTCTCGAAGGCGTCGAGCATGGCGAGGCGGTCGTCCACCGCGGCCGGATCGAGGCCGAGGAGCACGGCGTCGCGGCCGCCGGGAGCGAGGTCGCCGTCGCCGATGTCGTCGACGAGGCGGGCGTAGCCGTAGACGGCCGTCAGTCCGTCGCGCCAGGCGCGCGGCAGGAAGGCGGGGGCGACGGGGAAGTTCTCCGCCGTCGCCTTGTCGAGGGTGGCGCTCACGTGGACCGTGTCGGACAGGGGTCGGGTGCCGTGCCCCGGGTTCACCGCCCGCCGCCCGGGGCGGGGACGGCCGCCGTCCCTGGGGGCCGGAGAATTCCCGTAGCCATTGCCGTCACATCTCCCGTTCTACACTGCCGACCCAATACATCCTATTTCGGACACGCCGCCGGGCTTTTCCCGGGACTGTCCCGGGCCGTTCACCTGCGGGGAATCGTCCCCTCTTGCCGTGATTGGGGGACCGGTTCAGCTTACGCTGTACAACGTCGCGCAGGCCGCTGGGGTATTCACCGCGCACCGAATGTCGTGGCGCAATACGAGAACGCGCACCCCGACCTCGCCCCGACCTGACGTGCCGGGCAGGTCTCGGGGTGTCGCGCGGGCCGGTGCCCCGCACGCTCGAGGCCCCCGCCGCTCAGCGCGGCGGGGGCCTTCGGCGAAGCGGGCAGGGGCGCCGCGGCCCGGAGGTCAGCCGTTGGTGGCCTTCTCGTAGGCCGAGACGACCTCCTCCGTGGGTCCGTCCATGAGGAGTTCGCCCTTTTCCAGCCACAGCACCCGGTCGCAGGTGTCCCGGATCGACTTGTTGTTGTGGCTGACCAGGAAGACCGTGCCGGCCTTCTCGCGGAGTTCCTTGATGCGGTTCTCCGAGCGCACCTGGAAGGAGCGGTCGCCGGTGGCCAGCGCCTCGTCGATCATCAGGACGTCGTGGTCCTTGGCCGCCGCGATGGAGAAGCGCAGTCGCGCCGCCATGCCGGAGGAGTAGGTGCGCATCGGCAGCGAGACGAAGTCGCCCTTCTCATTGATGCCGGAGAAGTCGACGATGCTCTGGTAGCGCTGCTTGATCTGCTCGCGGCTCATTCCCATGGCGAGTCCGCCGAGGACGATGTTGCGCTCGCCGGTGAGGTCGTTCATCAGCGCGGCGTTCACGCCCAGCAGGGAGGGCTGGCCGTCGGTGTAGACCTTGCCCTCCTCGCAGGGGAGCAGGCCGGCGATGGCGCGCAGCAGGGTCGACTTGCCGGAGCCGTTGGAGCCGATGAGGCCGATCGCCTCGCCGCGGTAGGCGGTGAAGGAGACGCCGCGTACGGCGTGGACCCGGCGGACGCCCGGGGCGTCGCCCTTCTTCCGGCGCACGATCTTGCTGAGGGCGGCGGTGGCCGCACCCTTGCCGCTGCTGCCGGTGTTGACGCGGTAGACGATGTGGACGCCGTCCGCGATCACGGTGGGGACGCGCCCCTGGGAGTTGTCAGCCACGGCCGTAACGCTCCTCAGACTTCCAGAAGTACACGAAGCCGCCGAGACCGATCACCACGGCCCAGCCCACGGCGAAGGTCCACACGTGCGGGGGCAGGTTGCTCGCACCGTAGTCGTCGATGAGCGCGAACCGGATGAGGTCCATGTAGATGGCGACCGGGTTCCACAGCAGCACGTCGCTGATCCACTGCGGCTGGTCCTTGAGGTAGATCCCGATCGGGAACATGACGCCGGAGGCGTACATCCACGTGCGCATCACGAACGGCATCAGCTGCGCGAGGTCGGGGGTCTTGGAACCCATCCGCGCGAAGATCATGGCGAGGCCGGTGTTGAAGACGAACTGCAGCGCCAGCGTCGGGACGACCAGCAGCCAGGACAGCCGCGGGTAGTTGCCGAACCAGAGGGCGATCACGAAGACGACGATCATCGAGTACATCAGCTGCTGGAGCTGCTGGAGCGAGAACGACACGGGCAGGGAGGCGCGCGGGAAGTGCAGCGCGCGCACCAGCCCGAGGTTGCCCGAGATCGCCCGGACGCCCGCCATCACCGAACTCTGCGTGAAGGTGAAGACGAAGATGCCCATCACCAGGAACGGGACGTAGACGTCCTTGGGCATCTCCCGGCCGGCGCCGAGGATCAGCCCGAAGATCAGCCAGTAGACGACCGCGTTCAGCAGCGGGGTCGCCACCTGCCAGACCTGGCCGAGCTTCGCCTGGCTGTACTGCGCGAGCAGCTTGGCCCGGGAGAAGGCCATGATGAAGTGGCGCCGGCCCCAGAGCTGCCGCACGTACTCGCCCAGACCCGGCCGGGCGCCGCTGACCGAGAGGCCGTACTTCCTGGCGAGCTCGGCGGCGCTGAGCCCCGCGTCTGCGGACGGCGGCCTGCTCGTGGCGAGGGCGCCGTCGTGGGTTGTGTCACTCACAAGTTGAAACTTTCGTCTTCAAGATGCGGCCAGGTGGGCATCAGGCTGGTGGCGCGAGGCCCGTGATCGCGCCATGGTCCCAGACGCGGGCTGGTCAGATGACGGGTGGTCGGCCCAGGCGGGTCAACCGCCAGACCGTACGCCATCTCATCGGACGGCGGGGTCCGCACGGGGTGGTCCATCCCTCGCGGAATCCGCCGAACCACGCCTTGAGCGCCGGTCCCGAGGGCTTGCGCAGGAGCGTCAGCAGGAGCCAGACGCCCAGGTAGACCGGGACGAGCGGGGCGGGCAGGTTGCGGCGGGCGAGCCACACCCGATTACGGGCCACCATACGGTGGTAGACCGCGTGCCGGGAGGGGGCGGTCGTCGGGTGGAGCAGCACCATGTCCGCCCGGTAGTCGATCAGCCACCCCGCGTCGAGCGCGCGCCAGGCCAGATCGGTCTCCTCGTGAGCGTAGAAGAACTCTCCGGGCAAGTCTCCGACCTGCTGGAACACCGCCGTGCGGACGGCGTTGGCGCCGCCGAGGAACGTGGTCACGCGCGAGGACCGCATCGGGTCCGAGGCCCGCAGCCGGGGCACGTGGCGGCGCTGCGTCCGTCCGGTGTCCGGATCGGCGATCCGGAAGCTGATGATCCCGAGCGCGGGGTCCTGCGCGAACGCCCGCCGGCACAGCTCGGCGGTGTCGGTGCGCTCCAGCAGCCCGTCGTCGTCGAGGAAGAGCAGCACGTCCACGTCGCGGCCGCCGGGGCCGAAGGCCTCGATGCCGACGTTGCGGCCGCCCGGGATGCCGAGGTTCTCGGGCAGGTCGACGGAGCGGACCCCCGGCGGCAGGTCCGCCACCTCGGCGACCTTCACGCCCTGGCCGACGACGACGACCTCGATCGGGTCGCCGTCCTGGCGGGCCACCGAGTCGAGGAGCGCCTTGAGCTCGTCGGGGCGGTTGCCCATGGTGATGATCACGGCGCCCAGCCGCATCGGGGCCGTCACTTGAGCCTGCTCGACGCGAGGATGGACACCAGGTGCAGCACGGTCTGGAGCATCGCGATGGCCGCGAGGACGGCGACACCGACCCGGGACCAGTACAGGTCGCCGCGCATCTGGTCCAGGACGGCCAGCACCAGGATGAGCAGCGAGGCCTCGATGCCGAGGATCAGGCGGTGGAACTTCAGCGCGGCGGCCGCCCGGCGGGCGAGCGCCATGCCCTTGGCGCGCGGCTCGGCCGCGGCGTCCTTGACCACCGGCTTGCCGGCCTGGTGGCGGGCGACGCCGACGAGGTCCGTCTCGGCCTTGATCAGGATGGCGCCGAGCCCCGCCAGGGTCCCGAGGAACGCCCACAGCCAGTCGGCTCCGCCGGTACCCCACAGGTCGGCGGCACGCAGGCCGAAGCCGACCAGGACCGCCGCGTCGCACAGGTAGGCGCCGACCCGGTCGAGGTAGACCCCGGAGAGCGAGTACTGCTTCTTCCAGCGGGCGACCTCGCCGTCGACGCAGTCGAGGAGCAGGTACATCTGGACCGCGACCACGCCGAGGACGGCGCCCCAGATGCCCGGCACCAGCAGGGCGGGGAGCGCCAGGACGCCGGCGAGGGTCATCAGGTAGGTCAGCTGGTTGGGGGTGACCTTGGTGGTGACCAGGACGCGGGTGATGCGCAGGGAGATCTCGCGCATGTAGAGGCGTCCGCCCCAGTGCTCGCCGCTGACCCGGTCCTTCACGCCCGCGGGGTGGACGACGGGCCTCAGTTCAGCTACGGATGGTCTTGGCATAGTCGGCGTAAGCGTCCCTGATCTCGGCGGCGGACAGGTTGAGGTGCTCCAGGACGGTGAAGCGTCCGGGGCGGGTCTGGGGGGCGTACTCGACGGCCGCGACGAACTCGTCGATGCTGAAGCCGATCTCCTCGGGCGCCACCGGCAGGCCGTGCCGGCGCAGCACCTCGACGAAGTGGCCGGCGGTGTCCGCGGCCCCGCGCAGGTGCATCGCGAAGGCCGCCCCGATGCCGACCTGCTCGCCGTGGAGCGCGGAGCGCCCCGGGTACAGCAGGTCGAAGGCGTGGCTGATCTCGTGGCAGGCGCCCGACGACGGCCGGGAGTCCCCGCTGATCGACATGGCGATGCCGGACAGGACGAGCGCCTCCGACAGCACGGTGAGGAACGCGTCGTCGCCGCAGCCGCCGGGGTGGCGCAGCACGGACTCGCCCGCGGTCCGGGCCATGGCGGCGGCCAGGCCGTCGACGGGCTCGCCGGTGATCTCGTGCGAGAGCTCCCAGTCGGCGATCGCGGAGATGTTGGAGATCGCGTCGCCGATGCCGGCGCGGATGAACCGCACCGGGGCTTCCTTGATGACGTCGAGGTCGATCACCATGGCGATCGGGGTGGGGACGCCGTAGGAGCCGCGGCCGTTGTCGTTGTCCAGGATCGACACCGGCGAGCAGATGCCGTCGTGCGAGAGGTTGGTGGCGACGGCCACCATGGGCAGCCCGACCCGCGCCGCGGCGTACTTGGCCACGTCGATGATCTTGCCGCCGCCGAGCCCCACGACGGCGTCGTAGCGACGGCCCTTTATGTCGTCGGCCAGCTTGACCGCGGAGTCGATCGTGCCGTCGACGACGGCGTACCAGTCGGCGTGCGGCAGCACGGGCTCCAGCTTGGCGCGCAGTGCCACGCCGGAGCCCCCGCTGATCGCGATGGCCAGCTTGCCGGAGGCGGAGATCCGCTGGTCGGCCAGGAGGCCGGCCAGGTCGTCCATCGCCCCGCGGCCGATGTCGACGACGACGGGCGAGGGAATGAGCCTCGTCAGTACTGGCATGCGATCGTCCGGCCCTTGGCGAGGTCGTCGTGGTTGTCGATCTCGACCCACTTGACGTCGCCGATGGGGGCCACGTCGACCGTGAAGCCGTCGTTGACGAGCTGCTGGTAGCCGTCCTCGTAGTAGAGGTCCGGGTCGCGCTCGAAGGTGGTCTTCAGCGCCTCGGCGAGGGCCTCGGCCGCCTCGGCCTCGATCAGGGTGACACCGATGTACTCGCCGGTGGCGTCGGCGGGGTCCATCAGCTTGGTGATCTTCCGGACGCCCTTGTCGCCGTCGACGACGACCTTCATCTCTTCCTCGGCCAGGCTCTTGACCGTGTCGAGGGCGAGGATGATCTTCTGACCGTTGCCGCGGGCGGCGAGGAGGGTCTCCTCGACGGAGACCGGGTGGACGGTGTCGCCGTTGGCGAGGATCACACCGCGCGCCAGGACCTCACGCGCGCACCACAGGGAGTAGGCGTTGTTCCACTCCTCGGCCTTGTCGTTGTCGATCAGCGTGATCTTGAGGCCGTACTTGGCCTCCAGCGCGGCCTGGCGCGCGTAGACGGCCTCCTTGCGGTAGCCGACGACGATCGCGACCTCGGTGAGGCCGACCGCGGCGAAGTTGCCGAGGGTCAGGTCGAGGACGGTCAGGCTCTCCTCGTCGCCCTCGGGGCCGACGGGCACGAGGGCCTTGGGCAGGGTGTCGGTGTAGGGACGCAGGCGGCGTCCCGCACCGGCAGCGAGGACAAGGCCGATCATGCTGGTTCTCCTTCGTCATGTACGGCGGGTGCCCCGGAGGAGACCCAGAAGCGGATGCTCTCCACGAGCACCACGAGTGCCACGAACACGGCCAGGGCCGTGAGCGCGACGGGGAAGTCCGATGCGCGGTCCGCGAGGACGGCGGCGAGGACCGCGGCCAGCAGGACCCGGCCCTCGTGGCCGCCGATCGTCCGCACCAGCCAGTGCGGGGGCGCGCCGGTGCCGCCGCGGATGCGGTACACCGTGTCGTAGTGATGGTAGGCGACCGCCGCGATCAGGCCGAATGCCGCCGGGAGGGCCCCGGGGACGTCCGCCCGGGCGGCGAGCGCGAGGACCGTCACGTACTCGGCCGCGCGGAACAGCGGCGGGATCAGCCAGTCGAGCGCGCCCTTGAGGGGGGCGGCGACGGCCAGGCCGGCGGTCACGGCGTAGGCCACCGCGACCGCGATCAGCCACGGGTCGCCGAAGGGGAGGTACAGGGCGGCAGCGGTCATCAGCGCGGCGCCGACGGCGGCGGCGTAGACCGAACCGAAGGAGCCGGCCCGGCCCCGCAGCAGCCGGGCCTGCAGTTCGGCGATCGGGCCGGAGTCGGCGAGGTCGGCCAGCGCCTGGGCGGCTCGGTCGGTGCGCCGGGCCGTGCGGGTCAGCGAGCGCAGCACCCGGCCGGCGGTGGTGTAGAGCGCGCCGAAGGCGCAGCCGGCGATCAGGGCGTAGAAGACGATCCGCGGTGTGGTGAAGGCGGTCAGGACCGCGATCATGGCCCAGCGCTCGCCGATCGGCAGGATGATCATCCGCCGGACCCAGACCGTCCAGCCGACGCTGTCGAGCCGGTCCGAGAGGGCGGCCGTCGGGCTGGTGTTGGCGGTGGCGTCGTGGTTCGCCTCGTTGAAGGAGAAGTCCACGACGTGCCGGCAGGTCATGAGGATCATGGCGCCGAGGGCGAGGCCCCAGACGTCGTCCCCGTTGCGGGCGGCGCCGAGCGCGAGGCCCGCGTAGAAGGAGTACTCCTTGGCCCGGTCGAAGGTGGCGTCGAGCCAGGCGCCCATCGTGGAGTACTGCAGGGAGTAGCGGGCGAGCTGCCCGTCGGTGCAGTCGAGCACGAAGGAGACGATGAGCAGCACACCGGCTGCGACGTAGCCCCAGCGCTCGCCGGTGGCGGCGCAGCCGGCCGCGATCAGCGCGGTGATCAGCGAGGCGGTGGTGACCTGGTTCGGGGTCAGGCCGCGGCGCGCGCACCAGCGGGCGATGTAGCGCGAGTAGGGGCTGATGCAGAAGGTGGTGAAGAAACCGTCGCGGGATTTCACGGCGGAGCGCAGCCGCACGGCCTCCTCGTCCACGGCGGCGACGGCGGCGGAGGCCGCCGCGCGCTCGTCGGCGTCGGCGGGGACGGCGGCGACCAGGCTGCCGAGCTCGGGCCGCTGGACGGCGGTGCCGGTGGCCTCGACGGCGGCGGCCAGCCGGTCGGCGTAGGGGCCGGACTCGTGGGCGCCCTCGGTGGCCACGGCCTTGTCGAGGGCCTCGCGGGCGCCCGCCTGTACGGAGAGGGCGCCGGTGACGGCGCAGGCGTCGAAGCGCGGGTCGGTCAGGGCGAGCCGCAGGGCGTGCACGTGCCCGACGAAGGCACTGTCCACGACGGCCACCCGCTGGTCGGCGGGTACGCCGGCCAGTGCGGCGGCGGCGTCCTGGGGACCGGCGGCCGGGCGCACCTCGAAGCCGAGGGAGCGGAGCTCGTCCGCGAGCGGCGATCCGGGGACCGGCAGGCCGGTGAGGATGACGGTCGGCAGACGAACTCACTCCTTGAAACGGGTTGCGAACGGGCGCGCCCGTGGGGCGGCGGCACGTCGGCAGAGGCTATCGGATGAATGGAAGCAGGGGTTCATCACCCGTTCACGCCCCGACGAGCCGCATATCCGGGCTCCGGGCCGGGTCGCGATCATCATCGGTGATCACGACGCGCTACCACAAACGGCGCGGATGTTACGGTGGACACGCCCCTGAAGGTGTCGAGCGGTATGGAGGTGGGTTGATGACCGTCGCAGTGGTCGCGGCCGTGCGCTGCGAACTCCGGTACATCCCCCTTTCCCTCCGGGCGACCGGCCGGGCCTGATCCACCGTTCTCCGGCGTCCGCCGGGGACCCCCGGATCGGCCGGAGCCCCTTTTCCCAGGGTTCACGTTGACCGACAACCTGCACGACACCGACCACAACGCCTTCTTCGAGGCGTTCCTCACCCTCCACCACGGGCTGCCCCGGCAGGCGCCGGGCTCCGACGCCAGCACCCGCCGCCTGCTCTCGCTGTGCGGACCGCTGCCCGCCCGGCCCCGCGTCCTGGACCTGGGCTGCGGCCCGGGCCGCAGCGCGCTGCTGCTCGCCGCCGAGGCGGGCGCAAGCGCTCCGGGCGGCGGCGCCGAGGTGACCGCCGTCGACCTGCACGCCCCCTTCCTCGACGAGCTCCGGGCGGCCGCCGCCGCCCGCGGGCTCGCCGACCGCGTCCGCGCGGTCCAGGCGGACATGAACGCGCTCCCCGCCGGGGAGGTCGAGGACGGCTCCTTCGACCTCGTCTGGGCGGAGGGCTCCGCCTACATCCTGGGCTTCGACACCGCCCTCGCGCGGTGGAAGCGGCTGCTCGCGCCCGGCGGCACGCTCGTGCTGACCGAGTGCGAGTGGACGGTCGACGAGCCGTCCGCCGGGGCGCGCGCCTTCTGGGACCCGCAGTACCCGCTGCGTTCCACCGCCGGCAACGTCGCGGCCGCGCGGGCCGCCGGCTACCGGGTGCTCGGGATCCACCACCTGCCCGGCTCGGACTGGGACGAGTACTACGGCCCGCTCGCCGAGCGGGTCCGCGACCGGGACGGCGACGGCTCCCCCGCGATGGCGCGGGCCGTGGCCGCCACCCGCGAGGAGCTCGACGTACGGGCCCGCCACGGGCACGAGTACGGCTATACGGGCTACGTCCTGCAGCCGGTGGAGGCCTCCGGCGGCGACGCCTGGCCGGCCCGGCCGGAGACCGCGGCGGACGCCCCCGCCGTGCGGGCGGTCCACCTGGCAGCCTTCGAGACCCCGCTGGAGGCGGATCTCGTGGATGCGCTGCGCGCGGACGGCTCCTGGCTGCCGGGGCTGTCGTACGTGGCCGAGGCCCCCGACGGGTCGGTCGCGGCGCACGCCCTGCTCACCCGGTGCGAGGTCGGCGGCGCTGCGGCACTGGCGCTGGCGCCGGTGGCCGTCGATCCGGCGTACCAGCGCTCGGGGGCGGGTACCGCGGTCGTGCGGGCGCTGCTCGCGGCGGCCGGGGAGCGGGGCGAGTCGCTGGTGCTGGTCCTCGGGCATCCGGCCTACTATCCGCGCTTCGGTTTCGTCCCGGCGTCGCGGTTCGGGATCCGGGCGCCCTTCGAGGCTCCGGACGAGGCCGTGATGGCGCTGGTGCTGGACGGCTCCGTCCCGGTCCCTGCGGGCACGATCGCGTATCCGGCCCCGTTCGGAGTCTGACGCGCGGACGCCTGGTGACGTGGTCCGCCCCCCTCCTAGCACGCGGCGGGGGGCGGACATGCGCGGATGTCCGAAGTGGGGACAAGCCTCTTTTGTACGGCAGACTGAAGGCCGAAGTCCGAAGCGAAGGATGGGTATGCCGACCACACCAGCCACCGCCGCGAACAGCGCGTCCCACGGCACCGGTACTCAAGAACCGATCATGCTCGAACTGGTCGACGAGTCCGGCAACACCATCGGCACGGCGGAGAAGCTCTCCGCCCATCAGGCTCCCGGGCAGCTGCACCGGGCCTTCTCCGTGTTCCTTTTCGACGAGCAGGGCCGTCTGCTGCTGCAGCAGCGGGCCCTCGGGAAGTACCACTCCCCCGGCGTCTGGTCGAACACCTGTTGCGGCCACCCGTACCCCGGGGAGTCGCCGTTCGCGGCGGCGGCCCGGCGGACCCACGAGGAGCTGGGGCTGTCGCCGTCGCTGCTCGCGCAGGCGGGGACGGTGCGCTACAACCACCCGGACCCCGCGTCGGGCCTCGTGGAGCAGGAGTTCAATCACCTGTTCGTGGGACTTGCGCAGTCCGCCGTGCGGCCGGACCCGGAGGAGGTCGAGGACACCGCCTTCGTCACCGCGGAGGAGCTGGCGAAGCGGCACGCCGAGGTGCCGTTCTCGGCCTGGTTCATGACCGTGCTGGACGCTGCGCGGCCGGCGATCCGCGAGCTGACCGGCGACGCGGCGGGCTGGTAGCGCTTACGCCGTCCCGGCTGCCCCGCGGTCTCCGGCGCTCCTGCCGTCGCGCCGGCCCGTCCCGGCTTCGCCGCCCCGGCCGTCAGCCGCTCAGCGCGGGGTCGGCGGGGCGGCGAGCGGGAGGGCCGCCCAGATGACCTTGCCGCCGGTCGAGGTGTGTTCGACGTCGCAGACCCCGCCGGACTCCAGGGTGATCTCGCGGACCAGGAGCAGGCCGCGGCCTCCGGTCTGGCCGAAGTCGGCCTCCAGCGCCTTGGGGCGGTAGGGGTGGTTGTCCTCGACGGCGACCCGCACCCACTCACGGCCGATGGCGACCTCGACGGCCACTTCGGGCGAGAGCAGGGCGGCGTGCCGGACCGAGTTCGTCACGAGTTCGGAGACGATCAGGAGCAGGGCGTACACGAGGTCCTGATGGGCCGGCACCCCCTGGCGCCCGAGCAGGTCCCGGACGGCCCGGCGGGCCTGCGGAACGGATTCTTCAACGGCGGGAGCGGTGAACCTCCATACACCCTCGTACGCGAGGGGGTGGTGGGCCGGGGCCCCCGGGGCCCCCTCCGCGGCTTGTGGGCCGCTCCCGCTGGCGTCCATCTTCCGGCCCCCGTCTTCACGCTCGATCGTCTCCACGCGACAAGAGTGGTGAAGGGGCGGGTGCGGCCCGGACTGCTGACCAGAAGTCAGCGCCTATCGGACACTTTCTGACCATTGGCTTATGACGGCGTCAGTTGTTGTCTGTTCCTGATCTTCTCGCCGCAACCGTGCCTGCCGCCGGGGCATCGCGCGGCGGACTCCTCCGATCAGCGGATCGAACGCCCGGGATAGCATCCGGCGCATGGAAGCAGCCCTGGACGCCACCCTCCTGCACACGGTCGCCGACGGGGTCGCCACCGTCGTCGTCTCGCACCCGGCCAAGCGCAACGCGATGACCGCCGCGATGTGGCGGGCGCTTCCCGGGCTGCTGGACACTCTGGCCCGCGACCCTGCCGTACGGGTGCTCGTCCTCACCGGCGCGGGTCCGACCTTCTGCGCGGGCGCGGACATCTCCTCCCTCACCGGCGACGAGGACCCGCGCGCCCTGGCGGTGGCGGCGGAGGAGGCCCTGGCGGCCTTCCCGAAGCCGACGCTGGCGGCGATCCGCGGGTTCTGCGTGGGCGGCGGAAGCCAGCTGGCGGCCGCCTGCGACCTGCGCTTCGCCGAGGAGGGGGCGTCCTTCGGGGTCACCCCGGCGAAGCTGGGCATCGTCTACCCGGCGTCGTCCACGCGCCGGCTCGCCTCCCTGGTGGGCCCGGCCTGGGCCAAGTACCTCCTGTTCTCCGCGGAGCTGATCGGGGCGGAGCAGGCACTGCGCGCCGGCTTCCTGAACGAGCTGCTGCCGACCGGCGGGCTGGACGAGCGCGTCGCGGAGTTCACCCGGGTCCTGGCCGCCCGCTCGCAGTTGACCCAGGCGGCGGCCAAGGAGTTCACGGACGGCCGCACCGGCCGGGACGGGTACTGGGAGGGGCAGGCGGCCGGGAGCGCGGACACCGCCGAAGGGGTCGCCGCGTTCCTGGAGCGCCGCACCCCCCACTTCACCTGGACCCCGTGAGGGCCTGGCCCGTACCCGCCCGCGCGCCGGCCCTCATCCCCCCGGCCGGTCGGGCTCAGCCCGGCGTGCCGTTGCCACGCAGCCGCTCGACGAGGGCGGCCGGGGCCTTGTCGGGCGAGCCCGCGTCGTAGGGCGGCCGCGGGTCGTACTCCGTCATCAGCTGGACGGCCTGCGCGTAGTCGTCCCCGGCGATCCGGCCCAGCAGGGTGAGTCCCATGTCGATCCCGGCGGACACCCCGGCGGCGGTCACGTACTTCCCGTCGAACACCACGCGCTCGCCGGTGGGTTCGACGCCGAGCCGCGGCAACCGGTCCAGGTAGAGCCAGTGGCTGGTGGCCCGCCGGCCCTGCAGCAGCCCGGCGGAGGCCAGCAGCAGGGATCCGGTGCACACCGAGGTGGTCCAGGCAGTGGTCGCGTCGACCGTCCTCAGCCAGTCCATGACCACCGGATTGGCCATCTCCCGTTCGGGGTGCGGCCCGCCCGGCACGAGGACGATGTCGGGCCGGGTGACCTCGTCGAGCCCCTTGTCGGCGACGAGCGCGAGGGCCCCGTTGTCGGTCCGCACGGCCCCGGGCCGCTCGGAGACGAAGACGACGTCGGCACCGGTCAGCCGGCCGAGGGTGTCGAACGGGCCGACGGCGTCGAGGGCGGTGAAGCGGTCGTAGAGCAGGACGGCGATCTGCATGGGTCCTCCGGAGCGGTCGATCGGCTTGCGGCCCGGCCCCTGCCCCCCGCACACCGGACCTTCGAGAACGTACCGTGTCCGCTCGGGCGCACTCCGTCACCATCGGACCGCCGTCATCCGGAGCGGGGCCGGCGCGCCGATAGGATCGGCCCCATCATGACTGCAACCCTCGTCGCCAAGAAGCTCACCGCCGCGCACGGTGAGCGCACGCTGTTCGCCGATCTCGACCTCGTCGTCGCGCCCGGCGACGTCATCGGCCTCGTCGGCGTGAACGGCGCCGGGAAGTCCACCCTGCTGCGCCTGCTCGCCGGGCTGGACACCCCCGAGACCGGGGAACTGCGGCTCTCGCCGCCCACCGCCGCGGTCGGCCACCTCCCCCAGGAGCCGGAGCGCCGGCCCGAGGAGTCGGTCCGCGACTTCCTGGCCCGGCGTACGGGCGTGGCCGCCGCCCAGGCGGACCTCGACGCGGCGACGCAGGGGCTGGTGGACGGCACGCCGGGCGCGGACGACGCGTACGCGACCGCCCTCGACCGGTGGCTGGACCTCGGCGGCGCCGATCTCGACGAGCGCGCCCAGGAGGTCGCCGACGACCTCGGCCTCGCCGTCGGCCTCGACCTGCCGATGACGGCGCTGTCCGGCGGCCAGGCGGCCCGTGCGGGCCTGGCCTCGCTGCTCCTGTCCCGCTACGACGTCTTCCTCCTCGACGAGCCCACCAACGACCTGGACCTGGACGGGCTGGAACGGCTGGAGCGGTTCGTCAAGGGGCTGCGCGCCGGCACCGTCGTGATCAGCCACGACCGCGAGTTCCTGGCGCGGACCGTCACCAAGGTGCTCGAACTGGACCTGGCGCAGCAGCAGATCAACCTCTACGGCGGCGGCTACGACTCCTACCTGGAAGAGCGCGCGCGGGCCCGCAGCCACGCGCGCGAGGAGTACGAGGAGTACGCGGACAAGAAGACCGCGCTCGAAGGCCGGGCCCAGATGCAGCGCAACTGGATGGACAAGGGCGTGCGCAACGCCCGCCGCAAGTCCACCGACAACGACAAGATCGGCAAGGCGCTGCGCGGCGAGTCCAGCGAGAAGCAGGCCGCGAAGGCCCGTCAGACGCAGCGTGCGATCGAGCGGCTGGAAGTGGTCGAGGAGCCCCGCAAGGAGTGGGAGCTGCGGATGGAGATCGCGGCCGCCCCGCGGTCGGGCTCCGTGGTGGCCACCCTGCGCGAGGCGGCCGTCACCCGCGGGGACTTCGCCTTCGGTCCGGCCAGCCTGCAGATCGACTGGGCGGACCGGGTGGCGATCACCGGGGCCAACGGCGCCGGCAAGTCCACCCTCCTCGCCGTGCTCCTGGGCCGGCTGACTCCGGACTCGGGTGCCGCCACCCTCGGCTCCGGCGTCCTGGTCGGCGAGGTCGACCAGGCGCGCGGCCTCTTCCTCGGCGACGAACCGCTGCTGGAGGCGTTCTGCGCGGCCGTCCCCGACACCGATCCGGCCGAGGTGCGCACCCTGCTGGCCAAGTTCGGCCTGAAGGCGGCGCACGTGCTGCGCCCGGCGGCGACGCTCTCCCCCGGTGAGCGCACCCGCGCCGCCCTGGCACTGCTCCAGGGCCGCGGGGTGAACCTGCTGGTCCTGGACGAGCCGACGAACCACCTCGACCTGCCCGCGATCGAGCAGCTGGAGTCCGCCCTGGACTCCTACGAGGGCACCCTCCTGCTGGTCACGCACGACCGCCGGATGCTCGACGCGGTGCAGGTGACCCGCCGCCTGGAGGTCTCCGGCGGCAAGGTCACCGAACGGTAGCGGCAGCCTTCCCGGCCCGGCGCCCGCACGTTCCGCAGGTCCGGTCGGCGCCGCCGCTCAGACGGCCGGGCCGCTCGGGGGGCGGCGCGCGCGGGCCATCCTCCGGGCGACGAAGGAGCGCGGCAGGTGGCGGACGGCGAGGGCGTAGGCCTGGTAGCGGCGGCCGGGGATGCTGACCGGGCGGCGCAGGGCGAGGTGCCGCAGCGCCTGCTCGACCACGGCCTGCGGCTCCAGCCAGACCGCGTCGCGCAGCGCGCTGACGTCCATCCCGGCCCGTTCCTGGAACTCGGTGCGGGTGAAGCCGGGGACGACCGCCAGGACCCGGACGTTGTGGGGCTCCATGTCCACACGGAGGGACTCGCTGAACGCGGTGATCCAGGCCTTGGCCGCGCCGTAGGTGCCCGTGGGCAGCAGTCCGGCCACCGAGGAGACGTTGACGACGGAGCCGCGGCGGCGCTCGCGCAGGCCGGGCAGCACCGCATGGGTGAGCCGCAGCGGGACCTTGACGAGAAGGTCGAGCATCCGCTCCTCGTCCTCGACCGGGCTGTACGGGAAGGGCGCGGGGAGCCCGAAGCCGGCGTTGTTGACCAGGATGTCCACGGGCCGGGTGCGCTCGGCGAGCCGCGCGGTGACCCGGTCGAGGTCCGCCGGGTCGAGCAGGTCGGCGGGCAGCACCTCGCAGGCGGTGCCGTACTCACGGGCCAGCGCGTCGGCGACGGCGTCCAACCGGTCCTTGTCGCGGGCGACGAGGACCAGGTCGCAGCCCTTGGCGGCGAACCCTCGGGCGAAGGCCGCGCCCAGTCCGGCGCTGGCTCCGGTGATCAGTACGGTGGTCACGGCGCGTTCACTTCCTCATGGGTGGCCGGCGAGGTGTAGGCCGCGGCGACGTCGACGAGGAACCGGGCCTCGTCCGCCAGGTCCCCGCCCGCGTTCGAACTCTGGATGGCGGCGGGCAGTTCCACCGCGGCCGCCTCGCCCGGCCGGCCGGGCAGTCCGGCGAGCTTGGCCCGCCGTGCGTCCGTCAGTACGCGGGCCAGCGCGGCGGCGGTGCGCCGCTGCTCGGGGATCCCCTGTCCGGCGACCCGGCCGCGGGCCTGCTCCAGGGCGCCCGGGCGGGCGTACTCGCCCAGGACCAGGATGGCGTCGCGGGTTTCGATGACCTTGCGGTAGACGAGCAGGTCGCGCTGGACGGGGGGCCACAGCAGCTCGGTGACCCGGGAGCTCCTCGGCTTGTTGAGGGCCACGTGCGGGACCGCCTCCACCAGGTCCCGCCACAGCGGCCACAGCCGCCAGGCGGTGGCGGTGTCGGCGCAGGTGCGGCGGAGGGTGAAGAGGGTCGGCACGAGGATCGCCGCGGCGCGCAGCAGGCCGTGCAGGTTCATCAGGAGCGGGAGGGCGGGCATCGCCCAGGTGCTGCCGAACAGCGCCTTGAGCAGGTAGGCCAGCCAGAACAGTCCGGCGAGCGCGGTACCGAGGCCGAAGAGGCGCAGGCCGGCGGCGAGGCCCCGGCTCCTGGTGCGGCGGCTGTAGCGCCAGCACAGGGCGACGCAGAGGGTGTTGGCGAGGAGGTGGGCCGTGATGAGCACGAGCCAGTACGCCGTGGACGGCACCGGGTCGCCGGCCGGGGGCATGGTGTGCGTGCCGTGGCCGGGCGCGGCGGCGTCCAGGGCCAGGAGCGCGGCCGGCCAGGCCGCGGTGGCGGCGCAGGAGGCGACGGCGAGGCGGCGGCCGCGGGTGGCGGCGGCGACGAAGTACAGCACGGCGCCTGCGGACAGCACCCCGACGAGGTTGCGGACGAGGCCGATGGTGTGGGCGTAGGCCGCGCCCCGGTCCATGGCGTAGGAGACGACGTCCGGCAGGTTCAGGGTCATCGCGGCGGCGGCCGTCGCGACGGCCAGCCACAGGCCGCGCTGCTCGGGCGAGCGCAGGGCGCCCGGTGCCCGCAGCAGGACGGCTGCCCACAGGCACACCACGCTCGGGACGGCGAGCCAGTTGCCGAAGTCGGTCAGGTCAGCCGCCACCGGTGCCCCGCTCGTACCCCATGGCGGACTCCAGCCGGGCCAGGGTGCCCCGGTGCCGGGCGGGGGTGCGCGGGCCGGCGTGGGAGGTGCGGATGCGGATCATGCTCGCGAGCATCTCCGCCTCCTGCTCCTGGCGGGTGGTGTAGTTGGTGCGGCCGAGGACGACGGGGACGCTGCCGTCGCTCTCCCCGGCCTCCAGCGAGTTGTGCCCGAAGAGGATGTGGCCGAGCTCGTGCAGGACGATGTGCTCCCGGTGCAGCGGGGTGGTCTGCGCCTCGTAGAAGACGTAGTCGACGCCGGCCGTGCCCACCCACAGGCCGCAGACCCCGGACTCCGCCGCCTCCTTGGGGAGCGGGTGGAGCCGGATGGGGCGGCCGCGCTGCTCGGCGATCCGCGCGCACAGGTCGTCGAGCGAGAACGGGTGGGTCAGATCCAGATGGCCGAGAATGTTCTCGCACCGTTTACGAAGGCTGAGTTGCCGGTGGGGCATGTGATCCCTCTTCGGACCCTTTCCGGGACAGCGTCGGTAGGCGTGTGTGGGCATGGGCATGACGTCCTGTGCCTTCAAGGCGGCCTCGGGGCATGCAGTCCTGAGGGAGGAAACGCGGAAGCCCGTCCGCCGGGTGACGAACGGGCGTTCCACCATGCCTACAGATCTTGTACGGGAGTTGGCAAGGAAAGTCCCCAGGTGGGGAACCTATTCGGCCATCCCGTACGAAGGTCGGCGCACGCCGGTCGGCCGGGGGCCGCCCGCGGGGTCCGCGGAGCGCCGGCCGCCCGGCTCACCGCTTGCGGCGCTCCTCGGGGCCGGTGAGGCCGGCCCGGCGCAGGGCGTCGGCCATCGCGCTGTTCGCGGGGGCGGGCGCTCCGCTCCCCTGCCTGCGGCCCTGGCCGCCCGGCCCCTGGCCGCGCTGACCCTGGCCACGCTCGCCCTGGCCGCGCTCGCCCTGGCCGCGGCCTCCGCCCTGGCCGCCCGCCGCGCCGCGCTGCTGCGGGGGACGCCCGCCGCCGCGCCGCTC
Source organism: Streptomyces sp. NRRL F-2664 (assembly GCF_000719345.1). GTDB lineage: Bacteria > Actinomycetota > Actinomycetes > Streptomycetales > Streptomycetaceae > Streptomyces. The sequence continues at coordinate 208,075 of NZ_JOFX01000005.1, forward strand.
GTCGCGCTGGCGCGGGGCACCCGCGCCGCGCTCGGCCCCGGCCTCGTCCTCCAGCCGCAGGGTGAGGGAGATCCGCTTGCGCGGGATGTCCACGTCCATGACCTTGACGCGGACGATGTCGCCCGGCTTGACCACCTCCCGGGGGTCCTTGACGAAGTTCTTGGACAGCGCCGAGACGTGGGCCAGGCCGTCCTGGTGGACGCCGATGTCGATGAAGGCGCCGAAGGCGGCCACGTTGGTGACGACGCCCTCCAGGATCATGCCGGGGGCCAGGTCGCCGATCTTCTCGACGCCCTCCTTGAAGGTCGCCGTCCTGAAGGCGGGGCGCGGGTCGCGGCCCGGCTTCTCCAGCTCGCGCAGGATGTCGGTCACCGTGGGCAGGCCGAAGGCCTCGGTGACGAACTGCTCGGGCCGCAGGGAGCGCAGGACGCCGGTGTTGCCGATCAGCGCCGCCACTTCGCCCCCCGCCGTCTTCCCCATCGCCCGGACCACCGGGTAGGCCTCGGGGTGCACGGCCGAGGCGTCCAGCGGGTCGTCCCCGCCGCGGATGCGCAGGAAGCCCGCGCACTGCTCGTACGCCTTGGGGCCGAGGCGGGCGACGTCCTTGAGGCCCTTGCGGCTGCGGAAGGGGCCGTGGGCGTCGCGGTGGGCGACGATGTTCTCGGCGAGGGTGCCGCTGATGCCGGAGACCCGCGACAGCAGCGGCGCGGAAGCGGTGTTGACGTCGACGCCGACGCCGTTCACGCAGTCCTCGACCACCGCGTCGAGGGAGCGGGACAGCTTCACCTCGGACAGGTCGTGCTGGTACTGGCCCACGCCGATCGACTTCGGGTCGATCTTGACCAGCTCGGCCAGCGGGTCCTGGAGGCGGCGGGCGATGGAGACGGCGCCGCGGAGCGACACGTCCATGCCCGGCAGTTCCTGCGAGGCGAAGGCGGAGGCCGAGTACACGGAGGCGCCCGCCTCCGAGACCATCACCTTGGTGAGACCGAGTTCGGGGTGGCGGGAGATCAGGTCCCCGGCGAGCTTGTCGGTCTCGCGGGAGGCGGTGCCGTTGCCGATGGCGACCAGCTCGACGGCGTGCTCCTTCGCGAGGCGGGCCAGCGTGGCGAGGGCGGCGTCCCACTTGTTGGCGGGCACGTGCGGGTGGATCACGTCGGTGGCCACGACCTTGCCGGTGGCGTCCACGACGGCGACCTTGACACCGGTGCGGAAGCCCGGGTCGAGGCCGAGGGTGGCCCGGGTGCCGGCGGGAGCCGCGAGGAGCAGGTCGCGCAGGTTCGACGCGAAAACGCGCACGGCCTCGTCCTCGGCGGCCTGGCGCAGCCGCATCCGCAGGTCGATGCCGAGGTGCACCTGGACCTTGGTGCGCCAGCACCAGCGGACCGTGTCCGCGAGCCACTTGTCGCCGGGGCGGCCGCGGTCCGCGACGCCGAAGCGGCGCGCGATCATGCCCTCGTAGGTGGAGGGGCCGGGGCGGTCGGCGTCCTCGGGGGCCTCGGGTTCCAGGGTGAGGTCGAGGACCTCCTCCTTCTCGCCCCGCAGCATCGCGAGGACGCGGTGCGAGGGCAGCGCGGTGAACGGCTCGGCGAAGTCGAAGTAGTCGGCGAACTTGGCGCCCGCCTCCTCCTTGCCCTCGCGGACCCTGGCGGCGAGCCGGCCGCGGCTCCACATGCGCTCGCGGAGCTCGCCGATCAGGTCGGCGTCCTCGGCGAACCGCTCGGTGAGGATGGCGCGGGCGCCGTCCAGGGCGGCGGCCGGGTCGGCGACGCCCCTGTCCGCGTCGACGAACGCGGCGGCCGCGGCGGCCGGTTCCACCGACGGGTCGGCGAGCAGGCCGTCCGCGAGCGGTTCCAGACCGGCCTCGCGGGCGATCTGCGCCTTGGTGCGGCGCTTGGGCTTGAAGGGGAGGTAGATGTCCTCCAGACGCGCCTTGGTGTCGGCCGCGTTGATCCGGGCCTCCAGCTCGGCGTCGAGCTTGCCCTGCTCCCTTACGGAGTCCAGGACCGCCGCGCGCCGCTCCTCCAGCTCGCGCAGATACCTCAGCCGCTCCTCCAGGGTGCGCAGCTGGGCGTCGTCGAGCATCTCGGTCGCTTCCTTGCGGTAGCGCGCGATGAACGGCACGGTGGAGCCGCCGTCGAGCAGCTCGACGGCGGCCTTGACCTGCCGCTCCCGTACGCCGAGCTCCTCGGCGATCCTGCCTTCGATGGACATCGTCACGATCGGGTCCCGCCTGCCTTCGTTTGCACTGGAAGGCTGCCAATTGTGGCAGGTGGTCGTGGGGGACCGCGGGAGCCCTGCCCGTCAGGGCCTGCCCATGAGGTCGCGCGGGAAGGCGCCGGCGCTCACGGCCTTGACGACGAGGGCGCCGCCCAGCTCGGACAGGCGGGCCAGGCCGTCCGCGCCGAGGTGCTCGTAGGGCGCGGCGTCGAGGCGGTCGGTGTCGCTCTCGAGCCGTTCGCGCAGGGCCGCGCCCTCCTCGGTCAGGTCGCCGGCGGCGTCGAGCACGCCGCGCTCGCGCAGCCGGCCGGCCGCGGCGTCGAGGTCGTCCTGCGTCCAGCCGCGCATGCCCCTGAGCCATTTCGCCGTCATGCCCCTGCCGGTGGCGGTGTGGCTGACCAGGGCTTCCACCGGGTCCAGGCCGGCGAGGAGCAGGGCGGCGAGGTGGCCGTCCCCGCGGTGCTCGCGCAGCAGCGTGGTGGCGTGCCACAGCCGCAGGTGCGGCTCCTCGGGTACGGGAAGGTCGGCGTGGGCCGCGTACAGGGTCCGGGCGTGCCGGGTGCACCCCTCGGTGGCGCGCATCGCCAGGTCGGCGGCTTCGGCCACCTCGGGGGACGTGACGGTGTCGGCGCCGAGGAGGCGGGTCAGCGCTGCGTCGGCGGCGCGCAGCCGGGCGGCGACCGCCTGGGCGGGGGTGACGGTGTCCCAGACGGCCGGCAGGTGTCGGGCGACGAGGTCGTGGCGGTAGTTGTAGAAGGCGGCGGTGACCGCGCCGGCCCCGACGGCGCCCATCGCGGCGGACCGGTGCGCCAGGTTGACGGCGACGGGGTCCGCTATCCCGAGGGCGGCGAACTCCTCGGCGATTTCCGGCGAGAAGTAGACGGTGGCGTGCAGCGGGTTGATGGCACCGTGCCAGCAGCGCCGTGCGGCGAGCGGATGAAGGGTCATGGACGGCACGGTACCGACTGTCCGGTACGGCGAGGGAGGGGCGGCCTCCTCATCGGGCCGCCGCTGGTCCGATCCGGACGATCCGGGGGGGGCGGGGGCGGGGCGTTCGGTGGCGGCGACGGGCTCCGACCGGCGGGGTGCCGGGGCGCCGGTCCGCAGGCCGGAGCGGTGCAACGGGCCGGGCGGTGCCCGGGAAGCCGGTGTCAGGACCGTTCCTGCGGCGGACCCGTGACGGCCGAATGGCGATCGTGTGACAGCAGGGGCCATGGACATGACCTGGGCGTCCAGGGGTGAATACGGTCGAGCGACGACCTTGAACCGAGCTGTCTCCCCTACCACTTGGAGTCATTCGTGCACCGCAAAGTCATCGTCCCGAGCGTGCTCGCCGCTTCCCTGCTGCTGGTGATCCCGGCGTCGGCGGCGAGCTCCGGTCCGGGCGCCCCGGGTATCGGCGATCCCTACTACCCGGCCAGCGGCAACGGCGGATACGACGTGTCGCACTACGACCTGCGCCTGAAGTACCAGCCGACGACCGACCTGTTGGAGGGCACCGCGACCCTCATCGCCACCGCCAAGCAGGACCTGTCGCGCTTCAACCTCGACTTCGGCCTGAAGGTCAGCGAGATCCGGGTCAACGGCGCGAAGGCGAAGTTCGCCGCGTCCGGCGCCCACGAGGTGGAGGTGACCCCGGCGAAGCCGCTGGCGCGCAACACCCCGCTGACCGTGGTCGTCACGTACGCCGGCAAGCCCTCCGAGCTGAAGATCGACGGCTGGACGGCCTGGCACCGCACCCCGGACGGCGGCGTGGCGGCGCAGGAGCCCGACTCGGCGGTCTGGTGGTTCCCCAGCAACGACCACCCGCTGGACAAGGCCACCTTCGACGTCTCGGTCAACGTGCCCGACGGCACCCAGGCCATCAGCAACGGCGTGCTGCAGTCCCAGACGTCGCGGCTCGGCTGGACGCGGTACAACTGGCGCTCCAACAAGCCGCAGGCCACGTACCTGGCCACCCTCGCCGTCGGCAGGTTCGACATCACCACCGACCGGACGGCGAGCGGGCTGCCGATCGTCAACGCCTACAGCAAGGACCTCGGCGACAACGCGGGCGCGGCGCGCGCGAGCGTGGAGCGGACCGGCGAGGTCACCGAGTGGCTGGAGGGGGTCTTCGGCCCGTATCCGTTCAACGCGCTCGGCGGCTACGTACCGAACGTGAACGCCGGCTTCGCCCTGGAGACCCAGACGCGGCCGTTCTACGGCCCGCGCCAGTTCCAGAACGGCGCCAACGTCTCCGTGGTCGTGCACGAGCTGGCCCACCAGTGGTACGGCGACAGCGTCTCCGTCGAGGGCTGGAAGGACATCTGGATCAACGAGGGGTTCGCCCGCTACAGCCAGTGGCTCTGGTCGGAGAAGGAGGGCGAGGGCACCGCCCAGGAGCTCGCCGACTGGGCCTACTCCCTGCGCCCGGCGGAGGACGCGTTCTGGCAGGTCAAGCCGGGTGACCCCGGCCCGGAGAACCAGTTCCACGGTGCCGTGTACGACCGTGGCGCCCTTGCCCTGCAGGCGCTGCGCAACGAGATCGGCGACGAGAAGTTCTTCCAGATCCTCAAGGGCTGGCCGACCGAGCGGGCCTACGGCAACGCCAAGGTCGGGGACTTCGTGCGGTACGCGGAGAAGGTTTCCGGCAAGCCGCTGGCCCAGCTGTTCGAGACCTGGCTCTACACCCCGGGCAAGCCCGCCGCGTCGGCGCTGAACCCGGCGGCGGCCCGGCCCGAGGCCCGCTCGGCACAGCCGTCCGCCCCGGCGAAGCCCACCGCGGAGCCCAGGTCCTGGAAGAAGATCGCGGAGACGAACACCGTCCACGACCACTGACGCGGGCACACCCCGCAGCCGCGTCCGGCCCCCGCCTGCCGCGGGGGCCGGACGGCCGTCGGCAGCCCTCCGTCGTGTCGGCGGCGGCCGTCAGGGGCGTCCCGCGCGCCACTGGGCGCGTGCCCGGTAGGCGATCGGCAGGTAGCGCAGGCGTTCGGGAAGCAGGGGGACGATCAGGCGGACGGCGGTGCTGAAGCGGCGCAGCCGGCGTTCCTGGGCGGGACTCCACTCCAGCCCGATCGCGGCACGCGCCTCGGGCGGCATGTACCCGGCGGTGACGAAGGCCCGCAGGTGCAGGAAGGCCGCCCGCAGCGCGGGCCAGGTCAGCCGGAGCAGCAGCCGGACGGGGAGCGGGCCGCCCGGGGGCCGGGGCAGCGGCACGTCGGTGGCGACCAGCTCGCGGGCGACCGCGGTCGGCTCGATCTCCTCGGCCAGCATCCGCGCCCAGTAGGTCCAGTACTCCTCGATGGTCTGCGGCATGTCCCGGTCGTGGAGGCCGAGGATCCGGCCGACCTGGAGCCACTCCCGGTAGAGCTGCTGTTCCTGGGCGGGGGTGAAGCGGCGCAGGAGGTAGCGCCCGGCGTACAGGTAGACGGGGAAGCCGGTGGCGTGCACCCACGCGTAGCAGGCGGGGTCGAGGGAGTGGTAGCGCCGGCCGCGGGTGTCGGTGCCCTGGATGTCCTTGTGCAGGCGGCGGACCCGGCGGCCCTCCTCGGCCGCGCCCTCGCCGCCGTACACCCACAGCTGGACCGATCGCAGGGAGCGCTCGCCGCGGCCCCAGGGGTCCGTGCGGAAGACGGAGTACTGGTCGACGCCGGCCGCGATGGCCGGGTGCGCCACCTGCAGGGTGAAGGCGGCGGGCAGCATCAGCAGCGCCCGGACGTCGCCGGCGATGGTCCACAGCACACCGCCCGGCGGGGGCGGCGCGGGGTCGGTGCGGCGCGTGGTCGCAGGTCCGGCGGGGTGTGCCGAGTCCCTCTTCGTCATAGGACAAGTATGCGAGCACCGGACGGCCGTCTCACGGACAGAAAGTCGCTGCACGGGTGTTACCCAGAGGTAACTGCTGCTGCTTGTATGACCGCGTCGATCTTCCCCCGCAGGAATGACGGAGACCTCCATGCTGCTTTCCACGACCCGCTCGCGCCGCGCCGCCGCCACGGCCGTCGCCGCGGTCGCCGCATGCGCCCTGGCCGCCACCACCGCGCCCGCCGCCACGGCCGCGGAGAACGCCGCCACGCCGCGGCTCAGCGTCCTGTCGTACAACGTGTTCCTGATGAGCAAGAACCTCTACCCGAACTGGGGGCAGGACCACCGGGCCGCGGAGATCCCGAAGACCTCCTTCTACCAGGGCCACGACGTGGTCGTGCTCCAGGAGGCCTTCGACAACAGCTCCTCGGACGCGCTCAAGGCGAACTCCGCCGCGCAGTACCCGTACCAGACCCCGGTCGTCGGCCGCAGCAGGACCGGCTGGGACGCCACCGGCGGCGCCTACTCCTCCACCACCCCGGAGGACGGTGGCGTCACGATCCTCAGCAAGTGGCCGATCGTCCGCAAGGAGCAGTTCGTCTTCAAGGACGCCTGCGGCGCCGACTGGTGGTCCAACAAGGGCTTCGCCTATGTCGTGCTGAACGTGAACGGCGCGAAGGTGCACGTGGTCGGCACGCACGCCCAGTCCACCGACCCGGGCTGCGGCGCGGGCGAGGCCGCGCAGATGCGCGCCCGTCAGTTCCGGGCCGTCGACGCCTTCCTGGACGGCAAGAACATACCGGCGAACGAGCAGGTCATCCTGGCGGGCGACCTCAACGTCGACTCCCGCACCCCCGAGTACGCGAGCCTGCTCGCCAACGCCGACCTGGCCGACTCCGACTCCCGCACGGGCCACCCGTACTCCTTCGACACCGCGCTGAACTCGGTGGCGAAGTACCGCTACCCGACGGACCCCCGCGAGGACCTGGACTACGTGCTCCACCGCAAGGGCAACGCCCGCCCGGCGGGCTGGGAGAACAACGTGGTCCTGGAGGAGTCGGCGCCCTGGACGGTCTCCAGCTGGGGCACCTCCTACACCTACACCAACCTCAGCGACCACTACCCGGTGATCGGGCGCTGACGCCACCGTCCCGGCCGGCGGGCGCGGGTGTGCCCGCCGGCCGGCGCTGGGCGGGTCACGCCGACTCGTGCGGCTCCTCGTAGAGGGCGTCGATGTGGGCTCGGTACTTGTCGCGGACGATGCGGCGGCGGAGCTTCAGGGACGGGGTGAGCTCGCCGGTCGCGGGGCCCCACTCCTCGGTCAGCAGGCGGTAGCGCTTGATCTGCTCGGTCCGGTTGAGCCGCGCGTTGGCCGCCTCGACGGCCCGGGCGATCTCCTCCCGGACGGCGGGGTGCTCGGCGAGCGCGCTCGGGGATGCGGCCTCGATGCCCCGGGAGGCCGCCCACACCGGGGCCAGCTCGGTGTCCAGGACGAGCAGGGCGACGAGGTAGGAGCGGCCGTCGCCGTGCACCAGCGCCTGGCCGATCAGCGGATGCTCCTTGACCGTGTTCTCCACCAGCGCGGGCGAGACGTTCTTCCCGTTCGACGTGATGATCAGTTCCTTCTTGCGGTCGGTGATCCAGAGGAAGCCGTCCTCGTCGATCCGGCCGACGTCTCCCGTGGGGAACCAGCCCTCCGCGTCGCAGGCGCTCTCCACGGAGCCGTCCGGCCGCAGGTAGCCGCCGAAGACGGTCGCGCCGCGCGTGAAGACCTCCCCGTCCTCGGCGATCCGCAGCTCCAGCCCCTCGATCGGGCGGCCCACCGAGCCCAGCCGGAAGCCGTCGGCGCTGTTGAGCGTGCACACCCCGGCCGTCTCGGTGAGCCCCCAGGCGTCCATGATCGTGATGCCCCAGCCGGCCCAGAAGCGGACGACGTCCAGGGGCATCGGCGCGGTGGCGCTGGCGGTCCAGGCGAGCCGGTCCATGCCGGCGAGGTGCAGCAGCGGGTCCAGCGTCCGTTCCTTCGCCGCGGCGTACGAGGCTTCGAGCGCGGCGGGCACCTCCTCGCCGCGCTCCAGGTGGCCGGCCCTGGCCCGGGCGAGATCGTTGGCCGCCTCGATGGCGTTGCGCTGCTCCTCGGGGAGCTGGGCGAGGACCGCGCGGACGGAGGCGGCGAGCTTCTCCCACACGCGGGGCACCCCGAAGAACTGCACGGGCCGCAGTTCGCGGACGGCGGCCGACACGGCGGCGGGATCGGCGCACAGCATGACGTGCGAGGCCCGCAGGAGGGGCAGGTAGATGCCGAGGACCCGCTCGGCGATGTGCGCGAAGGGCAGGTAGCAGATGTGCTCGGCGTGCTCGGGCAGGTCCACCCGCCGGTCGAGGCGGACGGCCTGCAGGATCAGGTTGCGGTGGGTCAGCCGGACGCCCTTGGGGTCACCGGTGGTGCCCGAGGTGTAGACGACGGTGAGCGGGTCCTCGGGCCGGGTCTCCTGCCAGTCCTTCTCGAAGGCGTCGGCGCGGTGGAGGCGGGCGCCGCTCGCGTACAGGGAGGCGTAGGTGCCGTGCGGGCCGGCCTCGGCGGCCTCGGCGACGACGAGGCGCTCCAGGGGGACGTCGGCAGCGGCCAGCAGCGGCTCCCACCGGGCGAGCTCGCCGGCTCCCTCGACGACGGCGACCCGGGCGCGGCTGTGGCGGGCGATGTGCGCGATCTGCTCGGGCGCGGAGGTCCCGTACACCGTGACGGGTACGGCGCCGAGGTGGAAGAGGGCGAGGTCGCTGAGCCAGTGCTCGGGGCGGTTGCCCATCATCAGCAGGACGTGCTCTCCGCGCCCGACGCCGAGGGCGGCGTAGCCGGCGGCGAGGACGGCGACCTTGCGGCGGACCTCGGACCAGGTGAGGGTCGTCCAGCCGGCCGCGTCGGGGCCGGTTCGCCAGGAGAGGGCGGGGAGGTCCCCGTGCTCGGCGGCGTTGCGGGCCAGCAGGGCGGAGAAGGTGATCTCTTCGGGTCGTCCGGGCAGTCGCAGGTTCGTGGTCATGGGCAGCTCCTGGCCGTTTCACATCGTTGGTGCGACAGCAATACTGTTGAACCCAAGCTGTGGAGCAGAGAGCGAGGCGCAGACGATGGCCGACCGGGCACCCGAGCCGATGCTCACCGTCGACGAGCTGGCGGCCAGGGCGGGCGTCACCGTGCGCACGGTACGGTTCTACAGCACCCGCGGGCTTTTGCCCCCTCCCGTGATCGGTCCGCGTCGGGTGGGGCACTACGGGCCGGAGCACCTGTCGCGGCTGGCCCTCATCGAAGAACTCCAGCACCAGGGAATGACCCTGTCCGCCATCGAGCGCTACCTGGACGCGCTGCCCGACGACCTGAGCGCGCACGACCTCGCGATCCACCGGGCGATGGTGGCCAGTTGGGCGCCGGACGCGGCCCGCGAGGTGTCGCGGGAGGAGCTGGAGAAACGTGCCGGGCGCAGCCTGTCGGACAACGACGTGCGGCGGCTGACGGCGATGAACGTACTGGCCGCGTCGAGGGACGGGGGCGGGTTCCGGGTGGACGTGGGGCTGCTGCGGCTCGGCGTCGCCCTGCTGGACGTGCCCCTCGCGCACGAGACGATCCTCGCGGCACGCAGGGTGCTGGTGGAGCACACCCGGTCGGCGGCGCACGAGCTGACGGCGCTGTTCCGGGACGAGGTGTGGGGGCCGTTCACGCGGGGCGAAAGCGATCCGGAGCGGGTGGAGTCGATGAAGGCGCTGTCGGCGCACATGCAGCCGATGGTGGTACAGGCGCTGGTGACGGCCTTTCAGCGGTCGTTGCGGGAGGAGCTGCGGGCGGCGTTCACCTCGGGCGACGGGTGATCGCCGGTATCCGGTAGCTTGACGGCGCATGGCAGTCATTCACCGCACCACCATGTCGCCCGGCAAGCTGGACCTGCTCGCCGCCTGGATGCCGTCGAAGCCCTGGTACCGGGGCGGGGGCGCGCCGAAGCTCGCCAAGGCCGGCGGTTTCCGGCTGGACGACCCCGAGGGTGAGGTGGGCCTCGAGTTCATGGTGGTCACCGACACCTCGGGGGACTCCCCCGTGACGTACCAGGTCCCGCTGAGCTACCGCGGGGCACGCCTGGATGCTGCCGCGGCCGGACTGGTCGGCACGTCCGAGCACGGGGTCCTGGGCCGGCGCTGGATCTACGACGGGGCCCACGACCCGGTCCTGGTCGCGCAGTTGCTCGCGCTGCTGGCGGGCCGTGCGACCGCCCAGGACCAGAACGCGAGCAACGTCCCGGACCCCGCGGTCGAGGTGCTCGCCGGGCACGCGGGGGTGCCGGAGGGGCTGGTCGCGACGGGGTCGGTGACGGACACCTCCGACGCCACCCTCGTCGGCGTCGAACCGGCCGGGCACGGGGAGCCGCTGATGGCCCTGTCCCTCTGCCGGGTGCTGGAGCCCGGGCCAGCCGTCACCGACGGGTCCGTCCGGGGGCAGCTCCTCACCCGCTGGGCGGGCGCGGACGGAACCGAGCCGGGCGGGGTCTTCGCGGTCCTGCGCGACGGAGCGGCCGGCTAGGCGGGGCAGCCGGGTGGGCGGGGCAGCCGCGTGGGCGGGGCATCGCGGCCCGCCCCGGTGAACGGGCGGACACCCCGGCCCCCCGCCCGCGGGACGAGCGGGCGGGCCGGGGCGTCCGTGCGTGCTCAGTCGGCGTACGTCTCGCCCCGTTCGGCCTTCTCCACGAGGGAGGCGGGCGGGGTGAACCGCTCGCCGTACGTGTCGGCGAGTTCGCGGGCGCGCGCCACGAAGCCGGCCGGGCCGCCCTCGTAGCCGTTGATGTACTGGATCACGCCGCCGGTCCAGGCCGGGAAGCCGATGCCCATGATGGACCCGATGTTGGCGTCGGCGACCGAGGTGAGGACGCCCTCGTCGAGGCAGCGGACGGTGTCCAGGGCCTCGGAGAAGAGCATCCGCTCCTTCAGGTCCTCGAAGGGGACCTCGTGGCCGGGCTTGGCGAAGTGCTCGCGCAGGCCGGGCCAGAGCCGGGAGCGCTTGCCCGTCTCGTCGTACTCGTAGAAGCCGGCTCCGCCGCTGCGGCCGGGACGGCCGAACTCGTCGACCATGCGGTCGATGACGGTGTCGGCGGGGTGCTCGGTCCATGCCCGGCCCTCCGCCTCGAACGCCTTGCGGCTCTCGTTGCGGATCTTGCGGGGCAGCGTCAGGGTGAGCTCGTCCATCAGCGAGAGCACCTTGGCCGGGTAGCCGGCCTGTGCGGCGGCCTGCTCGATCGAGGCGGGCTCGACGCCCTCGCCGACCATCGCCACCCCCTCGTTGATGAACTGGCCGATGACGCGCGAGGTGAAGAAGCCGCGCGAGTCGTTGACCACGATCGGGGTCTTGTTGATCTGCCGGACCAGGTCGAAGGCGCGGGCGACGGCCTCGTCGCCGGTCTGCGCCCCCTTGATGATCTCCACCAGCGGCATTTTGTCGACGGGCGAGAAGAAGTGCAGCCCGATGAAGTCGGCGGGCCGCTTCACGCCCTCGGCGAGCCCGGTGATGGGCAGGGTGGAGGTGTTGGAGCACAGGAGGGCGTCGGGCGCGACGACGTCCTGGATCTCCTGGAACACCCTGTGCTTCAGGGCGGTGTCCTCGAAGACGGCCTCGATGACGGCGTCGCAGCCCGCAAGGTCGGCCACGTCGGCGGTCGGGGTGATGCGGGCGAGCAGCTCGGCGCGCCCCGCCTCGGTGGTCCGGCCTCGGGACAGCGCCTTGTCGAGCAGCTTCTCGGAGTACGCCTTGCCCTTCGCCGCGGCCTCGGCGGTGACGTCCTTGAGGACCACCTCGATGCCCGCGCGGGCGCAGGAGTAGGCGATGCCGGCGCCCATCATGCCGGCGCCGAGGACGGCGACCTTGCGGACCTGCCGCGGCTCGATGCCCTGCGGGCGGCTGCGGCCGGCGTTGACGGCCTGGAGGTCGAAGAAGAACGCCTGGATCATGTTCTTGGCGGTCTGTCCGGTGACCAGCTCGGTGAAGTAGCGGGCCTCGATGGTCAGCGCGGTCTCGAAGTCCACCTGGGAGCCCTCGACGGCGCACGCCAGGATGTTGCGCGGCGCCGGGTACGGGGCCCCGTTCAGCTGCTTCTTCAGGTTGGCCGGGAAGGCGGGGAGGTTCGCGGCGAAGCGCGGGTTGGACGGCGTACCGCCGGGGATCTTGTAGCCGGGTACGTCCCAGGGCTGCTGCGACTGGGGGTTGGCGTCGATGAAGGCGCGGGCCTTCGCCAGCATCTCCTCGGGGGTGGCCGCCAGTTCGTGCACGAGGCCGTTGTCGAGGGCGCGCCGGGGGCTGTACTGGGTGCCCTGGAGGAGCACCTTGAGCAGCGCGTCGGCGATGCCCATCAGGCGTACGGTGCGGGTGACGCCGCCACCCGCCGGCAGGAGGCCGAGGGTGACCTCGGGCAGCCCGATCTTGGAGCCGGGCGCGTCGAGGGCGACGCGGTGGTGGGAGGCGAGCGCGATCTCGTAGCCGCCGCCCAGTGCGGCGCCGTTGATGGCCGCGACGACGGGCTTGCCGAGCGTCTCGATGCGGCGCAGGGACCGCTTGATCTGCGTGCCGGTGTCGAAGGCGAGCTGCGCGTGCTCGGGCCGCAGCCGGATCATGTCCTTGAGGTCGCCGCCCGCGAAGAAGGTCTTCTTGGCGGAGGTGTAGATGATGCCGCGGATGGAGTCCTTCTCTGCCTCGGCGCGGTCGGCGACGGCCGCGATGGAGTCCTTGAAGGCCTGGTTCATCGTGTTGGCGGACTGGCCCGGGTCGTCGAGGACGAGGGTGACGACGCCGGTCTCGTCCTGTTCCCAGCGGATCGTGGTGGACTCGCTCATGTTCGCTACTTCCGTGTCGGAGGGGTCGGGGGATACAGGACGGTTCAGAGGCGTTCGACGATGGTGGCGACGCCCATGCCGCCGCCGACGCAGAGGGTGACGAGGCCGTAGCGCTTGTCCTGGCGCTCCAGCTCGTCGACGATCGTGCCGAGGATCATCGCGCCGGTGGCGCCGAGCGGGTGGCCGAGCGCGATAGCGCCGCCGTTGACGTTGACCTTGTCGAGGGACAGGTCCATGTCCTTGACGAAGCGCAGGACGACGCCGGCGAAGGCCTCGTTGATCTCGACCAGGTCGATGTCGTCGATGGTCAGGCCTGCCTTGGCGAGGGCCTTGCGGGTGGCCGGGGCGGGGCCGGTGAGCATGATGGTGGGCTCGGAGCCGGAGACCGCGGCGGAGACGATCCGCGCGCGCGGGGCCAGGCCGTTGCGTTCACCGGCCTCGCGGGAGCCGATCGCGACGAGCGAGGCGCCGTCGACGATGCCGGAGGAGTTGCCCGCGTGGTGGACGTGGTCGATCTTCTCGATCCAGTGGTACTTCTGCAGCGCGACGGCGTCGAAGCCGCCGAGTTCGCCGATGTCCGCGAAGGACGGCTTCAGCTTGGCGAGGGTGTCGGCGGTGGTCCCGGGGCGGACGAACTCGTCGTGGTCCAGGACGACCAGGCCGTTGCGGTCGGTGACCGGGACGACGGACTTCGCGAAGCGGCCGTCCTTGATCGCGGTGGCGGCGCGCTCCTGCGACAGGGCCGCGTACTCGTCGACGTCCCGGCGGGAGAAGCCCTCGATGGTGGCGATCAGGTCGGCGCCGATGCCCTGCGGGACGAAGCCGGTGTCCCAGTTGGTCATCGGGTCGGCGAACCAGGCGCCGCCGTCCGAGGCCATCGGGACGCGGGACATGGACTCCACGCCGCCCGCCAGGACCAGGTCCTCCCAGCCGGAGCGGACCTTCGCGGCGGCCAGGTTCACGGCCTCCAGGCCGGAGGCGCAGAACCGGTTCTCCTGTACGCCGGCCACCGTGTCCGGGAGCCCGGCCGCGATGGCCGCGATCCGGGCGATGTCGGAGCCCTGGTCGCCGACCGGGCCGACGACGCCGAGCACGATGTCGTCGATGGTGGCGGGGTCCAGGCCGGGGTTGCGCTCGCGCAGGGCGTCGATGAGTCCGACGACGAGGTCGATCGGCTTGGTGCCGTGCAGGGAGCCATTGGCCTTGCCGCGGCCGCGCGGGGTGCGGATCGCGTCGTATACGTAAGCTTCGGTGCTCACTGGTCAAGCCTTTCGGTGTGCGGGGAGTCTGGAAGGTGCCGGGAGGTCCTGCCGTCGGGAGGTACCGGAAGGGTCCTGTGGATTCCGGGGCCAGGTCCCCGGCGGGGCCGCGGGGCGGGACGAGGGGGGTCAGCTGAGGAGGGACCTGCCGATGATCTCCTTCATGATCTCGGTCGTGCCGCCGTAGATCGTCTGGATCCGGCCGTCGGTGAAGGCCCGCGCCACCCGGTACTCGGTCATGTAGCCGTAGCCGCCGTGGAGTTGCAGGCAGCGGTCCGCCACACGCTTCTGCAGTTCGGTGGCCCACCACTTGGCCATCGAGGCGTGCACGTGGTCCAGCTCGCCGTTCGCGTGGTCGGTGATGCAGCGGTCGAGGAAGGTCCGGGTGACCGCGACCTCGGTGGCCATCTCCGCGATCTCGAACCGGATGTGCTGGAGCTTGGACAGCGGCCGGCCGAAGGCCTCGCGCTCCTTGACGTACTGCGTGGTGATCTCCAGCAGGTGCTCGGCGGCGGCGATCCCGGCCATCGCGATGCCCAGCCGCTCCTGGGCGAGATGGGCCATCAGGTGCATGAACGCGCCGTTGGGTTCGCCGAGCAGGTTCTCCTTCGGGACGCGCACGTCGTGGAAGAACAGCTCCGCGGTGTCCTGCGCCTTCTGGCCGATCTTGTCGAGGTTGCGGCCGCGCTCGAAGCCGTCCGCGCCGCGCTCGACGACCAGCAGCGACAGGCCGTGCGCCCCTCCCTCGGGAGTGGTCCTCGCGACGACGATCACCAGGTCGGCGAGGATGCCGTTGGAGATGAAGGTCTTGGAGCCGTTGAGCAGCCAGTGGTCGCCGCGGTCCTGCGCGGTGGTCCGGATCCCCTGGAGGTCCGAGCCCGCACCCGGCTCCGTCATCGCTATCGCGGTGATGGTCTCGCCGGAGCAGAAGCCGGGCAGCCAGCGCCGCTTCTGCTCCTCGGTGGCGAGCGAGGTCAGGTACGGCCCGATGATGTCGTTGTGCAGGCCGATGGCGAGTCCGGGCGTGCCCGCCCGGGTGAACTCCTCGGCGATCACCGCGGCGTAGCGGAAGTCCGTGTTCCCGCCGCCCCCGTACTCCTCCGGGACGGCGAGCCCGAGCAGGCCCTGGCGGCCTGCGGCCCGCCATGCCTCACGGCTGACGATGCCGTCCTTCTCCCACTGCTCGTAGTGCGGCAGCACCTCCTTGGCGAGGAAGGTGCGGACGGTCTCACGGAACGCCTCGTGATCGGCGTCGTAGATCAGGCGCTTCATCGGGCGGCTCGCTGCATCGGAAGGCTCCTCAAAGCCGGTTAAAGCCAGTTCTTGACGGTCTCGACCAGCCGGGCGGGCTCGGGGCCGACGGGTGTGATGTTGAGCATGGTCACGCCGGCCTCGCGGAAGGCCTCGACACGCTCGCGCACGTAGCCCTCGGGCCCGCACAGCGTCATCAGCTCGCAGAACTCGTCCGGTACGGCGGCCGCGGCGTCGCGTGTGCGTCCGGCGAGGTAGAGCTCCTGGATCCGGCGGGCCGCGTCCCCGTAGCCGTAGGCGACGGCCAGGTCGTTGTAGAAGTTCTTGCCGACCGCGCCCATGCCGCCGACGTACAGCGCGATCTGCGGACGGGCGCGCTCCCGTACGGCGGCGGCGTCCTCGCCGATCGCGAGCAGGCCGCCCGCGACGGTCTGCAGCGGGCCGAGTTCCGGCGCGCGCCCGGCGGCGCCCGCGGCGAGCGGGGCGCCCCAAACGGCCTGGGCCTTCTCCGGGATGAACAGCGTGGGCAGCCAGCCGTCCGCGATCTCGGCGGTCAGCGCGACGTTGGCCGGGCCGAGGGAGGCGATGTAGACGGGGACGGCGTCGCGCACCGGCCGGGTCAGGATCTTCAGCGGCTTGCCGTGCCGGCCGCCCTTGTCGGGCGGCAGCGGCATGTCCGTGATGCCGTGGTGGTCGATGGTCTCGCGGCGCCAGATCCGCCGGCACAGCTCGACCGTCTCGCGGGTGCGGCCCAGCGGCCGGTCGTACGGCTTGCCGTGCCAGCCCTCGACGACCTGGGGCCCGGAGGCGCCGAGGCCGAGGATCGCCCGGCCGCCCGAGAGGGCGTCCAGTCCGGCGGCCGTCTGCGCGATGAGGCCGGGGGTGCGGGAGTAGACGTTCATGATCGCCGAACCGATCCTCAGCCGCTCCGTGCGGGCGGCGAGATAACCCATGATCGTCGGCGAGTCGAAGCCCCAGGCCTCGGCGACCCACACGGCGTCGAGACCGGCGGACTCCAGCGCCGCCGCCTCGTCCGCGGCCCGGCGCGGGTCGCCCGCGTAGTCGAGCATCATCGACAGTTCCATCGGTCAGCCGTCCTTCTTGGCGAGCAGGGCCGGTACATCCCAGTCGGCGGCCACCGACCGGGTGTCCGCGCCCGGTCGGGCCGGGCCGCCGCCGACGGCGGCCGGGGTCGCGGAGAACCGCGGGGCGGGGGCGGGCTGCACGATCCCGCCGACGTCGGTGAAGGTGCCGCGGGCGGCGAGGTGGGGGTGGCCGGGGGCCTCGCGCAGCGACAGCACCGGCGCCACGCAGGAGTCGGTGCCTTCGAAGACCGCGGTCCACTCCGCACGGGTACGGGTGCGGAAGCGGGCGGCGACGGCCTCGCGCAGCTCGCCCCAGCGGGCGACGTCCTTGCGGGCGGGCACCCGGTCGCCGATGCCGAGCAGCTCGACGAAGGTGTCGTAGAACTGCTGCTCCAGCGCGCCGACCGCCATGTAGCCGCCGTCGGAGGTCTCGTAGGTCCCGTAGAAGGGGCAACCGCCGTCCAGGAGGTTGGCCCCTCGCCGGTCCTGCCAGCCGCCCGCCGCCATCATCCCGTGGATCATGGCGGTGAGGTGGGCGGTGCCGTCGACGATGGCCGCGTCGACGACCTGGCCGGCGCCGGTGGCGCGGACGTGCTGGAGCGCGGCGAGGACGCCGATCACCAGGTAGAGCGAGCCGCCGGCGTAGTCCCCGACCAGGTTGGCCGGGACCGCCGGGGCCTCTCCGGGGTTGCCGATCATGCCGAGGGCGCCGGTGACGGCGATGTAGGCGATGTCGTGGCCGGCGGTGTGGGCGAGCGGCCCCTCCTGTCCCCAGCCGGTCATCCGGCCGTAGACCAGACGCGGGTTGCGGGCGTGGCAGTCGGCCGGGCCGACGCCGAGCCGCTCGGCGACGCCGGGGCGGAAGCCCTCGACGAGGACGTCGGCGCGCTCCACCAGGTCCAGGACGCGGGCGGGCCCGTCGGCGGACTTCAGGTCGACCAGGACGGACCGCTTGCCGCGGTTGGTGAGGTCGTGGGCGGGGTCGACCGCCAGCGCGCCGCCGCCGGGCCGGTCCACCCGCACGACGTCCGCTCCCAGGTCCGCGAGGAGCATGGCGGCGAACGGTCCCGGGCCGATGCCGGCCAGCTCGACGACGCGCACTCCGGCGAGCGGGCCGCTGCCGCTCGCCGACCCGTTCCCTGTCACTGCCATCGAGCCCCCAGCGTCTGCGGTGTGCTTGCCGTGCCTGGTGTGTTCGCCGTGTCCGCGTGTGCTTCCCGTGCTCGGTGTGCGCGTGTGACCGGTGTGATCCGGGGTGCGCTGTGTTTCCGGTGCGCCGGATGCCCGACCATGTGACACAACTGATGTAACACCGGTGATGCTAGGAACGTGTTCCACCGAGCACAAGCCCCCGGGCCGGGCTCCCCCGCGATCGGCGGACTTTGGCTGGTCCGGGCCTTCGCGCGGGGAGCCGGTCCGGGGCCCCGACCCCCCGCCGACGCCGTCCCGCGACTCTGTACTCTGATCAGGCTTTCAAGCTGATCAAGCTTTCAATCAGACACGTGGGGGACCGGTGCGTCGTCGCCGTCTTGTAATTTCCGCTGCCGCCATCGCGGCGGGCGTGGGCCTCATCCCGGGCGTGGCCCAGGCCGACCCGGCCAAGCCGGACGCGCGCGGCACCACCGCGCCGGACCTGGACCTGGGGCTGGGCAAGGACGCGAAGTCCAAGAGCAACACCTTCACCAGCCCCGCGGACCGCACGGTCCGCAAGGCCGCCCCGTCCGCCAGGACCGGCGCGGACGCCGCCCCGCAGACGCAGTCCGTCGCCTCCGCCAACGCGGAGCTCGCCGTCGGCCTGACCGCCTACGGCGTCTCGGCCCACGCCACCGAGGTGGACACCACCATCAGCAGCGTGGACACCCCCCTCAAGGTCACCATCGCCTGGGGCGACGGCACGTCGGACTCCTTCGACGCCTACGGCTCCGACAGCCGGACCACCGCCCACACCTACGCCGAGGTCGGCTCCTACACGGTCAAGGTCACCGTGACGGACGCCGCGAACAACGTCTCGGCCGTCAACGAGGTCGTGTTCGTCACCGCCGGCTCGGACTTCACCCCGTACGCCCCCACCCGCCTGCTCGACACCCGCAACGGGACCGGCGCGCCGGCGGGCATGGTCCAGCCGTACAGCTCGACCCGCGTGAAGGTCGGCGGCAACGGCGGCATACCGGCCGGCGTCACCGCCGTGGTCCTCAACATCACCGTCACCAACACCTCCGCGGACGGCCACATCACGGCCTTCCCCGAGGGCACCGAGCGTCCGACCACGTCGAACGTCAACTACAAGGCCCGCCAGACGGTCCCGAACCTGGTCATCGTGCCGGTCGGCAAGAGCGGCTACGTCGAGCTCGCCAACCGCGGCGGCATGCCGGTCGACCTGATCGCGGACGTCACCGGCTACTTCTCCAAGACCGCCTCCAGCGGTTACACGCCCGTCACCCCGTCCCGCTTCGTCGACACCCGCGAGGGCGTCGGCACGGTGAGGGGCCAGCTCGGCGGCCGCAAGACCTTCTCCACCCAGATCAGCGGCCTGCGCGGGGTGCCGCAGGGCATCAGCGCCGTCGCGCTGAACGTGACGGTCACCAACCCCCGGGAGGCCGGACACCTGTCGGTCTTCCCGGGCGGCGGCGCCACCCCGACCGCGTCGAACCTGAACTTCACCGCGGGCCAGACCATCGCCAACTCGGTGATCGTCCCCGTCGGCCAGGACGGAAAGATCAGCGTCTTCAACGGCGCCTGGGCGGGCACCGACGTCGTCGTCGACGTCGTCGGCTACTACAGCACCGCCAGCACGAGCGCCTTCCTGCCGCTCTCGCCGGAGCGCCTGGTCGACACCCGGGACCCGAAGGACCCGGTCTACGGCAAGCTGCCCGGCCGCAGCTACATCTACATGCCGATGTCCTTCGACGACCCGAGCATCACGGGCTTCGTGCTGAACTCCACGGTCACCAACCCCGAGGGCGACGGGTTCCTGACGGTCACCCCGGACCCGAACACGATGGACGACTACATCAACGAAGTCGCCCTGTGGCCGACGCCGCCGAACTCCTCCAACCTGAACTGGACCAAGGGCGCCACCGTCCCGAACCTCGTCCAGGCGAGCACCGGCAGCAACGGCATCATCGACCTCTGGAACCAGGGCTGGGACGACATCGACCTGATCGTCGACCTGTTCGGCCTGTACCAGCAGGGCTGAGCCACCGGCAGGTGAACCCCCACGGCGCCCCGGGCGCGGCCGCACGGCCGCCCCGGGGCGCCGTCGTCGTGGCGGGCGCGGTGCGCGCCCACTTCCTCGACCGCCCCGGCCACCTGCCCGCGCGGCCGGCCGGCTGCCGCGCTAGCCTCGGCCACCGACACCCACCCGGAGGAGCGCTCATGAACGCAGGGGTCCCGCAGGACCGACCGGAACGTGACTACGACGTCGTCCTCTTCGGCGCCACCGGGTTCGTGGGGGCGCTGACCGCCGCGTACCTCGCCGAGCACGCGCCCGCCGGCTGCCGGTGGGCCCTCGCCGGCCGGGACCCGGCGAAGCTGGAGCGGCTGCGCGAGCGGCTGGCCGCGATCGACCCCGCCTGCGCGACCCTGCCGCTGCTGCGGGCCGATGCCCAGGACCCCGCCGCCGTACGCGAACTGGCCGCCTCCACCCGGGTACTGGCGACGACCGTCGGACCGTACGTCTGGTACGGGGCGGAGCTCGTGGCGGCCTGCGCCGGGGCGGGCACGGACTACGTGGACCTCACCGGCGAACCCGAGTTCGTGGACCGGATGTACGTGGAGCACGACGCCCGGGCCCGCGAGAGCGGAGCCAGGATCGTGCACGCCTGCGGCTTCGACTCGATCCCGGCGGACCTCGGCGCGTACTTCACGGTCCGCCGCCTCCCGGAGGGCGTCCCCCTGCGGGTCGACGGGTTCATGCGGTCCAACGCGCTGTTCTCGGGCGGGACGCTGGCCTCCGCGCTCACCGCGCTGGGACGCGGCCCCCAGACCCTCGCGGCCGCGCGCGCCCGCCGGCTGCACGAGCCCCGCCTGCTCGGGCGCCGGGCGCACGGGCCGCTGGGCGCGCCGCGGTTCAGCCGCGAGACGGGCACGTGGGCGCTGCCGCTGCCCTCGCTGGACCCGCGGATCGTGACGCGGTCGGCGGCCGCCCTGGAGCGGTACGGCCCGGACTTCCGCTACCGGCACTACGCCTCCGTCAAGCACCTGCCCGTCGCGGTGGGCGGTGCGGCCGCGGTCGGCGCGGCGGCGGCCCTGGCCCAGGTGCCGCCGGCCCGCCGCTGGCTGATGGACCGGTGGGAGCCGGGCCGGGGTCCGGACGCGGAGCGCCGGGCGCGCAGCTGGTTCACGGTGCGCTTCGTGGGCGAGGGCGGCGGCCGGCGCGTGCTCGCCGAGGTGTCGGGCGGCGACCCCGGCTACGGCGAGACCGCGAAGATGCTGGCGGAGTCGGCGCTGTGCCTGGCCCACGACGCCCTGCCGGAGTCCGCCGGCCAGGTCACGACGGCCGTGGCGATGGGCGACGCCCTGACCCAGCGGCTGCAGAAGGCGGGGATCGCCTTCCGGGTGGCCGACGTCCGCTGACGGACCGGGCCGGCTCAGGAGGCCTCGCGCAGCGCCCGGCGGCACAGGGAGTCGGCGTGGCGGGTGGTCTCCGGGATCCGGAAGCGGGGGCTGAGGGCGAGGGCGTGCGCGCAGGCGTTGTCGAGTGAGACCCGGTGCCCGACGGAGACGTACACCGGCTTGATGCCGCTCTGCGTGCGCAGGGCCCGGCCGACCTCGGCCCCGTCGGCGGCGAGCAGCGCGGCGGACTCGCCCCGGCCGGTGCCCGGTTCCTCGTGGGTGAAGGTGAAGGGGTTCTTCGCCACGCCGACGGAGGGCAGGCCGGTGACCACCCCGAGGTGGCAGGCGAGCCCGAAGCCGCGGGGGTGGGCGAGGCCGTAGCCGTCGCAGACCACCAGGTCGGGCCGGGCGGTCAGGGCGTCGAGGGCGGCCAGGACGGTCGGCAGCTCGCGGAAGGCCAGCAGCCCCGGCACGTAGGGGAAGCTGACGTGCCCGACGGCCGTGGCCTGCTCGACGACCTCCAGCGTGGCGGCGTCGAGCACCACGGCCGCGGCGGCGACCAGGTCGCGGGTGTCGTCGTAGGCCACGTCCACTCCGGCGACCAGCCCGCGGCCGGGCGGGGGGCCGGGCTCGGTGAGCACGACGTGGTGGCGCAGTTCGTCCTGTATCGCGCGGGCCTCGGCCTCGTCCGCGGGGGTCTTCACACTCGTCATGGGCAGCGAGAGTAGCCTGGCGATCATGTTCGTCATGGAGCTCACCTACACCGCGCCCATCGAAGCCGTCGAAGACGTGATGGACGCCCACATCGCCTGGCTGGACGGCTACTACGCCTCCGGTGTCTTCCTCGCGTCGGGACGCAAGGTCCCGCGCGACGGGGGCCTCGTCCTGGCCGCAGGGGTCACCCGGGCCGAGATCGAGAGGATCGCGGCCGAGGACCCCTTCGCGGTGGCGGGGGTGTGCAGCTACCGCATCACCGAGTTCATGGCCACGAGGACGTCGGCGGACCTGGCCCCGCTCCGGGAGAACCCGGTCGCATAGGGGCGGTCCTGCGGGCCGTCCGGATCAGGGGCGTTCCAGCCGGGCCACCCGGCCCTTCTCCCCCGCCGCCCAGCATCCGGTGTCGGCGGCGCAGTCGACCGTGTCGAAGGAACCGGTCTCCAGCGGCCGCCAGCTGCGGCCCCCGTCGGTGGTCACGTCCGTGCCCGTGGGCCCGACCGCGAGGGCCGTCCCCCTGCTGTACGGGTACCAGGCCGCTCCGGACCGGTAGGCGGATGGCGGCGTGGTGGCCGGGTGCCAGCTCCGGCCTCCGTCCGAGGACACCGCGGCGGCCTGCGGGGAGGGCTCGCCGGTGCGGTAGTCGCCGCCGACCGCGAGGCCCCGCGTGCGGTCCCGGAAGGCGAGGGCGAAGACGCCGCGCGCCGGATCGCCCGCCGGAAGGGTGGATTCGGCCACCCGCCAGGTCCGGCCCCGGTCCGCCGAGTGCAGGACCCGTGCGCTCGCTCCACCGCCGGTGGCCAGCCAGACGTCCCGCGGGCCGGCGCTGACCAGGCACTGGCCGCTCGCCGCGAAACCCGCCTCGCCCGGCAGTGCCTCCGGCATGCCCTCGGCGGGCAGCACCCGCCAGTGGCGGCCGCCGTCGTCCGTGGACAGGATGCGGAACTTCCCGTCCACCGGATCGCTCATGGCCAGGCCGTGCCGGGCGTCGAAGAAGGTGAGGCAGTCGTAGAAGGCACGGGGGTCGGGGTTGCGGAAGGTCTCGGTCCAGGTGGCGCCGCCGTCCTCGGTGCGCAGCACCCTGGAGGCCTCGCCCTCGCCGATGGACAGGGCCACCGCGCGGCGCGCGTCGAAGGCCTCGATGTCGCGCAGTTCGAGCCCTTCCGCGACCGCGCCGGGCGGCGAGACGTCCTGCCAGGTGCGGCCGCCGTCGAGGGTGCGCAGGACGGTCCCCCGGGAACCGGCGACCCAGGCCGTGCTCCGGCTGACGGCGGACAGACCCCGGAAGCGGGCGGTCTTCCCGGTCTCCTTGAGGGCCCAGGCGGCTCCCCGTAAGTCCTGCCCTCCGTCCTGCTCCCGGGTCCGCTCCCGCTCCGGGGCGGCGTGTGCGGGGGCCACCAGCACCCCGGCCGCCAGGATTGCCGCGGACATGGCCATTGCACCCACCAGACGTCTCATGGCGCCGGAAGCTAACGCACCCCCGGATCCGCCGTCCAGAGGGCGTCCGCACCGGCGTTGCGCCGGTGGAGTGAGCGACAACCGGCCCTTCTCCGGGCACCCCGCCCCCGCCCCGCACGCCGGACCTCCTTCGGGCGTCTCCGCCCGCCGGTCACTCTGTGCGATCACACAGTCGGGTTCCGGCCAGTCGGTGACACAGCTCACTCCCACGCCCATGCACGGATGTGCCGATTCCCGCGTCTATCGGGTTGCCGGGCCCCACCCCGCAGTCCGGCAGCAGATCCGCCGCAAGGGAGTGAGCCTTGATCACTGTCATCGAGCAGGCCGCGCAGGCCCGTCTGGTCGCCACCGCGCCGAAGGTCGAGAGCGTTCCCGTCACCCTCTGCTACGACCGGGCGGATCCCTTCGCCGTGCGCATGGCCTTCCCCGCCCCCGCCACCCTGGAGGGCGTCGAGGTCTCGTGGACCTTCTCCCGCGAGCTGCTGGAGTCCGGTCTGGACCGCCCGTCCGGCTGCGGGGACGTGCGCGTGCGGCCGTACGACGGGGACCGGACCACGATCGAGTTCCATGCGGTGGAGGGGGTCGCGATCGTGCTGATGCTGACGGCCGAGCTGCAGCGGTTCCTGGAGCGGGCCGCGACCGTCGTCCCGCCCGGGCTGGAGCACCTCTACCTCGACATGGACCACAGCCTCGCCGAGCTGATGCGCGACTCCTGCTGACCCCGGGCCGTAATTCGTTTGCGGGCGGCCGGCGCCGCCCGTAGCTTCGTTGACGCCCCACTGCCGTCGAACGGAGCAGGACGTTGCTCTTCTGAGGTCCGAGACACCGACCGCCGCGAAGCCGCGACCACCGCGAAGCCGCGAGCGCGCCACCGCGATTTGAAGACCGGCGGGACCGACGAGGCCGCCGTGGTCCACGACACCACGGACCCGGCTCCCGTGCCCGTACCGGTCCCCCGTCACGGTCGAAGCGTCGGCTGTCTCCCCGCGTTGCACGCACCACTCACGCAACCTGGAGGCCTCCATGAGCCACACCCCTGTATGCATCACCTGCTCCGCCCTGTCCTTCGACTGGCCCGACGGCACCCCCGTCTTCGACGGGTTCGACCTGGCCGTCGGCCCCGGCCGCACCGGCCTGATCGGACTCAACGGAAGTGGCAAGTCCACCCTGTTGAAGCTGATCGCCGGTGAACTGACCCCCTCCGAGGGCCAGTCGTCCGTCGCCGGCTCCGTCGGCCACCTCCCCCAGACCGTCACCCTCGACACCGCGCTGCGCGTGGACGAGGCACTGGGCATCCGGACCGTCCGCACCGCCCTCCACGCCATCGAGGCCGGTGAGGCCACCGAGGCCAACTTCGCCGCGGTGGGCGACGACTGGGACGTGGAGGAGCGGGCCCTGGCCACCCTGGACCAGCTCGGGCTCGCCCGGATCGGGTTGGACCGCACCGTCGGCGAGCTGTCGGGCGGCGAGTCCGTCCTGCTGCGCCTGGCCGGGCTGCTGCTGGCCCGCCCCGACGTCCTGCTGCTGGACGAGCCGACCAACAACCTGGACCTGCGCGCCCGGGGCCGCCTCTACGCGGCCGTCGAGTCCTGGTCCGGGGTGATGCTCCTGGTCAGCCACGACCGGGAGCTGCTGGAGCGGGTCGACCAGATCGCGGACCTGCGCGACGGCGAAGTCCGCTGGTACGGCGGGAACTTCAGCGACTACGAGGCCATGCTCGCCGCCGAACAGGACGCGGCCGAGCGGATGGTCCGGGTCGCGGAGGCCGACGTGCAGCGGCAGAAGCGCGAACTGGCCGACGCGCAGGTCAAACTGGCCCGCCGGAAGCGGTACGGACAGAAGATGTACGAGAACAAGCGCGAGCCGAAGATCGTCATGGGCGCACGCAAGCGCGCGGCGCAGGAATCGGCCGGCAAGCACCGGATCATGCACACCGAGAAGCTGGCCCAGGCGAAGGAACGGCTGGACCAGGCGGTGGAGGCGGTCCGCGACGACGCCGAGATCCGCATCGAACTGCCCGCCACCCTGGTCCCGCCCGGGCGGCGCGTGCTGACCCTCAGCGACCTGCGCCTGCCGCACGGGGCCGCCGTGCCGGGCGAGTGGGAGCTGCGGGGGCCGGAGCGGGTCGCCCTCGTGGGCCGCAACGGCTCGGGCAAGACCACACTGCTTCGTACCATCGCCGGGCAGCTCACGCCAGGGTCCGGGACCGCGCAGACCCATGTGACCACGCGGTTCCTGCCGCAGCGGCTGGACGTCCTCGACGACGACCGCACGGTCGTGAAGAACGTCGCGCGGTTCGCCCCGCACGCCACGAACAACCAGATCCGGGCCCGCCTCGCGCACTTCCTCTTCCGGGGCGGGCGCGCGGACCGGGCGGCCGGCACGCTGTCGGGCGGCGAGCGGTTCCGGGCGGCGCTGGCGGCGCTGCTGCTGGCCGAGCCCGCCCCGCAGCTCCTCATGCTGGACGAGCCGACGAACAACCTCGACCTGTCGAGCGTGCGGCAGCTCACCGACGCGCTGGAGTCGTACCGGGGGGCGCTCGTGGTGGCCAGCCACGACGTGCCGTTCCTGGAATCGATCGGCGTCACGCGCTGGCTGCTCCTGGACGGCGAGCTCCGGCCGACCACGGCCGAGGAGGTCCGGGAGGTGCTCGGACGCGGGTGACCCGCCGCAGCGGCGTCAAGGCGGAAGGGCCGGACCACCTACTGGCGTGATTCTGCCCTTCCGTCGCCCCTCCGGAGGGCCCCCAAACAGCGTAGATAACTGGACGTAACCGGACACAGGCACCCCTGGGGCTTGGCTGGCCTTGATGTCACGCTTAACCTACGACTCCGTAGGCTACGGAACCGTAGGTAATTCGCTTTGCACCCAGGAGTACCCGTGACGATCACCTCTCCCCACCTCGGCAGCTCGGAGGCGTGGACCGACGCCAAACTGCTGTACGCGCTGGAAGAGGTGGTCGAGCAGGAGCTCAACCGCCACCTGAAGGTCACCAAGGACTGGATGCCCCACGAGTACGTCCCGTGGAGCGACGGCCGGAACTTCCCCGGCTTCTTCGAGGACGGAGAGGCCTGGGACCCGGAGCAGTCCAAGGTCACCGACATCGGCAAGATCGCACTGGTGGTGAACCTGCTCACGGAGGACAACCTCCCCAGCTACCACCACGAGATCGCCACGCTCTTCGGCCGCAACGGCGCCTGGGGCACCTGGGTGCACCGCTGGACGGCCGAGGAGGGCCGCCACGGGATCGTGATGCGCGACTACCTGCTGGCCTCGCGCGCCGTGGACCCGGACAAGCTGGAAGCCTTCCGCATGCAGCACATGTCGGAAGGCTTCGAGTCCGACAACCGCCACTCCATGCTGCACTCGGTGGCGTACGTGGCCTTCCAGGAGCTCGCCACCCGCATCTCGCACCGCAACACCGGCCACCAGTCCGGCGACCCGGTCTGCGACCGCATGCTGGCGCGCATCGCGCAGGACGAGAACCTGCACATGATCTTCTACCGCAACCTGCTGGGCGCGGCCTTCGAGCTCGCCCCCGACCTGACCATGCAGGCGGTACGGGACGTCGTCGTCAACTTCCGGATGCCCGGCCACGGCATGCCCGGTTTCGAGCGCATGGCAGCGCAAATGGCCATCGGCGGGGTCTACAACCTGCGGATCCACCACGACGACGTGCTGGCGCCGGTGCTGCGCTTCCTCAAGGTCATGGACATCGCCGACCTCGGGCCGGAGGGCCAGAAGGCCCAGGACGAGCTCGGCCTGTTCATGAACGGCCTGGACACGGAGGCGAAGAAGTTCGACGAGCGCCTGGCCGCCCGCGCGGCCCGCCTGGCGGCCCGCAAGGGCTGACCTGACCGGTTTCCGCCCGCTCGGGCGGGTGACGCCGATTGCCCCGGCGGAGCCGCGCTCTGCCAGGGTTTCGCGTCATGACGTCACTCCAGGTGGACATCGACCAGCTGACCCGCTTGACCCGGGCCCTGGACTCCTCGCTGAGCTCCCTGCGGGAGGCGCGGCGGGCGCTGGACCACGTACGGGCGGACCAGCTGGGCACGGCGGACCTCGATGCGGCGTGCGACGGCTTCCAGGAGCGCTGGGCGCACGGCACTCGGGAGCTGACCAAGCGCGTCAAGGCGGTACGGGAGGGCGTGGACCGCAGCGCCGCACAGTACGCGGAGTTGGAGGAAGCCGTCCGCGCGGCCTTCCTGCGGGCGGCGGCCGGCCATGGCTGACCACGCGGCCCTGGGCTTCGACCCGGCCCCCGGAAACCCCGCCGCGGTCCTGGCGCTGACCAAGAAGCTCGGCGCCTCGGCGAAGTCCCTCGGCGAGGCGTCCCGGGTGGTGACGGACCTCGTCTCGCACAGCTCGTCCTGGCAGGGCGAGGCGGCGACCGCCTTCCGCGCCTCCCTCTCGCGCGACCTCCCCCGCTACCTGGCCTCGGCCCACCTCTCCCTGGCAGAGGCCGCCCGCCGGCTCACGGGGTGGCACGACACGCTGGTCGCCCACCGCGAGCTGGCCGCCCGGTACGAGGCGCAGGCCGCGGCGGCGAAGACGGAGGAGTCCCTCGCGGACGTCCGCCGCCTGGCCCGCGAATGCGGACATGAGTCAGCGGCGGCGGGGCCGCAGGGCGAGGCGCTCCGCTTCCGAGAGGCCGCCCCAGACGCCGAAGCGCTCATCGTTGGCCAGGGCGTACTCCAGGCAGGCCACCCGCCCCTCGCACGCCCCGCACAGCCGCTTCGCCTCGCGCAAAGAGGAGCCCGGCTCCGGGAAGAAGAAGCCCGGGCCGGTCTGGGCGCACAGGGCGAGTTCGTACCAGGCGGCGGTGTCGGTGGCTGCGGTGGAGGTGTTGGTAGACATGCCGTTGATCCTGGGCACGGCGGATGGACGTCCGCTATACGCCTGATCAACACGGCGCACGCTCCCGCTCCCCGAGCATCCCATCCCGCACTGACAAGCTACTCCTCGCGTCGGGCCCGGCTGGGCTGGACGCGCTTCGGTTCGCCCGGCATCTTCGGGTAGTCCGGGGGGTACGGCATGTCGCCCACGCCCTGGTCCTGCTCCTGGCGGGCCGCGAGGTCCAGTACGGCGTCCAGGGTGAAGGCGTGGTCGTCCATGTCGGCGTGGACGTCGCCCAGTTCGGCGAAGCGGGCCGGCATCGTCAGGATGTCGAAGTCCTTCGGTTCGGCGTCGTCGACCTCGTCCCAGCGCAGGGGCGCGGAGACCGGGGCGTGCGGGCGGGGGCGGACGGAGTAGGCGGAGGCGATCGTGCGGTCCCTGGCCGTCTGGTTGTAATCGACGAAGATCCGTTCGCCGCGCTCCTCCTTCCACCAGGCCGTCGTGACCTTGCCCGGCATGCGCCGTTCCAGCTCCCGGCCGAGGGCGATGGCGCAGCGGCGGACCTCGGTGAAGGTCCAGCGCGGCTCGATCGGCACGAAGACGTGCAGTCCGCGGCCGCCGGAGGTCTTGGGCCAGCCGACCAGGCCCAGCTCGTCCAGCAGGGCGCGCAGCTGGTGGGCGGCGGCCACCGCGTGGTGGTAGTCGGTACCCGGCTGCGGGTCCAGGTCGATGCGCAGTTCGTCGGGCCGGTCGGTGTCCTCGCGGCGGACCGGCCAGGGGTGGAAGGTGAGGCAGCCCAGATTGGCCGCCCACAGGACGGCGGCCGGTTCGGTCGGGCAGATCTCGTCGGCCGTGCGGCCGCTCGGGAAGGCGATGTGGGCGGTCGGGATCCAGTCGGGGAGGTTCTTCGGAGCCCGCTTCTGGAAGAAGGACTCGCCCTCCACCCCGTCGGGGTACCGCTCCAGGGTCGTCGGCCGGTTCCGCAGGGCGCGGACGATGCCGTCCGCGACCGCCAGGTAGTACTCGGCGACGTGCCGCTTGGTGAGGCCCCGCTCCGGGAAGTAGACCTTGTCGGGATTGGACAGCCGGACCTTCCGCCCGGCGGCCTCCAGCTCGATCGCATTGCCAGCAGCACCCATGTGCGCCACCGTAGGCGGGCCCGCCCGCAGGCGCATACCGGGCGGGTCCGGACGTACCACCGCAGAATCGGAGGCATGGATCTGCCAGTGATGCCGCCGGTCAAACCGATGCTCGCCAAGTCCGTGGCGAAGATCCCGCCCGGCATGCAGTACGAGGCCAAGTGGGACGGCTTCCGGGCGATCGTGCACCGCGACGGTGACGAGGTCGAGATCGGCAGCCGCACCGGTAAGCCCCTGACCAGGTATTTTCCCGAGCTGGTGGAGGCACTGCGGGCGAATCTGCCCGGGCGTTGCGTCGTCGACGGCGAGATCGTCATCGTCCAGGGCGGACGTCTGGACTTCGACCGGCTCACCGAGCGGATCCACCCCGCGCAGTCCCGCGTCACCCTGCTGGCCGAGACCACCCCCGCCAGCTTCGTCGCCTTCGATCTGCTCGCCCTCGGCGACGAGGCCCTCCTCGACACACCGCTCACCGATCGCCGTACCGCCCTGGTCGCGTCCCTGTCCACCGCTCGTCCCCCCGTCCACCTCGCGCCCGCGACCACGGACCCCGCGCTCGCGCAGGAGTGGTTCGAGCGGTTCGAGGGCGCCGGGCTCGACGGGGTGATCGCGAAACCCCTCGCTCTCCCCTACCGGCCCGATGCCCGCCTCATGTACAAGATCAAGCACGAACGTACCGCCGATGTCGTCGTCGCCGGTTTCCGTTTCCACAAGAGCGGTCCGATTGTCGGATCGCTCCTGCTGGGCCTGCACGACGCGCACGGCACGCTCCAGCACGTGGGCGTCTGCGCCGCCTTCCCCATGAAGCGCCGTGCCGAGCTGGTGGAGGAGCTCGAACCGCTGCGGATGACGGACCCGACCGGCCACCCGTGGGCCGCCTGGGCCGAGGAGTCCGCCCACGAGAGCGCCCGGCTGCCGGGCGCGCAGAGCCGCTGGACCGGCAAGAAGGACCTCTCCTGGGTGCCGTTGCGCCCGGAGCGCGTCATCGAGGTGGCCTACGACCACATGGAGGGGGACCGGTTCCGGCACACTGCCCAGTTCCGCCGCTGGCGGCCCGACCGGGCGCCCGAGAGCTGCACCTACGCCCAGTTGGAGGAGGTCGTGGGCTACGACCTCGCCGAGGTCCTGGGCCCGCCGCCCGCCTGAGTCCGGCCCCCGCCGGATCCCGGCCCCGCCCGAGCCCTGCCCCTCACCCCGCCGTCAGCTTCTCCCACTCCTCCCGGTCGGGCCCCACGGCGTTCGGCGCGTACTCCGGCCGCGCCGCCAGCCACCGCGCCACCCGGGCCCTGATCTCCGGGTCCGCATACGCCTGCTCCGGCGGCTGCGCCAGGTGCCGGACCCGCGCCCTGGCCCGCATCACCTCGGGGTCCTCCAGCGCGCAGTCGAACAGCGCGGCCACCTCACGCGCCGTTCCCGTGCGCCCCGCCCGCGTCGCGAACCGCTCCCCGATGGCCGCATCGGCGACGACCTGGAAGTCGAACCACGGCTTCAGGGTCCGCACCGCCCACGTATGGTGCTCCACGGCGTACCGCTCCGACGCGGGGTCCCGGTGCGCGGTACGGGCCACCCTGCGCGCCGCCCACAGGGCGAGCGAGGTGCCCTGCCCCAGGGTCGGATTGGTGTGCGTGATCGAGTCGCCCACCGGCACCAGCCCGCTCACCACCGGCCCCCGCTCGTCCACGAGCGCGCTCCAGCGGTTGTCCAGGCTCGCCGTGGCCAGTACACCCGACAGCGGCTCGGCTCCGAGCGCCAGCCAGGCCTCGCCGGGCGGGAAGGAACGAGCCGCCCGCTCGAAGACCGCGGGGTCGCGCAACGCCGACCGCGTGGTGTCCGCGGTGTGCACGAACAGCGTCACGGCGAAGACCCGGTTGTCGGCCGGGAAGACCGCGCACCCGGCGAAGGCGCCGCCGGTCACCGCCCAGGGCCGCCGCGGGCCCTCGTCCGTGCCGGCGGGCAGCCGGTACCAGCGGCAGAAGTACGCGAGCCCCGTGCGGTGCCGTTCCACGACGGGCGGCCGGCAGCCCACCGCGCCGAGCCGGCGCTCGATACCGCCGCGGCGGCCGCCCGCGTCGACGACGAGGTCCCCCTCGTAGCGGCCCGCCCCGGTGGTCACTCCCGTCACCCGGATCCCGGCGACCGGATCGTCCCCGGCGGGATCGCCCTCTGCGGGGTCGACTGCGGCCGGTCCGCCGCCGGCCCGGGACGCCGTGGTGAGTCCCGTGACGGGCTCCCCGTGACGGACGACAGCTCCGGCCTCCGCGCGCAGCGCCGTGGCCAGCGCGCTCTCCAGCACGATGCGCCGCGCCTGCAGCATGACGAGGTCCTCGTCACCCGGCCGCGCGGGCGGACGCACCTCGAACCAGTCGAGTTCGTGCCGCTCGCGTGCGCCGAGCCGGAGCATCTCCTGATGGACGTCGGGCAGCTCGTCCCGCAGGAGGTTGCGGGCCGCCCCCAGCAGTGCGTGCGGCTGGGACGCCTGCGGTACGGTCGGCCGCCGCCAGCCGAAGAAGTCGCGGTCGAGGGCGGTGCCGGGGGCGCGCGTGTCGCGCTCGAACAGCTCCGCCGTGTGTCCTCGCCGCGTCGCGAGCAGAGCGGTGGCGAGTCCGCCGATACCGCCCCCGATGACCAGCAGATGTGCCATGTAGCGTCCCCCCGAACCCGTTGGGCCCCGCCAGAACCCTGTTGGACCGTACGACGATCACACCGCTCAGAAGCCTGCGCGTACGGGGCACGGCCGAAACCCGCACACGTGTCCGGCAGGCGGCGCCCCGGCCGCGGCCGTCGACCGCCGGCCGGCCGGTCCGCGGGACTGCCGGTCAGCCGGACCGCCGGTCAGCGGGGCTGCCCGTCACCCGCTCAGCCGCGGACCGTGTCCGCCGCCGCGCCCGCGCGGCGGGCCGCCACCGCCCGCCGGGTCTCCGCCCCGATCAGGTCGGCGTTGAGCGCGGCAGCGGCCCGGACGCCCTGGGCGGCCGCCCCCGCGACCTTCTCCAGCGGGGCCGTGACGTTGCCCGCCACCCATACCCCGGGCAGCGCGGTGGCCCCGGTCTCGGGGTCGGAGGCGACGCAACGCCCGATCACGTGGCCGTCCCGCACCATGTCCGTCATCGGCAGGCCCAGGCCGGTCAGGACCCCCGACCGGGCCGTGAACCGCGGGGCCACCACCAGCGCCCTGCACTCCACCACGGCTCCGCCGGCCATGCCGACCCCGGTCAGCCGGTCGTCCTCGACGACCAGACCGGTGACCTCCCCCTCGACCACCCGGATCCCGAGGGCCGCCGCCACCTCCCGGTCCTCCTCGGTGAGCGGCCAGGTGTGCGCGAGCAGCGTGGTCCGTGCACTCCAGTGCCGCCACATCTGCGCCTGGTGCACGGCGAGCGGCCCGTCGGCCAGCACCGCGACCGGCTGGTCCCCCACCTCCCAGCCGTGGCAGTACGGGCAGTGCAGCACGTCCCTGCCCCAGCGGGCCCCGAGCCCGGGGACCGGCGGCAGCTCGTCCACCAGACCGGTCGCGACCAGCAGCCGCCCCGCCCGCACGGTCGAACCGTCCCCGCAGCGGACGAGGAACCCGCCCCCGGGCAGCAGGTCCGCGGCGACGACCGTGCCGGACCGGATCCGCCCGCCGTAGCCCTCGACCTCAAGGCGGCCCCGGGCGAGCAGCGCGGCCGGGCTCTCGCCGTCGAGTCCGAGGTAGCCGTGCATGTGCGCGGCCGGGGCGTTGCGCGGGCTGCCGGAGTCGATCACCAGGACCGAACGGCGGGCCCTGACCAGGGTGAGGGCCCCGGCCAGTCCAGCAGCGCCGCCACCGACGACCACCACGTCGTACGAGTCTTCCCTTGCGTCGTCCATGTCTGCGAGGGTCTGCCCGCCGGGGAGATTTGACAAATGTTCTTGCCGAAGCGGCAAATGGAGGCATGGCCCCCGAGAAGCAGGACGAGGAACTCGCCGACGTGCTCACCGCCGTGGGCCCGCGGCTGCGCGCCCTGCGCCGCCGGCGCGGCACCACACTGGCCCAGCTCAGCGAAACCACGGGGATCTCGCTGTCCACGCTCTCCCGGCTGGAATCGGGGCAGCGCAGGCCGACGCTGGAGCTGCTGCTCCCGCTGGCCAAGGCGCACCGAGTGGCGCTCGACGAGCTGGTCGGAGCGCCGGAGACGGGGGATCCGCGGATCCGCCCGCGCCCCTTCGTCCGGCACGGTCACACCTACATCCCGCTCACCCGCAACTTCGGCGGCGTACACGCCTTCAAGCAGATCCTGCCGCCCGTCGAGGATCCACCGCCCGTACCGGAACTGAAGGTGCACGAGGGCTACGAGTGGCTGTACGTGCTGTCCGGGCGGGTCCGGCTGCTGCTCGGGGAGCACGACCTCGTCCTCGGCCCCGGGGAGGCCGCCGAGTTCGACACGCGGACGCCGCACGCGTTCTGCAACGCCGGTGCGCACCCGGCGGAGTTCCTCAGCCTCTTCGGGCCCCAGGGCGAACGGATCCACGTCCGTGCCCGGCCCACCACCTCTGCGGAAGGACGTCCATGACCACCTCAGGCGATCGCTCCGAGCACTCCGAGCAGGAGCGCCCCGAACGGGCCGTTCCGCAACCGCACGCCGTCGTGGGCGTCGGCCTCGTCGTCCTGGACGGGGACGGCCGGGTGCTGCTCGGCCAGTCGCACGACGGCCGGTGGGAGCTGCCGGGCGGCAAGGTCGACCCCGGAGAGGGCTTCGAGGAGGCCGCCGCGCGGGAACTCGCCGAGGAGACGGCCCTCCGGGTGACGCCCGAGGGAGTCCGCGTCCTGTCCGTGCAGATCGAGGCGCAGTCCGACCTGACCCGGCTGACGGCGGCCGCGGTCACCACCGGCGCGGAGGGCGTGCCCGTCGTCACCGAGCCGCACAAGATCGCCCGCTGGGAGTGGTTCGAACCCGCCGGGATTCCCTCGTCGCTGTACGCCCCGTCGGCGGCGGTGCTGCGCGCATGGCGCCCCGACCTGTCGGACCTGCCCGACGTCCCTTCGTACGACTACCCCACGACGGGCCGGGCCGCGAACGCCTGAGAGGGGCTCGTGCCGCACGCCGGCCCGGGCCGAAACCCGTGGCGGAGGTGCGCGGGGCGCCCGTAGGGTCGGGCTCCGAGGCGGCCGCCACCTGGGCAGCCCGCCGCCCATCCGCCGCGACGAGAGAGCGAACCCATGCCCGCCCCGCGTACGACGACGACCCTCTGGCGCCCCACCGGCCCGGCGGAGCTCGACCTGGTCCGCGGGCTGGACTGGCGTGCCTGGCCGCCCCGCCTGCCGGAGCAGCCGATCTTCTACCCGGTCCTCAACGAGGAGTACGCGGTGCGGATCGCCCGGGACTGGAACGTGAAGCACGACGGCGCCGGTTTCGTCACCCGCTTCGAGGTGGACTCGGAGTTCCTCGGCCGCTATCCGGTGCGGCAGGCGGGAGGGCGGACGATCCTGGAGCTGTGGGTACCGGCCGAGGACCTCGCCGCGTTCAACTCCCACAGCGTCGGCCGGATCCAGGTGACCCAGGAGTTCCACCGAACGTCCCCGACCGCCTGACCGACCGGGCTGATGATCCGGCCTCCAGCGTCGAGCACGAAAGCTGTGGCGCCGGCACCCGCCGACCGCACCCGGAGCCGGAGCGACGCCCGTCAGGACACCGCGGCCGCCGTGGCCACCGTCGCCGTCACCACGGCCGCATGCATGTCGCGGATGGCCCTGCGGACGCCCTCGGCCGCCCACTGGCCGTCGGCTATCTCCGCCATCCTGGGGCGCACCGTGCGGGGGCGGTGGTCGGGGAAGGCCAGGCGGTGCAGTTTCGCGGCGTGGAGCAGGGCGATGACCCCGGCCGTGCGCTCGTCCGGCTCGGCCCCCTGCAGGACGGCCGCCGCGAGCCGCTCCCGCAGGGCACGCTCGGCCC
Source organism: Streptomyces sp. NRRL F-2664 (assembly GCF_000719345.1). Taxonomy (GTDB): domain Bacteria; phylum Actinomycetota; class Actinomycetes; order Streptomycetales; family Streptomycetaceae; genus Streptomyces. The sequence continues at coordinate 243,144 of NZ_JOFX01000005.1, forward strand.
TGCCGTCGGCCTCCGGATAGCGACGCAGCGGGAACATCCCCAGCACCTTGCGCTCCTGCGGCAGGACCAGTCCGCGCTCGCCGAGGCGTGCCAGCACGGCGGGGACCGCCTTCGCGGCGTCCTTCGTCAGCCACTGCGAGACGGGGCGCCGCGCACGGCCGCGCAACCAGGCCTCGATCAGCCGGTAGCGGTCGTCGAGGAGGGGCTCCCCCATGGGTTCGGCGCTGACGAGCTGCAGCCGCTTGTCCGCGACGACCACCCGCTCCGCCATGACCAGTTCGAGCAGGATCGCCCCCGCCACGGCCGGGCCGACCGCCTGGCGCTGCCGCACCGCCCCGGACCCGTCGTCCAGGGAGAGCAGCGTGATCTCCTCGGCCAGCGTGATCGTGGTCCCCATCTGCCTTGCCCCCAGTCATGGTTCGTCCCCTCGAAGGGGAAGACGCCCGGACGCCCCCGGGAGTTCCCGCCCGGCGCGCCCCGTCGGGCGTGCCGGGCTCGACGCCCGGCACACCTAGTGCCGTACGACCACCTTCGGGGCGAAGTTGCCCTCGCCCAGGTCCTCGGCCAGCAGTCGTTTCGCGATGGCGTCCGCGGCGACCCGCAGTTCGGCGCTGCGCGGCCGGCCGCGGTCCTTCTCCAGCTGGTCGCCGAGCCACCGGGCCCAGGCGGCAGAGATCACGTCCGCCTCGCGCTGACCGGCCGGTGTGAGGCTGAAGAAGGAGTCCTCGCGGGTGAGGAAGCCCTCCTCGACCATCCGGTCGAACACCGGGAGCAGCACTTCGGGCGGGAGTGAACGCCGGCCGGCGACCAGGCCGATGGTGGAGTAGCCGATGGTCCTGGTCATCAGCTCGACCTGCATCACCGTCCACGCGCCCGCGATGTCCAGCCGGGTGTCGGACTCCTCGACGATCCCCCGTGCCGTGTCCGCCCCCATGTTCCGTACGAGCTTGCCGACCGCCAGTTCCAGCAGCTTGGCCGAGTCGCCCGAGGCCGTGGCCGGGGAGCCGAAGCCGTCGCCCATGTCGGTGGACCCGGCCCGGGCGCTGTCGCGCAGCCGGACCTGCTTGAGGAACAGCGCCACGACGAAGCCGAACACCGCCACCGGCACGGTCCACAGGAAGACCGTCTGCAGGGCGTCCGCGTACGCCTCGACGATCGGTGCCGCGGCGGCCGGATCGAGCCGGTGCACGCCCTCCGGGGTCGAGGCGGCTTCGGCGAGGCGCGCCGGATCCTCCCCGGTGGCCCGGGCCGCTTCGCCGACCGCCGCCTCCAGCGACGGTCCCAGGTGGTTCGCGTAGATCGTCCCGAAGACCGCGGTCCCGAAGGCGCTGCCGAGCGTACGGAAGAAGGTGACCCCGGACGTGGCGGTGCCGAGGTCCGCGTAGTCGACGGTGTTCTGCACGGCGATCGTCAGCACCTGCATGGACAGGCCGATGCCGACGCCCAGCACGAACATGGAGAGGGACTCCCGCAGGCTGCTGGCCCCCGGGTGCATCCGCGACAGCAGGTACAGGCCGACGCCCATGACCGCGTTGCCGACGATCGGGAAGATCCGGTACTGGCCGGTCCTGCTGACGACGTTGCCGCTGAAGACGGAGGCGAGCAGCAGTCCGAAGACCATGGGCAGGGTCCGGACGCCCGAGATCGTCGCCGAGTCCCCGTCGACGTACTGGAGGTAGGTCGGCAGGAACGTCATGGCGCCGAGCATGGCGAAGCCGACGACGAAGCTCAGCACCGAGCACACGGCGAAGACCGGGTTGCGGAAGAGCCGCATCGGGATCGTGGGCTCCACCGCGCGCGTCTCGGCCAGGCAGAACAGCGCCAGCGCCACCGCACCGCCCGCGAACAGGCCGATGATCACCGGGGAGGTCCACGCGTACTCGTTGCCGCCCCAACTGGTGGCCAGGATCAGGGCGCTGGAGCCGATGGCCACCAGCGTGATGCCCAGATAGTCGATGACCGGCTTGCCCGAGGCGCGCACCGCCGGGATCGTCCTGGCGGCCGCGACGACGACCATGACGGCGATCGGGACGTTGACGTAGAAGCACCACCGCCAGGTCAGCTGGTCGGTGAAGAAGCCGCCGAGCAGCGGGCCGATCACGGTGGCGATGCCGAAGACGGCACCGATCATGCCCTGGTACTTGCCGCGCTCGCGCAGGGGCACGACGTCGGCGATCAGTGCCATGGCGGTGACCATCAGGCCGCCGGCCCCGATGCCCTGGACGCCGCGCCAGACGATGAGCAGCGTCATGTTGCCGGCCAGGCCGCAGAAGAAGGAGCCGCTGATGAAGACGACGGCGGAGATCTGAAAGATCAGTTTCCGGCCGAAGAGGTCTCCGAACTTGCCGACCAGGACCGTCGCCACGGTCTCCGCGAGCAGGTAGGAGGTCACCACCCACGACATGTGGTCCCCGCCGCCGAGGTCCCCCACGATCGTGGGGAGGGCCGTGCCGACGATCGTCTGGTCGAGGGCCGCCAGCAGCACGCCCAGCATGATCGTGCCGAAGACGACGTTGCGCCGCCGCCGGTCGAGCACGGGCGGCGCCGCGACTGCGGCGGGGGCAGTGGTCACATCTGGCACTCTCACAGGCCGCCCGCCCCGCCGCATGCGGCGGTGGTCCGTCGGAGGGACCCCTGCGCGCGGCCCGGCCCTCCCCCGCCCGCGGGTCAGCGCAAGTGGGCCAGGCCCGGATGGGCCTGCGCGTAGCCGTCGAGGAGCCGCCGGGCCACCGCCACCGAGTCCACCAGCGGGTGGAGGGCGAAGGCCTTCACGGCGTCGGCCCGCGCACCGCTCGCGGAGGCCGCCAGGACCTCGCGTTCCACCGCCTTCACGGCCGTCACCAGGCCCACCGCGTGCAGCGGCAGCTGCTCGACGCCCAGGGGGTGTGCACCGTTGCCGTCCACCAGGCACGGCACTTCGATGACCGCCGCCGCGTCCAGGACGGAGAGCGTCGAGCCGTTGCGGACGTTCAGGATCAGCGTGGCCCGCTCGTCCCGGGCGATGGCCCGCATCAGCGCCAGCGCCACCTTCTCGTAGCCGCCGGACTCCAGGTCGCTCTCGTCGCGCCCACCCACCCCGGCCGCCTCGCGGTTCTCGGCCATGTACGTGGCCTCGCGCTCGGCCCGGGTCCGGTCCCAGGCGGCCAGGGCCGCCCCGGCGGGCAGCCCGGGCCGGCCGGCCTCGGCGTAGAAGCCGCGCTGCTGGTCGCGCAGGAAGGCCCCGCGGGTCCGCTCCGCCTCCTGGTAGGCCCGTACGGTCTCCCGGTTGAAGTAGTAGTAGTGCAGGTACTCGTTGGGGATCGCGCCGAGCGAGCGCAGCCACGCGGCGCCGAAGAGGCGGCCTTCCTCGAAGGACTCCAGTGCCTGCGTGTCGGCCAGCAGCCGCGGCAGTTCGTCGCGGCCGGCGATGCGCAGCCCGCGCACCCAGCCCAGGTGGTTGAGGCCGACGTAGTCGATCCAGGCCTCCTGCGGCCGGGCCCCGAGCAGCCGGGCGATGCGCCGGCCGAGGCCCACGGGCGAGTCGCAGATGCCGATCACCCGGTCGCCCAGTTCCTCGGCCATCGCCTCGGTGACCAGGCCCGCCGGGTTGGTGAAGTTGATGACCCAGGCCTCGGGGGCCACGCGGGCGATCCTGCGGGCGATCGCCCGCACCACCGGGACGGTCCGCAGTCCGTACGCCACCCCGCCGGCGCCCACCGTCTCCTGGCCCAGCACACCCTCCGCGAGGGCGACGCGCTCGTCCGCGGCGCGCCCTTCGAGGCCGCCGACCCGGATGGCGGAGAAGACGAAGTCGGCGCCGCGCAGGGCCTCGTCGAGGTCCCGGGTAGCGGTGACGGCCGGGGCGTCGGGCACTGCGGCGGCCGCGGCCAGGTCCGCGAGGACGCGGGTCATGGCGGCGAGCCGCGCCGGATCCTCGTCGTAGAGCGTCACATGGGACACCCGCCCCTCGGCGTGGTCCCCGAGCAGGGCCCCGTAGACGAGCGGCACCCGGAAGCCGCCTCCGCCGAGGATCGTCAGCCGCACGCCCCTACCGCCTTTCGCCAGATGCCGGTGCGCAGGCCCGCACCGGTGCCGGACGCCGCACCGGCGCCGGTGGCCGCGACGCCACCGGTACCCGGTTCCCTGCCGGCCCGGTGCCACGATCGGCGACACGCTTCGTGCCGCCGCCGGTGGCGCGGAGAGCCGGCGGGCTTGCGCCCCGCACCAGTCTGCCCCGGCCGGTCAGTCCCCCAGCGACGGCACGGCGCGCAGCCGGGCACCCTGCTGCGGGTGGGTGACGGCCGCGCCGCCCCGCACGGGGCCCGTCGGCACGCCCTGCGGCCCGGACAGGATCAGCGTGATCCTGGTCAGTCCCATCTCGTCCAGCATCCGGCTGGTTTCGGCCACCATCCGGCAGCGGACCAGGCCCCACCGCGGGTCGGGGTGGCGCACCGTGCGCACCGCCCCGTCCTGCTCGGCGGCTTCGGGTCCGCGCTTGCTCAGCCAGTGGGGGACGCCGTAGCGGTAGGCCGCCTCCATGAACGGGTCACGGGCCACCTCCTGGCGGATGCTGCACAGCCCCTCGTCCTCCGGGGCTTCGGCGAGCGCCGCCGCGAACTGCGCGAGCAGGGGTACGCACCAGGCCGGTTCGTGGTCCTCCAGCACGGCCGCGGCGTCCGGGTGGAACAGCACGAAGCGCAGGAAGTTGTCGTCCGGCAGGGCCGTCGGGTGCGGCCGTACGGACTGGAAGAGCAGGTCGAAGGCGGAGTTGGTGAGGGCGACGTCCCAGCGGTGGTCCACCAGGAAGCTCGGGTAGGGCAGGGCTTCCATGAGCGCCGCGTAGTCGCACAGGTAGTCGCGCTGCGCCGGGTCCTCGGGGAGGCGGTTCTCGTCGGAGGCACGCCACGTGGGCGGCGGGTCGCGGTCGACCATGACGCGGAAGAGCCAGAAGCACTGCCGCTCGCTCATCTCCAGGGCCTCTGCCAGGGCGAGGAGCTTGCGGTCCGTCCACTCCTTGACCAGGCCGCGTTCCCAGTTTCCGTACGCGCGCACACTGATCCGCAGGCGGGCGGCGAGGTCCTCCTGGCTCAGGCCCAGCTCTTCGCGGCGCTGGCGCAAAATCTCCTTGCGTCGCTCCGACCGCACGGCGCCACGCGCGGACTCCTCGCCCGCCAGGCGTTCCCCACCGGCTCGGGCGAGGCCATCGGACGGGCCCACCGCTGCGAGATGTGGCACTGAGAGCTCCCCCTCCTCCGGTCTGGATCTTCATTTCCGTGTGGCGATCCTGCTACCGACTTCATTCGAGTGTCAACTATTGTGGCAATTCCAGCCTCTTGACAGCTCATTCCCGCCACAGCTGTGGCACGTTCTAGCCCTTACGGGCCGGAGCGGCTAGATTCCAGAAGCCGACCATGTGCCGTACCGACTTCGCGCGATCTAGGAGAACCACTGGTGACAGACGGCTTCCCGGCTCCCGTCGCGGTGGCCGACGCACCCCTGGCCGCGACCATCGCCCGCGTCGCCGAACTCGCGGGCAAGATGGGCCGCGACCTGAACCAGGTCTTCGACCTGCGGCGCCTCTCGGAGGCCTCGGGCGTGCCCACGGATGTGGTGAAGACCCTGCTGGAAGGCAGGCCGGCCGGTGAACCCGACCTCCAGGCCCGCTTCCTGCAGCGGCTCGACCTGCTCCGGCGCACCCGCGTCAAGGCGAACGGGCGCCGCTACACGCAGCAGGAGATCGCCGACGGCGCCGGCATGTCGAGGCAGCAGGCGGGAGCGCTGATCAACGGCGATCGCCGCCCCACCATGGAGCACTGCGACGCCATCCAGCGCTTCTTCGGGGTGCACGCCGGCTTCCTCACGGCCCACGACGCCGACGCCCTGACGGACGCACTCCAGCGGACCGAGCAACAGCTGCTCCAGGACTACGCGGGGCGGGCGCGGGAAACCGTACCGGCCGCGGCCGCATCGTCGGGCGATCCGCTGGCAAGACTCCTGCAGAACCACGGCGTGCGGGGCATCGCCTGGCGCGCCGCCCAACTGCCCAGCGACAAGCACCGGGACAAGGTGACCGAATGGCTGGACATGCTCCTCGAAAGCGTCAAACCGAATGAATCCTGACCCAGTCGAAAGTCTGGGTCTGATCCTTGAGTCCTGATCCGGATCCGCGCCGACGGGGAGAACGGTGAGCATAGGCAGAGAGCAGCGGCGGTTGTGCGGGGAGCTGGTGGCCGGCATCCGGCTGACCGCCCCCGTGGAGCCCGTGGAACTCTACGCTGCCCTCTGTGAGGGCATGAGCAGACACCGCGGCCGCCGGGTCGACTTCCGCATGGCTTCGTTCCCGCCCCGCACGGCCAGCGGTCTGTGGCTCGACATGGCGGACCGGGACCTCGTCGTCATCGAGGAGCGCACCGCCCCCGACCACCAACTGGTCATCCTGGGCCACGAGCTGTGGCACATGAAGGCGGGCCACTGCAGCCACCACGTCGACGGCGCCGCCGTCGCCGCGCGGCTGCTGTCCGACGAGGCCGACATCGGCGAGACGGTGCGCCGCGTCGCCGCACGCACGCGCGCCGACGTCCAGGAGGAGACCGAGGCCGAGACCTTCGGCTTACTGCTGAGCAGCCGCTGCCGGAACTGGCTGGCCGGGTCGGCGGGCCACCGGGCCCCCGTCCAGCGCAATGACCTGGCGGGGCGGATCGAGGCCTCCCTCGGCTACCGGGGACTGAGGAACGACCGTTGACCGGTGAGGACTACTACATACCGGCAGCGGCGATGGCGATCTCACTCGCCTTCAAGCTGCCGGCGCTGCGGCACAACTGGCGGGACCCGCTCCTGCGCTCGGTCGTGGCCCTGCTGGCGCTGGCCGGGGCGGTGTTCGCCTTCGCCGCCCCGCCCACCATCGCGGCCGTCAACCGCTGGACCGGGGTCGCCAACTTCTCGGCCCCGCTGGTGTACTGCCTGATCACCGCGTTCAGCGCCTCCTGCCTGGTTCTGATGGTCAACTGGCGGGGCGGGCCGCCCGAACAGACCCGGCGCGTCTCCCGCCGCTGGATCCTCGGCTACAGCATCGTGATCGTGGCCCTGGTCGCGCTCTTCGCCCTCGGGGAGACCCCGGAGGAGCGCCTGCGGGACTTCGACACCTTCTACGCGAACACGCCCTACGTCGGCCAGATGATCGCCCTCTACCTGCTGGCGCACCACGTGGCGGCGGTGGTGATGGTGGTCCTGTGCTGGCGCTGGTCCCTCCAGGTACGCGGCTGGCTCCGGATCGGCCTGATGATCATCGTCGCCGGCTACCTCTTCAACCTCGGCTACGACGCCACGAAGATGACCGCCGTCGTCGCCCGCTGGCTCGGTCACGACCTCGACGGCCTGAGCACCTACGTGGCGCCGCCGCTCGCCTCCCTCGGGGCGCTGATCAGCGCCATGGGCTTCGTGGTGCCGCTCGTCTGCCAGCGGCTCTCGGACCAGTGGCAGACCTGGGCGACGTACCGCCGGCTCGGCGCGCTGTGGCAGGAGGTGCAGATCTCCGCCCCCGTCGGCACGCCCTCCGTGCAGATGGCCTGGTGGACGGCCGGCGAACTGCGGGTCATCCAGCGGGAGTCCGACATCCACGACGGGTTCCTGCACCTCGGCCCCTACTTCGACAAGGGCCTGCGCGACGATGCCCACGCCACCGCCGTCGCCCAGGGCGCCGACGAGGAGACGGCCCGCGCCGTCGCCGACGCCGCCATGGTCGCGGCCGCCGTACGGGCCCGGTCCGCGGACCCCGAGGGCGGGATCGTCGGCGAGGACGAGGAGACCCTGATGGACGCCTGCGACGGGCCCCGGGACCTCCTGCGGATCTCGGACGCCCTGCGGCGTTCGCCGGTGGTGCAGGCCGTCCGGCGGCAGGCGACGACGGTCTAGGGGGTGTTGCGAAAGTCCCGCACGGCGCCCACGGCGCCCGGCACGCACTCTCGCCGCACCGGCCGAAGCCCCGAGTACGCCCAGTACGAGGGCCTAGACGATCAGCGCGCTGAAGAGCCCCGCCAGGAGCAGCTCCCGCCCCGACCGCCGGATCTGCAGCGTGAAGATCAGCCCGACGGTGACCACCCCGCCGACGAGCAGCCCGAACCACACCACGCTCGGCAGCGTCGACTCGGAGCTCTGGGTCCGCGAGTGGCGGGCCTCGTCGGCGGCGGCGATGTGGTCCAGCAGCGGCTGGTAGGCCTGCGCCTGGAGTTCGGTCGTGGGGCTCTGGTGGGTGACGGAGGTGCGGAGCTTGCCGAGCAGCTCGCCGCCCTCGGCCGAGGCGCTCTCGCCGGAGGTCAGCAGCGGCCAGTCCACGGCGACGGTGTGCGAGACGTACGCGTCCACCTCGCCCCGGATCCGGTCGCGGACGGCAGCCGGGTAGACGTCGGCGCGCTGGGTGACCTCGTACAGCGCCTGGGCCTCCCGGCGCACGCTGTCCTCGGCGGCACCGCGCGCCTCCCATACGCCCGCGATGGCCAGGCCCAGCACGATCGCGTAGACCACGCCCACCATCATCGTCATGTACTCGATGACGTCGGGGGTTTCGCTCGTGTCCTCGTCGGCGGCGGCCCGGCGGTGCCGGATCGCCGCGAGGGCGAGGACGAGGGCGCAGACGAGCGCCATGGCAATGGCCAGGACCAGCCATTCGGACACGTGGATTCTCCCGGTGGTGTGGATCGGTGGGCGGACGGCGGTACGGACGGGCAGGGTCAGCGCCGGCTCGTGCCACGCGGGCGCAGCGCGGCGGCGGCGAGCACGGCGGGCGTGGTGACGACGACCATGAGCATGACGGTGGACATCCCGCCCGGGTCGCGCCGCTGCAGGGCGACAGAGCGGTACGGACGCACGTGGAAGGCGCTCATGGGCGCGGCGGCGGCCCTGGGCCGGGGCGGGGCGGACGCTACGGCAGGAGCCGCTGCGGAAGCCGCCTGCGGCTCCGGCGCGGGCGTCGGCGGCTCCGCCGGCGCGGCCACCGCCTTCGCGGAGGGCCCGGCCGGCGCCACGGCGGCGGACGGCTGCTCCGGCCCGGGCGTGCCCGGCACCGCGGGGCGCGCCCCGGCGGCGGGCCCGGGGCTCCGCCCGGGATGGCGCACCGTCGGCCCGCCTGTTCCGGGCACGGTGACGCGGACCGGGGGCCCGCCCACCGGCGGCACGTGCGGGCGCTGCGGGCGGCCGGCCGGGACGCACAGGTCGACGCGGGCCCCCCGGCCGTGGCCGTCGCCCGCGACCGCCACGTGGCCGTGGAGCGGACAGAGCGCCGCCACCAGCCCCGCCCCGGCGAAGTACTGCCATGCGGCCACCGCGCGTCCTCCCGATCTCCGCAAGCGACAAGGGTTACGCCTGAAGAAACGATCAAGGCCCGGCTTCGACACGCGGCGGGCCCGGGGAATCCGTGCACCTGCCGCGCCGGCCGCGAGCGGCAGGGCGCCCGAGAACGCCGAAGGGGCGCGGCCATCGGCCGCGCCCCTTCGGTCCGGACGGGTGTCAGCCGGCCTCGGAACCACCGAAACGCTCGCGGTAGGACTCCAGGTCCTCCTCGGTGACGCGGGCGAAGAGCACCGGCGGGACGGTGAACGGGGTACCGGCCGGGACCGCGTCCAGGGCCTTGGCCTGCTCGGGGGCGACCCACGACGCCGTGTCGTCGGCGAGCGCGAACGCCGAGCGCATGGCGCGTGCCGAGGCCGGGATGAACGGCTCGGAGACCACCGAGTAGAGGTGGATGAGGTTCATCGCGGTGCGCAGGGTGAGCGCGGCGCCGTCGAGGTCGGTCTTGACCTCCAGCCAGGGGGCCTTCTCGTCCAGGTAGGCGTTGCCGGCGGACCACAGGGCGCGCAGCGCGGCCGCGGCCTTGCGGTACTGGAGGGTGTCCATGTGGCCCTCGTACTCGGCGAGCAGCTCGGCGATCTGCTCGCCGAGCTTGGCCTCGGCCTCGCCGGCGGGGCTGCCGGCCGGGACCTCGTCGCCGAACTTCTTGCGGGAGAAGGTCAGGACGCGGTTCACGAAGTTGCCGAGGGTGCCGCCGAGGTCCTTGTTGACCGTGGCGGCGAAGTGCTCCCACGTGAAGGACGAGTCGTCGGACTCGGGGGCGTTGGCGATCAGGAAGTAGCGCCAGAAGTCGGCGGGAAGGATCTCCAGCGCCTGGTCGGTGAAGACGCCGCGCTTCTGCGAGGTGGAGAACTTGCCGCCGTAGTACGTCAGCCAGTTGAAGGCCTTGACGTAGTCGACCTTCTTCCACGGCTCGCGGGTGCCCAGCTCGGTGGCGGGGAACATCACCGTGTGGAACGGGACGTTGTCCTTGGCCATGAACTGGGTGTAGCGGACGTCCTCGGCCTCGTACCACCAGGCCTTGTAGTCGCGGTTCGCCGGATCGGCGTCCGCCCACTCCTTGGTGGAGGCGATGTACTCGATCGGGGCGTCGAACCAGACGTAGAAGACCTTGCCCTCGGCGGCCAGGTCGGGCCAGGTGTCGGCCGGCACCGGGACGCCCCAGTCGAGGTCACGGGTGATGGCGCGGTCGTGCAGGCCCTCGGTCAGCCACTTGCGGGCGATCGAGGAGGCCAGCTGCGGCCACTCCTCCTCGTGCTCGGCGACCCAGGCCTCGACCTCGTGCTGGAGCTTGGACTGCAGGAGGAAGAGGTGCTTGGTCTCCCGGACTTCCAGCTCCGTGGAGCCGGAGATGGCCGAGCGCGGCTCGATCAGGTCCGTGGGGTCCAGGACGCGGGTGCAGTTCTCGCACTGGTCGCCGCGGGCCTTGTCGTAGCCGCAGTGCGGGCAGGTGCCCTCGACGTAGCGGTCCGGCAGGAAGCGGCCGTCGGCCGGCGAGTAGACCTGCCGGATCGCCCGCTCCTCGATGAAGCCGTTCTCCTGGAGCCGGCGGGCGAAGTGCTGGGTGATCTCGACGTTCTGCGGCGAGGAGCTGCGGCCGAAGTAGTCGAAGGACAGCTCGAAGCCGTCGTAGACCGCCTTCTGGGCGTCGTGGGCCTGCGCGCAGAAGTCGGCGACCGAGATCCCGGCCTCCTTGGCGGCGAGTTCGGCGGGGGTGCCGTGCTCGTCGGTGGCGCAGATGTAGAGGACGTCGTGGCCGCGCTGGCGGAGGTACCGGGAGTACACATCCGCCGGAAGCATCGACCCGACCATGTTGCCCAGGTGCTTGATCCCGTTGATGTAGGGAAGCGCGCTGGTGATCAGGTGTCGAGCCATCCTCGGATGCTCCATTTCCTCTGTGCGGTGCGTCGTGACGTCACGGACTGTGAGTGCGGTTCATCGTATCGAACCGCCGAACGGCCACGCGCCGCAATTGTTCTCCGGTGGACACAAAGCAAAAGCGAGGGCAGTGACCTCTCCGTCACGGCCCTCGCGATCGCGCCCATGGTACAGCGGGACCGCGCAGCGCCCGACCGGCGGGACGGCGGCACCGGTCGCGGGCATATGCATACGTGCTGGCTGGAGACCTGTGCGATCGAGAACGATCACGGTTCGATCATCGGCGACGCATTGCTTCCCAGGTTTCTTCTCTGCGCCCCCCAAGTGCGCCCGCGCTGCTTTTCTGTCCTGCACACCAGGGGATGAGGTGGAGCGGTGAGCGATGGCGGACCGGAGGAGTCCGGTGGGGCCGTGGGACTGCCGAGCCGGCGTCGGCGGCCGACTCCCATGAGCCAGTGGGACCCGGCGGCACGCCTGTCGTACTGGGCCTTCCATGCCAACCGGCGCCCCGTGTACATGCGCTTCGCGTATCTGCAGCTGGGGTCGGACACGGATGCCGAGGAGGCCGTGGACGCCACCTTCGACTCCATCATGGGCGACTGGCTGCGCATGCTCCACATGGACCGCCTGGACGCGTACGCGTGGACCGTCCTCAAGCACTGCCTGGTCGACCGCCGGCAGCGGCGCCACCCCTGGCAGCAGGAACCGGAGCCCATGGACATCAGCGCCTTCGAGGCGGCGCTCAAGGAAGCGCACGCCGACCAGTACGAGGTGCTGACCGACACGATCCGCTTCTACTCGGCCGTGTCCCGGCTCGCAGAGCGCCAGCGCGACACCGTGCTCCTGCGGTACGGGCTGCAGTGCACACCCGGCGAGGCGGCCTCCGTGATGGGCGTCGACGAACCCACCGTCCGCTCCTACCTGGGCCAGGCCCACCGACGCCTCGCCCGGCTGCTCGACACGTGCGCCGATCCGGCGGACGCGTCGGAGCCGGCCGAACCAGCCGGATCATGAGGCGCCGTGATCGGCTGGAGCGGGCGGACGGCGACCCGGCGCCCCGCTCGCTGGCCGAGTTCCTCGCCCGGGTAGGCGTCCGCGACCGCTACCGCCACTACGACCTCGGCGCCGCCGAGGCCCGGTTGCTGCGCGCCACACCGCACCCGCACGTCCCGCACCGGGCCCGGCGCCCGGCCGCCCACGGCTGGAGCGACCCGGTCCACGACCGCCCGCTCGACGCCGAGCGGGCCCGGCGCGACCTCAAGGCGGTCTGCCTGGCCCTGGTGTGCGAACCCGATGCGCCCGCCCACCTGAACTCCTTCACCGCGCTGCGCACCGACCTGTCCGGCGCCGTCGTCTTCGGCTGCCTCCTCCACCTCGCCGGGATGCGCGAAGGCGCCCGCTTCTGGTGGCAGTTCGCCGCCGCGTCCGGGAGCGCGAAGGCCGCCGCGGCCGCCTACTGCCTCTTCCTCGACCACTCCCGGCGCGGCGAGCACCACGACGCCCGGCACTGGGCGCGCGAGCTGGGCCGCCGCGGCTTCCGGCCGACGGGCCGGCGCGACCTGCGGGAGATCCGGCTGTGCGCGCAGGCTGCAGTGCTGCGCTACGTGGACCAGTGCGACGACCCCGACCTCGGCCCGGTGCCGCTGCCGCGGCCGGGGCTGTCGGGCGCGCTGAGCGCGTTCCAGCCGCCTCCCGTCACGGTCGTCGCGCCGGTGGCGGCGGCCCGGCCGGCCACCGGGCCGCTGCGCCACCCGGCGCTGACGGCCGCGGCGCGCCGGACCGTCGTACAGGGCGGCACGGGCGAGGCCCTGGCCGAGGCCCGCCGGGCCCTGGCGGTCGTACGCGTCCTGGAGCAGCACCCGCTCGGCGTCCGGGCCGCCCAGCTCGCACGTGAGTCGGGGCTCGCGGAGGCGGAGCTGCGGCCGCTGCTGGCGATGCTGTGCGAGGAGGAGTACGCGGACCGGCCGGGGGCCGGCGTGTACGGGCGTGGCCCGGCCCTGGACCGGCTCGCGGCCGCCGGCGGCCAGGGGCTGGCCGGCCAGCTGCACCGCACGCTCTCCCTGGCCCGGGACAGCGCGGGCGCCGCCGTGTACCTCAGCCGGTATGCGGGGGGCGAGGTCCACATCACGCAGATGGCGGCCGGGCCGGCGACCCCGCCGGTCCAGGAGTGGGTCGACTTCCGGGACGCCGCGCACGCCAGCGCGGTGGGCAAGTGCCTGCTGACCCAGCTCGACCACGACCGCCGCGCCGACCACGTGGCCCGGCACCGGCCCGCCCGGCTCACGCCGCAGACCATCACCGACAGCCGGGCCCTGTTCACGGCACTGGACGCGGTCGCTCCGGGGGCGCCCGTCTTCGACCTGCTCGAATACTCCCCCGGGGTCGTCTGCTCGGCGGTTCCCCTGGCCACGGGGGGCGTCGCGGGCAGCCTCGCGCTGTCGCTGCCGGCGACCCACGCGCACCGACTGCGCTCGGCCACCGAGACCCTGCGGCGCAAGGCCGTACCGGTCCTGCTGGCCCTGCTGCTGACCGGCGCGATCCCGCCTGACGCCCCGCCCGCGCCCGCCGCCGGACCGGACTGCGCATCGGAGCGGCGCGGAACCCGCCCCGCCGACCGGCCGGAGCCGCTGCGGGCTCCGGTGACGCCGGAGACCCTGCGCCACCTCCGGCGGCTCTTCCGCACCCCGCTCGCCGAGGCCGCGGCCGCGGCCGCGGCGCAGGGTCCGCACCTGGTCAGCGACACCACGGCCGGGGCGGCGTACCTCTTCGACGCGGCCCCTGCGGGGGACGACGCCCCCCGACTGTCCCTGCCCCATACCTTCACGTCGGTGACCCCGGGCAGCCTGATCCGCCCCACGGGCCTGGTGGTCCTGGGCACGTGAGGGAAGGGAGCAGTGTCGCAGCAACACGAAGAGGAGCCCCACACTGTGCGTGGGGCTCCTGCTGGTTGTGTCCGACCGACGGTTTCCGCCGGCCTGCAGCTTTGCGGCGCCCCGCATCCCAAGTTCCCGCGTCATGCAAGATCGCTTCGAACGTTGCTGTCAGGCCAGGCGGTGGCCTCGGACGTCCCGGCGGCGGCTCGGTTTCGCGCATGCGGACAGCGGTCATTACCGCTCGGTAGCACGCATACCATTACATGAACGGTGTCCAGACCAGGCTTTCACACCGCCCACCAACGGAGATGCCGCCAGGTCGTCTGGTTCCGCGAGGACGCGGAGCCGTCGGGTGCTGGGGAGGTACCGAGAAACGGGGGGTGCGGCATGCATCGGCGGGTCCTACTGGGGCGCGAGACGGAGCGTCGCACGCTGACCGCTCTGGTAGAGCAGGGGGCCGCCGGTTCGGGCGGCGCTACGGTGATCACCGGGGCGCCGGGGATCGGCAAGTCGGCACTGGTCGCGGAGGCCGCGGGCGCGGCAGCACGCGGCGGGACCCGTGTGATCACCGCTGTGGGGGTCCAGTCGGAGGAAGACCTGCCCTGTGCAGGCCTGCACCAGTTGGTTCACCAACTGAGAGACGGAATCGACGACTTGCCGGGACGTCAGCGCACCGCGCTGCTCGCGGCCGTCGGGCTCGTCGACGAGGCCGTACCCGATCTGTACCTCGTCGGCTTGGCCGCGCTGACCCTGCTGACGGACGCGGCGTCGAAGGCGCCGCTGCTGGTGGTCGTCGAGGACGCCCACTGGATGGACCGTGCCAGCATCGATGTGCTCGGGTTCGTGGCGCGGCGGATCGAATCCGACCCCCTCGTTCTGATCGCCGTCACCCGGCGCCTCGACGACCGCCTCAGCAGTGCCGGCCTGCCTGTGCTGCACCTGGGCCCGCTGACGGACGAGGTGTCCGGGGAGGTACTGGACGCAGTGGCCCCCGGACTGGGACAGCAGGTCAGACGGCGGCTGTTGGAGGAGGCCGCCGGGAACCCCCTGGCGCTGACCGAGTTGCCGGTCGCGCTGCAGTCGGTCGGCGGGGCGTACGCGCTCCATCCGGGCCCGCTGCCGCTGACCGCGCGGCTGGAGCGGACGTTCACGGCACGGGTCTCCCGCCTGCCGGCCGACACCCGCGCGGTCCTGCTTCTCTCGGCCCTCAATGGTGACGGGACGATGGAGGAATGCCTCGACGCGGCGGCCCGGATGCTCGGGACGGCGGTCGACGTCGGTGTTTTCGAGGCGGCGATCGCTGCGGGCCTGGTGGAGGCCCAGGGGCTGGCCTTCAGACACCCCCTCGTCCGCTCGGCGATGCACCACGCCGCCACCGCCGTGGAGCGCCAGGCCGCGCACGCCGCGCTGGCCGCCGCGCTCCAGGGGCAGCCCGATCGGCAGGCATGGCACCATGCCGCCGCCACCGCCGGTCTCGACGAGAGAGTGGCACGGGATCTGGACTCCACTGCCGGCAGAGCCCTGCGGCGAGGCGGTGTCGCCGCAGCTCTCGCCGCGCTGAGGCGGGCGGCGGAGCTGACGAAGGACCCCTCCGCACGGGCGGACCGGCTGCTCCGGGCGGCGGAGCTCGCACTGGAGTCGGGCCAAGGAGATGTCGCGACGCATCTGCTGTCCCAGGCGCGCTCCCTGGACCTTTCGGCCCGGGACCACGGCCGCGCGGCCTGGGTCAGCATCGCTCTGGCCGAGGGGACGCGGGGCGAGGGCGCCGCGACCGCCGAGCTGGCCGAGCTGGCGGTCGAGATCGCCGCCGACGGCGAGCCGGCACTGGGGCTGCGCATGCTGTGGAGCGCGGTCCTGCAGTGCTTCTGGGGAGAGCCGGGCCCGGCCGCCCGCGAGCGGGTCGCCGCCGCTGCCGACCGGATGCCTGTGCCTGCCGACAACGCCGACCTGGTCGCTCTGCGGGCGTACTCGGCGCCGGTCGAGCGTGGGGAAGGGGCTGTGGAGGGCCTGGCGAGTCAGCTGGAGCGCTCATCGGAGAACGCGGAGGGGGACCAGCTCCTGGGCGCCGCCGCCGTGACCGTGGGCGCTCCCGCCCTGGCGAGCCGGTTGACGGCGAGGTCGCTGGACGCCCTGCGAGCGCAAGGCAGGCTGTCGATGCTGGCCCGCGCCCTCTGCGTCCAGGCAGGGAGCGCCGCACGGCTGGGTGACGTGCGCGCTGCTTCCCTCGCCGCGGAGGAGGCCGCGTCGCTCGCCCGCGAGACCGGTCAGCCTCTTGTGCACGCGATGGTGAATGCCATCCGCGCGCAGCTGGCCGCCATCAGCGGCGACCCCGCGGCAGAGGAATGGGCGGCGGAAGCCGAACGCGAGGCCCTTCCCAGCGGAGGGCGCCCGGTGCTGGCCATCATGCAGATGGCGCGCGGGCAGGCGGCCCTCTGCCAGGGCCGCTACGGCGACGCGTTCGGCCACCTGCACCGCGTCTTCGACCCGGCCGACCCCGCCTTCCACTCCTGGCTGCGCTTCTACGCGGTCGCGGAGCTGGTCGAGGCGGCGGTGCGCAGCGAATCCGCGGAGGTGGCACGCGACATCATGCGGGAGCTGACCCCGCTCGGGGAATCGACGTCTTCGCCCGCCCTCCTCTGCGGGTTGCGACTGGGCCGGGCCCTGTTGAGCCCGCAGGATGCCGCCGAGCCGCTGTACAGGGCGGCCCTCGACGCCGTCCCCACGGACTGGCCGTTCGAGGGGGCGCGGGCACGCCTTGCCCTGGGCGAGTGGCTGCGGCGTCACCGGCGGCCCGCGGAGTCCCGCGTCGCCCTGCAGGCCGCACGCGAGATCTTCGACGCCCTCGGCGCGTCGGCATGGGCGGAGCGGGCACGGCAGGAGCTGCGCGCCGCGGGCGCCTCGTCCCCGCGCCAGGATCCGGCCGCGGTCGATCGGCTGACCTCGACCGAGCTGCATGTCGCCCAGCTCGCCGCGCAGGGTCTGACGAACCGGGAGATCGGCGAGCGGTTGTACGTCTCGCCCCGGACGGTGAGCACCCATCTCCAGCGGATGTTCCCCAAACTGGGGGTCACGTCCCGCGGCGAACTCGCCGCGGTGCTCGGCGGCACGACGACGTACCCCGAAAGCGCAGCGTCATGACGTACGCGCAAGACGCAGCACCCTGACGTACGTCGAAGCCGTAGTCCGACGGACGCGGCCCGACCCGCTCGATTCCTAGGTTGGTGCCATGCCCGATACGCACACGGCGGACGGGCGGGAAGGCACACCATGGGAACCATCACCGTCGGCACCGAGGGCTCGACCGGCATCGACCTCTACTACGAGGACCACGGGTCGGGGCAGCCGGTCGTCCTGATCCACGGTTACCCGCTGGACGGGCAGTCGTGGGAGAAGCAGACCGATGCGCTGGTCAAGGCCGGCTACCGCGTCATCACCTACGACCGCCGCGGCTTCGGCCGGTCGAGCAAGACCATGACGGGCTACGACTACGACACCTTCGCCGCCGACCTGGACACCGTACTGACGCAGCTGGACCTGCATGACGTGGTTCTCGTCGGATTCTCGATGGGCTCGGGCGAGGTCGCCCGCTACCTCGGCGTCCACGGCTCGGAGCGAGTAGCGAAGGCGGCGTTCCTCGGTTCGCTCCAGCCGTTCCTGTTGCAGACGCCGGACAACCCCACCGGTGTGCCGCAGAGCGTCTTCGACGGCATCGCGGAGCAGGCGGAGGCCGACCGCTACGCCTGGTACGAGAGCTTCTTCGTCGACTTCTTCAACACCGACGAGACGCTCGGGTCGCGGCTCAGCGAGGCCGCGCTGCGGGCGAACTGGGCCACCGCCATCGATTCGGCGCCCATGGCGGCCTACGCATGCGTCCCGGCGTGGCTGACGGACTTCCGGGCCGACGTGGAGCGCATCGACGTGCCGTCGCTGATCCTGCACGGGACCGCCGACCGCATCCTGCCGATCGACGCCACGGCCCGTGAGTTCCGCCGCCGCCTGCCCGAAGCGCGGTACGTCGAGATCGACGGCGCTCCGCACGGGCTGCTGCTCACCCACGCGGCCGAGGTCAACGCCGCCCTGCTCGACTTCCTCGCCGCCTGAGAGCCGGCGCCTGTCACGAAAGGACCGCACTCCTGTGCCGGTTGTGAACAACCCTCTGTCGCAGCGCGACCGCGAGACCGCGGGAGCGGTGCTGCAGGCGACCCTGGCCGACCTGCTCGGCCTGTCCCTGGTGGCCAAGCAGGCCCACTGGAATGTGTACGGCCCGCGCTTCCGCTCGGTCCACCTCCAGCTCGACGAGGCCGCCACCGTCGCCCGGAACCACGCCGACACGGTGGCCGAGCGCGCGGCCGCCCTGGGCGTCAGCCCGGACGGACGGGCCGGGACCATCGCGAAGGCCAGTGGCGTGCCCGCCTTTCCGCCGGGCTGGACCAAGGACGGCGACGCCGTCGATGCCTTGGTGCACGCGCTCTCCGCCGTGACCGAAAGGCTGCGTGAGCGCATCGTCGTGATGGGCCCGGTGGATGTCGTCACCGAGGACCTCCTCGTTGGGCTGACGGCTGATCTCGAGAAGCAGAGCTGGATGTTCCAGGCGGAGAACCGGGTCTGATGGGGGAGAAGAGCATGGGTGTCGAGGGCACGAGCACCGACCGGTTCGAGCCGGTACGGGCGGCGCTGGTGGCACACCTCGAAGCCGGCGAGGAGTTGGGGGCGTCGATCGCCGTCGATGTGGACGGGGTCATGGAAGTCGATCTCTGGGGTGGCCACGCGGACGCGGCGCGGACCGTTCCGTGGCACCGGGACACGTTGGTGAGCATGTGGTCGACCACGAAGACCCTCACCAATCTCGCGGCTCTCGTCCTCGTCGACCGGGGCGCGCTGGATCTGCACCGCCCGGTCGCGCACTACTGGCCCGAGTTCGCCGCCCAGGGAAAGGAGCACATCGAGGTGCGGCACGTTCTGGCCCACACCTCGGGACTCTCCGGCTGGGAGCAGCCCTTCTCCATGGAGGATCTCTATGACCGGCCCACTGCGAGTGCCCGGCTGGCCGCGCAGGCACCCTGGTGGGAGCCGGGCTCCGCATCCGGCTACCACGTCCAGACCCAGGGGCAGTTGGTGGGAGAGCTCGTCCGGCGGGTCAGCGGCCGCAGCCTGACAGAGTTCGTCGCCACCGAGATCGCCGAGCCGGCGCAGGCTGATGTCCAGATCGGCGCGCGACGGGCCGACTGGCCGCGTATCGCCGATCTGGTGGCCCCCTCGCAGCCAGGCGGTATACCCACGGGTCTTGATCCCGAGGGGATCTTCACCAGGACGCTGCTCGGAAGCCCCGCGCGCGACGAGCACGTCGACACCCCGCAGTGGCGCTCCGCCGAACTCGGAGCCGTCAACGGACACGGCAACGCACGTGGCCTGGCCCGAGCGCTCTCCGTCGTCTCGCGGCGCGGCCAGGTCAACGGCCACCGGCTTCTCTCCGAGAAGACGGTGGACAAGGTGTTCGACGTCCAAGCCGACGGAGTCGACCTGTTCCTGGGCGTCCCCGTCCGCTGGGGCATCGGCTACGCGCTCGCCGATCCGAGGACGATGCCGCACATGCCCACCGGGAGAATCTGCTTCTGGGTCGGCAGGGGCGGGTCGATCGTCATGATGGACCTCGACCGGCGCGTCACGTTCTCGTACACGATGAACCGGGTGGGCGACGGGCTCCTCGGTTCGGAGCGCACGCACAACTACCTCAGGCATGTCTACGAAGTCCTGGAGGGTACCGGCTGAGGTGTGGCCGTAGGCTCCCCGCGGGGGAGCCTCCGCCACACCGCCGAACGCGCCGGCAACCGCCTCAAGGCAGGAACGCGCGTGTGCGGCCGTCATCCGCCTGGAGGGGAGCTCGCTCCCTCATCCGGCTCACGCGGCGTAGTCGGACGCCCGTCAATCACGTACCGGCGAAACGACCCGGGCCCCGTTCCCCGACGCACCCAGCTGCCTCGCCTTTCGGGCCGTCGAGCACCATTCATCGAACAAGAGGGATTTCACCCATGCGCAAGACCCACCTCGTTCGTCCGGGCAGCAGATCCGTACTGCTCGGTGTCACCGCGGCCGTCGGACTGTCCGTCGCCGCCGTCACCCTGCCCGCTGCGGCAGACGCCACGCCCCACCGCCCCGAACGTCCGACGATCGTGCTGGAACACGGAGCGTTCGCCGATGCCGCGAGCTGGGACGGTGTCGTCGCCCGGCTGCAGCGCGCGGGCTACCCGGTGGTGTCCGCCGCCAACCCGCTGCGTGGTCCGGCGAGCGATGCCGCTTACCTGCGCAGCGTCCTCGACCACATCGACGGGCCCGTGGTCCTGGTCGGCCACTCCTACGGCGGCACCGTCATCAGCCAGGCCGCTGCGGGCCTCGAAGGCAAGGTGAAGGCACTGGTCTACATCGCGGCGTTCCTGCCGGACGAGGGCGAGAGCTCGATCGGACTGACGGACAAGTTCCCCGGCAGCACCCTCGGCCAAGCCGTCGAGTCCGTCCCCTACGTCCTGCCTGGCGGTGATCAGGGCGCGGACGTGTTCATCAAGCCGGAGAAGTTCCGCAGCCAGTTCGCCGCAGACGTGCCGAAGGACAAGGCCGGGCTCATGGCTGCGGGGCAACGTCCGATCGCTGCCGCCGCTCTGGAGGAGAAGTCCACCCAGGCCGCCTGGAAGACGATCCCCTCCTGGTCACTGGTGACCACGGAGGACCGCAACATCCCAGTGGCTGCCCAGCGCTTCATGTCGGCCCGCGCCCATGCCCGCACGACGACCATCGACGCGTCACACGCGGTATCCGTATCCCGCCCCGAGGCCGTCACCCGCATCGTCGAGCAGGCGGCCCGCACGGTCCGATGACCGAGGGCCCCGCCCTGTCGCTCATCGCACGTCCCCGCAGAGCGGGTCTGTGCGGGTTCGGGTGACGGGCTGGCCTGCCCCGCCTCCGCGGTTCCGGTTCTGGTGACCGAACCTCTTCCATCCTGTGCCGGAGGGCGAAAGGGGCTGGCCCCCCCCGGGGGGTACCTCCCCGACCCCACACCCGGCACTTGGCCCCTCCCACCTCTGCACCTCGCCTGAGCAGCGCAAACGAATCCGGCCCCCCGCCAACGGCGGGGGGCCGGATTACGTTCGCCATAAACAACAGAGCCGGTCAAAGCGACATCGTGTCGCTTTGACCGGCTCCATTTGGTCGGTTGACCCTGGTGTCCGAGGGGGGACTTGAACCCCCACGCCCGATAAAGGGCACTAGCACCTCAAGCTAGCGCGTCTGCCATTCCGCCACCCGGACCGGTGGTCGGCCCCGGTTTCCCGCGGCGACATGGACAACCATAGCAAAGGATCGGCGGGGCTCCGACCAATTGAACGGGCGACGGCAGTCCGCCACGCCGTGCTGACCTGCGGGCATACCCGAACGAGGTCGACGGGACGGTGCGTCTCGTCGAGGGCCGGGCGCTTTCGGTCCCACGGATGTCGGGATCCGGGTGGACAGCGGGGTGCCCGGAGCGGTCGGATGGCTGCGCACACGTCCGGGGGGAGCCGCGCATGGAAACCGAGCACCGCGTCAGCACGCTGGAGCTGTTCTTCGACCTCGTCTTCGTCTTCACCATCACGCAGTTGACGGTGCTGCTGGCGGACGACCTGACCCTGCGGGGCGCGGGGCAGGTCGTGCTCATCTTCACCGTGCTGTTCTGGATGTACGGGGGCTATGCGCACCTGACGAACCAGGTGCCGCCGGACCGGCCCGTCCGGCGCGTGCTGCTCATGCTGGCCATGGGCGCGTTCATGGTGTGCGCCCTGGCCGTGCCCACCGCGTTCGGGGCGGGCGGGGTCGCCTTCGGCCTGGGGTACCTGCTGGTCGTCCTGGTGCACGGCACGCTGTTCACGCAGGCGCACGGCCGCGGGGTGCTGTGGTTCGCACTGCCCAACGTGCTGTGCGCACTGGCGGTGACGGCCGCCGGTTTCTTCGACGGGCTGCCCGCCTGGGGTCTGTGGCTGCTGGCGCTGCTGCTGCAGTTCGTGACGCCGGTGGTCGTGCAGCGGGTCGCGGCGAGCGGGGCGCCGGCGGAGCCGGAGCGTGCGGAGCAGACCGTCGGCGACCAGCTCGGCGGGATGAACGCGGCCCACCTGGTCGAACGGCACGGCCTGCTGCTGATCATCGTCTTCGGCGAGTCCGTGATCGCGATCGGCATCGGGGTCGGTTCGCTGCCGCTGTCCGCCGGTATCGCGGGCGGTGCCTTCCTGGCGCTCGCGATCGCGTCCGCGATGTGGTGGATGTACTTCGTGCGCGACGAGGGCCGGGCCGAGGAGGTCTTCGCGCGGACGCCGCCGGACCGGCGTTTCAAGCTGGCGATGGCGGCGTACTACTACGCGTTCCTGCCCGTGCTGCTGGGCATCGCCGTCTTCGCGGCCGGCGTGAAGAAGACCATCGGGCATCTCGGGGAGCACCTGCACACCGGCCCGGCGGTCGCGCTGGCCGGCGGCGTCGCCCTCTACCTCGCCGGGAACCTGGTCTTCCGCGCGGTCCTGGGCCTCGGGGCGGCCCCCTACCGCGCGGCGGCCCTGGTGCTGGCGCTCGCCACCGTGCCCGTGGGGACCGGCTGGACGGGGGCCGGACAGTTGGTGGCCCTGGCCGTCGTCCTGGTCGGTGCGGTGGCGGCCGAGGGCGGCCGCTCTCCCGCCGCGGCGCGGGTGACGGCCGCGGAGGGCGTCACGGGCAGCTGATGACCTGGCCGGCGTAGGAGAGGTTCCCGCCGAAGCCGAAGAGGAGGACCGGGGCGCCGGAGGGGACCTCGCCCCGCTCGACCAGCTTCGACAGGGCCATGGGGATGCTCGCCGCGGAGGTGTTGCCGGAGTCGACGACGTCACGGGCGACGACGGCGTTGACCGCGCCGATCCTGGCGGCGAGCGGCTCGATGATGCGCAGGTTCGCCTGGTGCAGGACGACCGCGGCCAGCTCCTCCGGGGCGACGCCGGCCTTCTCGCACACCTTGCGGGCGAGCGGCGGCAGCCGGCTGGTCGTCCAGCGGTAGACGGACTGGCCCTCCTGGGCGAAGACGGGCGGCGAGCCCTCGATGCGGACCGCGTTGCCCATCTCCGGGACGGAGCCCCACAGCACGGGGCCGATGCCGGGCTCCTCGCAGGCCTCGACGACGGCCGCGCCCGCGCCGTCGCCGGTGAGCACGCAGGTGGTGCGGTCGGCCCAGTCGGTGATCTCGGTCATCTTGTCGGCCCCGATGACCAGTGCGCGGGTGGCGGAGCCGGCGCGGATGGCGTGGTCGGCCGTGGCCAGGGCGTGGGTGAAGCCCGAACAGACGACGTTGATGTCCATGACGGCGGGGCTGCCGCCCATGCCCAGCTTGGCGGCGACGCGCGCGGCCATGTTGGGCGAACGGTCGATCGCCGTGGAGGTGGCCACCAGGACGAGGTCGATGTCGTGCGGGGTCAGGCCGGCTCCGGCCAGCGCCTTTCCGGCCGCGTGGAAGGCCAGCTCGTCCACGGGCTCGTCCGGGCCGGCGACGTGGCGGGTGCGGATGCCGACGCGGGAGCGGATCCACTCGTCGGTGGTGTCGACCATGGCCGCGAGGTCCTCGTTGGTGAGCACTTTCGCGGGCTGGTAGTGCCCTAGCGCCACCACGCGTGAACCGGTCATGGGCGGGGTCCCCCCTCGTAGGCAAGTCAGGATCACCCAGCTTTGCCTGCTACTGGTGGGTACGTGTGCGTGTGACCCGACAGGATTGAGGGCCCTGATTTTGGAGCTTCCCGAGGAGCTCCCTGCCGGGGACCTGGTCGGATGCGGAACCGCGAGAATGAGTACGTCGGACGTGGGCGAGAAACAGAAGGGGTGGGCTGATCACCATGGGACGGGTCACCGAGCGCCGTCGCGTCGTCCGGATCCGGAACGGCGGGGCGGCGGTCCGCCCGGACACCCTGGTGGCCGAGGAGCCGCTGGAGATCCGGCTGAACGGCCGGCCGCTGGCCATCACCATGCGTACGCCGGGTGACGACTTCGCCCTGGCGGTGGGCTTCCTGGTGAGCGAGGGGGTACTCGGCTCGGCGTCGGAGGTCCGGGCCGTCACCTACTGCGAGGGGGCGACGGAGGACGGCACGAACACCTACAACGTCGTCAACGTGCAGCTGGCGGCCGGGGTGCCCGTGCCGGACATCACGCTGGAGCGGAACGTCTACACCACCTCGTCCTGCGGCCTGTGCGGGAAGGCCAGCCTGGACGCGGTCCGTACGGCGTCCCGCTTCCCCGGGGTCTCCGCCGACCCGGTACGGGTGCCCGCGGAGGTCCTGACCGGTCTGCCGGACCGGTTGCGGGCGGCCCAGAAGGTCTTCGACCGTACGGGCGGCCTGCACGCGGCGGGGCTGTTCACGGCCGACGGCGAACTGCTGGACCTGCGGGAGGACGTGGGCCGGCACAACGCGGTGGACAAGATCGTCGGCCGGGCGCTGCAGGCGGGACGGCTCCCGCTCAGGGGCGCGGTGCTGCTGGTGTCGGGCCGGGCGTCCTTCGAACTCGCCCAGAAGGCGGTGATGGCGGGCATACCGGTGCTGGCGGCGGTCTCCGCACCGTCCTCCCTGGCGGTGGACCTGGCGGTGGAGTCGGGCATGACCCTGATCGGTTTCCTGCGGGGCCCCGACATGAACATCTACGCGGGCGAGGAGCGGATCACCCTGTAGGGGCGCGCCGGAAGCGCTCCGCGCCGGCCGTGCGGCTGAGGAACGTGGCCCACACGTCGCTGCCGTCCTCTGCACTGTCCCCGCCGGTGCCGTGGAGCGAGAACCAGTCGGTGCACGTCTCGGGCGTCCCGGCCGGGCTGAATGAGACCCGGATCCCCGGGTCCTCGTCGGGAAGCCCGCCAAGGGTCCAGCCGCCGTCGCCGGTGAAAGCGCCGAGCTCCCCGCCCCGGACGCACACCCAGTCCCTGGCCCCCGAGAGGTGCACCCGGCCGTCGGCCATGACCTCCAGCCGGGCTCCGCGGTCGCCGTGCCAGGTACCGATGACGTCCTCCTCCGTCAGCAGAGGGGAGGACGCGCCGCCCAACCGGTGTAGGGCCAGGGCGGCGAGCAGGAGCACACCGAAGAGGACGCTGAGGGTGATGGTCACCGTGCGGGCGAGGTTGTACACGTCAGCGGGCCCGGCGGCCGCGGCGGCGGGGGTCGGCGGGCGGTTCGGGGGCCGGCGGGTCGATGCGGTGGAGGTCCAGGGTGGCCGGGAGGGGGGTCGCGCCGGGGCCGCCGGATTCGGCCCACGCGATGATCTCGTCGGTGGCGGTGTCGTCGAGGGCCCAGCCGAACCACACCGCGCGGGCGCCCCGGCGGCGGGCCTCGGTGGTGGGTTGGACCACGATGACGTTGGCCTGGGCGCACGGGCCGAGGCAGTCGCTCGTACGGACGGCCAGGCGGCCCCCGGACGCGGCCGCGGCCTCGCGCAGCCGGGCGAGCTGGCCGGCGTGGTCGGTGCCGGGGTTCTTGCGCGGGTCTCCGCAGCAGCAGCCGCGGCAGACCACCAGGGTGCAGGGGCGTTCGGCGCGGGCGCCGAGCGGGCGTATCCAGGTCACCACCGCACGTTACCGGGCGGGGGGATCTTGTCGGTCAGGCCGTGCGGGAGACCTCCGCCACACGGTCGGCGGGGAGTGGGGGCAGCGGGTCGGCGGCGCGGCGCCGGGCGATGACCGCGCAGACCATCAGCTGCATCTGGTGGAAGAGCATCAGCGGGAGCACCGCGAGGCCGGCCTGGGCCCCGAACAGGACGCTGGCCATGGGCAGCCCGGCGGCCAGGCTCTTCTTCGAGCCGGCGAACTGGACGGCGATGCGGTCCTCGCGGCCGAAGCCGAGGCGTGCCGCGCCGTACCAGGTGAGGAGCAGCATGGCCGCGAGGAGGACAGCCTCCATGAGCAGTAGCGCGCCCAGGCGCAGGGGGCTGACCTGCCGCCAGATGCCGGCGACCATGCCGGCGCTGAAGGCGGTGTAGACGACGAGCAGGATCGACCCGCGGTCGACGCGTCCCTGGACCCTCTTGTGTCGGGTGAGGAACCCGCCGACCCAGCGGCGCAGCGCCTGGCCCAGGAGGAAGGGCAGCAGGAGCTGGAGGGCGATCCGCAGGAGGGAGTCGGCGGAGAGGCCGCCGGTGCGGCCGCCGAGCAGGACGGCCGCGAGCAGGGGGGTGAGGACGATGCCGGCCAGGCTGGAGAAGGAGCCGGCACAGATCGCGGCGGGGACGTTGCCGCGGGCGATCGAGGTGAAGGCGATGGAGGACTGGACGGTGGAGGGGACCAGGCAGAGGAAGACCAGGCCGCTGTGGAGCGCGGGCGGCAGGAGCCCGGGGGCGAGGGCGCGCAGGGTCAGCCCGAGGCTCGGGAAGAGCACGAAGGTGCAGGTGAGCACGGTGAGGTGGAGCCGCCAGTGGCGCAGGCCGTCGAGGGCCTCGCGGGTGGAGAGCCGGGCACCGTAGAGGAAGAAGAGCAGGGCGACGGCCGCGGTGGAGGCGGCGCCGGCGGCCGTGGCGGCGGCGCCGCGGGCGGGGACGAGGGCGGCGAGGCCCACCGTGGCGAGCAGGGCGAGGACGTACGGGTCCAGGGGGAGCCGGGCGGGGAGGTGCGGGCGGCGCATGTCCAGGGTGCTCACTTGCTGTCGGTACGGGCGGGCCCGGGGCCCGAGCGGGCCGGAGGCTCTTCGTCCCTTCATGGTCGGTGGCCGCCGGTGATCGGGAAAGCCGTACACGAAACTCACTGTCATCACGCATCGTGATGGCCGCGCGTAGGGTGGGGGGATGTACGACCCGGTTCAGTTGCGGACGTTCCTCACCGTGGCCCAGACGCTGAGCTTCACGCAGGCCGCGGGGCGTCTCGGCGTACGGCAGTCCACGGTCAGCCAGCACGTGCGGCGGCTGGAGGAGGCGACGGGGCGGCCGCTGTTCCTGCGGGACACCCACAGCGTGGAGCTGACGGAGGACGGCGAGGCCATGCTCGGCTTCGCGCGGACGATCCTGGAGGCGCACGAGCGGGCGGCTGCCTTCTTCACGGGGACGCGGCTGCGGGGGCGGCTGCGGTTCGGGGCCTCGGAGGACTTCGTGCTGTCGCGGCTCCCGGAGATCCTGGAGGGCTTCCGGCACGAGCACCCGGAGGTGGACCTGGAGCTGTCGGTGGAACTGTCCGGCACGCTGCACGAGCGGCTGGACGCGGGGCGGCTGGACCTGGTGCTGGCGAAGCGGCGCGGCCCCGGGGACGAGCGGGGCCGCCTGGTGTGGCGGGACCGGATGGTGTGGATCGGAGCCGAGGGGCTGCGGGTGGATCCCGAGCGGCCGGTTCCGCTGATCGTCTTCCCGCCGCCGGGCATCACCCGGGCCCGGGCCCTGGAGGTGCTCGAACGGGACGGCCGGGCGTGGCGGATCGTGTGCACGAGCGGCAGCCTGAGCGGTCTGGTCGCGGCGGCCCGGGCCGGGCTGGGCGTGATGGCGCACACCCGGGGACTGGTCCCGCCGGGGCTGGTGCGGGTCGGCGGGCTGCCCGACCTGGGGCCGGTGGAGTTCGCCCTGGTGCGCGGGCCGCGCGCGTCGCCGGCGGCGGAGGCCCTCGCGGCGGCGGTCCTCTCGGGCGCGGACCGGCTCACCCGTACCGGCTGACCGGCACGTACCGGTACGCGGGGACGCCGCCGGCACCGGTGCGAGGGGGGCGGGGCCCGCGGATGGGCGTACCACCGGCGCACGGAGGTGGCACCGGGGCGCACGACGGGCGGTCCGCGCCGTCCGACCCGCACGTCAGCGGCGTGAACGGCGTGATCACTGGGGAGGTCTTGTGGAGGTGTCCGAACGCCGATCAACACCCCTTGACGCTGAGGTACGTTCACCGCGGCGCGCGGAGAGGAGCGGGGCCTTGCGCGAGATCACCGTCCCACCGATCGTCACGGGGCCGCCCGTCGGCGGACTGGCGGACATCGTCTTCCAGCACGCCCGGGAGGACCCGGAGCGCGTGGTCCTGGGCCGGAAGGCCGACGGCGTGTGGCGGGACGTGACGTCGGGCGAGCTGGCGGCGGAGGTGCTGGCGCTCGCCAAGGGGCTGCTCGCCCAGGGGGTGGGCTTCGGGGACCGGGTGGCCGTCATGTCGCGCACCCGGTACGAGTTCACGCTCTTCGACTTCGCGCTGTGGGCCATCGGCGCCCAGCCCGTCCCCGTCTACCCGACGTCCTCCACCGAGCAGGTGCACTGGATCCTCCACGACACGGAGTGCACGGCCTGCGTCGTGGAGAACGAGGACCAGGCCATGACGGTGGGCTCGGTCATCGACCGGCTCCCCCACCTGCGACGGCTGTGGCAGCTGGACGCGGGGGCCGTGGAGGGGCTGGTCGAGGACGGGCGCTCGGTCGCCGAGGACGTCGTGCACCGCCACCGCGGCGCCGTGACGCCCGACGCGACGGCCACGGTGATCTACACGTCGGGGACCACCGGCCGCCCCAAGGGGTGCGTGCTGACGCACGCCAACTTCATGTACGAGGCCGACACCCTGGTGGCCCGCTGGGAGTCGGTGTTCCAGGGCAGGCAGGGCGACCGGCCGTCGACCCTGCTGTTCCTGCCGCTGGCCCATGTGTTCGGGCGGATGGTGGAGGTGGCGGCCGTGCGGGCGCGGGTCAAGCTGGGGCACCAGCCGGCCCTGGCTGCGGCCGAGTTGATGCCGGACCTCGCGGCGTTCCGGCCGACCTTCGTGCTGGGCGTCCCGTACGTCTTCGAGAAGGTCTTCGCCGCCGCCCGCCGCAAGGCCGAGTCCGAGGGGCGCACCGCCGCCTTCGACCGGGCCGTGGAGACGGCCGTGCGGTATGCGGAGGCACGCGAACGGAAGGCCTTCGGCACCGGGCCGGGCCCTTCGGCGGCGCTGCGGATGGAGCACCAGCTCTTCGAGAAGCTGGTCTACGGGAAGGTCCGCGAGGCGATGGGCGGCCGGGTCCGGTACGCCATGTCGGGCGGGTCGGCGCTGTCGCGCCGCCTCGGGCTGTTCTTCGACGGCGCCGGGGTCACGGTGTTCGAGGGGTACGGGCTGACGGAGTCCTGCGCGGCGGCCACGGCGAACCCCCCGGAGGCCACGAAGTACGGCACGGTGGGCCGGCCGATCCCGGGCAGCACGGTGCACATCGCCGACGACGGGGAGGTCTGGCTGCACGGCGGCCACATCTTCTCCGGTTACCTGGGCGATCCGCGGTCCACCGACGCGGTGCTGCGGGGCGGCTGGCTGGCGACCGGGGACCTCGGGCGGCTGGACGAGGACGGGTACCTGGTCATCACCGGGCGCAAGAAGGACATCCTGGTGACGTCCAACGGCAAGAGCGTCGCCCCGGCGGCGCTGGAGGAGCGGGTCCGTTCGCATCCGCTGGTGGCGCAGTGCGTGCTGGTGGGCAACGACCGGCCGTACATCGCGGCGCTGCTCACCCTGGACATGGAGGGGATGGCGCACTGGCTGTCGATGCGCGGCAGGCCCCAGATGCCGGCCGCGGACCTGGTGAGCGACCCGGAGCTGACGGCGGAGGTGCGCCGGGCGGTGGTGGCGGCGAACACCCTGGTGTCCCAGGCGGAGGCGATCCGCACGTTCCGGGTGCTGGCCGAGCAGTTCACGGAGGAGCGGGGGCTGCTGACCCCCTCGCTGAAGCTGAAGCGCCGGGTGATCGAGAAGGTGTACGCGAAGGAGGTCGCTGCGCTCTACCGGACGTGAGGGGCGTGTCCGGAAGCGGCGACCACTACACCTGACGGTTCGTCACTTCAACCGGTCGCCGATATTGACGATCCGTCAGGTCGCCCACACAATGCGGAGATTCCGACCGGAGGGGATCCCCGACATGGTGCGACCGATCCGCGCCCTGGCCGCCGCAGCAGCGGCCGTGGCGCTCGTCTCCGCCTGCAACTCCGCCTCCACCGGCGGTACCCCGCCGGGCGGGCCCGGCGACGCGCGCGGGACCACGCGCGGTGTCACCGGTGATGCGATCAGGGTCGGCGGCATCGTGTCGATGACCACCTCCAGCGGCTACAGCAAGAAGGACACCGACCTCGGCGCCAGGGCCCGCTATCTCAGGGCCAACGCCGAAGGCGGAGTCCACGGCCGCACGATCGAGTACCTGGGTGCGCAGGACGACGGCCAGGACCCCGCGAAGAACATGGCGGCGGCCCGCAAGCTCGTCCAGCAGGACAAGGTCTTCGCGGTGGCCCCCATGAGCTCCGTGACGTTCTCCGGCGCCGACTTCCTCGTGCAGGAGAAGGTGCCCACCTTCGGCTGGGGCACCCTGCCCTCCTTCTGCGGACCGGCCTACATCTACGGCTTCAACGGCTGCCTGGTGCCCGCCCCCGGCGGCACCCTGAACCAGACCTGGCCCGAGGGCATCTGCCGGATCCTCGGCGGCGCCCGGGGCAGGTCGGTCGCGATCATCGCCAACGACAGCGACGCCGGGAAGTTCGGCATCCGGACCTTCCAGCAGGGTTTCGCCGGCGCCGGCTTCGAGGTGTCCTACGCCAAGGCCTCCGTACCCGGCACGGCCGTCCCCAGCGACTGGTCCGCGTACGTGAAGGAGATCCTCTCCAGCAACGGCGGCAAGGCCCCCGACGCCGTGGTCTCCGTGATGCAGACCCCCCACAACATCGGGCTCTTCACCGCACTCAAGCGGGGCGGGTACCAGGGGCTGCTGACCGACCCCACCGACTACGACCCCGCCCTGCTCGCCCAGGACGCCACGCGGCAGGCCCTCGACGGGGTCCACGTGCTCCTGCAGTTCCAGCCGTTCGAGTCGGACGATCCGAAGATGACGCAGTTCAAGGCCGACATCAAGGCGGCCGCCGGCGGCAGGGACGTACCGCTCAACATGCACATGCTGACCGGGTACATGTCGGCCGACCTGTTCGTCTCCATCGCGCAGAAGGCGGGCAGGGACCTGACCGTCGAGTCGTTCCAGGCGGCCGCGCAGGGCTTCTCCGACACCGGCACGCTGGTCGGCGACCGTGCGCTGCCCAAGGGGCAGAAGGACAGCTTCGGCTGCGGAGCCCTCGTACAGCTGAAGAACGGCGCGTACGAGGTCTCCGTCCCGTTCAAGTGCCACGAGCCCATCCCCTTCACGTAGGGCCGCGGCATGGGGGATCTGCTCGTCCTCGTCCTGAGCGGTCTGGTCTCCGGCGCCCTGTACGCGCTGCTCGCCACCGGGCTGGTGCTCTCGTACTCGGCGTCCGGGCTGTTCAACTTCGCGCACGGCGCCACCGCCTACCTGTGCGCGCTCACCTTCTACGAACTGCACTCCGGGCTGGGCTGGCCGGCGGTCCCGGCCGCGCTCCTGGTGGTGTGCGTCCTCGCCCCCGGTCTGGGCTGGGGGCTGGACCGGCTGATGTTCCGGCGGCTCGCGCAGGTCGGCGAGACGGCGCAGGTCGTGGCGACCATCGGCCTGCTGGTGGCGCTGCCCGCCGCCGGCCTGTGGGCCGTCGAACTGCTGGCGGACGCCGGTGCGCCCGTGAAGCCGGCGGAGAACCGGTTCGGACTGCCCGGCGTGGGGCCGAGCCCGGCAAAGTCCTGGCAGCTGACCGACCGCGTCGGCATCGACTCCGACCAGCTGATCACCTGGGTGGTGACCGCACTCGTGGCGGGGGCCCTGTGGGGGCTGCTGCGGCACACCCGGATCGGGCTGCACCTGCGGGCGGCCGTCGACAACCGGTCGCTGACCGAGCTGCGCGGGATCAGCGCCGACCGGCTGTCGTCGGTGGCCTGGATGATCGCTTCGGGGCTGGCCGGGCTGGCCGGTGTGCTGGCGACGCCGCTGCTGGGGCTGTCCGCCCACGACTTCACGCTGTTCCTGTTCGTGTCGGCCACGGCTGCGGTCATCGGACGCTTCGCGTCCGTGCCGCTCGCCTTCGCGGGCGGGCTGGGGCTGGGGGTCCTGCAGAACCTGGTGGCGGGGTACGCGTCCTTCGCCGAGTCCGTCACCGGCTTCCGGACGGCGGTACCCTTCCTGATCCTGTTCGGCGGCCTGCTCGTCCTGACCCGGCGGGCACGGGCCGCGGGGGTCGCGGCCGTGGACGCCCCGCCGCCGGACCACCTGGCCGGGGCCTCCTGGGGGAGGCGGTGGGGGGTGTGGGCGGTGGGCGGCGCGCTGCTGTGCGCTGCGTTCTACACCGTCACGACCCCCTTCTGGAGCGGGCTGCTGGCACAAGGGCTGGCCGTGTCCCTGGTGTTCATGTCCTTCACCGTGGTGACCGGACTCGGGGCCATGGTGTCCCTGGCCCAGGGCACCTTCGTGACGGGGGCCGCCCTCGTGGCCGGGCTGCTGATGAGCCGGGGCTGGCCGTTCGCGGCGGCGCTGGCGGTGGGCACGTGCGCGGCGGCGCTGCTGGGGGCGGTCGTGGCGCTGCCGGCGCTCCGGCTCGGGGGCAGGTCGCTGGCGCTGGCCACACTGGCCCTGGCGTTCCTCGCCGACCAGGTGCTGTTCCAGCTCCGGTGGCTGCGCAACGGCGACACGGGCTGGTCCGTTCCGCGGCCGGTGGTCGGGCCGCTGGACCTCTCCGACGACCGGGCCCTCGGGGTGGCCCTGGTGGTGCTGGTCGCTCTGGTCGCCGCCGCGCTCACGGCGCTGCGCGACTCCCCTTCGGGCCGGGCGATGCTCGCGGTCCGGTCGGCCCCGGCGGCGGCCGCCGCCTCGGGGGTGTCCGTCCTCGGCACGAAGCTGCTGCTGTTCACGTTGTCGGCCGGACTCGCCGGCTTCGGGGGCGTGCTGTACGCCTCGTACAACACCCGGATCACGGCGACGGACTTCACGGCGATGACGGGGCTCGTGTGGCTGGCGGTCGTGGTGGCGGCGGGCGTGCGGCGGCCGCAGTACGCCGTGGTCGCGGGCCTGGTGTACGCGGTGGCCCCCCGGCTGCTGTCGGACTGCGTGACGGAGTCCGCGCACCTGCCGGTGATCCTGTTCGGCCTGGCCGGGCTGGCCCTCGCCAACGACCCCGACGGCTACTGCGCGGCCGTCCCGGTCCGGCGGGCCCGGCGGCGCGCCGCCGCCCGGGTGCCTGCCGGGCCTCCCCCCGCCCCGCCCCGTGCCGAACCGGTGCCGCGCCCCGTACCCGGCTCCTCGGACGCCCCCGGGACGCGGGGGCCCGCGCTCGAACTGCGGGGCGTGACGGCCGGATACGACGGGGGGCTGGTCCTGCACGGGGTCGACCTCGTCGTGCGGCGCGGGGAGATCCTCGCCGTGCTCGGGCCCAACGGGGCCGGGAAGAGCACCGCGTGCCGGGTGGCGGCAGGGCTGCTGCCGGCCTGCGCCGGCGCGGTGTACGTGGCCGGCCGGGACGTCACGCGCGAGGGAGCCGTGCGCCGTGCGCGGGCCGGGGTGCTGCTCGCCCCGGAAGGACGGGGCATCTTCCCGTCGCTGAGCATCGAGGAGAACCTGGCCCTGTACCTCGACGAACCCGATGCCCGCGCCGCCGTCTACGACCGCTTCCCCCGGCTCGCCGAGCGCCGCGCGGTGAGCGCCGGATCCCTTTCCGGCGGGGAGCAGCAGATGCTGGCACTGGCCCCGCTGCTGCAGCGGCCGCCTGCGGTGCTGATCGCCGACGAGCCCTCGCTCGGGCTGGCCCCGAGGGTGGCGCAGGAGGTGTACGCACTGCTCACGGAGCTCCGCGACGCGGGCAGCGCGCTGCTGCTGGTGGAGGAGAAGGCCGTCGGGATCCTGGGCGTCGCCGACACCGTGGCCTACCTCTCGCAGGGCCGGGTCTCCTGGTGCGGCCCCCGGGACGCGGTGGAGGCCGACCGGCTCACCGAGGCCTATCTGGGGACGGGGAGGAGGGGGACGTGAGCGGTTACGTACTCCACGCGGTCGGTGTCGGCGTCCGCTTCGGCGGTGTCCGGGCGCTCACGGGCGTGGACCTCGGGGTTCGGGCGGGCGAGGTGTGCGGGCTGATCGGCCCCAACGGAGCCGGCAAGACCACGCTGTTCGACGTCCTGTCGGGGATCCGCCGGCCCGACCGGGGCCGGATCCTGCTGGACGGGGCGGACATCACCCGCCGCTCCCCCGTCTGGCGGGCCCGGCACGGGGTGCGCCGGACCTTCCAGCGGCAGCAGCTGTTCGGCCGGCTCAGCGTGGCCGACAACGTGCTGGTGGCGCAGGAGTGGCGGGGCGGCGGGGGCGGACCTGCGGCCGACCTGCTGGCCCTCCCGGCCCGGCGCGCCCGGGAGCGGGCCCGCCGGGTGCGCACAGAACAGGTCCTGGCCGACTGCGGGATCGCCGCGCTGGGGACCTCGTACGCGGGCGGGCTGCCGGTCGGGCAGGCCCGGATGGTCGAGGTGGCGCGCGCGGTGGCCGATCCGCCGCGGGTGCTGCTGCTGGACGAGCCGGCGTCCGGGATGTCGGCACCGGAGCGCGAGCAGCTCGCGGCGGTGGTGCGGCGGCTGGCGGCACAGGACGGCTGTGCGGTGCTGCTGGTCGAGCACGACGTGGCCTTCGTGATGGACCTGTGCACGCGCGTCGTCGTCCTGGACCTCGGGAGCGTGCTGGCGGAGGGGGACCCGGCCGGGGTGCGCGCGGACCCGCTGGTACGGGAGGCGTACCTGGGCAGCGCGTGACGGACCCGCGGTGGCGGGAATACGTCGCGGGAGGGGCCGGTTGTGGCCCCTCGTACGACGCTGTCCACCGCGCAGCAACGCGCCGACGTGAGGGAACGACCCGACGTGAACCAGGTCCCGGCCATCAAGCTCAACAACGGCACGCTCATGCCCCAGCTCGGATTCGGTGTCTGGCAGGTGCCGGACGCGGAGGCGGAGCGCGCGGTGGGGACCGCCCTGGAGGCGGGCTACCGCAGCATCGACACGGCCGCGATCTACGGCAACGAGCGGGGCACGGGCAAGGCCGTCGCCGCCTCGGGGCTGCCGCGCGAGGAACTGTTCGTCACCACCAAGCTGTGGAACGGCCCGAAGCAGGCGTGGCACCGCGACGCGGTGCTGCGCGCCTTCGACGACTCCCTCGCCAAGCTGGGTCTCGACCACGTCGATCTCTACCTGATCCACTGGCCGCGCCCGATGCGCGACGACTTCGTGGCCATCTGGAAGACCTTCGAGGAGATCGCCGCGAGCGGCCGCGCCAAGGCGGTCGGCGTGTCGAACTTCCGCCCCGCGGACCTGGACCGGATCGCCGCCGGGAGCAGCCTGGTGCCGGCCGTCAACCAGGTCGAGCTGCACCCGCTGCACCCCCAGCCCGAACTGCGCGCAGAGCACGCCGCGCGCGGGATCGTGACCGAGGCGTGGTCGCCGCTGGGCCAGGGCAAGGAGCTGCTCACGCTGCCGGCCGTCACCGCGGTCGCCGCCGCGCACGGCCGCAGCGCCGCGCAGGTGGTGCTGCGCTGGCACCTCCAGCACGGCAACGTCGTCATCCCGAAGTCCGTGACGCCCGCCCGCATCCGGGAGAACCTGGACGTCTTCGGTTTCGAGCTGGACGCCGCCGAGATGGCCGCGCTGGACGCCCTCGGCGCGAACGGAGCGGGCCGCCGGATCGGCCCGGACCCGGCCGAGTTCGACGTCTGAGGGCGAGCGGGTGAAGCATGCCGAAGGGCGTTACCGGATCCGCAACGTGGACAGCGGCCTGGTGCTCCAGCTGGAAGGCGCCTCCCGGGTGCGGGTCGGTCCGGACGGGCCGCCCGCACCGGTGGCCGCCCGCCGGTGGCTGATCGCGCCCGTCCACAGCGGCGGCGGGGTCTACCACGTGGTGAGCGAGGACAACGAGCGGCGTCTGGACGTGGCGAACGCATCGACGGACAGCGGCGCCCGGGTGCAGGTGTGGCGGGCCAACGCCTTCGGCGCACAGGAGTGGATCGTCGAGGAGCACCTCGACGCCCCCGGGGTGGTGTCCCTGATCGCCTGCATCAGCGGCCTGCCGCTGGAGGCCGACGCGGAGGGCCGGGTCCGGCAGGGTGAGGACACCGACTCCCCGTCGCAGTGGTGGCGGCTGGAACCGGCATAGGAGGCGGCCCGGGGGTTCGGGGGCCGGCGGCACGGCCGGCTGACCCCGGGGCCGTCACATCCGTACGAAGCTGCGCAGGCGGTACGTCGGCTCCGCGCGCGGGGTGTCCTGGTCGGGCAGCAGCTCCAGCCGGTCCGCCAGTTCGCGCAGGGTGATGCCGCGCGGGACGATGCGGGAGGCGTACCGCCCCGCGAGCAGCGCCTCGGCGGAGCACCGGGGGGTGCGGCCCTGGCCGTGGCCGGTGAAGCGGGCCTCCCCGCCGGGCCGCAGGCCCGCCCGTGACGCGTGGGCCTCGACCTCCCCGGAGGCGTCCGAGGGGGTCGGGGTGAGGTGCGCGGCGAACACGGCGTCGATGTCACTGCCGACGTCGTGCGAGGAGTCCTTGTCCACGGTGGTGACGAAGACCCCGCCGGGCCTCAGCACCCTGGCCACCTCGGTGATCACCGCGGGCACCAGACCGGGCTCCCGCAGCAGGTGCAGGAGCCACACCGCGCTCACGGCGTCCAGCGAGCCCGGGCGCACGGGCAGCCGGGCGGCGTCGGCGAGGGCCACGGGAACGCCGCGGCGCAGTGCCGCGGCGGCCATGCCGTGGGAGGCGTCGGCGCCCAGGACGCGCAGTCCGGGGCGCTCCAGCCGGGCGGTGACGATGCCGGTGCCGCAGCCGAGATCGAGAAGGGTGCCCGCGTCGGCCGGCACCAGGCGGAGGACGGCCGCCGCGGCGGCCTCGGCGCGCGGGGCGCCGCCGCGGGAGGCGTCGTAGACCTCGGCCTCGGCGTCGTAGTCGAGAACGGGTTTCGCGGTCGTCGGCAGGGGCAGGGCCATCAGCTCGCGCCGTGCGCGGGGGCGAGGGACTCCACGCGCTCGGCGAGGGCGAAGTCGGTCTCCGTCACCACGCCTCCGGCGTCGTGGCTGTGCACGGCGAGCCGCACGGTGTTGTAACCGAGCGTCAGGTCCGAGTGGTGGTTCAACTCCTCCTGCACGGAGGCGATGTGGGCGACCAGGGCACTCGCCGCGACATGTGTGCCCAGGCGGTAGGTACGGACGATCCGGTCGTTCTCGAAGGCCCAGCCGGGGAGTTCCCGCAACCGGTCCTCGATCTCCTTCTGCGACAGCGGTTCACTCGGCATGCACCGGCTCCTTTTCCCCGTGACGTGTGGTCAAGGTTCCCACAGTGCGCGCCGGAGCGAACCTTTCGCGCCATAGTGCGCTCGGGTACTCCTGCACCTTCCGCCCCCGGCGGCCGCCCCCTAGGCTCCTGCGCCGGACGGACTGTTACCAGCGGTAACGAGGGGGCATGCGGCATGGCCGGCACCGGGAGTTCCAGGCGTACGTTCATCGCGGGCACGGGCGCCGCGGCCCTGTCGGCCCAGGCGCTGACGGGCCTCACCGCGCAGCCGGCGGCCGCTGCGCCCGCCGCCGCGCCGGCCGCGCCGAACGGCCGGCGCGTCGCCGTCCTCGGCGGCGGGGTGGCGGGTCTGACCGCCGCGCACGAACTCGCCGAGCGGGGCTACGCCGTCACCGTGTACGAGCGGCGGGCCCTCGGCGGCAAGGCCCGCAGTATGGACGTGCCCGGCAGCGCCCGCGGCGGCCGCAGGCCGCTGCCGGCGGAACACGGCTTCCGCTTCATCCCCGGCATCTACCACAACCTGCCCGACACCATGCGGCGCATCCCCTTCGCCGGGAACGCGAACGGCGTGTGGGACAACCTGGTGGCGCCGCCCGAGATGATGTTCGCCCGCGCCGGGGGGCGCGAGGACCTGCGCGGCCCCATCCCCTGGCCCGGCCACTCCTCCGCCGATCTGACGCCCGACGAGGTGCGGCGGGCCCTCTCGGGTTTCCTCCAGACCCTCCTGCGCCTGCCCCCGCACGAGACGGCGTACTTCGTGAACCGCGTGCTGGTCTTCCTCACCAGCTGCGACGAGCGGCGGACCGAGGTGTGGGAGCACACGCCCTGGTGGGAGTTCACCCGGGCCGCGCGGATGTCGTACGAGTACCAGCGCATCCTGGCGGTCGGCGTGACCCGCAACATCGTGGCGACCAAGGCGGAGGAAGCCTCCACCCGCACCGTCGGCACCCTCGGCGAGGCCTTCGTCTTCAACCTGCTCGGCCGCGGGGCGGACGGACCGCCGGACCGGATCCTCGACCTGCCGACCAACGAGGCGTGGATCGACCCCTGGGAGGCCCACCTGCGCTCCCTGGGCGTGGAGTTCAGGATCGGCTGGACGGTGCGGGAGGTGCGGTACGGCGGCGGCAGGGTCAGCGGCGTCGCAGTGGAGGACCCCGGCGGTGTGCGGCAGACCGTGACCGCCGACCACTACGTCAGCGCCCTGCCCGTCGAGCACGCCCGCCGCACCTGGAGCGCCCCACTGCGGGCGGCCGACCCGATGCTCGGACGCTGCGACCGGCTCCGGACCGACTGGATGACCGGAATCCAGTTCTATCTGACCGAGCGGGCCCCGCTGGTCCACGGCCACCTCAACTGCGTCGACTCGCCGTGGTCGCTGACCGCGATCCAGCAGGCGGAGCACTGGCCGGCGCGGGACTTCCCCGCCGACTACGGCGACGGGACGGCCGTCGACTGCCTCTCGGTGGACATCTCCGAGTGGGACAGGCCGGGGGTCCTGTACGGGAAAACGGCCAAGCAGTGCACCCGCGACGAGGTGGCGCGCGAAGTGTGGGCCCAGCTGAAGGCCTCCCTCAACGACACCGGGCGGACCCTGCTGTCGGACGCCAAGCTGCACTCCTGGTTCCTCGATCCGGGCGTGGACGGGCTCGGCACTCCGAACCCCACCAACCAGGACGAACTGCTGATCCATCCGGTGGGCACCCTCGCCAACCGGCCGAGCGCCGACACGCGCATCCCGAACTTCTTCCTCAGCGGGGACTACGTCGCCGTCGACATCGACCTCGCGACGATGGAGGGGGCCAACGCCTCCGCCCGCGCGGCGGTCAACAGCCTCTTGGACCGCGACGGTTCGGCCGCCCCCCGCTGCACCGTGCGGACGCTGTACCGGGCGCCGGAGCTGGAGTCGGCCAAGCGGCACGACCTGTGGCGCCACCGGCTCGGCCTGCGCAACGTCTTCGATGTCGGCTGAACACGGCCGGCGGCGCGGGTGCTGCGGGCTCGGCTACCGTCACGGCCATGACCACCTCGACACCCACCGTCGGCGCCCTGCTGCGCACCTGGCGGCAGCGGCGCGGGATCAGCCAGCTGGAGCTGGCGGGCCGCGCCGACTCCTCCTCCCGGCACATCAGCTTCATCGAGACCGGGCGGTCCCGGCCGAGCGAAGAGATGGTGCTGAGGCTCGCCGACCGCCTCGACGTCCCCGTGCGCGAGCGCAACGCCCTGCTGCTGGCGGCCGGTTACGCCCCGCACTACGCGCAGACCGCACTGGACGACCCGTCGATGGAGACCCTGCGCGAGGGCATCCAGCGCCTGCTGGCCGGGTACGAGCCCTACCCCGCGCTGGTGGTGGACGCCACCTACGACGTCGTCGCCGCCAACCGGGGCATCCTGATGCTGTTGGACGGCCTGCCGGAGCACCTGCTGACGCCGCCGCTGAACGCCATGCGGATCACCCTGCACCCGGAGGGCCTGGCCCCGCGGATCCGCAACCTGCGGGAGTGGCGCGGGCACCTGTTGGCCCAGATGGAGCGCCAGATCGCACTGGCCCGCTCCGAGCCGCTGCGCGCCCTGTACGAGGAGGTCTCCTGCTATCCGGTGGCGCAACGCCCCGGCGACGGCGCACCGCGGGAGCCCGTGCCTCACCTCGCGCTCCCGCTGGTCATCGAGCACGACGGCCACCTGCTGTCCTTCGTGTCGTCCATCGCGACCTTCAACACGCCGATGGACGTGACCGTCGCCGAGCTGGCCATCGAGACGATGCTCCCGGCCGACCCGGCGACGGTGAAGTACCTTCGCTCACTCGGCGACTGAACGCAGCGCGAGCTGCTGGAGCACGGCGAACCCGGCGACCGTGAGGGCCTGCACCGGGATCCACACGGCCCCCGTCGCGGTCGGCGACAACCACACGAGGAGGGCCAGCAGACTCAGGCCCGCCCAGGCGTAGTTGGTCTCCACCACGGCCTTCACGGCGAGCACCGGGGGCCGGTGGCGCGCGGCCAGCAGGCCGACGGCGGCCCCGTACAGGACCAGCAGCACGCCGAGGGCCAGGAGCAGCTCCTGCCCGACGCCGAGCAGCCGGCCCAGCGGCGCGGAGAGGGCGGCGTAGGCGAGGCCGTTGCCGGTGGTGACGACGGCGTCGAGGGCGAGGAATCGGCGCAGTGCGAGCAGCGGGACGGGGGTGCGGGCGAAACCGGCGAGCAGGGTCGCGGACATGGGGAGATCAGCCTCCGTCGAGGTCGAACGGCCAGGTGGGGACCGGGTTGCGGAGCCGAGTGCGCGGCTTTCGCAACCCGGTGCCGCCACTGTGCCGGGCACCCGAGGCGGGGGTCGATTACCTCCGGGGTCATGCCAACGGTTTTTGAGGTGGGCAGCAGGAAACATTGGGGTTCCCGTGGTTCGGCCGGGGGCGGCGGGCTAGGCTTCACGCAGCCCGTTCCACTCGAACGCCCTGTCGACAAATGGAGAATCAGCCGGTGCCAGCCGCCGCCCGACCCGATCTCGCCGCGATCTGGCGGCGCGTCGGGGCACTCGCGGAGCGGTGCGGCCAGGACCCGGCCGACGTGCTCGCGGTCGAGCGGCTGAGCCACCTGTCCGGCGTCGAACCCCTGCGCATCCCCCGGGTGGTGGCGGGCACGGCCGCCGAGGTACCGCTGGAGCGGCGGGTGCACGAGCGGTTCCGGCTGCTGCGCGCCACCCGCCGCGACAAACACGGCCGGGAATGGCCGCTCGCCGCCATCGCGCACGACTTCGACGCCCCCGGTGCCTCCCTCGGCCCGCTCAACGCGGGCACCGGGCTCCCCCGGCTCGGCCACGCGGCCGGTGTGCAGCGGTTCTTCGGCGTCTACGCCGGCTTCCTGCTGGCCGATTGCAAGAGCGCGGTGGAACGCGCCCTCGCCCTGTCCGTCACCACCGTCTCGGACGGGCGGGACGACCTGGAACACCTCTCCTACCTGACGGGCATCACGCCCCGAGCCATCCGGCAGACCCTCGACGGCAGGCCGCCCCGGCTCCCGCTGAAGGAGCAGGTGCGCCAGCGGTTCGAACACCTGCGGCGCACCCGGCCGCGGGCGGACGGCCAGGCCCACTCTCTGACGGCCATCGCCAGGTCCTTCGACGCGTCGGGGCAGTCCCTGACCCGTCTCGCCCAGGGCGAAGGCATGCCGAACCTGGCCGCGGCCGCCGGCATCCAACGCTTCTACGGCGTCGACGGCGGCTTCCTGCTCGCCGAGGACGCCGAGGCGCTCGCCACGGCCCTGGCACTCATCGAGGGCGAACTGGAGTGCGTGCAACGGGACCGGGAGAACCCGATGCTGGCCGTGCTGCGCGCCCATGACGTACGGAGCATCGTCACGCGGGCCGGCCGGCTGTCGCCCCAGGGCTGGAAGTCCCTGGCCGACCACTTGGACGACCTCCTCGCACGGGAGGGGCAGCTCGGACCTCCGGGCACGAAGGGCGGGGAGCCGACCGAGGGCGCCGCCGCCGAGGGGGAGACACCATGAGGACCACACGGGCCCTGCGCGAGCCGGCCTCCGAACCGCCGGCGCGCG
This sequence comes from Streptomyces sp. NRRL F-2664, assembly GCF_000719345.1. Taxonomy (GTDB): domain Bacteria; phylum Actinomycetota; class Actinomycetes; order Streptomycetales; family Streptomycetaceae; genus Streptomyces. The sequence goes on from NZ_JOFX01000005.1 coordinate 284,863, forward strand.
CCCGCCCGAGGCCGCCGTCCGATGCCGGACGCGGGACCGGGGCCGCGCCCCGGCCGGCTCCCGCGCCCCTGCCCTCCTGCGCCCCGGGAGCAGCAGTTCCCCGGGGCGACCGCACGTACCACCTCCTCACTCGGCTGGGGAAGCCCGGTGCCACGCCGTGACCCGTACGAGCCGGTCGCCGCATCCTCACGCCGATGCCCCCAGCACGGCCCCGACAGAGAGCACGCCACGATGAACCAGTCCTCCCCGCCCCGCCACGCCGTCGTCATAGGCGGCAGTCTGGCCGGTCTCCTGGCGGCCGCTGTCCTCGCCGAGCACGCCACGGTCACCGTCATCGACGCCGACCCCCTGTCCGAGGGGCCGGCCCCGCGCCGCGGCCTCCCGCAGGCCCGGCACACCCACCTGCTGTGGTCGGGCGGCGCCCGGGCCATCGAGCGGATCCTGCCCGGCATCACCGAGGACTGGACCAAGGCCGGCGCCATCCGCCGCAGCCTGCCCACCGACCTGGTCACCAAGACCGCACAGGGCTGGATCCCGCGCTGCGGGGAGAAGCAGTTCAACATCTCCTGCAGCCGCGACCTGCTGGACTCGGTCGTCCGCGCCCGCGTCACCGCCCTCCCCGGGGTCTCGACCCTCCGGCGCAGCCGCGTCCGCGGCCTGGAGGGCACGGCGGGCCGGGTCACCGGCGTCCGGGTCGACACCCCCGAGGAGCAGGACCGGCTGGTCACGGCCGATCTCGTGGTCGACGCCAGCGGCCGCGGATCGCGCGCCCGGACGTGGCTGCAGGCGCTCGGCGTGAACGGCATCCGGCAGGCCCAGGTCGACTCCGGCCTGGTCTACGCCACCCGGATCTTCGAGGCGCCGGCCGGCGCGCACGAGATGGGCTTCCCCATCGTCAACGTGCAGTCCGACCCCCGGGTGCCGGTGCCCGGGCAGACGGCCACGATCGTGCCCATCGAGAACGGCCAGTGGCAGGCGACCCTGTCCGGCACCCGCGGCGGCCAGCCGACCGGAGACCCGGAGGCGTTCATCCCGTTCGCCAAGTCCGTCCGGGACCCGATCGTGGGCGAGCTCCTGGAGCACCGCAAGCCCCTCACCGACGTCGCCGTCACCCAGGGCACCGCCAACCGCCGGGTCTACTTCGAGAAGGCCGAGCTGCCCGACGGCTTCTTCGCCGTCGGCGACTCGGTCGCCACCTTCAACCCGCTGTACGGGCAGGGCATGACCGTGGCCGCCCAGGGCCTGCTGGCCGTGCGCGACCTGCTGCGGGCCAAGGGCCTCGCCCATCCGGGGATCGGCCGCGAGGCGCAGCGCGCCATAGCGCCCCAGGTCGCCACCGCCTGGGAGCTCGCCACCTCGCAGGACATCCTGTACCCGGGCGCCACCGGGATGAAGCCGCGCGCCGGCACCGGCCTGCTCAACGGCTACGTGAACCGGCTGATGACGGGGGCCACCACCGACGAGGCGCTCACCGCGGCCCTGTTCAACGTCCTCACCATGAGCATCGAGCCCACCCACTGGCTGCGCCCGTCGGTGGTCTGGCACGTGGCGCGCGCCTCCGACCGGGGCGCGCTGAAGGCCCCGCCGCTCACGGCCGCGGAGCGGGCCGTCGCCGGACTCGACCCGGCGCCGGGGACGAGAACCGGCGCAGGCACCGGCACCCCCGCCGGCCCGGCCGGCGGTGCACCCGGCGGTGAGGCCCGCGGTCCGGTCGGCCCGGCCGACCCCGTCGGGCAGGCCCGGTGAGCCGCGCGGCACCGCGGCCGGGGGACCGTCCGCGGCTGTCCGCGGGTCCCGCCGGCTGACCGCGGCCGTCCTCGGCCCGGCGGCCGCCGCGGCGGTCCGTGGCCGTCGACCCGCGGGGGAAGGCCTCGGGGAGGTCGGCACACGCGAACGCCCCGGCCCGGGTCCGGGGCGTCGCGCCGTGGTGGCGCGCCGGTCGGCGAGCGGGGCGGGTCAGAGGTCCGCGAGGTCCAGCCCGGCCTGCGCGGCCGCCGCCTGCACCGTCTGCTCCAGCAGGACGGCGATCGTCATGGGGCCGACCCCGCCCGGAACCGGCGTGATGAGGGAGGCCCGGGCCGCCGCCGACTCGAAGTGGACGTCGCCGACATTGCCCTCGTTGTATCCGGCGTCCAGGACCACCGCGCCGGGCTTGATGTCCTCGCCCCGGATGAATTCGGCCTTGCCGACGGCGGCGACCAGCACGTCCGCCTGGCGCACGATCGAGGAGAGGTCCCGGGTGCGGGAGTGGCAGTAGGTGACGGTGGCGTTCTGCTCCAGCAGCAGCATTCCGGCCGGCTTGCCCAGGATGGCGCTGCGGCCGACGACCACGGCGTGCTTGCCGGTCAGGTCCACATCGTACTCGGCGAGCAGGCGCATGATGCCGCCCGGCGTGCAGGAGACGAAGCCCGGCAGGCCGAAGCCCATGGCCGCGAAGGAGTGCATGGTGACGCCGTCGACGTCCTTGCCGGGGGCGATGGCCTCGAAGGCGGCGCGCTCGTCGATGTGGTGCGGTACGGGGTGCTGGAGCAGGATGCCGCTGATCCCGGGGTCCTCGGAGAGCGCCGTGATCGTCGCGACCAGTTCCTCGGTGGTGGTCGAGGCCGGCAGCTCCACGTGCCGGGAGGTGATCCCGGCCTTCGCGCAGCGGTTCTGCTTCATGCGGACGTAGGTGACGGAGGCGGGGTCCTCGCCGACCAGCACGGTCGCCAGACAGGGCGCGGTACCGGTGCGCTCGGTGATCCTCGCCGCGCGGGCGGCGGTCTGCTCCGAGATGCGGCGGGCGAGGGCGGTGCCGTCCATCAGGCGGGCGGTACCGGCGGCGGGAGCAGTCTGGGCAGTCGTCACGGGGTCTCCTGAACGTCGCTGCGGATCGCGGTCGCGGTTCGCGGTTCGCCCAGGCGCGCGGCAGTCGGCGTGCGGGAGGTCCCGGCACGCCGGGCCGCTCCCCGGTGGTCATCCACCCGAACGCCAGTCACGGCCCGCCGACCACTGTAGTCGACCAAACCGGTGGTCGCCCGGCGCCCGACCTGCGACGATCAGTACATGACGCGTACTTTCGACCATCTTGTCGCCGAGGCCGAGTCGGTCTCCGTGGACGGCTGGGACTTCTCCTGGCTCGACGGCCGCGCCACCGAGCAGCGTCCCTCCTGGGGCTACCAGCGCCTGATGGCCGAGCGCCTGGCGCAAGTCGGGTCGGCCCTGGACATCCAGACCGGCGGCGGGGAGGTCCTCGCCGGATCCGGCCCCCTCCCCCGCCTGATGGCGGCCACGGAATCCTGGCCGCCCAACATCGAGCGGGCGACCAGACTGCTGCACCCGCTGGGCGCGGTGGTGGTCGCGGATGCCGACGAACCGCCCCTGCCCTTCGGCGACGAGGCCTTCGAGCTCGTGACCAGCCGGCACCCGGTGACCATCTGGTGGGACGAGATCGCCCGCGTGCTCGCCCCGGGCGGCACGTACCTCTCGCAGCAGGTCGGCCCGGCGAGCGTCTTCGAACTCGTCGAGTACTTCCTCGGGCCGCAGCCCGAGGACGTCCGGCGCAGCCGGCACCCCGACGACGCGGTCGCGGACGCCACGCAAGCGGGTCTGGAGGTGGTCGACCTGCGCTCCGAGCGGCTGCGCACCGAGTTCCACGACATCGGAGCCGTGATCTACTTCCTGCGGAAGGTGATCTGGATGGTGCCCGGCTTCACGGTCGGGCAGTACCGGGACCGCCTGCGCGAGCTGCACGAACGGATCGAGCGCGAGGGCCCGTTCGTCGCGCACACCGCCCGCTTCCTGATCGAAGCCCGCAAGAAGGCCTGACGCGCGGGGGCGGACGGATCCACGCCGGATCCGGTTGCCCGGTCGCAGCGTGGCGCAGGTCACTCAATTCAGCGCGTAACGAATCTACTCGGGCATGCGATGAACCGACAGGTGTCCTCGCGCGGCCCGGAATACAGACCCTCCTCGGGTCTGTTTCCCGAGTTCGCGCGATGATGTCCCGCCGACCCCCTATCTGCTCGCAACGAGAGGCTCCTTGTGTCGCTCAGCCCGTCCCGTACGTTCCCTCCGGAGATCGCCGAATCCGAGGCCCTCGTCGCGCTCGTCGAGCGCGGCCGCGAGCAGGGTCACATCAACGGTGACGACGTGCGCCAGGCCTTCGAGGCCGGCCGCATCCCGGTGGACCAGTGGAAGCGGGTCCTGCGCAGCCTGAACCAGGTCCTCGACGAGGAGGGTGTCGCCCTTCACGTCAGCGCGGCCCCCGCCACCAAGGCCGCCGCCAAGAAGCCCCGCAAGGCTGCCGCCGCCCCCGCCCGTACCGTGGCCAAGAAGGCCGCCGCCGCGCCCCGCCCCATCGGTGCCCGCAAGACCGCCGCCCCGGCCGCGGCCACCGCGGTCACGTCCACGGCCTCGGCGATATCCGCTCCGTCGGCCGCCGCGGCTGCGGAGGCGGCGGTGCCGGCCGAGACCGCCGCCGAGCCGAAGAAGCGCACGGTCAAGAAGACCGCAGCCAAGAAGACCGCCGTGAAGAAGACCGCGGCGGCGAAGAAGACCAGCGCCAAGGACGCCGACGAGGGCGAGACCCCGGCCGTCGAGGGCGAGGACTGGGCGGCCGAGGACCTCGTCGACGAGGCCGAGGAGGAGGCCCCCAAGGCCGGCGCGCAGGGCTTCGTGCTCTCCGACGAGGACGAGGACGACGCCCCGGCGCAGACGGTCATGGTGGCCGGTGCCACTGCGGACCCGGTCAAGGACTACCTCAAGCTCATCGGCAAGGTGCCTCTCCTCAACGCCGAGCAGGAGGTCGAGCTCGCCAAGCGCATCGAGGCCGGCCTCTTCTCCGAGTACAAGCTCGAAGAGGAGGAGGACCACAAGCCCGCCTTCAAGCGTGAGCTGGAGATCCTCGTCGAGGACGGCCGCCGCGCCAAGAACCACCTGCTGGAGGCCAACCTCCGCCTCGTGGTCTCCCTCGCCAAGCGCTACACCGGCCGCGGCATGCTCTTCCTGCCACGTGGTGGATCCGGCAGGCGATCACGCGCGCCATGGCCGACCAGTCGCGCACCATCCGCATCCCCGTCCACATGGTCGAGATCATCAACAAGCTCGCCCGTGTGCAGCGCCAGATGCTCCAGGACCTGGGCCGCGAGCCCACGCCGGAGGAGCTGGGCAAGGAACTCGACATGACCCCCGAGAAGGTCATCGAGGTCCAGAAGTACGGCCGCGAGCCGATCTCGCTGCACACTCCGCTGGGTGAGGAGGGCGACAGCGAGTTCGGTGACCTCATCGAGGACTCCGAGGCGGTCGTCCCGGCCGACGCCGTCAGCTTCACCTTCCTCCAGGAGCAGCTCCAGTCCATCCTGGGCACCCTCTCGGAGCGCGAGGCGGGCGTGGTCTCCATGCGCTACGGCCTCAACGACGGCCAGCCCAAGACCCTCGACGAGATCGGCCGCGTGTACGGGGTGACCCGCGAGCGCATCCGCCAGATCGAGTCGAAGACCATGTCGAAGCTGCGCCACCCGTCACGTTCGCAGGTCCTGCGCGACTACCTCGACTGAGCCGACCCCGTCCGCAACGCCCCCGCCCCGCGATCCCGCGGGCCGGGGGCGTCGTGCGTGGTTCTTCCTCGCCCTGCAGCGGCTGCCGGCGGGCGTGATGGCGGTCAGGTGAGGCGGAAGACCGGGCCTCTCGGGGTGAAGGGGAGGGAGGCGCCCTGGGGGATCAGGTAGGCGTGTTCGCGGCGGATGCGCAGGGTGTCGCACCAGCCGTCCGTGATCACCAGCAGGGGTGCCGCGGGCGGGAAGTCCTCGGCCCGCTGCAACAGGTCGACGCCCGGCTGGAGCATCGTGCCGCCGCGGCCGCGGACCCGGACCCGGCCCGCGATCTCGGTCGGCGGGACGTAGCCGGCGTCGTACGGGGCCGCGTCGCAGAACACCACGCGCGCCGCCGGGACGTCGCGGGCCTCGGCGTACGAGGCGATCGCGCCGAGCGCCTTGCCGAGCAGGGCGGCGTTCATCGATCCGGAGGTGTCGAGCACCACGCCGAAGGTGCAGCGGGCGACCTCCTCGGGCGGGAAGTGGCGGCCCGCCCGCGGGATGTCCGGGGTGGAGGCCTGGCGGCGCGCCGGGCGGGCGTAGGACCGTACGGCCTGCGGCCTCGGCACGTACTCGTCGAACCAGCGGGCGAGCCGGGCGTCCCACGGCACCGGGGGGTGGGCCAGGGCCCGGATCTCCTGGACCAGCCCGGCGGGCAGCAGGCCGCGCCCGCCGCGGACGTGCAGGTCGAAGCCCTGCACGAGGCCGCGGCGGTAGAACTCGTCGAGGTCGGTGTACGGGCGCCCCGCGCCGTGCGCGAGCGGCTCGCCCAGGATGTCCCCGGCCCCCTTGCCGCGCAGGGTGGCCAGGCGGCGCATCCGGCGCAGGTCGGTGGCGATCCGGTCGTACACCTCCTCGACGGACAGGCCGCGCAGCGCCGGGTCGTGCAGCAACCCCTCGGGCATGCTGCCGATCCGCATCTCCAGCAGCCAGTCGTTGACCACGTAGTCGGCGGCGACGTTGTGCAGGTACGGGTCGCGGGGGCCGCGGCGCTCGCCGTGGCGGAGCGCGGCGTGCAGCATCTCGTGGGCCAGGATGAACCGCCACTCCTCGTCCTCGAAGGTGCGCAGCGGGTTGATGTAGATCTCCCCGGCGGTGGCGCTGACGGCGGCGATGGAGATGCCCTGGGCGCGGGCCAGCTCGGCGTCGGCGACGACGGTCAGGCCGGCGGCGAGCCCGCCGAGCAGCGGGTACGAGGACACGAACCAGTTCAGGGCCCGGTCCCAGGGGCGCTGGGCGATGCGCTCCCCGGTGGTCCGGTCGCGCCGGCCGCCGGCCACGTCCATGGCGGCGGAGACGCTGCGCGTGAGGGCGGCGGCGAAGACGGCCTGCCAGTCGGGTACGGCGGAGTTCCAGGTCCGCCAGGGGACGAGGACCTGGTCGGGGTGGTCGCCGGCGGTGCCGCAGTGCTCGTAGGCGGCCGGGATGCCGTCGCGGCGCCAGCGGGCGGCGAGCTCGTCCTCGTCGCCGCCGGGGTACTGGGCGGGCAGGTGGTCCGGGGCACGGCCGACGGGGAAGGTCAGCAGGAAGCGGTTGACGACCGCGCAGCGGGCGGCGAGGTCGAAGCGGTCCGGCTGGTCCCGGTCCTCCTCCTCGGCCGCCGGCACATGGCCGAAGCCCAGGTGGAGCAGGGCGTGGGCGAGCGCCCACGCCCACTCGCGCGGGTCGGCGCGCCGGGTGGGGTGGGCGTGGACGACGCCGTTGGACGTGACGGCCGCCAGTCCGCCGGCCGGGGACTGCCGGCATCCGTTCTCCCGGCAGACCGTGGCGTCCAGGGCCCCGAGGGCCGGGTTCTGCCTGACCTTGGCCAGTCCTTCGGCGAAGGCCCGGGTGGCGGGGTCCGGGTCGGCGGCGGCCTTCGTCCGGGCCTTGCCGCTGCGGCTCACCGGCGGGCCTCGACCAGGCGGGGCATGTCGCGGGCGGCCTCGATGAGGAACCAGCCCGGCAGTACGGGCCGGCCGTCGGGGTCGTCGGCGATGACGGTCTGGGCGACCTCGACGGAGATCTCGGCGAGCTGGACGAGGAGCGACTTGAAGCGGTGGGTGTGCTGGCGCAGGGCGGGCGAGACGTGCTCCTTGCGTGCCGGGAGCTCCTTCAGCAGACGGCCCCGGAAGGCCTCCGCGAGGTAGTAGAGCAGGTCGCGGTCCTGGAGCCGGGCGGGCCAGGAGGCGTCGCCCTTCAGGATGGCCTCGATGCCGAAGGTGTGCCGGACGATCTTGGCGTAGCCGCAGAAGGAGACGGCGTGCGCGGGGGTGAGGGTGCCGTGCGCGACCACCTTGAGGGTCTGCTCGTCCAGGTCCGCGCCGAAGGAGTGCAGGGCGTCGGAGAGCATGTGCCAGGAGCGGGGGGTGGAGAAGGGCTCCTCGGTCTTCGGCGGCTGCGACCAGAGGTGGTCGGGGCGGTCGGTGAGGTAGTCGGTCACCCACGGGTGGATGCCGTGCTCTCCCGCCCACACCAGCCAGTCCTGTGCGGACGCCTGGAGGTGGACGTGGGTGAGGCGGTTGACCAGGGCGGAGGCGATGGGACGGGCCAGCGCGTTGTCCGTGGCGCGGTTGCCCGCGCCGATGACGATGGAGCCGGGGGGCAGCTCGTAGGAGCCGATCCTGCGGTCGAGGATCAGCGAGTAGAAGGCCTTCTGGACGTCCGGGCCCGCGGCGTTGAGTTCGTCGAGGAAGAGACAGTACGGCTCGTCACGGGCGATGGCCTCGGGCGGGCAGAAGACGGAACGGCCGTCGCGGATCTGCGGTACGCCGATCAGGTCCTCGGGGGCGAGCTGCGTGCCGAGGAGGCTGACGCACTCCAGGCCGAGGGAGTCGGCGAACTTCCGTACGAGCGACGACTTTCCGATGCCGGGCGCCCCCCAGAGGAACACGGGCCGGACAGTGGCGAGGCCGAGCAGCAGTTCGGGGAGCCGGGCGGGGGTGACGGTGACGGCGGCCTGCACGGGTGCGGAAGTCCTTCGGGGTGGGACGGTGGCGGGTGGTGCGGTCAGTCTGGCCGCACCACCCGCCGTCCGGCATCCGGTTTTCTCCCCGGTCGGGCGGCGTCCGCCTGTCACCCGGCCGGGCGGGCGCCCCTTCTCCGGTCAGGCGGGCGTCCGCTGCCTGCGCGCGGCCATGACGGCGTAGACGGCGACGCCCCCGAAGAGGAACAGCACGCCCTGGTAGACGGCCGCGTAGCCGGAGCCGGCCACCAGCCACATCGAGAAGCCGAACGCCAGGGCGGCGAGGGCGCCGTCGCGGGCCAGGCGTCCGCGGTGGACCCGCTCTCCCCGGCCGGAGAGCAGGAAGTAGAGCTGCGCGGCGGTCGACAGGAGGTAGGGGACGGTCGCGGTGAAAGTGGTGACGAGGACCAGGATCTCGAAGACTCCGTCGGAGCCGGCCGTGTAGTTGTAGACGGTCAGGGCGGAGGCCAGGGAGGTCGTGACGACGACGCCGACCACGGGGACGCCGCGCCGCTTGGTCTCGAAGGCACGCGGGAAGAGCCCGTCCTTGGCGGCGGCGTACGGGGTCTGGGCGCTGAGCAGGGTCCAGCCGTTGAGGGCGCCCGCCATGGAGATGACGGCGGCGCAGGCGACGAGGGTGCCGCCCCAGGTGCCGCCGAACATGGCGTTCACGGCGTCGGTGAACGGGGCTTCGGAGGTGACGAGCTTCTCGTGCGCGACGAGTCCGAAGACGGACAGGGTGCCGAGCAGGTAGACGACGGCCGCGCCGGCGGTGCCGAGGATGGTGGCCCGGCCGACGTTGCGGGCGGGGTCGCGGACCTCCCCGGCGCTGACGGCGGCCGACTCCACGCCGAGGTAGCTGAAGAGGAGGATCGCCGCGGAGGCGGAGAGGGCGCCGGCCGGGCTCTGGCCGGTGGCCTGGAAGGGGCCGAGGTTGGCGGGGTCGAAGAAGAACAGGCCGCCGACGGCGACGAGCATCAGCGGGGCGAACTTCAGGACGGTGGCGATGAGTTGGACGGCGCCGACGTAGCGGGTGCCGGCGAGGTTGGCGAGCGCGGGCAGCCACTGCATGGCCAGGGCGGCCAGGCACATGGACCACTTGTGCGCGCCGATGGCCGGGAAGAGGACGCAGAGGTAGCCGACGGACGCCACGGCGAGGGCCGCGTTCGACACCCAGGAGGTGATCCAGTAGCTCCAGGCGGCGAGGAAGCCGGCGAAGTCGCCGAAGGCGGCGCGGGCGTAGACGTACGGGCCGCCGGTCTGCGGGTGCCGGTGGGCGAGGCGGCCGAAGACGAGCGCGAGGGCGATGGCGCCGAGGGTGAGCACGGCGAAGGCGAGAAGGCTGATGGTGCCGAAGGGGGCGACCGAGGCCGGGAGGAGGAAGATTCCGCCGCCGATGATGTTGCCCATGACCAGACAGGTCGCAATGGGGAGGCCAAAGCGCCGCGCGTGCGGGTCGCGGCCCCGCTCGGGGGGTGCGGTGGCCTCGGCGGGCAGGGCTGCGGTGCTGGTCATCGGTGGTGCGCCTCGGGTCGTCTCACATGGTGGGCGGGGTCGACACATGGTCGGCCACCGTGCGGGGTGCACCAAATCAGCGGGTTTCGTCCCGTGCGGGCAGGCTTTCGGAAGGAAGGATTCCGCTGATGCGGCCGTCCGGCGGGGAATTCTCCGGCACCCCCGGCGCGGGCGCCTCGCCGGCAACCGCCCCGGCCCGGACCGCCTCCGCCGGGCCGGCCGCCACCTCCGACGGGCCGCCGGCCGCCACCTCCGCGAGGCCCCGGTCCGCCACCTCCGCGAGCCTGCCCGTCGCCGCGGCCACCGGTACCTGCGGGCCGTCCGCCTCCCGCAGCCAGCGCCGCAGCACGCGGTGCACCGCCTCCGCGCCGACCAGTTCGCCCCCCGGGTCCGACAGCTCCGCGGGCCACATCAGGAACGGCCGCCCCTGCTCCCCTCCGAGGCCTCCGTGCGAGCCGATCTGCTCCTCGAAGGCGTGCACCGCGCCCGTCTCCGGGTCGTACGCCGAGTTCACCATGATGTCGGCCACGTGCGGGAAGGCGTCGGTCCGCCGCACGGCCGCGGCCGCGCCGGGACCGAAGGCTGCGAGCAGCTCCTCCGCCTCGCCGGGCGCGTCCAGCCGGGCCTGCGCCCCGCCGGGGCCCAGCACCACCCCGTCCACCAGCAGGAAGCCGACGCCGGGATGGTTCGCCAAGGTCGCCAGGAGCGCCGGGTGCATGCGCTCGATGCGGTCCCGGGAGGCCCGGCCGGGGACGTCGGGGAAGGAGATCAGGGCGAGGTTGCCCGACGCCAGCACCACCGGGTCGGAGCCCGGCCCCGGCCGCGCCTCCTCGTCCTCCTCCACCGGCCGGTGCAGGGCGGCCAGCACCGCGGCGCGGGCCTCGGCCCCGCTGCGGGTACGACCGGCCCGACGGGAGACGGGCAGTCCGCAGCCCGCCCGCACCAGGTCCTTCAGAGTCAGTCCGTACCGTGCCAGGAAGGTCTCCCCCGGGCTCTGGCCGTGGTCGGACAGCAGCACGATCCGGTAGGGGCGCGGTGCGTGCTCGGCGACCCGGGCGAGCAGCGCGAGGCTGCGGTCGAGGCGTTCCAGGACCTGGTCGGCGTCCCGGCCGCGCGGGCCCGAGTGGTGCGCGACCTCGTCGTAGGCGACGAGGTCGGCGTAGACCGCGGAGCGCCCGGCGAGCATGTCGCCGATCACGGCCGCGACCACCACGTCCCGTTCGACCACGGTCGCGAAGGCCCGGATGAGCGGGTAGAGGCCGCCGCGCGACACCCGGGGCCGGTCCCCTCGGATCCGCGACCGCAGGGACTGGCAGATCTCCCGTGCCGCGTCGGCGACGAAGGACAGCGCGGTGCGGACGGCGTTGGCCGGATCGGAGAAGTACGCGAAGTAGCCGGCGCGGGAGCGGTTGGCCCGGCCCCGCCGCGCCGAGACCGACAGGACGAGCGCCAGCTGGTCCGCCCCGCCGCTGAAGAGGTTGCCGCGGCTGGCACCGTCGAGGGTGAGCAGTCCGCCGTCCCCGGTGCGTTCGACGGCCCGTCGCTGGAGTTCCGCGGCGCTGGTGGGCCGGTTGCAGACCATCACCTCGCGGGTGTCCTTCTCGTACCAGCGGAAGGCCGGCACGTCGAAGGTCGAGCCGTGCAGGATGCCGAGCTGGCTGGCGCCGGTCTGGCTGGACCAGTCCGTGGACCAGGGCGTGACGCGGTGGCCGCGCTCCAGCCAGCCCGCGACGGTGGGCATCAGTGCACGGTTGCACGCCTCGCGCAGCACGTCGTGGCCGACTCCGTCGAGCTGGAGGACCAGCAGTCCGGGGGCGGGCGGCCCGGTCCGGGGCGCGGCGCCGGAGTTCTGCCGCCGGCGCCGCCGGTCGGCGAGCCGGTAGAGCCGGCGCCGGTAGGCCCCGTCGTCGCGCACGGCGAGCGCGGTGGACGTCGCCGAGGCCACCGCGGACATCACGGCCGCCACGACGACCGCGGTCTCGGGGGCGGCCTCGCCCCGCCCCTCGGGGATCAGTCGGAGGGCGAGCAGCAGGAACGAGCCGTTCAGGAAGAAGACGAGCAGCCCGAGCACGAGGGCCGGCACGAGCAGCAGGGCCCGCACGAGCACGGGCCACACCAGGGCGCTCAGCAGGCCGAAGGCGCCTGCGCCCCAGGCTGCGGTGAGGCCGATGCGCGTGATGCTGTCGCCGTTGCCGGACTGGAGCCGGAAGTCCGGCAGGATCCCGGCCAGGGCCAGCATCGTGAGGGTGGACACCGCCCAGACGAGGAGCACCCGGACCAGGGCACGGCCCGTGGTCCGCCACCGTCGTCGCCGCACCGTGCCACCCCCTGGGTCGTCTCCGGCCTCCAGGCTCGCACAGCGGCGCTCGCCCGGCCGGGTGACCGGGAGGGGATCGCGGCCGGGATCGGGGGTCGGGAAGGGATCGGGGCGGTGCGGGTCAGGTGCCGTCGTAGCCTGCGGTCGGCATGGACAGCCGCCGGTGCACCTCGGCCTTCATCCCGGAGGTGTACCGGGGCTCTTCGTGGCCGGCGGTCTCCAGGCGGATGCCGCGCCGCTCGCACTCGGCGGTGAACTCCTCCACGCAGCGCAGCGCCCGGGCCAGGACCCGCTGGTTGGCGGCGACGAAGAGGTCGACCCGCGCGGCGTCGATGTCGGACCAGAACCCGCAGTGGTCCGCACGCAGTCCGTACACGAGCAGTTGCTTGATCACGACGTGGCCCCGCTCGGCCGCCCAGCGGGCGCACACCGCGTACTGGCCGCGGGTGTCCACGGCGAAGGGGTCGGCATCCAGGTCTTCGAGCGGGGCCAGGCTCGCGATCGCGGCCACGCGCAACTCTTCCATGCCGCCGGACCCTACTCCGATCCGCCGCCCGAGAGGAGGGGGTGCCGGGTTCCCGTTCCGAAGCGGTGGCGACGGCGTCCGGCCCGGCATGATGGGGAGGGGGTCCGGCGGGCGACGAGGGAGGGCGGGGCGGTGGCGGTGGAGATCACCTGGTGGGGTCATGCGACGTGCACCGTCGAGGATTCCGGGGTGCGGCTGCTGACGGACCCGCTGTTCGCGCGGCGGCTCGCGCACCTGCGGCGGCGGCGCGGGGCGCTCCCGCCGCCCGGGGCGGCGGTGGCGGACGTGGTGCTGGTGTCGCACCTGCACGCCGATCACCTGCACCTGCCGTCGCTGGGACGGCTGGCGCCGGGAACTCGGTTGCTGGTGCCGCGCGGTGCGCGGCGGGCGGTCCCGGCACTGGCACGGCTCGCCGCGCTGCGCGGGCTGGTGGTGACGGAGACGGCGCCGGGCGAGGAGGTCCGCGTCGGGGACGGGGTACGGGTCCGGGCCGTCAGTGCCCGGCACGACGGACGGCGGCTGCCGTTCGGCCCGCATCGCGCGCCGGCCCTCGGGTATGTCGTGCAGGGCGCGGCACGGACGTACTTCGCCGGGGACACCGGGCCGTTCGACACGATGGCCGAGGAGGTGGGCCCGGTGGACGTGGCCCTGCTGCCGGTGGGCGGCTGGGGTCCGTACCTGGGGTCCGGGCACCTGGACGCCGGGCGGGCGGCGCGTGCGCTGGCGCAGCTGGCACCGGCGGCCGCGGTGCCGGTGCACTACGGGACGTACTGGCCCGTCGGGATGGACGCGGTGCGGCCGCACGAGTTCCACGCGCCGGGCGGGGAGTTCGAGCGGCTGGCCCGGCAGTTCGCGCCGAAGGTGGCCGTGCGGGTGCCGGACCACGGGGAGCGGGTGCGGCTGCCGTGACGCTGCGCGACCTCACGGCGGTGGCGGCGGCGGGAGCCGGACAGGTGCCGCCGGAGACCACCCAGCAGGCGGTGGGCTACCCGGCGCTGTTCGTGCTGGTGGCGCTGGGAGCGCTGGTGCCGGTCATCCCGACCGGGGCACTGGTGAGTTCGGCGGCGGTGGTGGCCTTCCACCACCAGTCGCCGTACGGGGTGTTGCTCGTCTTCGCGGTGTCGGCTCTGGCGGCCTTCACCGGCGACCTCTCGCTGTACTGGCTCGGGCAGCGCGGAGTGCGCTCACGGGGCGGCTCCCGGTGGCTGGAGGCGTTGCGCGGCCGCGCCGCACCCGAACGCCTGGAGCAGGCGCAGACCGGGCTCGACGAGCACGGGGTCACGGTGCTGGTGCTCTCCCGGCTGGTGCCGGCGGGCCGGATCCCGGTGATGCTGGCCTGCCTGCTGGCGGAGCTGCCGCTGCGCCGGTTCGCCCGCGGGGACGGCCCCGCGTGCCTGGCCTGGGCGGCCACGTACGGGCTGATCGGGATCCTGGGCGGCTCGCTGTTCTCCGAGCCGTGGAAGGGCGTCGCCCTGGCGGTCGGCCTGGCCGTGCTGATCAGCGCGGGCCCCGCGGCCTGGCGCCGCCTGCGTCCGGGGCCGGCTGACACACCCTGAGGGCCTTTCACGAAGCGTGTCCGGCCGGCCGGAGCATCACCGGTTCCACCGGCGCACCTGCACGGCTCAGGCCGGTACGGGCGTGCGGGTCAGGGCCGGAGGAGGCGCCGGCCACTCCCGTGCCCGCAGCCGGGCCGCGGCGGGGGCCGGACCGCACGGACGGGCGGGTTCCCGAGGGTGTCGCGCAGGTCAGGCCGGACCGGGTCCGGTGGGCGGCTCCGGGGCCGCGGCGGCCTCCGCGTCCGGGGCGGGACCGGGGTCGGGCTCCGGGTCCGGGAGGGTGCGTGAGGCGCCGACCGGGAGGTCCCACAGATCCTCGCGGGGCAGTCCGGCGCGCGACCAGGCGGCCCGGGTGCGGTGCAGGGGTTCCATGACCGGTTCGGCGGAGAGCACGAAGGCCGCCCAGTGCATGGGGGCCATCCGCCGGGCCCCGAGGTCGAGACAGGCCTGGACGGCTTCTTCCGGGTCGGCGTGCACGTCGCCGAGCCACCAGCGGGGCGCGTAGGCACCGACGGGCAGCAGCGCGAGGTCGATGCCGGGGTGGCGGCGGCCGATCTCGCGGAACCACCGGCCGTAGCCGGTGTCGCCCGCGAAGTAGACCTTCCTCGGGGCCGGGCTGCGGGTGTCGGTGAGGATCCACCCGCCCCACAGGGACCGGCAGGTGTCGGTCAGGGACCGCTTCGACCAGTGGTGGGCGGGCACGAACTCGAAACGCACGCCGTCCAGTTCGGCCGCCTCCCACCAGTCGAGGTCGGTGACCCGGGTGAAGCCGCGGCGGCGGAACCAGCCCGCGAGGCCCGCCGGGACGAAGACGGCCGTGTCCCGGGGCAGCCGCCTGAGCGTGGGCGCATCGAGGTGGTCGTAGTGGTTGTGGCTGATCACGACCGCGTCCACGGCCGGGAGGTCCTCCCACGGGACCCCTACGGGCGTCATCCGGGCCGGGGTGCCGAGGATGCGCCGGGACCAGACCGGGTCGGTCAGCACGGTCAGCCCGCCGGTCCGTACGACCCAGCTGGCGTGTCCGACCCAGGTGACGGACACCTGGCCGGGGGCCGTGGGGGGCAGCGGGCCCGGCGCGTACGGCAGGTCCGGGATGCCGCGCAGGCCCTCCGGGCCGGGGCGGAAGGCGCCCTCGCGGGCGAGCCGGGCGAAAGCGCGGACGCCGGGGAGCGGGGTGGTCAGCCGGTCCGCGAACGAGCGGGGCCAGCGGCGGTGCGCACCGAGCGGGCGCGGTGCGGACGGCGGCGGGGCCGATCGGGCGCCTGCGGCCGGACGCCCGGGCCCCGGGGCGGATGCGGCCGCGGACGGCGTGGCCGGGGCGGGTGCGGGGGCGGCGTCCGTCCGGTCCCTCATCGAGCGTCTCCGTTCACCTGGGTCGCGGGGT
This sequence comes from Streptomyces sp. NRRL F-2664, assembly GCF_000719345.1. Lineage (GTDB taxonomy): Bacteria > Actinomycetota > Actinomycetes > Streptomycetales > Streptomycetaceae > Streptomyces. Next base: position 300,678 of record NZ_JOFX01000005.1, read on the forward strand.
CGGGTGGGGGGCGGGGGCGGCCCGCCGGGGTCAGGCCAGCCCCGTGAGGACCGAGCCGAGGTGGTCCAGACAATCGCGTACGTGGGGCAGTTCCAGGGGATCGCGGGCGGTGAGCGCGGCCAGCCGCTCCTCGGGAGTGCTGCCCAGCAGCGGCCCCGTGGACAGCCTCACGCGCAGTGCGGCCAGGTCGTCCGCGAACCGCTGTCCGCCGGGGGTGGCCGCGCCGAGCCGGCCGCCGAGCCAGTCCTCCAGCTCCATGGCATCGCCGACCCCGTGCCGGGCGAGTCCGGCGCGCAGCGGGGTGAGGTCGGCGTAGAGGTGGCGACCGGCCTGCGGCGGCAGGGCCAGTGCGCCCGCCGCACGGACCTCGCGGTGCGCGGCGGTGGCGACCAGGCCGTGCAGGCGGGCGGCGGCGGACGCGCGTACGGCGACGGCACCGGGTTCGTCGAGGGCGTGGGCGGCGGCGTAGGCGACGGGCCCTGCGACCGTCGCGCCGGTGGCGGTGAGGACGTCCAGGGTGTGGGCGCGCAGCCGGGCACCGTGCGCGTTGGCGGGAAAGCGGGCCACGGCGGCGGGCCAGCCTGCGGGCAGGAGGGCGCCGGCGAGGTCGACGAGGACGGCGGTCCCCTCGGGCAGCATCTCGGCGGGACTGAGGACGAGGTCGTCGTGGGGGCGGTGGACGGTGTCGCGCCAGCTCTCGTCGCTGACGACGAACAGTCCGGCGGACTCGGCGGCCTCGCAGGCCTCCCGCACCAGCTCGGGCGGCGGCACGGTCGCCGTGGGGTCGTCGGCGACGGACAGCAGCAGCACCCGTGGGTCGCCGCCCTCGGCGCGCACCCGCCGTACGGTCTCCAGCAGGGCGTAGGGGTCCGGTACGCCACCGCACTCGGCGGGGGTCGGCACGTGGTAGGCCCGCCTCCCGAGCAGGCGGACCTGCGGGGTCCACCACGCGGGGCAGGGCCGCGGCAGCATCACGTCGCCCCCGCAGGCCCCGAGGAGGGCCAGGAGCAGCGCCGGAGCGCCGGGTCCCGCCGCCACGTCTCCCGGGGAGGTGGCCAGCCCCCGCCGGCCCCAGTGGCGGCACGCCGCCTCGCGCAGCGACGCACCGCCGCCCGGGGGCTGGGGCGCGGAGCGTCCGGCGGCCGCGCCGAGGACGGTCACCAGCTCGGGGAGCACGGGCAGGCCGGGCGGCGGCGCGGGCGGACCGTAGCGGACGGGGCCGCGGCCCTCCGCCGTCGTGCGCTGCATCCCCTCCACCGCTGTCCGCCTTCCGCGTTGACCGCGCCGCACTCCGCCGACCCTGACCTTTATACGATTATTTGGGGGCTTGTGCCTGTTGCCGGACACTTCCCTCCGGGTCCGACCCGCACACCCCCGGGGGACGGTGTCCCCGGCGGGACGACCACCTGCGTCCCGCCCCGCCCCGGGCCCGGCCTGACCTCCTGGCACACAGGCCTCCTGTCCATATACCAATACGCTCATCTCATATGACGAGTTGATCGCCTACGGTGGTGCCGACGCTTCGACGAAGAGGGGTTCGGCCATGGACACCAAGCACGCCGCCGCCACCGGCGCCGCCCGGGAGACCGCCGTCTACACACACGGCCACCACGAGTCGGTCCTGCGCTCGCACCGCTGGCGCACCGCGGAGAACTCCGCTGCGTACCTGCTCGGCGAGCTGCGCCCCGGGGCGGCGGTCCTGGACGTGGGCTGCGGCCCGGGCACCATCACGGCGGACCTGGCGGAGCGGGTCGCACCGGGCGGCAGGGTCACCGGGGTCGACGCGGCCGAGGACGTCCTGGCCCAGGCCCGGGCCCATGCGCAGCAGCGCGGCCTGGGCGGGGCCGTGTCGTTCGCCGTCGCGGACGTGCACGCCCTGGACTTTCCGTACGACTCCTTCGACGTGGTCCACGCGCACCAGGTGCTGCAGCACGTCGGGGACCCGGTACGGGCGCTGCGCGAGATGCGGCGGGTGTGCCGGCCGGGCGGGGTCGTCGCCGCGCGCGACGCCGACTACGCGGCGATGACCTGGTACCCGGCGACGCCCGGCCTGGACACGTGGCTGGACCTGTACCGGCGGGTCGCCCGCGCCAACGGCGGCGAGCCCGACGCGGGCCGCCACCTGCGGGCGTGGGCCCGGCAGGCCGGTTTCACGGACGTGACCTCCTCGGCCACCGCCTGGTGCTTCGCCGCCCCGGAGGAGACGGCCTGGTGGTCGTCCCTGTGGGCCGACCGGACGCAGTCCTCGTCGTACGCGGACACCGCCGTGCGCGGCGGCCACGCGACGCCCGCCGACCTGGCGGCCGCCGCCGAGGCCTGGCACACCTGGGGCACCGCGCCGGACGCCTGGTTCGCGGTCCTGAACGCCGAGATCCTCTGCCGCGCCTGACCCGCGAGCGGCCCGGGTGCTGACACCCGCCCGGGCGCGTGATCAGACCGACGGCCGCATGCGGAAGTCGTAGGGGGACGGAAGGGGGCAGTCGGTGAGGGTGGACCAGAGCTCGGGCAGGGATTCCTCGCCCTCCCGCAGGTCGGGCAGTTCCAGACCGTCCTCGAAGATCCGGCGGGCCGCCCGGACGTGTCCCTCCGCGGCCAGCAGCCGGGCCGCCAGAAGCCGGAAGCGGCCCTGCTCGCGCAGGGCCGGCCGCAGCCGGTCCCAGACCGACCGGGCCTGCGCCGGACGCCCGGCCGCCAGGAGCGCGGCCATCGCCTCCCGGCCGAGCGCCGACTCCGCCGCCGTCCACGGCTCGCCCCCGCGGCTCTCCGCGGCCAGGTCCTCGAAGGCCGCCGCGAACCCGTCCGCGGCCCGCTGCACATCGCCCGCCAGCGCGTCCGCCACCGCCAGACACCGCAGCAGGGGCCACTGCGAGGGGGCGAGCGCCAGCCCGCGCTGCCAGCTGCGCACCGCCTGGGCAGTGTCCCCCGCATGCCACTGGGCCACGCCCAGGTGGTACTCCGTCAGCGGGTCCGCGGGGGCCGTCTCCAGCATGTCCCGCCAGTGCGGTGCGACGAGACTCGGACCCGGCGGGACCACCCGGCGCCGGGCCGGCAGGACGCCTGTGCGCCACAGCTCCAGCCACGGCTCCTGCTCCTCACCCAGCGTCGACTCCTCGAAGGGCGTTCCCGGCAGCCGGTGGCCCGCGCACAGCACCTCCAGTGCTCCCCAGCCCGAGCCCGTCGCCAGCCGCTCCCCCGGCTCGGTGTCGGCCCGGCCGCGCCACGCCTCGTACGCCGCGTCCACCGCTTCCCGCGGCAGTGCGGCCTCCAGTGCGTCCGCGGCCGCGCCGCGGGCCGCCGCCCAATCCGCGCCGTGCACCGCCGCCGGATCCGCCGACAGCGGCCCGTACGCCTCCAGCCAGCCGAACTCCGCCCCGCCCTCCAGCCGTACGTGCTCCAGCTGGGTCCGGGCCAGCCCGGCCTGGATCTCCGCGTAGCCGCCCGTGCCGGGCTCGGTCAGCCATTCCTGCCAGCGCCGGCCGCCACCGCCCGCGCCCCACACGAACAGCTTGCGCCCCCGCAGCCGCCGCGTGGAGGTCTGCACGAGGCCGTGCCCAGCGGCGTCGAGGGAGGCGATCCAGGGCCGGGCGCCGTCCGGGACCTCGTAGAAGAAGTCCGCCGGGTACTCGCTGCGCAGCGGGTACGTGCGGTCCGCCCCCTCCCACTCCGGCACGGGGATCCGGCGCAGCGAGCGCTCGTGGCCGAAGTGCCAGGCCTCGTCGGCGGGGGCCAGGACACGGGTGCCCGGGTCCTCGGGGACGGCGGTGTTGGACCACCAGTACACGGGAGCGGGCCGCTCGTGCGGGTTGCGGACCCGGACGCCGACGTACAGGAACGGCGAGTCCTGCGGCAGCCACAGGTCCACCTGGAACGGCAGGTCGCGCAACCGCTCCCACTCCCACAGCCGCACCATGGCCCCGCCGTCCGGGGCGGGGACCACCGCGGCGTGCAGGGGTGCGCAGGAGAGGGTGGTGTGGCCGGTCGCGCCGGTGTTCCACTCGATGCCCCCGGAGAACCAGGCGCCGTTCAGCGCGAAGTTGGCAGGCTGGAACACCGGGTTGCGGTAGAGCAGTTCACGGCCGGTGGGCAGGTGCACGAGTGAGTGGACGCGCCCGCCCAGACCCGGGAGGACGGTGGCCCGCAGGTGCTCGTTCTCGATGACGACGGCCTCGAACTCCTGCTCCGCGCGCTCCCGCCGGTACCCGTCACGGATCTGTACGGGCAGCAGCGAGCGCAGCGGTTCGTACCCGATCTGCCGGGCCATGTCGCGCGGCAGACCCTCGCGGGACCGCTCGTCCAGCTCGTGCACGCCGTCGGGCGCGCGCAGGGCGGGCAGCGGGTTGTCGAAGCCCAACGGGGCTGCGGGGAGGGTCAGTACGGCGCGTCGGACGGTGGTGGCCATAGGGAAAGGGAACACTCCCCGGCGGCCCCTGCACAGGGGTTCCGCGGATCACCACCGGTCAGGATGACGCAAAGGCCCCCGCCACCAGATCCGCGAGCAGCGCGCCGGCGCGGCCGTCCGGGTCCAGGTCGGGGTCGTAGACCGTGACGTTCAGCCCCACGCACCGCGGTGACCCCACCAGCACGGCCAGCAGCTCGGCGACCTCCTGCGGCGACAGGCCGCCGGGGTCGGGGCTGTCCACGGCGGGCATCACCTCCGGGTCGAGCACATCGGCGTCCAGGTGGACCCAGAACCCGTCGGTGACGGGCGGGTGCAGGCCCTCCAGGGCCGACCGCGCCACGGCCGCGGCGCCCCGCCGGCGGATCTCCGCGACGGTGGTCGCGAAGATCCCGGCCTCGGCCAGCTCCACGAGGTCCGCATCGCCGTCGCGCAGCCCGAAAAGTCGTACGTCCTCGTCCCGCAGGTACGGCGCGAGCCCTTCCAGGTCGCTCAGCCCGGCCTGCCCGCGGCCGGTGGCCAGGGCCAGTTCCTCGCCGGCCGCGGCGCCGACCGGCCCGTTGACGGCGGTGTTGCCCGGGTGGCGGAAGTCGGCGGAGCCGTCGATGGCGGCGAGACCGTAGCGGCCGGTCCGGCGCATGGCGAGCGAGGCACCGAGCTGGATGGAGCAGTCCCCGCCCAGGACGACCGGGAACTCGCCCGCCCGCAGGTGCCGTTCGATCCGGTCGGCGAGCGTGACGGTGTACGCGGCGAGCGCGTCGGCGTTGAAGACGCCGTCGCCCTCCTTCCAGTCGCCGCGGTCGTAGCGGGGCGGCACCACGACGCCGCCCTCCCGGGCCCCCAGCCTGCCCAGCAGGCCCTGCTCGCGCAGGGCTCCCGCGAGCTTGTAGACGCCGGGGACGGTCCCGGGCGCGGGCGGCCGCAGACCCAGGTTGGACGGGGCGTCGAGCAGTACGAGTGTGCGCATCCCCCCATCCTGCGCGATCCGGCACCGCGGCGGCAGGCCTCGCGGGCCTGCGCCCCGCCCGCGGCGGTCACTGGGCGGCGCGGGGCATCCCGGCGGTGAGGGCCCAGCGTTCGTGGTCGCGCCAGGCTCCGTCCACGTGCAGGAAGTCGGGGGAGAGCCCCTCCAGCCGGAAGCCCGCGCCGCGCACCAGGGCGATCGAGGCGGCGTTGCCGGGCTGGACGTTGGCCTCCAACCGGTGCAGGCCGAGCCCCTCCCCGGCGGGCGCGAAGGCGTGGTCGAGCACGAGGCCGAGGGCTTCGCGCAGGAATCCTCGGCCGGCGGCGTGCGCGAACGCGCCGTAGCCGAGGGCACCGCACTGGAAGGCGCCCCGCACGATGTTGTTGACGTTGACGAAGCCGGCCACAGCGCCGGTGCCGAGCTCGCCCACCAAGAACCCCGTGCGGCTGTCGCTCCCGGTCAGCCGGGCCGCGTACCGCTCGTACTCCTCGACGGTGGCGGGCGGGAACAGCCAGGGGCGGTGGAGGTCCCGGCTCTCGCGCACCCGCGCGGTGAACTCGGGCCCGTCGGCGGGCCGGTAGGGCCGCAGGCCCACACGAGCACCCTCGCGGACGTAGATCGAAGCGTTCATCGCCCAAGGCTGGGGCGTGCCTTTCGGATCAGGCCGTCCGTGAGCGGTACGACGGGTGTGCCGGGGCGGCCGGTGTGGCACGATCGGACCGTGATCACGGACGGGACGCGGGCGGCGCTGAGCCGTCGGGCAGCGCTGAACAACGCCGGGTGGTGCGATGCGGTCTGCCGCGCGCACGGCCTGTCGCCGCAGTACGACGGCGAGCACCTCTGGACGAGCGCGGTGCGGACCCCGCCGCTGTATCCGGACGCCGTGACCCTGGACGCCGGCGTGGCGGCGCCGAGCGTGCTCCGGTCGCTCGACACCGGCTCCCCCGGCTGCTCGGTGAAGGACAGCTTCGCGGCTCTGGACCTGGCCGGAGCCGGTTTCGAGGTGCTGTTCGAGGCTCAGTGGATCCACCGCCCGGCCGGCGCCACGGTCCCGGCGGCGGACCCTTCGGCGCCGCAGTGGTCCGAGGTCCGCGACGCCCCCGAGCTCGCGGCCTGGGAGGCCGCCTGGAGCGGCGGGGAGAGCACCGGGCTGTTCCCGCCCTCCCTGCTCGGAGGTGGCACCGACTTCCTCGCGGGCCGGGCCGGGGGGCGGATCGTCGCCGGAGCCGTCGCGCACACCGCCGCCGGCGTGGTGGGCGTCTCCAACCTGTTCGCCCGCAGCGGGTCGGACCCCGACGCGGCCTGGGCGGGCGCCCTGTCCGCGATCGCCGCCCGCCGCCCCGGCCTGCCCGTGGTCGGCTACGAGCACGGGCCGGACCTGGACGCCGCCCTGCGGCACGGCTTCACCGCCACCGGACCGCTGCGCGTGTGGCTGCGGACCGCCGGCGGGTGACCGCCGGCCGGCTCCCGTGCGCAGTCCGGCTCACGGGGTCGTCCCCAGCGCGAGCCGCGGCACGTCGGTCCGTTCGATCCCGAAGACCTGTGCGTACAGCGACAGTTCCGCCTCCAGCGCTCTGATCATCGTGTCGGCGCGGCGGAAGCCGTGGCCCTCGCCTTCGAAGGCCAGGTAGGCGTGCGGGACCGGCCGGCCCCGCATGGCGGCCAGCAGCCGCTCCGCCTGCGCCGGCGGGCAGACCGGATCATCCAGCCCCTGGAGCAGGAGGAACGGCGCCGTGATCCGGTCGGCCCGGGCCACCGGGGAACGCTCGCGGCACAGGACGGCGAGGGTCTGCGGCGGCCCCGCCAGGCCGTCGATGTAGCGCGACTCCAGGTCGTGGGTCTCCTCCGCGAAACCCCGCAGGTCGAGTACCGGGTAGATGATCGCCGCGCACGCGTACACGTCGGTCGCGGCCAACGAGGCCGCCGCCGTCCAGCCGCCGGCGCTGCCGCCGCGGATGGCGAGCCGGGCGCCGTCGGCGGTACCCTCGGCCGCCAGCGCGCGGGCCACCGCGGCGCAGTCCTCCACGTCCACCACGCCCCACTGCTCGCGCAGCCGCTCCCGGTAGGCGCGGCCGTAGCCGGTGGAGCCGCCGTAGTTCACCTCGACCACGCCGATCCCCCGCGAGGTGAAGTAGGCGATGTGCAGGTCGAGCACGGGTGGCACGTGGTCGGTGGGCCCGCCGTGCGCCCACACCACGTACGGGGGCAGTTCGTCGGCGGGTGCCCGGCAGGCCGGGTGGTGGGGCGGGTAGACGTGCGCGTGGATCTGCCGGTCGTCCGGGCCGAGGAAGGTGCGGCTCTGCGGCTCCGGGTAGTAGGCCGGGTCCACCGGGTCCGCACCCTGCGCGCCGACGACCCTGGCGTGTCCGCCGGCGGTGTCCAGCTCCACCACCTCGTAGGCACTGCGCGGGCTGGCGGCGACGCCGTAGACCCGGCTGCCGTGCACGGCGAGGGTCGGCTGCCATGCCGTCCACGGCCCCGCCGCGTCCACCAGGTCGCCGCTCTCGGGGTCCAGCACGCCGAGCACCGAGGAGCCCTGGCCGTGCAGGACGGCGACGAGCCCGTCGGGGAGCGGGGCGATCCAGCGCAGTCCGGGCTTCCACAGCGCTCCCCCGAACTCCTCCTCCCGCAGGCACAGGTTGACCGCCCACCCGGTGTCCGGGTCCACCCGGTACGGGTTCCACCAGCCGCCGCGGTCACTGACCGCGAGGAGGGTTCCGTCGGGAGTCCATTCCACCTGGGCGACGGACTCCTCGGGGCCGCCGAAGACGGTCCGCGCCCCGGCCAGCTCCCCGCCGGCGGTGACCTCGGCCACCTGCAGCTCGGTGCCGTCCCACGGCATCCGGGGGTGGTCCCAGACCAGCCAGGCCGCCCGCCCGCCGTCCGGGGCGAGCCTCGGGCCGGTGGTGAAGCGGTGCCGGCCGTCCGTCAGCTCCCGTACGGCCGACCGGTCCGCGGCGGCGGACCCGTCCAGCGGTACGGCGGCCAGGACCCGGCGGACATCGGTCGGCGCGGGCCCGGTGAACTCCTCCAGCACGCACCACACCTCACCGCCGCGCAGCACCGGATCGGCCCAGCGCAGCCCGCCCCCGGTCGCGGAGACGGGCGTGAGGGGCCGCGGGGCGGGGGCTCCCGGCGCGTCCGGCTCGTACGCGTACAGCCGCTGGTCGGTGAAGTGGACGAAGACCAGCAGGGGTCCGCCGCTCGCCCGCTCGGTGCCCGTCCACGGCAGGCCGCCGTACTCGGTGAGCCGGCTGCGTACGTTCCACGGCGCGGGCAGCTCACTGACCTCGCTGCCGGTGCCGGCGGGGCGGCGGCGCACGAGGGTGCGCCGGCCCTCCTCCTGCGGCCGGGGCTCGGTCCACCACACCTCCGCGCCGACGGTGCCGACGTACTCGGGCCGCCCGTCGTGCGCGGCCGCGAGGCCGGCGTCGATGGGCGAGGGCCAGCTCCCGTACGGACAGGACTGCGTCGCGGACATCACCGGGCCCCGCTCACAGGGACCGCAGGGCGCGGTCGAGGACGCGGACGCCGAAGTGGAGGGCTTCGACGGGGACCCGCTCGTCCACGCCGTGGAAGAGCGACCAGTAGTCGAAGCCGGGTGGCAGCTTCAGCGGGGAGTAGCCGTAGCCGGTGATGCCGAGCCGGGAGAACTGCTTGGCGTCGGTGCCGCCGGCCATGCAGAAGGGCACCACGTGCCCGTCCGGGTCGAAGCGCTCGACGGACTCGCGCAGGACGGCGTACGTGCGCCCGTCGACGGGCGCTTCGAGGGCGACCTCCCGGTGGTGGAACTCCCAGGTGACGTCGGGGCCGGTGAGCGCGTCGAGGGTGGCGACGAACTCGGCCTCGCCGCCGGGCAGCATGCGGCCGTCGACGAACGCGGTGGCCTGGCCGGGGACCACGTTCAGCTTGTAACCGGCGCTGAGCATGGTCGGGTTGGCGCTGTTGCGGACGGTCGCCTCGACGAGTGCGGCCGCCGGTCCCAGCTTGCCGAGGAGCGAGTCGACGTCGAAGCCTGGCCGCCGCGGGTCGACCGACAGGCCCTGGAGGGCGGCGAGTTCGGTGAGGCAGGCGGTGACGGTGTCGGTGAGCCGCACCGGCCACTCGTACGCCCCGATCCGGGCGACCGCGGCGGCGAGCCGGCTGACGGCGTTGGCCCTGTTGGGCTTCGAACCGTGGCCGGTGGTGCCGCGGGCGGTCAACTTCAGCCAGGCGGTGCCGCGTTCCCCGGCGGCGATCGGGTAGAGGGTCCGGCCGGGGCCGGTGTGGACGGTGAAGGCGCCCGACTCGCCGATGCCCTCCGTGCAGCCCTCGAAGAGTTCCGGGTGGTGGTCGGCGAGGAAACCGGAGCCGTCGACGGCGCTGTCCTCCTCGTCGGCGGTGTACGCGATCACGATGTCGCGGCGCGGGCGCACGCCCGCACGCGCCCAGGCCCGTACGACGGCCAGCACCATCGCGTCCATGTTCTTCATGTCGACGGCGCCACGGCCCCAGACCACACCGTCGCGGACCTCGCCGGAGAAGGGGTCCACGCTCCAGTCGGCGGCTTCGGCGGGCACCACGTCGAGGTGGCCGTGGACGAGGAGGGCGTCGGCGGACGGGTCGGCGCCCGCGATCCGGGCGACCACGTTGGTGCGGCCCGGGGTGCGCTCCAGCAGGAGCGGCTCCAGCCCGGCGGCGGCGAGCCGTTCGGCGACGTACTCGGCGGCGGGCCGCTCGCGGCAGTCGCCGCCGCCCCGGTTGGTGGTGTCGATCCGGATGAGGTCCGAGGTGAAGCCGACGGCCTCGTCGAGGGCCACCGCGTCGACCGCGTCCACACGGTCCATGGTGTCGCCGGCCCCGACGGGAGCCCCGGTGTCGATTGCGCGCATGTCAGCCATACTGCTCCTCCACGGCCGCCGAGACGACCGTCGTGACCGCCTTGAAGGCGCGGATCCCCTCGTACATCGTCTCGCTGGTGTACGCGACCCTGCGCTCCCCGCTGCGCTGCACGCCCGGGACCACGGTGGCGGACAGGGCGAGGTGCTCGGCGTCGAACTCCAACTCCACGGTGTACGGGCCTGCGGGCACCGGTTCGCGCCGGACGGCGAGGGCGGTGGCCTCCTTGGCCGCGGCCCGGATGTCGGCGGCGGTGCGGGCGGGGGTGCGGCAGACGGCGGCGTAGCGCGAGACGTGGTCCTTGACGGCGACGGTCACCGCCTGCGGGGCGTAGCCGGCGGCGTCCACGCAGGTCAGGTCGTCGCCCGTGACCAGGATGACGGGGACTCCGTACTCGGCGACGACGTGGGCGTTGAGCAGCCCCTCGCTCGCGCGGATTCCGTTGAGCCATACCCCGGTGATGGAGTTGGCGAGGTAGGTGTGGGCGAGCACGCCTTCGGAGCCGGCGCCGGTGTGGTAGCCGACGAAGGCGATGCCGTCGACGTCGCCGCGCTGGACGCCCTCGACCATGGAGAGGGACTTGTGGCGGCCGGTGAGCATCTCCGCGCGGGCGTCGAGCCGCTCCAGCAGCAGGTTGCGCATGGTCCAGTGGGCCTCGTTGATGACGACCCGGTCGGCGCCGCCGTCGTAGAAGCCGAGGACGGCGGCGTTGACGTCGGAGGTGAACATCGCCCGGCAGCGTTCCCACTGGGGCGTGCCGGGCAGCACGTCGGCCGGCCAGGTGACGCCGGTGGCGCCTTCCATGTCGGCGGAGATGAGGATCTTCATCGGGCCCCCGGGCGGTCGGTTGCGACGCGGTCGCGCGCGACGCGGGCGGCACGCACTGCGCCCACCCTAAGGGCTGCCGCCCCGTCGGAGGCGGATCAGCGCGCGGCGGGGCCGGGGCGGAAAATCCACCCGAACCGGTGAGACGGCCGAAGCCCGCCCGGGCCCGCCGGGGCCCGGGCAACGGCCTTGCTCAGGAGGTGCCTTCGACCTCGGCGGCCAGGTTGGCGAGCAGGGTGTCGTAGATCCGGCCGAGGCCCTTGGGCGCGAAGGTGCGCTCGAAGAAGCCGCCGATGCCGCCGGCGCCGTCCCAGACGGTGGTGACGACGGCCTTCGACCTGCCCTCGCCGGCCGGGGTGACCGTCCAGGTGGTCACCATGGAGGAGTTGCGGTCCTTCTCCACGAGCTGCCCGTCGGTGGGCTCGGTGACGTCGAGCAGGCAGTCGCGCACGCGCTTGCTGGTGGCCTGCAGCTTCCAGTGCACCAGGGTGCCCTCGCCGTCGCCGCCCTCGCGCACCTCGTACTCGCTGAAGTGCTCGGGCAGCAGCTTGCCCCGGGTCCCGCTGTAGTCCGCCAGCGTGTCGAAGACCGTCTCCGCGTCGGCCCCGATGATGCGCTCCGTGGTGGCCTCGACCTGCGCCATGGCTGTTCCTCCAGCAGTTGTGTCCGCTCGTCACGGCGAAGCCAACCACCTCCGGCGCGGTGGCCCAAATCCGGGTCCGGCCGGCGGATCGGCGGGCCCGGCGCGCAGCGTCCCGCGGCGTCGGGCCGGGGGCGGCCGGAGGCCCGAGCGGGCGTCCGCCTCGCGCCGTGCCACGCACGCTCCTCCGCCGCCCACCCCTCTGACCAGGAGGTTCACGGCTCCGCACGATCATGGGAACGTTTGTTCTATTCTTTCGGCAGGGCTATCGAAGGAGGCACACCATGCGCTGGGAGAACCTGACCGAGGGCCCCACCGGACCGGCCGCGCTCTTCGGGGCCGACGCGGTCGTGACCCGTACGATCGACACCCCCGAGTTCCGGGGGATCACCTTCCACGAGGTCCGGGCCCGGTCGATCGTCAACCGGGTGCCCGGCGCCTCGCGCATGCCGTTCGAGTGGACCGTCAACCCCTACCGCGGCTGCAGCCACGCCTGCGTGTACTGCTTCGCCCGCAAGACGCACAGCTACCTCGACCTCGACACCGGCCTCGGCTTCGACTCCCAGATCGTCGTCAAGACCAACGCGCCCGAACTGCTGCGCCGCGAGCTCGCCGCACCCCGCTGGACCGGTGCACACATCGCGATGGGCACCAATGTGGACTGCTACCAGCGGGCCGAGGGCCGCTACCGCCTGATGCCGGGGATCATCGGGGCACTGCGCGACCGCGCCAATCCCTTCTCGATCCTCACCAAGGGCACGCTGATCCTGCGCGACCTCCCCCTCCTGCGCGAGGCCGCCGAGGTCACCGAGGTCGGGATCTCCGTCTCCGTCGGCTTCACCGACGCGGCCCTGTGGCGGACCGTGGAGCCGGGGACGCCCTCCCCCGCCGCCCGGCTGAACGCCGTACGCACGCTGACCGACGCCGGGATCGAGTGCGCGGTGCTGATGGCCCCGGTGATCCCCTTCCTCGGCGACTCCCCCGAGCAGCTGCGGGACACCGTCCGGGCCGTCGCCGAGTCCGGCGCCACCTCCGTGACACCCCTGGTACTCCATCTGCGACCCGGAGCCCGCGAGTGGTTCACCGCCTGGCTGGGCGAGCACCACCCGCACCTCGTGGAACGGTACGAGCGGATGTACGGGGGCGGCGCGTACGCGCCCACCTGGTACCAGCGGATGATCACCCGCCAAGTCCACGAACTCGCGGCCGAATTCGGGATCGGCCCCGCCCGGCGGGGCGCGTCCCGGAAGATCGCCGACCGGGAACGCCCGGCGGCGCCCGCGCCCGCCGCGGTGACGCAGCTGACCCTCCTCTGACGTCCACCACGCCCTGAACGGTCATCACATCGGGCCAAAAGCCCCTCCAATCCCGCCTTCCAGACGATGTTTCCGGGACGATTCCGCCCAGAACACTCGGCTGGGAGGCCCCATGCTCCACCCCCTGAAGAAGCGCGCCGCCGTCCTGCTGGCGATCTCCACGGTCGCCGCCGCCCTCGCGAGCCCCGTGACGGCCGCCCCGGCCGCGACCGCGCCGGCCGGGCAGGCCGCACAGGCCGCCGTGCGCTGGACCGGCTGCGCGACCCCCCGCTACCCGACGCTCCAGTGCGCGTCCCTCCGGGTGCCCCTCGACCACGACCGCCCCGCCGGCCGGACCATCACCCTCGCGCTGACCCGGGTCCCCCACACCGCCAAGACCTCCCAGGGCCCCCTGCTCGTCAACCCCGGCGGGCCGGGCGGCAGCGGGCGCGTCCTCGCCGGGTTCGTGGCCTCCGCCCTCCCCAAGGACGTCGCCGCGCAGTACGACGTGATCGGCTTCGACCCGCGGGGCGTCGGCAAGAGCGAACCCGCCCTGGACTGCGGACCCGGCCACTTCAAGCCCGTCCGGCCGGACTCCGTGCCGCTGGACGGGGCCACCGAGCGGGCCAACCTGGAGCGGGTGCGGGCCTTCGCCGAGTCCTGCGGCTCCCGCCACGCGGACGTCCTGCCCCACATCGGCACCGTCGCGGCCGCCCGGGACATCGAGGTGCTGCGCACCGCCCTGGACGCGGAGCGGATCAGCTACTTCGGCTACTCCTACGGGACCTACCTCGGCGCGGTGTACGCCAAGCTGCACCCGGGCCGGGTGCACCGGCTCGTCCTCGACTCCGTCGTCGACCCGACCGGCGTCTGGTACCGGGACAACCTCGCGCAGGACCTCGCCTTCGACGCCCGGCACAAGGCGTTCCTGGCCTGGGTCGCGCACCACGACGCCACCTACCGGCTCGGCACCGACCCGGCGGCGGTCGAGAGGCGCTGGTACGCCATGCGCCAGGCCCTGCGGCGGACCCCGGCCGGCGGCAAGGTGGGCCCCTCGGAGCTGGAGGACACCTACATGCCGGGCGGCTACTACAACGGCTACTGGCCCCACCTGGCCGACGCGTTCGCCGCGTACGCGGTGAAGAAGGACCCCGAGCCGCTGGTGGCGGCGTACGAGCGGTTCGGCGCGGTCGAGCCCTCGGCGGGCAACAGCTACAGCGTCTACACCGCGGTACAGTGCCGGGACTCGGCCTGGCCGCGGAACTGGAACGCGTGGCGCGCGGACATGTGGCGCACGCACGCCAAGGCTCCGTTCATGACCTGGAACAACGCCTGGTACAACGCGCCGTGCGCGTTCTGGCCGGTGGAGCCGCTGCGCGCGCCGGACGTCACGAACGCGGACCTGCCCCCCGCCCTCCTGCTCCAGGCGACGGACGATGCCGCGACCCCCTTCGACGGGGCGGTCAGCATGCGGGAGAAGCTCGCGGGGTCGGCCCTGGTGGTCGAGGAGGGCGGCGGCAACCACGGCATCGCCCTCAGCGGGAACACGTGCCTGGACGAGAAGGTGGCGGCCTATCTGCGGAGCGGGCAGGCCGCGGACGCCACCTGCCCGGCGCAGGCCGCCCCGCGGCCCACGACGGCCACCCGGGCCGTGCCCCCGTCGGCGGGCGGCGCCGCCCTGCACGGCCTGCTGGGCTTCCGCGGCTGACCCGACCGGCCGGCGGGCCGGCGGCGCCCGACCCGCCGGCCTCCGGCTCGGGCCGTTCGCGGGCGGCAGCACCGCGGAGGCCTCCGCCGCACCGGGAGGTCAGTCGGCGGGGAGCCCCCGCAGGGCGGTCGTCGCCGCCACCGCGAGGCGGGGTTGGGACTGGGCCCGGGTGAGCACTTCGCGGGCGCGCGGGTCGGCCAGCGCGCCCAGGCCCTCGACGCAGGCCAGGGCCACCCGCCAGTAGGGGTCGTGGGGGGACAGCAGCCGGGCCAGGGTCGTGATCAGGGCCGGCACGGACTCGGGGGCGCGCAGGGCGGTGAGCAGCCGGACGGGCTGGAGGGCGTAGGCCGTGCGCAGGCCGTTGGTGGCGAGGGCCGCGGCGGCGCGGGCGGTGCGCGGGTCGTCCAGCACGGCCAGGGCCTCGGCGGCGGCCGCGCAGCGGGGCGGGTCGCGGTGGTTGAGGAGCAGGACGAGGGGCTCGAAGGCCCGCCGGTCGCGGGCGAGCCCGAGCCGGTAGGCGGCGAGCTCGCGTGCCCACAGCGGCAGCCCCGCCGAGGCCAGGGAGGACGCCAGGGCATCGGGCCCGGCCGCGAGCAGCACCTCGTACGCGGGCGATCCGCCCGCCTCCGCCCGCAGGCGCTCCAGCACGTCGTTCACCGGGCCCACCCTAGGGCGGTGGAGGCGTCGCCACGTGGGGTTCGCGCAGATGACCAAGCCCTTCTGATCGATGATCGATGATCGGTACATTTCGGCGGTACAGGTCACATCTCCGTGGTCTGGCGCACGAGTTACCGCCGAGTTACTGTCGTTGCAACAACGTACGAGGGCGGCCTGGTGACGCAGCCGCCTCGTGTCGGTCGGTTCGTTTCGTTATGCACGGCAGGCCCCGGGACAGGGTCGTGCCGCTTCCGCCCGGAGCTCCACGCCGCCGGGTCACCGTCCGGGCCGCTCACGCCCCGGTCTCCTCACCGCACGGCACTCCGTACGGCATCCGCGCGCGCTGTGCGCCGCGCGCTTCCTCGAGTCGTCACCCTCTTCCACTGGAGTCCCTCGATGGACCGTCAGTCCAGTCAGCCCACCCTCCACACCATCGCCGTCGTCGGCCTCGGCACGATGGGCACCGGCATCGCCGAGGTCCTCGCCCGGGCCGGCCGCGAGGTCATCGGCATCGACATCAGCGAGAGCGCCGCCCGCCGGGCCTCGGCCTCCCTCGCCGCGGCGACGGCGCGTTCCGTCACCCGGGAGCGCCTCACCGAGCAGGAGCGGGCGGACGTCCTGGCCCGCTTCCGCACGTTCACCGACCTGGCCGCGGCGGCCGAGGCCGACCTCGTCATCGAGGTCGTGCCGGAGTCGTACGAGGCCAAGCAGCAGGTCTTCCGCGAGCTCGACGCGGTCGTGCGGCCCGACACGATCCTCGCCACGGGCACCAACGCCCTGTCGGTGACCCGGCTCGCCGCCGAGTCCCAGCGGCCCGAGCGCGTGCTGGGCCTGCACTTCTTCACTCCCGTTCCGGCGATGAAGCTGGTCGAGGTCGTCTCGTCCGTGCTGACCGCCCCGACGGCAGTGGAGGCCGTCACCGAGCTCGCCCGCGAGCTCGGCAAGGAGCCCGTGGCCGTCGGCGACCGGCCCGGGTTCGTCGCGGACGGCCTGCTCTTCGGCTACCTGAACCAGGCCGCCGCCATGTACGAGGCGAAGTACGCCTCCCGCGAGGACATCGACGCGGCGATGCGGCTGGGCTGCGGACTGCCCATGGGCCCGCTGGCGCTGCTCGACCTGATCGGCGTGGACACGGCCCGCACGGTCCTGGAGGCCATGTACGCCGCCTCGGGCGACCGGCTGCACGCCCCGGCCCCGATCCTGGGCCAGCTGGCCGAGGCGGGCCTGGCCGGGCAGAAGTCCGGGCGCGGCTTCTACACCTACGAGGCGCCCGGCAGCTCGGTGATCGTCCGCGACCTGCAGACCCCGCTGGACGGGTCGCTGCTGGGCACCGGCCGGCCGGTGCACTCCGTCGGCGTGGCCGGCTCGGGCACCATGGCGAGCGGTATCGCGCAGGTCTTCGCCCAGTCCGGTTTCGACGTGGTCCTGGCGGCGCGCAGCCACGAGAAGGCGGAGGCCGCCAAGGCCGCCATCGGCAAGTCCTTGGGCCGTGCGGTGTCCAAGGGCCGGCTGACGCAGGAGGCGGCGGACGCGACCCTGGGCCGGATCACCCCGGCCGGTTCGCTGGACGCCTTCGCCGAGGTGGACCTGGCGGTGGAGGCGGTCGCCGAGGACCTGGCGGTCAAGCAGGAGCTGTTCGCCGGGCTGGACAAGGTCTGCAAGCCGGGCGCGGTGCTGGCCACCACCACCTCCTCGCTGCCGGTGATCGCGGTGGCCCGGGTGACCTCGCGGCCGCAGGACGTGATCGGCATGCACTTCTTCAACCCGGCCCCGGCGATGAAGCTGGTCGAGGTGGTCCGGACCGTCCTGACGGCCGACGACGTGCACGCCACGGTCCGCGAGGTCTGCGTGAAGGTGCGCAAGCACCCGGTGGACTGCGGCGACCGGGCCGGCTTCATCGTGAACGCACTGCTGTTCCCGTACCTCAACAACGCGATCAAGATGGTCGAGGAGCACTACGCGAGCCTCGACGAGATCGACGCGGCGATGAAGCTGGGCGGCGGCTACCCGATGGGTCCGTTCGAGCTGCTCGACGTGGTCGGCCTGGACGTCTCGCTGGCCATCGAGAAGGTCCTCCACAAGGAGTTCCGCGACCCGGGCCTCGCGCCGTCCCCGCTGCTGGAACACCTGGTGGCGGCGGGCTGCCTGGGTCGGAAGACCGGCCGCGGATTCCGTGAGTACGCCCGGCGCTGACCGAGCGGGCCACGAGCCGGATGCGTGGGGAGGGCTGCTCGGGTCCGCCGGACCCTCACGGCGGACTGACCCTCCCGAGCCCAGTGCGGGCTCTCCCCCGCATCCACCCCTCTCCCACCCCCCTCAGGCGCGCTCCCCTGCGCGAATGAAGTACTTTCGCTCTATGTCCCAGCCCGCCAAGACCTCGCCCCGCGCCTCCTCGGCCCCCGACGCCCCGGAGACCACGGCCGGCACCCGGGCTGCCGCCCAGCGGCTCAAGATGCGCCGCGAGCTCGCGACAGCAGCCATGGAGCTGTTCGCCACCAAGGGGTACGAGGCGACGACGGTCGACGAGATCGCCGCCACCGCCGGGGTCGCGCGGCGGACGTTCTTCCGGCACTTCCGGTCGAAGGAAGAGGCGATCTTCCCCGACCACGACGACACCCTGATCCGCGCCGAGGCCGTGCTGGACGTCGCCCCGGCGCACGAGCACCCGCTCGACACGGTGTGCCGCGGGATCAAGGAGGTCATGAAGATGTACGCCGCCTCCCCCGCGGTGTCGGTGGAGCGCTATCGGCTGACCCGCGAGGTGCCGGCGCTGCGGGAGCGGGAGATCGCCTCCGTGGCCCGCTACGAGCGGCTGTTCACGCGCTACCTGCTGGCGCACTTCGACGAGACCGACCACCACGACGACAACGACGACCCGCTGCTGGCCGAGGTGGCCGCCTCGGCCGTGGTCACCGCCCACAACCACGTGCTGCGGCGCTGGCTGCGGGCCGGCGGGCAGGGCGACGTGGAGGCGCAGCTGGACCATGCCTTCTCGATCGTCCGCAAGACCTTCGGCACGGGGATCGGCGCGGGCCGCACGCTGAGCCCGGCGCCGTCCGCCCCGGCGGCCGTCCGCACCGAGGGCGAGGTGCTGGTGGCGGTGGCCCGCACCGACGCGCCCCTGGACGAGGTCATGCGGACCATCGAAGAGGCGCTGCGCCCGAGGTAGCACCACAGGAGCGATGCTCGTCACAGCGGCCGTCCCCGAACCGGGGACGGCCGCTTTCGTATGTCCGGCTTGCCCCTACTCGCCGGTAACTCTGATCGATCATCGCTCATCTGCGCAGGTCAATAGGCAAATGAGAGAAATTTTTGGCACGCGGTGCCTTGCCGGGTGACACGGGGTGCCATACGTTGAAGTCGTCCGGATGTCCCCGCGACCCACGCCCAACCGGCACGGAACGCGCCCCGGACGCCTGCGTCACCAGGCACCCGCACGCCCCACCACGGGCGGCGCCCAGCACCACAGCACAGCCGGACCGACGGCACACCGCACCCGCTCCACGCACCCGTTCACCTCAGCGCACCCTCACCAGCGCTAGCCGGAGGCTCACCGTGAAGGACATCCTGGACGCGATTCAGTCGCAGTCCGCCACCGCCGCAGACTTCGCGAACCTGCCCCTCCCCGACTCCTACCGCGCGATCACCGTGCACAAGGACGAGGCGGAGATGTTCGCCGGGCTCACCACGCGCGAGAAGGACCCGCGCAAGTCCCTGCACCTGGACCACGTCCCGCTCCCCGAGCTGGGTCCGGGCGAGGCCCTGGTGGCCGTCATGGCCTCCTCGGTCAACTACAACTCCGTGTGGACCTCGATCTTCGAGCCCGTCTCCACCTTCAGCTTCCTGGAGCGCTACGGACGCCTCTCGGAGCTCACCAAGCGCCACGACCTCCCGTACCACGTCATCGGCTCCGACCTCGCGGGCGTCGTCCTGCGCACCGGCCCCGGCGTCAACGCCTGGAACCCGGGCGACGAGGTCGTCGCGCACTGCCTCTCCGTCGAGCTGGAGTCCTCCGACGGCCACAACGACACGATGCTCGACCCCGAGCAGCGCATCTGGGGCTTCGAGACCAACTTCGGCGGCCTGGCCGAGATCGCACTCGTCAAGTCCAACCAGCTGATGCCCAAGCCCGACCACCTCAGCTGGGAGGAGGCCGCCTCCCCCGGCCTGGTGAACTCCACCGCCTACCGCCAGCTGGTCTCCCAGAACGGCGCAGGCATGAAGCAGGGCGACAACGTCCTGATCTGGGGCGCCAGCGGCGGCCTCGGCAGCTACGCCACCCAGTTCGCACTGGCCGGCGGCGCCAACCCGATCTGCGTCGTCTCCTCCCCCGAGAAGGCCGACATCTGCCGCTCCATGGGGGCCACCGCGGTCATCGACCGCAATGCCGAGGGCTACAAGTTCTGGAAGGACGAGAACACCCAGGACCCGCGCGAGTGGAAGCGCTTCGGCTCCAAGATCCGCGAGCTGACCGGCGGCGAGGACATCGACATCGTCTTCGAGCACCCGGGCCGCGAGACCTTCGGCGCCTCGGTCTACGTCACCCGCAAGGGCGGCACCATCACCACCTGCGCCTCCACCTCCGGCTACATGCATCAGTACGACAACCGCTACCTGTGGATGTCGCTCAAGCGCATCGTCGGCTCGCACTTCGCCAACTACCGCGAGGCGTGGGAGGCCAACCGCCTGATCGCCAAGGGCAAGATCCACCCCACCCTGTCGAAGGTCTACTCCCTGGAGGAGACCGGCCAGGCCGCCTACGACGTGCACCGCAACCTCCACCAGGGCAAGGTCGGCGTCCTCGCGCTGGCCCCCGAGGAGGGCCTGGGCGTCCGCAACCACGAGATGCGCGCCCAGCACCTCGACGCCATCAACCGCTTCCGCAACGTCTGAGTCCGTTCAAAGGCCTAAGGGACAGCCTGAGATGACAGAGCGCCAGAAGGACCGTCCGTGGCTCATGCGGACGTACGCCGGCCACTCCACGGCCGAGGCGTCCAACGAGCTGTACCGCCGCAACCTCGCCAAGGGCCAGACCGGCCTGTCGGTCGCGTTCGACCTGCCGACGCAGACCGGCTACGACCCCGACCACATCCTCGCCCGCGGCGAAGTGGGCCGGGTCGGCGTCCCGGTCTCCCATCTGGGCGACATGAGGCGGCTGTTCCAGGACATACCCCTGGAGCAGATGAACACCTCGATGACGATCAACGCCACCGCCATGTGGCTGCTGGCGCTCTACCAGGTGGCCGCCGAGGAGCAGGGCGCGGACATCTCCCAGCTCCAGGGCACCACCCAGAACGACATCGTCAAGGAGTACCTCTCGCGCGGGACGCACGTCTTCCCGCCGGGGCCATCCCTGCGGCTGACGACGGACATGATCGCGTACACGGTCAACCACATCCCCAAGTGGAACCCGATCAACATCTGCAGCTACCACCTGCAGGAGGCCGGGGCCACCCCGGTCCAGGAGATCTCGTACGCCATGTCCACGGCGATCGCCGTCCTCGACTCGGTGCGCGACTCGGGGCAGGTCCCCGAGGAGCGCTTCGGCGAGGTGGTCGCCCGCATCTCCTTCTTCGTCAACGCGGGCGTCCGCTTCATCGAGGAGATGTGCAAGATGCGCGCCTTCGGCCGCATCTGGGACAAGGTCACCAAGGAGCGCTACGGCATCGAGAACGCGAAGCAGCGCCGCTTCCGTTACGGCGTCCAGGTCAACTCCCTGGGACTCACCGAGGCGCAGCCGGAGAACAACGTCCAGCGCATCGTGCTGGAGATGCTCGCGGTCACCCTCTCCAAGGACGCCCGCGCCCGCGCGGTGCAGCTGCCCGCCTGGAACGAGGCGCTGGGCCTGCCCCGGCCCTGGGACCAGCAGTGGTCACTGCGCATCCAGCAGGTCCTCGCCCACGAGAGCGACCTGCTGGAGTACGACGACATCTTCGCCGGATCCCACGTCATCGAGGCCAAAGTCGACTCCCTGGTCGCCGACTGCCTGGCCGAGATCGACCGGATCCAGGAGATGGGCGGCGCGATGGCCGCCGTCGAGTCCGGCTACCTCAAGGCCCAGCTGGTCTCCTCGCACGCCGAACGGCGGGCGCGGATCGAGGCCGGCGAGGACAAGATCGTCGGCGTGAACTGCTTCGAGCAGACCGAGCCCAACCCGCTGACCGCCGACCTCGACGGCGCCATCATGACGGTCGACGCGGCCACCGAGGCCGTCACCGTCGAGCGGATCGGCCGCTGGCGCGCCGAGCGCCAGGAGTCCTCGGACCGCCAGGGGAACGGCGACCCGTTCGTCTTCCCCACCACCCAGCAGGCACTGGAGCGCCTCAAGGAGGCGGCGGCGGGCACCGAGAACCTGATGGAGGCCACCCTGGAGTGCGCCCGCGCAGGTGTCACCACCGGCGAGTGGGCTGGTGCGCTGCGCGAGGTGTTCGGCGAGTTCCGCGCCCCGACCGGGGTCTCCTCGGCGCCGGTCGCCGTGGCCGCCGAGCCGGGCACGCCGATGCACGAGGTCCGCGAGAAGGTGTCCCGCACGGCCGACGAGCTCGGCTCGGGCCGGCTGCGCCTGCTGGTCGGCAAGCCCGGCCTGGACGGGCACTCCAACGGAGCGGAGCAGATCGCCGTCCGCGCCCGCGACGCCGGCTTCGAGGTGGTCTACCAGGGCATCAGGCTGACGCCCGAGGAGATCTCCTCCGCGGCGCTGGCCGAGGACGTGCACTGCGTGGGACTGTCCATCCTCTCCGGATCGCACAGCGCCCTCGTGCCCGACGTCCTGGAGCGGCTGCGCACGGCGGGGGCGGGTGACATCCCCGTCATCGTCGGAGGCATCATTCCGAACGCCGACGCCGTCGCGCTCAAGGCCGCGGGGGTCGCCGCGGTCTTCACACCGAAGGACTTCGGCATCACGGAGATCATCGGCCGTATCGTCGACGAGATCCGCAAGGCCAACAAGCTCGACCCGCTCGACAACGCCGCACTCATTGCAAGCACGGAGGTCCCCGCATGACCACGCCAGTCCACCCGGTGAACCGCCTTCGCCCGCGCCGCTCCTGCCTCGCGGTGCCCGGCTCGAACCCGCGGTTCCTGGAGAAGGCCCAGGGCCTGCCGGCCGACCAGGTCTTCCTGGACCTGGAGGACGCCTGCGCCCCGCTCGCCAAGGAAGGCGCCCGCCACACCATCGTGGACGCGCTGAACAACGGCGACTGGACCGGCAAGACCCTCGTCGTGCGCGTCAACGACTGGACCACCCACTGGACCTACCGCGACGTCGTCACGGTCGTCGAGGGCGCCGGCCAGAACCTCGACTGCATCATGCTGCCGAAGGTCCAGGACGCCCAGCAGGTCGTCGCCCTCGACCTCCTGCTGACCCAGATCGAGAAGACCATGGGCTTCGAGGTCGGCAAGATCGGCATCGAGGCGCAGATCGAGAACGCCAAGGGCCTGGTGAACGTCGACGAGATCGCCGCCGCCTCGCCCCGGCTGGAGACCATCATCTTCGGCCCCGCCGACTTCATGGCCTCGATCAACATGAAGTCCCTGGTCGTGGGCATGCAGCCGCCCGGCTACCCGGCGGACGCCTACCACTACATCCTGATGCGGATCCTGATGGCGGCCCGCACCCACAACCTCCAGGCCATCGACGGCCCCTTCCTCCAGATCCGCGACGTGGACGCCTACCGCGAGGTGGCGGGCCGGGCGGCGGCGCTGGGCTTCGACGGCAAGTGGGTGCTCCACCCCGGCCAGGTCGACGCCGCCAACGAGGTCTTCTCCCCCTCCCAGGAGGACTACGAGCACGCCGAGCTGATCCTCGACGCGTACGACTGGTGCACCTCGGAGGCCGGCGGCAAGAAGGGCTCCGCGATGCTCGGCGACGAGATGATCGACGAGGCCAGCCGCAAGATGGCCCTGGTCATCGCGGGCAAGGGCCGGGCCGCCGGCATGCAGCGCACCACCAAGTTCGAGATCCCGGAGGCGTAGGGCCATGCAGTTCGGACGCACGTACGAGGAGTTCGAGGTCGGTGCGGTCTACAAGCACTGGCCCGGGAAGACGGTCACGGAGTACGACGACCACCTCTTCTGCCTCCTGACCATGAACCACCACCCGCTCCACATGGACAGCAACTACGCCGAGAACACCACCGACTTCGGCAAGAACGTGGTCGTGGGCAACTACATCTACTCGCTACTGCTCGGCATGTCCGTGCCGGACGTCTCCGGGAAGGCCATCGCCAACCTGGAGATCGAGTCCCTGCGGCACGTGGCGCCGACCTTCCACGGCGACACGATCTACGGCGAGACCACGGTCCTCGACAAGACCCCGTCGAAGTCGAAGAACGACCGCGGCATCGTCCACGTCGAGACCAAGGGCTACAAGCAGGACGGCACCCTCGTCTGCGTCTTCCGGCGCAAGGTGATGGTCCCGACCGAGACGTACATCAAGGAGCGCGGCGGCGAGCAGCCCGGCCGCCCCCAGCTGAAGACCCAGGAGAAGTAGCCATGGCCCGACTCGCCCAGACCGCCGGGCTCACCGACGTCCAGCGGGAGATCCTCAAGACCGTCCGCGAGTTCGTCGACAAGGAGATCATCCCGGTCGCCACCGAGCTGGAGCACCGCGACGAGTACCCGCAGCAGATCGTCGACGGCCTCAAGGAGCTCGGCCTCTTCGGGCTGATGATCCCGGAGGAGTACGGCGGCCTGGGTGAGTCGCTCCTCACCTACGCCCTGTGCGTCGAGGAGATCGCACGGGGCTGGATGTCGGTCTCCGGCATCATCAACACGCACTTCATCGTGGCGTACATGCTCAAGCAGCACGGCACGCAGGAGCAGAAGGACCACTTCCTCCCGCGGATGGCCCTCGGCGAGGTGCGCGGCGCGTTCTCGATGTCCGAGCCGGCGCTCGGCTCCGACGTGTCGGCCATCTCGTCCAAGGCGGTCAAGGACGGGGACGAGTACGTCCTGAACGGCCAGAAGATGTGGCTGACCAACGGCGGCAGCTCCACCCTGGTGGCCGTCCTCGTCCGGAGTGACGAAGGACACCCCGAGGGCACCGCGCCCCACAAGTCGATGACGACCTTCCTCGTCGAGAAGGAGCCCGGCTTCGGTGAGGTCCGCCCCGGCCTGACCATCCCCGGCAAGATCGACAAGATGGGCTACAAGGGGGTCGACACGACCGAGCTCATCATGGACGGACTGCGCATTCCGGCCAATCGGGTCCTTGGCGGCCGGACCGGCCGAGGGTTTTACCAAATGATGGACGGCGTCGAGGTCGGCCGCGTCAACGTGGCGGCGCGTGGCTGCGGCGTCGCTCAGCGTGCTTTCGAGCTCGGTGTCTCGTACGCCCAGCAACGTCACACTTTCGGCAAGGCGATCGCCGACCACCAGGCCATCCAGTTCAAGCTGGCCGAGATGGCTACCAAGGTCGAAGCCGCTCATGCGATGATGGTGAACGCAGCACGCAAAAAGGACTCCGGGGAACGAAACGACCTCGAAGCAGGGATGGCGAAGTACCTCGCCTCCGAGTACTGCAAGGAGGTGGTGGAGGACGCCTTCCGCATCCACGGTGGATACGGATTCTCGAAGGAGTACGAGATCGAGCGCCTCTACCGCGAGGCTCCGATGCTGCTCATCGGTGAAGGTACCGCCGAGATCCAGAAAATGATCATCGGGCGACGCCTGCTCGAGGAGTACCGACTCCAGGGCTGAAAGTCCCTTTTGCGACGGATCCTCCCAGGGTCCGTCGCAGCGGGGTCACTACCAGTCACTGGCCGACGGCCATCGACTCGGCTTCTGGCTTGCCCAGTTGTTGCGCGCAACCGATAGCATTCCAGTAAAGCCGCCGTCCCGTCCCCCTGTTTGCGGCGCGGCAATCACCCGCTACGAAGGTCATCCATGCCCCACAGCCAAACCTCTGCACCCCGCGACAGCCGATCCGGCGTACGTCTCGCCCGCGGAGCATCGCCGTGGCTTCTGCCGACCGTCGCCACCGCGGCGCTCAGCCTCACCCGGGCCCGCAAGTCCGGGCGCTGGGCCGCTGTGGCCGTGCCCGCAACCGCGCTCGCCGCGGGCATGCTGTGGTTCTTCCGCGACCCCGAGCGTGAGATCGCTCAGGGCCGTGTCATCTCGCCCGCCGACGGTGTGGTGCAGAGCATCATGCCGTGGAAGGACGGGCGGACCCGGGTCGCGATCTTCATGAGCCCGCTCAACGTCCACGTCAACCGCGCCCCCCTCGCGGGCACGGTGACGTCCGTGGAGCACATCCCCGGCGGATTCGTCCCGGCCTTCAACAAGGAGAGCGAGAACAACGAGCGCGTTGTCTGGCACTTCGACACCGAGCTCGGTGACATCGAGATGGTGCAGATCGCCGGCGCCGTCGCCCGGCGCATCGTCCCGTACCTGCCGGCCGGCACCAAGGTGGAGCAGGGCGAACGCATCGGTCTGATCCGCTTCGGCTCCCGCGTCGACATCTACCTCCCGGAGGGCGTCGAGGTCGCGGTCGAGGTCGGTCAGGCCACCACCGCGGGGGTGACACGAATTGACCGTGACTGACCCTGAGACTCCGGCCGCCGGCTGGGTGCCCGAGTCCGCCGAGGAGGAGTCCGCCGAGGACGACATGCCGCTCTCGCTGCGGCTGTCGATAGCGGACACCCTCACCCTCGGCAACGCGACGTGCGGATTCATGGCGGTGTACTTCACCACCACCGGAATCCTCATTCCGCACCTCACCGGGAGCGGCGAGACGGGCATGGCCCGTAACAGCGCCGCCACCGCGGTGATACTGATGCTGCTCGCCGCGGTCTTCGACCTCTTCGACGGCATCGTGGCCCGCAAGCTGCGCAGCTCTCCCATGGGCGCCGAGCTGGACAACCTGTCCGACCTGATCAGCTTCGGCCTCGCTCCGGCCTACTTCGTCCTCGTCTACGGCATGGTCGCCGTGGACGCGGACCAGAAGATGTCGGCGCTGGCCGCGATCGTGGTGCTGCTCGCCGTGGTGCTCCGGCTCGCGAGATTCAGCTGCGTGACCATGAAGGACGGGATGTTCCAGGGCATGCCGAGCCCCTTCGGCGCGCTGACGGTCGTCTCGATCGTGCTGCTGGAGCTGCCGTTCATCCCGACGCTGCTGGCGATCATCGGAGTGGCGTGGCTGATGGTGAGCCGGGTCGAGTACCCCAAGCCGCGGGGTGTCCTCGCGGTGGCGATGCTCTGCTGGATCATCAGCGCGATGGGGCTGCTGGCGGCCTGGGCGTTCGACGCGCCGGGCGGTCAGCTGCTGCTCCAGACCGGCTGCGCCCTGCAGATCGCCATGGCGGCGACCATTCCGTTGTTCGCGACGACGCGGAGGGCCAACACGTTCCGGCACAACCGGCGTGAAGCCCGAGCGACGTCGCTGCGCTAGCCCGGCAGGTTCGAGGAGGCCCCGGATGCCACGGCATCCGGGGCCTCCTGCGTGTCCGGGGGCGGGCGGTGGTGGTGGCCACACATCACGTTTGACACCCCGGACCCTCCCCGCCCCACCGCCGCCCCCGGCCCCGCCCCCACAC
>NZ_JOFX01000006.1 GCF_000719345.1 Streptomyces sp. NRRL F-2664
CTGTCCTGCGTTTCCGACTCTATCAGACTCTTTCGGGCCCGATTTCCTCGGTGCTTTCCAGGTTCTCGCTTTCGCGATTCCCTTTCCGGCGATTCCGACTCTATCAGATCCTTTCGGGCCTGACTCCCTGTCAGCGGGTTGTGCTGCGCGGGCTGTTGGGCCCTTGCGGCGAGTGAGACAGTAGCGGATTCCCCGCCCCCGAACCTAATCGGCGGCGGCGTCCTCGGACGCGGATTCCTCATTCGCAAATACGCATGAAAACGAGACGACAAAGTACGTCGTTCGTTCGAATGGCAGTGCGGAATGGCTGTCCGGGGACCGACTGTGTCGGCGCTCACGTCGGACAACTCGAAGAACCTTACGGACTGGGCACACCCGTGTCAACCCCCTGCTGACCGGCGCCGCGCAGAGTGCGCAAAACCCACGCCGACCCCTGCCGGGCGGTCTACTCTGGCTCCCATGACTACGCATGCGCTCACGCCCAGCCGTCGCTGGTGGGCCGCCTGACGGCGGCCGACCTTCCACGCGAGCACGCATGCGCTCACGGCCGCCGCCCCCGGCGGCCGTTTCTGTTGTGCTCCCCTCCCCGGGAGTGGACCGGCCGCCCACGCGGTGACCCCACACCACTCACGCACAGGGAGAGCAGGACATGACGAGGATCTTCAGCGGGATCAAGCCGACCGGCCACATGACCTTGGGCAACTACCTGGGCGCCGTACGGCAGTGGGTCGCTGCCGACAGCAAGCCGGACGATGCGCTGTTCTGCGTCGTCGACCTGCACGCCCTGACCGTCGAGCACGAGCCCGCACGCGTCCGCCGGCTCAGCCGGCAGGCGGCGACGCTCCTGATGGCGGCCGGCCTGGGACCCGAGCGCTGCACCCTGTTCGTCCAGAGCCACGTCCACGAGCACACGCGGCTGGCCTACCTGCTGGAGTGCACGGCGACCGACGGGGAGCTGCGCCGGATGATCCAGTACAAGGAGAAGGCCGCCAAGGCGCAGGCTTCCGGCGAGGGCGTACGGCTGTCGCTGCTCACCTACCCGGTGCTGATGGCAGCCGACATCCTGGCGTACGGGGCCGGGGAGGTGCCGGTCGGTGAGGACCAGCGGCAGCACGTCGAGCTGACCCGGGACCTGGCGGTGCGCTTCAACCAGCGCTACGGCCATACCTTCACCGTGCCGAGGGCCACGCATCCGGCGGTGGCCGCGCGGGTGATGGACCTCCAGGACCCGACGTCGAAGATGGGGAAGTCCCATGCGAACGGCTCGGGGATCGTCTACCTCCTCGACGAGCCCGGGGTGGTGCGCAAGAAGGTGATGAGGGCCGTCACCGACAGCGGGGACGGTGCGGTGGTCCACGACCGGGAGGCGCGGCCGGGGGTGGCGAACCTGTTGGACATCCTGGCTGCGTGCACCGGCGGTGATCCCGTCGCGCTCGCGGACGGGTACACCGGGTACGGCGCGCTGAAGCGGGACGTCGCCGACGCGGTGGTCGAGCTGCTGCGGCCGTTGCAGGAGCGGCACGCGGAGCTGGCTGCGGACCCCGCGCAGGTGGACAAGGCTCTGCGGGAGGGCGCGGGGCGGGCCCGGGAGCTGGCACGGCCCGTGGTGGACCGGGCGTACGAGGCGATCGGGCTGCTCGTGCCGTAGCGGCCCCGGTCCGACCGGTTCGGGTGCGGGTACGCGGGTGCCGGCGGGTACGGGCCCGGCGCCGGGGCGGGGGCCCGTACCCGCAGGTCAGCTGTTGCCGGAGGCGAGTTCGCGGCTGCGGTCGCGGGCCGCTTCGAGGGCGGCGATCAGTGCGGCGCGTACGCCGTGCTTCTCCAGCTCCACGATGGCGTTGATGGTGGTGCCGGCCGGGGAGGTGACGGCCTCGCGGAGCTTGACGGGGTGCTCGCCGCTGTCGCGCAGCATCACGGCGGCGCCGATGGCGGCCTGGACGATGAGGTCGTGGGCCTGGGCGCGGGGCAGCCCGAGGAGGATGCCGGCGTCGGTCATGGCCTCGACGAGGAAGTAGAAGTACGCCGGGCCCGAGCCGGAGAGGGCGGTGGCCGCGTCCTGCTGGGACTCGGGGACGCGCAGCGTCTTGCCGACTCCGCCGAAGATCTCCTCGGTGTGGGCGAGGTGCTCGGCGGTGGCGTGGCTGCCGGCGGAGATGACGGACATGGCCTCGTCGACGAGCGCGGGGGTGTTCGTCATGACGCGCACGACGGGGGTGCCGGGGCTGAGGCGCTCTTCGAAGAACGAGGTGGGGATGCCGGCGGCGCCGCTGATGACGAGCCGGCCTGCGGGGACGTGCGGGGCGAGCTCGTCGAGGAGCTTGGCCATGTCCTGGGGCTTGACGGTGAGGATGAGGGTGTCGGCGCGCTTGGCGGCCTCGGCGTTGGAGACGGCCTCCACGCCGTAGCGGGTGCGCAGCTCCTCGGCGCGGTCGCTGCGGCGCGCGGTGACGAGGAGTTTGGAGGCGGGCCAGCCGCCGCGGATCATTCCGCTGAGCAGGGCCTCGCCGATCTTGCCGGTACCGAGGACTGCGACTGTCTGGGTCATGCCCGATTCACCTCGCCGAACTGTGCTTCACCTGGGCTGCGTAGGCAGGGGGCGTTCGCGTACGCGTCCTCATCCTTGCACCCGTGCGGGGTGCGGGGGCGTGCTGTCCGCAGTGCGGTCAGGGGGTGCGGCGGCGGAGGGTGGCCGCGCCGAGGGCGAGGACGAGCAGGGCGCAGGCGGCGACGATCACGGTGTCGCGGACGAAGTCGGCGGTCATGTCGGTGTGGGTGAGGACCTGGGTCATGCCGTCGACGGCGTAGGACATGGGCAGGGCGTCGGAGATGCCTTCGAGGACGGGGTGCATGGTGTTGCGGGCCGCGAAGAGACCGCACAGCAGCAGCTGGGGGAAGATCACGGCCGGCATGAACTGGACGGCCTGGAACTCGGAGGCCGCGAAGGCGGAGACGAAGAGGCCGAGGGCGGTGCCGAGGAGGGCGTCGAGGAGGGCGACGAGGAGGAGCAGCCAGGGGGAGCCGACGACGTCGAGGCCGAGGACCCAGAGGGCGAGGCCGGTGGCGAGGAGGGACTGGACGACGGCGACGGCGCCGAAGGCGAGGGCGTAGCCGGCGATGAGGTCGCCCTTGCCGAGCGGCATGGCGAGGAGGCGTTCGAGGGTTCCGGAGGTGCGTTCGCGCAGGGTGGCGATGGAGGTCACCAGGAACATGGTGATCAGGGGGAAGATCCCGAGGAGGGACGCGCCGACGCTGTGGAAGGTGCGGGGGCTGCCGTCGAAGACGTAGCGCAGCAGGGTGAGCATCAGGACCGGCACCAGGACCATCAGGGCGATGGAGCGCGGGTCGTGGCGGAGCTGGCGCAGGACGCGGGCGGCGGTGGCGGCGGTGCGGGCGGTGTTCATCGGGGCTGCTCCTGGGCGGCGAGGGTGTTCGCCCGGTCGACGAGGCGCAGGAAGCCCTCTTCGACGGTGGCGGAGTGGGTGCGGGTGCGCAGGGCGTCGGGGGTGTCCTGGGCGAGGATGCGGCCGTCGCGCATGAGGAGGAGGTCGTGGCAGCGCTCGGCCTCGTCCATGACGTGGGACGAGACGAGGATGGTGGCGCCGCGGGTGGCGGTGAGGTCGTGGAAGAGGTTCCACAGGTCGCGCCGCAGGACGGGGTCGAGTCCGACGGTGGGTTCGTCGAGGACCAGCAGCTCGGGGGTTCCGAGCAGGGCGACGGCGAGGGAGACGCGGCTGCGCTGGCCGCCGGAGAGGTTGCCGGCGAGGGCGCCGGCGCGGCCGGTGAGGTCGACGTCGGTGAGGGCGCGGTCGACGGCTTCGGCGCGGCGGGCCGCGGCGGTCCGGCCGGGGTCGAGGATCGCGGCGAAGTAGTCGAGGTTCTGGCGGACGGTGAGGTCGTCGTAGACGGAGGGGGCCTGGGTGACGTAGCCGATGCGGGAGCGGAGGTCCGGGTGGCCCGCGGGCCGGCCGAGGACGTCGAGGGTGCCGGTGACGTGGGCCTGTGTGCCGACGATGGCGCGCAGGAGGGTGGACTTGCCGCATCCGGAGGGGCCGAGGAGGCCGGTGATGCGGCCGCGGGGGACGTCGAAGGCGATGTCGTCGATGACGGTGCGCGGGGTGCGGCCGGTGCCGCGGCGGACGGTGAGGCCGTGGGCGTGGACGGCGGCCGGTGCTTCACCCGGCTGCTTATTCATCATGTGATGAATAATGCGCCCGGCGGTGCCGGGGCGTCAATCACCGGGACACTGCGGGCGTACTGCCGGGGGCGGTGAGGGCTACTTCCTGCGCTTCGGTCGCCGGGCGGCCGGGTTGCCGGTGCGGGTGCTGCGGCGGCGCTCGTACTCGGCCAGGGCTCGCTCGTACTCGGCGCGGCGGAGCTTCTCGCCGGGGGCCTCGACCAGGCAGCGCAGGGCGTAGGCGATGAGGGAGCCGATGAAACCGATCGTCTTCAGGCCCTTGAGCGCGGCCTCGTCGGAGGACGGGGCCGGGCGCCGGTTGTAGGAGTCCCAGGTCTTGATGAAGGCGATGGAGCTGGCGATCGCGAAGAGGACGACGACGGAGATGCTGAGGAAGGGGCCGACGTTGCCGATCGCCAGGCCCTCGTAGGACAGGCGCAGCAGGACGGCGGCGGCGGTCGCGGTGACCAGCGATCCCACGGCGAGGGCGGCGCGGCGCAGGCCGTAGCCGCTCTCGTGGTTCACCCAGGTGGTGCCGAAGTAGCGGATCGGCTCGGGCTGCGGGCCGGCGGGGGCCGTCGGCGCGGGCGTGGACGACGCCCGGGCCGGGGCGGCCGCGCCGGTCGCCGGCTCGACGGGGGGCTGGTCTCGCTGATCGTCGCTCACAGCAGCGATTATCCCCCGCCGGGCCGGTCGGGCCGAGTGTGTCTCACGTGTCAGACGGGTCGTCCGCGGCACACGCGGCGGACGCGGCCGGCGCATGGCGGACGGAACGCGGGCCGCGCCGTCCGGTCAGCCGCAGTGCGTGACCACGTAGCCGTCGCTGCCGGTCCGCACGTACGCGTCGGAGACGAACCGGCCGTTGCCGATGCAGTCCCAGATGTCGGTCGTGCCGTACGGGCCGGAGACCGTGGTGCCCTCGGTCTGGCAGCGCAGGGTGACGGTCGCGCCGAGCGGCAGGACGTCGATCACAGAGTAGGTGGTGCCGGGGCCGCTGCGGACGTTGAGCCGGTAGCCGGGAGCGACCGGGTAGGACGGGTAGCCGGAGCCCGATGCAACACTCTGCACTTGGCTCGAATCGTTCTCCACCGACATGCGACATCTCCCCCCATGGGCGTTGCCGTGCGCAACTCGCGCAGGGTAGCAGGACCTTGGAGATGCGTACGGCTCATCGACTAGGCTCCGGCGGGGGTGGTGAGCGGTGCATTCGCTGCGTGCGGAGTACGCGGGCTTTCCGGAGTACGCCGGGCAGTACCGGCTCGAATCGGTGCTCGGCTCCGGAGGGATGGGCGTCGTCCACCTCGCCACCTCCGGCTCGGGGCTGAAACTCGCCGTCAAGATCGTGCATGCCGAGCATGCGGTGGACCCGGAGTTCCGGGCCCGCTTCCGGCAGGAGGTCGCCGCCGCGCGCCGGGTGAGCGGTGCCTTCACCGCCCCTGTCGTGGACGCGGATCCCGACGCCGAACGGCCCTGGATGGCCACCCTGTTCATCGACGCGCCGACGCTCGCCGAGCGGGTGCGGGAGCGGGTGCTGGACCGCACCGAGCTGGCCCGGCTCGCCGCCGGGCTGGCGGAGGCGCTGCGCGACATCCACCGGGCCGGTGTGGTCCACCGGGACCTCAAGCCGAGCAACGTCCTCATGGCGCCCGACGGCGTACGGGTCATCGACTTCGGGATCTCCCGGCCGGCGGACAGCGACCTGCGGACCGAGACGGGCAAGCTGATCGGGACGCCGCCGTTCATGGCGCCCGAGCAGTTCCAGCGGCCCCGCGAGGTCGGGACGGCCGCGGACGTCTTCGCCCTGGGCGCGGTGCTCGTCCACGCGGCGACGGGCCGCGGGCCCTTCGACTCCGACAGCCACTACCTGGTGGCGTACCAGGTGGTGCACAGCGAGCCCGATCTGACCGGGCTGCCGCGGCAGCTCGTACCGCTCGTCGAGCGGTGCCTGGCGAAGGATCCGCAGGAGCGGCCGACCGCGGAGGAGCTGATCGGGGAGATGCGGGCGGTCGCGTACCCGACCGCCGAGGACACCCAGGCCTTCATCCCCCGGCCGCGCCCGCCCGACGGGGCCGAACTGCTCACCCACCGCCGGGAGCGCGTCCCCGCAGCGCCGGAGCCCCGGCCCCCGCGCCGGCGGCGGACGCGGATCGCGGTCGCGGCCGGGACCGGGCTGCTGCTGGTGGGCGGCGCCGTCGGCGGGTACCTGTGGTTCGGGACGGCCGCCGGGTCGTCGACCGCGCAGATCGCGGGCACGTCGGATCCGGCGCCCGCGAAGGCCTTCGCGCCGTGGTCGGTCCCCCTGGGCACACCCGGCACGGGCAGCCGGATCGGGGCCTGCTCCTGGCAGGCAGAGGCCCTCTACTGCGCCGGACCGGGCCTCACCGCCGCCCGGCTCGACCCCGCCGACGGCAGGGCGGTGTGGACGGTGGCGGCACCGACCGGCGCGCCGGCGAAGGGGACCGCGACCGCCGCCGCACCCCTGCACGCCGGCGGTCGCGTCCTCGTCGTGGTACCGGGCAGCGAGACGCTCCGGGCGCTGGACCCGGCCACGGGCGCCGAGCGCTGGCGCCGTGGGCTCCCCGCCGGCTCCCAGGTGCTGCCCGCGGGTGCGCAGGTCCTGCTGGTGGGAACGCACGGCAGCGTCACCGCCCTGGACGCGGCGACCGGCACCGCGCGGTGGACGCAGCAGATCGGCGGGGTCGGCTCCGTGTGGTGGACCGGCGGTGGTGGCGACGGCGTTACCGAGCCCGCCGAGCTGTACGTGGCGACGCCCGACGGCAGCGGTTCCACGCAGCTCGCCGCCGTCGACCCGGCGACCGGGAGCGCCGGACGGCAGTTCCGCACGGCCGGGCGGCTGCGGCCGGTCGGGGCGGCGCGCGGCGGCCTGTACCTGATGGACGTCGACGCCTCCGGCCGGACCACCGCCGTCGTGCGCGCCGACCTCGCGGCGCGTTCGGCGCAGCGGGTGCGGCTGGCGGCGCCGCTGTTCGACGCGGAGGCGGCGGTGGACCGGGAGGGGGTCACGTACCTGTTCGGGACGTCCGGCGCACTGGCCGCGGTCGGGGCCGACAAGGAGCGGTGGCGGCTGGAGACGGGCGTGACGGTGGCCTCCCGGCCGGTGGTCGCCGGCGGCCGGGTCCTTTTGACGGCGCCGGACGGGCGGCTGCTGGCCGTCGACGCGGCCGACGGCCGGCCGGCGGGCCAGACCCGGCCGCGGATGGCCGACGGCAAGGACACCTACGCGTCGACGCTGCCCGCGCCGGTGGCCGGCGGCGGGCGGATCTTCGCGGGCGCGCCCGACGGCTCGGTGTTCGCGGTGGACGCCGCCGACCCGGCCCGCTGGTGAGACGCGGGCGCCCCCGCACCGGATCGGTGCGGGGGCGTCGCTGCCCGTGGCCGGCCGGGTCAGCCCAGCCGGGTGACGTCGCGGACGGCGCCCTTGTCGGCGCTGGTCGCCATCGCAGCGTAGGCGCGCAGGGCCGCGGAGACCTTGCGCTCGCGGTTCTTCGGGGCGTACACCCCGCCCAGCGCCGCGTGGCGGGCCGCCAGGACCGCGTCGTCGACGACGATCTCGATGGACCGGTTCGGGATGTCGATGCGGATGAGGTCGCCGTCCTCGACGACGGCGATGTCGCCGCCGGACGCCGCCTCCGGGGAGGCGTGCCCGATGGACAGGCCGGAGGTGCCGCCGGAGAACCGGCCGTCCGTCACCAGCGCACAGACCTTGCCGAGCCCGCGGCCCTTGAGGAACGACGTCGGGTAGAGCATCTCCTGCATGCCCGGGCCGCCGCGCGGGCCCTCGTAGCGGATGACGACGACGTCGCCCGCCTTGACCTCCTTGCGCAGGATCTTGTCGACGGCCTCGTCCTGCGACTCGCAGACGACGGCCGGGCCCTCGAAGGTCCAGATCGACTCGTCGACGCCGGCCGTCTTGACGACACAGCCGTCGACGGCGATGTTGCCGCGCAGCACGGCGAGGCCGCCGTCCTTGGAGTACGCGTGCTGCACGGAGCGGATGCAGCCGCCCTCGGCGTCGAGGTCGAGGGTGTCCCAGCGCTCGGACTGGGAGAAGGCCGTCGCGGAGCGCTTGCAGCCGGGGGCCGCGTGCCACAGCTCCATGGCCGTGTCGGTCGCCGTGCCCGAGCGGGCGTCCCACTTCGCCAGCCAGTCCTCCAGGCCCGCGGAGTGGACGGTCGTCACGTCCTTGTTGAGGAGGCCGCCGCGGTGCAGTTCGCCGAGGATCGCCGGGATGCCGCCGGCCCGGTGCACGTCCTCCATGTAGTACGTGCCGCCGGGCGCCACGTTCGGGGCGACCTTGGCCAGGCACGGGACGCGGCGCGAGACGGCGTCGATGTCCTTGAGGTCGTAGTCCAGGCCCGCCTCCTGCGCGGCGGCCAACAGGTGCAGGATCGTATTGGTGGAGCCGCCCATGGCGATGTCGAGGGCCATGGCGTTCTCGAAGGCCTCGCGGGTGGCGATGTTGCGGGGCAGGACGGACTCGTCGCCGTCCCCGTAGTAGCGCTGGGTGATCTCCACGACCGTGCGGCCCGCGTCCTCGTACAGGGCACGGCGGGCGGTGTGCGTGGCGAGGACCGAGCCGTTGCCCGGAAGGGCCAGGCCGATGGCCTCGGCCAGGCAGTTCATCGAGTTGGCGGTGAACATGCCGGAACACGAACCGCAGGTGGGACAGGCGTTCTCCTCGATGCGGAGCACGTCCTCGTCGGAGACGTTCTCGTTGGAGGCGTCCACCATGGCGTCGATCAGGTCCAGCTTGCGGACGGTGCCGTCGACGAGGATCGCCTGGCCGGCCTCCATCGGGCCGCCGGAGACGAACACGGCCGGGATGTTGAGGCGCATGGCGGCCATCAGCATGCCGGGGGTGATCTTGTCGCAGTTGGAGATGCAGATCAGGGCGTCGGCGCAGTGCGCCTCGACCATGTACTCCACGCTGTCCGCGATCAGGTCGCGGGACGGCAGGGAGTACAGCATGCCGCCGTGGCCCATCGCGATGCCGTCGTCGACGGCGATGGTGTTGAACTCGCGGGGGATCGCGCCGGCCGCGCGGATGGCGTCCGACACGATCCGGCCGACCGGCGCCAGGTGGGTGTGGCCGGGGACGAACTCGGTGAAGGAGTTCGCCACCGCGATGATCGGCTTGCCGATGTCCGCGCTCGCTACGCCCGAGGCGCGCATCAGGGCGCGGGCACCCGCCATGTTGCGGCCGTGGGTGACGGTGCGGGACCTCAGCTCGGGCATGCGGTTCACTCCCCATGAGTACGGCTGTACGGTCAGCCGCGACTGCGGATATGGCTCAGGTACGAGGCTACGCCCACCGCCCGCGATCCGGACGGCCTGTCCGCATGGCGGGACGGGCGGCTCAGCCCTCGGTCAGGTACCGCTGGAGCGTAGGGGCGACGAGCGCCACGATGTCCTCCGGGTCCGCGGACGCGAGCGGCTCGACCTGGAGGACGTAGCGCAGGATCGCGATGCCGACCATGTGGGAGGCGGCGAGCTCGGCGCGGAAGGTCGGGTCGGGCACGTCGAGGTCGGCGGCGATCCGCTGCAGCAGCCTGCGCAGCACCAGCCCGCGCAGCACCTTCGCGGCGGCCTCGTGCGTGAGCGCGGACCGGATCACCGCGAGCAGCGGCGCCCGGGTGACGGGGTTCTCCCAGATCCCGAAGAAGTAGCGGGAGAGGCGCTCACCGATGCCGTCCGGCCCCTCCCCGATGACGGCCGGGAGCACCAGGGCCGGCTCCATGCTGATCTCGATGGCGGCGGCGAACAGGTCGTCCTTGCTGCCGAAGTAGTGGTGCACCAGCGCCGGGTCCACACCGGCGACCTTCGCGATGCCGCGCACGGACGTCTTGTCGTAGCCGCGTTCGGCGAACACCTCACGGGCGGCGAGCCGGATGCGCTCCTGCGTACCCGGGCCCTCCTCGACCTCGTCCTGGCGGGGGCGGCCCGGCCCCCGGCGGCGCGGCGCGCTCTCCTTCGTCACGGCCGGCGCGCCCCGTCGCGGCCGGCGGCGGCCAGGTGCAGGCGGGTGAAGGCCAGCGCCTCGGCGAGGTCCGCCTCGCGCTCGGCGGAGGACATCGCGCGCCGCGTGTTCACCTCGATCACCACGTGCCCGTCGAAGGAGGTCGCGGCGAGTCGCTCCAACAGTTCGGCGCAGGGCTGCGTACCGCGCCCCGGCACCAGGTGCTCGTCCTTGGCCGAGCCGTTCCCGTCGGCGAGGTGCACGTGGGCCAGCCGGTCCCCCATCCGGTCGACCATGGCGGTGGCGTCGGTGCGGGCGGTCGCGGTGTGCGACAGGTCGACGGTGAAGTGCCGGTAGTCGTCCTTCGTGACGTCCCACTCGGGGGCGTAGGCGAGCATCTCGCGGTCGCGGTACCGCCACGGGTACATGTTCTCCACCGCGAACCGCACGTCGGTCTCCTCGGCCATCCGCCAGATGCCGGACACGAAGTCGCGCGCGTACTGCCGCTGCCACCGGAAGGGCGGATGCACGACGACGGTGGACGCGCCGAGCCTTTCGGCGGCCGACCGGGCGCGCTGGAGCTTGACCCAGGGATCGGTGGACCACACCCGCTGGGTGATCAGCAGACAGGGCGCGTGGACGGCGAGGACGGGCACCTGGTGGTGCTCCGACAGACGGCGCAGCGCGTCGATGTCCTGGCTGACCGGGTCCGTCCACACCATGACCTCGACGCCGTCGTAACCGAGGCGCGCGGCGATCTCGAAGGCGGTCGCCGTGGACTCCGGATAGACGGAGGCGGTGGACAGGGCGACCTTCGCGGTGGGGATGCGGACGGGTTCTGCCACGGGGACAGGGTACGGGGCCCGCGCCCGCCCGGTACGTGACGGCCGCCACGCGGGCCCGGTTCCGGCCGTCAGACGAGGCGGAAGAAGAGGGTGTCCTGGGTGTACCGGTCGAGGTCCCTCGTCGCGCGCTCCCACTCCTTGTGCTCGGCGTCGAGGACGGCGGCGAGCTGCTGCACGTCGTAGTGGAAGTCCGGGTCCATCCGGTCCAGAACGGCCCGGTAGGCGTCGGCGGCGTCCTTGGTCCTCGCGAGCGGCAGGTGCCCGATGGCCGGGTAGCCGTCCATCGACCAGGGGATGTCGGGGAACTCCACGGGCGGGCCCCCGAAGAGGTACCTGTGGGGCAGCAGGTCGGCGGCCACGCCGAGGCGGCGCATCTCGTCGTCGACGAGCCCGAAGAAGGTGCTGGGCTTGGAGTACGTGCCCAGGTGGGAGTCGTCCGAGGCATTGCAGTCGATGATGAACTGCAGGGCGGTGGTGTAGGCGTTGCCCGCGCAGTCCGCGTCGGAGTCGGTGCGCCCGGCGACGAGGTGCTCCAGCGCGTCGGGGACGGACAGCCCCCAGTCCAGTCCCTGCCGGTCGAGGTTGTCCTGGTAGGCCCGGGCACGGTTGCGCATGAGCTCCAGCCGGCGCAGCTGATCCCCCGTGAGATCGCCCTTGCTGCCGAGGTAGGCCAGCACGTGGGCCTTGTCCGCCGTCGAGTACGAGATGTTGTGACTCATGGTCACCATCCTGCCCACGCCCTCGGACACCGCGGCATCAGGTGGTCGCTGGTACGGGGGGTGGGGGGTGGGGGCACCGGCCGGGCGTGCACCCGTACACGCCGCCCCTCCGCCACACCACAGCTCCGCCACACCGCCGCTCCCCCGCACCACGGCTCCCCCACGCCGTGCCTCCCCGCGCCCGTGCCCGCATCGCGCCGCCGGGCGGTGCTGCGCCGGGGTCGTGCTACGCGGCGGCGGGGCCCGGTGTCGGGAGGTGGTCCAGGCGGCGGAGGATGACGCCCTCGCGGAGGGCCCAGGGGCAGATCTCCAGTTCGTCGACGCCGAACAGGTCCATGGCGCCCTCGGCGACCAGGGCGCCGGCCAGGAGCTGGTTCGCGCGGCCCTCCGAGACGCCCGGGAGCGCGCAGCGCTGGGCCGTCGTCATCTCCGCAAGCCGCGGGACCCACTCCTCCAGCGCCTTGCGGCTGAGGTCGCGCTGCACGTACAGGCCGTCCGCGGTGCGGGCCGCGCCCGCGATGCGGGCCAGCTGCTTGAAGGTCTTCGACGTCGCCACGACGTGGTCCGGGGCCCCGAAACGGCTGAACTCGCGGACCGTGCGGGCGATCTCCGTCCGGACGTGCCGCCGCAGCGCCCGGATGTCGCGGGCGTCCGGCGGATCGCCCGGCAGCCAGCCCGCGGTGAGGCGGCCCGCGCCCAGCGGGAGGGAGACGGCCGCGTCGGGGTCCTCGTCGATGCCGTACGCGATTTCCAGGGAGCCGCCGCCGATGTCCAGGACCAGCAGCTTTCCGGCGGACCAGCCGAACCAGCGGCGGGCGGCGAGGAAGGTGAGCCGCGCCTCGTCCTCACCGCTCAGGACCGGCAGGTCGACGCCTGTCTCGGCCTTGACCCGGGCCAGGACCTCGTCGGCGTTGGTGGCCTCGCGCACGGCGCTGGTGGCGAAGGGCAGGACGTCTTCGCACCCCTTGTCCTCGGCGGCCTGCACTGCTTC
This sequence comes from Streptomyces sp. NRRL F-2664, assembly GCF_000719345.1. GTDB lineage: Bacteria > Actinomycetota > Actinomycetes > Streptomycetales > Streptomycetaceae > Streptomyces. The sequence continues at coordinate 12,707 of NZ_JOFX01000006.1, forward strand.
GTTGATGACGGAGAGGAGCCGCTCGACTCCCGCGGGGGTGACCGCGCCGGCGGCGTCGAGCAGCTCGGCCAGCCTTATCTCCACCTTGTGCGAGTGCGCGGGCTGCGGGCGCGCACCGGGGTGCGCGTCCACCACCAGCAGATGGACGGTATTCGAACCCACATCAAGGACACCGAGTCTCATAGGGGGAAACGCTACTGCGCGGAACACTCAGGGGTTGAGTAAGGGGCGCTTAGGCTTGGGTTTGTGCCAAATACGAAGAAGGCCAACAAGACCCGGTCGCTGAAGGACACGGGCAGGACCACGAGCAGTGCCAAGGGCGGCAAGGCCGGAAAGGGCAGGGCCGTGCCCGACGAGAAGGGGCTGGACTTCCCCCGGGCCTGGGTGGAGTTCCCCGACCCCGCCGACGACGAGCAGGTCTTCCGCTGTGACCTGACCTGGCTGACCTCCCGCTGGACCTGCATCTTCGGCAGCGGGTGCCAGGGCATCCAGGCGGGCCGGGCCTCGGACGGCTGCTGCACGCTCGGCGCGCACTTCTCCGACGAGGACGACGAGAAGCGCGTCGCGGAGCACGTGGCCCGGCTGACGCCGGAGCTGTGGCAGTTCCACGACGTCGGCAGCGAGAGCGGGTGGACGCAGAACGACGACGACGGGGAGAAGCAGACCCGCCGCTGGGACGGTGCGTGCATCTTCCTGAACCGGCCCGGCTTCCCCGCGGGGGCCGGCTGCTCGCTGCACATCCTCGCGCTGAGGGAGGGCCGGGAGCCGCTGGAGACCAAGCCGGACGTGTGCTGGCAGCTGCCGATCCGCCGGACCTACGACTGGATCGACCGGCCGGACGACACCCGGGTCCTGCAGGTGTCGATCGGCGAGTACGACCGCCGCGGCTGGGGTCCCGGCGGCCATGACCTGCACTGGTGGTGCACGTCGGCGACGTCCGCGCACGGCGCCGGGGACCCGGTGTACGTGTCGTACCGCGCCGAGCTCACGGAGCTGATGGGCAAGGAGGGGTACGAGGCCCTCGTGGAGCTGTGCGAGGCCCGCCTGGCGTCGCTGCTGCCGATGGCTCCGCACCCGGCGGACCCCGCCCCGGTCACGGGACCGGTTCCGGGCACGGCCACGGGCACGGACGCGGCTCCGGGACCGCTTCGCGACCCGGCTCCGTAGGCCAGGGGCGGGGAGCGGCGTCGGGCGTCAGCCGCCGGCGGGCCCCGTCGGGGCGGGTTCGGGCGCCGGGGAGTCCGTGCCGCCCGTACCGTCCGTCGGGGTCGGCGCGGGCGTCGGCGACGGCGGCGGGGTCGTCGGCTCCGTCGGGCCGGGCGTCGGCGTGGGCCCCTGCGTCTGGTCCGGGGTCGGCGACGGGCTCGCGGGCGGCGTCGGTTCCGGCTGCGGGGCGGGTGTGGACGGCGGGCGGCCGCGGCCGCGGATGGAGACCACCGCGCCGGTCGGGTCGACCCCGACGTGGGCGGTCCAGGCGCCGACGGGCTGCGCCTCGGGGTCGACGGTGATCTGGAGGGTGACCGATTCTCCCGGCGCGAGGGTTCCCGCGGTACGGCTCGCATGCAGCCAGGGCCCGTCGGACCAGAGCCGCCAGTTCACCGGGGCGCCGCCGGAGGCGGTGAGGGTGAGCAGGGTCAGGGCGCCCCGCGAGGACGCTGCCACGGAGAGCCGGCCGGGGGCGCCGGCGTGGTCGGGGCTGGCCGGCGGGCCGCTGCTGATCACCTCGACGGAGACGTCGGAGGAGGCGCTGGTCCCGGTGAAGGCGGAGGCGCCGGTGGTGGTGCCGGTGGCGTTCCCGGTGTTCTCGTAGGCGGTCAGCGGGCGGCCGTCGATGCGGGCGGTCGGGAGTTCGGTCTCGCTCGCGGAGATGCGGGTCGAGTGGTCGCCGGGGGACTCGCCGGTGCCCTGTTCGCTGCGGTACGAGGCCCACAGTGCCAGGACCGGGGCGGCGACGACGGTGGCGACGACGGTGGTGGTGACCGCCCGGGCCCGGAGCCGGTCGCGGCGGGCGGCGCGGTCCCTGGGGTCCATGGGGAAGCCGGTGCGGTCGAAGCGCGGGCCGGGGCTGCGGCCGCGGCCCCGGCCGGAGCGGAGCATCGCCGCGTGGACCGCGGTGCGGGGGGCGGGTACGAGCGGCAGCGCGGCGGTGTCGACACCGCCCGAGCCGGGCCAGGGAGCGGCGGCGCCCACCCGCTCGGCGACGCGCCGGCAGCGGGGGCAGTCGTCGACGTGGCGGACCAGCTCGGCGCGCAGGGTGCTGGACAGCAGCACGTCGCCGCCGGTGCCGGCACCGTCGGCGCCTCCGCCGGTGAGCTGGGAGACGCTGGGGCAGCCGCCGGTCTCGACGACGGCGAGCGCGGCGCGGGTGCGCTCCACTTCGCAGGCGGCGCCGGTCAGGAGCTCGCGGGCGGCGGCGGGGGGTGTACCGAGGACGGCGGCGAGTTCGGGAACGCCGAGGCGGTGCCGGACGGCGAGTTCGAGGGCCTCACGCTGGGCGGGCGTGGTGCCGGCGGCCTCGGGCCAGGCCAGACGGGCCAGCTCGGTGCGGCGGTAGGCGCTGACGTCGAGCTGCCGGTGGGCCTCGGGGGCCGGGCCGCCGCCCGCTGCGCCCCCGGGCGCACGGCCTTCCCCTTCGTGCTCCGGCGCACGCCGGGCGGAGTGCGCGCCCGGCCGGATGCGCCGCTGGTCGGCCAGCCGGCGCAGGCAGGCCCAGCGGGCGAGCGCGTAGAGCCAGGCCCGCCGGTCGCCCTCGTCCGGGCACCGGCCGGGGTGCCGCTCGGCCACGGCGAGGACGTCTCCGAGCACATCGGTCGCGGTGTCGTGGTCGCACAGGACCGACAGGCAGTAGGTGAACAGGCCGTCGAGGTACGGCTCGTGCCGGAAGGGGCGCGGCGGCTCCTCTTCCTGGGGCGTGCGCCCGTGCGCCCGGTGCGCGCCGGTGCGCGGTGAGGGTTGTGCCTGGCTGCTGCTGTTCACCTGGCGACCGTAGGCGGCGCGTCGGGGGAGCCTTGGAAGCCTTCCCCGGTTTTAGCCCTTAAGGGTGAACAGATCGCCGGCGCACTGACGCACGGGCGTGACGGCCGGGCGGGACGACGACCCGACGCCCGACCCGGCCTCGGCCCCGCGGGCGGATCCGGCACGGGCGGAACCGGCACGGGCGGAGCCCGGACCGCACCCGGACCGGCAGCCCGGACGGCACCGCGGCACTGGCTGTCGGTGCGGACGGCTACCGTGAACCGCATGGCTGCCCGCACTGCTCGTTCATCCGCCAAGGACCGTCCGTCCTACCGCTGCACCGAATGCGGCTGGACGACGGCGAAGTGGCTCGGCCGGTGTCCCGAGTGCCAGGCCTGGGGCACGGTCGAGGAGATGGGCGCGCCCGCCGTACGGACCACCGCGGCCGGCCGGGTCTCCACCGCCGCGCTGCCGATCGCGCAGGTCGACGGCCGGACGGCGACCGCCCGCAGCACCGGGGTGGACGAGCTCGACCGCGTCCTCGGCGGCGGGCTCGTGCCCGGCGCCGTCGTGCTGCTGGCCGGCGAGCCCGGCGTGGGCAAGTCGACGCTGCTGCTGGACGTCGCGGCGAAGGCCTCCAGCGACGAGCACCGCACGTTGTACGTCACGGGCGAGGAGTCGGCCAGCCAGGTGCGGCTGCGGGCCGACCGGATCAGGGCGCTGAGCGACCATCTGTACCTGGCGGCCGAGACCGACCTGTCGGCGGTCCTCGGGCACCTCGACGCCGTGAAGCCGTCCCTCCTCGTCCTGGACTCCGTACAGACCGTCGCCTCCCCCGAGATCGACGGCGCGCCCGGCGGCATGGCCCAGGTGCGCGAGGTGGCGGGCGCGCTGATCAGGGCCTCCAAGGAAAGGGGCATGGCGACCCTCCTCGTCGGCCACGTCACCAAGGACGGCGCGATCGCCGGCCCCCGCCTGCTGGAGCACCTCGTCGACGTGGTGCTGAGCTTCGAGGGCGACCGGCATGCGCGGCTGCGGCTCGTGCGCGGCGTGAAGAACCGGTACGGCGCCACCGACGAGGTGGGCTGCTTCGAGCTGCACGACGAGGGGATCACCGGGCTCGCCGATCCGAGCGGGCTGTTCCTGACCCGGCGGGCCGAGGCCGTGCCGGGGACCTGCCTGACCGTGACCCTGGAGGGGAAGCGGCCGCTGGTCGCCGAGGTGCAGGCGCTGACCGTGGACTCGCAGATTCCCTCTCCCCGGCGAACCACCTCGGGCCTGGAGACCTCGCGCGTCTCGATGATGCTGGCGGTGTTGGAGCAACGCGGCCGGATCACCGCGCTCGGCAAGCGCGACATCTACAGCGCCACCGTGGGCGGCGTGAAGCTCACCGAGCCGGCCGCGGACCTGGCGATCGCGCTCGCGCTGGCCTCGGCGGCCAGCGACGTCCCCCTCCCGAAGAACCTGGTGGCGATCGGCGAGGTCGGTCTGGCCGGCGAGGTGCGGCGGGTGACGGGCGTGCAGCGGCGGCTGGCGGAGGCGCACCGGCTGGGCTTCACGCACGCGCTGGTCCCGGCGGATCCGGGCAAGGTGCCGCCGGGGATGAAGGTGACCGAGGTCGCCGACATGGGTGATGCGCTGCGCGTGCTGCCCCGCGGGCGCTCCCGTACACCGGCGAGGGAGCGGGCGGCGGCCGAGTAGGCGCCGGCGGCCCCGCTCCGGGTCACTGCGCACCCCGGTCCGACCGACCGGTTGAGCCCCTGGTCGACCCGGGTGGACCGCCATGATCGACCCGGCCGACCGGCCGGTCGGACCGCTGGTCAGGAGGCACGTACGGGCCGCCGCCCGGCCCTACCTGGCCGAGCCACGGCGGGGCCGTGGCGCGCGCCGGTAGACTTTGTGCTGGTCCGCCCAGCCGTACGCACGTCTCCGTGCCCCCGCGCCGGGTGGCGCAACCCGCGACCGGAGGAGTGCAGTGGCAGCCAAGGACGGGGCATCAGCACCCGGGAAGTCCGGCGCGAGCTCCAAGCACGACGCGCTCCTGCGCGCCTCGCTGAGCGCGGTCGCACCTGGTCAGCCGCTGCGCGACGGACTGGAGCGGATCGTCCGGGGCAACACCGGCGGCCTCATCGTCCTCGGCATGGACAAGGCCGTCGAGGCGATGTGCACGGGCGGCTTCGTCCTGGACGTGGAGTTCACCGCGACCCGGCTGCGCGAGCTGTGCAAGCTCGACGGCGCACTCATCCTCGACAAGGACCTCACCAAGATCCTGCGGGCGGGCGTCCAGCTCGTACCGGACGCGTCGATCCCCACGGAGGAGACCGGCACGCGCCACCGCACGGCGGACCGCGTCTCCAAGCAGTGCGGCTTCCCCGTGGTGTCGGTGTCGCAGTCGATGCGGCTGATCGCCCTCTACGTGGACGGGGAGCGGCGGGTCCTGGAGGAGTCCGGGGCGATCCTGTCGCGGGCCAACCAGGCGCTGGCCACGCTGGAGCGCTACAAGCTGCGGCTCGACGAGGTGGCCGGCACGCTGTCGGCTCTGGAGATCGAGGACCTGGTCACGGTGCGCGACGTGACGGCGGTCGCGCAGCGGCTGGAAATGGTCCGCCGGATCGCCACGGAAATCGCCGAGTACGTGGTCGAGCTGGGCACGGACGGGCGACTGCTCTCCCTGCAACTGGACGAGCTGACGGTCGGGATCGAGCAGGAGCGGGAGCTGGTCATCCGGGACTACGTGCCGGAGCCCACGGCGAAGCGTTCCCGCACGGTGGACGAGGCGCTGGCGGAACTGGACGCGCTGACCCACCCGGAGCTGCTGGAACTGCCCATCGTGGCCCGGGCGCTCGGATACACGGGCTCGCCCGAGACCCTGGACTCGGCGGTGTCGCCGCGCGGCTACCGGCTGCTGGCGAAGGTGCCGAGGCTGCCGGGGGCGATCATCGAGCGGCTGGTGGAGCACTTCGGTGGTCTGCAGAAGCTGCTCGCCGCGAGCGTCGACGACCTGCAGGCGGTGGACGGCGTGGGTGAGGCCCGTGCCCGCAGCGTCCGCGAGGGGCTGTCCCGGCTGGCGGAGTCCTCGATCCTGGAGCGGTACGTCTAGGGCGTGCCCGCTCGGCCGACCCCGGCGGGCTCCTGCCTCCGTTCGCGTGCGCGCTGCTGCTAGTCCTGCTTGAGGACGAAGGAGGTACGGGCCACCGGCATGCCGGGGGACTTGACCTCGACCACGTAGGTGTCCGGAGCGGCCGAACCCGCCGGGGGCGACTGGCACTGGTCGGCCGCGCTGAACCTGCGGTCCCAGTCCAGCGCGTACGTGGTCTCGCCCTGTGCCGGGACGCGGAAGAACGCGTTGCCCGCGCCCGCCGGGCAGTCCGCCGAGGACCACACCGCCTTGTTGGCGCTGGCCTGAAGGATGGTCAGCACGGCGTGCTTCGGACCGAGATCGACCTTGCAGGTGGTTCCGGAGATGTTGCGGGCGATCAGTTCGAGGCGGGGCTTCTCGTTCGCCTCGTACTCGTTCTTCGCGCTCTTGACCTCCCACTGCAGCGCATTGGTCGCGCACGTGGGCAGCGGGGAGTCCGCCGGGACCGCCGCCGCGCCGCCCGCGCCTGCGGCAGCGGAACCGGAACCGGAACCGCCGCCCGTGGCGGCGCCGCTGCCCGGTTCGCCGTTCTTGCCCGCGCCGCCGCCGGAGCCGCCGCCCTCGGACCCGGTGTTCCCGCCGCTGCCGGAGTCGGGGCGTCCGCCGGGGGCGGCGCTGATGGCGGGGCCCGTGCCGGCCGGCCCGGGGGTGATGGAGGTGACGGGATCGGGGCGGCCCTCGCCCTTTCCGTTCGTACTCGTCTTTCCCCCACCGGAACTGACGGTCCATACGGCGAGGAGCGCGAGGAGCGCGACGACGGACGCCAGCACAGCCCTCCGTCGCCAGTAGATGGAGGAGGGGAGCGGCCCGACCGGATTGCGCAGAGATCCCACGGAGGGAACTTTACGAGAGTTCGCGCCCCGATCAGTGCCCCACATGCCGCGCAGCGGACTCGATTTGCCGATGATCATCCTGCGGGCGCAAGCGGAGGCGGCGAGAACCGGCCAAAGGGCTGATATGGAGATCAATCCGGTTTGAGTACGTTGGGTGACCATCGGCGCCGCACCGGCGCTGGTTCGGCGGGCGTCCGGCCGACCGGGCCCGGTCCGGCCGACACGTCCGCCCCCGAGGTCCGAAACGTGTCAGGATGCCGTACGCCATGACTGCATCCCCCCTTTCCTCCCCCGACGTGTCCGCCGACGCCTCGTCCGACGCGTCCGCCGGCGTGTCCCCCGGCCCGGACCGCGGCGTGACCTGCGACGGGTCCGACGCCTCCGCCCGCCATGCGCTGCACTCCCCCGTCATCGCGTGGTTCGAGGAGCACGCCCGCGACCTGCCCTGGCGCCGCCCCGAGGCGGGCCCCTGGGGCGTCATGGTCAGCGAGTTCATGCTCCAGCAGACCCCCGTCAGCCGGGTCCTGCCGGTCTACGAGCAGTGGATCGCCCGCTGGCCCCGCCCCGCCGACCTGGCCGCCGAGGCCCCCGGCGAGGCCGTGCGTGCCTGGGGGCGGCTCGGCTACCCGCGCCGGGCCCTGCGGCTGCACGGCGCGGCCGCCGCGATAACGGAGCGGCACGGGGGCGACGTCCCGCGCGAACACGCCCAGCTCCTCGCGCTGCCCGGGGTGGGCGAGTACACCGCCGCGGCCGTCGCCTCCTTCGCGTACGGCCAGCGGCACGCCGTCCTCGACACCAACGTCCGGCGGGTCTTCGCGCGCGCGGCCACCGGTGTCGAGTACCCGCCGAACGCGACCACGGCCGCCGAACGGCGCCTGGCCCGCGAGCTGCTGCCGCAGGACGAGCCCACCGCGGCCCGCTGGGCGGCGGCCTCGATGGAGCTCGGCGCGCTCGTGTGCACCGCGAAGAACCCGGACTGCGTGCGCTGCCCGGTGGCCGGGCTCTGCGCGTGGCGGCTGGCCGGGAAGCCGGCGCACGACGGGCCGCCGCGGCGCGGGCAGACGTACGCGGGGACCGACCGGCAGGTGCGGGGCAAGCTCCTGGCCGTGCTGCGGGAAGCGTTGGGGCCGGTGCCGCAGGCCGTGCTCGACACGGTGTGGAACGAACCGGTGCAGCGGGCCCGGGCGCTCGACGGGCTGGTCTCCGACGGGCTGGTGGAGCCGCTCGACGGCGGCCTGTACCGGCTGCCGCAGAGCCGGCCGCAGGCCTGACGGCAGGAGGCCTGCGCGGGACCTCGGCGGGGGGCTCGGCGAAGTTCGGCCGCGTGTGGTTCGGGGGCCGGTCGGGCGGTTCGGGAACGGACCGTGCACCGACCGGCCACCCCCCGTAGCCGCGACTGAAGCTGAGTCAGAGATTCCGGTTTTTGCCGCTAAACCCCAGCTCACGGCCGCTGTTACACAACCTATGGGTGTCCGTGCTCCCACCGCAGGCTGGCCCGCACAGGCCCGTGACAACCCCTCCGTAGCGTCGTCCCCGTAAGACAGCGGTGGAGCGGTCGGACGGGAACGGAGGCGGTCTGAAATGGCGCAGGCGCATGGCGAGGTACTCGGGTTCGAGGAGTACGTGCGCACCCGGCAGGACGCCCTCCTGCGCAGTGCCCGACGCCTGGTCCCGGACCCCACCGACGCCCAGGACCTCCTCCAGACGGCCCTCGTGCGCACCTACGGCCGGTGGGACGGCATCGCCGACAAGTCCCTGGCCGATGCCTACCTGCGCCGGGTCATGATCAACACCCGTACGGAGTGGTGGCGGGCCCGCAAGCTCGAAGAGGTCCCCACCGAGCAGCTGCCCGACGCGTCCGTCGAGGACGGCTCCGACCAGCGCGCCGACCGTGCCCTGCTGATGGACATCCTCAAGGTGCTCGCGCCCAAGCAGCGCAGTGTGGTCGTCCTGCGACACTGGGAGCAGATGAGCACCGAGGAGACGGCCGCGGCGCTCGGGATGTCGGCGGGAACCGTGAAGAGCACTCTGCACCGCGCCCTGGCCCGCCTCCGGCAGGAGCTGGAGAGCCGGGACCTGGACATGCGTGCGCTGGAGCGCGGTGACCACACCATGCGGTACGAGGGGCGTGAGCGGTGCGCGGCCTGAACGGCCAAGACCTGAACGGCAGGAGCTCTCCCCCCGCATGGAGGGGAACGAGCAGTCTGGTGCTGGTGTCGGCGGGGACCATCGTCCTCGTCGGCACTGCCGTGTTCGCGGTCGGTTGCGCGACCGGCGGGACCGGCCTGCGCGACGGCGGGCCCGCCCGCACCGACACGGTCGCCAGGACCGCGCCGTCCGGCTCCGCCACGGACACCTCCCCGGCGTCGGCCTCCCCGTCCGGCACCTCCCTGAAGAAGGTGGACCCCGTCGGTCTGATCATGGCGGACCCCAAGGTCAGCGCCGAGGTCAAGAAGGACCTCAAGCCCTGTACGGGCAAGGAGTACCCGGTGGACGTGAGCTACGGGAAGGTCACCGGCGGCCCGGTCGCCGACATCGTCGTGAACGTCCTGTCCTGCGCCGACGCCCTGGGCCGCGGGTCCTACGTGTACCGGGCGGACGGCGGCAGGTACGAGAATGTGTTCTCGGACGAGCAGCCCCCCGTCTACGCGGAGATCGACCGGGGCGACCTGGTGGTCACGAAGCAGGTCTACGGCAAGAGCGACGCACTCGCCTATCCGTCGGGCGAGGACGTGATCACGTACCGCTGGAGCGGGGAGGGGTTCACCGAGCAGGACCGGGTGCACTCGGAGTACAGCAACGTGGTCGACGGCGGCGCCCAACCCGCCCCGGCGACGAGTCATAAGAACTGAGCACTGAGCAAGAAGAACGAGGCGAGGCTTGCGCATGGCCGAGACCCATGTCCTGTTCGTGGAGGACGACGACGTCATCCGTGAGGCCACGACCCTGGCGCTGGAGCGCGACGGGTTCGTGGTCACGGCCATGCCCGACGGCCTGTCCGGCCTGGAGTCCTTCCGCGCACGCCGGCCCGACATCGCCCTGCTGGACGTGATGGTCCCGGGCATGGACGGCGTGAGCCTGTGCCGCCGCATCCGTGACGAGTCCACCGTCCCCGTGATCATGCTGTCGGCGCGCGCCGACAGCATCGATGTGGTGCTGGGCCTGGAGGCGGGCGCCGACGACTACGTCACCAAGCCGTTCGACGGCTCCGTGCTGGTCGCCCGGATCCGCGCCGTGCTGCGCCGCTTCGACCACTCCGGAGGCCCGCAGAACGGCGCCGCGGGCACCCCCCACGACGGCCCGGACGCCGAGCGCGGAGTGCTCTCCTTCGGTGACCTGGAGGTGGACACCGAGGGCATGGAGGTCCGCCGGTCGGGCGCGAACGTGGCGCTGACGCCGACCGAGATGCGGCTGCTGCTGGAGTTCTCCTCCGCACCCGGCACGGTCCTCTCCCGCGACCGGCTCCTGGAACGCGTCTGGGACTACGACTGGGGCGGCGACACCCGTGTCGTGGACGTCCACGTCCAGCGGCTGCGGACGAAGATCGGACAGGACCGGATCGAAACGGTCCGGGGCTTCGGATACAAACTCAAGGCATGAGACGGTTCACCCTCCGTACGGGGATCCGGTGGAAGATCACGCTCGCCATCGCCGCCGTGGGCGCCCTCGTCACCATCGCGCTGAGCCTGGTGGTGCACAGCGCTGCCCGGGTGTCGATGCTGGAGAGCGCGCGCGATGTGCAGCTGGAGCGCGTGCAGTTCATCTCCCGCAATGCCGAGGCCGGGCGCAAGCCGCCCATGGGAGCCAAGCTCAACGATCCCGAACTGCCGGCGGAACTGCGGCAGAAGGCACAGTCGGGGCGGCGCGGGACGTACGTCCAGGAACGACCGGAGGGGCTGCCCGAGGTGTGGGCCGCCGTACCGCTCGGGAACGGGACGGTGCTGTCGCTGCACACGCCGTTCCGGGAGAGCACCAACCTGCTCACCGACCTGGACCGGGCCCTCGTCATCGGCGGCCTGTCCGCGGTGGTCGGCGGATCGGCGCTCGGCGTGCTCATCGGCGGACAGATCTCGCGCCGGCTGCGCAAGGCGGCCGCCGCCGCGCAGCGGGTGGCCCACGGTGATCCCGACGTACGGGTGCGGGACGCGGTCGGTGGTGTCGTCCGCGACGAGACGGACGACCTGGCGCGGGCCGTGGACGCCATGGCCGACGCCCTCCAGCAGCGGCTGGAGGCCGAGCAGCGGGTGACCGCGGACATCGCGCACGAGCTGCGCACACCGGTGACGGGCCTGCTCACCGCCGCGGAACTGCTGCCGCCGGGGCGGCCGACGGAGCTGGTCCGGGACCGGGCGCAGGCGTTGCGCGCCCTGGTGGAGGACGTGCTGGAGGTGGCCCGGCTGGACAGCGCCTCGGAGCGGGCGGAGCTCCAGGACGTGGCGCTGGGCGAGTTCGTGAGCCGGCGCGTGAAGGTGCTGATGCCGGAGGCGACGGTACGGATCGTCGCGGACGAGGTCGTCAGTACCGACCCGCGGCGGTTGGAGCGGATCCTGGGCAACCTCCTCGCGAACGCCGCCCGGTACGGGCTGCCGCCGATCCAGGTGGACGTGGAGGGGCGGGTCGTGCGGGTCCGCGACCACGGGCCGGGGTTCCCCGAGGCACTGCTGCGCGAGGGGCCGAGCCGGTTCCGCACCGGGTCGACGGACCGCGCGGGTGTGGGGCACGGGCTGGGGCTGACCATCGCGGAGGGCCAGGCGAGGGTGCTGGGGGCCCGGCTGACGTTCCGCAACGTGGCGGCCCCCGGTGTCCTGGAGCGCTCGCCGACGGCGGCGGGCGCGCCCGTCGGTGCGGCGGCCGGGGCGGTCGCCGTGCTGTGGCTGCCCGAGCACGCGCCGACGGACACGGGCAGCTTCCCGGTACTGAAGCCGCCTCAGGTCTGACGGACGGGGACCGGGCCGTGCCCGCCGCCGGGTGCGTGTCTTAGGCTCCGTGCCATGACCGACGGCACGAATCCGAATCCCCCGAGCAGCCCGCAGCCCGAGCCCGCCCCCGGCAGCGGATACGGGTTCCCGCCGGGAGCGCCCGCCCAGAGCGGTTACGGCTACCCGTCCGGAGGCGGCGGCTACGGCTATCCGCAGGCCGGGCAGCAGCCGAACCCGTACCAGCAGGACGCGGGAGCCCCGACGTGGCCGCCAGCCACGACTCCGATTCCGGCCCAGCCGGCTTTCACGAGGCTGGGCGGTCCGGACATACCCGGCGCGTCGGAGCAGCCGGACTGGGAGGCCATGGCCGACCGTTCCGAGGCTGCGCGACGCAAGAAGAAGCGGTGGACGCTGGTCGGCACCGTGACGGTGCTGGCGCTGCTGGCCGGCGGTGGAACGTTCTTCCTGCTCCGGGGTGACGGTGACGGCCCGGACGGGCCGGACGCCCAACCCGCGACGTCGACGTCGGCCTCCCCCGAGCCGGACGAGTCGAAGTCGCCCAAGGCCTACACGGCGACGGTCGCGGGGGACGACACGCTGCTGCGCGACAGCTACGGGCAGACCGGCATCCGGCTGGGCCCCGACCTCAAGGTCGGCCCGCTGGGCAAGCGGTTCCAGGTGGTCGGCCGGGGCAACGGCAACTCGTGGGGGCAGTCCGCCGAGCCCGTCGTCGACGTCACCAAGAGCTTCACGATCACGGCGCGCGTCTACAGCTCCGCCACCAAGGGCTCGCGGATCGCCATGAGCCAGGGCGACGGGGAGTCCTACTCCTTCGAGCTCGGCTTGAACGAGGTGAACGGCAAGCAGGCCTGGATCTTCCGGGTGCAGACGGGCGACAAGGGCGCCGAGGCGACCACGCGGACCGTCACCGCGGAGGGGCTCACCGTCCACAAGACGCCGACGCTGCTGATGGCGACGTACGACGCGGAGAAGAAGGCCATCGCGCTCTACGTGGACGGCAAGAAGGCGGGCGAGACGCCGGTTCCGGGGATCTGGCAGGCCCCCGGCCCGCTGCAGCTCGGCCGGGCCAGGCACCACAACATCTGGACGGGCCCCTGGCAGGGCGCCCTGCACAACATCAAGGTGTACGACGGGGCGTTCACGCAGGAGCAGGCCGCCGGGTACAAGGAGGGCAAGCTCTCGCCGGCGCCGAAGCCGGCGCACGCCTGGCTGCTCACCTGACCCCGCCGCGCCTCCGCCTCACCGCACGACGACGCCGACCGGCCACAGGGGCCGGTCGGCGTCGTCGGTGCAGGGGTGCCGGGTCAGATGCTGACGCCGTTGGTGCGCAGGAAGGCCACCGGGTTGAGGGCCGAGCCGTAGTTCGGGGTGGTGCGGATCTCGAAGTGCAGGTGCGGGCCACTGGAGTTGCCGGTGTTGCCGGACAGGGCGATGCGCTGCTTGACGGCGACCTTCTGGCCGACCTTGACCTGGAGCTTCGACAGGTGCGCGTACTGCGAGTACGTGTTGTTCGCGTGCTTGATCACGATGGCGTTGCCGTAGGCGGGGCCGTCGCCGCCGCCGTTCGGGCCGGCCTTGACGACGACGCCGGCGGCGACGGCCTTGACCGGGGTGCCGACGGGGACGGCGAAGTCCTGGCCGGAGTGCTTGCGGGCCCACATGCTGCCGCCCTTGCCGAAGGTCGCGGACAGCGTGTACTTCTCCAGCGGCTTGTCCCACAGGCCGGCCTTCTTCTTCGCCGCTGCGGCGACGTCGGCGGCGGGGGCGGCCGGAGCCGTCTGCGGGGCATCGGCGAAGGCGGCGGTCGTCCCGGCCCCGAGAGCCAGCACAGCACCGAGGGTTGCGCCGACGGTGATACGGGTAGAACGGGTGATGACGCGCTTCGCGGACATAGAGCAGACCTCCGGGGCCGGGGACGTGGGCGATCACGCCCGTCTCGGGCATGAAGTGACCCGGCACGCTCAGCCATGTGCCGGGTTGGCTCATCTTTGGTAACCCGGCTGCCCGGAGTTCCCCAAACGTCCCTTTTTACTACCGGGGCTCGTAGCCGCAGCGGAGTGACGTAGCCCGTTGACGCGGGCCACCAGGGGCTAAGCACCTCCCGCGGGGTCGTCTCGATCTACGAAACCCCCTCGTATGTCCGATTTGCCCTGTGCCCCTTGTCACCGGCTCCGGCAGCTGCGAAGCCCCCGAATGTGACGGGCACTACGCTCCCGGCCCTGCGTGCAACGGTGCTTCCGCACCCGGGACTCCGCCCTTCGCCGCGCCCCTCCCTCAGCCCTCGGTCGCCCCTCCGACGAGCGGAGCCGGTCGCTGCGAGCCGCGCGGCGCACAGGGCGTACCAGAGGCCGCCGGGGCCGGCTCGGGGAGGCGTCGCGCGTCCGGCGGCACTGAGCGGCGCCGGGGTGGGGGCCGGTCCCTGCGTGGACCAGCGGTGGCCGGCCGCCGGCGAGGCGCTCGTCGGGCACCCGCCGCGCCCGCACCCGCGGGCCCGCACTGCCCGCCGGGCAGGCAAAAGGGGCGGCCCCGGGACTCGATGTCCCGGGGCCGCCCCTTACCGCTCAGTCGCGCCTACGCGCCCTTCGACAGGTCCGGGCCGGAGCCCGTGGCCTCGATCGGGGGGAGGTCGGGCAGGGCCGACTTCTCCTCACCGCGGAAGGTGAACTTGGCTTCCTCGCCCTCACCCTCCTTGCCGACGACCACGATGTGGCCGGGACGCAGCTCGCCGAAGAGGATCTTCTCCGACAGGACGTCCTCGATCTCGCGCTGGATGGTGCGGCGCAGCGGCCGGGCACCCAGGATCGGGTCGTAGCCCCGCTTGGCGAGCAGGAGCTTCGCGTCGCCGCTCAGCTCGATGCCCATGTCGCGGTCCTTCAGGCGCTCGTCGACCTTGGCGATCATCAGGTCGACGATCTGGATGATGTCTTCCTCGGTGAGCTGGTGGAAGACGACCGTGTCGTCGACACGGTTCAGGAACTCCGGCCGGAAGTGCTGCTTGAGCTCTTCGTTGACCTTCGCCTTCATCCGCTCGTAGCCGGTCTTCGTGTCGCCCTGCGCCGCGAAGCCCAGGTTGAAGCCCTTCGAGATGTCCCGCGTGCCCAGGTTGGTCGTCATGATGATGACCGTGTTCTTGAAGTCCACGACCCGGCCCTGGGAGTCGGTCAGGCGACCGTCCTCCAGGATCTGGAGAAGGGAATTGAAGATATCCGGGTGGGCCTTCTCGACCTCGTCGAAGAGGACGACGGAGAACGGCTTGCGGCGCACCTTCTCGGTGAGCTGGCCGCCCTCTTCGTAGCCCACGTAACCGGGGGGCGAACCGAAGAGGCGGGAAACCGTGTGCTTCTCGCTGAACTCCGACATGTCGAGGGAGATCAGCGCGTCCTCGTCGCCGAAGAGGAATTCGGCGAGCGTCTTGGACAGCTCGGTCTTACCGACACCGGACGGGCCGGCGAAGATGAACGAGCCACCCGGGCGCTTCGGGTCCTTCAGACCCGCACGGGTACGGCGGATCGCCTGGGAGAGCGCCCTGATGGCGTCCTTCTGGCCGATGACCCGACGGTGCAGCTCGTCCTCCATGCGAAGCAGTCGCGAGGACTCCTCCTCGGTGAGCTTGAAGACGGGAATGCCGGTCGCGGTCGCGAGGACCTCGGCGATGAGCTCGCCGTCGACCTCGGCGACGACGTCCATGTCGCCGGCCTTCCATTCCTTCTCGCGCTTGGTCTTCGCCGCGAGGAGCTGCTTCTCCTTGTCGCGGAGGGAGGCGGCCTTCTCGAAGTCCTGGGAGTCGATGGCCGACTCCTTGTCCCGGCGGACGGCAGCGATCTTCTCGTCGAACTCGCGGAGGTCCGGCGGCGCGGTCATCCGGCGGATGCGCATCCGGGAGCCGGCCTCGTCGATCAGGTCGATCGCCTTGTCCGGGAGGAAGCGGTCCGAGATGTACCGGTCGGCCAGCGTCGCCGCCTGGACGAGGGCCTCGTCCGTGATGGAGACGCGGTGGTGGGCCTCGTAGCGGTCGCGCAGGCCCTTGAGGATCTCGATCGTGTGGGGGAGGGAAGGCTCCGCCACCTGGATCGGCTGGAAGCGGCGCTCGAGGGCCGCGTCCTTCTCGAGGTGCTTGCGGTACTCGTCGAGCGTCGTGGCACCGATGGTCTGGAGCTCACCACGGGCCAGCATGGGCTTGAGGATGCTGGCGGCGTCGATCGCGCCCTCGGCGGCGCCCGCACCCACGAGGGTGTGGAGCTCGTCGATGAACAGGATGATGTCGCCGCGGGTGCGGATCTCCTTGAGCACCTTCTTCAGGCGCTCCTCGAAGTCACCGCGGTAGCGCGAACCGGCGACCAGTGCGCCGAGGTCGAGCGTGTAGAGGTGCTTGTCCTTGAGGGTCTCGGGCACCTCGCCCTTGACGATCGCCTGCGCCAGGCCCTCGACGACGGCGGTCTTGCCGACGCCGGGCTCGCCGATGAGGACCGGGTTGTTCTTCGTACGGCGGGACAGCACCTGCATGACCCGCTCGATCTCCTTCTCGCGCCCGATGACCGGGTCGAGCTTGGATTCGCGGGCCGCCTGGGTGAGGTTGCGGCCGAACTGGTCCAGGACGAGGGAGGTCGAGGGCGTGCCCTCGGCCGGGCCGCCGGCCGTGGCCGACTCCTTGCCCCCGCCGGTGTAGCCGGAGAGCAGCTGGATGACCTGCTGCCGGACTCGGTTGAGATCGGCGCCCAGCTTCACGAGGACCTGGGCGGCGACGCCCTCGCCCTCGCGGATCAGGCCGAGCAGGATGTGCTCGGTGCCGATGTAGTTGTGGCCGAGCTGGAGGGCCTCTCGGAGCGACAGCTCCAGGACCTTCTTCGCCCGCGGGGTGAAGGGGATGTGGCCGGACGGGGCCTGCTGGCCCTGGCCGATGATCTCCTCAACCTGCTGGCGAACAGCCTCGAGCGAAATCCCGAGGCTCTCCAGGGCCTTAGCGGCGACACCCTCACCCTCGTGGATCAAGCCCAGGAGGATGTGCTCGGTGCCGATGTAGTTGTGGTTGAGCATCCGGGCTTCTTCCTGAGCCAGGACGACAACCCGCCGCGCGCGGTCGGTGAACCTCTCGAACATCGTTTATCGCTCCTCAGAGCGGTCGGGCAGTTCGGGGTCGGTCCCCGCCCTGTCCTTCCGCATGCTAGTCCCGTGGGGCGGGACAGCTCATTCCAACTGCCGACATCCGTCCACGGCTCACCCCTGCATCAGCGGGAAAACCGGCTTGAAGAGCCGACAACTGCTCCAACTCGATGGTGCGAGACGATGTTCCCGCAGGCCAGGCAGATACCCGTCATGCGTGTACGCCGACGGCGAACGCAAGCCCGTCAAATCAGCGTGTCGCCCCGATCCACTAGGAATGTCTTACCCGTAAGGGCTGACACTCCATGCCGGTCACGCCGGTTCCCTCCGCTGAGGGCGAACAGAGTTCCGTCTCGAATGTGGGACTCCGCCTGCCCGACGTTTACGTTCCGCACATCTGCGAGTGCGGAACGTGACCTCTACCGTAACCCCCGCGCGATTCCGCAGTTGCTCCGGGTATGGCCGCAACCGTCCTGCCGACCGTCCCGCCGCCCCGCGTCGCGCCCGAGGAGGACGCGTACGCCGCCTGGTACGGGAAGGTGCTCGGCTGGACCGTCGCGGGCGGGCCGCCGGTCCAGCTCGTGACCGGGATCCGCTTCGACGTCCTGGAGCTGCCCTCCGACGCGGGGACGGCGCTGTTGCGCCGGCCGGTCGCCACGGGTCCGGTGGCCGTGATGGGGCGCCGGATGCGGTTCCTGGTGGCCCCGGGGAGCGCGGAGGAACTCGACGGTCTGCTCGACTGGCTCGAATGGGGCGGGGTCGCCCTGGACCTGACCGCCCTGGGTGCCGGCGGGCGGATCACCGCCCCGGCACCCCCGGGCCACCGCTCCCCGGGAGGGAGCCCGCGGGGGGCCGCCGTGTGGCTGCGACCCCCCGAGCAGGGGTGTGAGGCGCTGCTGCCAGCCCTGCCCGGTCCCGGGCGGGCCGCAGGGCCCGCCGGCGGGCCCGATCTCGTACGCCTGGTCGCGGCGGCGGCGACGGAGTGCCACCGAGCGCGGCTGGGACGGCGTACGGACGGGGTCCGTCAGCCCTTGGCCTTCTCGTAGGCCTCGCGGATCTCGGCCGGGACGCGGCCGCGGTCGTTCACGTTGTAGCCGTTCTCCTTCGCCCATGCGCGGATCTCGGCGGTGTCCGGGTTGCCGGTCGCCGCGGCGGCGCGGCCCTTGGCGCGGGCCGCGGTGGCGCGGCCACCGGTGCGGCGGCCGCCCTTGGTGTACGGGTCGAGCAGACCGCGGAGCTTTTCAGCGTTGGCGGTGGTGAGGTCGATCTCGTAGGTCTTGCCATCCAGAGCGAACGTCACCGTCTCGTCCGCCTCGCCACCGTCGAGGTCGTCGACAAGAAGGACCTGAACCTTCTGTGCCACCGGGATTTCCTTTCATCGAAAAGCAGTACGCGGAAAGGAAACCGCTTTTGCCAGGAAAACACAAACCCCCCGGGAGAGGTTCGAGACCGCTACGGGGCGGGAAACGTGCGCGATTCGGACATAGGCCACAGGTGTGCGGAGCGCCGGAAAAGCTGGGGCCATGGATCAGAGGTGCAGAAGCATCCGACTGTTGCCCAAGGTGTTCGGCTTCACTCGTTCGAGACCGAGGAACTCGGCGACGCCCTCGTCATAGGAACGCAAGAGCTCCATGTAGACATCGGTGTCGACCGGGGTCTCGCCGATCTCGACGAAGCCGTGCTTCGCGAAGAACTCGACTTCGAAGGTGAGGCAGAAAACCCGGCTGACGCCGAGCGTGCGGGCCGTGCTCAACAACTGCTGGAGGAGCTGATGGCCGACGCCGGCGCCCTTCAAGTCGCGGTCGACGGCGAGAGTGCGCACTTCGGCCAGGTCTTCCCACATCACGTGGAGTGCACCGCAGCCCACCACCTGTGAGTCGGAGTCGCGTTCCGCGACCCAGAACTCCTGGATGTCCTCGTAAAGGACGACCGGTGCTTTGTCGAGCAGGATCCGCTGCTGCACGTACTGGTCGAGGAGGCGGCGCAGCGCGGGAACATCGCGTGTGCGGGCACGGCGGATGGTCACTGTTTCTGCGTGTGCAGAGGAAAACTCTCCCATGGCTGCGGACGCTATCGTTCCGGTGGCCCCGGGCGCCCGGCGGACCGCTCTTCGGCCTCCGGCGGCGCGGAAGCCCCGGCGGAGGGGTCGGGGGAGGGATCCGCGAACGGTTCCGTGCGGGGTTCGCCCCGGGATGCGGCGGGAGGGCCCGCGGGGGGCTCGGAAGCGGTCTCGTCGTCGTGCTGGACGACCCGGACGGCGTCCCGGAGGGCCTCGCGCTGTTCCGCGGACATCATGCCGAAGAAGGCGACGAGAGCGGCGGCGGGGTTGTCGCTCGTCGACCAGGCTTCGTTCATCAGAGCGGCCGAGTAGGCGGCGCGGGTGGAGACCGCCGTATATCGATAGGCGCGGCCTTCGGCTTCCCGGCGGACCCAGCCCTTCTGATGGAGATTGTCCATCACGGTCATGACCGTGGTGTACGCGATGGACCGTTCCTGCTGGAGGTCTTCCAGGACTTCCCGAACGGTGACCGGGCGGTTCCACTGCCACACCCGCGTCATCACGGCGTCTTCGAGTTCTCCCAAGGGGCGAGGCACACCAGCACGATAGTCCGGGTTGTGCGCAATTGCCCGACTATTCACCGGGCCACGCGCAACAAAATCGGGCGCACGGCCCGTACGGCCGTGCACCCGTCGGTGCCTCGGGTCTAGTTCTGCTGCTGCCGGGCGGCCTCGGCACGGGCGATCACGGCGTCGACGGCCGCGTCCTCCTTGGCCTTGTTGGAGCCGCCCTGGCTCTTCACGATCGTCACGACGAGGGCGATGAAGAACGCGGCCATCACGAAGGGGGGCACGAGCGCGGAGACGTAGTCCATGCCCTCCAGCGTAGCCAAGCGGACCCGCCCCGGACGCGGCGGGTGAGGTGCGGCGCCCTCAGACGACGGCGAGCCCGGAGGGCGCGGGCGGGGTGGGCTTGCGGCGCGGCGGGAAGACCTCGCCGGGGGTCGGCACCGGCCGTTCCGGGCGCGGGCGCTCCTTGGGTGCGGGCGCCGGCCGGGGCGGCTCCTCCCGGCCGCCCGCCAGGGTGAGCCGGCGGGGCCGGTGCCCGGGGGTCGTGGTGAGGCGGCGCCGTACGGAGCGCTCCGCGACGGCCCGGGCCCGCTCCAGCAGCGTCGCGGCGGCCGGGTCGGCCCGCAGCGCGCGCAGGGCGGCGAGGTCGTCGGGAACCGGCTCGTAGCCCAGGGCGAGGGCCTCGCGCAGCAGCTCCAGGTAGCCGGGGAGGCTGCCGGGCAGGGCGGCCCGGTAGCGGGCCAGGTCGTCCAGGACGAAGGCTCTGAGCCGGCCCGCCTCCCGGACCGCTTCGTCCACCGACTGCGCGAGGCGCAGGCAGTCCTGGACCTCCTCGGCCGCCAGGGGGGCCGAGGAGGACTGAAGGGCGTGGGCGAGGGAACGCCTGAGCACGTGCAGCTCGGCGGCGCTGAACGCCATGCCGCCGCGGGATCCGAAAGGCGTGGGCATGGGCCGAAGATACGCGCTAATCGGACAAAATCCCCTCAGGAGGGGTGGGTCCGGCGCGGCGCGGCCGCGGGAGGCCGGAGGTCAGCCGCTCTGCTTGACCGCGCGCAGGAAATCCGCCCAGGCGGCCTGCGTGGTGGCGAGGACCAGATGGGCCGGGTCGACCCGGTCGGCGACCTTCACGAGGGCTCCGGGGGTGACGGCGACGTAGACGCAGGCGTCGCCGTCGCCGCAGAACGAGGACTTCCGCCACGCAGGCTGAGCGGTCATGGTGTCTCCTCCGGGCAACGGTGGCCGGTAAATGCGGTCAAGGGACGGTAACCCCGTCGCCGGTCCTCACCGGCGACTTTCGCGCAATTCGGCGTTTCGTCACAGTCCCGCGGGCTCACGGATGGTAGGCGGCGCCGCGGCCCCGTGCAGGCCGGCGGCCCTGCGGCAGGGGGCCCGGCCGGCATCCGGCGGGTGCGCGCGGGGCCGCGACGGCGGGCCGGGCCGGGGCATTTTCGGGCCCCGCCCGGGCGGGGTCAGATGCGGGCCACGAAGTCCGAGACCGCTTCGTGCACGTCGGATTCGGTCCACGACAGGGCCGGTTCCGTGACGTCCAGCTCGGTCACCGCGAGGCCGGGCGGCCCGCCGGCCGACCAGCGGCGGAAGAGGACGGTTCCGGTCTCCTCCGCCTGCCGCAGGCCGGCGTCCGTCAGCCGGTCCGGGTCATGGGGCAGCCACACCTGGAACTGGTGCGTGTGCGGCTCCTCGGGGTGCACACGCGACCACGGGACGCCGGACTTCGCGAGGGCCTCGCGCAGCGCCCCGGCCACCATCCGCGCCTGGGCCACGTACGACGGCAGCCGCGGCAGCTCCCGGTCCAGCCCGGCCAGTGCGGCCAGGGCCTGGGGGAACTGCCGGAAGATCTGGCCGCCGTAGCGGTGCCGCCAGACCCTGGTCTCCTCCACGAACTCCCGCGACCCGGCCAGGGCCGCCCCGCTCAGGCCGCCGAGCGACTTGTAGAACGAGACGTACACGGAGTCGGCGAGCCCGGCGATCTCGGGGAGCGGGCGGCCGAAGCGGACGGTGGACTCCCACAGCCGGGCCCCGTCGAAGTGGATCACCGCTTCCCGGTCCCGGCCCGCCTCCACCAGCGCCTGCAGCTCCTCCCAGGTGGGCAGCAGGAAGCCGGCCTCGCGCAGCGGCAGCTCCAGCATCAGCGTGCCGAAGGGCTCCCGGACGGCCGCGACCTCCTGCGCCGTGGGCTGGCGCGCCTCGGTCGTCGGGTGGACGACCCGCAGCCCGGAGACCGTCGACAGGGCGTCGCCCTCCCACATCTCCGGGTGGCTCAGCGGGTGCAGCGCCACGACGGGGTTCCCGGTCCGGCCGGCCCAGCAGCGCAGCGCGACCTGCTGGGCCATCGTGCCGCTGGGGAAGAACGCCGCGTCCTGCGTCCCGAGGAGCTCCGCGACGCGCCGCTCCAGCGCCTCGACGATCCCGTCGCCGTAGACGTCGGCGGGCGCGTCCATGTCGTACGGGGCCTCGGCGAGCCGCGCAAGCGCCTCACCCACCGTGGCTTCGCGCGGACTGCGCGTCAGGGTGCGCCGCGCCGCCCGCCAGGCCGCCACGAGCCGCTCGCCGCGTTCCGTTTCCTCAGTGCCTTCGCTCATGACCCCTGATCCTCGCCGCTCGTGCCCGACCGGCCAAGGGCCCCACGGGCTAGCATGGCGGCGTATCGTCCGGTACCCCCGCGGACTGGAACGGAAGGCATTCCCCGCGTGAATCATTCACAGCAGCCACGCCCTGCCCGGCTCGCCGTCGGCGTCGTCGGGGCGGGCCGCGTCGGCCCCGCGCTGGCCCGTGCGCTCCAGCAGGCGGGACACCGTCCCGTCGCCGTGTCGGGTGTCTCCGACGCCTCCGTGCGCCGAGCCGCGCGCATGCTTCCGGACGTGCCGCTGGTGCCGCCCGGCCAGGTGCTGGAACGCGCCGACCTGGTCCTGCTGACCGTCCCCGACGATGCGCTGCCGTCGCTGGTGGAGGGGCTCGCCGAGACCGGCGCGGTCCGGCCCGGCCAGCTCCTCGTGCACACCTCGGGCCGGTACGGGACCGCCGTGCTGGACCCGGCGCGCCGGGCGGGCGCCCTGCCGCTGGCCCTGCATCCCGCGATGACCTTCACGGGTACCGAGGTCGACGTGCAGCGGCTGGCCGGCTGCTCCTTCGGCGTCACCGCCCCTGAGGAGCTGCGGCTGGCCGCCGAGGCCCTGGTCATCGAGATGGGCGGGGAGCCGGAGTGGATCGCGGAGGAGAACCGCGCGCTGTACCACGCGGCCCTGGCCCTCGGCGCGAACCACCTGGTCACGCTGGTCGCCCAGTCCCTGGAGCTGCTGCGCGCGGCGGGCGTCGGCCACCCCGACCGGATGCTGGGCCCGCTGCTCGGCGCGGCCCTGGACAACGCCCTGCGGTCCGGGGACGCGGCCCTGACCGGGCCGGTGGCCCGCGGTGACGCGGGGACGGTCGCCGCGCACGTCGCGGAGCTGCGCCGGCACGCGCCGGGCACGGTCGCCGGCTACCTGGCCATGGCCCGCACCACCGCCGACCGGGCCCTCGCGCACGGTCTGCTCAAGCCCGAACTCGCCGAGGACCTGCTCGGCGTACTCGCCGACACGGACCCTGACGGGGGCGACCAGTGACCGACCTGCTGCTGCACACCGCCGACGAGCTGCACCGGCTGCCGCGCACCGGGCGGCGGGCCGTGGTGATGACCATGGGAGCGCTGCACGAGGGCCACGCCGCCCTGATCCGGGCCGCCCGTGAGCTGGCGGGGCCGGAGGGCCAGGTCGTCGTCACCGTCTTCGTCAACCCGCTGCAGTTCGGGGCGGGTGAGGACCTCGACCGGTATCCGCGCACCCTCGACGCGGACCTGGCCCTCGCGCAGGAGGCGGGCGCCGACGCCGTGTTCGCCCCGGCCGTCGACGAGGTCTACCCGGGCGGGGACCCGCAGGTGCGGATCAGCGCCGGCCCGATGGGTGAGCGGCTGGAGGGCGCCACCCGCCCCGGGCACTTCGACGGGATGCTGACCGTCGTCGCCAAGCTGCTCCATCTGACCGGCCCCGACCTGGCCCTCTTCGGCCAGAAGGACGCGCAGCAACTGGCCCTGATCCGGCGGATGGTGACCGACCTGAACTTCCCCGTGGAGGTGGTCGGCGTACCGACCGTCCGCGAGGAGGACGGTCTGGCCCTGTCCTCGCGCAACCGCTACCTCTCCCCCGCGGACCGGCAGACCGCGCTGGCGCTGTCCCGTGCCCTCTTCGCGGGGCGGGACCGGCTGGCCGCGCAGGCGGCGCTGCGGGCCCGCGCCGAAGCCGCCCCGGCCACCGACCAGCGGGCCACCGCCCTGGCGCGGCTGGGTGAGATCCGCGCCTCGGCGGACGCGCACGCCGTGTCGGCGGCCTGCACGGGCCTGCCCGACGCGGTGCGGGCCGCGGCGGGCCACGTCCTGGCGGACGCGGCCCGTTCGGAGCCGCCGCTCGTCCTGGACTACCTGGCGCTGGTGGATCCGCAGGACTTCACCGAGGCCGGCCCCGACTTCACCGGGCAGGCCGTGCTGGCCGTCGCCGCGAAGGTGGGCACGACCCGGCTGATCGACAACATCCCATTGGAATTCGGAGCACACTCGTGAGCACCCCTGGCAGAGGCCCCGCCGGCAGTACGGGCATACGGCTGCACGCGCCGGCGCCCGGCTGGTCCCTCGACGCCGACGTCGTGGTCGTCGGATCCGGTGTGGCGGGCCTGACCGCCGCGCTGCGCTGCGCGGCCGCGGGCCGCCGCACCGTCGTGGTCACCAAGGCCCGGCTCGACGACGGCTCCACCCGCTGGGCCCAGGGCGGCATCGCCGCGGCCCTCGGCGAGGGGGACACCCCCGAACAGCACCTCGACGACACCCTGGTGGCGGGCGCCGGCCTGTGCGACGAGGAGGCCGTACGGCTGCTCGTCACCGAAGGCCCGGACGCGGTACGCCGGTTGATCGAGACCGGTGCGGTCTTCGACACCTCCGCCGAGACCGGGGAGATAGAGCTGACCCGGGAGGGCGGCCACCACCGGCGGCGCATCGCGCACGCGGGCGGCGACGCCACCGGCGCCGAGATCTCGCGGGCGCTGGTCGAGGCCGTGCACGCCGCGGGCATAGAGACCGTGGAGAACGCGCTCGTCCTGGACCTCCTCCAGGACGCCGAGGGCCGTACGGCCGGTGTGACGCTGCACGTCATGGGCGAGGGCCAGCACGACGGCGTGGGCGCCGTCCACGCGCCCGCCGTGATCCTCGCGACCGGCGGCATGGGACAGGTCTTCTCCGCGACGACCAACCCGTCGGTGTCGACCGGGGACGGCGTGGCGCTCGCCCTGCGCGCCGGGGCGGAGGTCTCCGACCTGGAGTTCGTGCAGTTCCATCCGACGGTGCTGTTCCTCGGCCCGGATGCCGAGGGGCAGCAGCCGCTGGTGTCGGAGGCGGTCCGCGGCGAGGGCGCGTACCTCGTCGACGCGGACGGCGTGCGCTTCATGCTCGGCCGCCACGAACTCGCCGAGCTGGCCCCGCGCGACATCGTCGCCAAGGGCATCATGCGCCGCATGCAGGAGCAGGGCGCGCAGCACATGTACCTGGACGCCCGGCACTTCGGCGCCGAGATGTGGGAGCAGCGGTTCCCGACGATCCTGGCCGCGTGCCGCTCGCACGGCATCGACCCGGTGACCGAGCCGATCCCGGTGGCGCCCGCCGCGCACTACGCCTCAGGCGGCGTACGGACCGACCTGCACGGGCGTACCACCGTCCCCGGCCTGTACGCCTGCGGCGAGGTCGCCTGCACGGGCGTGCACGGCGCGAACCGGCTCGCCTCCAACTCGCTGCTGGAGGGCCTGGTCTTCGCCGAGCGGATCGCCGAGGACATCGCCGCGCAGGAGTACGGCGGGGGCGGCCCCGGCGTCCCGGTCCCCTCGACCGGCCCGCTGCAGCCCGCGGGGGCGCGGTTCGAGGTCCAGCGGATCATGACGGAGGGAGCGGGCGTGCTCCGCTCCGCCGCTTCGCTGGCCGCGGCGGCCGAGGCCCTGGAGGGTCTGTACGCCACCGCACTGAACGAGCTGGAAGCGCACGGCAAGACCGCCGAGCCGGGTGTGGACACCTGGGAGGCCACCAATCTGCTGTGCGTGGCGCGGGTCCTGGTCGCCGCCGCGCAGCGCCGCGAGGAGACCCGCGGCTGCCACTGGCGCGAGGACCGTCCGGACCGGGACGATGCGCGGTGGCGCCGCCACCTCGTGGTCCGGCTCTCGGCCACCGAGAAGCGGGCCCTGGTCGTCGTACCCACCGAATCCGCGGACTTCCCGTCCGTGCACCCCTTGAGCACCCCGAGCCTGGAGCAGTGACCGTGAGCACCCCCGAACTTCCCCTGATCGACCAGAACGACGGCGGCTGCGGCGACGACTGCGCCTGCGGCGACGGCGAGGAGAGCGGCCTCGACCCGGCACTGGCCGAGCTGCTCGCGGACGCCGGCCTGGACCCCGTCGAGGTCGAGGACATCGCCCACATGGCGCTCGCCGAGGACCTCGACGGCGGCGTGGACGTCACCACGGTGGCCACGGTCCCCGAGGACGCCGAGGCCGTCGCCGACTTCGTCGCCCGCGAGGACGGCGTCGTGGCGGGCCTGCGCATCGCCGAGGCGGTGTTCTCCGTGGTCTGCACGGAGGCCTTCGAGGTGGAGCGGCACGCGGAGGACGGCGACGCCGTCAAGGCCGGCCAGGTGCTGCTGTCGGTCCGCGCCCGTACCCGCGACCTGCTGACGGCCGAGCGCAGCGCGCTGAACATCCTGTGCCGGCTCTCCGGCATCGCGACGGCCACCCGCCGCTGGGCGGACGTCCTGGAGGGCACGAAGGCCAAGGTCCGCGACACCCGCAAGACCACGCCGGGCCTGCGCTCGCTGGAGAAGTACGCGGTCCGCTGCGGCGGCGGCGTCAACCACCGCATGTCGCTGTCGGACGCGGCGCTGGTGAAGGACAACCACGTGGTCGCCGCGGGCGGCGTCGCACAGGCCTTCCACGCGGTGCGCGAGGCCTTCCCGGACGTCCCGATCGAGGTCGAGGTCGACACGATGCACCAGGTCCGCGAGGTGCTCGACGCGGGTGCGGACCTGATCCTGCTGGACAACTTCACGGTCCCGGAGACCGAGGAGGCGGTGGCGCTGGTGGCGGGCCGCGCGGTGCTGGAGTCCTCGGGCCGGCTGACCCTGGACACCGCCCGGGCGTACGCGCAGACCGGCGTGGACTACCTGGCGGTCGGCGGGCTGACCCACTCCTCGCCGATCCTGGACATCGGTCTCGACCTGCGCGAGGCGGTGTAACCGGTGCTCCTCACCATCGACGTGGGCAACACCCACACGGTCCTGGGACTGTTCGACGGTGACGAGATCGTCGAGCACTGGCGCATCTCGACCGACCCGCGGCGCACGGCCGACGAGATGGCCGTGCTCATGCAGGGCCTGATGGGCATGCACCCGATGCTCGGCAGCGAGCTCGGCGACGGGATCCACGGCATCGCGATCTGCTCGACGGTGCCGTCGGTCCTGCACGAGCTGCGCGAGGTCACCCGGCGCTACTACGGCGACGTGCCGGCGGTGCTGGTGGAGCCGGGCATCAAGACGGGCGTGCCGATCCTGATGGACAACCCGAAGGAGGTCGGCGCGGATCGCATCATCAACGCGGTCGCGGCGGTCGAGCTCTACGGGGGCCCGGCGATCGTGGTGGACTTCGGCACGGCGACCACCTTCGACGCGGTGTCCGCGAAGGGCGAGTACGTGGGCGGGGTGATCTCGCCGGGGATAGAGATCTCGATGGAGGCGCTCGGCGTGCGGGGCGCCCAGCTGCGCAAGATCGAACTGGCCCGGCCGCGGCACGTGATCGGCAAGTCCACGGTCGAGGCGATGCAGTCGGGTGTGATCTACGGCTTCGCGGGCCAGGTCGACGGGGTCGTGGCCCGTATGGCCAAGGAGCTGGCGGGTCCGCACGGTGATCCGGACGACGTCCGCGTCATCGCCACGGGCGGTCTGGCGCCGATGGTGCTGGGCGAGTCGTCGGTGATCGACGACCACGAGCCGTGGCTGACGCTGATCGGCCTGCGGCTGGTGTACCAGCGCAACGCGCCGAACTTCGAGTAGGCGGTCGCGGTCCGGGCCCTGCCCCCAGGGGGGTGGGGCCCGGCCGCGTGTCCGGCCGGCGCGCGGGGGGTCAGCACGGGTGCGGGCGGGTCAGCATCCGGCGCAGGGCGGCTCTCCAGGGGTGGCGGGCCTCACCGCCGTCCAGGACGGCCCGGAACTGCTGGTAGGAGCGGGCCGCGCGGACGACGGCCACGTCGTCGCGTCCGGGCGGCGGGGGCATGGGGTCCCCGTGCCGGGACGCACGGTAGGTGTCGAGGAGGTACTGCTCGATCGCTGTCATGCATCCACCCTCACCCCGTCGGCCCCGTCGCGCACCACGGTTGACGCGCCCCGCCGGACGTCGCGGCCGAAAGCCGCCCCGGGCGGTGACGACCACTCGTCCGGCCGCGGGGCCGGGCCCCGCGCGGCCACCCGTACGGCGGCGCCGGGTGGCCGGGCCGGCCGTCCCCGACATGCGGGAACGGACAGAATGGCCCGATGAGCGTCACCCTCGACATCGCCGCACGGCATGGGCGCGGCGACCGATCCCCGCCCGGGCAGCGGCCTCGTCTTCGTGCCGACCGGCTTGGGCCGGCCGCATCTGCCGGTGCTGCATCGGACGCCGGTGAACGTGCACGGGATCACCACGCCGGAGGTGCCGCGACACCCGGCCGTCCCGAAAAGGCCCGGTCTGATGCATACGCGGCGGCAGGGCCGGTATGCCCGGCACCCGTTGGATCCGGGTGCGGTCGCCCGTATCGGCTCGGACTTCGTCGAGGGCATCCTCCGGTAGCGCCAACGCGCAGGTGGTTGGCCGGATGTGACCGGCCCAGAGTCACCGATATACGGAATTCATAAACCGAAATCAGCGAAAACTCTGGCCATGATGGCCACTTGCTGTCTAACGTGCGCTCACTGTTCGCCCACGTAACGCGCACCGCGTCCGCACGTCCGGTCCGTCGCGTTCCGCCGTGCTGTGCCCTGCTCCGCCCGTCGTGCCCGGATCGACCTCGTTCCGCGGGTCGTGCCCAGCTCCGCCCTTTCCTGCTCGTCTCTGTCGTGGAAGGACCTTCATGCCCTCACGCCGTATAGCCGCAGCAACCGCCGCCCTGGCAGCCGCGGCCCTCGTCTCGCCCCTGCTGCTCGCCGGACCGGCCGGTGCCACCGGGAGCCCGCAGAGCGACGCCGCCCGCGGCGACGCACTGGCCCGCAAGCTGGTCAAGGACGCGACCGGCAAGGGAGCCTTCAACCACCTCAAGGTCCTGCAGTCGATCGCCGACTACAACAACGGCAACCGCGCGGCCGGTTCCAAGGGCCACGAGCAGTCGGCCAAGTACGTCGAGGCCGTGATGAAGGCCGCCGGCTACACGGTCACCCGCAACGAGTTCGACTTCGTCTTCGTCGAGACGATCGAAGAGAAGCTGACGGTGAACGGTGCGAGCGGGCGCGACGTCCCGATCCACCTGATGACCTACACGGCGAACTCCCCCGAGGGCGGCGTCACCGCCCCGGTCGCCGTCGCCCCGGTCGACGCCGACGGGACCAACGGCTGCGAGCCGGGCGACTTCGCCGCCGGCACCTTCACCGGCAGGATCGCCCTGGTCAAGCGCGGCGGCTGCACCTTCGCGGTGAAGCAGCAGAACGCGGCCGCGGCCGGCGCGGTCGGCGCGGTCATCTACAACAACACCGCGGGCGCCCTGAACGGCACCATAGGCGACCCGGCCGCCGGCAAGATCCCCACCGGCGGCATCAGCCAGGAGGACGGCGAGAAGCTCGCCGCCGAGGCCGCCGCCGGTCCGGTCGAGGTCACCCTCGACATCCGCGAGCTGCGCGAGAACCGCAAGACCTTCAACGTCATCGCCGAGACCAAGGGCGGCGACGAGAACAACACCGTCTTCCTCGGCGCCCACCTGGACTCGGTGGCGGCCGGTCCGGGCATCAACGACAACGGCTCCGGCTCGGCCGGCATCCTCCAGGTCGCCCAGCGGCTCGCGAGCGAGCAGAAGAAGGTCAAGAACAAGGTCAGGTTCGCCTGGTGGTCGGCGGAGGAGTTCGGCCTGCTCGGCTCCGAGGCGTACGTCGCCGGCCTGACGGACGCGCAGAAGAAGCAGATCAAGCTGTACCTGAACTTCGACATGATCGCCTCGCCGAACGCCGCGTACTTCGTCTACGACGGCGACGACTCCGACGGGGTCGGCGCGGGCCCGGGCCCGGAGGGCTCCGCCCAGCTGGAGAAGGGGATCACCGACTTCCTCGACTCGAAGAAGATCCCGCACGCGGGCACGGACTTCTCCGGCCGCTCGGACTACGGCCCGTTCATCGAGGTGGGCATCCCGTCCGGCGGTACCTTCACCGGCGCCGAGGGCATCAAGACGCCCGAGGAGGCCGCGAAGTTCGGCGGTCAGGCCGGTGTCGCCTACGACGTGAACTACCACGGCGCGGGTGACGACATCACCAACATCGACCACAAGGCGCTCGACATCAACGTCGACGTCATCGCGGACGCGGTCGGCCACTACGCCCACGACCTCGCCCCGCTGTCGAAGCCGGTCGTGTCGACGCCGACCCCCGGCGGCAGCGGTGGCGGCGGCGGTCTGCACACGGGCCACGACGAGGTCACGCAGTAGTCGCACAGCGCCGGCCGGGGGCCGGGATCCCGTGCGCGGGATCCCGGCCCCCCGCCGTTTCTACGGGGTGTCCCGCGACCACCTCGCGGTGATGTGGGTGAGGGCGCGGGCGGTCTCGTCCAGACGGCGGGAGCCGGAGCGGAGGGTCCTGCTCAGTTCCACGTGCAGGAAGCGGGTCCCGTGCTCGGCGGCGAGCCGGCCCTGCTCGTTGGTCCGGCCCGAGAGCCTGCACGGGGCGGACCACGCCCGGCACACGGCGAGGCCCTGGCCGTCCAGCTTCTCGGCGAGCCGTTCGGCGTCATCGACCGCCCGGCGGCCCGCGCCGGTGGAGACGACGGAGTCGCTGCCGGGGACGGAGTCGTCGGCGAATCCGTGCAGTTGGACGCCCGGCAGGCCGCGCCTGGTCAGCTCGGTGACCACGGCGTGGAAGACCGAGTCGGTGCGGTGCGCCATGTCGGCCGGGTTCCCCTCGCCACCGGCGTCCGTCTCGTCACCCGCCCCTTCCGCTCCGGCCGCGCCGGAACCGGCCGCCGAACCCGCCGTGCGGTGGGCCCCCGCGATCACCATGACCCCGCCCGGGGCGCCCCGCAGCACCCTGACCCCGAGCCGCTCGGTGCCCTGGTCGGCGACGGGGTGCGGGACCTGGACCGACCAGCGGGGAGGCGCCCCGAGGTCGACGTAGACGCGGCCCCAGCCCCGGTGGGCGGATCCGGACCGCCCCACCGCGTCGGAGACCTCCGCGAAGCGGCGGCCGCCGGCCGTGTCGGTGAAGGTGTCGACCCTGTGGTCCACCTCGGCCAGCCGCCTGCGCGCCCTGTCGACGTTCCCGTCGAGCAGGGCGGACACCCCGTCGCCCACGATCGCCGTCTCGGTCTGCGTGGGCGCGCGGTAGCCGCCCGTCACACCGAACTGTCCCGTGAAGCGGGTGACACGGTCCAGGAGATCTATGTCCTCCGCCACAGGAGAAGGGGAGGGGGCCGCTCCGTTTTCGACCGAATTGCTGGGACCAAAAGCGGCGTAAGCCACCAGCGACATGATCACGCCACACATGATCACGCCGATCGTTACGCCCTTGGGGAACTTCACCGTCTGCACTGGCTGAAAATAGCCGAGTGAAAATCGCCCTTCCCCGTCCGGCCCCCGCTCTTGCCCGCGCGGTGCTCCTCGTGCTGCCGCTGAGCATTTCGCTCGCGGGGTGCGGCCTCCTCGGCGGCCGGCAGGAGAACCAGGGGCCGTCGGCGGGCGATGCGGCGGGCGCCCGGAACACGGGCCGCTCCTTCACCGTCGCCGCCGCGGGCGACATCCTCATCCACCCGCAGCTGACCGACCAGGCGGCCCGGGACGCCAAGGCCGCCGGGCAGACGGGGTACGACTTCGACCGGATCATGGCGGGGGTCGCACCGGTCATCAGCAAGGCCGACCTCGGCATCTGCCACATGGAGCCGGTCCTGGGCAAGCCGAACGGCCCCTTCCAGACCTACCCCGACTTCCTCGTCCCGCCGCAGATCGCCAAGACGATCAAGAACGTCGGCTACGACACCTGCTCGACGGCCTCGAACCACACCCTCGACCACGGCCCGGACGGCGTGTTCCGCACCCTGGACACCCTGGACCGGGAGGGCCTCAAGCACACCGGATCCGCCCGGAGCCGGGAGGAGCACGACACGCCCCTGATCCTCGACGTCAAGGGCGTCAAGGTCGGGCAGATCTCCTTCGCCTTCGGCTTCAACGGGCGCAAGGTCCCCGAGGACAAGCCCTGGCTGGCCAACCTCACCAGCTTCAAGGCCATCGCCGCGGCCGAGAAGCAGGCCCGCGCGGCCGGCGCCGAAGTCGTGATCCTCTCCGTCCACTGGGGGCGCGAGCACCAGCCGAACGCCAGCAACCCGCAACTGCAGCTGGCCCGCCGGATCGCCGAGGAGACCGGGATCAACCTGGTCATCGGCCATCACGCCCACGTCGTGCAGCCGATGGAGAAGATCGGCGACACGTGGGTCGCGTACGGGCTCGGCAACCAGCTCGCCCGCCACGACGTGCCCAGCGGTCTGACCGAGGAGGGCGCCATCGGCTGGTTCGAGTTCGGCGAGAAGAACGGCGCGTGGGACGTCCAGGCCCGCTTCGTGCCCACCTTCACCGACATCCCGCCGGACCCCGAGGCCGCCCCCGGGTCGGAGGCTCCCGCCACCGACGCCCAGCCGGTGCGCGACCACCGCCTGGTCGATGTCGTGGAGGCCCTCCGCAACGACAGCGGCCTGCTGCCCGAACAGCGCGCCCGCTACCGCCTGGCCTTCGAGCGCACCCAGGGCACCCTGCTCAACCGCGGCGCCGGCAAGGACGGCCTGCGCCCCCTTCGGGGGCTGCCCGGGTGACCCCGCCCCGCACACCGGCCGGCGAACGCACGACGCCCCCGCCCTCCGGACCCCGTCAGGAAGGACACCCCGCCGTGGCCGCATCCCGCAGCAGGCGGCGGCGCAAGGTCGGCCGCCGGGCCGACATGTCGCTGCTCGGCGGCATCAGGCCGCCGATCACCGTACTGGCGGTGCTGCTGCTCACCCTGGCGGGGTTCACCGCGGTGACCCTGGGCAGCGTCCGCGAGGGCCGGCTGCCCGCCGCGGTGCTCACCTCCCAGCAGCACTTCGCGGAGGACGGCGCGATCGCACTGCGCGCCTCGCTGGACGAGAGCGTCACCGACCTCGACCGGGCCGCGGCCCTGTTCTCCACCGGCAAGCCCGTCCCCCCGGACGCCGTGCTCGACAAGATCGGCAGCGTCTACCAGAAGTGGCGCGGCACCGCGGTCGTCGAGATCAGCTCGGGCCGGCTGCTGGCCGCCCGCGGCGAGAACCTCCCCCTGACCGCGATCGACCGCACCCGGCTCGCCGGCGAGGGCGGCCTGGCCCCCCGCATGGTCAAACTGGCCAACGGCGAGACCCGGCTGCTCACCCTCTCCCTGCTGTCCTGGAAGGACCAGCCCCAGCAGTTGCTGGTCGCCTCCAGCAGCCTCCGTTTCCCCGGCATCAGCCTCGGCAACTTCCGGGCCATCGCCGTCGTCGGATCCGACGGCACGGTGCTCAGCAGCGACGGCATCCCCGAGCCCGAGATGGTCCTCACCGACCTCCAGCGCGCCGACGTCAAACGCGACACCAAGCAGCTCCGCTCCTTCGCCAGGACCGCGGCGAAGCGGACCAGCGCCCACCCCCTCACCACGAAGGAGCCCGGCTCCGGTGGCTTCCCCGGCGTCAGCGGCAGCCTGACCGGAAGCGAATGGGGCGGTGAACGCGCCGCCGCGGGCTACGCGCGGCTCGCCGGACCCGAACCGGGCGTGGGCACCAGCGCCACCAGCCTGGAACTGACCGTCGTCGCCATGGTCGGCGTCGCGCAGAACCCCGCCCGCACCTCCGACGCCGTCGCCGGACTCGTCCTGGCCGGCGCCCTGCTGCTGGTCGGCGCGCTGATCGTCGCCCTGCTCGTCGGCACCGTGCAGCGACCGCTGATCACCCTGTTCCTGGAGAGCCGGCGGCTGACCCGCGGCGACCTGAACCGCCCGGTGTCCGTCCCCCGCGGGAGCGAGGCGGCCCGGATCGGGACCGCCCTGGAGCGGTTGCGCAGCCAGCTGCTGGACGGGGCCGCGCCCCCGGCGCCCGTCCCCCCGGGCAGGCGCGAGCGCCGTACGGGCGCCCGCACCCTCCTCGCCCTGTGCGGGATCCTGCTCCTGGCCTGGTGCGTGCCGCTGGGTCTGCTGGTCAACCGGGCCGGCGCGGACGTCGTCGTACCCCAGCAGCTGGTCAACGACCAGCGGGAGCGCACCGACACCCTCAACGACCGGATCCGGCGCGCCCTCAACGAGGGCCACGCCGACCTGCTGTCCGTCGCCTCGCTGATGGGCGACGACACGACCCCGCAGCACATGACCGCCGTCCTGGAACGCACGGCCCGGGAGCACCTGCGCTACGACTCCCTCTACGTGCTCGACGCCACCGGCAAGGTCCTCGCCCGGGCCGGCGCAGCAGCGCCACAGGCCGCCGGGGGCAAGGGCCCCCGCGCGGAGCCGATCGCCCTCCACGACGGCGGCAAGAAGCCGGTCGTCGTCGCGACCGCCCAGCTCCCGGGCGCGAACGGCTCGGCGGTCGTCGGCGAGTTGCGCATCGACTTCCTCAACTCACTGCTCAAGCGGCCCGGCCTGGGGGAGATCCGGGTGGTCGACGCACAGCACCGGGTGATCGCCTCCAACACCGGCTACCGCGCCTTCGAGCAGCTCGGCGACGACCGGCTCGACGCCCTCGTCGAGGGCTCCGCCCTCAAGGTCGGCATGTCCCCGCGGCCCGGCAGCGTCCTGTACCGCAGCGGCGGCGACCATGTCATCGCGGCAGCCGCCCCGTTCGTGGGCGGCGGCGCCGCCAAGCCGCTGGACTGGACCGTGGTCAGCTGGCAGTCCGCCAAGGGCCTGGCCATCCACGAGTACAGCCTGCAGAACCGCAGCGTGCTCGCCGGCCTGCTCGGCTTCGCGGTCGGCGCGGCCTGTCTGGGCTGGCTCCAGATCGTCGTGGTCGCCCCGCTGCGCGAGCTCGCCCGGCGGGCCGAGGCGCTCGCCGACGGCGACCGGCGCACGGTCCTGTACCCGCGCCACCACGACGAGGTGGGCGCCGTGACGCGCAGCCTGGAGATCATCCGCCAGCAGCTCCAGCAGCTCCACCAGCAGCGCAAGCAGGCCGGCGGGCGATCCTCCGCACCGGCCGGAAGGAACTGATCCCCCGTGCTCTTCCTCTACTGCGTGCTGCTCGTCTGCTGCGCGATCATGCTCGTCGCGGGCATCGTGGAGCAGCGGCGGCACTTCGCCAGCCTGCACCGCATACCGAACCGGGTGCTGGTCAACGGCATCCGCGGCAAGAGCTCCATCACCCGGCTGTGCGCGGGGGCGCTGCGCGGCGGCGGCCTGACCACCGTCGCCAAGACCACCGGTACGGCAGCCCGGTTCATCCACCCGGACGCCACCGAGGAGCCGGTTTACCGCAAGTTCGGCATCGCCAACGTCGTGGAGCAGATCGGCATCGTGCGGCGCGCCTCCGCATACCGTCCGGACGCGCTCGTCATGGAGTGCATGGCGGTCATGCCGGCGCTCCAGGAGATCAACCAGTCCAAGCTGATCCAGTCGACCATCGGCGTCCTGTGCAACGTCCGCGAGGACCACGTCGCCGAGATGGGCCCGACCCTCGACGACATCGCGCGCTCCCTGTCCCGGTCGATGCCGCACGGCGGGATCTGCGTCACCGCCGAGAAGGAGCGCTTCGACGTCCTCCAGGAGGAGGCCGACGCCCGCGGCTGCCAACTGCTGTACGCCGACCCGGACACGGTCAGCGACGAGGAGCTGCGCGGCTTCAGCTGGTTCACCTTCAAGGAGAACGTCGCCATCGCGCTCCTGGTCGCCGAGCTCCTCGGCGTCGACCGGGAGACCGCCCTGCGCGGGATGTACGACGCCCCGCCGGACCCGGGTGTGCTCTCGGTCGAGCGGTACCTGGCCCCCGGCGGGAAGCGGCTGCGGTTCGCCAACGTCTTCGCGGCGAACGACCCCGAGTCGACGCTGATGAACATCAACCAGCTGCTGGACCTGGGCGCGGTGGACCGCCCCCTGAGCGTGGTGATCAACTGCCGGCCCGACCGGGTCGAGCGCAACGGCCAGATGGGCGCGATCATCCCCGAACTGCGGCCCGACCGGGTCTTCGTGATCGGCCACCCCGCCAAGAGCGCCATCGACGCGATCCCCGCCGAGTGGCGCGACCGCGCCGTCGACCTCGGCGGCGACCACCGCGACGGCGAGGAGTTCATGCAGGAGCTGCTGGGGCACCTCGGCCCCAGCTCCTCGCTCGTGGCCATCGGCAACATCCACGGTCAGGGCGAGGTGCTGCTGGAGCACCTCGCGGAGCTGCCGGCGGACGAGGCGGTCGACTCCGGGGACGGTGCCCTGCGGCAGGCCGACCCGGCGGTCCGCTCCGCCGGGTCGGCCCCCGCGCCGTACGCGGACCCCCCGAGTGTCGCCCCGTACGACCAGGACCCGTACGGCCACGGCCCGTACGGCCACGGCCCGTACGCGCAGGTCCCGCACGCCCGGCTCCCGTACGACCAGGTCCCGTACGCGCAGGTCCACAGCGGCGCCCCCGACCCGCACGGCATCCGCGCCGCCACGCCCGTACCGGCCTGGCCGCAGCGCCAGCAACCGCCGCAGCCGCAGATCCACCCGGGCCCCCCGCAGGGGCAACGGCACACCCCAGGAGAACCCCGTTGATCCCCGCCGTCCTCACCCCCGAGATCGCCGCGATCGGCATAGCCCTGGGTCTGCTGTTCTCGCTCGTCTGCTACCTCACCACCAACCTCTCCCCCGGCGGCATGATCACCCCCGGCTGGCTCGCGCTGACCCTCCTGGAAGACCTCCAGCGAGCCGCCCTGGTGGTCGGCGTGACCGTCGCGACGTACGCGCTGACGCTGGTCGTGCAGCGCTTCGTGATCCTGTACGGCAAGCGGCTGTTCGCGGCCGTCGTGCTGCTCGGCGTCCTGCTCCAGGCCACCGTGGTGATCGTGCTCCAGATGGAGTTCCCGCTGCTCTACGCGAACCAGACCCTCGGCTTCATCGTGCCCGGCCTGATCGCCTACCAGCTGGTCCGCCAGCCGAAGGGGGCCACCCTGCTCGCCACCGGCAGCACCACACTCATGACCTACGTCGTGCTGACCGCCGGCATCCTGCTCGGCGTCATGCCGGCCGCGTAGCCCCAGAAGAAACCGCGCCCGTGCCGCGCCCCTCCCCAACCGCTCCGGAGCCCCTCGCATGACCGCCAAGTCGAAGAGCCGCACCCGTTCCGCCCTGCACGCGGCCACCCTGCTCGCACTGCTCGCGGGCAGCGCCTACCTCACGTACGCGCTGCGCGCGGAGGAGCAGGCCAAGGCTCCCGCCGTCCAGGTCGTCGACACGAACGTCGCGGCCGCCTCGGGCGAGGCCGGTGCCCAGAAGTGGGAACGGCTCTCCAGCCCCGACCGGTCGGTGGTGCGCGACGGCACCGGGCAGGTGCTGGCCACCTTCACCGACGGAGCCCGCACGGCCACCCTCACCGGGCCCAGCCGCACCTTCACCGAGCCGGCCAACACCACGGCCCGGGTCGTGACCGAGAACTGGGTCCGCCTCATGCCGGAGCCGTGGAAGGCGGGCGCGGAGAACGAGCGGTGGTTCAAGGAGTGGTTCAAGAAGTACTTCGGGAGCCAGGAGGACGACATCTTCGCGACGGCCTTCCAGTACGGCGACCAGGCCCCGGTGAAGAAGGACGCGCAGGGCGTCTCGTACGCGGGCGACGCCTCCTTCGGCCCGCTCAACCCCGCCGGCTCGGCCGGCAGCGACCTGCGCCTGGAGCAGTCGGACTTCTACGACTACCTCGGCACGCCGTACACCTTCCGCAACGGGACCAGGAAGCAGCCCCAGGCGGCCCGGTACCGGTCCATGGACTGCTCCGGCTTCGTCCGCACCGTGTTCGGCTACCGGGCCCGCTACCCGCTCCTGCCCGACGACAAGCCCGGCGCGGGCCTGCCCAGGACCGCGAACGGCATGGCCCGCGCCGCCCTGGGCACGGACGTCCTCCCCCTCAAGGGCGTCGGCCCGCAGGACCGGCCGGTCTCCATCGACGTGATCCAGCCGGGCGACCTGCTGTTCTTCAAGCTCGACGCGCGCACCGGGGACCGCCTCGACCACACGGGCATCTACCTGGGCACGGACACCGACGGCCACAAGATCTTCATCTCCAGCCGCGAAGAGGCCAACGGCCCGACCATCGGCGACAAGGGCGGCACCTCGCGTCTCGACGGCAACGGCTACTACGCGACGACCCTGCGCAGCGCCAAGCGGCTCTAGGGCGGGTCTTTCGGATCGGGCCGGATCAGGGAGCGGGGCCCGGCACGATCCGGCAGGCACGCCCCAGGGCGACCCGTACTGCGGTGTCCGTCAGGTGCCGCCGTCCTGCGGTGCCGGCTGCGGCCAGGCTGGGATGCCGACCGGCTGGACCAGCCAGCCGAAGGCGCCCAGGCCGGACCGGGACGTCAGCTCCGCCGCCTCGCCGGCCGAGGCCAGGGCCCGGACGTAGGCCGCCGGGTCCGAGGAGGCCAGCGCGAGCGGCGGCCTGGCGCCGCTGACTCCGAGGGCGGTCAGGGCCTCGCGCTGGGTGAGCAGGACCGCGCCCGGCCCGGCGCAGGCGTCCAGCGCCACGTGGGCGGTGACGTCGCAGGAGCCGTCCGGGACCGGCGGGACCTCCCGGCCGCCCCGGAAGCCGGTCAGGGTGCCGTACGGGGGCCGGGCCCGCCGGATGTGGGCGTAGTCGACGGCCACCGCCAGGCCCCGCTCCAGGCTGCGCACCGCCGCCCCCCAGGCCTCGTCGCGCGGTCGGCCGATCTCGGCGCGGCCCCCGCCCGGCCACCACCGCTCCAGCCAGGCCCGGTCCGCGTCCTCCAGGGGGCCGCCCCGGCTCTCCGTACCGTCCGGGGCGACCAGGACGTAGTGGCCGTCCTCGGCGATGTCGAGGGGGACGTTGTCGAGCCACTCGTTGGCGAAGAGCAGTCCGGTGACGCCCTCGGGCGGTTCGGCGGTCCAGCGGATCCGCGGCTCGAGCCCGTCCGGCCGCTCGGCCCGTTCCACGGCGTACGGGCGCACCCGCTCGGCCGTCCGCGGGTCCAGGGCCGCCAGCACCCCCACCAGCAGCTCCGCCCGCCCGGCGCCCACGTCCACGAGGGCGAGGTCCCGCGGGTGCCCCAGCTGCGCGTCCACCCACTGCAGCAGGCGGGCCACGGCCCCGGCGTACAGGGCCGAGGCGTGAACGGAGGTGCGGAAGTGGCCGGCGGGACCGGGGCCGCCGGGGCGGACATAGAAGCCGCCGGGCCCGTACAGCGCGGCTTCGACAGCGCTGCGCCACCGGAGCGGAGCGGTGGGTTCACCAGGAGTGCTCATCACCGAAGGCTATGCTCACCCTCCACCTTGGGGAGTATGTCCCCGGTGCCAGGTTCGGACCTCTGGTTGACTCCAGCACCTATCCCCGTTCCCTACTCTGGGTTACGTGCAGCGCCTCTACGACTTCCTCCGCAGACACCCGACGGGCGTCGACAGCTTCTGGGCTGTGCTCTTCTTCGGGGTCTCGATGCTGAACGTCGTGGGCGAGCCCGACATCGGCCGGCCGCTCAAGATCGTCGCCGTTCCCGTGGTGATCGCGCTGAGCACGGCCCTGGCCCTGCGCCGCAGGTGGACACAGGCGATGTTCTGGCTCACGCTCGGGGCGGGCCTGCTCCAGCTGGGGGCGGGGATCATCGCCGGGTTCTGGGACATCGCCATGTTCGTGATCCTCTACACGGTGGCCGCGAGCGACGTCCCGCGCTGGGTGTCCCGTACCGCCCTGGGATGGGGGCTGGCGGCGGCGCCGCTGTACTTCCTGCGGCACGGCGTGGACAAGGGCAGCAACGACGTCGACAACGTCCTCTTCGCCGTCTTCATGATCGTCCCGTTCGTCCTGGCCTGGGTGCTGGGCGACTCCCTGCGCACCCGGCGGGCCTACTACGCCCAGCTGGTCGAGCGCAACCAGCGGCTGGAGAAGGAACGAGAGGCCCAGTCCAAGGTGGCCGTGGCCGCCGAGCGCGCCCGGATCGCCCGCGAGCTGCACGACGTCGTCGCGCACAACGTCTCGGTGATGGTGGTCCAGGCGGACGGGGCCGCCTACGTCATGGACGTGGCCCCCGAGCAGGCCAAGGAGGCCCTCCAGACCATCTCCGGCACCGGCCGCCAGGCCCTCGCCGAGATGCGCCGGCTGCTGGGCGTCCTGCGCACGGGCGAGCCGCAGGAGTCCGAGGACTACGTGCCGCAGCCCGACGTCGAGCAGATCGAGGTGCTCGTCGAGCAGGTGCGGGCGGCCGGGCTCACGGTGGACTTCGAGGTCGAGGGCGCCCCGCGGCAGCTGCCCAGCGGCGTGGAGCTCACGGCCTACCGGATCGTGCAGGAGGCCCTGACCAACACCCGCAAGCACGGTGGTCCGGACGCGAAGGCCAGCGTGCGGCTGGTCTACTTCGACGACGGGCTCGGCCTGCTGGTGGAGGACGACGGCCGGGGCGCGGCCCACGAGCTGTACGAGGACGGCGGCGCGGACGGCGCCGGACACGGGCTGATCGGCATGCGCGAGCGGATCGGTATGGTCGGCGGAACCCTGGACGCGGGGCCGCGGCCCGGCGGCGGCTTCCGGATCAGCGCACTGCTTCCCCTGAAGAAGAGATGACGAGGACGAGGTAACTGATGTCCATCCGAGTGATGCTGGTCGACGACCAGGTCCTGCTGCGCACCGGCTTCCGGATGGTGCTGGCCGCCCAGCCGGACATGGAGGTCGTCGCCGAGGCGGGTGACGGCCTGGAGGCGCTGGAGGTGCTGCGCGCCACGAAGGTGGACGTGGTGCTGATGGACGTCCGCATGCCCCGGCTCGACGGCGTCGAGGCGACGCGGCGGATCTGCGCGCCCCCGGAGCATCCGAAGGTGATCATCCTGACCACCTTCGACCTGGACGAGTACGCCTTCTCGGGCCTCAAGGCGGGGGCGAGCGGCTTCATGCTGAAGGACGTGCCGCCGGCCGAACTGCTGGGCGCCATCCGCTCGGTGCACAGCGGTGACGCGGTGGTGGCCCCCTCCACGACGCGTCGCCTGCTGGACCGCTTCGCGCCGATGCTGCCGACGACCACGCAGGAACCGGAGAACAAGGAGATCGAGCGGCTCACCGAGCGCGAGCGCGAGGTCATGCTGCTCGTGGCGCAGGGGCTCTCGAACGGCGAGATCGCGGCGCGGCTGGTGCTGTCGGAGGCGACGGTGAAGACCCACGTGGGCCGGATCCTGACCAAGCTGGGACTGCGCGACCGGGTCCAGGTGGTGGTCCTCGCCTACGAGACGGGCCTGGTCCGGGCGGGCGGCGGGGCCGGCTAGCCGCCCCGACCGTGGGCCTCACTCCTGCGGACCGGACCCGGTCATCCAGCGGTCCGGACGGGCCGTCGCTCGGGAGGTGTGCGAGCGGGCGGCCTGCTCGTGCAGGAGCCGCGCCGCCGAGGAGGCCGCCCGCAGCCGGGCGGTGACCGTGCCGTTCGCCCCGGTGTCCACGTGCACGTCGGCCACCCCGCGGGCGCGGGCCCAGGGCCCCTGGGTGAACCGGACGCTCTGCACCTTGGCGTGCGGGACGATTTCCGTACGGCGGCACAGGCGGCCGTGCCGCGCGGCGAACACCTCCGGGGACACCGCCAGGGCGTACCCCTTCCACCACACCGGGACCACCCAGCGGGAGCCGGTGTCCGGGGAACCCGAGAAGGACAGGCCCGCCAGGTCCACCCCGGGCAGGACCCGGGCGATCACCGCGTACGCGGCGGCGCGCGAGGCCACCGGCACCAGGACCTCGTTCTTCGACCCGGCCACGGCCAGCTCCACGCGGACCCGGTCGAAGCGCCGCCACAGCAGCGGCTCCACGATCCGCACGGTCTGCACCCGCCCCGGCGGCACCGTCTCGTGGGCCCGGTCGAGCATTCCGTGGTCCAGCCGCAGCCCGTCCGGGGACTCCGCGACCCGCCAGTCGTACTCGGTCAGGAAGCGGCCCGCGGTCCCCGCCCAGACCGCGCCCAGCATCGGCAGCAGGGCGGCGACGGCCACCCACGGGCTGGAGGTGAACGCCCACACGGCGAACGGCGCGACGATCCCGCCGGCCAGCGCGGCCCACACGCCGAGGCTGAGCACCAGGGACACGGCGAGCTCGCGCGGGGTCACCCGCAGCAGTTCGCGCTGCGGTGCCTCGCCGAGGCGCACCGCCTCCTCGGGGGCGAAGCCGGCCGCGCGGGCCAGGAGCTCGGCCCGCAGGGCGACGGCTTCCTGCTCGCCGAGGAAGGCCAGCCGGTCCTTCTCCTCGGTGCCGATCACGTCGAGCCGCAGACTGGCGACGCCGGTCAGCCGGGCCGGCAGCGGCCGGGTGACGTCGACGGCCTGGAGCCGGTCGAGCCGGATGTGGGCGGTGCGGCGGAAGAGCAGCCCCGTGCGGATGCGCAGTTCGGTGTCGGTCACCGCGTAGTGGGTGAACCACCAGCTCAGGAACCCGTACACGCCGAACATCAGGATGACCGCGGCGAGCGTCGCCAGGCGCATGGGCGTGGACAGGTCCGCCATCCAGCGCGCCGCCCGGTCGCCCTGCTGGGCGAGCACGCCGACGGTCGCCGCGATCGGCACCCAGGCGCGCCGCAACGGCGTGAGGGGATGCAGCCGCCGCTCGGTCACCGCCCCCGGCTCCCCGCCCGTGCCGGTGGCTGCCGCAGGGCCCGCCGGAGCGGCCGCATCCGCCGGACCGGTGGGGTCCTCCGGACCGGTGGGAGTCTGCGGACCGGTGGTCACAGGCCCGCCGACCTTGCCTCGCCGAGGGCGGCGAGGCGGTCGCGCAGCCGCTCCGCCTCGGCCGGGACCAGCCCCGGAATGCGGGCGTCGGTGGCGGCCGCCGCCGTGTGCAGCTGGAGGGAGGCGAGACCGAAGCGCCGCTCCACCGGGCCCGAGGTGACCTCGACCAGCTGCATCCGGCCGTACGGGACCACCGTCTGCTCCCGCCACAGCACGCCGCGGCTGATCAGCAGGTCGTCGGGGCGCTCCGCGTACCGCCAGGACCGCCAGTTCCGGCCGAGGAGCACCCAGCCCCAGACCGCCGCGGCGAGCCAGCACGCACCGACCGCCGCCCATGCCGGGCCGATGAGCAGGCCGAGCGGGAGCGCCGTCACCACCGCGAGCAGCACGGACCAGACCACGAGCAGCGTCCGCCGCAGGGTGAGCAGCCCGCCCGGCAGCCCCACCCACCGCGGCCCGTCCGTCTCACCCTTCGTCCCCGTATCCATGCCCCCACCTTAGGACTGAGACAATGCCCGCATGACGGAGACCACGGTCGGCATCGGCGGAGCGGCGGAGAGCACCGACATGGTGCTCAACATCGGCCCGCAGCACCCTTCCACGCACGGCGTGCTGCGGCTGCGGCTCGTCCTGGACGGCGAGCGGATCGTCGCCGCCGAGCCGGTGGTCGGCTACATGCACCGCGGCGCCGAGAAGCTCTTCGAGGCCCGTGACTACCGCCAGATCGTGATGCTCGCGAACCGCCACGACTGGCTGTCCGCCTTCTCGAACGAGCTGGGCGTGGTCATGGCGGTCGAGCGGATGCTCGGCATGGAGGTCCCCGAGCGGGCCGTGTGGATGCGGACCCTGCTCGCCGAGCTGAACCGGGTGCTGAACCACCTGATGTTCCTCGGGTCGTACCCGCTCGAACTGGGCGGCATCACCCCGATCTTCCACGCGTTCCGCGAGCGCGAGGAGCTCCAGGCGGTCATGGAGGAGATCTCCGGCGGCCGCATGCACTACATGTTCAACCGCGTGGGCGGCCTGAAGGAGGACCTGCCGGCCGGCTGGCTCGGCCGGGCCCGCGCCGCGATCGCCGACGTGCGCACCCGGATGGACGTCTACGACAAGCTGGTCCACGGCAACGAGATCTTCCGCGGCCGCACCCGCGGCGTCGGGGTCCTGTCCGCCGAGGCGGTACACGCGTACGGGGTCTCCGGTCCGATCGCCCGCGCCTCCGGCGTCGACTTCGACCTGCGCCGCGACGAGCCCTACCTGGCCTACGGCGAGCTCCAGGACGTCCTGAAGGTGGTCACCCGGACCGAGGGCGACTGCCTGGCCCGCTTCGAGTGCCTGCTGGAGCAGACCCACAACTCCCTGGACCTCGCCGTGGCCTGCCTGGACCGGATGGACGGCCTCCCGCCGGGTCCGGTCAACCAGCGCCTGCCCAAGGTCCTGAAGGCGCCCGAGGGCCACACCTACGCCTG
This sequence comes from Streptomyces sp. NRRL F-2664, assembly GCF_000719345.1. Lineage (GTDB taxonomy): Bacteria > Actinomycetota > Actinomycetes > Streptomycetales > Streptomycetaceae > Streptomyces. The sequence continues at coordinate 56,849 of NZ_JOFX01000006.1, forward strand.
GACCGAGAACCCGCTGGGCATCAACGGCTACTACCTGGTGTCGAAGGGCGAGAAGACCCCGTACCGGCTGAAGCTGCGCAGCGCCTCCTACAACAACATCCAGGCGCTGGCCGTGCTGCTGCCGGGGCAGCTGGTCGCGGACATGGTGTCGATCCTCGGCTCGCTGTTCTTCGTGGTCGGCGACATCGACAAGTAGCGGAGCGCCCGCACGGGGCCGGGCCGACCGGACGGCGGGCCGGGGAGCGGCCGGGCCGGGGGTGGTTGTCCGTGCGGCAGGGCAGACTTGGCGCCATGTCCCACTCCCCCCGCCGGGCGTGCCCGGCCTGCGGCCGCGACTGCGCCGTCACCGCGGGCCGCATCGCCCGCCACGACCCGCCCGCCCCGCGCGACCGCGCGGACCTCGTGTCCTGCCCCGGCTCCCGGGCCCGGGTGGTGCTCGGCGCCGCCGCACCGACCCTGGACGGCTTCGTACTGCCCGAGTTCCCCGGGCAGCTGCCGCTCTTCTGAGAAGAGCCCGTAGGACTACGAGATCGCGGTGCGCAGCCGGACCACGTCGATCGGCTCGGTCTCGTCGTGGGCCGTCAGGTCGATGACCTGGCCCACCGCGCGGGTCTCGTCGGTCGGCGCCTTGAACTCCGGCTCAGTGGTCTCCTGGGCGGACTCCGCCTTGTGGACGGCGAGGGCCTCGGCCCCGACGACGTCGGCGAGGTCCTCGTTCTGGACGGCCTCGATCGCCGCGCGGGCCTGCGCCGAGTTCTTCGTACCGAAGAAGTCGAAGCCGCCCTCGACCCGGGAGGCCGTGCGCCGCTGGGCCGCGTACGGGGTCATGGCGGCCGCCGGCCGGCGGGCCGGGACGGAGGAGGCCGGCGACGTCACGGGCAGCTCGCCCACGGCCCGTGCCGTGGGCAGCGCCCGCTCCTGCGCCTTGCGGGCCAGCGCGGCCATGGCCGCATGGGCCCGGGCGTAGCCGACGGAGGTGGGGGCGCCCGCCGAGGTGCGTTCCTCGGAGACGGCCGGGAGCTGCTTCGGGTCCGCCGCGGCCGGGGCCGCAGCGGCCTCGATGGCCAGCAGCCGGCGCTTCTCCAGGGCACTGGCGCGCTCGGTCTCGGCCGTCGCGTACCTGCGCAGCAGCGCCGCGTGCTCGCCCCGCAGGCCTGCCAGTTCGACGCGCTTGGCCCGCAGCTTGGCGTCGAGCCGGCCCCGCAGCATCCGGGCCTCTTCGAGCTCGGACTCCAGCTCGGCGATCCGCTCGTCGGTGCGCCACTCGTCCTTGACGCGCTCGCGGGCCAGTTCCGCGACGCGGCGGCCGGCGGCGCGGTCCCAGGAACGCATCACGACGGCGCCGGCGGTCCCGGCGGCCGCGGCGAGGGCCACGAGCAGCCGCAGCGCGGTCGCGTCGTCGGGGCCGGCCAGCAGCCAGGCCGATCCGGCGCTGGCGACGCAGACAGCGGCGACGGCCGTCGGAGTGAGCAGCCGGTGCAGGGGTTCGGGATTGCGGTGGCGTCCTCGGGGCATGGCCTGAAATTTACAGGGCGTGGGGGTCGTGCGGGATACCCACCCGGCAATCTGTTCCCGGGCAGTTACCCCGCATTTCCCCACCGACCGGCATGCACTACTTCTTCAGAAGGCCCTTCGCCTCCAGGTAGCTCTTCGCGACATCGGCGGGCTTGGCGCGCTCGGCGTCCACCTTGCGGTTCAGGTCGGTGAGGTCGGCGGTCGTGAGGACCTTGGTCAGCCTGTCGAGGGCGGCCGCGACCTCGGGGGCGCCGGCGTCCTTGGCGTTGACCACCGGCAGGACGTTGTCCGCGTTCTGCAGCTTCTTGTCGTCCTCCAGCAGGACCAGTCCGAAGCTGTCGAGGGTGGCGTCCGTGGTCGTGGTGAGCACGAGCTGGTCGACGCCGTCCTTGACGGCCTGCTTGGCCTGCGGGGTGCCGACGCCCTTCGGGTCGATACCGGAAACCTGAATTCCGTATGTCTTCGTCAGTCCCGGTCCGCAGAAGGGGCGGACGGAGCATTCGTCGCCCGCCGCGATCTTCACCTTCAGTCCCGACCTGCCAAGATCGGAAAGGGTCCGGACGTTGTTCTTCTCGGCGAATTCCTTGGTCACCGCGAATGCGTTCTGGTCTACGGCGGAGCCGGCGGGCAGCACCTTCAGCCCGAGCGGAGCGGCGAGCTTCTCCAGTCCCGCCACCGTCGCCGCGACGTCGCTGGAGGCGACCGGCTTCTCCTCGGGCGCCTTCGGCCCGTTCACCTTGGCGTTGAGGAACTCCGCCAGCGTGGCCGCGTACTCGGGGACGACGTCGATCTCGCCCTTCTCCAGTGAGGGCTCGTACAGCTCGCGGTTGTTGACCGTCTTGACGGCCGTGCTGTAGCCGGCGTCCTTGAGGACCTGCGCGTACAGCTCCGCCAGCACGTTGGACTCGGTGAACCCGGCGGCGCCGATCACCAGGCTGCCCTTGCCGTCCGCGGCGGGGGCGGCGCCGGAGCCGCCGTCCTTGCTCTTCTCCAGGCTGTCACCGCCGCACGCGGCCAGCGACACCGTCAGGGCCAGGGCGCCCAGGGACGCGCCGAGGACGCGCGTGGTCTTGGTCATGGAGTTGCTCCGTTCGAAAGAGAGGAGTACGGGAATCAGCGGGCCCGGGGCAGCAACCGGTCGGCCGCCACCAGTACGCCCTCCACCAGCAGGGCCAGGGCGGCCACGAGCAGGGCCCCGGCCACGACCTGGGACGTGTTGTAGGTGTTGAAGCCGGCGGTGATGATCCGGCCCAGGCCGCCCTGCCCGACCATGGCCGCGATCGTGGCCGTGGCGACGACCTGCACCGCGCCCGAACGCAGCCCGGTCATCACCAGGCCGCGGGCGAGCGGCAGTTCCACCCGCCAGAAGAGCTGCCCGCCGGACATGCCCATCCCGCGGGCGGCCTCCACCACCGAGCGGTCCACCTCGCGCATACCCACGTACGCGTTGGTCAACAGGGGCGGCACCGCGAACAGCACGAGGGCGGCCACCGTCGGCAGGTAGCCCGCGTTGCGCAGCGGGGAGACCATGAAGAGCGCCAGCACCGCGAAGACCGGTACCGCCCGGCCGGCGTTGGAGACGTTGACCGCGAGAGTGCCCCCGCGGCCGAGGTGCCCGAGGTACAGGCCGATGGGCAGCGCGACCGCGCAGGCGAGCGCCAGGGCCAGCCCGCTGACGTAGACGTGCTCGCCGAGCCGGTGCCAGACGCCGTTCTCCCCGGCCCAGTTGGCTCCGTCCGCGAGCCAGTCCCAGGCTCCTCCCACCACGCCCAAGCCCGTCAGGCCCCCTTCGCCGGAGCGGCGGTCCCGGCCCCGGCCCGGGTCCACGGCGTGAGCAGCCGCTGCACGGCGAGCAGCAGCAGGTCCGCGACGAGAGCGAGCAGGACGCACAGCACCGACGCGGTGAGCACCTGCGCCTTGAAGGAACTGTTCACCGCGGGGGCGATGAGGTTGCCGAGGCCGCCCTTGCCGACGATGGAGCCGACGGTGGTCAGCGCGACCGTCGAGACGGTGGCGATCCGCACCCCGGCGAGCAGCGCGGGCAGCGCCAGCGGCAGTTCCACCTGCCACAGCAGCCGTCCGGGCCCATACCCCATACCGCGCGCGGCCTCACGGACCTCCTCCGGCACGGCCTCCAGGCCGGCCAGGGCGTTGCGGACCAGGATGGTCAGCGAGTACAGCACCAGACCGGTCACGACCAGCGCCGCCGACAGGCCGAAGACGGGCAGCAGCAGGGAGAACATGGCCAGGGACGGCACCGTGTAGAGCAGGGTGGTGAAGGTGAGCACGGGCGCCGACCAGCGTCGGCCGCGGCGGGCCAGCAGGGCCAGCGGCACGGACACGACCAGGCCGATCAGGACGGACACACCGGTGATCCACACGTGTTCGACGGTGGCGTCGGTCAGTTCCTGGGAGCGGGAGGTGACGTAGTCCCAGCACAGCCAGTCGTTCGCCACCAGGCAGTTCTGCCCCGCCACGCACCCCACCCCCCGTCATGACACGTACGTATGCTCGACAGCCCGGCCTTGGACGACCCTAACCCCCGCCGCTGCCGATGGCCGGAATCTTTCGCACAGGGCAACACGCCCTTCACATTCGGGCGGCATACGTGGGGAAGGATGGGCCCGTGATCCGATTCGAGCATGTGACCAAGCGCTACCCCGACGGGACGACGGCCGTCGAGGACCTGTCCTTCGAGGTGGCGGAAGGAGAGCTGGTCACCCTGGTCGGACCGTCGGGCTGCGGCAAGACGACCACCATGAAGATGGTCAACCGGCTCATCGACCCCACCTCCGGCCGGATCCTGCTCGGCGGCGAGGACATCGCGGCCGCCGACCCGGTCGAGCTGCGCCGCCGGATCGGGTACGTCATCCAGCAGGTCGGGCTCTTCCCGCACAAGACGGTGCTGGAGAACACCGCGACCGTGCCGCAGCTCCTCGGCACCCCCCGGGCCGCGGCCCGCGCCCGCGCGGCCGAGCTGCTCGAACTGGTCGGGCTGGACCCCGCGGTGTACGGCGGCCGCTACCCGGAGCAGTTGTCGGGCGGCCAGCGCCAGCGCGTCGGCGTGGCCCGGGCGCTCGCCGCCGACCCGCCGGTCCTGCTGATGGACGAACCCTTCGGCGCCGTGGACCCGGTGGTGCGCGAACGCCTCCAGAACGAGTTCCTGACCCTGCAGAGGACCGTGCGCAAGACGATCCTGCTGGTCACCCACGACCTGGAGGAGGCGATCCGGCTCGGCGACCGCATCGCCGTCTACGGGACGGGCAGCATCGAGCAGTTCGCCCGCCCGGCGGAGGTGCTCGCCGCACCCGCCACCCCCTACGTGGCCTCCTTCGTCGGCGCCGACCGGGGACTGAAGCGGCTCTCCGTCACCACGGTCGGGGCCGGCGACCTGACACCCGCCGACGGCCAGGCTCCGCCGGTGTCGGTGCACCTGGGCGCGACGCTGCGCGAGGCGCTCGCCGCACTCCTGCAGGAGGACTCGGGCCGCATCGGCGTCACCGACCCCGACACCGGCGAGCTGGCCGGCGTACTGACCCCGGACGACGTCCACCGGGCGCTGCGCCGGGCCGAGTTGCAGGAGGCATGAGAAAGGGGCCCGACCGGTGGTCGGGCCCCTGCCCTGCTCCGCGGCCGTGCCGCACGGCCGTCAGGCCTGGATGCGGCCGCTCATCCACACCAGCATCGGCGGGATCTCACGGCGCCACGTGTTGAAGTTGTGGCCGCCGCTGTCGAGGATGATGGACGAGACCCGGTCCGGGCCCTGCACCTTCTTGATGAACTTCCGGGTGTCCGCCAGGTTCGGCTCGCCCTTCTCGCTGCTGGTGACGAGGAAGGACGTACCGGCCGGCTTCTTGTTCTCCATGACGTGGAGGATGTCCGCGCGCTTCTTCAGCTTCTGGTCGCCGTGGAAGAGGTCACCGGTCGTCGGGTCGTCCGGAGCGTCGTAGTACGCGGACAGGCCGGCCGCGGCACCGAAGGTCTGCGGGTAGTGCGCGGCGATCTTCAGGGCGCAGTAACCACCCGTGGAGTTGCCGATGAAGCCCATGTTCTCGGGCTTCTTGCCGACCCGGAAGGTGTCTTGAACGGCCTGCGGGAGGTCCACTCCGAAGAAGGTCTCGGTCTGCGGCCCGTCGGGGATGTCCACGCACTCGGTGTCCCGCGGCGGCGCCACCGTCGGGCGCAGCATGACCAGGATCATCGGCTTCATCTTGCCCGACTTGGACAGGCTGAAGGCCTTCATCGGGTAGTCGAGCCCCTTGATCAGGTTCTCGGCGGTACCCGGGTAGCCCGTCAGGACGATGGACGCCGGGAAGGTCTTGTCCTTGTACTGCGGCTGGAAGTACTCCGGCGGCAGCCACACGTAGCCCGGGCTCGTGATCTTCGACTTCTGCCCGGATATGGCAACCTTCAGGATCTGACCGCCCACCTGCGGCTTGGCGCCGCCGGGCACGTCCAGCTTCTGCTTGTCGACGACCTTGATGTCCTTGCTGCTCATCGAGTGGTCGACGACCTTGCCCATCGACGTCTCCCGACCGAACAGGTCGGCCCAGGAACCGTAGAACAGGAACGACTTGTTGGCCGCGAGCCCCACCGCCGAGAACAGCGCCAGCTGGGTCGCCAGCAGGAGCCCGATCCGGCCGGACACCGCACGCCAGGTGCGGCCCGAGAGCTTCGGCCAGAACCAGATGGTGGCGGCGAACAGCAGCACACCGGCGAGGACGGCCAGCGCCAGGACCGTATTACTGGTGAGACCCATGAGCAGTCAGTCGACTTTCTGATGGCAGGACTGGAAATTTCCGGCGGAAGAGTGAACCCGCTGTCCGTCGATGTCGTCCTAAGGGACGCACCACACACCGGAGGCTGTCGCGGCCTTCGGCCACATGATCTCTCGCGGAGCAACGGGAAGCGATGTCTAGCAGGATAGATGGCGATAAGTCGGGACAGGTTCCGAGCAGGGTCCGCCGAATCCTCCGAGGCCCACAGCCGGAGTCGGTGCCCGGCCTGGTAGGTACGGCCGTCACGATCGTCGGCCTTCTGGACATTGCGGCGGGCGTCTTCCCGCGGTTCCGGCACAGCCGGATCCACGCGGTCACCGAGGTGCTGCCCGGCTCCCTCGGCCCGTTCGCGGCCGCCATGTCCATCAGCGTGGGCGTGCTGCTCCTGCTGCTCGCCCACGGCCTCAAGCGGCACAAGCGGCGCGCCTGGCGGGCCGCCGTCGTCCTGCTGCCCGCGGGCGCGGCCGCGCAGTTCACGTACCGCCACTCGATCACCGGCGTGGTCATCGCGGCGGTGCTCCTGGCGCTTCTCCTGCGCCACCAGAGCGAGTTCAAGGCGCTGCCCGACCCGCGCAGCCGCTGGAAGGCACTGGCCAACTTCGTCCTGATGAGCGCCGGCTCCATCGGACTCGGCCTGGTCATCGTCAACGTCCACCCGGGCAAGGTCGTCGGCAACCCGGGCCTGTACGAGCAGATCACCCACGTCGTCTACGGCCTCTTCGGCTTCGAGGGACCCGTCGACTACGCGGGCCGGGTGTCCTGGACCGTCGGCTACTCCCTCGGCGCGCTCGGCATGCTGACCGCCCTGACCACCATCTACCTGGCCTTCCGGCCCGAGCACCCGGCCGCCCGGCTCACCGCCGACGACGAGGGCAAGCTGCGCGAGCTGCTCGCCCGCCACGGCGGCCGCGACTCCCTCGGCCACTTCGCGCTCCGCCGCGACAAGGCCGTCGTCTTCTCCCCCAGCGGCAAGGCCGCCGTCACCTACCGCGTCGTCTCCGGTGTGATGCTCGCCTCCGGCGACCCCATCGGCGACGTCGAGGCGTGGCCGGGCGCGATCGAGCGGTTCATGGAGGAGGCCAAGGCCCACTCCTGGACCCCGGCCGTGATGGGCTGCAGCGAGACCGGCGGCGAGGTGTGGACCCGCGAGACCGGCCTGGACGCCCTGGAGCTGGGTGACGAGGCGATTGTCGATGTCAAAGACTTCTCCCTCTCCGGCCGTGCCATGCGCAATGTCCGCCAAATGGTGAAGCGCATCGAGCGCAACGGCTACACCACCAAGGTGCGCCGGGTGAGCGAACTCACCGAGCAGGAGCTGGAGCAGGTCCGCGGCGCCGCCGAGGCCTGGCGCGGCACCGACACCGAGCGCGGCTTCTCCATGGCCCTGGGCCGGGTCGGCGACCCGGGCGACGGCGACTGCTTCATCGCCACCGCGCACCGCGTGGAGGAGGGCGACACCAGCCCCTTCGGCGACCTCAAGGCCATCCAGCACTTCGTGCCGTGGGGCAAGGACGGCATGTCGCTGGAGCTGATGCGCCGCGACCGCGGCGCCGACCCCGGCATGAACGAGCTGCTGATCGTCGCCTCCCTGGAGGCCGCCCCGTCCCTGGGCATCGAGCGGGTCTCCCTGAACTTCGCGATGTTCCGCTCGGCGCTGGCCCGCGGCGAGAAGATCGGCGCCGGCCCCGTCCTGCGGATGTGGCGCAGCCTGCTGGTCTTCCTCTCCCGCTGGTTCCAGATCGAGTCGCTGTACAAGTTCAACGCGAAGTTCCGCCCGCGCTGGGAGCCGCGCTTCGTGGTCTTCCGCGCCACCCGCGACCTGCCCCGCATCGGCTTCGCCGCGATGCAGGCCGAGGGCTTCGTGACGCTGGCCCTGCCCCGGCTCTTCGCCGCCCGCCGCCGTCCCAAGCCGGTCCGCACCTGCACGCACAACCTGATGGCGCCCGTCGCCAAGCAGCCGGAGCGCGAGGTCCAGCCCGCGTAGCGGGTCCCCGGCGGACCGGGGCCCGCCCCCGCTCCACCGGCCCCGCGGCCCCGCCGCCGCGCACCGTCCCCGAAGGCCCGGCCGGCCCCGCCGACCGGGCCTTCGGCGTACCCGGCCCGCCCCGCCGGCCCTGCCCGGGGGGGCGCCGCCCGGGCGGCCGGGGCGGACGGGGCAGCCCTACCCTGGAGCCATGGACAACAAGCGCGGAGCCACCGGCAGAGGTCGGGTCGCAGGTCTGCCGGAATGGGACCGCTGCGCGGTCATGGGCGTCGTCAACGTGACCCCCGACTCCTTCTCCGACGGCGGACGCTGGTTCGACACCACCGCCGCCGTCAAGCGCGGCCTCGACCTCGTCGCCCAGGGCGCCGACCTCGTGGACGTCGGCGGCGAGTCGACCCGCCCCGGCGCCTCCCGCGTCGACGAGGAGGAGGAGCTGCGCCGCGTGGTGCCCGTCGTGCGCGGCCTGGCCTCCGAAGGCGTCACCGTCTCCGTCGACACGATGCGTGCCGCCGTCGCGGCCCGCGCCGTCGACGCGGGCGCCGCACTGGTCAACGACGTCAGCGGCGGCCTCGCCGACCCCGGCATGATTCCGGCCGTCGCGGCGGCCGAGGTGCCCTTCGTGGTGATGCACTGGCGCGGCTTCAGCGCCGACATGAACAGCCTCGCCGTCTACGGCGACGTGATCGCCGAGGTGTCCGGCGAGCTGCGGTCCCGCATCGACGCCGTCGTCGCCGGCGGCATCGCTCCGGAGCGGCTGCTGGTCGACCCGGGCCTCGGCTTCGCCAAGAACGCCGAGCACGACCTGGCCCTGGTCGCGCACATGGCGGACCTGCGCGCCCTCGGCTTCCCACTGCTGGTCGCCGCCTCGCGGAAGCGTTTCCTCGGCCGGGTCCTGGCCGGCGGGACGGACGCCACCCCGCCGCCCGCCCGGGAACGGGACGCCGCCACGGCCGCCGTCTCCGCGATCGCCGCCCACCAGGGTGCCTGGGCCGTACGGGTCCACGAGGTACGGGCGAGCGCCGACGCGGTTCGGGTGGCCCGCGCGGTGGAAGAGGCACTGTGATCCTCATCGACCGACAGGGAGCACAGTGAGCAGAACCGACATCGAAGCGGTCGAAGAGGTCAACACGGCCTTCTACGAGGCCATGGAGCGGGGGGACTTCGACACTCTGTCGGCGCTCTGGCTGGAGGACGAGATCTCCTGCGTGCACCCCGGCTGGCCCGTGCTGTCCGGCCGCGGCGAGGTGCTGCGCTCGTACGCGCTGATCATGTCCCACACCGAGTACATCCAGTTCTTCCTCACCGACACCAAGGTGGCCGTGATGGGCGACACGGCGCTGGTGACGTGCACCGAGAACATCCTCAGCGGGGGCCCCGCCGAGGACGGCGGCGAGCTCGGCCCGCTCGTCGGCCAGCTGGTCGTCGCCACGAATGTGTTCCGACGCACATCCGAGGGCTGGCGCCTGTGGTCCCACCACGGTTCTCCCGTGCTGACGGAGTCCGACGAGGACGACGAGGACCCCGCCTCCTGACCCCGACGGCGGGTACAGGACTGTTTCGCAGGTAAATTCGAAGTCGGACGACGCCGACCGCACTCGGCGCAGGCCCATGGCCCCGGGGCAGCCCCGAGGCCGGAAGCACCTACGAAAGCAGGAGTGATTCGCGTGGATCGTGTCGCGCTGCGCGGCCTCAAGGCTCGCGGGCACCACGGCGTCTTCCCCCGGGAACGCGAGGAGGGCCAGACCTTCATCGTCGACCTCGTACTGCACCTCGACACCCGCCCCGCCGCCGCCGGGGACGACCTGGCGAAGACCGTGCACTACGGCGTGGTCGCCGAGGAGGTCGTCGACGTGGTCCAGGGCGAGCCCGTCGACCTGATCGAGACCCTGGCCGAGCGGATCGCCCAGCAGTGCCTGAAGCACGAAGCGGTGGCGCAGGTGGAGGTCGTCGTCCACAAGCCGGACGCGCCCATCACCGTCCCCTTCGACGACGTGACCATCACGATCACCCGGAGCCGCGCATGAACAACGGACTGAACGCCCCGAGCGACCCCACCGTCCAGCCGGTACCCGCATCCGTCGTCGAGACGGTCGACGCGGCGGACGTGACCCTGTCCAACCCGAAGTGGGCCGTCATCGCGCTCGGCGCGAACCTCGGCAACCGCCTGGAGACCCTCCAGGGCGCCATCGACGCCCTCGGCGACACCCCCGGCCTGCGGGTCAAGGCCGTCTCCCCGGTCTACGAGACCGAGCCGTGGGGCGTCGAGCCCGGCTCGCAGCCCGCGTACCTCAACGCCGTCATCGCCGTGAAGACCACCCTGCCCCCGTCCTCGCTGCTGGAGCGCGGGCACGCCATCGAGGAGGCGTTCGACCGCGTCCGCGAGGAGCGCTGGGGCCCGCGCACCATCGACGTCGACATCGTCGCCTACGCCGACCGCGTCTGCGACGACCCGGTCCTCACCCTGCCCCACCCGCGCGCCCACCAGCGTGCCTTCGTGCTGGCGCCCTGGCACGACATCGACCCGGAGGCCCAGCTCCCCGGCCGCGGCCCCGTCTCGTCCCTCCTGGCCGGAATCGGCCTGAGCGGTGTCACGCCGCGCCCCGACCTGGAACTCCACCTCCCCGAGTAGTCGTTAGTAGCCTGTTCACGGCTACTCGCTGAAAGTGGGGAACGGGCAAGTGAAGCAACTGAGGCCGGCGGTCCTGGCGGGCATCTTCGTGGTCGCCGGGGTCCTGTCCTGGGCCGGCGCCCGGCTGTGGAACGCGTACGGCACGCTGCCGGGCGTTCCGCTGGCCGCGCCGATCGTGCTGGGGGCCATCGCGGCGGTGCTGCTGGCCACGGCACTGTCCCTGAGGGCCCGGCTGAAGGCCCAGCGCGAGCGCCGGCCGGGGGCCAAGGGCGTGGAGCCCCTGATGGCGGCCCGCGCGGTGGTCTTCGCGCAGGCCAGCGCCCTGGTGGCCGCGCTGGTCGCGGGCATGTACGGCGGTGTGGGCGTCTTCCTGCTGACCGAATCCCTCGACGTGCCCGCCCGCCGCGACCAGGCCTGGTACGCCGGATTCTCGGTCCTCGCGGGCATCGCGGTCATCGCGGCCGCCCTCTTCCTGGAACGCGTCCTGAAGCTCCCCGAGAACGAGGACCCCACCCCCGAATCCCCGGCCCCCGCCTGACCCGGCCCCCGCCGTCAGGTCCTCCGGGGTTACGCCTCCCACGGCCCGCGGACCAGGTGTCCGCTCACCAGGAAGCCGGGGTGAGGTGTGAGCCCGAAGCAGTACAACGTGGAGGGCTTGGCGCTCGGAGCCCGCGGTGTGACCGCCCTGACCTCGACCCACGCCGACTCGTCGAGGTCGAGTGTGTGCTCCTCCGCCTGGAACGTCCCCCGCTTCGGCCAGCTGTCGGCGACGATCAGCCGCGACGCCAAGCCCTGCGGGCGGGGGGTGAACCGCGCACCGACAATCTTGGCGATCTCCGCCAAGAAAGGGACGTTCGAGCTGATCAAGACTCTGGCGGGCCATCGAGTGACCCGGTAACCGTCTCCGTCTTCGTAGCCGTCCAGGAACCCGTTGAAGGTCGCCGCGTCTCTGAGCACGACCCTCGGAAACCGCTGGCGCATATGGTGCGGGTCACCGCCGACGTACTGCCGCATGAGGTCGGCGAGGTACGAGGAGACGACGCGCACCCGAAAGCCGGGTACGTCACGGCCGAGGTAGCCGGAAGGCCTCGTCACGGCTTCCAGCCGCGCGGGAAGCCCGGTGACGTGCGTCAGCGCGTTGGCGTACCTCTCGGCGAACGCCTGGTCGTTCACCACCAAGGACAGGTAGTTCTTGCCCACCGTGCCGTCGGAACACGTCGCCCCCACCACGTAACCGAACTTGTAGCCGGGACGGATGGAAAGCCGTCCGCGACGCAGTTTGCGGGCGGGCGCCCAGGCCACTACGGTGCCGACGGCGTCGCGCGCGTGGGTCCATCCGTCAGGAGTCCACAGAAGCTGATCGGGAGCCACGGCGAAGGTCGCGTGGTCCGTCGCGACGTCGACGAGGGATCGCGTCCTGGCCACTTGCACCTCGGTGACCTCGGTCTGTTCGCTGCGGCCTCCCCGCAACGTCCACAAGCGATCCCCCGGCCGAACATCGCGGGCCCGCAGCCGCCCGCCCACGGCATTCACCGTCTGCCTGCTCGGCACGCCCCACACCATCGTTCCCCCTCCGCGAACCGGTGTCTCGGAGGGGGAACGTAGCGGACAGCACCGACAATGCGGCTAGCGCGCCATGATGAGGCTCATCGCCTCGGCCCGGGTGGCAGTGGCGCGGAGCTGGCCGCGCACCGCGGACGTGGTGGTCTTCGCTCCCGGCTTGCGGATGCCGCGGACCGACATGCACATGTGCTCGGCCTCGACCACCACGATCGCACCGCGGGCGTCGAGGATCTCCATGAGGGAGTCCGCTATCTGCGTCGTAAGACGTTCCTGCACCTGCGGCCTGCGGGCATAGACCTCCACGAGGCGGGCCAGCTTCGACAGGCCCGTGATCTTGCCGTTCTCCGCCGGGATGTACCCGACGTGCGCCACCCCGTGGAACGGCAGGAGGTGGTGCTCGCACAGAGAAACGATTTCGATGTCCTTCACCAGGACCATCTCGTCATGTCCCAGGTCGAACACCGTGGTCAGAACGTCCTCGGGCTTCTGCCACATGCCGGCCAGGATCTCCCGGTACGCGCGTGCCACGCGGGCCGGGGTCTCCAGCAGGCCCTCGCGGTCCGGGTCCTCGCCGACCGCGATCAGGAGCTCTCGGATCGCCGCCTCGGCGCGCTTCTCGTCGAACTCGCCGATCGTGCCCTCGTCACCGGTCAGGGTCACTGGGTCGGTCATCTCTTCCTCGTTCCTGTCCGCACACGCGGTCGTACAAATGTGCCGCGCCCCCCAGGCTAGAACCTGGGGGGCGCGGCTTCCATTCCGGGTGGGTCGGGCCCCGGTTACTCGGGGCGGTCCTCCGGAGCCACCTCGATGCCCTTCTCCGTGGAGACCGGCGCGACGGAGGCCGTGCCGTTCGCCGCGTTCGTCAGCTGCAGCTCCTTGGGGGAGAGCACCGGCGGACGGGTGGAGGGCGTGCGGCGGGAGGAGCCGGTCCACGCGGGGCGGGCCGGGCGCTTGACGATGGTCGAGAAGATCTCGGCGATCTCCTCCTTGCCCAGCGTCTCCTTCTCCAGCAGCGCGAGGACCAGGTTGTCGAGCACGTCGCGGTTCTCGACGAGGATTTCCCAGGCCTCGTTGTGCGCGGTCTCGATCAGCTTCTTGACCTCTTCGTCGACCAGCGCCGCGACCTCTTCCGAGTAGTCCCGCGGGTGCGACATCTCGCGGCCCAGGAACGGCTCGGTGTTGTCGCCGCCGAACTTGATCGCACCGAGACGCTCGGTCATGCCGTACTGCGTGACCATGGCCCGCGCCGTGGCGGTGGCCTTCTCGATGTCGTTCGCCGCGCCCGTGGTCGGGTCGTGGAAGACCAGCTCCTCGGCCGCGCGTCCGCCCAGCATGTAGGCCAGCTGGTCGAGCATCTCGTTGCGCGTGGTCGAGTACTTGTCCTCGTCGGGCAGGACCATGGTGTACCCCAGGGCCCGGCCGCGGGACAGGATCGTGATCTTGTGGACCGGGTCGGAGTTCGGCGAGGCCGCCGCGACCAGGGCGTGTCCGCCCTCGTGGTACGCGGTGATCTTCTTCTCCCGGTCCGACATGATCCGGGTCCGCTTCTGCGGGCCCGCCACGACGCGGTCGATGGCCTCGTCCAGCATGTGGTTGTCGATCAGCTTCTTGTCCGAGCGGGCCGTGAGGAGCGCGGCCTCGTTGAGGACGTTGGAGAGATCGGCGCCGGTGAAGCCCGGGGTGCGACGGGCGACGGCGCCCAGGTCGACGTCCGGGGCGACCGGCTTGCCCTTCTGGTGGACCTTGAGGATCTCCAGACGGCCCTGCATGTCGGGACGGTCGACCGCGATCTGCCGGTCGAAGCGGCCCGGGCGCAGCAGCGCCGGGTCGAGGATGTCGGGCCGGTTCGTGGCGGCGATCAGGATGACGCCGCCCTTCACGTCGAAGCCGTCCATCTCGACGAGCAGCTGGTTGAGGGTCTGCTCGCGCTCGTCGTGGCCGCCGCCGAGGCCCGCACCGCGGTGCCGGCCGACGGCGTCGATCTCGTCGACGAAGACGATCGCCGGCGCGTTGGCCTTGGCCTGCTCGAACAGGTCACGGACACGCGAGGCACCGACACCGACGAACATCTCGACGAAGTCGGAACCGGAGATCGAGTAGAAGGGAACACCGGCCTCGCCCGCCACGGCGCGCGCGAGCAGGGTCTTGCCGGTGCCGGGCGGGCCGTAGAGCAGCACACCCTTGGGGATCTTGGCGCCGACGGCCTGGAACTTCGCCGGCTCCTGCAGGAACTCCTTGATCTCATGGAGTTCCTCGACGGCCTCGTCCGAGCCCGCGACGTCGGCGAACGTCGTCTTCGGGGTGTCCTTGGTGATGAGCTTGGCCTTGGACTTCCCGAAGTTCATGACCCGGGAGCCGCCGCCCTGCATCTGGTTCATCAGGAACAGGAAGACGACGACGATGAGGACGAAGGGCAGGAGCGAGAGCAGCACGCTCAGGAACGGGCTGGTCTTGTCCGGGGTGACGGAGTACCCGTCCGGGATCTGACCGGCGTCGTACTTGGTCTGGAGGCTCTGGGCGAGCTGGACGCCCTGATCCCCGATGTAGTTGGCCTGGAATTTGGTGCCGTCGTGCTTGCCGAGCTTCTCGCCCTGCTTGAGCTCAATCTTGATCATCTGGCTGTCACCGGTGGTCAGCTTGGCTGTCTCCACCTGGCCAGTGTTGATCGCCTTGATGACCTCGCTGGTGTCCACCGACTTGTAGCCGCCGCCGGAGCCGACGACATTCATCAACACGACCACGGCGAGGACGGCCAGCACGATCCACATGACCGGCCCACGGAAGTATCGCTTCACGTCCATCCATACGGGGCGCCAGGCGCCCCGTCCCTCCTGCCCGTAGGTAAATGCTGCTGTGTGAGTAAAGACTGTTCTTCGGAATGTACCCCTGAATTGTCACCCGCGGCCCGTGGGACGGCTGACAGACCCGCCTTCCCCTGCTCCAACGGCGGGCATCGCCCCCAGGTTCCCGGCGGCGCCGGTGATTCCCGGGGGCCGGGCCGGGTCAGCCGCCGTAGACGTGCGGGGCGAGCGTGCCGACGAACGGCAGGTTGCGGTACTTCTCCGCGTAGTCGAGGCCGTAGCCCACGACGAACTCGTTGGGGATGTCGAAACCGACCCACTTCACGTCGATCGCGACCTTCGCGGCCTCGGGCTTGCGCAGCAGCGTCACGACCTCCAGGGAGGCCGGCTGGCGGGAGCCCAGGTTGGACAGCAGCCAGGACAGCGTCAGACCCGAGTCGATGATGTCCTCGACGATCAGGACGTGCTTGTCCTTGATGTCGGTGTCCAGGTCCTTGAGGATCCGCACCACGCCGGAGGACTGGGTCCCGGCGCCGTACGACGACACCGCCATCCAGTCCATGGTGAGCGGGGTGGACAAGGCGCGCGCCAGGTCCGCCATCACCATGACGGCGCCCTTCAGGACACCGACGATGAGCAGGTCCTTGCCCGCGTACTCCGCGTCGATCTTCGCGGCCAGCTCGGCCAGCTTCGCGTCGATCTCTTCCTTGGTGATGAGCACCGACTGGAGGTCGCTGCCCATGTCCTTCTCGTCCACCCGCATCACTTTCGTTGTCGGCCGGGGCTCCGGGGTGGCCCCCGGAGGACTCAGCCGTGTTTCAGCACCAATCAGCCCTGCCGGATGACAAGTCTGCCACCCTGCCGCTGGGCCTCGACCCGGCCGGGCAGGTTGATGGCGCCCTGACCGCGCCATCCGGTGATGAGGCGGTCGACTTCCTCGATGTGGCGGGCGAAGAGGGAGCCCGCGGGGGAGCCCGCGGCGACGACCGCCCGGCGCAGCACCCGGCGGCGGACGGCGGGGGGCAGGGCGTACAGCTTGGCGCACTCCAGGCGGCCGTCCGCGTCGCGCACGCCGCCCTCGGCCTCGGCGGCCCAGGCGTCAAGGGCGTCGGCGTCGTCGCGGGAGAGCTGGGCGGTACGGGCGAGGGCCTCGACGACGCCCTTCCCGAGAGCCTTCTCCAGGGCGGGCAGTCCCTCGTGGCGCAGCCGGGAGCGGGTGTAGGCGGGGTCCATGTTGTGCGGGTCGTCCCAGACGGCCAGGGACTGGACCATGCACGCCTTGCGGGCGGTCTGCCGGTCGACCTGGAGGAAGGGGCGGCGGTAGCGGTGGCTGCGGCCGGGGCCTCCGGAGACTTCGGCCATGCCGGACAGCGAGCGGATGCCGGAGCCGCGGGCGAGGCCCAGCAGGACGGTTTCCGCTTGATCGTCCCGGGTGTGGCCGAGCAGTACGGCGGCGGCGCCGAGGCGGTCGGCGGCCTCGTCCAGGGCGCCGAAGCGGGCGTCGCGGGCCGCGGCCTCGGGGCCGCCGTCACGGCCGACGCGCACGGCGACGGACTCCACCGGGTCGAGGCCGAGTGCGGTCATGCGGACGACGACCTCGGCGGCGCGCTGGTCGGAGCCGGCCTGCAGTCCGTGGTCGACGGTGATGCCGCCGGCCCGGATGCCGAGTTTGGGGGCCTCGAAGGCGAGGGCCGAGGCGAGCGCCATGGAGTCGGCGCCGCCGGAGCAGGCGACGAGTACGAGTGGCGGGGTGCCCGCGCCGGTGCGAGGGTCGGGGCGGGTGACGGCTCCGGACGGGGTCCGGGGGCGGTCGGTGAGCTCGGTGAGGACGTCGTGGAGTACGCGGCGGACCGCCAGGCGTATCGCCGCGACCGCAGGATGGGGACCCATGTCCGGTGCCCTTCGATGGAGTTCGGATGCCACGGAGGCTTCGGGGTGGTGCTGGGTGTGCCGGCCCGGCTGCCTCCGCGGAACGGAGGATGTCACTCAGAGTGCGTCGATGGTGACAGAGCCGAGCCGTTCCCCGAGCATCGCACGCCCTTATACGGCTCACGGTCCCTCGGACGGGTGATGCTGCTTCCCCCAGTGAGACATGTTTAGGCCTCTCCGTCACATGTGGCGCGAGTGAACGCCGGGAAGCGGCGGGGAGGCGGGAGCCCGCCCCGGCGGGCGGGGCGGGCCCGTGCCGCCGCTCAGCCCTCCCCGGCCCCCTCGGTGCCCTTGCCGTGCACCCGGGTCACCCAGTCCGCGGGCCGGTCGATCTCCGCCTTGGTGGGCAGCGTGTTCGGGGAGGTCCAGACCCGGTTGAAGCCCTCCATGCCGACCTGGCCGACGACGGCGCGCACGAACCGCTCGCCGTCGCGGTACTGGCGCAGCTTGGCGTCGAGGCCGAGCAGTTTGCGCAGGGCGGCGTCGAGGCGGCCCGCTCCGCTGGCGCGGCGCTGTTGGAACTTCTCGCGGATCTCGGCGACGGAGGGCACCACCTGGGGGCCCACCCCGTCCATCACGAAGTCGGCGTGGCCCTCCAGGAGGGACATGACCGCCGTGAGGCGGGCCAGGATCTCGCGCTGCTCCGGGGTCTGCACCAGCTCGACGAGGGAGCGGCCCTCGTCCCCGCGCTCGGCGTCGGGGCGGGCGCCGGCGAAGGACTGGGCTGCCTCCCGGATGCGTTCCAGGACCGTGGCGGGGTCCACTTCGGTGGCGCCGAGGAACGTCTGGATTTCGCCTTCAAGGTGGGCGCGCAGCCACGGGACGGCCGTGAACTGGGTACGGTGCGTCTCCTCGTGCAGGCAGACCCACAGCCGGAAGTCGTGCGGGTCCACCTCCAGCTCGCGCTCGACGTGGACGATGTTGGGGGCGACGAGCAGCAGCCGGCCGCCCGCGGCGGAGGCCGGCAGGTCGCGGGAGACGGGCGCGAAGGTCTCGTACTGTCCGAGGACCCTGGAGGCCAGGAAGCTCAGCAGCATCCCCAGCTCCACACCGGTGACCTTGCCGCCGAACGCACCGAGGACGGCTCCGCCGGGGGCGCCGGCCCGGCGCTCCTGCATCTTGCCGAGGAGCGGCGTGAGCAGCTCCTTGAAGCCGGCGACGTTGGCCTTGACCCAGCCGGCCCGGTCGACGACCAGGACGGGGGTGTCGGGGACGGCGGCGCCGTCCGGGATCATCCGGGTGAACTCGCGCACGTGCCGTTCCGAGGTCCTGGCGTGCCCGCGCAGCTCGGCGACGACGGCCCGCGCCTCGTCCCGGGTGACCTCCGGGCCGGGCCTTACCAGCCGGGTCGCGGTCGCCACCGCGAGGTTCCAGTCGACCATCTCCGCACCACTGATGCTCGTCATGCGTCAACCGTACGTGGGCGAGCCCTCCGGCGGATCCCCTACGGAGCTGCCGCGACGGCCGCGGCCAGCTTGTCGAGGCCCCTCTCGGCGCCCTCGGGGCCGGGGCTGTTCGCCGTGAGGAAGGCGAAGGCGAGGAGCCTGCCGGCGGGGTCGACGACGGTGCCGGAGAGGGAGTTCACCCCGGTGAGGGTGCCCGTCTTGGCACGGACCAGTCCGGCGGCGGGGGAGGTGCCGGCGTTGCGGGCGCGCAGGGTGCCGGTGAAGCCCGCGACGGGGAGTCCGGTGAGGACGGGCCGCAGCTCGGGGTGGGCCGGGTCGGCGGCCTTGGCCAGCAGGCCCGTCAACAGGGCGGCGCTGACCTTGTCGGCGCGGTTCAGGCCGCTGCCGTCGGCGAAGCGGGAGCCGGTCGTGTCGAGGCCGAGGGCGCCGAGCCGGTCGGTGACGGCCTTCTCGGCGCCCTCGAAACTGGCGGGCCGTCCGGAAGCGAGGGCGGTCTGCCGGGCGAGCGCCTCGGCGATGTCGTTGTCGCTGTTGGTCAGCATGCGTTCGACGAGGCCGCCCACCGGGGTGGACTGGGTGACGGCCAGCGGCTGGGCGCCGGCGGCGGCCCTGGCCCGGGCGGGTGCGGCGGTGACCTCGATGCCGCGTTCGGCCAGCAGGGTGCGGAAGGTGCGCGCGGCGGCCCCCGCCGGGTCGTCGGTGCGGTCGACGGGCCCGGAGGTGGAGTCGTCGGGGCGGCCCTGGTCGGCCGCGAGGGCGGTGACCGGGGCGATGTTGGGGTTGACGCCGATCGGGTGCCGGACGGGTCCGGTGTAGAGGCTGTCGTCGTACCCGAGGGTCACGGTGCCGGTGCCGGCGGCCTTGAGGGTCTGGGCGGTGTCGGCGGCGAGGGCGACGAGGCTGCCGCCGGATCCCGCGGGGCTCTTCTTCTTCGCGGTGAGGGAGGGGTCGCCGCCGCCGACCAGGACGATCTGCCCGGGGGCGGTGCCGGGCACGACGGTGGTCCTGATGCGGTGCTCGGGCCCGAGGGCGGCCAGTACGGCGGCCGCGGTGGCGATCTTCACGGTGGAGGCGGGCGTCATCGCGTCGCGGGCACCGGACTCGTACAGGACCTGTCCGGTGGCGGTGTCCACGACGGAGGCGGTACGGACGGTGCCGAGCGCCGGGTCGGCCAGCAGCGGCCGCAACCGGGCGGCGAGCCCGTCGGCGGTTGCGGCGGCCGCGGCCTGTCCCCGCGGCACGCCGGGACCGACGGCTCCGAGTACGCCCGGGGCACTGGGCGCGGCCTGCGGGAGGGATCCGGGTCCGGCCGCGCCGCCGTGATCTGCGCCACCCGTACGGCCCCAGGAGGCGGCCGCGTCCCGCTCGGCCTTACGCTGGCCGGAGTCCCACGGACCGGCGGCGGTCACCGCTGCCACCGACAGGGCGAGGCCGGCGACGGCCGCACCCGCGGTGAGCTGCCACGTCTTGACCAATGGCACCTCGGACCAGCCCCTTTCGCGATCACACATATGCGTGAGGGACACTTAACCACTGCGTCTTGCCGCGAGCATGGCACCCCACCCGAGAGGGCTGGGCCGGACGCGCACGCAGTTGAATCAATGCCGTCTCGAAGCAATGAAGCTGATCATGGAGGAGCAGGACGTGGAGTTCGACGTCACCATCGAGATCCCCAAGGGTTCGCGGAACAAGTACGAGGTGGACCACGAGACCGGCCGGATCCGTCTGGACCGTCGCCTCTTCACCTCGACCAGCTACCCGGCCGACTACGGCTTCGTCGAGAACACCCTCGGCGAGGACGGCGACCCGCTGGACGCGCTGGTCATCCTGGACGAGCCGACGTTCCCGGGCTGCCTGATCAAGTGCCGCGCCATCGGCATGTTCCGCATGACGGACGAGGCGGGCGGCGACGACAAGCTGCTGTGCGTGCCGGCCTCCGACCCGCGTGTGGAGCACCTGCGCGACATCCACCACGTGTCCGAGTTCGACCGCCTGGAGATCCAGCACTTCTTCGAGGTCTACAAGGACCTGGAGCCGGGCAAGTCCGTCGAGGGCGCGAACTGGGTCGGCCGCGCCGAGGCCGAGGCCGAGATCGAGGCCTCGTACAAGCGCCTGGAGGCGCAGGGCGGCCACCACTGAGCTCGCGCTCGGCGGTGACGGGCCGGGGGACTCCCCCGCGCCCCGATGACATGACGGGCGGTATCCCCCTGGGGATGCCGCCCTTCGTCGTGTGCGGCCGGGGAGTCACGTTTCGCCGGGGAGGAAACGGTTCCGCATACTGATACCCGCGGGTGATCACGAACGGGAGGAAGCGTGGCGGAGGCCGACGGGGCCGAGGACGGCAAGCCCCGGTCCGACGAGGCGCACAGCGCCTTCACGCCGCCTCCCGGCATGGAGCCGGGCGTCCTCGACGACGACCGGCCCACCTCGGAGTTCGTGCGCCCGCCGAACACCGGGCCGGTCCCGTCCGAGCCGGAGGGATCGGCCTTCGCCGCTCCGGCGACCTACAGCGCGGCGCAGTCACCGCCCGCCCACACCCCCGGCCAGGGCTTCCCCGTCGCCCAGCTGAAGGACTCCCCCTGGCAGGACCGCATGCGCACGATGCTGCGCATGCCGGTCGACGTGCGCCCCGTGCCGGACCTGGTCCAGCGGCCCAGCGAGACGGGTCCCGCCGTCGGCCGCGTGCTCGACCTGACGCTGCGCATCGGCGAGCTGCTGCTGTCGGGCGGCGAGGGCTCCGAGGACGTGGAGGCCGCGATGTTCGCCGTCGCCCGCTCCTACGGGCTGGACCGCTGTGAGCCGACCGTCACCTTCACCATGCTGTCGATCACGCACCAGCCCTCGCTGGTCGACCACCCCGTATCGGCGAGCCGGACCGTGCGCCGCCGGGGCACCGACTACACGCGGCTGGCCGCCGTGTTCCGGCTGGTGGCCGACATCAGCTCGCCGGAGACCGACATCTCGCTGGAGGAGGCCTACCGGCGCCTGGCCGAGATCCGGCGCAACCGGCACCCGTACCCCACGTGGGTCCTCACGGCGGCCGCCGGGCTGCTCGCCGGAGCCGCCTCGGTGCTGGTCGGCGGCGGGGTGGTGGTCTTCCTCGCGGCCGCGCTGGGGGCGGTCCTGGGCGACCGGCTGGCGTGGTTGTGCGCCGGTCGCGGGCTGCCGGAGTTCTACCAGTTCGTGGTCGCGGCGATGCCGCCGGCCGCCTTCGGGGTGGCGCTGAAGCTCGCGGAGATCGAGGACATCAAGGCGTCCGCCGTGATCACCGGCGGACTGTTCGCGCTGCTGCCGGGGCGGGCCCTGGTGGCGGCCGTGCAGGACGGCCTGACCGGCTTCTACATCACCGCCGCCGCCCGGCTCCTGGAGGTCATGTACCTCTTCATCGGCATCATCATGGGCGTCCTCGTCGTGCTCTACCTCGGCCTCCAGCTGGGCGCCTCGCCCAAGCCGGAGGAGGTCCTGCAGATCACCCAGCGGCCGCTGGTGCAGATCGCCGCGTCGATGGCGCTGGTCTTCACCTTCGCCATCCTGCTCCAGCAGGAACGCTCCACCGTGTGGATCGTGACCCTCAACGGCGCAGTGGCATGGGTGACCTTCGGGGCGCTGCACTACGCGGGCGGGATCCCGCCCGTGCCGTCCACGTGCATCGCGGCCGGGCTGGTGGGGCTCTTCGGGCAGCTGTTCTCCCGCTACCGCTTCGCTTCCGCCCTGCCGTACGTGACGGCCGCCATCGGACCGCTGCTGCCGGGCTCGGCGACGTACTACGGGCTGCTGCTGATCGCCGAGGACCGGCTCAACGAGGGCCTGGGCTCCCTGGTCAACGCGGCGGCCATCGCCCTGGCCATCGCGATCGGGGTCAACCTGGGGTCGGAGACCTCCCGGCTGTTCATGCGGATCCCCGGGGCGGCGAGCGCCGTCAAGGGGCGCGCCGCCGCGAAGCGGACCCGCGGCTACTGAAGCGGACCCGCGGCTACTGAAGCGGACCGGCGGCTGCCGAGGCCGTGTCCGCCTTCCGGCCGGAGCACGAGAACGGGCCGCACTCCCTGCCCCTGCGGGGCGGGCGTGCGGCCCGTCGGCGTGCGCTGTCAGCGCTTGGCGTGGCGTCCGCGCTGGCCCGGGGACTGCGGGCCGGTGCCGTCGACGGCGCCGACCGCGTCGGGCGCCTGGCCGGCATGGGCCTTGTTCTCCTTGCGGGCCTTGAGCACCTCGAAGACCACCGGGATGACGGAGACGAGCACGATGCCGACGAGGATCGGCTCGATGTTCGTCTTGATGAACTCGATCTGGCCGAGCCAGTAGCCCGCGACGGTGACGCCCGCGCCCCACCCGATGCCACCGATGATGTTGTAGGTCAGGAAGGTGCGGTACCTCATCGAGCCGGCGCCCGCGACCATGGGGGCGAAGGTGCGGATGATCGGCACGAAGCGGGCGAGCACGATGGCCTTCGGGCCGTGCTTGTCCATGAACTCGTGGGCCTTGTCCAGGTTCTCCCGCTTGAAGAGCTTGGAGTTGGGCCGGTTGAAGAGCTTCGGCCCGAAGAACTTGCCGATCATGTAGCCGACCTGGTCGCCGATGATCGCGGCGGCCACGATCAGGGTGCAGACCAGCCACAGCGGCTGCTTGATGTACTGCCCGTCCGCGACCAGCAGGCCGGCGGTGAAGAGCAGGGAGTCGCCGGGAAGGAAGGCGAAGAGACCCGACTCGGCGAAGACGATGACCAGGATGCCGATCAGGCCGAAGTGCGAGATCAGGTAGTCCGGGGACAGCCACTCAGGGCCGAGCGCAAGCGTATACACGGGTTCCGGGCTCTCCTGGATCGGGGGAAGGCAGGGATGGGGGCGGTTTCAATTATCAACGCACACGACCCCCCTCCGGTTCCAGGTCCGGCGGGGGCCGTGCGCGTGACGTTCCGCTTACGCCCTGCGCACGCCGTTCACGCCTTGCGCACGCCGTTCGCCAGGATCGCATCCCTCAGGTGCGCGGCCATGCCCGGCCTCACCGCGTCGTAGAACGCCGTGAACCGCTCGTCCGCCACGTACATCTCACCCAGGCACACGTGCATCTCGTAGGGGCAGTCGTAGAACCACCTGTGGATGTGCAGGCGGTGCTCCTCGGCCAGGTCCATCGCGGCCTCGCCGTCGGCGGGTTCGCCCGCCTCCATGGCCGCCGCGTACCGGCGGCCCCACTCGGCCGACTCGTCCTGCATGCGCCGCCAGTCGTCCTTCGTGTACGAGGCCGCGCGGCGCTGCGACTCGGCGTACGCCTCGGTGCCGCCCCAGCGCTCCTCGGCCTCCTGCGCGTACTGCTCCGGGTCCTGGTCGCCGAAGACCTCGAACCTCTCCTCGGGCGTGAGGTTGATGCCCATCTTCTTCGCCTCCATGGCGTGCTCAACGGCCTTGGCCATCTGCTGGAGCCGGGCGATCCGGTCGGTCAGCAGGGCGTGCTGCCGGCGCAGATGCTCCTGCGGATCCGAATCCGGGTCGTCCAGCAGGACCGCGACCTCTTCGAGGGGGAAGCCGAGCTCCCGGTAGAACAGGATCCGCTGCAGCCGGTCCAGGTCGGCGTCGTCGTACCGCCGGTGTCCCGCACGGCTGCGGCCGCCCGGGGAGAGCAGCCCGATCTCGTCGTAGTGGTGCAGGGTGCGCACCGTGACTCCGGCGAAACCGGCGACCTGGCCCACGGAGTAGCCCATTTCTTCCCTCCTCTGCTCGGGTACGCCCTCCACTGTGGTTCCTCACGCCGCGTGAGGTGCAAGCCGCCGGCGCGGGCTGCTTGCCGAGGGGCCCGTGGCCCCGCCCGTGCGGGCGCACCGCGCCGAGGGCAAGAAGCCGGATCGCGGACGGGAACCAGGCCGAGCCCCGCCTTTCTAGCCCATCGCCTTGGTGCCGTCGATGGACTCCCGGACGATGTCCGCGTGGCCCGCGTGCCGGGCGAACTCCTCCACCAGGTGCAGCAGCATCCAGCGGATCGAGACCTTGCCGTCCTGCGGGAACCAGGGCGCCGGCGGCAGCGGGAAGGTCTGGTCCAGGGCCGGGACGGCGGCGACGAAGGCCTCCGTCTCCTGCCGGACGCCGTCCCAGAAGGCCAGGACCGAGTCCACGGACTCGCCCTCGACGAGCCGGAAGGACTCGCCGTAGTTCTCCTCGGTGCGCCCGAGTTCGTTCGGCCGCTGCTGGGCCATGCGCAGCCAGCTCAGTTCGCACTCGGCGACGTGCTTGAGCAGCCCCGACAGGCTCAGTTCGCTGGCGCTCGGACGGCTCGCCGCCTGCTGCGCGTCCAGCCCGAGGAGGGTCTCGCGGAGCGCCGCGCGCTGGGACTCGACGAAGGCCAGGAGCGTGCCGCGCTCGTCTCCGAGGACCTCGGTGGAAATCTGGGCCATGACCGGACCGCCTCTGCGTAGGGGTGCCGGGGGCCTCTCCCCCGACACCTCACACGCTACGGACCCTTGCGGTCAGGTTCTGTCCTAATGGGCAGGGCTGCCCGCCGCGTTCTCCTCGTCCGGACGGATCACGGGAAGCGACGTCGCCGGCTTCGGCAGCAGGGCCTTGGACAGGTCCTGCCTGCCCGTCGGGTCGAGCCCGTACATCGCCTCGTAGATCTTGCGGACAGCCGGCCCGGAGGCCCCGGATCCGGTGCCGCCCTGGGAGATCGTCATCACGATCGCGTAGTCCTCGGTGTAGGAGGCGAACCAGGAGGTCGTCTGCTTGCCCTGGACCTCGGCGGTACCGGTCTTGGCGTGCATCGGGATCTGCTTCTGCGGCCAGCCGCCGAAGCGCCAGGCGGCGCTGCCGTCGGTGGCCACGCCGGCCAGGGCCCTGTCGATGTTGTCGCGCGTCCTGGCGTCCATCGGGAGCCTGCCCTGCTCCTGCGGGGCGATCTCCTTCACCGACGTCCCGTCGGCGCTGACGACGGCCTTGCCGACGCTCGGACGGTGCAGGGTGCCGCCGTTGGCGATGGCGGCGTAGACGGACGCCATCTGGAGCGGGGTCACGAGGGTGTCGCCCTGCCCGATCGAGTAGTTGATCGCGTCACCCTCGCGCAGCTGGTTGCCCTCGCGGCAGTTCTCGTAGGCGATCTTCTCGGCGAAGCTGCCGTTCTTCTTGCCGTCCCGGCACCAGGCGTCCTTGTTGGCGTCGAAGAAGTCCTGCTTCCACTTGCGGTCCGGGACCCGGCCGGGCACCTCGTTGGGCAGGTCGATGCCGGTGCGCTTGCCCAGGCCGAACTCGTGGGCCGTCTTGAAGAACCAGTCGTTCGGGTCCTTCTTCGGCTTGATGCCGCCGTCCTTCTTCCACTCCTGGTCCGCGATCAGGTAGTACACCGTGTCGCAGGAGACCTCCAGGGCCCGGCCGATGGTGATGTCGCCGTGGCCCTGCGACTCGAAGTTCGTGAAGGTCTGGTTGCCGACGGTGTACGAGCTGGGGCAGGGGTAGCGGTTGTTGAAGGGGTAGCCCGCGTTGACCGCCGCGGTGGAGGTGACCACCTTGAAGACGGAGCCCGGCGCCGCCTGCCCCTGGATCGCGCGGTTCAGCAGCGGGTAGTTGGACTCCTTGTCGGTGAGGGCGGCGTAGTCCTTCGCGGAGATGCCGCCGACCCAGGCGTTGGGGTCGTAGGTCGGGTTCGACGCCATGGCGACGATGCGGCCCGTCTTCGTCTCCATCACCACGACCGCGCCCGAGTCGGCCTCGTAGTTGCGGCCGGTGTTCCTGTCGTGGACCTTGCGGGCGTCGATCATCGCGTTGTTCAGCTCGCGCTCGGCGACCGCCTGCACCCGGGAGTCGATCGAGGTCACGATGTTGGAGCCGGGCCGGGCCGGGTCGGTACGGCCCTGACCGATGACCCGGCCGAGGTTGTCCACCTCGTAGCGGGTGACGCCGGCCTTGCCGCGCAGCTCCTTGTCGTAGGTGCGCTCCAGGCCCGAACGGCCCACCTGGTCGGAGCGCAGGTAGGGGGAGTCGGTCTTCTTCGCCTTGGCGATCTCCTCGTCGGTGACCGGGGAGAGGTAGCCGAGCACCTGCGCGGTGTTGGCCTGGTCCGGGGCGGCGTAGCGGCGCAGCGCGGTCGCCTCGGCCGTGATGCCGGGGAAGTCCTCGGGGTGCTCGCGGATCTGCAGGGCCTGCTCGGTGGTCGCCTCGTCGCTGACGGGGATCGGCTGGTAGGGCGAGCCGTTCCAGCAGGGCTGCTTGGTCTGGGCGTCGCAGAGCCGGACCTTGTCGACGACCTCCTGGGGGTCCATGCCCAGCACCCCGGCGAGCCGGGTCAGCACGGACCTGCCCTTGTCCTTCATCTTCAGCAGCTCGGTGCGGCTCGCGGAGACCACCAGGTGGGTGGCGTTGTCGGCGAGCGGGACCCCTCGTGCGTCGAGGATGGAGCCGCGCACGGCAGGCTGGACCACCTGCTGGACGTGGTTGTTCTTCGCCTCGTCGGTGTACTCCTGGCCGTTGCGGATCTGCAGGTACCAGAGCCGCCCGCCCAGTGTGAGCAGCAGGGAGAAGACCACGACCTGGATGACGACGAGCCGGTTCTGGACCCGCGGGGTCCGGCCGGTCTCCGGTATGTTGCTCAACTCGATCTCCCCCGGGCGGCTGCCTACGCCCGGCCGAGTCTAGCTAGAACGGGAACGCCGTCCGTCCGTGCTGTACGGAGATCCACTTCTGGGTGGTGAACGCCTCGACCGTGGCTTCGCCGTTGAGCCTGCCCAGACCCGAGGCCTTCTCGCCGCCGAACGCGGCCAGCGGTTCGTCCCCGATCGTGGAGTCGTTGACGTGGATCATCCCCGTCTCGATCCGCCGGGCGAAGCGCACGCCCCGTTCCACGTCCCGGGTGTGCACGGCGCCGCTGAGCCCGTACGGGGTGGCGTTGGTCAGCCGCACGGCCTCGTCCTCGCCGTCGAAGACCACCAGCAGCGCGACGGGACCGAAGATCTCCTGGCCCAGCAGCGGGGAGTCCTCGGGGATCCCGGCGAGCACGGTCGGCTCGACCAGGTTGCCGCGCGTAGACCCCCTGACGAGGGCTTGCGCGCCGGATTCCACGGCCTGGTCCACGAGTGCGGTCAGGGCGTCGGCCTGGAAGGAGTTGATCAGCGGGCCGATGTGGGTGTCGGCCTCACGCGGGTCACCGGTCTTCAGAGCGCGCACGCGTGCGGTGAACTTCTCGGTGAACTCCTCCGCGACGGAGGCGTCGACGAGGATTCGGTTGGCGGCCATGCAGACCTGGCCCTGGTAGACGAAGCGGCTGAAGACGGCCGCGTCCACCGCGTAGTCGAGGTCGGCGTCGTCGAGGACGACGAGCGCGCTGTTGCCGCTGAGCTCCAGGACCGTGCGCTTGAAGTGGCGGGCGGCGATCGCGCCGACGTGCCGGCCGACCCGGTCGGACCCGGCGAAGGAGATGACCTTGGGGACGGGGTGCGTCAGGAGCGCGTCGCCTATCTCGGCGATGTCGGTGACCAGCACGTTCAGCAGGCCGGCGGGCAGCCCCGCGTCCTCGAAGATCTTGGCGATCACCCCGCCGCCCACGACGGGGGCGTTCTGGTTCGGCTTGACGACCACGGCGTTGCCGAGGGCCAGGGCGGGCGCGACCGACTTCAGGGTGACGAGGAAGGGGAAGTTGAAGGGGCTGATCACGGTGACGACGCCGACGGGCAGCCGCTGGACCCGGTTCTCCTTGCCCTCGACCGGCGAGGGCAGGATCCGTCCTTCGGGGCGGACGGCCAGCTGGAGCGACTCGCGGAGGAACTCCATCGCGAGGTGGACCTCGTACTCGGCCTTGGGACGGGTCCCGCCGAGCTCGTCGATCATCGCCTCGACGATCTCCTTCTCACGCTCCTCGGTGATCCGCAGGGCGCGCTCCAGGATCGTGCGTCTGGTGTACGGACTGGTCGCGGCCCATTCCCGCTGGGCGCGCTCGGCGCCGCGGTACGCCCGGTCCACCTGCTCGACCGTGGCCACGGTGATGGCCGCGAGCTTCTCCCCGTTGTACGGGTTGACGTCGATGATGTCCCATGAACCGTTGCCGGCCAGCCATTCGCCGTCGATGTACTGGTGAGCGAGGTCGCTGAATATGGACATGCCATCCCTTACTGCGAGCGCGCACCCGTGCGCTGCACCGGAGACCGATCGGTCATCATGCACTGATCAGACGTCATACTACGTGCGGATCAAGACAGTTGGAGTAGGCCGCGGAGAAGATCCCGGGTCCGGTCGGGGTCGGGGCAGTCGGCCTGCAGACGCTCCATCGCACGCCCGTACTGCCCCACTTCCTCGTCCTTGTCCAGGTAGAGGGCGCTGGTGAGCTGTTCCAGATAGACGATGTCCTGCAGGTCCGACTCGGGGAAGCGCAGCAGGGTGAAGGCACCGCTCTCGCCCGCGTGCCCGCCGAAGGAGAAGGGCATCACCTGGAGCTGCACGTTGGGCCGCTCGGAGATCTCGATGAGGTGCTCCAGCTGGCCGCGCATGACGTTGCGGTCGCCGTACGGGCGGCGCAGGGCCGCCTCGTCCAGGACGGCGTGGAACACGGGGGCGCTCTCGGAGACGAGGACCTTCTGGCGCTCCAGGCGCAGCGCTACGCGGCGGTCGATCTCGGCGGCGGTGGCGCCGGGCATGCCGCGGCTGACGACGGCGTGGGCGTAGGCCTCGGTCTGCAGCAGCCCGTGGACGAACTGCACCTCATAGACGCGGATGAGCGACGCGGCACCCTCCAGCCCGATGTAGGTCTGGAACCAGCCCGGCAGCACGTCACCGTAACTGTGCCACCAGCCGGTCGCGTTGGCCTCGCGGACCAGCCCCAGCAGGGACTCGCGCTCGGTGCTGTCCGTGACTCCGTAGAGCGTGAGGAGGTCCTCCACGTCCCTTGCCTTGAAGCTCACCCTTCCCAACTCCAAGCGGCTGATCTTCGATTCGGATGCGCGGATCGAGTAGCCGGCCGCCTCACGGGTGATGCCGCGGGATTCTCGGAGTCGCCTGAGCTGGGAGCCCAGGAGGATGCGGCGCACCACAGAACCGCTGGTTTCTGCGGTCACTAGTACTGCCCTCCCCATCGCATTGGCGTGCGCGTGGTGTGCGCGGCGTCTCGGGGCCCCCGTACCCCAGAGGCCGCAGTCTGCCACCAAAACGCATCGGGCCGTACTCGTTCTGTAACGGAATCCCGACCTCAGGGAAAGAAGACCGTAAGTATGCGTAGGAAGAAATGAGCAAGAACCGTCACGGGAGCGGACAGGTCCGGCGCGTGCACGTGCATCTGCCCTTGCATCCGGCCCGGCCATTCGGAACGATGGTCCCCGCGCACCTGCGTGCTCTTCGCGCCGGCGCGGGACCCACCCCGCAGTTCTCTTTGGACACAAGCCACCGCTTCGTCCGCGAATCCCGGGAGTGCCTCGCATGGGGACGAATGGATCGACCATGCTCGAGCCGTTACGGCAGGGGCTTCCCCCGGTCGACCCCACGGCTGTCTCCGGGTCCGCCTCCTGCGCTCTGCCCGCGCGGTTCGACGCGGTGCGGGGCGCGCGCACTTTCACCCGCTCGACCCTGTCCCAGTGGGGTCTGGACGAGCGCTTCGACGATGTCGCCCTGGTCGTCTCCGAACTCGTCACCAACGCGCTGCGGCACGCCCTGCCGGAGGACTCGCGGGGGCCGGACGCCGAGCCGGAGCCGCCGGTGCGGCTGCACCTGATGCGGTGGAGCACACGGCTGGTGTGCGCGGTGCGCGACCCCAGCGAGGACCGGCCGGGCGGGGCGTTCTCGCCCGAGCGGACCGAGGAGAACTTCGACCTGGAGTCCGGGCGCGGACTGTTCCTGGTGGACTCCTACAGCGACAGCTGGGGCTGGCATCCGCTGGCCGGGAGGCTGACCGGCAAGGTGGTCTGGGCGCTGTTCCTGCTCCACGACTGAGCGTCCCGTACACGCCGACCGGCCGGAACCGATCCCTGCGATCGGTTCCGGCCGGTGCACGTGCATGGCGTGATGAATGCGCCGTTCCGTCAGCCGATCAAGTGATCGAACTCGCCGTCCTTGACGCCCAGGAGCAGGGCTTCTATCTCGGCCGGCGTGTAGACGAGCGCCGGACCGTCCGGGAAGCGCGAATTGCGCATGGCGACATCGCCTCCGGGCAGCTTCGCGAACTCCACGCAGGAACCCTGCGAGTTGCTGTGTCTGCTCTTCTGCCACGTCAGCTCAAACAAGGAAGCGAGTTCTGCAGCTGCCATCCCGTTGTACGCGTGGTCCACAGGAAGCCCCCGATAGTGCAGATGTCAACTCCACCGGATCATAGCTGTGTTCACCAGCTGCTGCATGCGCAGATGCACGTGCACGCGGGGTGTTCCAGTGATCACAGACAGGTCCGCGCTCCGTCGGACGTCTACGTCTCGGGGAGCGCCGGGCGCCGGCGGCCGCCCATGTGGGCCCGGTCGGCGGCCGCCGTGCCGTCCTCCCAGCCCGCCTGGTCGGTGGCGCCGCGCAGCCGGGTGGTGGTGGTCCGCGGGAACATCTCCTCCGCCCGTGAGGTGACCGCCACGTCGCGGGCCACCAGGGCCGGCAGGTTGTCCGGGGCCTCGCCCGCCGCGTGCTCGGCCGTCTCGGCGAGCCGGTGGCCGAGCCGGCCGGCGTAGGCCAGCAGGAACGACTGCCGGAAGGTCTTGGTGCGTTTGCGTCCACCCGACCGCTGCACGGCCTCGGCCCGCGTCATCGCGGCCGTCCCCTGCACCAGGAGCGAGGTGTACAGCAGCTCCACCGCCTCCAGGTCGCTCTCGAACCCGACCACCGTGGAGAACCCGAAGCCGCTGTTCCACACCGCCCGGCAGCGGTTGGCGGTGGCCACCGCGTCGAGCAGGACCGCCTTCGCCTCCTCGTAGGGCGCCTCGACCCCGATCCGGCAGGCCGCCGGTACCTGGACCGGTCCCCTGCCGCTCGCCGCGAGGACGGCTTCGTCCACGGTGTGCCGGGCCATCAGCTCCTGGGCCTTGCCGCTGAGCGCCTCGGCCTCCTCCGGGAAGGTGGTCGCCTCGGCCTTGGCGAGCAGGGCCCGGATGCGGCCCAGCATGCGCGGTTCGATGTGGGCGTGCTCCGCGAGGGCGTCGACCGGGTCGCCGGGCAGCGGCCCCACCGGCTCGATCGAGGGCAGCCGGATCAGCAGCCGCAGCACCTCCAGGACGGCGGTGGCGAGCGTGAACCGGTCGGCCCGCTCCCGTCGGGCGAGGCCGTCGGCGTACTCCTCGTCGTCCTTCCACCACACCTCGGCGGTGCTCCAGCGCTCCGGGAGCCGCGCGTAGCGGCGCGCTTCGGCGGCGATCAGGTCCCCGGCGATCCGCAGGTGCCGCTCGTCGAGGTCGCGGCGGACCAGCCGCAGCAGGTCGGCCGGCTGCCAGCCCCGCTCCCAGCCCTGCCGTACGTACGCCTCCCCGCGCGCCAGCAGCTCGCGGCCCACACCCGGCCAGCCCCCGGGATCGGCGACGAGCAGCGAGGCACCGGTGTCCAGACCGGCGTCGTCCTGGGCGTACAGGGCTGCGGCGAAGGCGCGGTCGACGGTATCGGCAAGGTCTCTCACACCGCTCAGCTTGGCATGTGCGCCGTCGCGCCCCGTTTCCGGCGGCCGGACGGCCCGTCCCGGCGCCGCTGTCGGACCCCGGTGGGACACTCGCACCCATGAGCGACCGCACTCCCCGGTGGGCCCTCGCCGAGGACGGCGACGGGTGGTGGCAGGCCGCCCCCGTGCCCCCCGCCGGCGCCGCCCGGGCGGACGGGCCCCTGCTGCGCGTCCGCGACCCCGCCGAGGCGATCCGCTCCGCCCCGCCCGGCACCCGCTGGGTATGGCGGTCCACCGCCGCCGTGTATCCGCGCCTGCTCGCGGCCGGCGTCCGCGTCGAGCGGTGCCACGACATCGAGGACGCCGAGCTGCTGCTCCTCGGCCACGAGGGCCGGTCCGGCGAGCCCCGCTCGGCGGCCGCCGCCTGGGCGCGCCTGCACCATGCGCCCGTACCGCCCGACCCGCCGCAGCGCGCCGCAGACCCCCGCGCGCAGGACCCGCTCTTCGACCCGCAGCCCGCCGCCCCGCTCCCCCTGGACGCCCTGCTCGCCGTCCACGCCGACCAGGCCGTCCGGCTCGGCGCCACCGAGCACCCCGACCGGATGCGGCTGCTCGTGGCAGCCGAGTCCGCGGCCTTCCTCCTCGCCGCCGAGATGCACCGGGCGGGTCTGCCCTGGCGGGCCGACGTGCACCGCGCCCTGCTGACCGAGCTGCTCGGCGAGCGGTACGGGGGCGGCGGAGAGCCCCGGCGCCTCGCCGAGCTCGCCGACCGCGTCTCGGCCGCCTTCGGCCGGCGCGTGCGCCCCGACCTGCCCGCGGAGGTCGTCAAGGCCTTCGCCAAGGACGGGATCAAGCTGAGGTCCACGCGCCGCTGGGAGATCCAGGAGCTGGACCATCCGGCCGTCGAGCCGCTGATCGAGTACAAGAAGCTGTACCGGATCTACACCGCCCACGGCTGGAGCTGGCTCGGCGACTGGGTCCATGCGGGCCGCTTCCGCCCGGAGTTCGTCCCGGGCGGGACCCTCACCGGCCGCTGGGTCACCAACGGCGGCGGGGCGCTGCAGATCCCGAAGGTGATCCGCCGGGCCGTCGTCGCCGACCCGGGCTGGCGGCTCGTCGTCGCCGACGCCGACCAGATGGAACCGCGCGTGCTCGCCGCCATCTCCCGCGACCCCGCTTTCATGGAGGTGGCCGGCCGGCCCGAGGACCTCTACACCGCCGTCTCACGCCAGGGCTTCTCCGGCGACCGCGACAAGGCCAAGATCGCCGTGCTCGGCGCCGTCTACGGGCAGACCTCCGGGGACGGCCTGAAGAACCTGGCCGCGCTGCGCCGCCGCTTCCCCCGGGCCGTCGCCTACGTGGACGACGCGGCGAAGGCCGGCGAGGAGGGCCGGCTCGTCCGCACCTGGCTCGGCCGCACCTGCCCGCCGCCCGCCGGCTCCGGCGAGGGGTACGAAGCCGGCGACGGCGGCGTCGATCCCGGCGGCGGTCCCGACGGGATCGACGCCGGGGCCCCGCAGGGACGGGAGGACGGCTGGACCCCCGGTCACGCCTCCACCAACACCCGGGCCCGCGGCCGCTTCACCCGCAACTTCGTCGTCCAGGGCAGCGCCGCCGACTGGGCCCTGCTCATGCTGGCGGCCCTGCGGCAGGCGACCGCCGGGATGCGCGCGGAGCTGGTGTTCTTCCAGCACGACGAGGTGCTGGTGCACTGCCCCGCCGAGGAGGCCGCGGCGGTGGTGGAGGCGATCCGCGCCGCCGGTGACCGGGCCGGCCGGATCGCCTTCGGCGACACCCCGGTCCGGTTCCCCTTCACCACGGCGGTCGTGGAGTGCTACGCCGACGCCAAGTGAGCCCCTGGGGTGTGTCTTGTGGATCGGGGCGGCCCCCGCGAGCCCGGCATGGGTCAAGAGACCCGCCCTAGCCGGCGTCGCCGTTCCATCCCGGCGCGAGCGCGATCTCCTTCAGCCGTTGCAGCGTGAGCGCGGGCGCCTCGCGGGTGGCGGGGCCGAACTGGTTGGCGGCGTTGAAGGCGGAGACCGTGACCAGCAGGCCGTTCGAGCGCAGGGTGGCCACCCTCCACTGGGTCACGCCCCTGCCCTTCTCGCCGGCCCCCTGCGTGACCACGACCTTCGTACCGTCGGGCCGGACGGCCACATCGGGGGAGGAGAAGACCGAGGGGGCCTCGCCGTGGGAGACGTTCAGCTGCACCAGGGACAGTCCCTTGCCGTCGTCCAGCACCGCGTAGCCGTACGACTCCTGCCCGCCCTTGGAGGCGACCGGGATACCGAACGGGGCCAGCAGCGTCTCCAGGGCGTCTCCGGCGTTGCGGTCCTTCAGCGCCGCGTCCGGTCCGGCCCCCTGCCGGACCGGGTCCCGCTCGGCGGCCGGCAGGTCGTTCAGCGCCGTGAGCCACACCGGCGAGGTGACCAGTGCCTTCAATCGCTCACTGGACAGCGGCGGCTCCGGCCGGGAGACGGCCGCACCCTTCTGCGCCGGAGCGTTCCACTCGGAGGCCGTCACGGAGAAGCCCTGCGGGGTCACCAGCACGGCCTGCCAGCACTTGGTGTCCACGCGGCGGTCGGCGTACTCGTACCCCTTGAAGACCATCAGCTTCGAACCGTCCGGCAGCTGCTCGGTGCGGCAGTCGTCGTAACGCAGGAGGTTCTTGTCACCGCACCGGGTGAGCGCGGCGGCCCGGCTGCCGCCGGGATCCACCCGGGAGAGGGCGACGTCGACGGCCGCCTTCCCCCTCCCGTCGTCGTACACGCCGAAGGCCGCCGGGCCCGTCTCGCTCTCGGTACCGCGTCCCGTCGCGGCGGTCAGCCGCCCGCCCCCCAGGGCGTCCTTCAGATGGGCGACCATCTGTTCCGCGCCGACCGCGCCGCTGCCGACCCGGGACCTGCCCGCTCCGCCGCCCGGCGCTTCACCGTCGGCGCCGGGACCGCCGTCCGGAGCGGGCTGCGCCGCGATGTCGGTCCCCTGCGCTCCGCCGCCCGGGCCGTCGAGGAGGCCGCCGCCGTAGGCGCCCGCCGTCGCGATGACGGCCAGGGCCAGCCCGCAACCGCCGACCACCGCGGCCCGGCGGCGCGCCACCAGCCGCCGCCCGCGCTCCTCGCCGGCGTCCACCAGGGCGTGCCGGTCGGCCGTGAAGGCGCTCCCCGTCCGCCGGAGGGCCGCGCCGAGATCATCTTCGAAGGGCATGAGGCCTGAGACCTTCCGTTTCAGGGGGGTGGGGTGGGCGGTGCCAGGGGGCGGGTCGGGGCGGGCGCCTCAGTGCTCCGTGAAGGCCGCCGGACTGTCGCCCAGTTGGTCCCGGAGCCGGGCCAGCGCCCGCGTGGTGCGGGTCCGCACGGCTGCGGAGCTGACGTTCATCGCGTCGGCCGTCTCCTCGACGCTGCGGTCCTCCCAGTAGCGCAGGACCAGGACCGCCCGGTCCTTCGGCGTCAGCCGCCCCAGCGCCTCCAGCAGCGTCATCCGCAGGACCGGATCGCTGCCGGCGGCAGCCACCGCCCCGGTGTCGGGGAACCGCCCGACCGGCCGCTCCCCCGCCGACCGGCGGCGCCGGTGCGTCAGGTAGGCGCGTACCAGCACCGTCTGCGCATACGCCGCCGGATTGTCCACGCGGGCGATCCGGCGCCAGTGCAGGTACATCCGGCCCAGGGTCTCCTGCACCAGGTCCTCGGCGAGATGCGTGTCCCCGCTCGCCAACAGGCATGCCGATCGGTACAGGTGCCCCGCCCGGCTCGCCGCGAACTCGCGGAACCCGTCCCTGCGCCCCTGTCGCATCCACTCCCCTCCCCCTCGCGTCCGTCCCACTGCCCCTCGCGTCCGTCCCACTCCTTCGACGCGACGGCGGTGCGGAAATGTTTCACCCCTCGGGCGGAATCACACCGCCCAGGTCGTGGAAGTACACGTGGAACTGCTCACGGACGAAGCCCTCCGCCTCGTACAGCCCCTGCGCGGCGGTGTTGTCGTACGCCGTCTCCAGCTGGACGCCCGTCACCCCGGCGGCGCGCGCCCGCCGCAGCACCTCCCGCAGCAGCGCCCGGCCCGCGCCGGTGCGGCGGCCTCCAGGAGCGACGTAGAGGTCGTTGAGGATCCAGGCCGTCGACAACGTCAGGGAGGAGAAGGCCCGGTACACCTGGGCGAAGCCGACGGTCCCGGCACCGGGCACGTCCGCGAGCAGGACCAGCGACTCGTCCCTCGCGAGCCGCTCCGCGAGGAAGGCCCGCGGGGCGTCCGCGTCCTTCACCTCCACCTCGTAGAAGTCGAGGTAGCCGCGGAAGAGCGCGGCCGCCGTGTCCACGTCCGCCTCGCCGGCCGCCCGGACCACGACACCCGGGTCGCCCCCGGCGGACCCGCCGACCTGCTCCTGTGCTGCCCGACCGCTCATGTGCCTCTCCCGGTGTGTGCGTGGCGCGCCGCCTCGAAGTGCCCACGCTACGACGCGCGTTCGGCCGGGTGCAGCCCGGCGCTCGGACCGGATGTGCCGGATCCGTACACATGCTCTATGTTGCAGAGGCAAAACACGGGGGTTCCACATGGCGCGACGCAGGAGCCGCGCCCTGGAGCGGTGGCAGGTGCTCGACGAGCCGGGACTGGGGCGACGGACGACAGATGGCACGTGACTACGACAGCCAGCTTCTGGAGTCGGTGGCGGTACGCCGCCGCAGGATGAGGGACGCGCTGCTCTTCGGCGCCCAGCGGGCGCGGCGCACGGCGGACGAGCGGCTCGGGAAGCTGTTCGCCGGCATCGCCATCGCGGCCGTCCTGTGCGCGGGGTGCGTCGGCTGGTCCTTCATCCAGCACACCCTCGCGAAGCAGAAGGCCGAGCAGCACAAGCAGCAACAGCAACAGCAACAGCAGGGCCGGCTGCAGCCGTACGGGCAGCCCGCGACGCCGCCGAAGCCGTCCGGTCCGCCCGCGAGCCCGTCCGCGTCGAAGTCCCCGAAACCGCCGAAGAAGACGTCAGAGCCCACGCCCTCGCACGCGGACCGGTCGCCCGGGCCGGTCAAGTCGTAGAGGAAGCAGCAGCAGCCGGCGTGCAGATCCGGGAGAGTTCACGGTCCGGCAACGGCGCCATGTCCCCCTTCGCCCCGAAAGGCCGCAAACCCGCGATGATAGGTTCCCGCACGTGGTGAGCACAACAACGACTTCCCGGGCGCAACTCAGCCGGGTGACCCTGATCGGCGAGCGGCGCCGCGCCGACATGGTCCTGCCGTCCGACACGCCGATCGGGCAACTGCTCCCGGACGTGCTCCAACTGCTCGACGACCGGGCCGCGTCGCGTCCGCTGACCCGTCAGCTGATCGCCCCGGACGGCTCCGCGCTGCCGCACGACAGCACGCTGGCGACGGCCGGCATAGCCGACGGTGCCGTGCTGCGGCTGGTCCGCAGCCACGCTGCTCCGCCCGCCCCGGTGGTCCACGACGTCACCGACCTGGTCTCGGACGACCTCGACCTCCAGGCCTGGCGCTGGCGGCCCGCCGCCCGGCGGGGCAGCGCGGGCGTGGCGACCGTCGCCTTCACGGTGACCGCGGCGCTGCTCGCCCGCCAGGAGTTCGCCCTCGGGGCACTGGCCGGGGCCCTGGCGGTGGTCACGCTCGTCCTGATGGCGGCCGGTGCGCTCGTCTCACGGATCGGCCAGGGCAACCGCGGCCTGGCGACGGCGCTGTTGCTCGCCGCCGGCGGCCTGGGCGTCCTCGCCGCGTGGACCGCCGCCGACGCACACGGCTGGCCGGGCACCGCACGACTCGCCGCCGTCGCCGGCGCGTTGGTCCTCACCCTGGCCCTGCTCGGCCACTTCTCGCCGCTCGGCCGCGGCGGACTCATCGGCGCCGCGGCCACCGCCGTGATCACCGGACTGTGGGAGGCCGTCGCCGCCGTCCAGGACGATCCGGCGCGGCTCGGTGCGGTCATGGCCCTGGTCTCCGTCGTGCTGCTCGGCCTGCTGCCACGGCTCGCGCTCATGGCCTCGGGCCTCACGGCACTCGACGACCGCCGCTCCGGCGGTGCCTCCGTCAGCCGCCACGAGGTGGGCAACGCCCTCGCCGCCACGCACCGCGGGCTCGCCCTCGCCACGATCGTCACGGCGGCCTCGGCGGCGGCCGCCGGCTGGCTGCTGACGCTCGCCGAGAAGCCCTCCGTGTGGACGGTCGCGCTGCCGTGCGTCGTCGCCGTCGTCCTGCTGTCGCGGGCCCGCGCCTTCCCGCTGGTCGCCGAGGTCGTGGCACTGATCGCCGCTGCGGCCCTGCTCGTCGTACGCCTGGTGGTGCTGTGGACCGGGCACGACGGGGGCGCCGGGCCGCTCGCGGTCCTGGTCGTCGCGGCCCTGCTGCCGCTGCTCGCCCTCGCGGTGCAGCCGCCGGACCACGTGCAGGTCCGTCTGCGGCGCACGGCCGACCTCGTCGAATCGGTGGGCATGGTGGGTCTCTTCCCGCTCGCCGTCGGGGTGTTCGGCGTGTACGGGCAGCTGCTCAACAAGTTCTGAGGAAGAGGGGCAGGGGCAGACATGCCGAACGCAGAGAACTGGCAGGGCGACGTCCTGCGCGACCTCCGGGGCGCGGCACAGCCTCCCGCGCAGGCTCCGGCACAGGGACAGGGGCAGGGGCAGGCGCAGGGGCAGGCACCGGTGCAGGGGCCAGCACAGGCCGGGCCTCACCGGCAAGCGGCCGGGGGCTCCGCCGTGCAGGCGCCCGCCCCGGGCGTCGCCGCCCCCGCGCACGGGCACCCGCAGCACCAGGTACCGGTCACCGGACCGCAGGGCGCCGGCACGGTGCAGCGTCCGGCACCCGGACCCGGCGGGCACGCTCCCGCCCCGGCTCCCGCGTACGGATACCCGCAGCAGGGACCGGCCGCGGTGCCCGCCGGCCCCCAGGGCCACCTCCCGCCGCAGGCCCAGCCGTACCCGCAGCCCCAGCCCCAGGCCGGGTACGCCGCCGCCGACCACGGCCAGCGCACCCGTACCACCCCCGACTCCAAGCCCGCCGTGGACCGGCAGCTCTCGACTGCTGGCCGCAAGCCCCGGCACGGCGAGCCCTTCACCGCCCGTGCCCTGCGCGCCGTACGGAGAACCGTTTCCTCGTCGGCCGCCCGCGAGGTCGCCGAAGCCACCCGCGCCGCCGAACTGCTCCAGCAGCCCGTGACTACCGGCCGCCAGATCGCCGTCACCTCCATCCGCGGCGGCGCCGGCAAGTCCACCGTCGCCGCCCTGCTCGGCACCACGTACGCGCACTACCGGCAGGACCCGGTCCTCTTCGTGGAGGCCGACCCGGCGCTCGGCTCCCTGCCCATCCGGCTCGGCGCCGAGAGCCTGCGTTGGACCACCGGTGACGTCGCGGACATCGTCGAACCCCAGATGTCGCTGCTCGACATCACCGGCTACCTCGTCCAACTCCGCGACAACGCCTGGCTGCTGCCCGGCAGCCAGGGCCAGATCGGCGCGATGCTCGACACCCGCGCCTACGAGCGGGCCATGGTCGCACTGCGCCGCTACTTCGGCGTGACCGTCGTCGACTGCGAAACCCTCCCCGCCGAGGTCGCCCGCGTCGCCCTGTCCGCGTCCCAGGCCCGCGTCCTGGCGACCCCCGCCACCCTCGACGGCGTCAGCAGTACGTACGCCGTCCTGCAGTGGATGCAGGGCCTGCCCCCGCACATACTGGCCAGCACCTCCGTCGTCATCACCGAGCAGGCCCCGCACTGCGGGGTCG
This sequence comes from Streptomyces sp. NRRL F-2664, assembly GCF_000719345.1. Lineage (GTDB taxonomy): Bacteria > Actinomycetota > Actinomycetes > Streptomycetales > Streptomycetaceae > Streptomyces. Next base: position 96,681 of record NZ_JOFX01000006.1, read on the forward strand.
ACCTCGCCGACGCCGTCCGCACCCTGGAGGCCGCGGGACCCAGCGTCCACGTCCTGCCCTACGACCGCCACCTCGCGGACGGCGGCCACCTCCGCACCGAACTGCTCGCCCACTCGACCCGGCAGACCGCAGCGCGGCTCGCTGCGGACGTCTTCCAGCTCTCCCAGAAGCGCCACTGACGATGAGTACCCGACTGATCCACCGCCCGGCACGCACCGTCAGGCCGCCGGCGCCCCCCGCCGCGCGCATCATCGAGGCCCCGCCCAACCTCCCCGAGGGGAAGGCCGGGAGCATCGCCATGTCGCTACTGCCCGTGGCCGGCGTCATGTCGTCCGTCGTGATGATGACGGTCGTCCGCAACAGCCAGTTCGCGGCGCTCGGCGCGCTGATCCTCGTCGTCACGATCGTCGGCTCGGTCGCGCTCGTCTTCTCACAGCGCGGCAAGGCCCAGCGCACCCGGCGCACCCAGCGCGAGGCCTACCTCGCCTACCTGGAGGACCTGCGCGAGGAACTCTCCGCCGAGGAACGCGAACGCGGCGAGCACGCCGACGTCCTGAACCCGCCGCCGCACGCCCTGTACGACATCGTCCGCGACCCCGCCCGGCTGTGGGAGCGCCGCCGCGTCGACGGGGACTTCCTGCGCGTGCGCGTCGGCACCGGCGAGATGCCCGTACGCGACCTCCAGATCGGCCAGCAGGGCTCCACCGTCCTCACCCCTCCCGACCTCTTCATGCTGAACGAGGCCTCGGCTCTCACCGCCCGCTTCCGCAACGGCACCGAACTCCCGCTGACCGTGCCGCTCGACCGCGTCGGCAACGTCAGCGTCATCGGGCCCCGCGAGGACTGCCTGCGCGTCGCCCGCGCCCTGCTCGTCCAGGCCGCCGCCCTGCACGCCCCCGACGACGTGGCGATCGCGCTGGCCGTGCCCGGCGAGCGGATCACCGACTGGGAGTGGGCGAAGTGGATGCCGCACCTCCTCGACACCGAGCAGCTCGACGGCCCCGTCGCGGCCCGCCGCATCGCCCCCTCCGCGGACCAGCTGGCCCGGCAGATCGGCCCCGAGCTGCGCCGCCGGGCCTCCTACGCCGCCGAGGTGCGCCGCGGACTGTCCGGCAAGGACGCCCTGTCCATGACCTCGCGGCTGCTGGTGGTGACCGACGGGCACGGTGAGGACGCCGTCGACCTCCCCCGCCCCGACGACGCCGTGGGCCTGCGCGAGATGGGCGTGACCGTCCTGCACCTGCTCGAACAGCGCATCCAGGAACCGGGGCACGTCGGCGTACGGATCACCGTCGACGGCGACCGGGTGCTCATCGAGGACCTGCGCCAGGACGAACCTGTCAGCGCCCACGGCACTGTCGACGAGGTCGGCATCCCCTTCGCCGAGGGCCTGGCCCGGATGCTCGCGCCGCTGCGCCTGTCCGCCGAGTCCCTCGTCGACGCCCCGCTGTCCGGACCCGTCGACTTCGCCGACCTGCTCGGCATCGACGACGTGGCCCGCCTGGACCTCGCGAGCCTGTGGGCACCGCGCGGCGAACGCGCCTTCCTGCGCGTGCCCATCGGCGTCAGCGACTCCCGCGAGCCCGTGCTGCTGGACCTCAAGGAGTCCTCCGAGCTGGGCATGGGCCCGCACGGCCTGTGCGTCGGCGCGACCGGCTCCGGCAAGTCCGAGCTGCTGCGCACCCTCGTCCTCGCCCTGGTGGCCACGCACCCGCCGGAGGACCTCGCCCTGGTCCTCGTCGACTACAAGGGCGGCGCGACCTTCGCGCCGTTCGCCGACCTCCCGCACGTCGCCGGCGTCATCACCAACCTGGAGAACCAGGCCGGGCTCGTGGAACGCGTCCACGCCTCGCTGGCCGGCGAGGTCAAGCGCCGCCAGCAGGTCCTCAAGGACGCCGGCAACGTCGCCGACATCGGCGACTACGCGGCCCTGCGCGCCGACCGCCGGCCCGACCTGGACCCGTTGCCGCACCTGTTCGTCGTCATCGACGAGTTCGGCGAGCTCCTCACCGCCAAGCCCGACTTCATCGACCTGTTCCTGTCCATCGGCCGCATCGGCCGGTCCATCGGCGTCCACCTGCTGCTCTCCAGCCAGCGCATCGAGGGCGGCAAGCTCAAGGGCCTGGACACCTACCTCTCCTACCGGCTGGGCCTGCGCACCTTCTCCGCCGACGAGTCCCGCACCGTCCTGGACACCACCGACGCCTTCCACCTGCCGCCGCTGCCCGGCTTCGGCTACCTCAAGGTGGACACCAGCCACTACGAGCGGTTCAAGGCCAGCTACGTGTCCGGCGCCTACCGGGGTCCCGTCCAGCGGACCGTGGACGAGGACGCCGGCCCGCTCGCCCTGGAGTACGCGGCCTTCAACTCCCACTCCGAGCAGGAGGCCGCGGGCGGTCAGGAGCCCTCGGCACGCCGGCGCGAGACCGGCCCCACCGAGATGGGCGTCATCGTCGAGCAGCTCCAGCACGCGGCCGGCCCGGTGCGCCGCATCTGGCTGCCCCCGCTGCCCGACGCGATCGCCCTGGACACCGTCGCCGGACCCCTCGACGTCGGCGTCCGCGGCATGCAGCTGACCGCGCGCCGCGACCGGATGGTCGTACCGCTCGGCCTGCTCGACGACCCGACCAAGCAGTGGCAGGGCCGCTGGTACCTCGACCTGACCGTCGCGGGCGGCCACGCCGCCGTCATCGGCGGCCCGCAGTCCGGCAAGACCACCCTGCTGCGGACCCTGGTCCTCTCGCTCGCCCTGACCCACACCCCGCAGGAGGTCGGCGTCTACGGCCTCGACCTGGTCGGCGGCGGCCTCCAGGCCCTGTCCGGCCTGCCGCACGTCGGCGGGATCGCAGGACGCGCCGACCGCGAACGGGCCGCCCGCACCGTCGAGGAGGTGCGCACCATGCTCGCCCTGCGCGAGGACCTCTTCCGCGAGCACGGCATCGACTCCGTCGAGCAGCTGCGCACCCTGCACGCGGCCGGCCGCCTGCCGCAGCTGGCCTCCGCCGAGATCGTCCTGGTGATCGACGGCTTCGGTGCGCTGCGCGACGACTTCGAGGAGCTCGACGACGCCGTCGTCGACATCCTCAAGCGCGGCGGCGGCTACGGCATCCACGTCGTCGCGGGCATGCTCCGCTGGAACGACGTCCGCATCGCCGTCCAGTCGAACTTCGGCACGCGCGTCGAGCTGCGCCTGAACGACCCCAGCGAATCGAGCATCGAGCGCAAGCTCGCCGAGACCCTCGCACCCGACGAGCCCGGGCGCGTCCTCACCGACGGCAAGCTCTTCGCGCAGGTGGCGCTGCCCCGCACGGACGGGCTCACCGACACCTCGGAGCTGGGCGCCGTCCTGGAACGCACCGCCCGAACGGTCCGCGCCACCTGGAGCGGCGACGCCGCACAGCCCGTGCGGGTTCTGCCGCACGTGCTGGAGCCCCACCTGCTGCCCGGCCCGGTCGCCGAGCCGAAGCGGGTGCCCATCGGCCTCGACCAGAGCGCGCTGGCTCCCGTCCTCCTGGACCTGTTCCACCACGACCAGCACCTGCTGGTCATGGGCGACAGCGAGTGCGGCAAGACGAACCTGCTGAAGACCGTCGCCGGCGGTCTCATCGAGCGCTACGGCGAGGACGAGCTGGTCTTCGCCATCATGGACCCGCGGCGCAGCCTGCGCGGCGTCGTCCCGGAGGAGTTCAACGGCGGCTACGCCTACAACGCCAAGATGTGCGCCGGACTGGCCGCGGGCATCGCCACCGAGCTGGAACGGCGGCTGCCCGACGACAGCGCGCCGCTGGAGGACCTGGAGCCGGGCAGCTGGGGCGGCGGGCCGCGGATCGTGGTCCTCGTCGACGACTACGACGTGCTCACCACCGCGGGGCAGTCCCCGCTGGCGCCGTTCGTCCCGTACATCCCGTCGGCGGCGGACATCGGCCTGCACTTCGTCCTGACCCGCCGGGTCGCGGGCGCCTCGCGCGGGATGTACGAGCCGCTGGTGCAGGGCCTGCGCGAATCGGGCGCCTCGGCGGTCGTCATGGCGGGCGACCGCAGCGAGGGGCAGCTGTTCCCGGGCGTGTACGCCTCCCAGCAGCCGGCCGGCCGCGGCGTCCTCGTCCGCCGGGGCCAGTCGAACCGCCTGATCCAGACCGTGTACGCCGCCGAGTGAAGGACCGCAGGACCACATGACCAAGGACGTCGTAGCCCTCACCCAGCAGATGCCGGCCCCCTGGGCGGTGCTCGCGGGCCTCCTCTCGGGCGGCCCCGACAAGCTGGTGGACACGGCCGGCGAGGGGGCGGTGATCCAGCTCTGCGACGAGCAGGGACGGCCGCTCGTCTCGGTCGAGGCGCCGCTGCTCGTGCAGGTCGAGGGCGAGGCGGAGCGGTTGCTCGGCGCCACCCCGCCGCGGGTCCCCTTCTGGTGGACCGAGGCCCGCGCCACCACCGGCGTACCGGAGGCCGAGCGGCTCGCGGGCACCTTCGCGGCCCGGCTGGCCTCGCTGGCCGGGGGGAGCGCCTGGCCGCCGGAGGCCGCGCGCTCGGTGGCGGTGGTGCGGAGCGACGGGATCAGCGTGGCGCCGACGCCCGCCGCGGCGCAGCCCGCCGTGGACGTGCTGACCCAGAACGTCGCCGTGGTCATCATGGACCGCCCGGTCGTCGCGATGACGGCGTGGCTCTCCGACGCCTTCCGGGCCGCGGCGGCGGCCGAGCGGGGCCTGCAGATCGTCACCCCGCCCGGGACGGTGCTGTCCCCGGCGGTGCTGGCCAACATGCCGGACTGGCCCTCGCGGTGGGTCGTGCAGGACCAGCGGGACGGGTACTACGACGGGCTGTCGGGTGCGGTGCTGCGCTGGCAGGAGGGCATGTTCGCCACCGTCGTGTCCCCGGACGCCACCGAGGAGGACCCGCGCACCCCGGTCGCCGCCGCGTACAAGGAGGCGGTGAACACCCCCGAGCGGCAGCTGGCCCTCACCTTCAGCACCGTCCACCCCGCGGACGACCGCCTGGTCCTCGGCGGCGCCCTGGAGACGGTGTGGCGCGAGCTGACGGGCGCCCCGCCGGCGGGCTGGGGCACGGCCGAGCCCGCCAACCTGCCCTGGTCTCCGGGCCGGCTGACGGACGTGGCGTTCACCCGGGCCCCCGAGCCGACGTGGTTCGTGGTGGTGGGCGGCCCGGAGCGGCCCGGACTCGCCACGCTGCGGATCAACCGTACGAAGGCGGGCGTCGAGGAGACCGTGACGATGGCGCTCGGCTACGGCGCCGGCGAGGAGCCGCCGCTGGACGCCCTCCCGCGGGTCGCGGAGGCGCTGGTCACCCGCCACCGCCTCCGGTCGATGCTCGTACAGCTCCGCAAAGCGCGGCGCGACCTGCTGGTACCGCCGCGCTTCGAGGGGCCGGGAGTCCCGCTGGCCTTCGTCCTGGGGGCGGAGGAGGTGCACGGGATGCCGGACGACCGGGCCCGGCGCACGCCACTGGCCGAGGTGCCGGTGCGGCTGGGGCCCAAGTCCCGCCCCGGCTACTACTACCCGATGCCCGGGGATCCGTCGGACCTCACGGGCTGGGCGGTGTTCGAGCGGCTGATGGCGCATCTGAAGGGCTCGTGAAGATGCCTGGCGGTTTGTCATGGGTAAGTCACAACTGGCTCGTTGCAGGTTGCAGGTGCGATGTATGTTGATAGAAATGGTCATACTGATGGCCGATTGACTGCCGGTGCAGTCGGTGCAGTCGTTCGAGAGTGCGGGGGAGTGTGGGATGAAGTTCGACATGGGGACTCAGGTTCTGACGAACCTGATGTCGGGGTCGCGTAACTCGAATACCGACCTGGGGTCGCTGATCAAGCAGCTGGTGGCCGCCGCGCAGCCGTTGGAGGGCAAGTTCCAGGGGCAGGGCAAGGTGGCGTTCGACTCGTTCAAGCTGCGTGCGGACGGGATCGCGAAGGAGCTGAACGCCTCGCTGGCGGCGATCCTGGGCGGCCAGTCCGGCATGGAGCAGGCGTTCGGGTCGGGTGACCAGGAGCAGGGCGAGAACGCCCGCCAGACGCAGGGCTCGGCGAACTTCGACGCGGCGCGTTTCCGCGGCCGCTGAGCCGGCCGGGCTCCCGGCTCCATCCGGATTCTTCTTTCTTCAACCTCGCGGGGAGTGTGGTCGGTATGTCAACTGGTGGGACGGACCGTCGTGCGTACGACGTGGGCGCCTCGACGGAGGTGCAGGGCGGCATCAAGGCGGTGATCGGCCAGCTGGAGCAGGTGATCGCCGCGCGTGAGGCGCAGGTGGCCGCGGCGATGTCCGACTTCGCGGCGGACGGTGTGGCGGACGACTACCACGCCAAGGAGCTGCGCTGGAAGAACGCCTCCCAGGAGGTCAAGAACATCATCCAGCTGCTGAACACGACGCTGGAGAAGAACGACGCGACGGCGCGCCAGACGCTCCAGCGCGCGAAGGCCGCGGTCGACAACATCGGCTGAGCAGGATCGTTTCAGCGGATCACTGGATCAGCGGAACCGGTAGGGAAGTCGGGCTCACGGGGGTGGGGCGTCCATGACGTCATGGGACATCAAGCCGCAAGGTGTACAGGGCCAGTTGAAGACCGTCGGCACGAACGCCGGCGAGTTGGAGAAGGCCTTGAACGCGCTGCTCACAGCGATGTCGGAGGCGGCTCAGGCCGCGGGGACGGCGGTGCCGGGCTCGCAGGCGGAGACGAAGCTGCAGGGTCCGGTGGCGCCCGGGCGGCCGCCCCTGTCCCAGAAGGCGATGGGCCCGGTGGCGGCGGCGCTGGGTGAGTACCTGACGGCCCGCAAGCCGGAGTTCAAGTCGATGGCCGAGCGGATCGAGGCGTGCGTCCTCGGCGCGGTCGCGGCGACGAACGAGTACCTGGAGGGTGACCTGGACCAGGCCAAGGCCGCCCAGGACGCGGCGAAGTCCGTCAACCTCGACATCCTGCGCGAGAAGACCGGGGGCAAGAAGTGAGCGGGGACGCGCCGGTCGACCCGGCCGAGGTGCCGGTCTTCACGGGAGACCTGCCGACGCTGGACGCGAAGGTCAAGCTGATCTCGTCCGGCGGGGCCGCGGTCTCGACGAAGGCCTCGGACGTCCACACCAGCTTCGGGGGCCTCCAGGCCTTCTACCAGGCACCGGAGGCCGACCAGCTCTTCGCGACGACGAAGCCGGTCTCGGATCTGGGCCTGAAGCTCAGCTCCGACATGTGCACGATCGCCGGCGCTCTGGGCACGTACTCGCGCGACGCGGCACCGGTCGTCAAGAAGCTGGAGAACCTGAAGGCGGAGGCGGCGGCCTTCCGTACGAAGGTCGCCGATGACGACAAGTGGCGTGAAGACGGCGACCTGATCGACGAGAACCTGGAGCGCCGCAACAAGATCGCCGAGGTGTGGGCGGAGTTCCAGGAAGTGGAACGGGCCGCGCACGCGAAGATCGTTGCCCTGGTGGGCGGCAAGCCGCTGCGGGTCAACGACGGCTCCAACGCCAAGGACATGTACGGTTACGACGCCGAGGCGATGAAGCAGTCCAAGTCCCTCCCCTGGGGCGACGCGGTGGAGGAGTCCATCCCCGCGTGGCAGGTGTGGGAACACGCCTGGGAGTTCGGCAAGGGCGTCGTCGTCGACGGCGTCTGGGGCACCCTGAAGGGCCTCGGCGGCCTGGTCGGGCTCCAGGGCTGGGACGTCTTCAAGCAGTCCTGGACCGGCCTGGCCAAGCTGGGCACCGGTCTGGCGATCTCCTCGATCCCCGGCGTCGGCCCCCTCTTCCTGTCCGCACCGGCCGACAAACTGCCGTCCTGGCTGCGCGACTCGCGCACCGCGATGAAGGAGACCGGCAAGGCCCTGCTGGCCTGGGACCAGTGGGGCTCCAACCCGTCCCGCGCGGCGGGCGCGGTCACCTTCAACGTCGTGACCACGATCTTCACCGGCGGCGCGGGCGGCGCCGCCGCCGGAGCCGGCAAGGCGGGCGCGGTCGCCAAGACCCTCTCCTTCGCGGGCAAGGCCGGCCACGCCATCGACCCGATGACGTACATCTTCAAGGGCGCGGGCGCGGGCTTCTCGAAGATCGGCGACGTGATGGCCGGCCTGAAGGGCATGGGCAAGTTCGAGGTCCCGAGCATCAACGTGGACGGCGTGGTCGCCCTGCCGGACGGGGCCGTCCACCTCCCCGACGGCGCGATCCACCTCCCGACGGGCACGGCCGTCCCGGACGGCGCGATCAAACTCTCCGACGGCACCATCAAACTCCCCGAGGGCACCACGACCCTCCCGCCGGGCACGGTCAAGCTCCCGGTGGACGGCCCGCCGAGGTTCATGGACCTCGAAGGCAACATCTACAAGGCCGACGGCACGCTCGACCAGAGCGGTACGGCGGCCCGCCAGGAGCCGTCCCCGGATGCGGACGCGGGCGTGCCGCGCACCGAGGCCCCGAAGACGGACACCCCGTCCACCGCCAGGGTCCCGGAGCGCGAGCTGGTCGGCGTCGGCGCCCGCGGCGGCGACGACGCGATCCGCCTCGGCTCCGACATCTCCGACCCGGTCCACGCGATCGACAACACCCCGCGCGGCGTCGACGCCACCCCGGTCAGGATCCCGGAACACGAACTCGCGGGCGTCGGCGGCCGCGGCGGCGACCACACCCCGGGCGGGACAGCCCCGGACAACATGCCGCGCAACGACCTCAACAACCCGGGCGGCCCCCGCCCGGACACCCCGAGCACGCCCGCCACGCACGCGGACACCCCGTCCACGGCCGGCACCCACGCGGACGGCCCGGGCACCGGAGCCACCCACGGCGACGGCCCCGGCGGCACGGGCGGCAACCACAACCCGCTGGGCGGCCACGGCCCCGGCTACAACGGCATCCCTGACCTGGGCGACGACGCGGCCCGGGGCGCCGGCGACGGGACGCCCCCGGCAGGCGGTCACGACGGCCAGGCGACTCCTCCCGCGGCCGGACAGCAGCTGACGCCGGAGCAGGTCAAGGCCAGGCAGGACGAGTTCGTTCAGAAGGCGAACGAGGACAAGGCCTGGTTCAGCCAGTACTACCGGGTGGACGGTCACCGTCACAGCGTTCAAACCAAGATCGACGGCGTCGAGCTGCCGATCCTGGCGAAGGACAGCGACGGGTCCTGGATTTCCAAGAACAGCCTCCCGTCCGCCGGCTCCGAGACGAAGTTCGGCAAGGATCCGTTCCTCCGCGACGACGCCCACCCCAAGATCGACCACCTCGACGACGTCGCACGGGACCGCAAGGTCTCGGTGGACCTCGCCAACGCCGAGCGCGCGCACAAGAACGGGCCCACCGCCGACACCCTGGACGAACTGGCGAAGGCACAGGCTCGTTTCGACACGCGCATGACGCCGAGGTGGGGCGAGAACACCTCCAACAACACGTCGTTCTCGGAACGACTGGGCGAGGACGCCGCACGACTGCACGTGATCCCGGAGAGGTTCCCCGGGTCGGTGGAGCAGCCACTGCCGAAGACGCCCAACGGTGCCAACATGTTCGACCAGCTGTACCGTCGTCCCGACGGCAAGCTGATGATCATCGAAGCGAAGGCGCCGTCCTCCAGCCTGCTCTGGCGCAAGGGCGTCGGCCCGGCCGAAGGCTTCATGGTGAAGCAGGGCACCGAGCCGTACCTGCGCACAATCATCGCCGAAATGGAACTCCGGCCGAACCTGAAGGTGACCGACCCCTTGGGCAATGTCTGGAAAAACTCGGACCTGGCGGATGAACTCACAAAGGCCCTGGACAGCGGAAACCTGGAGTACGCCATGGTGAAGGCCAAGGATGGCGGCTCTCAGTACGCTGGGGCCGTCCTTGAATTCTTCAAGATCTGAAAAAGGAGACAGAGTCCGTGATCGTGCCGCGCCAGGACTATCCGAAGGACGAGATGGCGGCGGTGGTTCCCTCCATGGAGGGGTCGCTGTCCTATTCGCTGGAGGAGATCGAGACCTCGCACAATTCCAGGTCGGGCGCGGTCATGAGGTCGCTGAACGTCGCCTTCGTGCGCTGTGTCGGGGACCCTGGTGCCGTCATGCTGGAGACGTGGGAGTCCTGGCTGCTGGCCATGCAGGTGCACTCCGCCGTCTTCGCAGCCGTGGACCCGGACCGGGAGACGGTCACCTGCAAGATCCGGCAGGAGGAGCGCCACCTCGCGACCACCGGGCCTCAGACCTACCTCAACGCGAACACCTGGCTCAACGCCTTCTACCTCGCGATCATCTGCCGCGAAGCAGCCCGCCTCGACATGCTGGCGCGGATCCCGGTTTCCCTGCTGCGCGACTTCGGCGGCGCCCTGGACGAGTACACCTATGCCTGGGTGGAGACCCTCCAGAGCTTCTGGCTCCGCCGCGACGATGTGGGCGCGCACCTGGTGCGCGCCGTGGACCTGAGCGCTCCCGAGCAGGCCCGCGTCATCGACGCCGAGACGATGAGCAAGCTCCGCTACCCGCCGATCATGATGCTGTACCGCTACCTGCGCAACGACGCCGCCGGCTTCAACGAGTCCCTTGCCGATGCCGTCCGCTGGCACAAGGAGTACTGGACCGCCGACGAGGACCGCCGGCAGAACATCCTGGGCATCGTCGCCCTCGCTCCTCTGGCGATCGCCTGCCTGGCGAAGGCCAACGGGCTCCCGTTCGAGGTCGAGACCGAATACCTCCCGGAGGCTCTCCTCGACTTCGCCTGGCGCGGCGAATTCGACGCCTAGCGGGATACGCCCGGTGACCGTAGCCGGAGCGGGCATCTCGCCCCGGGCGCCACGGCAGAGGAACGTGTCGGGCGACTCGGGTCCGGTGTCGTGCGGGGCACCCGTGGCTGGAGACGTGTACCGGGACGCCGACGCACCACCACCGCGGCGTTCGGAACTCCTCGTGGAAGTTCACGCCCAAGTACCTTGTCGAAGCGGCCGACTCGGGGAAATCCCCACGTAGCCGCCGGTCGGGGCTTGAGTAGGGTGGGCGAGATCAAGGCACACGGGGGGAAGATCGCGTATGGAAGCGCTGCGGCATGACGACCCCCGGCGGGTCGGGGCGTACACCGTGCTCGCGCGGTTCGACGCCGACCCGGAAACCAGCGCTCCCGAGCGGGCGTTCGTCGTCCGCAGCGGTGACGGGGACACGCTCCTCGCGCGGCTTCCCCGCCCCGGCGTCGATCCGGCCCGCTGGGCCGTCGAGGCCGAAGGGGCCCGGCGGCTCGCCGTGTCGGGGTTCCTGACGGTCGGCGAGGTCGGCGGCGGTGCGGGTGAGCCGCCCTGGTGCGCGGGCCCGTACGTCCCCGCCCTCACGCTGCCCGCTGCCCTGCGGGCGCACGGCGGGCCGCTGCCCGACCCGGTCGTGCGGGCGCTGGGTGCGGCCCTCGCGCGGACGCTGGCCACCGCCCACGCGCAGGGAGTCACGCACGCCGGTCTGTCCCCCTCCGCCGTGCTGCTCACCACCGACGGCCCCCGCCTGAGGTGCTACGGCGCCGTACGGGCCGCCGCGCCCGACGGCGAGCGGCGCGACGGGTTGCCGGGGCTCGACTCCGGCAGTCTCGCCCCCGAGCCGGCGGCCGGCGGCCGGCCGCAGCCGCCGGGCGACGTGTACGCGCTCGGCGCCGTACTGGCCTACGCCGCGACCGGCCACACCGTGCCCGAACGCGACGAGCTGCCCGCCTTCCTGCGCGAGCCGGTCACGGCCTGCCTCTCCCGCGACCCCGACCGGCGCCCGCAGGCGCACCAGCTCCTCATGTACCTGGAGCAGGCCGCGTACGAGGCGACACCGCCGGTGGTGACCGCGGCCCCGACCGCGTCCCCGAGCCCGCCCGCCTCTGCGGCCGCCGCGCCCGCCCCCCTCCCCCTCCCTGCCTCGGTCGTCGTCGCCCTCGCCCGTCAGTCGGCGGAGGTCCTCGCCGCCGAACCGCCCCTCGACGCCTCCCGGACGTACCACGGATGATCGCCCCGCTCACGCACGACGACCCGTACGCGCTCGGCGGCCACCGCCTCGTCGCCCGCCTCGGCAGCGGCGGCATGGGGACCGTCTACCTCGCCCGTTCGGCGACCGGGCGCACCGCGGCCCTGAAGACGATGCACGCGCACATCGCCGCCGATCCCGCCGTCCGCGCCCGCTTCCGCCTCGAAGCGGATGCCGCCCGCGTGATCGGCCCCGTGCACGGCGCGCGCGTCTTCGACGCCGATCCGCTCGCCGAGGTCCCCTGGCTGGCCACCGAGTACGTCCTGGGCCCGCCCCTCGACGAGGCCGTGCGTCTCGCGGGGCCGCTGCCCGAGCGCGCGGTCCGCGCCCTGGGGGCCCTGCTGTGCGCGGCGCTGGGGCAGCTCCACGCCTCGGACGTCGTCCACCGCGACCTCAAGCCCTCCAACGTCATGGTCACCGCCGACGGCCCCAAGGTCATCGACTTCGGCATCGCCCGCGCCCTCGGCGACGACCGCCTCACCCGCACCGGCACGGCCGCCGGCACACCTGCCTTCATGTCGCCCGAGCAGGCCACCGGCCAGGAGCACACCCCCGCCGGCGACATCTTCGCCCTCGCCGGCGTCCTCGTCTTCGCGGCCACCGGACACGGCCCCTTCGGCAGCGGCGGCCACGCCGACCTCATGTACCGCGTCCGCCACGCCGACCCCGACCTCATCGGCGTCCCGCCGGGCCTGCGCCCGGTCCTGGCCCGCTGCCTCGACAAGGACCCCGCGGGCCGCCCCGCCACCGGCGACCTCGCCGCCCTGCTGCACCCCGGCCCGGGCGGCTTCGCCGACCACCTCCCCGAGCCGCTGCTCGCGGAGATCACCCGCCGCGCCGGCGCCGTGTGGAGCATCCCGCCCCGGCGCCTCCCGGCCCCGCCGGAGCACGGAGTCCCCGCGACCGTCCCGAGCGACTCCCCCCGGCCGCACGCCCCGACGGCCGGCACGAAGGGGTCCGGCCCGTCCCGCCGCCGGCTCCTCACCCTCGGCGCAGCCGCCGGCCTCGCGGCGGCCGGTGCAGGCGCCGGCGTGTGGGCCCGGTTCGGCCGGCCGGACACCACCGCCGCGCAGCCGCCCGCCGCCGCGCCCACCGGGGGTCCCGCACGGGACCTGCTCTGGCAGGAGCCCGTCAGCTACGCCGACCCGCTGATCCCACCCGCACCGCTCCTCCTGGACGGGCTCCTCCTCGTCGGCGAGTACGGGGTGAAGGGCCTCGACCCCGCGACGGGCGCGGCCAAGTGGGCCGATCCATCGGTGTACTTCATGCGCCGCACCACCACCGACGGCACGAAGATCTACTCCGCCGACCACGCCCTCGACGAGAACGAGCCGCTCCGCATCGCGGCGGTCGACACGGCCACCGGCAAGCTCCAGGCCCCCTTCGGCACGCTCAAGGATCTGCAGGCGATCCTCTACGGGACGCAGCTGCTCTGCGCCGCCCCCGACGCCGTCTACCTCGTGGGCGGCCGCGGCCCGCACCTCCGCGACGGCTTCCTCAAGGACCAGAAGTGGTTCCTGCTGAAGGTCGACAGCCGTTCCGGCGGGAAGCTCTGGGAGGTCCCGCTGCCCGCACGCCCCGACCGGTCCCCGCACCTGCACTTCTTGTCCGCCCGCGCCGTGGGCGGCCACCTGGTCCTCGTCCAGCAGTCCGCGGACCGGGAACCGCGCCTCGTCGTGCACGACGCGCTGACGGGCCGGGCGCTGTGGGACCGCCCGCTGCAGAGCCCGCAGCCGGTCCTGAATCGGGCCCACCTGGCCGTGGACGACCGGCACGTGTACCCGTCGGCCGGTGAGCTCATCGCGCTCGACCTCGCCGACGGCAGGCCGGCCTGGCGCTTCGCGGGGCGGACCCCGACGGCCCGCTTCGGTCCCCCGGCCGTCAAGGACGGCGTGGTGTACGCGGTCGAGGAGAACCGCGGCCTGGTCGCACTCGACGCCGCGAACGGCACCCCACGGTGGACGGAGGGGCCCCGAACGGTCGCCGCCGAGGACCTCGGCGTCCCGCCCGCGGTCGGCATCTCGACGGTGTACGCGTACTCCGGCGCCTCCGCCGCACTGGTGGCCGCCGACCTGCGCACCGGCGCCCCGAGCAGGCCCGTCGGGGCCGCCCGGGCCCGCTTCTTCGCCGATCCCGCCGCCCGGCGGCTCATCGCCGTCGGTGACGCGTACGTCGCCGCGTACCCCCTCGCCTGAGCTCACAGAAAGCAGCACCGCACGCCATGAAGCCCCTGGAATCCGGAGACCCGATCCGCCTGGGCCCGTACCGTGTCCTCGCCGTCCTCGGCGAAGGAGGCATGGGCAAGGTCTACGTCGGCCAGGACGGCGAGGGACGCGCCGCCGCGGTGAAGGTGCTGCACCCCCACCTGGCGCACGACCACGACCTGGCCCGGCGGTTCGTCCGCGAGGCCCGCATGGCCGCCGCGGTCGGCGGCCCGTCCGTGGCCCGGGTCCTGGACGCCCGGACCGAGGGCGGACGGCCTTGGATCGCCACCGAGTTCCTGACCGGCCCGACCCTCTCCGACGCCGTACGCTCCCACGGCCCGCTCGACGAGCCGACCGTACGGGCCCTCGCGGCGGCCCTCGCCGGGGCGCTGCGCGACATCCACGCCGCGGGCCTCGTCCACCGGGACCTCAAACCCGCGAACATCGTGCTCACCGCGGCGGGCCCGCGCGTCATCGACTTCGGCATCGCCCGCCCCGAGCACGGCCTCACCCTCACCACCACCGGCCAGGTCCCGGTCACCCCCGGCTACGGTGCGCCCGAGCAGGTCCTCGGGCAGCGCGTCGGCCCGGCGGCCGACGTCTTCTCCCTCGGTGCGGTCCTGGTGTACGCGGCGAGCGGGCTGCACGCGTACCAGGGTTCGCACGTCGCCGCCGTGCAGTACGAGGTCGTGCACGGGGAGCCGCGCCTGGACCGGGTACCGCCCGCGCTCCGGCCGCTGATCGCCCCGTGCCTCGCCAAGGACCCGGCGTCCCGGCCGCTGCCGGACCGGATCGTCCTCTCGGCCGCGCCGCCCCGCGGTGCCGAACGCGCCTGGCGGCACGGCGCGATCGCGCAGGACATCGCGGCCCGGGAGCACGGCCTGCGCCGGCTGACCGCCGTACCGGGCGGGGTCGCACCGCGCCCGCTCTCCCGGCGCCGACTGCTGACGGGCCTGGCGGCCGGCGGGTCCGTGCTGGCGGCCGGCGGGGGTGCCGCGGCCTGGTGGGGCCTGGCGAGCCGTTCCGGCGGTGACCCCTTCGACCTTCCCCCGGCCGTGCGGACGCCGGAGGGCAGGATCCTCGACGCGAAGAAGGGCGACTACGTCCTGGGGGAGACTCCCGCGCCGCTGTGGAGCGTCGCCTCGGCCGTCTCGGCCGACACGCCCGCGCCCCTGCCCGTACGGGACGTGGTGATCGTCGCGGCGCCGGAGGGCGGCATCGCCGCGCGCAGCGTCGTCGACGGCACACTGCGGTGGACGGCGGCGGACGCGGTGGCGACCAACCGCTATCTGTCCCTCTCCGACCGGCTGGTGGCCGCCACGGACGGCGACGGGAGACTCGTGACGTTCGTCGCCTCGACCGGGAGGCCCAGGTGGACGGCTCCCGCGGAAGCCGCATGGCTCCTCGCCGCGGACGACGAGGCCGTCTACCTGGTGACGAAGGACCGGCGCGTGCGCAGCGTCGGACGCGCCGACGGCAGGATCCGCTGGACCGTCGGCGTGGGCGCCGACCTCGGCACGAAGGCCGCCTCGCGCGGCCTGGCGGCCCAGGGCCGACTCGTCGTCACGGCGGCGGACGGCAGTGTCGTCGCCCTCGACACCGCCGACGGCCGCACGGTCTGGGACCTCCGCGAGCAGTCCGCCGGCGGCCGGGCCATGGTCGCCCTGTCGGGCCGCACGCTGTGCGTGAGCGGGAAGAACCTCTCCGCCGTCGACGTCGTCGACGGCAAGCAGCTCTGGTCTGCCGAGAACCCGAAGCCGGCGGACGGGACGCCGGTCTCGTGGGGCCCGCCGACCATCCACGGGGACCACGTCTACGCGAGCGTCCTGACCTCCCCCCTCCGCCTCGACCTGCGCACCGGCCGGGGAACGGACTGGGCCTACCAGCTCCTGTTCGAGTGCGATGCGCCCAGCCCGCTCGTCGTCCAGGGCAACGGACTGTGGTCCGTCGCCGTCAACAGGACGGAGGGGGGCGTCAACGTCGTCGACCTGTCGGCCGAGGGCAGGACGTCGTGGGTGTTCCGCATCATCAAGAACCCCGACCGCTACTGGATCACGGCAGACGCGAACCGCGTGTTCCTCCTCGACGGCACGACCCTCGCCGCCCTGCCCGTGTTCTGAGCCGCCGGGCGTCGCGCGGCGGGCCCGGCGGTCAGACGCGGAAGGGCGGCTGCGGCCAGCGGTGCGGGCGGTACGGGGCCCACCACCAGAGGTCGCCGACGCCGACCAGGAGGGACTCGGCGGCCAGATCGGCCCGGACGGACGGGACGAGTCCGTCGGCCGTCGGGGCCGCCCGGACGGCCTCCACGCCCGCCAGGTAGTCCGGTTCGTCGATCACGATCCGGTTCAGCACGCCGGACCGGTGGTCACGGATCTCCAGGAAGCCGGGTCCCCTGCGGACGACGCACTTGCCGAGGAAGAAGCCCTCGGCCCAGGCCGCCCGCAGTTCCGCCGCGTCGGCGGGCCCCTCGATCCCCGACGGCGGGTAGAGGTGGCTCAGCGTGAACGCCGAGGGGCCGGACCGGCAGGACCCCGCCTCGGGCAGGCGCACCCGCCAGTCGACGACGACGCCCCACGCGGTCAGCTCCCGCAGCAGGTTCAGGAGGCGTACGGCGCACAGCGGAGCGGCCGCGGGAGACAGGTCCACGAGGGCGCCGAACTCGGCCCGCCGTACGCCCGTGCGGTACAGCTCCCGGGCGATGTGCGCCGCGTCGGCGCAGGCGTCGGCGACGGCGACGCTGCCGAGGTGCATGCCCGGCAGGGTCCGCGCATGGTCCCGGTAGTCCCGCCACAGGTCGATCACGGGCTTGCGGGCGGCGATCACGAGGCGTCCTCGTACGCGGGGCCGGGGATCCGGGCGAAGTCCCGGGTCAGGTCGGGCGCGGAGCCGCCGAGACGGGTCAGCTCCGCGTTGGTGCCGAGGGGTACGACGTGGACGTACCGGCCGGCGTCCTCGTAGAGGAGCCCGGCCTCGCCCCACTCCGCGAGCAGTTCGGCGACCCGGGACGCGCAGACGCTGCCGGTGAACCGGGCGCTGAGCCGGTGGGTCAGCGACTGGAGGCTGCGGGGGTCCTCCAGGAGGCGGAACGCGGCCACCTCGACGGGGTCGGTGATGCTGCGGGTCGTCCAGTCGAAGTCCTCCCGCCGGTTGGTCAGCACGATTCTCGATCCGATGTCGTAGCGGGTGAGGCTGCTGTGGAGGTGCAGGTCGCGCCACCGCTCGACGGCGGCGCCGAGCTGCTTGGCGAGGGTCTCGTCGATGCCGGCGTGCGGGGCGTCGAAGAGGTAGGCCAGGTCGTGGAGCTCCGCCTCGGGCAGGTCGTGGACGATCGCGTAGTGGGAGGCCGGGCGCAGCGGGGCGAAGCCCAGCTCCGGCCGGTCGAAGTACGGGCTGAACCGCTCGATCTCGATGCGGGTGACGCCGTCCGGCGGGGTGAGGTGGGCGAGGGCGGGCAGTTGCCGGATCACCTCGGTGTAGTCGCGCTCGCGCTCGCCCGGGAAGCCGTACAGGTAGTTCCACGTGGCCCACAGGCCGGCCGACTGGGCGTCCCGCAGGTGGCGTACGTTCTGGCAGCCGGTGACGCCCTTGTCCATCAGCCGCAGGACCCGGCTGCTCAGGCTCTCGATGCCCGGCTGCACCTGGACGAGGCCGGCGTCGGCGAGGGTCTTGAGCTGGCGGTAGCGGAGGTTGGACTTGATCTCGTAGTGGAAGCGCAGGTCGTGGCCCTGCTCGATCAGGGCGGGCAGCACGCTGCGCAGGTATCCCATGTCGAGGATGTTGTCGACGACGAGGATGTCGAGCACCTGGTGGCGCCGGGTCTGTTCCGCGATCTCCTGCAGGAACGTCTCGGGCGCCTTGCTGCGGAAGGCCATCGAGGATCCGTTGAGCCCGCAGAACGTGCAGTGGTGCTTCTCGCCCCACCAGCAGCCGCGCGATCCCTCCAGCACCAGCTTCGGCTCGATCCGGGAGCATGCCGCGGACGTCTGCACGCGGTGGAAGTAGGGCCGGTAGTCCGGCTGCCTCAACTCGCCGGGCGGCAGCGGGAGGCGGGTCATCGCGTTCGCCCGGTGGGCCCCGTCCCCGGTGCGCCAGCACAGTCCCGCGACCGTGGCCGGGGCCGTCCCGCCGCGGACCACGTCGAGCAGGGCGGGGAACGCCCGCTCCCCCTCCCCGCGCACGACGAAGTCGACGGCGGGGAAGTTGCGGTGCAGGGCGGCGCCCTGTGGTCCGTCGCAGTTGGCGCCGCCGAGCACCGTGACGGTGCCCGGCGACAGCCTCTTGACCGCCGCGGCTGTCGCCAGCGCGGCCGTGTTCTGCTGGAACGTGGTGGTGAAGCCCACCACGTCCGGCCGGGTGTCGGCGATCCTCGCGGCCAGTTCTTCGACGAACCGCCCGGACGCCTCGTGCAGGGCCAGGCACACGGCCCGCAGGTGCGGGCTGAGCCCCTGCGCCATCTGCTCCTCGAATGCACGCACCCGCCACGACGGGACACCGTGGAGGGCGCTGGAGAACACCCAGTCCCCATAGCCTTCGAAGTACGCGTGGCTGGCGAAGAACTCGTAGTCCTCGACGCTCAGTCCGATCGCTTCCGCCGCCCAGTCGTAGAAGTCCAGGTTGGCGTTGACCGTCTCCACGTCCGCCCGGTGGGAGCGGCCGACGGAATGCAGGATCCCCAGAGCGAGGGACGGCGTGTCCAAGGAGGCCCACGGCATGTTCACCAGAATCACACGCATGTGCGGAGCAGCCCTCCGGCCTTTCTCAGAGTCCTTCCGCCGCAAGGGTCCTGCGCACGCCGATGACGTCCGTGCCGGATCTCTTGCCCGCAGCCATCGCGCGTGGGTCGCTGACGATGGTGGTCTTCTTCACTTTGATCCCCGTCCGTTTCCGTGGTCAGTGGAGCGGTTGCAGAACCGGAACTCTAGGCAGGGTCACTACCGGATTCCTTCCGGTCACTCTGCGTGCAACCTGGGCGAGGATCGACGTGATGCGGTGGGCGGGTGCGGGCGTGCCGATGCAGGCGGACAGTTCGGTGAGCTCCCTGCGCAGCACCTGGCCGGCCGCCCGGTCCTCGGCGTCGAGCGCCCGGCACAGCAGCTCGACGGCGGAGAGCAGGACGTGGTGGACGGGCTCCGCGCCCAGCAGCCGGATCGACTGGGCCAGCCGGTCGACGGCCCGGTCGATGTGTCCGTCGGCGAGCTCCAGCGAGGCCAGGACGTAGAAGAGCTCGCCCATCCCGAACTCCAGGTTCATGTCCCGCAGGACGGCGTGCCCCTCCTCGATGAACCGCCGGGCGGACGGATCGCGCAGCTCCAGCAGACTCAGGCCGAGGGTGAGTCCGCTGAACGCCTCGTACGGGCGGTCCCCCAGCTCGTGGAAGGCCGCGAGGGCGGTCTCCGCCTTCTCCCTCGCCTCCTGCAACTCCCCCCGGTGGCGCAGCACGACGGCCCAGTGCCGCAGCGCCAGGGCCTCCTCGCGCCGGTTGCCGGCCTGCCGGCTGAGCCGGACCGCATCCTGGAAGGCGGCCGAGGACAGCTCCCAGCGCCCCTGCTCGTAGCGGATCGTGCCCAGTTCGCGGGCGGCCAGCGCCTGCGCCAGCCGGTCGGCGCAGTCCCGTGCCACCCCGGCGGCCCGCGTCACCTCGGTGAGGGCGGGGCCGAGCCGCCCCAGCGCCCGCAGCGCCCCGGCCCGGATCACCAGGCACTCGCTGCGCAGGGCGTCGATGCCCAGCTCCTCGAAGACGGCGGCCGCCCGGTCGACGAGCTCCAGCCCGGCCTCGGGGTCCCGGCGGATGCACCGCAGGGACGCCAGCCTCAGGGACATGACGCCGACACCGAGGGTGTCGCCGTCGGCCTCGGCCGCCGCCAGGGCGAGCCGGTGGCCGGCCTCCCAGTCGTCGTAGAGGTGGCGCAGCTCCAGGAAGTCGGTCGTGCTGTCGGCCAGTTCCCACGCGACCCGGCCGAACCCGTTCGAGCAGGCCATGGCGACCGCGGACGCCAGGGCCGGGCGCTCCGCCTCGAACCACAAGTAGGGGTCCTCGACGATGTAGTCGACGTCGGACCGGTCGAATCCGTCGTAACGTTTCGCCACTCCCTGCGCGGCGGCCGGCCATCCCTGGGAGCGCTCACCGCTGATGCGCTGCGCCGCCGAGGCGGACAGGGTGAGCCACCCGTCCAGCACCCTGGCGAGCGCCTCCCGGCACTGTTCCCGCGAGTATTCGGCCTGCGCCCGCTCCCGGGCGTAGAGCCGGACGAGGTTGTGATAGCGGTACCGGGTCTGTCCGGCGACGTCGCATCCGATGACGTCCAGGAGCTGGGTGCTGACGAGTTCCTCGATCAGGTCCTCGGCCTCGTCGATGGTGATGCGCAGCAGCGGCGCAAGTAACCAGGAGGCGAAGTCGGGCGCGTCGATCAGACCCAGGAGGCAGAACGCCTCGCGTTCGCGCGGCCCCAGCTCCTGGTAGCCGGTCGCGAGGGTGGCCCGCACCTCCAGGTCCCCGGAGACCAGGACGTCCAGGCGCCGCCGCTCGTCGGCGAGGCGGCGGGCGAAGCGGCTGATGCCGCCCTGGGAGTGCTGGGCGAGCCGGGCGGCCGCGATCCGAACGGCGAGGGGCAGGTACCCGCACAGCCGGGCGATCTCCGCCGTGGTCGCCTCGTCCCCGGCGACCCGGTCCCGTCCGGCGATGCGTTCGATCAGGGCCCCGGACTCCTCCGCGTTGAACACGTCGAGGTCGACGTGGGTGGCGGATTCCAGGCCGGTGAGCCGCGGCCGGCTGGTGATCAGTACGACGCAGCCGGGCGAGCCGGGGAGCAGCGGTCTGACCTGCGCCTCGCTGACGGCGTCGTCGAGCAGGATGAGCATGCGGGAGGAGGCGGTCCGGCTGCGGAAGAGTTCGCTGCACTCCTCCAGGTCGTCCGGGATGCCCTCCTCGCCGACGCCGAGCGCGCGCAGGAAGCGTTTGAGCGCCACCAGGGGGTCGAGCGGCCGGGTGTCGGCCGTGCGCAGGCGTATGTACAGCTGCCCGTCGGGGAACTGCTCGGCCACCCGGCGCGCGGCCTGCACGGCCAGCGTGGACTTGCCGACCCCGCCCTTGCCCGAGAGGGCGACGAGCGCCAGGGACTCCTTGTCCCCCGACGTCAGGGTGTCGCGGATGCGGCCGACCTGGTCGGCGCGTCCGGTGAAGTCGGCTATCGAGGGCGGGAGCTGCGCCGGCACCACCGGGACGATGGGCGACCACAGGCGCTCGGGTGCCTCGGCGGCGCTCTTGCGGGGCAGGTCGAGGCCGGGACCGCCGACCAGGATCGCCTCGTGGAGGCGTTGCAGCTCGCTGCCCGGCTCCAGGCCGAGTTCGTCGGCGATCAGGGTGCGCCCGGCCTGGTAGACCGCGAGCGCGTCGGCCACCCGGCCGCAGCGGTAGAGCGCCAGCATCAGCTGTCCGCGCAGCCGCTCCCGCAGGGGCTGCTCCCCCACCAGCGCCTTGAGTTCGCTGACGAGTTCGCCGTGCCGGCCGAGCGCCAGCTCCGCCTCGATGCGCTCCATGAGGACGCCGATGCGGCGCTCCTCCAACGCCGGCGACTCGGTCCGTATCAACTCGTCCGTACCGTCGGCCAGTGGCTCCCCCCGCCACTGGGCCAGGCCGGTGCAGTACGCCTCCACGGCGTCGAGTTGACGCTCCTGTGCGAGCGCGGCCCGCGCGTCCGCGACCGACCGGTCGAAGGTGTGCAGGTCGAACCGGTGCCCACCGAGCTGGAGGCGGTAGCCGTTGCCGGATCTGATGATCAGGTCCGGCCCCAGCTCGCCGCGCAGTTGGGACACGCACTTCTGGATCTGGGCCACGGCGGTCGGCGGTGGCGATTCCCCCCACAGGATCGCGACCAGTCGTTCCACCGGGACGACGTGTTCGGAGCGGAGCAGCAACGCGGCGAGCACCGATCTGGTCTTGCGCCCGTTGAGTTTGACTGCGAGTCCGTCACGCCATGCCGTGATCGGCCCGAGAACACGGAACTCGAATGTCACTCAGCTCCCTTCTGATCCCGTCCGCCCTTACGCGGCAACGGGACACCGCCCCCACCTGATGACCTGCGCCTGTGGACGATACCGCACGGTCGGAAGCCCGGCGGAAGCCAATCGGTAGCGGTGAGTGAAAAGCTCATTACATCCCGGACGCCGACGGAAGCTGCAGTTCAAATGACCAGAAATGCGGACACCGAAGGCGCGGCTGCGGACACCGCCGGCCTCTCGTCGGCAAGCGACCTCACCGGCCCGGAAGCCGCAGAGTGGGCGGTCCCGCACGCAGCGGGCGCCTTCAGCGACGGCGCGTTCTTCGCCGGCCGGCATGCGGCCGGGCCGTACTCCGACGGCGCTTGCGCGGACGTGCAGGCGGTCTCCCGTCCGTGACCCAGCCGGCATGCCGACGGCATGCCGTGCCATTCAACTTTGGAGGATCAGCGTGCACGATGCCTATGACGTTCTCTGCGTCGGATACGGCCCAGCGAACGTCGCCGTCGCCGTCGCGTTCGAGGAGCTGTGGCCGCAGGCCCGGGTGAAGTTCATCGAGCGGGAGCCCGGCCCCTACTGGCAGCGCGCCATGCTCCTGGACGGCTCCGACATCCAGAACAACCCCCTGCGGGACCTGGTGACCCCGCGCAACCCGCGCAGCCGGTACACCTTCACCAACTTCCTGCACGAGCAGGGGCGCCTCTTCAAACACCTCAACCTGCCCTCCCACTACCCGCTGCGCAAGGAGTACGCGCGCTACGTCCAGTGGGTCGCGCAGAACGTGCGGGCCGACGTCGACTACGGCCGCGAGGTCACCGGCATCGGTGTGACCCCAGGCACGGACGGCCCGCTGGTGGAGGTCACCTCCGCCGACGGCACGACCTACCACGGGCGCTCCGTGGTCGTGGCCCCCGGCCGCACCCCGAACGTTCCCGCGGTCTTCTCCGGCGTGCCGGCCCCGCACCTGTTCCACACCTCCCAGTTCCTGCCCAACATCGCCGACCTGGACCGGGACTTCGACGGCACGCTCGCCGTCGTGGGCGCCAGCCAGAGCGCGGTCGAGGTGGTGCTCGACCTGATCGCGCGCTTCCCCGCCGCCCGGATCGTCAATGTGATGACCGGCTTCGGCTACCGCCTCAAGGACACCAGCCCGTTCTCCGAGGAGGTCTACTTCCCGGAGTTCGTCGAGTACTACTTCCACGCGTCGGAGGAGGGCAAGAAGCGGCTGCGCGACCAGCTGCGGCCCACCAACTACTCGGCCGCCGACTCCGACGTGGTCAGCGCCCTCTACATGCGCATGTACGAGGACGAGCTCGACGGCCGCGAGCGCATACGCCTGTGCACCAACCGCCGCGTCGAGGGCGTGGAGCGCACCCCCGAGGGCGTGGCGCTGGACCTCACCGAGCACATCACCGGTGAGCGCGAGCGCATCCACGCCGACCGCGTCGTCCTCGCCACCGGCTACCTGGACCTGGGGATCACCGGCCGGACGGAGCAGCTGCCGCCGCTGCTGAAGGACCTCACCCAGGTGCTCGGCGTGACCGACGGCCGGCCGCTGTCCGTCGGCTACGACTACGGCGTGGTCCCGCACCCGGCCTTCGAGGGCGAGGTGCCGCCGATCTTCGTCAACGGGCTGTGCGAGTCCACCCACGGGCTCGGCGACGCGGGCTCCTTCAGCCTGCTGGCGCTGCGCTCCCAGGCCATCGTCGAAAGCCTTGAGCGGCGCCTGGTCGCCGAACAGGGCGCTGCCGACCTCGTCGCCGCCCAGGCGCCCGGTTCCGACCTCTGAGAGAGACGATCATGCAGACGCTCGAAGCGAGCTCACCGAGACCGGCTGTCGACCTCACCCGGCCCGGACCCAACGGCCGTGTGCTGCTCGACAGCCAGGCCGCCACCGAGTCCAACGCCCGCACCTACCCGCGCCGGATCCCGGTCGCGATCGCCGAGGCCTCCGGGTCCCACATCACCGACGTCGACGGCCGCCGCTACATCGACTTCCTCTCCGGCGCGGGCGTCCTCGCGCTGGGCCACAACCACCCGGAGCTGGTCGCGGCCGTGACCGCTCAGCTGCCGAAACTGACGCACGGCCTCGACTTCCCGACCCCGGTGCGCGACGAGTTCAAACGCCGGCAGATCGGGATGCTCCCGGAGAACATCCGGGACGACTACAAGATGCACTTCTGCGGTCCCACCGGCTCCGACGCCGTCGAGGCCGCGATCAAGCTGTGCAAGAAGGCGACCGGCCGCGGCCAGGTCGTCGTCTTCCAGGGGGCCTACCACGGCTCCACCCAGGGCGCCATGTCCCTGACCTCGGAGCACGCGCCGAAAACCGGTCTGCACAACCTGCTGCCCGGCATCCACTTCACCCCCTACTCCTACTGCCATCGCTGCCCCGTCGGCCTGGCTCCCCAGAACTGCAGCACCAACTGCGCCGAGGTCCTGGTCAACACCCTCACCGACACCCACGGCGGGGTGCAGCTGCCGGCCGCGATCATCATGGAGCTGGTCCAAGGCGAGGGCGGCGCCATCCCGGCCCGCCGGGAGTTCGTCCACCGGGTCGCCGACACCGCTCGAGAGCTCGGCATCCCGCTGATCGTGGACGAGGTCCAGACCGGCTGCGGCCGTACCGGCACCTGGTTCGCCTTCGAGCAGTACGGCATCACACCCGACGTCGTCGTGGCCTCCAAGGGCCTGTCCGGGATGGGTCTGCCGGTCGCCGCCATCCTCTACCGCAAACACCTGGACACCTGGACGCCCGGCAGCCACATCGGCACCTTCCGCGGCAACAACCTCGCCTTCGCCAGCGCCAACGCCTTCCTGGACGTCGTCGAGCGCGAGGACCTGCTCGCCCACGTACGCAAGATCGGCGACCACCTGCTCGGCGAGCTGACCCTGCTCGGCGACAGCCCGCTGGTCTCCGACGTACGCGGCCTCGGCCTCATGCTCGGCATGGAGATGGCCGCCGCCGGGACGGCCGACGCCACCGGCGTCGCCGCCAGGTTCCAGCAGGAGGCACTGCGCCGGGGCCTGATCGTCGAACTCGGCGGACGGGGCGACAGCGTCGTGCGACTGCTGCCGCCGCTGAACATCACCGTCGAGATCGCCGACGAGGCCGTGGCGATCCTGCGCGACGCCCTCACCACGCTGGAGGCGGAACTCGCCGCGGAGGCCGGCCGATGAGCACCCTCGTGTCCGGACGGGCCGGCCGCCCGCCGCGCATCGGCATCGTCAACCTGATGCCGAACGCGGAGCAGTACGAGAACTGGCTGATGCCGCAGCTGTCCCTGTCGGGACCCTTCGAACTGCAGTGGATCAGGATCTCCTCCCGCCGCTACCGCCTCGACGACCCGGCCCGCATCGCCGCGACGTACCGCACCTACCAGGAGGCCACCGCGGACGCACCGCTGGACGGCCTGATCGTCAGCGGCGCGGCGGTGGAGCACCTCCCCTTCGAGGAGGTGCGGTTCATGGACGAGCTGAACGACATGGTGCAGGACGTCCACGCGCAGGGGTCGCCGCTGCTCGGCCTGTGCTGGGGCGCGATGGGTGTGGGCCACCTGGTCTACGGGCTGCCCAAGGACACCTACTCCGAGAAGATCTCGGGGATGTACGAGACCGAGCTGCTGGCGCAGGACGGTCCCATCGCCTCCGCCCTCGACGACCGCTTCTGGTCCACGCACAGCCGCTTCGCCGGCTTCGACGACAAGGCACTGGACGCCAGCACCACGGTCCGGGCACTGGCGCGGGCCGAGGGCGCGGGCACGGTCATCGCCGAGTCCTACGACCACTCCGTGCTGATGCACACCGGCCACCCCGAGTACTACGGCTCGCGCCTGGCCGAGGAGTACCACCGGGACGTGGGCCAGCAGGTGGCGGGCGTACGGGCACCGGTCGGCGTGGACCTGGACCGGCCGCTGCGGCTGTGGCGCAGCCACAGCCTGGCGTTCTTCGCGAGCTGGGTCCGGCTGGTCGGCGACCAGTCGGCCGCGCGGTAGAGGACGGGGAGGACCAGTGTCACCACAGTCACCCCTGTCCCCCGTGGCCCCCGTGGCCGATGTGGCCCCCGTGACCGCGACCGGCCCCACCGGGCGGCCCCTGCGCCCGGTGGTGTGGAAGTTCGGCGGCTCCTCGGTGGGCGACATGGACCGGCTGCGCCGGGTCGCGCAGCGCCTGGTCGATGCCAGGCGCGCCGGCGCGGACGTCGTCGCGGTCCTGTCCGCGATGTCGGACACCACCGACGACCTGCTGGAGATGGCGAACGTCCTGACGGCGCAGCCCGACGCTCGGGAGCTGGACGCGCTCCTGGCGGTGGGCGAGTCCATGTCGTGCGCCCTCGCGGCGATCGCCGTGCACGAGCTGGGCGAACGTGCCGTCTCCCTGAACGGCCGCCAGGCCGGTGTGCTGACCGACACCGCGCACGGCAACGCCCGTATGCAGTCGATCGACCCGCAACGGATCGTGGCGGCCCTGGAACAGGGGCTGATCGTGCTGGTCACCGGCTACCAGGGCGTCACCGACGACGGTGACGTCACCACCCTGGGCCGCGGCGGCTCGGACGCCTCGGCCATCGCCGTGGCGGCCGCGCTCGGCCTGCCCGAGTGCGACATCTGGACCGACGTGCCCGGCGTCTTCACCGCCGACCCCCGGGTGGTCCCCGACGCACGGCGCCTGGACCGGCTCAGCCACGAGGCGATGCTCCAGCTCGCCGAGGCGGGCGCCCAGGTGATGCAGCCGCGCGCGGTGGAGCTCGCGGCGGCGCACGGCGTCGCCATCCACGTCCGCTCCTCGTTCACCGGCGAGCCGGGCACCTGGATCACAGAAGGCAGGGAGGACAACGACATGTTCGAGACCGCCAGGATCACCGGCGTCGCCCACCGTCGGCACGACCCGCTCTACCAGGTCGACGGCCTGACGCCGGCGCAGGTCTCGGCGGCGCTCGCCGGCCACGGCCTGCCCGTCGGCTCCATCATCGGCAGCCCGGGCGAGCTCCGCTTCACCTCGCCCGGCGCCGAACCGCAGGCGGTCATCGCCGCCCTCGGCGACATAGGCGCCGCCGTCGCGGTCCACGACGAGGACCTCGGCAGTGTGAGCGTGGCCGGGGACGCCTGCGGCAACCGGTCCGAGGTCACCCTGCAGATCCTCGAATCGCTGGAGCGCACCGGGATCCGCCCGGTGCTGGTCACCAGCACCCCCAGCCGGGTCTCCTGCCACGTCGCCTCCGGCGCGGTCGACGAGGCCGCCCGGGTCCTGCACAGCGCCTTCGGCCTGCACACCGACGCTGCTGCCGCGCCGCAGCCCGTCGGCGCGGGACGAGCCAACTGAGAGGGCGGGAGCATGACCACCACGCAGGCGCGTGAGGACACCGCGGGCCGACGCGGCGTCCTCGCCAACCGGGACTTCGTCAAACTCTGGAGCGGGCAGACGGTCTCGCTCGTCGGCTCACAGGTGACCGACATCGCGCTGCCGCTGGCGGCGGTCATCACCCTGAACGCCAGCGCGTTCCAGATCGGCCTGCTCAATGTCGCCAGGTTCGCCCCGTACGTACTGGTGACTCTGCTGGCCGGAGTCTGGTTCGACCGGCGGCGCAGGCGGCCGACCCTGATCGCGGCCGACGCGGTCCGGGTGCTGCTCATCGGCGCCCTGCCGCTGGCGCACCTGCTCGGCGTGCTCTCGCTCCCGTGGCTCTACGCCGTCGGGTTCCTGGCCGGCGTGGCGACGGTCCTGTTCGATGTGGGGATCCTCTCCTACATCCCGGGACTCGTCGACAAGGACGACCTGGCGGACGCGAACAGCAAGATGACCGCCAGCTACTCGGTGGCCGGTATCGCCGGCCCCGGCCTGGCCGGCTTCCTCGTCGGCGCGCTGACCGCGCCCGTCGCGCTGACCGTGGGAGCCGCCACCTACCTGGCCTCGGCCCTGGCCCTGTGGTGGATCCGCAGGCCCGAGGCCGAGCCGGAGCAGCCCGCCGAACGCACGTCGGTACGCGCCGACATCGTCGAGGGCCTGCGCACCGTGGTCGGCAGCCGCATCCTGCGGCACCTGGCCACCCAGTCGGCCGTGTTCAACCTCTTCGAGAACGTCATGACGACCGTCTTCCTGGTGTACGCGGTCAGGACACTGGACCTCAGCCCGTTCCAGCTCGGCCTGGTCGTCGGCGCCGGCTCGGTCGGCGCGCTGCTCGGCGCGACGTTCTCCGGACGGATCAGCAGGCGCCTGGGCTTCGGCCCGGCGCTGCGCCTGGTCACGCTCCTGGCCTGCCTGTCGCCCGTACTGCTGCTCGTACCCGGCGACAAGGGCCTGCTCTCCCTGCTGGTGCTGGGCGCGACCCTGGCCGTGCACGGCTTCAACCTGGCCGTCTTCAACGTCAACTCGCTCACCCTGCGCCAGACCGTGACACCGGCCCGCCTGCTGGGGCGGATGAACGCCAGCTACCGCCTCATCCTCTACGGCACCATCCCGCTCGGCGCCCTGCTGGCCGGCTCGCTGGCCTCCGTGTTCGGGCTCCGCACCGCCCTGGCCGCCGGCGTCGCAGGCATCGTGCTGCCGGCCGCGTGGATCACCTTCTCGCCCGTCTACCGGTTGCGCGAGATGCCACAGGGCCCCGAAGAAGCCGAGCCGGCCACAAGCGTCGCGCCGTCACGCGCGGCCGAGTCGTGACCGCACCCCGGACGCTGCCCCCTCCCCTTGCCTGAAAGAAGGACCACCCAGTCATGTTGACCGATTCCCAGCGGGCCGCGCTGACCGCCAGGCTGCGTCGCACGGCCCCCCCGATCTCCTCGATCCCCCGCCGCTCGCCCGCGCTGCAGGACCTGCCGTTGTCGTACGGACAGGAACAGCTCTGGTTCATCGACCAGCTGGCCCCCGGGGAATCCACCTACACCATCGCCGGCGCCGTACGCATGACCGGTGCCCTCGACCGCGCCGCCCTCGGTGCGGCACTGGACGCCCTCGTCGCCCGCCACGAGGCGCTGCGCACCCGCCTGGTCACCGTGGACGGCGCGCCCGTCCAGGTGGTCGACCCGGCCGCGCCCGTCGAGCTGGCCTTCGTGGACCAGCGGCACGTCGCCGCGGACGAGGTCGAGGAGGCCTGGCGGGCGGCGGCGCAGAAGGAGACGGCCCGCCCGTTCGAGCTGGAGCGCGGCCCCCTGTTCC
Source organism: Streptomyces sp. NRRL F-2664 (assembly GCF_000719345.1). Classification (GTDB taxonomy): domain Bacteria; phylum Actinomycetota; class Actinomycetes; order Streptomycetales; family Streptomycetaceae; genus Streptomyces. The sequence goes on from NZ_JOFX01000006.1 coordinate 125,968, forward strand.
GCGCCCTGCTGCAGCAGCTCTCCGACGAGCACCACGTCCTGCTGATCACCGTCCACCACACCGTCTTCGACGGCTCGTCGTTCCCCGTACTGCTGGCGGAACTCTCCGAGTCGTACGCCGCCGCCGTCGCCGGTACCGCGCCCCAGCTGCCCGAACTGCCCGTCCAGTTCGCCGACTTCGCCGTCTGGGAGCGCGACCGGCTGCAGGGCGAGACGCTGCGGGAGCTGACCGAGTACTGGAGCGAGAACCTTCAGGGCGCACCCGTCCTCCAGCTGCCGACCGACCGCCCCCGCCCGCTGGTCCAGACGTACCAGGGCACCACGGAGTCCAGGGACCTCGGCGACAAGGTCCTGGCCCGGCTCACCGCGCTCGGCCGCGACGAGGGCGCGACCCTGTTCATGACCCTGATGGCCGCCTACCACGTCCTGCTGCACCGCTACAGCGGCCAGGACGACATCGTGGTCGGCACCGTCAGCGCCAACCGCAGCCGCCCCGAGCTCCAGCCGGTGATCGGCTACCTGATCAACACCCTGCCGGTCCGGGTCGACCTGTCCGGCGACCCGACCTTCCGCGAGGTCCTGGAGCGCACCAAGACCGCCACCCTGGGCGCCTTCGGCCACCAGGACCTGCCCTTCGCCAAGATCGTGGAGGCCGCCAAGGCCCCCCGCGACCCCTCGCGCTCCCCGGTGTTCCAGGTCGGCTTCATGCTGTCCGACGACCAGAAGCGGGACCTGCGTCCCGCGGGCATGACCTGGGCCTCCGAGGAACTCCCCGCCGAAGCGGCCAAGTTCGACCTGTTGGTCTCCGCCGTCGAGAGCGGCGGCCGGCTGGGGCTGAACCTCAGCTACGCCACCGCCCTGTACGACGCGGCCACCGCGCAGCGCCTGCTCGGCCACTTCGAGACGCTCCTCGACGGCCTCCTGACCGACCCCGACGCCCGGATATCGCAGCTCCCGATCATGACCGAGGCGGAGCTGCACCAGGAGCTCGTCACCTGGAACAGCGACAAGGCCGACTTCCCCGACTGGAACCTGCACCAGGCCTTCGAGGCCAAGGTCGCGGCCCACCCCGACGTCATGGCCGTCGAACTCGACGGCGAGGGCCTGACCTACGCCCAGCTCGACGCCCATGCCAACCAGGTCGCCCGCCGCCTGCGCGAGCTCGGCGTCGGCCCGGAGTCCCTCGTCGGCGTCAGCATGCAGCGCACCGTGCGCCGCATCGTCGGCCTGATGGGCATCCTCAAGGCCGGCGGCGGCTACGTGCCGCTGGACCCGGAGTACCCGGCCGACCGCCTCGCCTTCATGGTCGAGGACGCGAAGATGGCCGTGGTCCTCACCGACGGGCCCAGCGCCTCCGCGGTCCCCACGGACGACGTCACGGTGCTGGACCTGGACCGGTCCTGGACCGAGCTGACCGCGCTGGACGACAGCCCCGTCGAAGCCCTCGCGGACCCGTCGAACGTCGCCTACGTCATCTACACCTCGGGCTCCACCGGCCGCCCCAAGGGCGTCGTCGTCGAGCACCGCAACGCCGTCAACTTCTGCTACGCCGAGATCGAGTTCTGGCCGCTCGGCCCGGGCGACCGGATCCTGCAGTTCGCCTCGCTCAACTTCGACGTGTCCGTCCTGGACATCTTCGGCGCGCTGCTGTCCGGCTCCACCCTGGTCCTCGGCAGCACGCAGACCCTCCTCTCCCCGCCGCGGCTGGCCGACCTGATCCGCGGCGAGGGCATCACCTTCATGTGCCTGCCCCCGGCCGTGCTGAACCTCCTCGCGGAGGAGCAGTTCCCGAGCCTGCGCGTCGTCATCGCCGGCGGCGAGGCCTTCTCCTCGGAGCTGGTCCGCAACTGGGCGCGCCCCGGCATGCGCTTCATCAACGGCTACGGCCCCACCGAGACCACGGTCGGCTCGACCATGGCACGGTGCCAGGACGACGGCATCGACCCGCCGCCGATCGGCCTGCCCCTGACGAACTACACGGCGTACGTGCTGGACAAGCACCTCAACCCCGTACCGGTCGGCGTCGCGGGCGAACTCCACATCGGCGGCGCCAGCGTCACCCGCGGCTACCTGGGCCGGCCCGAGCTGACCGCCGAGCGCTTCGTCACGGACCCCTTCAGCGAGGACCCGGACGCGCGCATGTACAAGACCGGCGACCTCGCGCGCCGCCTGCCGGACGGCAACCTGCAGTACCTCGGCCGCCTCGACCACCAGGTCAAGATCCGCGGACTGCGCGTGGAGCTCGGCGAGATCGAGGCCGTACTCGCCGCCCACCCCTCCGTCGCCCAGGCGATCATCATCGTCGGCGAGGACCAGGCCGGCCAGAAGAACCTCATCGGCTACGCGCGGACCAACCCCGACGCACCGGCCGTCACCGTCGGCGACCTGCGGGCGCACCTGGGCGAGGCACTGCCCGCGTTCATGGTCCCCGCCCACCTGATCATCCTCGACACCTTCCCGCTCAACGCGAACGGCAAGGTCGACCGGGCCGCCCTGCCCGCCCCGGACAGCGCCGGGGACGCGGGCGACTACGTCGCTCCGCGGACCATCCTGGAGACGGTCCTCGCCGACATGGTCTCCGACGTCCTCAAGCTGCCCCGGGTGGGCGCCGAGGACAACTTCTTCGAGATGGGCGGCAACTCCCTCCAGGCGATGCAGGTGATCACCCGCCTGCGCAAGGACCTCGGCGTCGACACGGACGTGACCGCGATCTTCCTCGCGCCCACGCCCGCCCGGCTCGCCGCGGCCCTGGTCGCCAAGCACGGCCTGGAGGACGCCCCGCTGGACGAGCTGGACGACCTCGAAGCCCTGGAGGAGGCGGCCGCCCCGGCCGCCGCGGGTACCCCGGCCGCCGCGGCCGCCGGCGCCGACTCGGGCACCATCGTGCCCCTGTCGGAGCGCACCGACGGCGACCCGTTGTTCCTGATCCACGCCGTCGGCGGCACCGTGTACCCCTACTTCGGCCTGATGCAGGAACTCCAGGACCGCTACCGGGTGCTCGGCGTGCAGGCCGCGGGCCTGCGGCCCGGCACCGAGCCGCGCAAGGACCTGGGCGAGATGGCCGACGCGTACACCGAGGCCGTACGCCGGGCGCAGCCGTCCGGCCCCTACCGCCTGGCCGGCTGGTCGATGGGCGGTCTGCTCGCCCTCCAGGTCGCCCGCCGCCTGGAGGCGTCCGGCGCCGAGGTCGCCCTGGTCGGCCTGCTGGACACCCCGTTCTCCGCGGACGACGTCTCCGGGGTGAGCGAGCAGGCCTTCGCCGCCCAGTTCGTCCTGGACGGCGCCCGCGCCCTCGGCCCCGACGCGGGCGAACTGCCCGACCCGCAGACCACCCCGGTGGCCGAGCAGCTGCGCTGGTTCGGCGAGAAGCTGACGGGCGGATCGGGCGACAGCGAGGAGGTCCAGGAGGACATCAACCGCAGGTTCCAGGTGTTCAAGGCCCACATCACCCTGATCGGCGGCCACCGCCCGGAGCCCGTGGCAGCCCCGGTCGTCGTGGTCTGCGCCGAGCAGTCCCCCGACCTGTCGGCCCAGTGGACCGCCCTCCTCGGCACGGCCACCCGTACCGTCCGCGTCCCCGGCGACCACTACACCTTCCTGCGCACCCCGGGCGTCCAACTGGCCGCCAAGGCCCTCCGCACCGCAGACGAGTCCTGACCGCCCCGGGGCGCGGCCCAACCGCGCCCCGGCCCCCACAGACCCCGGGCCGGCCACTGCCGCCCGGGGTTTCCCCTGCGCGAAACGAAAAAGCAGAAGCCCCGGGTCACGGCGAGTGAATCCCGGGGCTTCGATGGAGCCGCCTTCGGGATTCGCACCGGAGACCTACGCGTCCTGCTGACCAGGTCCTGTCCGGTCGCGCATCGGACGGGCGGGGCCGTGGCGTGAAAAGGCCGGCCGAAAGCCGAAAGCGTAGCCGTGGAACGATCACCGCACTATCATCCGATTTTGCTTGGGCTTGACCAGAAGCCCAGGTGAAAGCGATGCGGGGGGATCACGTGCATCACCATTTGGGTCGGCTCGGAGTAGAGGAAAGGCAAGAGCAGGCATACAGAGGCCTGTTGCGCTGTACACGCGCCACGCCGCACACCCTGGCGGTCCACCTCGGCTGTGACGACACCGAGGCCGTGGAATCCGTGTTGAACACTCTCGTGGCCATGGGCATGGCCACCGCCGACGGGACGGAGGTCTACCGGCCGGTCGCGCCGAGCACGGTGGTCGCCCGGCTCGTCGAGCGGCGGCTCAAGGCCCTGCACGAAGAAATGCGGCACGTCTCGGAGACCCGGGACCTGCTCGAATCCCTGCTGCGCGAGCAGGAATTCGACAACGGGGGCCCGTACGGAGACTCCCAGACCGACGCGCCACTCATCGAACGGCTCGAAGGACTGGTCAAAGTCCGCGAGAAACTCGACGAGTTGTCGTTCTTCTGTCGGACCGAACTGCTCGCCACCCAGCCGGGCGGCCCCATGACGAAGGACAACATCGACGCCGCCCGGCCGCTCACCGAGCAGCTGCTGCGGCGCGGGGTCGCGATGCGCACCATCGTGGAGAGCGGCGCCGTCGCCGACCTGGCCACCGCCAGCTACCTGCAGGAACTGACCACCAAGGGGGTACGGATCCGGGTCGTGGAACGGACCGCCGAACGGCTGCTGGTCTTCGACCGGCAGACGGCACTGGCGCCCATCGACCCGAACGACTCGACGCTGGGCGCGGTGGCCGTCCGCGAGCCGGGCCTCGTCGGCGGCATGATCTCGCTCTTCGACCGGATCTGGGCCGAGAGCCGCGAACTCGACGAGGTCGTCGGCAGCCCTGCGGAGGGCGGGGGCCCCGAGGGCGGACTGTCCGAGCTGGAAAGGCAGATCCTGGCCACCATGCAGATGGTCGACAAGGACGAGATCGGCGCGCGCGAGGTCGGCGTCTCCGTCCGCACCTACCGCAAGTACGTGGCCGCGCTCATGGGCCGCCTGGACGCGGCCAACCGCTTCCAGGCGGCGCTGCTGGCCCGCGACCGCGGCTGGATCTGACCAGCGCCGGATCCCGGGTCCGGGACCCCCGGCCGCGTCAGCGGGCCGGGGTGTCCTCGGGGTCGAGCAGCCACTCCCAGCCGACCAGCCCCGGGTCCTGCCACAGCCTCCGCAGCTCCTCGGTGACGGCCTCTGCGGCCGTCGCCTCCGGCAGGACGACCGCCAGCGAAAAGCCGACCGCGAAGAACTGCACCGTTGCGCGCCATCCCGGCGGCAGGAGGGACGACACCCGCACGGCCGTGGTCTCCGGCGCCCCGGACCGCCCGTGGGCCGACACGGACGCCGCCGGGGACGGCATCACCAGGACGCGCAGGAAGGTCAGCGCACCGGTGTCCCGCGGCGCGGGCTCGTGAGGGCCGTCGGTCATGCCGCCCGCCCGCCCGGGACCCGCGCCGCCCCGTCCGTGTCCGCCATGTCAGCCGTCTCCGTCAGGTCCCCCGCGTCCGTCCGCACGGCCAGGGCTGTCAGCGGGCGCTCCGCGAACATCCGTACGGCGGCTCGGGAGACATCGGCCGGCGAGGCCTCGCGCAACGCCCGGGGCAGGCGCATGAGCCAGGTCGCGTCGTGCCCGTAGGCGGCGGTCTGGCAGAGCATGTCCGCAAGGGTCTCCTGTGCGTCGAACACGCTCAGCACCTGACCCTCGCAGAAGATCCGCGTGGCGTCCGTCTCGGCCGCTGTGAACGGCTCGCGCGCCAGCCGGCGCACCCGCTCGCGCAACTCCCCCACTGTATGCGGCCGGTACGGCCCTTCGTGCCAGGCCCGCAGGTAAGCGCGGTGGCCCGCCGCGACCGTGTCGCGGCCGACGATCACGGTCAGGCCGGGGGTGCGGTCGACGGCCAGCCGGGAGCCGAACCAGCCGCCCAGCGCGGCCGTGGCCAGGTAGTCCGCGGCCTCGGTCGCGGTGCTCATCGCTGCGGGCGCACAAAGGGTCACGTGCGCCTCGGCGGCACCCGGCCGGTGCAGGGTCAGCACAGTGTCCTCCCCGTAGGCGTCTGCGGGCCCCGGCGCCGCCCCCTCGGGGGTGACGGCATCGGCGGCGCTCCACCCGGCGAGGGTACGGGTCACGAGGGCGGCCGTGGCGTCCGGGTCGCCGGGACCCGTCACCACGACCACGGCGCCCGCGGGGCCGGGCAGTGCGGCGGCGTTGCCGGCCCCCGGGAGCAGCCGCAGGCGCAGTGCGGCGTCGGCGGCCCGCTGGAGCGCGGTCGCGGCCGGAGCGGCCGACACAGAGGCGTGCGCGGGCCCGTTCGCCGCGGCCGTACCGGCGGCCAGGACCGTCCCGACGACCGTACGCAGCCAGTCCCCGGCCCGCTCGGCCGGCGTGTGACCGCTCACTTCCAGCCACTGGTCGTCCGTGGTCACCCGGACGGTGCCGAAGTGTCCCGTGGCCCGCCAGGCCGCCCCCGCCCGCAGCTGGGCCTCGTACACCAGCCGCCGGATCCGACCCGGATCCCGCCAGCCGTCCGGACCGAGCGGCGCCTTGATCCGCAGCTCGGCGAGCGGGGTCCGCACGTCCCGGTAGCAGACCACGCGGGTGCCGGCCGGGGTGAGGGTCTCGGCCCGCGCGGGCACCACCGGCTCGCCGGTGGTGCCCGCGCGGCCGCCCGGGGCGGCCGGGGCCTCGTACGGCGCCGGGCGTGTGCGCTCGGCGCCCGGTGTCAGCACCAGCACGGCCCGCGCCGACCCGCGCAGCGCCCGCGCCGCCCCGGCCACTTCCGCGGGGCCGACGTCGGCCAGCAGGTCCGGCAGCTCGGCGAGGAGTCCGGGGCGGCCGAAGAGCAGCTCCAGCCGGCCCAACGCGCGGGCCCGGGTCTGCAGATCGTCGTGGCGGCGCACGTGGTCCAGGGCCAGGTCGCGGACGGCCGTGCGGACCGCCTCGCCGTGGCCCGCCGCGCCCGGCTCCGCCCAGTGCGCCAGCCCGGCGTCGACCCGTTCCACGAACCGTTCGGGCGCGGCGTCCGGCGGCAGCAGCCCGGTGACCACCAGGGTCTCGGGGGCCAGGGCGTCGAGCGGCCCGAAGAAGCCGCAGCTCGTCTCGACGGGACCGCCACCGCCCTGCCCGCCGGTGGCGCGCAGCAACCGGGCCAGCACGGTGTGCGCGAGGTACCCGCCAAGGTCGCGGGCGGGGTCCGGCAGCCGGTAGCCGAGCGCCACGGCGGTCGCGGGCACGCCCGGTTCGGTGCCGTACGCCCACCGGTCCGCTTCCGGCGCCCGCTCGCCCAGGTCCGGGCGGGCGGGCACCGGCCGCCCAGGGATGTCCCCGAAGTACCGCTCGACCAGCGCGCGGGCCTCGACCGCGTCGAACCCGCCGACGAGCGTCAGCACGGCGTTGCCGGGCGCGTAATGCTCGGCGAAGAAGGCCCGGCAGTCGGTGACGGTCGCGCTGCGCAGCCGCTCCGCGTCCCCGTACCCGTCGTGCGCGTTGGCGTACGAGCGGTAGAGCACGGCGGGCAGCAGCGGCCAGGGGAAGCCGCCGTACGGGCGGTCCAAGGTCGTCCCGCGGATCTCCAGGGCGACGCCCTCGAGCTGCTCCGCGAGGGCCTCCTCGGTGAACAGCGGCGCCCGCATCCGGTCGGCTTCGGCGAACAGCGCCATGTCGAGGGCGGAGGCGGGCACGGCCTGGTAGTAGTCGGTGTAGTCCTGGTGCGTGGTGCCGTTCGCGGAACCGCCGAGCCGGTGGATCCGGTCGTAGAACTCGCCTCCGGCCAGCTGGGCGCTGCCCTGGAACATGAGGTGCTCGAAGAGGTGCGCGAAGCCCTCGCGGCCGGGGGGTTCGGACCGGAACCCGACCCCGTAGTGCACGGCAACCGCCACCCGGGGGTGCCCGTGGGAGGGGGCGAGCAGCACCCGGAGCCCGTTGGGCAGGGTGAACCGGTGCATCAGTGGTCTCCTGGTGCAGTGGGACCGCCGAAGCCGGTGAGGTAGCCGAGGAAGCCCGCGAAGCGTTCGACGGTCTCCGGCTGCCAGCCGACGTAGGCGGTGTAATCGTGCAGGTGCAGGGCGATGCGCAGGGCCGCCAGCCGCGGCCGCAGCGGGCCGAGGGGGCGCCCGTACCCCTCCTCGACGGCGTCGACGAGGGACTGCCAGGCCCGGCTGTCGCCGGAGAGCTGCCAGGCGAGCTCGGTGAGCTCGCCGACGGCCCAGCCCACGTCGGAGTACCAGGGGGCGAGGCACAGGTCCTCGCCGGCCAGCAGCTCCACGGGGCCGTCGGCGGCGGGGCCGGACACCGGGGCGGCGACGAGCGAGCCGAGGCCGGGCGCGCCGTGGGACACGACGAGGGCCGGGTCGGCGGCGAGTTCGGCGGTCCAGTCGCGCAGCCGGTGCCAGCGCTCGGCGCCGAGCCGCTCGCGCAGTACGGACGCGGCCTGCGCGGCCCAGACCTCCGGCGCGCGGCCGGCGAGCCACGCGTCGAGCCGGGCCCAGCCGCGCGAGGCGGTGGACGGAGCCGGCACGCCGGCCCGGACGGGCACAGGGACCGGCGCGGTGTGCAGCGCGGCGAGGGCCCGGCCGAGGGCGTGCAGAGCCGGGCGCAGCCCAGGGTGAGGGCCGTGCCGCAGCAGGTGGCCGGCCACGGACTCGTCCCCGGACAGGCCCCGGTAGGCGCGCGCGCCGCCGGGCAGCTCCTCCCCGTGGACCAGGCGCACGCCCGGGGTCCGGGGGATCTCGGGGAGCGGGGTCGGCAGCGGGTGGAAGCCGGCGGGGGCGAGCGGTCCGGGCTCGCGGATCCACAGGCCGCCGTGGACGGTCGTGCGCAGCAGCCCGGTCCCGAAGCGGACGGGACCGCCGCCGACGTCCTCGGCGGCCTCCTTGACGGCGGTGGCGGTGGCGGTGGCGGTGGCGGTGGCGGTGGCGGTGGCGGTCACAGCGTGCTCGCCGGCGTCGGGAGGGGCACGGACCCGGCGGCGGCCAGTTCGCGGCGGCGCTGCTCGACCATCGCGAGCGCGTCCGGCAGCGGCGCGGGCGCCCAGGCGTCCTCGCGGCCCGTGGTCATGGAGAGCCCGGGACGCGGCGGCAGCACGGCCACGTTGGGACGGGCGGCCAGCGCCGCGTGATGGGCCCGGTAGGCGGCGCTGTGCAGCCCGCCCGGCGGCAGCGCGGGCAGCAGCACCACCGGGGCGGTGGTGCACTGCGCGGCCAGCAGCGCGGGGCTGTCGGCCAGCCCGAGGGCAAGGCGCGCCATGAAGTGCAGGGTGGCGGGGGCGACGACCACGGCTTCGGCCCACTCCGTCCACAGCACGTGCCGCGCGTGCACCTCGTCCTCGGCCCACCGGTCCGGCAGGACCTCGGCGCCGCTGTGCCCGGCGAGCGTGACCCGGCTGACGAACCGCTCGGCGCTCGCGGTCACCCCGATCCGCAGCTCCAGGGACGGGTACGTGCTGCGCAACCAACCAAGCCAGTACGGCAGTTCGGCGGCGGCCACGGCCCCGGTCACCACGAGCAGCAGCCGCGAGATCCCCAGCGCGGGCGCCGGTACGGCGGCCACGGAACCGGGGGCGGCCTGCGCGGCGACCGCCGCCGGAACAGTGGCCGGGGCCGGAACCACCGGGGTCGCGACGGCCTGCGTACCGGCGCTCACCGCGTCAGCTCCGGCAGCATCGCTTGCAGGTCTGCCAGCGCGGAGGGCAGCCCCTCCACCTGGCACACACCGGTCAGGTTCAGCGCGATCTCGTCGACGCCCACCTGCGCGTACTCCACGAGCCGGTCACGCACCTCGCTGATGTCGCCGTGGACGAACGCGCCGCCCTCGATCACGGCCTTCGCGACGGACAGCGGGTCGGGCTGGTCGATGTCGATGCCCGAGCGCCGCAGCATGTCCTGGTAGTGCGGCATCGACAGGTGACCGGTGTTGCCGGCCAGGACCAGCTTCGCCGGGTCCCGGTCGGGCGCGGTCAGCGCCACCGGGACCATCGCCACCAGGCGCGGCACCGGCCGGCCCACGGCCTCGGCCCCGGCCCGGAGCTCGGGAACGATGACGTCCCGCAGGTACTTCGGCGGGGTCAGCCACGTGATGGCCACGTCCGCCACCTCACCGGCCAGCCGGGCCATCTTCGGCCGCAGCACGCCGGCGCCGAGCTCGACGCGCGGTCCCGGCAGGGACGGCAGCCCGATGCGGCAGTCGAAGTACTCGCCGCGCAGCTCGACCTCGCGGCCGGCCAGCAGGCCGCCCATGATGGTGAAGTACTCGCGCACCGCACCCAGCTGGCTGCGGTAGGGCGCGCCCAGCACGTTCTTCTGGAGGATCGCCGCGCCCGGTCCGATGCCCGCGACCACCGGGTGGCCGGTGGTCACCGCGAGGGACTTGGCCTGGAGCGCGGCCTCGATCGGGTGTCGGAAGGGCATCAGCGTGACCGCCGTGCCCACCGGGATCCGGAATCCGGAGGCCGCCGCGTACGTGAAGGTCTGGTAGGGCTCGGACATCAGGGCCTGGCCCTGCCACAGCCGGTCCGCCGCGCCGGAGGCGACCAGCGCGGCCAGCGGGAGCGCCTGCTCGTGCCGGGTCGGCATGAACGGCATCATGATCGAGTACTTGGTCATGCCGTGACTTCCTTCGTGGACCGGGCCGCCGGGGAGGCGGCGCCGCTGAGCAACTGGGCACTGACCAGTTCGCTGTAGGCGGGGCTGGAGTCGAGCAGCTCGTCATGCGTGCCCTCGGCGATGACCCGGCCGCGGTCCATGACGACGACCTTCGCGGCGTGCCGGACGGTGGACAGGCGGTGCGCGACCACCAGGACCGCGCGGTCCTCGGCGAGGGTGTCGACGATCTGCCGCAGCCGCTGCTCGTTGACGCTGTCGAGCTGCGAGGACGGCTCGTCGAGGAGGACCAGGCTCCCTTCCGCCAGAACCGCGCGGGCCAGGGCGACCCTCTGGCGCTGACCGCCGGAGAGGTCGTGGGCGCCGCCGAGGACGGTGTCCAGGCCGTCGGGCAGCGCCCGGACGGAGGTGTCGAGGCCGACCGCGGCGAGCGCCGCGTACAGCTCCTCGTCGGTCGGTACGGCGGCCAGGCCCAGGCACAGGTTGGCCCGTACGGTGTCGCCGAGCAGGGTGAACGCCTGGTCGACGAAGGCGATCCGGCCGCGCAGCTCGTTCAGCGGCAGGCGCGCGGCCTCCTCGCCGAACAGGTGCACACGGCCCGACTGCGGCTCCATGAACCGTTCGATGAGGGCCAGCGCGGTGGACTTGCCGGCGCCGGAGAGACCGACGACGGCCGTCAGACCCCGGGCGGGCACCTCGAAGTCCACGCCGCGCAGGACGGGTTCGTCGCCATAGCCGAAGGTCACGTCCTCGAAGCGGACGGCGGGGGCCGGACCGGGGGTGTTCCGGCCGCCCGCCGTCCGGGCCGGCTCCGCCGCGGCGGGCGCCAGGTCCTCCACCGGTAGGGCGAAGACGTCGTTGAACCGCTGCCGGGAGGTGAGCCCGGCCTGGATCTGCGCGGCACCGGAGGCCGCCATGATCAGGGGAGCGGTCAGCTGGAGCAGGTAGAGGAGGAAGGCGACGAAGTCGGGGAGGGCGAGGTCACCTGAGACGAGCCGGGAGCCGCCGCCGAGCAGTACGGTCAACAGGGCGATCTGCTGGCCCAGGTTGATCACGGGGACGACCAGCGACTCCATGCGCGCCGCGTCCACGCCGAGCTTCTCCAGCCGCCGTGCGTGACCGTCCAGGGTGTGGCCGACCCGCTCCTCCGCCCGGTACGCCTTGATGACGACCAGGGCGTCGAGTGCGGTGATGAACTGGTGGGTCAGCGTGCCGATGTCGTCCTGCATGTTCTGGTACGTGCGCCGCAGCCCGCGGATCACGACGGCGACTATGGCCAGGGCGCACACGAATCCGGCCAGGGTGATCAGGAGCAGCACCCAGTCCAGGACGCCCATGATGACGATGGTGCCGAGCAGGGTGATCGCGGCCATCGGGAGCTGGATCGGCCCGATGTTGATGGCGCCCTTGAGCTGCATGGCGTCGGCGGTCAACCGGGTGGCGAGGTCGCCGCTGCCCACCGCTTTGGCGTCGGACAGCCGCATGGCCAGGCCGCGCCGCATGGTGGTGATGCGCAGCCGGCGGACGAGCTGCTCGCCGAGGCGGGACAGCAGGAACGCGGCGAGCGCGCCCGCCAGGGCGGAGCCCAGTCCGGTGCCGATCATCAGCAGGGCGGCCCGGGTGAGTCCCTGGCCCTGCTGGACCTGCTGGACCAGCTCGGCGACGACCAGCGGCAGTGCGAGGGTGGCGGCGGCGGAGACCGCCGCGAGCAGGGCGATCACGGCCATCTGGAGCCGGTTGCCGGGCCGGAACAGCTCGCGCAGGATGCGCAGCTCACCGTCCCAGGAGTCGGCGGCGCGTTCGGCGGCCGCCTCGGTCGCGGTGGTGGCGGTCATGACATTCCCCCCAGTCGGGCGTTGCGCAGGGCGGTCCGGGCCTTGACGATGCCGCCGTGCTGGAGCAGGCCACCGATGTAGATCCGGCCGCCGACGCGCAGCAGCGCGGCGATCGAACCGAGCAGCAGGACGGCGGCCAGGGCGACCTCCCACCACGGCACGTTCTCGCTCGCCATCCGGACCGGCATGACGGCCGAGGACAGGCCCGGCACCAGGGAGAGCACCCGGGTGAGGGTGTCGCTGATCCCGGTGAAGGGCGCCAGCGCGGCCATCAGGCTCAAGGTCTGGAGCATGCTGACCGGGCCGGCCGCGTGCTGGAGGTCCTCGGCCCGGGAGGCCAGGGCCCCCGCCACGGCCCACAGGGCGGCGAATCCCAGGAAGCCGGGGATGAACCAGAGCACCACGGACACGCTGGTGCCGATCGCGTCGACCGGCGCGTCCACCAGGTCGGCGGCGATGGCGACCGTGACGCCGCCCGCCGCCATGGCGCTGATCTGCACGAACGCCACGAGCCCGATGCCGAGCACCTTGCCCGCCAGCAGCTGCCAGGCGTGCACCTTGGCCAGCAGCACCTCCACGATGCGGCTGGACTTCTCCTCCAGGACGCCCTGGGCGATGCCCTGGCCGAACATGAAGGTCAGGAAGAACAGGGCCATCACGCCGATCGCGGCGGTCATGGTCCGCTCGGTCCTGCGGTCCGCGTCCGGGTCGAGCGCGGACACGGTCAGCGGCTGTACGGCCAGGGCGCGCGCGATGGCGGGGTCGGTCAGGCCGCCGTCCCGCAGCTGTTCGGTGGTCTGCGCCGTGCGATGGGCCTCGTACAGCGGGCCGGCCAGCGGCTCGGGGAGCTTCTCGCGGACCAGGACACGGCCCTCGCCGACCAGCGCGGCGTCGGCCTTCTCCGCCCGTACGGCGGCCTCCGCGGCCGCCTCGCTCTCGTAGGAGACGACCTCCACGCCGCGCGCGCCACCGTCGCCGGAGGCCCCGGCGGTCTGCGCGCGCAGCGATTCGGTCAGGTCCCGGTGTTCGCCGACGACGGCGAGGACCGGACGGTCCGCGGCGCCGGTGAAGACCTTCTGCAGCCCGAGGGCACCGCAGAACACCAGGATCATCATGACGAGGGAGGCCCACAGCTCCTTGCGCTGGAACTGCGTGACGATCTCGCGCCAGGCGACGAGGCCGACGAGGGTGAGCGGCCCGTGCGGGGTGTTCCGGTTCATGCTGCCACCGCCTCGCGGAAGATTTCGGTCAGGGACGACTCGCGCCAGGCGAAGTGGACGATGTCGCCGTGGGTCTGGGCGGCCGAGAGGATCTCCCGTACGGGGACCTGCTCCTCGACCTCCAGCGTGTAGCGGTTGTGGCGCGCCTCGACGACGCGGGTGCCGGCAACGGCCGACGCCCACCCGGCCGGAGCGCCCTCCAGGGCGATCTCCAGGCGGCGGGTGGTCCTGCCGCGCAGTTCCTCCACCGTCCCCTCGGCGACCAGGGCGCCGTCGCGGACGATGCCCACCCGGTCGCACAGCCGCTCCACCAGGTCGAGCTGGTGGCTGGAGAAGACGACGGGGACGCCGTCGCGGGTGAACTCGGTCAGCGCCTGCGCCATCGCGTCGGAGGCGACCGGGTCAAGGCCGGAGAACGGCTCGTCCAGGATCAGCACACCCGGGCGGTGGATCAGGGCGGCGATCAGCTGGACCTTCTGCTGATTGCCCAGCGACAGCTTGTCCAGCACGTCCTTGGGGCCCATCTTGACCCCGAGGCGCTCGATCCACTCGTCGGCCCGGGTCTTGGCCTCGCGGGCCCCCATGCCGCTGAGCCGGGCGAAGTAGACGAGCTGGTCGCGGGGGCGCATCTTGCCGTACAGGCCCCGCTCCTCGGGCATGTAGCCGATGAGGCGGCGACCGGCGCTGTCGACGGGGCGGCCCTCGAAGCGGACCTCGCCGGTGTCGGCGGCCAGCATGCCGAGCGCGATGCGCATGGCGGTGGTCTTGCCGGCGCCGTTGGCTCCGCAGAACCCGTACAGCTCGCCGGGACGGACCTGGAAGGACAGTCCGCGCAGGACCTTCTTGTCGCCGAACGCCTTGGTGAGAGCGTCGAACTCAAGCACCGGCCACCTCCGGGACGCGGTCCCCGGCGACGGGGGAAAACTCGACGACGGACCGCACCGGGGTGACCGGACCCTGCCAGGTCGGGGTGAGACCGGCCCGGTCGGCCAGGTCCTTGACGGCCTCGACGGTCCGGGCGGGGACCGGGACGGTGGCGGCGACGCGCAGCGCGGTGTCGGCGGCGGCGAGGCCCGTGCCCATCTCGGGCAGGTTGATCTCGGCGAGGAGCACCCGCCCGTCGGGGCCGGCGGCCTCGGCGACGCGGCGCAGGATGGCCACGGACTTCTCGTCGCTCCAGTCGGCGAGGATCCCCGACAGCAGGTAGACGTCGTGTCCCTTGGGCAGTTCCTCGAAGAAGCTGGCGGCGACGGCGGTGCCGCGGTCGGCCAGGCCGGCCTCCTCGATGCGGCGGGCGGCGATCCCCGCGACGTTGGGCAGGTCGATGACGGTGCCCCGCAGGTGCGGGTGGGTGCGCAGCAGCTCGATGAGCAGGGTGCCGTTGTTGCCGCCGACGTCGGCGACGCTGCGGACCGTCGACCAGTCGTACCCGCGGATGACGGCGTCGGCGTCCCAGCCGGCCTCGGTCGGCCCCTCGGCCTCCAGGGCTCTGACGTAGACCGGGTCGGTGTTGATCTCGTCCCAGTAGTCGCGGCCGAACACGGCGGCGTGGGAGGCCTCCCCGGTCCGCACGGTGTGCAGCAGGCCCACCAGTCCGAGGGAGACACGGCCGAACAGGCCCTCCATGCTGAGGTACTGGGCGAGGCTCGGCTCATGGCTGCGCAGCAGGGGGCGGGAGAGGTCGGTGAGGGCGTGGACGCCGTCGGCGTCGACCGTGAACAGCCCCAGTTCCACGAGGTAGCGCAGGAGCTTCGCGAACACCTCGGGGTGCGCTCCGGCCCGTTCGGCCAGCGTCGCGGCAGTGCCGCCTCCTTCAGCCACCAGGTCGGCGATGCCGAGGGTGGCGGCCACGCGGACGGCGTTGGGCTTGAGGAGGTCGGACATGTCGAGGAGGGTCTGGGTGTGTGCGCTGTTGTCGGTCATTTCGCCTGGGCTTCCCGTTGTGGAAGTGAGAGGTTCGACGGGCACGGGGCCCGGAAGGGGGGCGGGCACGGTGCCCGGACGTCAGGTGGGGGCGCGGGTGCCCGGGGTGGGCGCGGTGCCGTGAGGCCCCGGGGGCGGCGGGTGCCCGGAGTGGGGCACCCGCCGCGGGCGTTCTAGCCCGGCCCGTTGGTGGTGACGTAGCTGAGCGCGAAGCTCGCCACGGCGCCGCAGAACGGGGTGGTGGCCGGGGCGCCGGTCACCGCATCGACCTCGATCTCGTCGGCGTCGGCATAGGACTCGTAACCCGTCACCAGGTCTTCGAGCGTGCTCCGGTCGTTTCTCATGGCGTTCGTCTCCCTTCAATTAGTGTGCGTGAACGCTGAGTTGGGCTGAGGGCTCCGGCTCAGCCGGGTCCGTTGGTGGTGACGTAGCTGAGCATGAAGCTCGCGGCGGCACCGCAGAACGGGGTGGTGGCCGGGGCGCCGGTCACCGCATCGACCTCGATCTCGTCGGCGTCGGCATAGGACTCGTAACCCGTCACCAGCTCCTCAAGGGTGTTCTGGTCGTGGGACATGTGGTTCACCTCCCTTCGTCGGCTCGTTGCGTACGGGGGACGGCGGCTGCGGGAATCCCGCGGGGATCAGCAGCCGAGCTTGTAGGTGGCGCCACCGGCGGCGGAGGCGGCGGCCGAGGCGCACCAGCCGGAGGACACGGCGGACGCGGCGACGGTCGCGGCGCAGACCGGGGTGGTGGCCGGGGCGTCGGCGACCGCCTGGATACCCAGCTCCGAGGCCTCGGCGTAGGTGTTGTAGCCGGCGACCAGGTCCATCATCGAAGCGTTGTCCATGGTTCTTCTCCTTGTGGAAGGGTGCCCGGTGGGCACCTGAGAGGTGTGCCGTACGTGGTGCACGTGCGGTACGTACTGAGGTGGAAGCAGGGAGCGGGTGCGCGGGCACTCACGCCCTGCAGCCCCCTCAGGCCGCGGCGGCCGTCGGGGCGGTGCCGGTCGCGCCCGGGGTTGCGGGTGCGGGGAGTTCCGGCGAGGTGAGGTTGCGCGCCGGACGGTGCGGGTCGATGCCGGCCTGCGTGAAGCGGGCCGTGAGCGCCTCGGTCAGCGGGGTGCCGTGCCGGGCTCGGTCGAGCAGGGCTTCGGCGGCGGCGCCGGCGCGGTGCTGTCCGAAGCTGAGGCCGCGCATGGCCGGCCGGTGGTCCGCGGGCTCGAAGGCCACGCCGACGCCGGGGGCGACGCGGTGGACGAAGTGCGATGTCTCGGCGCCCAGTCCGGGCAGGGACGGCGCCAGTTCGGCGAGGACCGGAACGGCGTGCCAGGCGTCGGGCTGGAGGTAGACGACGAGGGCGTCGCGCCTCGGGTAGAGCGGCAGGCAGGAGAGGACCTTGGCCTGGTACGCGATCTCCAGCTCGTTGAGCCGGGCCAGGACGGCCCGCCAGGCGTGCGGGGCGGCCTGGGAATCGCTCAGGTTCAGGTAGACGCGCAGCAGTTCCGTCGGCGCGCCACGGTTGACCGGGCTGGTGACGACGAAGAAGCCGGGGGAGAGCGCGGGCCGCGCGGCCGGCACGTCCAGTTCGACGAGGGTGCCGGGTGCCGGGGCGGTGACGCTCATGGCCTGCCGGGGGGCCCATGTCCGGATGCCGTCCCGCAGGACGAGCACGTCGGCGGCGTCGGCGGGGGTACCGGCCGGCTGGGGAAGCACCACGGCCTCGGCGGTGACGGTGCGGTGCGGTACGGCGTCGCCGAGGCGCCGCTCGAAGTCGGTGTCGCGCAGGATCCGCGGCAGCTTGGAGGCCGACTCGTCCTGGCCGGAGTGCAGGGTCTCGTACAGGGCGGTGCCCAGGAGGGTCTTGAGCTCACCGGGGCTGTCCGCGGTCAGTTCGCGGCCCGCGACGGTCGCGGAGAGGCGGTCGTCGGCGATGCGGACGCGTTCCAGGGCCTGGAGCAGCGCGGCGGGCGGGGCTTCGGTGCCGGAGCCGGTGCCGTGGCTCGTTCTTGTTCTCGTTCCCGTGGTCACTGGGTTACCTCCAATCCGAGGGCGGTGACGAACTTCTGGGGGTGGAGAAGGATGTTGCGGCCGATGCCGGCGGCCGCCCGCTCGATGCCGGACAGACGCATCCGCTGCGCGCTGCCTGCGATCAGGCGGTCGAGCATGTGCCAGCCGGCGAAGGCGGCGGCCCGCTCGGGGAGTCCGGGGTCCATGTCGGGGCGTACGGCGGCGTACGCCCGCCAGAAGTGCCGGATCTTGGGCCGCAGGCGTTCGATCTTGGCCACGCCGCGGCTGAGGATCGCCTCGTGGGTGAGCTCGTACTCCTCGGGCCCGCTGCCCTCTTCGTCGCCACGGGTGGTGACCACGTCGAGGATGGAGCGGTAGAGCCACTCGCCGGCGAAGCTGCCCACGTCGCGGGCGGGGTCGGCGAGCCGGAACTCCTCCCAGTCCGCCACGTACAGGCCCTCGTCGGTGAGCAGGAGCTGGTCGACGCGGAAGTCGCAGTGGGAGGGGACCTTGGGCGCGGCAGCCTCGGCGGCGCGCAGCCGCGTCAGTGCTTCGACCAGCTGTGCGTCGCTCTGCATCAGGCGCCAGGCCTGGAGTTCGGCGAAGCCCAGGTTGTCGAACATGCCCGGAGGCAGGCCCTGGAGGAAGTCCAGGGAGGGCAGCGCCGGCGGGGTGGTGTCCAGCTCCTCGGGGCCGGGGTGCTCCGCGCCGTGCAGGAGGCCGATGGCGCGGCCGACCTGGCCGGCCAGCTCGTCGTCGAAGCTCTCGTCCACCATCAGCTCGGCACCGCTGCGGGCGCCGTCGAGGTAGGTGAAGGCGACCAGCCGTTCGGCGGTGTCGTTGCCCAGGAAGACCGGGCCGCGCAGTGCGTGGGGCGGGAGGGTGACGGCGAACCGCTCGAAGGCGAGCAGGCGCCTCATCCGGTCGCGGACGTCATCGCCGGTTCCGACGAGCCGTTTGACGAAGACCTCGCGGCCGCTTTCCGTAGTGCCGGCCCATATTTCGTTGCGGCCTATCGGCGCGGAGAGCGAATTCCTGTCGAAGTGGCCGAATCCCATGCGGTCCAGAAAGGATTCCACCGCAGGAACTCCGTCGAGATCGACGGGAGCGAATGTGGTCGACATCGGGTGGCCGGCCTCAGATGCTCTGCGTCGCGGGACCGGTGGTCACCGGCGGGCTCTGCCAGCCGGGGATCGACGGGCGCGGGCTCTGCCGGCTCGGGCTCTGCCAGCCCGGGATCTGCTGGCCGGGGCTCTGCCAGCCCGGGATGGAAGCGGCCGTGACCTGCGGCTCCGTCGGCTCGCCCGGCGTCTCGTCGGCCACCGTGACGGCGGTCGCGGTGACCTGGTGAATGCCGGTCGGCGTGGCGGAACGGTCCTCCGAGTCACCCGAATCGGTCAGGGTCGCGACGGCGATACCGGCGACCAGTCCCACTGCGGTGAACACATAGACCGAGCGCTTCTTCGAACGTTCCTTGTCGGCGGCAGACTTCGACATTTCGTTTCCCCTCCTGGTGTCGTTCACTTCTCGACGAGGACAACTCTGCCGCGCCGGAGAGCCCCTGAGAGGGAAAAGAGCGTTCAGCTTCCTGTATGCGCGGTTCAGCTTCCTGCACCCGCCTCCGGGCCGTTGAAGAGGCCGCGGAACGCCCCAGGCCCAGGTCGCTGACCTGGGCCTTCGTGGAGGAGCTGCATCGACCGCGCCGAGGCGTCGGCTCCCCCCTGCGCCGGAGGCGTGCCGCCGGAACGCGTCAGGTGCGTGGGGGGGGTGGGGCGCGGGTGGGTGTGCCGGCCCGTACGGCCCCGCGCCTGGCGGTACTCCCCGTACCCGGCGTCCGCCGACGCGGGTCCCCGCCTGGACCCACCGACTCCACGGCCGGTACGGCGTGGACCACCAGGAGCACACCCGCTTCGCCCGCTTCGCCCCCGGCCGACGACGAAAACATGATCGTCCACACCGGCGACCTGGACGTGCCAGCGATGACTTACGAAGGCTTGGAGCAACTCCATGACTGCGGTCTGCCGCGCGCTGCCGATCGCCACGTGCCGCCGCATGCCCCGAGCAACAGAAAACCCCAGGTTACGGGTAATGTGACCTGGGGTTTCTCTGAGCCGCCTTCGGGATTCGAACCCGAGACCTACGCATTACGAGTGCGTTGCTCTGGCCAACTGAGCTAAGGCGGCACCGCCGGGAGACAAGTGTTCCCTCGGAAGGGATCGCTCATCAGCAGCGGCGCCAAGTCTACAGGGTCCCGGCGGGTGCCCCGAACCAGGTTTCGTGCGCGCGCGGCGCAGGTCACGGACCTGGCCGGCGACCGCGGTGCCACCGGGCCGGGCGCGGGTCCCGCAGGTGCTCCGGAGTCTGCTCGGGCAGCCCGGTGTGCCCGGCGCTCGCGCCGCGGGTCAGCACTTCTTGCCGTCCGCCGGGGGCCTGCCCTCCAGGAGGTAGCGGTTGATCGCCGTGTCGATGCAGTCGCTGCCGCGGCCGTACGCCGTGTGGCCGTCGCCGTCGTAGGTGAGCAGGGTGCCCGAGTCGAGCTGGTCGGCCAGGGACTGCGCCCACTTGTACGGCGTCGCCGGGTCCCGGGTGGTGCCCACCACCACGATCGGTGCGGCTCCCTTCGCCGCGAGCGGGCCCGCCTCGCCGGTGGGCTTCACCGGCCAGTACGCGCAGTTCAGGGAGGCCCAGGCCAGCCCCGCGCCGAAGACCGGGGAGGCCTTCCGGAAGGAGGGCAGCGCCGCGTCGACCGCCGCCGGGCCGTTGAAGGCGGGCGGCTGGTCGAGGCAGTTCACGGCGGCATTCGCGAACATCAGGTTCGCGTACTTGCCGTCCGGTCCGCGCTCGTAGTAGCTGTCGGCCAGGCCCAGCAGGCCCGCTCCGTCGCCGTTCATCGCCGAGGTCAGCGCCTCGCGCAGCTGCGGCCAGGCGTTCTCGTCGTAGAGCGCCGCGATCACCCCGGTCGTCGCGAGGGACTCGCCGAGCGGGCGGCTCGGGTCGCCGCTGGGCACGGGCTGGGCGTCGAGCTTGCGGAAGAAGTCCTTCAGGCGGGCCGCCACCTGCTCCGGGCCGCCCGTGCCGAGCGGGCAGTCGGGCTGCTTGGCGCAGTCCTTGGCGAAGGAGGTGAAGGCCGTCTCGAAGCCCTCCGTCTGGTCGCGGTTGAGGTCGAGCGCGCCGCGGGTGGGGTCCATCGCGCCGTCCAGCACCAGGCGGCCGACCCGGTCCGGGAAGAGGTTGGCGTACGTCGCCCCCAGCAGGGTGCCGTAGGAGGCGCCGACGTAGTTGAGCTTCCCGTCCCCGAGCACGGCGCGCAGCAGGTCCATGTCCCGGGCGGCGTCGACGGTGGAGACGTGCGGGAGGACCCGCTTGGAGCGGGCCTGGCAGCCGGCCGCGAACTCCTTGAAGGCGGTCACCAGCCGCTCCCGTTCGGCCGCGTCGTCCGGTGTCTGGTCCACCTGGGTGTACTTGTCCATCTCCGGGCCGGTCAGGCACTCGACGGGGCTGCTGCGCTGCACACCGCGCGGGTCGAAGGAGACCATGTCGTACTGGGCGCGGACGGGGGCCGGGTAGCCGATGCCCGCGTACGCCTGGAGGTAGCCGATGCCCGAGCCGCCGGGGCCGCCCGGGTTGACCACGAGTGAGCCGAGCCGCTTCCCGGGGCCGGTCGCGGCGCGGCGCGCCACCGCGATGTCCACGTCCTGGCCGGCGCCGGGGTGGGCGTAGTCCAGCGGTGCCTTCATGGTGGCGCACTGGAACCCGGGGACACCGCACTCGCGCCAGGTCAGCTTCTGCTCGTAGTACGGGCGCATCGCGGCGGCGTCGGGCGACGGCTGCACCGACGGCGTGGCACCGGACTCCCCTCTCGCGGACGCGGCGGTCCGCAGGGTCTCCGGTCCGCCCGAGGTGCATCCGGTGAGCAGCAGCCCGGCCGCGGCGATCATGGTTCCGGTGGTACGCAGCACGCGACTGGTGTCCATCCTCGGAGCCTACGTCCTGGCGGCGGGCGCGGGCGGGCCCGCTGCTCCGGACGGAGCCGGGGCTTCCGGGGCGTCCACCTGGCGAGGCACGGACCGGGACCGCTCCGGCCCCGGCCGCCGGTTCGCCCGGACGGGTGAGCCCGCCGGCGGGGAGTGGACCCGCCCGGGGACGGGGATCAGCCCGCGCGCAGCGACATCGTCATCGCCTCCACCGCGAGGAGCGGGGCGACGTTGCGGTCGAGGGCGTCCCGGCAGGCGATGATCGCCTCGATCCGGCGCAGGGTCCGCTCCGGTCCGCAGGCCCTGGCGATGCGCTCCAGGTCCGGCCGTATGTCCTCGTTGGCGATGGCGAGGGAGGAGCCGAGCTGGAGCGCCAGCACGTCGCGGTAGAAACCGGTCAGGTCGGTGAGGGCGACGTCGAGGCTGTCGCGCTGGGTGCGGGTCCGGCGCCGCTTCTGCTTGTCCTCCAGCTCCTTCATGACGCCGGCCGTGCCGCGCGGCATCCGCCCGCCGGTCCCGGCGCCGGCGCCCAGGGCGGCCCGCAGCTCCTCGGTCTCCTTGGTGTCGACCTCCTCGGCAACCTGCTTGGCGTCCTCGGCGGCGGCGTCCACCAGCTCCTGGGCGGCCTTGAGGCAGGCCCCGACGTCGTCCACCCGGAGCGGGAGCTTCAGGACCGTGGCCCTGCGCTGCCGGGCCGCCTCGTCCGTGGCGAGCCGGCGGGCGCGGTCGACGTGCCCCTGCGTGGCCCGGGCGGCGGCCAGCGCCGCCTCCGGCTCGACGCCGTCACGCCGCACCAGTGTGTCGGCGACGGCGGCGACCGACGGGGTGCTGAGGCCGAGGTGCCGGCAGCGGGAGCGGATGGTGGGCAGCACGTCCTCCAGGGACGGCGAGCACAGCAGCCAGACCGTGCGGGGCGCGGGCTCCTCCACCGCCTTGAGGACCGCGTTGGCGGACTTCTCGTTCAGCCGCTCGGCGTCCTCGACCAAAATGACCTGCCAGCGGCCCGTGGCCGGGGACGTGTAGGACTTGCGGACGGTGTCCCGCATGTCGTCCACGAGGATCTGGCTGCCGACCGCGGCGATGCTGGAGACGTCCGCGTGCGTGCCGACCATCGTGGTGTGGCAGCCGTCGCAGAATCCGCAGCCCGGCTCACCGCCCAGGGCGCGGTCCGGGCTGGTGCACTGCAGGGCCGCGGCGAAGGCCCGGGCGGCGGTGACCCGCCCCGATCCCGGCGGTCCCGTGAAGAGCCAGGCGTGGGTCATCTTCGACGCGGCGGGCGGCGCGGTCCCGTCCGTGGCAGCCGTGACCAGCGCATCGGCGTCGCGGGCGGCGGCGGCCAGCTGCGTCCTGATCCGCTCCTGACCCACCAGGTCGTCCCACACGGGCATCCCGCCCACCACCTCTCACTCTCCGTGCACCCATTGTCGCGGGCGCCACTGACAATCCCCGCTGGCCGCCGCCGCAGCGGGGCCGGGGCAGCCGCGGCGGCCGGGGCCGGCGCCGGCTTGGCGGCCCCGCCGCCGCCGTCAGCGGCGGCGGCGTGCTCCGCGGCCGTCCTCGTCGTCGTCCTCGTCGTCGCGGTGACGGCCGAGCAGTTCGTCCGCCAGCGTCGGCAGGTCGTCGAGCGGGGTCTCCTCCGCCCAGTCCGGACGGGGGCGACGGGGCCGGCCGGCATCGTCGACGACGGGCAGCTCCCGCGTCCGGTCGTTGCTGGAATCGCGGAAGATGCCCGACGGGACCCGGTCGGCCGGGTCCTCCTCGGGTCGCTGCGCCGTCGGTCGCGTCGCGGAGTGGGCCCGGCTGCCACTGCCGGAGCCCTCACCGGACCCGGCACCGGCGCCGGAGCGCCGGCCCGACGGCCCCGAGCCCCGCGGGTCGTCCGGGCGCACCGGCGGCAGCACCGCCGTCTCCGCCGTGTCGGGCGCCGCGGCAGCCGGGTCGACCTTCGGCACCGGGACGGTCTGGGTGACGTCGTCCGGCCGGACGACGCGCTTGACCACAGGGGTCTCGATCGTCACCGCGTCGTCCGGGTGCGGTTCCTTCGTCATGTCGATCTTGGCCCCGGAAGCCGCGGGCCCGCTCTCGGTCGCCGACGCCGGCGCCGCAGCGGCCCGGGCCTGCGCCTCGGCGGCAGCAGCTGCGGCCGCCGCCTTCGCCGCGGCCTCGGCCGCCGCGGCCTCCACCAGGCGTCGCGCCTCCTCCGCCTTCAGCAGGGCCTCCTCGGCCCGCCGCTGCTTCTCCAGCCGCCGCTCCTCGGCCTCGGCGCGCAGCCGGGCCTCCTCCTCGGCCTGCTTGCGCAGCCGTTCGGCCTCCGCAGCCCGTGCCTTTGCCTCGGCCTCCGCGCGCAGCCGTTCGGCCTCGGCCCGCGCCCGGGCCTCCTCCTCGGCGCGCAGCCGCTCCTCCTCCGCCCTGCGGGCGGCCTCGGCCTCGGCCCTGATCCGCGCCTCCTCGGCCTCGCGGGCCTTGCGGGCTTCCTCCTCGGCGCGCAGCCGCGCCTCCTCGGCCTTGCGTGCCGCCTCTTCCTCGGCCTTGCGCCGCGCCTCCTCCTCGGCGAGACGCCGGGCCTCCGCCTGCGCGGCCAGCTCCGCCTCGGAGAGCGGGAGCATCCGGTCCAGGCGGTGCCGTACGACGGTGGTCACCGAGTCCGGGTCCTGCCCGGCGTCGACCACCAGGTAGCGGCCGGGGTCGGCCGCGGCGAGGGTCAGGAAGCCCGCCCGCACCCGCTGGTGGAACTCCGCCGGCTCCGACTCCAGCCGGTCCGGCGCCTCCGTGAACCGCTCCCGCGCCGCCTCCGGCGACACGTCGAGCAGCACGGTCAGGTGCGGTACGAGCCCGTCGGTGGCCCAGCGCGAGATCCGGGCGATCTCCGTCGGGGAGAGGTCGCGGCCGGCGCCCTGGTAGGCCACCGAGGAGTCGATGTAGCGGTCGGAGATGACGACGGCGCCGCGCTCCAGCGCCGGACGCACCACGGTGTCCACGTGTTCGGCGCGGTCGGCCGCGTACAGCAGGGCCTCCGCGCGGTTCGACAGCCCCGCCGAGGAGATGTCGAGCAGGATGGAGCGCAGCCGCTTGCCGACGGGGGTGGCGCCCGGCTCCCGGGTCACGACGACCTCGTGCCCCTTGCCCCGTATCCACTCGGCCAGCGCCTGGACCTGCGTGGACTTGCCGGCTCCGTCGCCGCCTTCCAGGGCGATGAAGAACCCGGTGGCGGCCGGGGCCTGGACCGGCTCCCCGCCGCGCAGCGCGTCGCGCAGGTCGCGCCGCAGCGGTACGCCGCTGCGGTCGTCGGCCTTGGTGAGCACGACCACGGCGACCGGCAGCAGCAGCGCGCCGACGAGCATCAGGGTGAAGGCGGCTCCGCCGTGCGAGAAGACGACCTCGGCGCCGGTCAGCCGGTGCGGGCCGATCACGGCGGCCAGGACCGGCGCGGCGACGGCGCCGAGGGCCACGGCCACCCGTACGACGGCCTGGAGGTGCTCGGTGACCCGGGCCCGGCGGAACTCCTCGGTCTCCTGGTCCAGCAGGGTGTGACCGGTGTTGGCCGCGACGCCCGCGGCGGTGCCGGCGAGCAGCGACAGGAACAGCACCGTCGCCGTGTCCGGGACGAGGCCGCTCAGCAGCAGCGCGAGGCCGGTCACCGCTATGGCGAGGGCCAGCAGCCGGCGCCGGGACAGCCCGGGCAGCACCTTCCCGGCCTGGGTGGCACGGATGCCGGCGGCGGTACCGCCGACCAGGGCGAGGACGAACAGCGCGAAGGCGGCCGGTCCCCCGCCCAGGTCGAAGGCGTGCAGGACGGCCACGGCGACGGCGCAGGACACCGCTCCGGCGACGGCGGCGCAGCTCAGGACGAGCAGGGGGACGGCGCCGGTGCGGCCCTTGTCCGGCCGGTCGCCCGCCTTGGGGGCGCGCAGGCCTTCCAGCGGGGAGCGCGGCCGCGGGGTCGCCCCGGTCGGCAGCACCAGGGGGAGCAGCAGGGACACGGACGCGGCGAAGAGGCCGGCGGCCACGTACGAGCCGAGGGCGGCCTGGTTGGCGGCGAACCAGTCGATGCCGAGGCCGAGGGCCTTGCCGACGAGGGTCGCGGCGAGCAGCGCGGCCGCCGCGACGGGCAACACCGCGAAGGACGTCCGCAGGGTCAGGCGCCGCAGGGCGTCCATGTGGTCGGGGAGCGGCCGTACGGTCGCCCCCTCCGGCGGCGGCGCGGGCAGCAGGGCGGGGGCCGCGCTCTCCTTGGCCAGCGTCCACAGCCGTTCGGCCGCGCCGGACACGAAGACGGTGGCGAGCAGGGCGGTGAGCGCGTGGGCCGGGATCCAGTCGAGCCACAGCGGGGCGACGACGAACAACGCGAGGCGGACGGCGTCGGCCCCGATCATCGTCCAGCGGCGGTCCAGCTTGCCGCCGGCGCCGACGAGCCCGGCCAGGGGGCCGAGCAGGACCGCGCCGAAGAGCAGGGTGGCGACGATCCGGACGCCGAAGACGGCGGCGACCGCGAGGGCCGCACCGCGGTATCCGCCGCCGAAGGCCCCTTCGGTGGCGGCCGCCTGAAGGGCCAGCAGAACCAGCACCAGCAGGGCGAGGGCATCACCGATGCCGCTCACCAGCTGGGCGCTCCACAGGCGGCGCAGCCGGGGGGTGCGCAGCAGTGCGCGCACCGCACGCTCACGGGAATCCGCGGCTAGGGCTTCGTCGTAGGTGGGGTTCGCCGGGGCGGTCACGACCGCCGGCTGCTCGGCTCGCGTCATCCGCCCAGCCTATCCGCTGCGCTTGGCCGCTGCGGAGGCCTGTGGACAAGCCCGGGTGTGACCCCGGACCCACCTTCGCGCACCGCGCCCCGAACCCCGGCGGACCCCGGCCCCTGCGGGCGTGGCGAACCGGGCCGGGCACGCGAGAGCCCCGCGCCGGGGCACGGGGCTCTCGTGGTGAGCGGTCGTGACTACTCGTCCGCAGCCGGGGCCGCGGCCGTCTTCTTCGCCACCGTCTTCTTCGCGACCGTCTTCTTCGCGGCGGTGGTCTTGGCGGCCGTGGTCTTCTTGGCCGCCGTCTTCTTGGCGGCCGCGGTCTTCGCGGCCGCGGTCTTCGTCGCCGTCGCCTTCTTCGCCGGGGCCTTCTTGGCAGCCTTCTTCGCCGTCTTCTTGGCCGGGCCCTTCGCCCGCTTCTCGGCGAGCAGCTCGTAGCCGCGCTCCGGCGTGATCGTCTCGACGTCGTCGTCCCGCCGCAGCGTCGCGTTCGTCTCGCCGTCCGTCACGTACGGCCCGAAGCGGCCGTCCTTGACCACCACCGGCTTCTCGCTGACCGGGTCCGTGCCCAGCTCCTTCAGCGGGGGCTTGGCCGCGGCCCGGCCGCGCTGCTTGGGCTGCGCGTAGATGGCGAGAGCCTCGTCCAACGTGATCGTGAAGAGCTGGTCCTCGGCCTCCAGCGACCGCGAGTCCGTGCCCTTCTTCAGGTACGGGCCGTAGCGGCCGTTCTGGGCCGTGATCTCCACGC
The DNA here is from genome assembly GCF_000719345.1 of Streptomyces sp. NRRL F-2664. GTDB lineage: Bacteria > Actinomycetota > Actinomycetes > Streptomycetales > Streptomycetaceae > Streptomyces. Next base: position 152,962 of record NZ_JOFX01000006.1, read on the forward strand.
CCTCGGCGTCCACGCCGACGACCCGCGGCAGCGACATCAGCTTCAGCGCGTCGTCGAGCGTGACGCTGTCCAGGCTCATCGTCTTGAAGAGCGAGGCAGTGCGCGGCTTCACCGCGTTCTTGCCGGTCTTCGGCGTGCCCTCGGGCAGGATCTCCGTCACGTACGGCCCGTAGCGGCCGTCCTTGGCGACGATCTCGTTCCCGCTCACGGGGTCCTTGCCGAGCTGGAACTCGCCGCTCGGCTTCGCGAACAGCTCCTCCGCGTACTCGACCGTCAGCTCGTCCGGAGCCATGTCGTCGGGGATGTCGGCCCGCTGGTGGCCCTCTGCGTCCTTCTCACCGCGCTCCACGTACGGCCCGTAGCGCCCGACGCGCAGGACGATGCCCTCGCCGACCGGGAAGGAGGAGATCTCCCGGGCGTCGATCGCGCCCAGGTCCGTGACCAGCTCCTTCAGGCCGCCGAGGTGGTCGCCATCGGCGGGTACGACCTCGGTGGCCTCCTCGGAGCCGAAGTAGAAGCGCTTCAGCCACGGCACGGACTGGGCCTCGCCGCGCGCGATGCGGTCGAGGTCGTCCTCCATCTTCGCGGTGAAGTCGTAGTCGACGAGCCGGCCGAAGTGCTTCTCCAGCAGGTTGACCACGGCGAACGACAGGAAGGACGGCACCAGGGCCGTGCCCTTCTTGAAGACGTAGCCGCGGTCGAGGATCGTGCCGATGATCGACGCGTACGTCGACGGCCGGCCGATCTCGCGCTCTTCGAGCTCCTTGACCAGCGAGGCCTCGGTGTAGCGGGCCGGCGGCTTGGTCGCATGGCCGTCCGCCGTGATCTCCTCGGCGGCGAGCGCGTCGCCCTCCGCGACCTGCGGCAGCCGCCGCTCACGGTCGTCGAGCTCGGCGTTGGGGTCGTCGGCGCCCTCGACGTACGCCTTCATGAAGCCGTGGAAGGTGATCGTCTTGCCGGACGCGCTGAACTCGGCGTCACGGCCGTCCGAGGCGCGGCCGCCGATCTTGACGGTGACGCTGTTGCCGACCGCGTCCTTCATCTGGGAGGCGACCGTGCGCTTCCAGATCAGCTCGTACAGGCGGAACTGGTCGCCGGTCAGGCCCGTCTCGGCGGGGGTGCGGAAACGATCACCCGACGGACGGATCGCCTCGTGCGCCTCCTGGGCGTTCTTGACCTTGCCCGCGTAGACGCGCGGCTTCTCCGGCAGGTAGTCGGCCCCGTAGAGCTGCGTGACCTGCGCCCGGGCGGCCGCCACCGCGGTGTCGGACAGCGTGGTGGAGTCGGTACGCATGTACGTGATGAAGCCGTTCTCGTACAGCTTCTGCGCCACCTGCATGGTCGCCTTCGCGCCGAAGCCCAGCTTGCGCGAGGCCTCCTGCTGGAGCGTCGTCGTACGGAAGGGGGCGTACGGCGACCGGCGGTAGGGCTTGGACTCGACGGACCGGACGGCGAACGAGGCGCCTTCCAGCGAGGCGGCCAGCGCCCGGGCGTTCGCCTCGTCGAGGTGCAGGACCTCGCTCTTGAGCTGCCCGTTCGCACCGAAGTCACGGCCCTGCGCGATGCGCTTGCCGTCCACCGTGTTCAGACGGGCGACCAGCGACGACGGGTCGGACGGGTCACCGGCGCGACCGGTGGAGAAGGTTCCGGTCAGGTCCCAGTACTCGGCGGAGCGGAAGGCGATGCGCTCGCGCTCCCGCTCGACGACGAGGCGGGTGGCCACGGACTGGACGCGGCCGGCCGACAGGCGCGGCATGACCTTCTTCCACAGGACCGGCGAGACCTCGTAGCCGTAGAGGCGGTCGAGGATGCGGCGGGTCTCCTGGGCGTCGACCATGCGCTGGTTCAGCTCGCGCGGATTGGCGACGGCGTCGCGGATCGCGTCCTTGGTGATCTCGTGGAAGACCATCCGGTGGACGGGGACCTTGGGCTTGAGGACTTCCTGCAGGTGCCACGCGATGGCTTCGCCCTCGCGGTCCTCATCGGTGGCGAGGAAGAGTTCGTCGGACTCGGCCAGCAGCTCCTTGAGCTTCCTGACCTGGGCCTTCTTGTCGGCGTTGACGACGTAGATCGGCTGGAAGTCGTGTTCGACGTCCACGCCGAGGCGGCGGACCTCACCGGTGTACTTGTCGGGAACCTCGGCCGCGCCGTTCGGGAGGTCGCGGATGTGCCCGACGCTCGCCTCGACGACGTATCCCGGGCCGAGGTAGCCCTTGATCGTCTTCGCCTTGGCAGGGGACTCGACGATGACGAGTCGGCGGCCGCCTTTTGCGGTCTCGCTAGTCGGGGACAACTTGGCTCTTCTCTCCGGTCGGCACTCGGTCGCAGTACGGCGACGCTGCGGAGTGTGACGGTACAACCCGCCCCCGTGTCAAACGGCACAAGCCCGCAACGGCCACTCGAACGGTAACCCGACAAGTGCCGTTTCTGCCGCCCGGATGTCGCGCCCACCCCTTCGCGATCACCGCGCCGAGTGGCCGGGGGGCCGTCTGGCGGCGCCTCTGCGCGCCGCCCGCCACCCGGTCCGCACCCCGCCCGGCGGCCCGGCGCGCCGGGCCGCCGGGGCAAGGGGAACGAGGGCTTCGACCCCGACGGGGCGCGCACCTCGAACCACCGGCGCACACCGATCGGCGCACGCTCCCGTCCAGGCCTGCGACGCGGCCCCGAACAGCGGGAACGCGGCTCGGCGAAGATCACCGAGCTGCCTTCCCCGCCGTCCCCCCGAACCCCCGGGCCACTGTCGAGAACCCCCCGGCCGCCATACTGGCGACCCCAGGGGTACGCCGGGCGAACCCAGGGTTACATCCCGGTGCCGGCTACCGCCCCGGGCGGGTCACGGGCTCCAGGAAGCCCTGCTCGACCAGCAGCCGGATGGCCTCCGGGGTCCGGTCGCGCAGCACCACCGGGTCCTCCTGCATCAGCTGGGCGATGGCGTCCAGGATCCGCCCGGCACTCAGTGAGCCGTCACACACTCCCGCGAAGCCCGCGCCGACCGTGTCGACCTTGGTGGCGCGCCGCATGCCGCGGTTCTGCCGGAGCACGACGTGCTCCGGGTCCTCGGCACCGGGCGGCCCGACCTGCTCCTGGACCACTTCCTCCACCAGCGTGAAGTGCGCCTCCAGCAGGGCGGCGTCGTCGTGGGCGCGCAGGTAGTCCTGGCGGGCGAAGTGGGCGGTGACGGCCTCGCCGAGCGGCTGCTCCACCGTGTGGGGCCACTCCTCGACCACGATCGAGGGCTCGGCCGCGTCCGTCCGGCGCAAGGTGATCCATCCAAAGCCGACCGACTTCGTCTTCCGGGCCTCGAACTCGTCCAGCCACTCCTCGTACCGCCGCGCGTACTCGGCCGGGTCGCTCTGGTGGTCGCCCGCGTCGCGCAGCCACAGCTCGGCGTACTGCGTCACGTCCTGCACGTCGCGCTGCACGATCCAGGCGTCGCAGCCGCGCGGCACCCAGGAGCGGAGCCGGTCGTGCCAGTCCTCGCCCTCCACGTGCTGCCAGTTCCCGAGGAACTGCGCGTACCCGCCGGGGTTGAGCCGTGCCCCCGCCTGCTGGACCAGGGTCCGGCACAGGTCGTCGCCGCCCATCCCGCCGTCGCGGTACGTCAGCCGGGCGCCGGGGGAGATCACGAACGGCGGGTTCGAGACGATCAGGTCGTACGTGTCCTCGCCGACCGGCTCGAAGAGCGAGCCCGTCAGCAGCTCGGCCTCCGGCGCCCCGGAGAGGGCCAGCGTCAAACGGGTGAATCCGAGAGCCCTCGGGTTGACGTCGGTGGCGGTGACCCTCGTCGCGTGCCGGGTGGCGTGCAGTGCCTGGATGCCGGATCCGGTGCCGATGTCGAGGGCGGAGCCGACCGGGGTGCGCACGGTGATCCCGGCCAGGGTGGTGGAGGCGCCGCCGACACCGAGGACGACGCCCTCCTCCCGGCTGCCGATCCCGCCGGCGCCGCCCACCGCACAGCCGAGGTCGGAGACGATGAACCAGTCCTCGCCGTCCGGGCCGCCGTACGGGCGCACGTCGACGGTGGCGTCGACGGTGTCCTCGCCGCCGGCGGCGCCTGCGCGTCGCAGCCAGCCGTCGGCCAGCGCGGCCTCGACCGGCAGCGCCGCCGCGGCGTGCGCGTACGGCACGGTCTGCTGGAGCAGGAACAGCCGGACCAGGGTCGCGAGCGGGCCGTGGCCGCCGCCCCGGGTGGCGCGCAGGGCCGGGACCGTCTCGCTGCGGGCCAGCGCCGCGTAGGCGGGGGCGCCGAGCAGGTCGAGCAGCCCGTCGGCGGTGAAGCCGGCGGCCAGCATGGCGCTGCGGAGCTCGGCGGCGTGGTCGGGGGTGGGGAGGCTGGTGGTACTCACGCTCCCATTGTGTCCGCTGGGGCCCGTCCTACGGCTCACCCCGGGCCCGGTGGTACGAAAGGGCGGCCCGGCTCCCTCGTCGGAGCCGGGCCGCCCGGGACTTCGTACGGCTACTTGGGCGATGCCGATGTCGTGGCGACCTGGCAGCCCTTCTGGCTGTTGATGGCCTTGTCCAGACCGCCCTCGTTCAGCGTGGCCAGGGCGTCCTGGCCGCCCTTCGTCGCCGCTTCCAGACCACCCGCGACCTCCTTGAGGCCGTCGGCGAACTTCGTCTGGTCCGCGGGGTCCAGGGCGTCCATCTTGGCCTTCAGGTCCGCGTATCCCTTGGAGGTCGACTCGAAGCCCTTGACGGCCTCCGCCTGGGTGGTGGCGCCGTCCTTGACCGGCGGGACGCCCGCCTGCTGCAGGGCGTTGCCCATCGTCTTGTACGACTCCGACATGGTCGCGAAGGCCGCCGCGTCCGTCTGCTTGACCTCGTCGGGCTTGGTGCTCTCGGTTGCCACGCGCTTGATGTCGGCGTTGGCGGTCTCGATCTTCTTGAGTTCGGGCTGCCACTGGTCGCAGACCTTCTTGGCCCAGGCGTTGGCCTTCTCTTCGCCGTCGTCCCCGCCGCAGCCGGACAGGACGAGCATCAGCACCGCACCGCCCGACAACGCGGCCGCAAGCTTCTTGTTCACCGGATTGGTCCCTTCGAAGGCTCTCGGCCCGGAAGATACACGCCTGCCCTCGGGGGACGCACAAAGGCGGACAGACGGCGCGTCAGTCCGCACCGCCTGTCCGCCGTTCGGGCGCACGGCCGGCCCTGCCCGGCCCGGCCCGTCCCTCGTCCGGTCCCCTGGGTCAGGAGACCGTCGCCGGGTCGGCCGACTGGGCCACCCGCTCGGCCGTCCCGTCGCCCTCGTCGCCCACGGCGATGCCGCGGCGCTTGGAGACGTACACCGCGCCGATGATCACGCCGATCGCAAGGACCGCGACGATCGCCCGCACGGTCGGGCTGGCGTCCTCGCCGTAGCTGAACTGCACGACGGCGGGCGCGATCAGCAGTGCCACCAGGTTCATGACCTTGAGCAGCGGGTTGATCGCGGGACCGGCGGTGTCCTTGAAGGGATCGCCGACCGTGTCGCCGATGACGACCGCCGCGTGGGCCTCGCTGCCCTTGCCGCCGTGGTGGCCGTCCTCGACCAGCTTCTTCGCGTTGTCCCAGGCACCGCCGGAGTTGGCGAGGAAGACCGCCATCAGCGTGCCGGTGCCGATGGCGCCGGCGAGGAAGGAGCCCAGTGCGCCCACACCCAGGCAGAAGCCCACCGCGATCGGTGTCAGGACGGCGAGCAGGCCGGGCGTGGCGAGCTCGCGCAGCGCGTCCTTGGTGCAGATGTCGACGACGCGCCCGTACTCGGGCTTCTCGCTGTAGTCCATGATCCCGGGGTGCTCGCGGAACTGGCGGCGCACCTCGTAGACCACCGAGCCCGCCGAGCGGGAGACGGCGTTGATGGCGAGCCCGGAGAACAGGAAGACCACGGCCGCGCCCAGGATCAGCCCGACGAGGTTGTTGGGCTGAGCGATGTCCAGGCTGAGGTTCAGCTCGCCGGCCTTCGCCCCGACCTCCTTGACCGCGGCGGCGATCGCGTCGTTGTACGAGCCGAAGAGCGCGGCGGCGGCCAGCACGGCCGTGGCGATGGCGATGCCCTTGGTGATGGCCTTGGTGGTGTTGCCCACGGCGTCCAGGTCGGTCAGGACCTGCGCGCCAGCACCCTCGACGTCACCGGACATCTCGGCGATGCCCTGGGCGTTGTCGGAGACGGGCCCGAAGGTGTCCATGGCGACGATGACGCCGACGGTGGTGAGCAGGCCGGTGCCGGCCAGGGCCACCGCGAAGAGCGCCAGCAGGATCGACGTACCGCCGAGCAGGAACGCCCCGTACACGCCGAGGCCGATGAGGAGCGCCGTGTAGACGGCCGACTCCAGGCCGACGGAGATGCCGGCGAGGACCACGGTGGCGGCTCCCGTCAGCGAGGACTTGCCGATGTCCCGTACGGGACGGCGGTTGGTCTCCGTGAAGTAGCCCGTCAGCTGCTGGATCAGGGCTGCCAGCACGATGCCGATGGCGACGGCGACGACGGCCAGGATGCGCGGGTCGCCGGAGTGGTTGGTGATCGCCGCGTTCTCGACGCCGACGAGGTCCCGGTAGCTGGCCGGCAGATAGGCGTAGACGGCGATCGCGACCAGCACCAGCGAGATCACGGCCGAGATGAAGAAGCCGCGGTTGATGGCGGTCATGCCGCTGCGGTCGCTGCGGCGCGGGGATACCGCGAAGATCCCGATCATCGCGGTGATGACGCCGATGGCGGGGACGATCAGCGGGAAGGCGAGGCCCAGGTCGCCGAAGGCGGCCTTGCCGAGGATCAGCGCCGCCACGAGGGTGACGGCGTAGGACTCGAAGAGGTCGGCCGCCATTCCGGCGCAGTCTCCGACGTTGTCGCCCACGTTGTCGGCGATGGTCGCGGCATTGCGCGGGTCGTCCTCCGGAATGCCCTGCTCGACCTTGCCGACCAGGTCGGCGCCGACGTCGGCGGCCTTGGTGAAGATGCCGCCGCCCACGCGCATGAACATCGCGATGAGGGCGGCGCCGAGGCCGAAGCCCTCCAGGACCTTGGGGGCGTCCGCGGCGTAGACCAGGACGACGCAGGAGGCGCCGAGCAGGCCGAGGCCGACGGTGAACATGCCGACGACGCCGCCCGTACGGAAGGCGATCTTCATCGCCTGGTGGGAGACGGCGGTCAGGTCCTTGGCGGGCTCCCCCTCGGCCGGGGTGGCCTGGCGGGCCGCGGCGGCGACGCGGACGTTGGCGCGGACCGCGAGGCGCATGCCGATGTAGCCGGTGGCCGCCGAGAAGATGGCGCCTACCAGGAAGAAGGCGGAGCGTCCCGCCCGCTGGTTCCAGTCGTCGGCGGGAAGCAGGAAGAGCAGGAAGAACACCACGACGGCGAAGACGCCGAGGGTGCGCAGCTGCCGGCCGAGGTAGGCGTTGGCGCCTTCCTGGACCGCCGCGGCGATTTTCTTCATGCTGTCGGTTCCCTCGTCGGCCGCGAGGACCTGGCGGACCAGGAACTGCGCGACGACGAGAGCGGCGAGTGCCACGGCCGCAATGACCATCACGATGAGCCGATTGTCATCGGTGAGTACTGCGGATGCCAGATCGGTGGTGCCATCCGGCGCGAGAGGGGTGAAGAGCCCCGTCATTCGTCCTCCTTGACGTGATGAGCTCAAGATGTGGACGGATTGTAGGGAGCGCACCCGGATCAAAACAGTGCGCCGGAAACGTAATTGGCGTGCTCCTGCTCCTCAGCAATGGATCGCGTCACTCCATTACCCTCGAAAGCGGTAACGGGGCAAAGGCATTGACGCATGCTCATTGATCTAGAGGAATGAAAAAGGCCCTGCTCAGCAGGGCCTTGATAAAGATCGGAAGATAGGAGGGAATGGTCGCGCCGAAGATCTCAAGGAAGATCGGAGGACACGGAGACGGGCCAGCTCATCCGGATCGTCCCGCCCGATTCCCCACTGGTCACCTCGACGTCGTCGACGAGCCCGCTGATCACGGCGAGGCCCATCTCGTCCTCGGTGTCCCCGTCGGAGTCCTGGACGGCGGCGAGGCCGGACACGGTGTCGGCCGGGCCTCCGCCCGGACCGGGGACCTCGTCACCGACCTCGATGGAGAACGCCTTGTCCTCCTCGGTCAGCACCACCCGCACGGGCGCGGTCAGCCCGTGGACCCGGTGGAGCCCCACGGCACGCGAACAGGCTTCGCCCACGGCGAGGCGGACCTCGTCGAGGACGGCTTCCTCCACCCCGGCCCTGCGCGCCACGGCGGCCGCGACCAGGCGGGCCGTCCGGACGTGTTCGGGCTGGGCGCTGAAGCGCAGTTCAACGGTGGCCATGCGCGTCCCCCTCGGACTACGGGCGTGCCTTGACAGGGGCCCGGACCATCCATGGCCCGGCACCCCCGCTCTCCTTGCCGGCCCCCGGCCGCCCGAAGGCTGCCGGAGGCCGCCTGGAGCCGTCAGTCAGTGGCGTTGACGGCGTCGTCCACCGTGGTGTGGATCGGAAACACCTTGGTCAGACCGGTGATACGGAAGATCTTCAGGATGCGCTCCTGGTTGCACACCAGGCGGAGCGAACCCTCGTGCGCGCGGACGCGCTTGAGGCCGCCCACGAGCACACCGAGTCCGGTGGAGTCGAGGAAGTCCACTCGCTCCATGTCGACGACCAGGTGGTAGCTGCCGTCGTTCACCAACTCGACCAACTGCTCGCGCAGCTTGGGCGCGGTATACACATCAATCTCGCCACCGACCTCCACGACCGTACGGTCGCCGACAGTGCGAGTCGACAGGGACAGGTCCACGGATCCTCCAGCACCTTGCTATCGAGCGGCGCCCCCCAGGGGCCTCCCCACCCGAAGGTAGGTGAGGGATTGGCTGCCGCAATGGCATTCAATCACTTACCGGCAGGCGCGCACGACGCCTTCCGACCATTGTCCCGCACGCCGGTGACACACTCGGTTCCGATGGCCAACACTCACGGTCCCGGTCGGCCCACGGCAGACGCGGACTCCCGACCCACCCCCGGCACGGTCCTGGACCGCCTGTCACGGGGGCCTTTCCGCTCTGCACGCATCACTCATACGGAGCACTTGCCCCCTCGGGAGGGCCGTCATGCAGTCTGGCCCGACCGCATCCGATCGGACGTCGTGGCCGCCATCCAGTCCGCCGGGATCGGCCATCCGTGGGAACACCAGGCCGCGGCCGCCGAACACGCCCTGGACGGCGAATCCGTGGTCGTGGCCACGGGAACCGCCTCGGGCAAGTCCCTGGCCTACCTCGCACCGGTGCTGTCGGCCCTGGTGGACGGCGCCCAGGCCCCCAACGGCAGAGGGGCGACCACCCTCTACCTGGCCCCCACCAAGGCGCTGGCGGCCGACCAGTGCCGCGCCGTCCGGGACCTGGCCGCCCCCCTGGGCAACGCCGTCCGGCCCGCGGTCTACGACGGGGACACGCCTTACGAGGAACGCGAATGGGTGCGCCAGTACGCCAACCACGTCCTCACCAACCCCGACATGCTGCACCGCGGGATCCTGCCCGCCCACCCCCGCTGGTCCTCCTTCCTGCGCGCCCTGCGCTACGTGGTGATCGACGAGTGCCACACCTACCGCGGGGTCTTCGGCTCCCACGTGGCGCAGGTGCTGCGCCGGCTGCGGCGGCTGTGCGCCCGCTACGGCTCGCAGCCGGTGTTCCTCCTGGCCTCCGCGACGGCCAGCGACCCGGCCGCCGCCGCGTCCCGGCTGACCGGTGTACCGGTGACCGAGATCACCGACGACGCCTCACCGCGCGGCGAGGTGGTCTTCGCCCTCTGGGAGCCGCCGCTCCTCACCGAGCTGCGGGGCGAGAAGGGCGCTCCCGTACGCCGTACGGCCACCGCGGAGACCGCCGATCTGCTGACCGACCTGGTGGTCCAGGGCGTCCGCACGGTCGCCTTCGTGCGCTCCCGGCGCGGCGCCGAGCTGATCTCCGTGATCACGCAGGAACGCCTCGCGGAGGTGGACCGGTCCCTGCCCCGGCGGGTCGCGGCCTACCGGGGCGGCTACCTGCCCGAGGAGCGGCGGGCCCTGGAGCGGGCCCTGCACTCCGGCGAGCTGCTCGGACTGGCCGCCACGACCGCACTGGAGCTGGGCGTGGACGTCTCCGGCCTGGACGCCGTACTCATCACCGGATACCCGGGCACGCGGGCCTCCCTGTGGCAGCAGGCGGGCCGAGCGGGGCGCTCGGGGCAGGGGGCCCTGGCCGTGCTGGTCGCCCGCGACGACCCCCTCGACACCTACCTCGTCCACCACCCGGAGGCGCTGTTCCGCCAACCGGTGGAGGCCACCGTCCTGGACCCCGACAACCCCTACGTCCTCGCCCCCCACCTGTGCGCCGCGGCCGAGGAGCTCCCGCTGACGGAGGCGGACCTGGACCTCTTCGGACCGTCCACCGAGGAGCTCGTCCCGCAGCTCGAAGCGGCGAAGCTGCTGCGCCGCCGGGCGGCCGGATGGCACTGGACCCGCCGGGAGCGGGCCTCGGACCTCACCGACATCCGGGGCGGCGGCGGCCGCCCGGTGCAGATCGTCGAGGCCTCCACCGGCCGGCTGCTGGGCACCGTCGACGAGGCGGCGGCCCACACCGCCGTCCACGAGGGCGCCGTCCACCTCCACCAGGGCCGCACGTACCTCGTGCAGCACCTGGACCTGGAGGGCTCCGCGGCCCTCGTCGAGGCGGCGGACCCGCCCTTCTCGACCACGGCCCGCGACACCACCTCCATCTCCATCCTGGAGACCGAGACCGAGATCCCCTGGGGCTCGGCCCGGCTCTGCTTCGGCTCCGTCGAGGTGACCAACCAGGTCGTCTCCTACCTGCGCCGCAAGCTGATCACCGGCGAGGTCCTCGGCGAGGCCAAGCTGGACCTGCCGCCCCGCACCCTGCGCACCAGGGCCGTCTGGTGGACGGTGACCGAGGACCAGCTCGACGAGGCCCGCATCAACCCGGAGATCCTCGGCGGCGCCCTGCACGCCGCGGAGCACGCCTCGATCGGCATGCTGCCGCTGTTCGCCACCTGCGACCGCTGGGACATCGGCGGCGTCTCCGTGCCGCTGCATCCCGACACCCTCCTCCCCACGGTCTTCGTCTACGACGGCCACCCCGGCGGTGCCGGCTTCGCGGAGCGGGCCTTCCACACGGCCCGCGCCTGGCTGACGGCCACCCGCGACGCCATCGCCGCCTGCGAGTGCGAAGCCGGCTGCCCCTCCTGCATCCAGTCCCCCAAGTGCGGCAACGGCAACGACCCCCTCCACAAGCGCGGCGCCCTCCGCCTCCTCACCCGCCTCCTCTCCGAATCCCCCTGACCAGCAGCCGACCGGGCCGACCCGGCCCCACCGACCGTTCAACGAGCCCCGTCCCGCAACCAGACCCCCGACCCTGCGCCGGGCGGGGCCGACGGGCCCCGGGGCGCCCGCTGGGCGCGCGGTGCCGGACGGCCATGGCGCGGGGCCGACGAGCCCGCACCGGGACTGCGCCGCGTGCGGTGCCGGGCCCTCGCAAGGCGGGGTCTTCGGGCTCGGGCTCGGACGGCGGCGCCGGCGCAGTGGCCTCGGACGGCGGGGCCTGCGGGGTGGCCTCGGGCGGGGCCCCTTCCGGGTCGGGGACCGCGGGCTCGGGGGGCGGGCCGGCTCTGGCACGTGCCCGGGGGGTGAAGGGGCCCGCCGCGGCGCGGGCCTCCACCTCGGCGACCTCACCGCCGAGACGGCACCCGGCGAGTTCCGCACCCTGCGCCCGGGCCACCCGCAGTGCCGTGGCGCAGGCGGCGTCCGGGCCGTGCGCCCAGGTGGCCGCCGCCGCGAGCGCCGCCAGGTCCGCGGCCGTCGCCGCCCGGTGGCGGGCCACCACGGCCTGGCCGAGCAGCAGCACCCCGGCGAACACCGCCCCCAGCACCGTCGCGACCAGAGCCGCCCAGACCGTCGCCGAACCCCGGTCCCTGCTCACGGCGGCCCCACACTGTCCTCGGCCAGCGCCACGGCCTGCGCGCCGAGCCTCAGCGGTACCCCGGCCGGCCCCGGGGCGGGCGCCGCCACCCGCACCCGCCAGAGGTCGCCCACCCTTTCCAGCTCCACCCGGGCCCCCGCCGGGGCGGCCTCGCGGGCCGCTGCCACCGCCACCTCCGCCGGCTCGGACCGGGCGGCCGCCCGCGCACCGGCCCGGGCCGCGTCCACGCAGCGGATCTGTCCGGCCGCCGCCATCAGGGCCCACACCAGCATGGCCGCGAAGAGCACCAGCGCCGGAATCACCAGGGCGGCCTCCGCCGTCACATATCCGCGGTCCCCCTTTCTCCCGCCCCCTGCCGCCTTCTCCTCAGAACGGCACATCGAGCGCCTTCCCGATGGTCGACTGGAGGGCCGTCGCGACGACTTCACTCGTCACCACCTTGTAGAGAACGGCCGCGAATGCGCAGGCCGCGATCGTGCCCATGGCGTATTCCGAAGTGGACATCCCCGCATCGCCCCCGCGAGCGCCGAGCGCCGTCCGCACACGAAACCAGATGATCCTCATGGCAACCTCCTGTGAATTTCCGTTGTTGATGTGTGGTCAATGCGACGTCAGTGACGCGAGAGAAGTCCCGAGGCCATACCGATCACCACCGGAGCGACCCCGATCGAGAGAAATGCGGGGAGGAAACACAGCCCCACCGGGGCGGTGACGAGCACCGCCGCCCGCTGTGCCCTGGCTCCGGCCCGCCGCGCCCGGTCCTCCCGGAGCCCCGAGGCGAGCCGGGACATGGGCTCCGCCGCGGGCGCTCCGCTCCGCGCGGCACGATCCAGGCATTCGGCGAGCGCCCGGGCCCCCGGTATCTCCGCCAACCTCCCCCACCCGGCGCCTGGTTCACCGCCGAGCCGCAGCTCCGCCCCGGTGCGTGCGAGTCGCTCGCCCACCGGGCCGCCCAGCGATTCGCCCACCACCTCCGCCGCCTCCACCGGCCCGGCCCCGGCCGCCAGGCACGCAGCCAGCAGATCGGCGGCGAACGGCAACTGGCGTTCCGCCTCCCGCGGATCGACCCCGGCCGACGGCGGCCGCGGCCTCGACCTCCAGCGCCGCACCCCCACCGCCGCCAGGCACCCGACAGCCGCACCGGCCACCCCGCCGACGAGCACCAAGCCGGCCAGCACCGCCCCGGCGGGCACGGCCCACGCCGCCGCCGCGCTCCGCACCCCGGAGCCGAGCACCGGCCCGCGCGGCCGCGGCCGCATCCCCAGCAGCGCAGCGGTCCTGCGCCGGACAGCGCGCGCCCTGACCCGCGCCACCACCACTGACACCAGCCACAGGGCCGCCGCCACACCCAGGACGATCCCCAGCCTGTGGACGAAGAAGCCGCCCATCACCGCTCCCCCGCCCGCACGATCCGCCGGCACCACAGCAGCCCCAGCGCCTCCAGCACCACACCCGCCAGCAGACAGCCCCAACCCATCGGGGTGTGCAGCAGGACCCGGAGCGGATCCGCGCCCAGGCCGGTGCCGATCAACAGACCCACCAGCGGCAGCAGAGCAAGGACCAGCACCGTCGACCGCGCCCCCGCCAACTGGGCGCGCAATGACTCCTCCCGGTCCCGCTCGGCCCTCAGCGCACCCTCCAGCCGGTCCAGTCCGGCAGCCAGCCCCGCCCCGCCGTCCACCGACACGCGCCAGCAGGCGGCCATCCCGGCCAGGCCCTCCGCACCGGGCTCCCTGGCGGCCTGGCGCAGCGCCCCGGGCACGTCCCCGCCGAACGCCGCCGCTGCCAGCACCCCGGCCTCCGCCGCACCCGGCCCGCCCGGCCCCGCCGCCGTACGCCGCATCGCCGCCATCAGCGCCTGCCCCGGCTGGGCCCCCGCCCGCAGCTCGCCCACCGCCGCCCCGCACAGGGCCACCACCTCGGCAGCACGGGCGGACCGGGCCCTCTCGCGCGCCCGCATCTGCAGCCACCGCCGCACCAGGGGCACCGCGGCCCCACCGGCCAGCAGGGGAAGCACCGACCCGCCCAGGACCGCGACCAGCAGCCCGGCCGCGAGGCAGCCCCACTCCCTCCACCGCACGACCCGTACCCGGACGGCGCCGAGCAGCGCCTCCCCGCGCGGTGGCCCGCCCACGAGGGGTCCGCCCCCGGTGAGCAGGGCCCGGGCCCGCCGGGCCGCCCGGTCGCCCCCGGCGAGCCCCCACACAGCCGCGCCCGCGCACAGCACCCCGGCGAACAGCGGCAGGGAGAACCCCGCCGCGGCGCTCACCGGGCACCCCGCAGCAGCGGACGCAGCCGCTCCCAGCCCTGCTCCCGCAGGAAACCCCCGGCGGACCATCGCAGGGCGGGGACGGTCACCACCAGTCCGGCGGCGTCCCGCTCCAGCACGTGCACCTCGGCCACCCGGCGCCGCCCCTCCCGGTCCCGGACCAGATGCAGCACCAGCGTCAGCGCGGCCGCCAACTGGCTGTGCAGGGCGCCCCGGTCGAGTCCGGCAGCAGTGCCCAGCGCCTCCAGCCGCGCCGGGACATGGGAGGCGGCATTGGCGTGGACCGTGCCGCAGCCGCCTTCGTGGCCGGTGTTCAGGGCGGCGAGCAGGTCCGCCACTTCGGCGCCCCGTACCTCGCCGACCACCAGCCGGTCGGGCCGCATCCGCAGCGCCTGCCGGACCAGGTCGGCCAGCGTGACCAGGCCCGCCCCCTCCTGGTTGGCCGGCCGGGTCTCCAGCCGCACCACGTGCGGGTGGTCGGGCCGCAGCTCGGCCGAGTCCTCGGCGAGCACGATCCGCTCGCCCGGCCCCACCAGCCCCAGCAGGGCGCTGAGCAGGGTGGTCTTCCCCGTGCCCGTCCCACCGGAGACGAGGAACGACAGCCGGGCCTCCACCATGTCGCGGAGCATCCGCTGGCCGCCGGGCGGCAGCGTGCCCGCCGCGACGAGTTCCTCCAGGGTGAAGGCCCTCGGCCGTACGACCCGGAGTGAGAGACAGGCCGAGCCGACCGACACGGGCGGCAGCACGGCGTGGAGCCGGGTGCCGTCGGGCATGCGGGCGTCCACCCAGGGCCGTGCGTCGTCGAGACGCCGGCCGGCCACGGCGGCCAGCCGCTGGGCGAGCCGGCGCACGGCGCCCGCGTCGGCGAACGTCACCCCGGTCAGCTCCAGCCCTCTGCCGCGGTCCACCCACACCCGGTCGGGGGCCGCCACCAGTACGTCGGTCACCTCGGGATCGGCCAGCAGCGGCTCCAGCGGCCCCGCGCCGACCAGTTCGGAGCGCAATTCCGCCGCCGCGCCCAGCACTTCCTCGTCGCCGAGCAGCCTGCCCTGGGCGCGCAGGGCGGCCGCCACCCTCGCCGGGGTCGGCTCGGCCCCGCTCTCGGCGAGCCGCCTACGCACCGCGTCCAGCAGTACCGCGCTCATGCCGGTACCCCCTGGGCGGCGCCGAGGACTCGCTGCCAGAAGCCGTCGCAGAAGCGGGCCAGGGCGCCGCGCGCCTGCGAGCCCGGCGGCTCCCCCTCGGCGACCCGGCCCGGGAGTCCCACCTCGACGGGCACCTCCCCGGCAAGCGGCGCCCCCAGCAGCCCTGCCACGTCCTCGGCGTCGAGACCGCCCGGGCAGCGCCCCCGTACGACGACGCGGACGTCCCGGGCCACCATCCGGACCCCGGCGGCCACCCGGCCCGCGGCGGCCACCGACCGCAGCTCGCCCGGTACGACCATGAGCACCAGGTCGAGCTGGGCCAGTACCTCGGCCGCGGCTTCGTCCACCCGGCGCGGAAGGTCGACCACGACGACGCCGCCCCGGCGGCGCGCCGCCGCCAGCACCGTACGGACGGCGGCGGGCGGCACGACCACGCGGTCGCCCCGGTCCCAGCTGAGCAACCGGAGGTCGTGCAGCTCGGGCAGGGATTCCTCCAGCGCCCCGGCGCCCACCCGTCCCCGGGAGGCCGCGAAGTCCGGCCAGCGCAGTCCCTCGGCCCCTTCGCCCCCGAGCAGTACGTCCATGCCGCCGCCGAGCGGGTCGCCGTCGATCAGCATGGTCCGCTCGCCGGCTCGGGCGGCCCGGACGGCCAGGGCACAGGCCAGCGTCGACGCGCCGGCGCCGCCGCTGCCGCCGATCACGCCGACAGCGAGCGCGGGCCGCCCGGCCCCCTCGACGACGTCGGCAATCCGATCGACGAGC
This sequence comes from Streptomyces sp. NRRL F-2664, assembly GCF_000719345.1. Lineage (GTDB taxonomy): Bacteria > Actinomycetota > Actinomycetes > Streptomycetales > Streptomycetaceae > Streptomyces. Next base: position 169,055 of record NZ_JOFX01000006.1, read on the forward strand.
CGGCTCTCGGCGTCGGGGAGGCGCAGCACCTCCTCTGCGCCGATCTCCAGCGCACGCTGCCAGACGAGGGGGTCGTCGAGGTCCCGCCCGACGAGGTAGACCCCGGGCCGGCGCGGCGCGCCCCGCACGCGCCGCGCGGCGTCGTCCCCGACCAATACCAGCGGGGCCGACTCCCAACCGACTCCCTCCCGATTGCAGCCATATGGCGATGTGGGTGCCTCGCCCCCGCTTCCGCCGGGCCCGGCCTCCGCTTCCACGGCCTCGCCGCCGTGCCCCACCGCCCCGTGCAGCACGTGGGGCTCGGCCCCCGCCGCGGCGCACAGCCGCAACAGGTCGTCGAGCAGCAGCGGGTCCTCGGTGATGATCAGCGGCCGACCCCCGGCGGAGCCGGTCCCGGGCGCCACCCCGGCGGCACTGTCCGTCCCCGCCGCCCTTCCGGTCATCACGGACTTCGGCGTTTCGCACGACTTCGATCGAGCCACGATCTCCGCCCCCTTCTCACTGCAAATCCAGCACCGCGGACTTCGCGGCCGGAATCAGCGTGCAGCGATCCGGAAAAAGAAGTGGATCTTGCCCGATAACTGTGGACAACCCATCGATTGTGAATAACCCGGTCACCCTCACAGGTGAGTTCCGGAACGCGGCGGAACAACTACGCAGCGTCACGCGTCCGAGGGGGTGTGGGCCTGCGGCGGACGGGCCGGGCCGTAGAGGGAGGTCGAGCAGATGGCTGGTCGGGACCTGAGCCGGGGACGCGAACCGCGTCCGGACATGCGACGACCCCCGCCGGGGGGGAGAGCGGGGGTCGTCCCCACGGTCCGACTCGGGGGGGGAGGAGCCAGACCGGGTTAGCACGGTCGCGAACGATCCGTGACTTCCATGGTGTACCCGAGAGCCCTCTCAGGCAAACCCACGCGCCACACCTTACGCCGAATGGTGGGCGCATATGCTCGGGGCGTGGAAAATCAGCCCTTGCCGCACTCCTCGCCTCGCACCGCAGCCTTCTTCGACCTGGACAAGACGGTCATTGCGAAGTCGAGCACCTTGACGTTCAGCAAGTCCTTCTACCAAGGCGGCCTGATCAACCGGCGAGCCGTGTTGCGCACCGCCTACATCCAGTTCATCTTCCTGGCCGGCGGCGCCGACCACGACCAGATGGAGCGGATGCGGGAGTACCTGTCCGCCCTCTGCAAGGGGTGGAACGTGCAGCAGGTACGGGAGATCGTCGCGGAGACCCTGCACGACCTCATCGACCCGATCATCTACGACGAGGCCGCGTCGCTGATCGAGGCCCACCACACGGCGGGACGGGACGTGGTGATCGTGTCGACCTCCGGGGCGGAGGTGGTCGAGCCGATCGGTGAGATGCTCGGCGCCGACCGGGTCGTCGCCACCCGCATGGTCGTCGGCGAGGACGGCTGCTTCACGGGCGAGATCGACTACTACGCCTACGGACCCACCAAGGCGGAGGCCGTACGGGAGCTCGCCGAGTCCGAGGGCTACGACCTCACCCGGTGCTACGCCTACAGCGACTCGGCGACCGACATCCCGATGCTGGAGGCGGTCGGGCACCCGCACGCCGTGAACCCCGACCGCGCACTGCGCCGCGAGGCGACGGCGCGGGAGTGGCCGGTCCTGGTCTTCAATCGCCCCGTACGGCTGAAGCAGCGGCTGCCCGGACTGTCCATGCCCGCCCGCCCGGCACTGATCGCCGCGGCGGCGGTGGGCGCTGCTGCCGCCACCGCCGGGCTGGTCTGGTACGCGAGCAGGCGCAGGGCCCTCGCACTGTCGGCAGCCACCGCTTGACGGCCCCTGCCTACCCGGCACCATGACGTCCGATTCGCCCTTATTCGTCCTGGAAAGTAAAAAATGCAGCCAGGGGTTTCGCAGAGCAGCGAAGCGGAGTACAAATAAAGCAACGGCCCGCGAGACCAAAGAACATCCGAGAGGATCATCTTTAAAACGCAGTATGGCCCACGGACCGAAGCATGAACGCCGAGGACCCACGCGACGTCGACCCGTCGATTACGGGCCAGCCGCACCAGGTGACGGGCAAAGTACCCGACCTGATGGGCAACTTTCGAGGACGCTTGGTACCTGGACGTGAGTGCCAGCGGCGACACCACAGCAGTACGGTGTCGCCGCAACCCATGTCCGGACCCTTTGCCGGTCAGGCCCCTCGACGGGGCCCGAACGACAAGCGGTGACTCAGGCCGCGCCGCGCTGCAGCGCTTCACAGACCGCCGTCGACTCCCGCACCCCGAGCTCGATCGCGCGGCCGCAGTGGGCGATCCAGGCGGCCATGCCCTCGGCCGTGCCGGACAGATAGCCCTCGAAGGCCGCCAGATACGCCTCGGTCCCCTGCTCCGCGTGCCCCACCTCCGCCGGGCAGATCGCCTTGGGGTCCAGCCCGCTGTTGATCAGCACGATGCGCTCGGCGGCCCGCGCGACCAGTCCGTTGTACGAGGCGAACGGCCGCAGCGCCAGCAGTTCGCCGTGCACCACCGCCGCCGTCACCAGGGCCGGGGCGGAGCCGCCGGCGATGACGATCCCGGACAGACCGTCCAACCGTCCGGCCACCTCTGCGGCGTCCGGCAGCGGCGCCTCCACCAGCGGCTCGGCCACCTGCTCGCCCGCGAGGCGCGGCCGGCCCACCACGTCTCCCTCGGCCGTCGACCCGACCGCCACCAGGTGCAGCCGGGCCAGCACCCGCAGCGGCGACTGCCGCCAGATGCTGAGCAGCTGCCCCGCCTCCGCGGTGAGCCGCAGCGCGGCGCCCACGGTCAGCGCCTCCGGTTCCGCGCCGAAGTCGGTCCGCCGCCGCACCTCCTCCAGCGCCCAGTCGGCACCGGACAGCGCCGCACTGGCGCGGGCGCCGCGCAGCGCGGCCTCCGAGGTGATCTCACCGCTGCGGCGGCGCATCACCCGGTGTCCGTAGACCCGGTCCACGGCCTTGCGTACGGAATCCACGGAATCGGCGACACCCGGCAGCCCGGCCAGGGCGGCCAACGGGTCAGAAGCGCTACTCATAAGTAGGGAGCCTACGACCGAGCGGGCACGGCACCGACCCCTCCTTGGAGTGGTCTTCTTCACTCACCTTGACAACTCAGTGCTACTTACCCACTACGCTTGGTGAACATGAAGATCGCTTTCGTAGGGAAGGGCGGCAGCGGCAAGACCACGCTGTCCTCCCTCTTCATCCGCCACCTGGCCGCCAACGAAGCCCCCGTCGTCGCGGTGGACGCCGACATCAACCAGCACCTGGGCGCCGCACTGGGACTCCCCGAGGACGAGGCCGCCGGCCTGCCCGCCCTCGGGGCGCACCTGCCCCTGATCAAGGAGTACCTGCGGGGTTCCAACCCGCGCATCGCGTCCGCCGAAACGATGATCAAGACGACTCCGCCGGGCCGCGGCTCGCGTCTGCTGCGGGTCACCGAGGACAACCCGGTCTACGACGCCTGTGCGCGCACGGTCCTGCTCGACGGGGGACCCGTACGTCTGATGGCGACCGGCCCGTTCACCGAGGCCGACCTGGGCGTGGCCTGCTACCACTCCAAGGTCGGGGCGGTTGAGCTGTGCCTCAACCACCTTGTCGACGGACCCGACGAGTACGTCGTGATCGACATGACGGCGGGCTCCGACTCCTTCGCCTCGGGCATGTTCACCCGCTTCGACGTGACCTTCCTCGTCGCCGAGCCGACCCGCAAGGGCGTCTCCGTCTACCGCCAGTACAAGGAGTACGCACGGGACTTCGGGGTGGCGCTGAAGGTCGTCGGCAACAAGGTGCAAGGTCCGGAGGACATCGAGTTCCTCCAGGACGAGGCGGGCGAGGACCTGTTGGTCACCGTCGGGCACTCCGATTGGGTACGGGCGATGGAGAAGGGCCGCCCGGCCTCCTTCGAACTGCTGGAGGCGACCAACCGGTTCGCCCTCCAGGCGCTCCAGGACGCCGCCGACGACTCCTACGCGCACCGCGACTGGGGCCGGTACACCGAGCAGATGGTCAGCTTCCACCTCAAGAACGCGGAGAGCTGGGGCAACGCCAAAACCGGGGCCGACCTGGCGGAGCAGGTCGACCCCGGCTTCGTGCTGCGCGAGGGCCTCGACGGACTCGGCACCTCCGAGAACGGCGCGGGCGTCGAAGAGGCCGTCAGCCCTCGTCCTCAGTCTCCTCGGCCGGCTCCGCAGCCGGCGTGACGCCGGCGGGGGCGACCGGCGGCGCCGGCGGCCCCGCGGTCAGGAACTTCGCCCAGCCCTCCTTCGGCGCTTCGCCGACGTCGAGGGTGCGCATCCACTCCAGGGTCTTGGGATCCTGGGCGTCCAGCCAGTCGACCAGCTCGCGGAAGGGCACGCAGCGCACCTCCTTCTGGGTGCACATGCCCTTGATCGATTCCTCGACGGCGCGCATGTAGGTGCCGCCGTTCCAGGACTCGAAGTGGTTGCCGATGATCAGCGGGGCGCGGTTGCCCTGGTAGACGCGGTCGAAGGCCTGCCGCAGGCCGTCACGCATCTGGTCGCCCCAGTACGCGTGCTGCGAGGGGTCGCCCTGGGAGGTCGTCCCGGACTGGTTGACCATGTAGTTGTAGTCCATGCTCAACGTGTCGAAGGCGCGACCCGGCATGGGCACCAGCTGGAGCGGGATGTCCCAGAGGCCGTCCGTCTTCTTGGGCCAGATCTGCTTGCTGATCCCGCTGGAGTCGTAGCGGAAGCCCATGCCCTTCGCCGCCAGCATGAAGTTCTTCTGGCCTTCGAGGCAGGGGGTGCGGGCGCCGATGAGCTCCTTGTCGTAGTCGAAGGGGAGCGCCTCCTCCTGCTTCAGGCCCGCGTTGGTCTTCCAGTTCTTGACGAAGGACTTGGCCTGGTCGATCTCGCTCTTCCACTCCTCCACGGACCAGGTGCCGACACCCCCGTCGGGCCCGCAGAAGTGCCCGTTGAAGTGGGTACCGATCTCATTGCCCTCCAGCCAGGCCGCGCGGACCTGGGCGGCGGTGTCCTTGATGCCCTGGAGGTCGCCGAAGCCGATGTCGGAGCGGCCGGGCGCGTGCTGCGGAGCGGTGTAGAGGAAACGCTTCTCCTCGGGAAGCATGTACACGCCACTGAGGAAGTACGTCATGCGGGCGTTGTACTTCTTGCCGACCTCGCGGAAGTGCGAGAAGAGCTTCTGGCTGTCCTCGCCGGCCCCGTCCCATGAGAACACCACGAACTGCGGCGGCTTCTCACCCGGCTTCAGCTTCTGCGGCTTCACCACGTTGGGCTGGGGGCCGGTGTAGGCGGTCGAACCGTCGCCGATGGGGCGGTTGACGCTGCCGGGCGCCTCCGGGGCGCCCTTGCGGGCGTTCGGTCCTCCGGCGACCGGGGACTTCGCGGGCTCCGAAGCGGTACACCCGGCGACGCCCAGGACCAGCGCCGTGGCGACCATACCGCCGGCGATCTTCTTCGTGGCGGCGATCATCCGCCCCACCTCTCCCTCGCAGTTCCATCGCAGGACTTCCGCGCCGCAACGTCCCATGCGGTCCATCGCGAGGAAGGTATGACAAGCCGTACAAAATGCTTAATCACCCTTGAGTGCTAATTCGTAAGCCATTCGCCCGAATTGTCCACCGCTCATCTTTACTCTCCATTACCGTTCATTTACTCAGTGTTGAGATTCCCGCCGCTGCGACCCTCATCCCAGAGGAGACGGGACCCGATGACAGTCACTTCCCCGACCCAGACCCCCCGCGAGGTCCGCAAGGACTTCCCCGCGGACCTGTCCGCCTCCATCGCCGTCTTCCTGATCGCCATGCCGCTCTCCCTCGGCATCGCCCTGGCCACCGGAGCCCCGCTCCAGGCGGGTCTGGTCGCGGCGGCCGCGGGCGGAATCGTCGCCGGCCGCCTGGGCGGCGCCCCGCTCCAGGTGAGCGGACCCGCCGCCGGACTCACGGTGGTGACCGCGGAGTTGATCCAGCGGTACGGATGGCGCACCACCTGCGCCATCACCGTGCTCGCCGGCATCTGCCAGCTCGGCCTCGCCGCCCTGCGCACCGCCCGGTCCGCCCTCATGGTCAGCCCGGCCATCGTGCACGGGATGCTCGCCGGCATCGGCGTGACCATCGCACTGGCCCAACTGCACATCGTGCTCGGCGGTACACCCCAGAGCTCCGCCGTGGCGAACGTGCTCGGCCTGCCGGCCCAGTTGGCCGACCTGCACCCGGTGGCCCTCGGGGTCAGCGCGCTGACCCTGGTGGTCCTGCTCGGCTGGCCGCGGATCCCCGGGGGGACCGGCCGCGCCCTGCGCAAGGTGCCGGCGCCGCTCGCCGCCGTCGCCGCCGCCACCGCCTTCGCCGCCCTGGCCGGACTCAGCCTGCCCCGGGTGGACCTGCCGTCCTGGCGCAGCCACGCACTGCCCGAGATGCCCGAAGGCCCGGTCCTCGGCCTCATCGCCGCCGTTCTGACCATCACGCTGGTCGGCAGCGTGGAATCACTGCTCTCCGCGGTCGCCACCGACAAGCTGATCGCCTCCGAGCGCAGTACGGAGAACCGGCCGCCGCGCGCCGACCTCGACCGGGAGCTGCGCGGACAGGGCGCGGCGAACATCGTGTCCGGGGCGCTGGGCGGGCTGCCGATCACGGGTGTGGCGGTACGCAGCGTGGCGAACGTCAAGTCCGGGGCGGCCAGCCGGAAGTCGTCGATGATGCACGGGTTCTGGGTGCTGCTCGCGGCCTTCCTGCTGGTGCCGCTCCTCGACCTGATCCCGCTGGCCACGCTGGCCGCGCTGGTGATGGCGGTCGGCGTGCAGATGGTCAGCATCACGCACCTGCGCAATGTCACCCGACACCGGGAGGCCCTCGTCTACGGGACGACCATCGTGGCCGTGGTGCTCGGCGGGGTGCTGGAGGGTGTGGCCGTGGGCATCGCCGTGGCCGTCGCCCTGGCCCTGCACCGGCTCGCCCGGACCCGGATCACGCTGGAGCCGCTGGACGGCGGCGGCCACCGGGTCCGCGTCCGCGGACAGTTGACCTTCCTGGCGGTACCGCGGCTGAGCCGGGTGCTGAACCAGATCCCGCACGGGGCGCACGTCGTGATCGAGTTCGAAGGGTCCTTCATGGACCACGCGGCCTACGAGACGATCCAGGACTGGCAGCAGTCCCACCTGGCACACGGAGGGACCCTGGAGGTCACCGGCCGTTCCGGGCAGGCCGCTCGGATCACCGACACCGACCCCGCCGCGGCCACGGAGACCGGCTCCCCCGACGGGGCGGACGGGGCCGACGGGCCGGCCGGAGCCCCCGCGTCCGACCGCGGCCACGAGACCCGCCACGCCGAGGGCGGGCACCAGGCCGACCGGCCGCGGCGCGGCCACCAGCGCGGAGCGCACCAGTGCTGCCGCCCGTGGACGCCCTGGCAGAACCACTGCGACCACCGCACGACGAGCACCCGTACGGCCGCGGCCACGGGAGCGGCCGCAGACGGGGCGAACGGCGGGGCACCGGACGCAGGGGCGGGCGCCGGCGGTTCGCCGACGCCACGGCGACGCGGCGCGGGCCAACTCGCCAACGGAATCAGCGCCTTCCAGCGCGACACCGCACCCCACGTCCGCGACGAGCTGGCCAGGCTGGCCCGCGAGGGCCAGCGCCCCTCACAGCTCTTCATCACCTGCGCGGACTCCCGGCTGGTGACGAGCATGATCACGGCGAGTGGCCCGGGAGATCTGTTCACCGTCCGCAACGTCGGCAATCTCGTGCCGCTGCCCGGCGCGGAGTCCACCGACGATTCCGTCGCCGCGGCCATCGAGTACGCGGTGGACGTGCTGAAGGTCGACAGCATCACGGTCTGCGGGCACTCGGGCTGCGGGGCCATGCAGGCCCTGCTCAACTCCCCGCCCGAGGACTCGACGACCCCGCTGCGCCGCTGGCTGCGGCACGGGCTTCCCAGCCTGCGGCGGATGTCCAGCCGCCACCACGCCTGGGCGCGGATCGCGGGCCGGCTCCCGGCCGACGCCGTGGAGCAGCTGTGCCTGACCAACGTGGTGCAGCAGCTGGAGCACCTGAAGGCCCACGAATCGGTGGCCAGGCGGCTCGCCGAGGGCACCCTGGAGCTGCACGGCATGTACTTCCACGTCGGCGAGGCCCAGGCGTACCTGCTGTCCGAGGGCGAGGACGCCTTCGACTGCCGGGTCTTCGACACGGTCGGTACGGGCGACACGGTCGGCTCGGGCGACACCGTCGGCACGGTCGGCCAGCACGTCTGAACCGATACCCTCCGGTATCCGTGCCATCGATGGGCCCCTTCCCGCACCCTGCAGCGGGAAGGGGCCGTTCGTGCGTCGTTCTCGTGCGGGCCCTCGGCGCGATATAGGTCTAAACCAATTCCAGGTTACCCCTTGTCACCCGGGCCGCAGACTGATGAGCTATGCCCGGGGACACAACGGACACCCTGGGAAAGGGAGATGTCGTGAGCAATGAGAGCCTGGCCAATCTGCTCAAGGAGGAGCGGCGGTTCGCACCGCCTGCCGATCTGGCCGCCGCCGCCAATGTGAAAGAGGCTGCGTACGCACAGGCCGACGCGGACCGGCTGGGCTTCTGGGCCGAGCAGGCCCGGCGGCTGACCTGGGCCACCGAGCCCACCGAGACGCTCGACTGGACGAATCCGCCCTTCGCGAAGTGGTTCGCCGACGGCAGGTTGAACGTCGCGTACAACTGCGTGGACCGCCACGTCGAGGCCGGCAACGGCGACCGCGTCGCGCTGCACTTCGAGGGCGAGCCCGGCGACAGCCGCGCGATCACCTACGCCGAGCTCAAGGACGAGGTCTCCCGGGCCGCCAACGCCCTCACCGAGCTGGGTGTCCGGGCCGGCGACCGCGTCGCCGTCTACCTCCCGATGATCCCCGAGGCGGTCGTCGCCATGCTCGCGTGCGCCCGCATCGGCGCCGCGCACTCCGTGGTCTTCGGCGGCTTCTCGGCCGACGCCGTCGCCTCCCGCATCCAGGACGCCGACGCCAAGCTGGTCATCACCGCCGACGGCGGCTACCGCCGCGGCAAGCCCAGCGCTCTCAAGCCCGCCATCGACGAGGCCGTCGCCAAGTGTCCGCAGGTCGAGCACGTACTCGTCGTACGCCGCACCGGCCAGGACACGGCCTTCAGCGAGGGCCGCGACGTCTGGTGGCACGACGTCGTCGCACGCCAGTCCGCCGAGCACACCCCGCAGGCCTTCGACGCCGAGCACCCCCTCTTCATCCTCTACACGTCGGGGACGACGGGGAAGCCGAAGGGCATCCTGCACACCTCCGGCGGCTACCTCACCCAGGCGGCGTACACCCACCACGCGGTCTTCGACCTCAAGCCGGAGAGCGACGTCTACTGGTGCACGGCCGACATCGGCTGGGTGACCGGGCACTCCTACATCGTCTACGGGCCGCTCGCGAACGGCGCCACGCAGGTCATGTACGAGGGCACGCCCGACACCCCGCACCAGGGCCGCTTCTGGGAGGTGGTGCAGAAGTACGGCGTCACGATCCTCTACACGGCGCCGACGGCCATCCGTACGTTCATGAAGTGGGGCGACGACATCCCCGCGAAGTTCGACCTGTCGAGCCTGCGCGTCCTGGGCTCGGTCGGCGAGCCGATCAACCCCGAGGCCTGGGTCTGGTACCGCAAGCACATCGGCGGCGACCGCTGCCCCATCGTGGACACCTGGTGGCAGACCGAGACCGGCGCGATGATGATCTCCCCGCTGCCGGGCGTCACGCACACCAAGCCGGGCTCCGCCCAGCGCCCCCTGCCGGGGATCGCCGCCACCGTCGTGGACGACGAGGCGCGCGAGGTCCCTGACGGCGGGGGCGGCTACCTGGTCCTCACCGAGCCGTGGCCGTCGATGCTGCGCACCATCTGGGGTGACGACCAGCGCTTCATCGACACGTACTGGTCGCGCTTCGAGGGCAAGTACTTCGCGGGCGACGGCGCGAAGAAGGACGACGACGGCGACATCTGGCTGCTGGGCCGGGTGGACGACGTGATGCTGGTCTCCGGCCACAACATCTCGACCACCGAGGTGGAGTCGGCGCTCGTCTCGCACCCCTCGGTCGCCGAGGCGGCCGTGGTCGGCGCCGCCGACGAGACCACCGGTCAGGCCATCGTGGCCTTCGTCATCCTGCGCGGCAGCGCCTCCGAGACCGAGGGCCTGGTCGCGGACCTGCGCAACCACGTGGGCAACACGCTCGGCCCGATCGCCAAGCCCAAGCGGATCCTGCCGGTGCAGGAGCTGCCGAAGACGCGCTCCGGCAAGATCATGCGCCGTCTGCTGCGCGACGTCGCGGAGAACCGCGCGGTCGGCGACGTCACCACGCTCGCCGACTCCTCCGTCATGGACCTGATCCAGAGCAAGCTCCCGGCCGCCGGCAGCGAGGACTGACCCACCGCGAACCGGCCACTCGGCCGGGGCCGGGTTCGTCACCGGGGGCCTGGTCCGTCACCGGGTGGACCATGCGTCACCCGGCCCGCCCCGGACCCTCGACCACCCCGGGTCCGCCCACGCACAAAGGGGCATTCGGCGCGACGCGCCGGGTGCCCCTTTCGCGCATAAGGTGACGATCGCCGGATACGTCCTCGCGTACACCCTGTGCAATCATGAAAACGTAAAGAAAGACCTCAGGGGTGCGCCGGGAAGTCTGGTCGGCAACGAGTTCCGCCATGCCGTCCACAGCCCCCGGAGGTGCCCCTCGTGGCCGTACCGAACCGCACCGACCACAAGAGCCGCACGTTCCTCGGCCGTCTCTCGCTGCCCGAGAGCCGCTTCATCGCCGACGCACTGCGTGCCGAGACGGTGGGCGGCGTCCTCCTGCTGGTGGCCGCGATCGCCGCCCTCCTGTGGGCCAACATCCCGGCCGTCGCGGACAGCTACGCCGACGTACGGTCCTTCCACGTCGGCCCCGCCTCCCTCGGCCTGGACCTCTCCCTCCAGCACTGGGCCGCCGACGGGCTCCTCGCCATCTTCTTCTTCGTCGCCGGCATCGAGCTCAAGCGCGAACTCGTCGCGGGCGACCTGCGCGACCCCAAGGCCGCCGCACTCCCGGTGATCGCCGCCGTCTGCGGCATGGTCGTGCCCGCGGCCGTCTACGCGCTGGTCAACATCACCGGCAACGGCTCGATGGACGGCTGGGCCGTCCCGACGGCCACCGACATCGCCTTCGCGCTTGCCGTCCTCGCCGTCATCGGCACCTCCCTGCCCTCGGCCCTGCGCGCCTTCCTGCTCACCCTCGCCGTCGTCGACGACCTCCTCGCCATCCTGATCATCGCGGTGTTCTTCACCAGTGAGATCCACTTCCCGGCCCTCGGCGGGGCGCTCGCGGGACTGGTCCTCTTCTGGTTCCTGCTGCGCCGCGGCGTGCGGGGCTGGTACGTCTACGTCCCCCTCGCCCTGGTCATCTGGGGCCTGATGTACAACAGCGGTGTCCACGCCACCATCGCCGGCGTCGCCATGGGCCTGATGCTGCGCTGCACCCGCAGGCAGGACGAGACGGCCTCTCCCGGCGAGCACATCGAGCACCTGGTCCGGCCGGTCTCGGCCGGTCTCGCCGTCCCACTCTTCGCCCTGCTCTCCGCCGGTGTCTCCCTCTCCGACCAGGCCCTCGCTCAGGTCTTCACCCGCCCCGAGACCCTCGGGGTGGTCCTCGGCCTCGTCGTCGGCAAGGCCGCCGGCATCTTCGGCGGCACCTGGCTGGCCGCCCGCTTCACCCGGGCCGAGCTGAACGACGACCTGGCCTGGCCCGACGTGTTCGCCGTCGCCTCGCTCGCCGGCATCGGCTTCACCGTCTCCCTCCTCATCGGCGAGCTCGCCTTCGCGGGCGACGAGACCCTCACCGACGAGATCAAGGCCGCCGTCCTGATCGGCTCCCTGATCGCCGCCGTGATCGCCTGCCTCCTGCTCAAGCTCCGCGACCGCCGCTACCGGGCGCTCACCGAGGCCGAGGAGCGCGACGAGGACCACGACGGCATCCCGGACATCTACGAGGAGGGCAGGCCCGACTACCACCTGCGGATGGCGAAGATCTACGAGGAGCGGGCCGCGGAACACCGCCGCAAGGCGGAGAAGGCGGCCGCCGCCGCGCTCCAAAGCGCAGCCGGGTCCACCACCGAGGCCGACCGTCCGGCATGATCTGAGGGACGACGCAGGACGGACGCGGGACAACAGCCGCACGCCGGCCGGAGGACGGCCGCGAGGCGCCCCGGCAGCCAGACGACAGAGGGAGAGAGCGATGAGCGCAGTGGACCAAGAGGCGCAGGGAGCCGAGCGCACACTCGGCCAGCTGGTCGCCTCGGCCACCGCCGAGATGTCCGCCCTGGTTCACGACGAGATCGCCCTGGCGAAGGCAGAACTGCGCGAGGACGCCAAGCGCGTGGGCAGCGGCTCCGCCTCCCTCGCCGCCGCGGGTGTCTTCGCGGTCTTCTCGCTCCCGGTGCTGACCTTCGCCGCGGCGTACGGCATCCACAATCTCGGGCTCGGCCTCGCCTGGTCCTTCCTCATCGTCGGCGGTGCGTTCCTGCTGATCGCGGGCGTGCTCGCGCTGATCGCGGTACGGAAGTTCAAGAAGGTCAAGCCGCCGGAGAAGTCGATCGCCTCGGTCAAGCAGACCGCCGCGCTGGTCGGCACCGTCAAGCCGCACCCGCGGCCGTTGAGTGACAAGGCTGTGGGTGTGGCACGCTCGTCCTCATGACAGCGCCCACGCCGGACCCCAGCATTCCGCCCACCGCTGCCACAGCGGTGCGGCTCGACCTCCCCGGCGGGGAAGCGGTGACGCACCGGGACGTGGCCGCCAACGGCGCGCGGTTCCACGTCGCCGAGCTCGGTGACGGGCCGCTGGTGCTGCTGCTGCACGGCTTCCCCCAGTTCTGGTGGACCTGGCGGCACCAGCTGACCGCCCTCGCCGAGGCCGGGTACCGGGCCGTCGCGATGGACCTGCGCGGGGTCGGCGGCAGCGACCGCACCCCGCGCGGCTACGACCCCGCCAACCTGGCACTCGACATCACCGGGGTCGTACGGTCCCTCGGCGAGCCGGACGCCGCGCTCGTCGGGCACGACCTGGGCGGATACCTCGCGTGGACGGCGGCCGTGATGCGCCCCAAGCTGGTGCGCCGGCTCGTCGTCTCCTCCATGCCGCACCCCCGGCGGTGGCGCTCGGCGATGCTGTCGGACTTCGGGCAGACCCGGGCGAGCTCGCACATCTGGGGCTTCCAGCGGCCGTTCGTGCCCGAGCGGCAGCTCGTCGCCGACGGCGGGGCGCTCGTAGGGGACCTGATCCGCGACTGGTCGGGGCCGCGCCCTCCCGAGGAGGAGGACCTCGCCGTGTACCGGCGCGCCATGTGCATCCCCTCCACCGCCCACTGCTCGATCGAGCCGTACCGCTGGATGATGCGGTCCATGGCCCGTCCCGACGGGCTGCAGTTCAACCGGCGCATGAAGCGCCCGGTCCGGGTGCCCACACTGCACCTGCACGGTTCGCTCGACCCGGTGATGCGCACCCGCAGCGCCGCCGGATCCGGCGAGTACGTCGAAGCCCCTTACCGCTGGCGGCTGTTCGACGGGCTCGGGCACTTCCCGCACGAGGAGGACCCCGTCGCCTTCTCCGCCGAGCTGGTGAACTGGCTGAAGGACCCCGAGCCGGACCGCTGACCTCCCCTGTGGGCACGGCAGTTCAGTCGTCCGATCGTCTTACGGGCATTCAAATGCCCGGCGCATAGGCCAATTGGCCGCCCCGAACGGGATTACGGACCTTGGGGCCCGGGCACAGCACGGAGTATGAGCTGGACGCACGACCACGGTGACACCGCGCACGAACGCCGCCCGGCAGCTACGCCGGGTACGCACGAGAGGGCCGGCCGCTACGGCCACGACCCCCGACTGGGTATTTCCCGCATCCTGCGCCGCCGGGCCCGCTGGGTCTCCGCACGCCTGCGGCATCCGCGGACGTAGGGGGCCCGGCGGGCGGGCGCCGCGTCAGAGGGCGCAGCCCTGGCTCTCGACCCGGCGCTCCGCCGTGCGGCCGATCTGGATGTCGTCGCGGATCTCGTCCACCGTCAGCGCGTAGCCGGTGTTCGGGTCGTCGAGGGACTTGGCGAACACGACCCCGTACACCTTGCCGTCGGGCGTCAGCAGCGGGCCGCCGGAGTTGCCCTGGCGGACCGTCGCGAAGAGCGAATAGACGTCCCGTCGGACAGTACCGCGGTGGTAGATGTCCGGCCCGTTGGCATTGATCCGGCCGCGGACGCGGGCCGCGCGGACGTCGTACGCGCCGTTCTCCGGGAAGCCGGCGACGATCGCGTCACTGCCGCTCGCCGCGTCCTTCTCGGTGAACTCCAGCGGCGGTGCCTTCAGCTTGGGCACGTCCAGAACGGCGATGTCGCGCTCCCAGTCGTAGAGCACGACCTTGCCGTCGTACAGCTTGCCCTCGCCGCCGATCTGCACGGTCGGCTCGCTGACGCCGCCGACGACGTGGGCGTTGGTCATGACCTTGCCGGGCGCGAAGACGAAGCCCGTGCCCTCCAGCACCTTGCTGCAGCTGGGCGCCGTACCGACGACCTTCACGATCGAGCGCTTGGCGACGTCCGCGACGGGGCTGGTGGCGAGCGCCGGATCGGGCGACCTCACTTCGGTGATGGGCTCGTTGGAGAACGGGCTGAACACCTGGGGGAAGCCGTTGCGCGCGAGGGTGGAGCTGAAGTCCGAGAACCAGCTGTTCGCCTGCTCGGGCAGCACCCGCGAAACACCCAGGAGCACCTTGGAGTTGCGGACCTCCTTGCCCAGGGTGGGCAGTGAGGTGCCGGCCAGCGCCGAGCCGATCAGCCAGGCCACGAGCAGCATCGCGACCACGTTGACCAGGGCCCCGCCGGTGGCGTCGAGCACGCGCGCCGGCGCAGCGGTGATCTGGCGGCGCAGTTTGCCCCCGAGATGGGTGGTCAGCGCCTGGCCGACGGAGGCGCAGATGATGATCGCGACGACGGCGATGACGACGACCGTGGTGGACACCTGGGTGCCGTTGTCCGTCACGCGGTCCCAGATCAGCGGGAGCAGGGCAACCGCGACGAGGCCACCGCCCAGGAAGCCGATCACCGACAGGATGCCGACGACGAAGCCCTGGCGGTAGCCGACGATCGCGAACCACACGGCCGCGAGCAGCAACAGGATGTCCAGCACGTTCACGTGGGCCACCGTCTCATGCGTGCCAGTCGAGCGGGACCTGGCGTGATCGGTCCCACGGACGTTCCCAGCCTGCGAAGTGCAGGATCCGGTCGATCACACCGGCCGTGAAACCCCAGACGAGGGCTGATTCGACGGTGAAACCGGGACCGAGGTGCCCGCGCGGGTGGACGGTGGTGACCCGGTGCGCTGGGTCCGTGAGATCGGCGACCGGCACCGTGAACACCCGCGCCGTCTCGGCCGGGTCCACGACGCCGACCGGGCTCGGGGTGTGCCACCAGCCGAGGACCGGGGTCACGACGAACTCGCTGACCGGAATGTAGAGCCGGGGCAGCACCCCGAAGAGCTGCACACCGGAGGGATCAAGTCCGGTTTCTTCCTCGGCCTCGCGCAGCGCGGCCCGCAGCGGACCGGTGGTCTGCGGATCACCGTCCTCGGGGTCCAGCGCGCCCCCCGGGAAGGACGGCTGGCCCGCGTGCGAGCGGAGGGTGCCCGCGCGCTCCATCAGCAGCAGCTCCGGGCCGCGGGGTCCCTCGCCGAAGAGGATGAGGACGGCCGACTGCCGCCCCCGTCCGTCCTCGGGCGGCAGGAACCGGCTCAGCTGCCGCGGCTCCACGGTCCGGGCAGCCTTGACGACGGGATCGAGCCAGTCGGGCAGCCCCGCGGCGGAGACGGCAGGGCCGCCCCCCTCGCGCACTCCCGCACCGACCCCGGCCTCGTCCCGTGTACCGCGCGTCATAGGCGCTCCTGTCCGCGTTCTGCTCTCAACAGCGTCTCCCACACCGCAAACGCGGTCCGGGTACCGATTCGTTCCTACGGCTCCTACCGCTCCTGCGGCTCCCCCGCGTCGACCACCGCGCCGAGCGGTGGCGCCGGCAGGCCCGGATAGTCCGGGGGCGGGCTGAGCCGCTGGCCCGGCTGGCCGCCCTTCTCGTACTTGAGCAGCTTCTTCGCCTTCTCCGGGTCCGTCTCGCCCTCCCCGTACGCCGGGCACAGCGGGGCGATCGGGCAGGCCCCGCAGGCGGGCCTGCGGGCGTGGCAGATGCGGCGGCCGTGGAAGACGACCCGGTGCGAGAGCATCGTCCACTCGCTCTTCGGGAAGATCGCGCAGATCTCCGCCTCGACCTTCTCCGGATCCTCCTGCTCGGTCCACTTCCAGCGGCGCACCAGCCGGCCGAAGTGGGTGTCCACGGTGATCCCGGGAACGCCGAACGCGTTGCCGAGGACCACATTGGCGGTCTTGCGGCCGACGCCCGGCAGCTTGACCAGGTCCTCCAGTCGGCCCGGCACCTCGCCGCCGTGGTCGTCCCGCAGCGCCTGCGACAGGCCCAGCAGCGACTTGGCCTTCATCCGGAAGAACCCGGTCGGGCGGATCAGCTCCTCCAGCTCCTCGGGGACGGCCGCGGCCATGCCCTCGGGGGTCGGATAGGCCGCGAAGAGGGCCGGGGTCGTCTGGTTCACGCGCAGGTCGGTGGTCTGCGCCGACAGCACCGTCGCGACGAGCAGCTCGAAGGGATTGCGGAAGTCGAGCTCCGGATGGGCGTATGGGTAGGTCTCGGCCAGCTCCCGGTTGATGCGGCGGGCCCTGCGCACCATGGCCAGACGGGATTCCGACTTGGCCGGCTTCGATTTCTTGGCCGAAACTTTGCCCTGGGGGGCAATCACGGCCTTCCGGGGCGCCTTCGAGGGGCTTTGTTCGCCCACAGCAGAATTTTGGGCGTCCGTCACTCCTGCGGACCCCTTGGCCTGTGCTCTCACCGGCTTATTGGACACCCGGCCAGCCTAAGGCCGGGCGCTGACACCCGCCCGGACCTCAGGTAACACCACTCCGATTGGCCTCTCGCCGCACAGCACGCCCGTCCGTCCGGCATCCTTGTGATTGATCGCACTGTTTGAGCCGTCCGGCAAAATGGGGAGCACGGTCCCCTGAGCTGGTCGACATAGGAGAGAGACTCGTGGACGACGTTCTGCGGCGCGCCCCGCTCTTCGCGGCGCTCGATGACGAGCAGGCCGCGGAGCTCCGCGCCTCCATGGGCGAGGTGACCCTCGCACGCGGTGACGCCCTGTTCCACGAGGGCGACCCCGGCGACCGGCTGTATGTCGTGACCGAGGGCAAGGTGAAGCTGCACCGCACCTCCCCCGACGGTCGCGAGAACATGCTGGCCGTCCTCGGCCCCGGCGAGCTGATCGGCGAGCTCTCGCTCTTCGACCCCGGCCCGCGTACCGCCACCGCCACCGCGCTGACCGAGGTCAAGCTCCTCGGCCTCGGTCACGGTGACCTCCAGCCCTGGCTCAACGCCCGGCCCGAGGTCGCGACCGCGCTGCTACGCGCCGTCGCCCGCCGCCTGCGCAAGACCAACGACCAGATGTCCGACCTGGTCTTCTCCGACGTTCCCGGCCGCGTGGCCCGGGCGCTCCTCGACCTGTCGCGCCGCTTCGGCGTGCAGTCGGAGGAGGGCATCCACGTGGTGCACGACCTCACGCAGGAGGAGCTCGCCCAGCTCGTCGGCGCCTCCCGCGAGACCGTGAACAAGGCCCTGGCCGACTTCGCGGGCCGCGGCTGGCTGCGCCTGGAGGCGCGTGCCGTGATCCTGCTGGACGTGGAGCGCCTCGCCAAGCGCTCCCGCTGACACCCTCAGCAGTCCTACGGAGAGGTCCTGCCCGCACCGGGCAGGGCCTCTCCGCGTGTCCGGGGCCGTGCGCGCCCGTGGGCGCCGGGAGGCGGCCCCCCGCGCCTCGTACGCCCACGGGGCCGATCCGTGCACAGTGGAAGCATGGAGCGCAGGGGTCTGGACGCACACGGGTACTTCGAACGGGAAGGCTCCCTCGGCCGGGTGCAGGGAGAGTTCCGGGACGTCGTGGCCGCCGCGCGCGAGCGGACGGCCGAGGCGTACGGGCGGCGGCTGCACAGCGCCTACCTGTACGGCTCCGTGCCGCGCGGGACGGCCCGCCCGGGGCGCTCCGACCTCGATCTGCTGCTCGTCCTGCACCGCACGCCCTCGGACGAGGACCGGGACACCGCCGAGGTGCTGGCCCGGGGCATCGACGAGGACTTCGCGCAAATCGATGGGGTCGACCTCCTGCTCCACGACAAGGACACCGTGCTGAGCGAGGAGGAACGATTCGACCTGGGCTGGTTCCTCGCCTGCCTGTGTACGCCGCTGCTCGGCGCCGACCTGGCCGAGCACCTGCCCCGCTACCGCCCGGACAGCCTGCTCGCCCGTGAGACCAACGGCGACCTCGCCGCCCTGCTGCCCCGGTGGCGTGCGGAGCTGCGGGAGGCCTCCGCCCCGGAGGAGTACCGGAGGCTGAGCCGGCTCTTCGCACGACGCCTGGTCCGTACCGGATTCACGCTGGTGATGCCGCGATGGGGCGGCTGGACCAGCGATCCGACCGAGGCGGCGGAGGTGTTCGGCTTCTACTACCCGGAGCGCGCCGCCCAGATGCGGGCCGCGGCCGCCGTGGCCCTGGACCCGGTCGAGGACCCGGCCGTGCCGCGCATTTACGTCGAGGACCTGGGGCCGTGGCTTGCGGACGAGTACACGGCGCGCCACGGGACGAAGTCGCCCCGCCCGGCGAGGACTACGCCCGAGGAGCGGCCTTCTGCACGGTGACGGCCAGGTCCTCGACGGCCCGCTTCGCCTCCGCCAGCCCCGCGCCGGTGATGCGGCGGTAGGCCTTGATCGCCGCGATCGTCCGGTCCTCCCGGATCAGGGCGCGCACCTCGTCCAAGCCCGCCGGCTCCGGCTCCTCGATGCCCAGGTGGTCCAGCACCAGCGCCAGGCGGCGCTCGGCCCGGTCCGCCTGCAGCTGCAGGCTCTTCACGCGCAACGACACCGTCGAGGTGATCCATCCGGCCGTGCCCAGCAACACCACCAGCAGGAACATCGTGTTCATTCGGGCCCTCCGGGAATCAGTCCGTGATCTTGAAGGTACTCGAGCTGAGCCCGTACGGACCATTCCGCCGCCGGCCACAGGGAGCGGTCCACATCCGCGTACACGTGGGCGACGACCGCCTCGGCGGTGGTGAAGCCGTTCTCGACGGCCGTCTCGACCTGCGCCAGCCGGTGCGCCCGGTGGGCGAGGTAGTACTCGACGGCGCCCTGGGCGTCGTCCAGTACCGGCCCGTGCCCCGGCAGGACCGTGTGGACCCCGTCGTCGACGGTGAGCGAGCGCAGGCGGCGCAGGGAGTCCAGGTAGTCGCCGAGGCGGCCGTCGGGGTGTGCGACCACCGTGGTGCCGCGGCCGAGGATGGTGTCGCCCGTCAACACGGCCCGGTCGGCCGGCAGGTGGAAGCAGAGCGAGTCACTGGTGTGCCCGGGCGTCGGGACGACGCGCAGCTCCAGCCCGCCGGTCCGGATCACGTCTCCGGCGGCCAGGCCCTCGTCGCCGAGGCGCAGGGCCGGGTCCAGTGCGCGGACCTTCGTACCGGTCAGCTCGGCGAAGCGGCCGGCGCCCTCCGCGTGGTCGGGGTGGCCGTGGGTGAGCAGGGTGAGCGCGACCCGCTTGCCCGCCTGCTCGGCGGTGGCGACGACCGCCCTCAGGTGCGCCTCGTCCAGCGGGCCCGGGTCGATGACGACGGCGAGGTCGGAGTCGGGCTCGGACAGCAGCCAGGTGTTGGTGCCGTCCAGGGTCATCGCGGAGGCGTTGGGGGCCAGGATGTTGACCGCGCGGGCGGTCGCCGGCCCGGAGGTGACCACTCCGCGGGGCTGCCCCGGCAGTGCTGCGGCGTCGCTCATGCGGGACCTCCGGGGTCCTGGGGGCGCCCGAGGCGGACGCGCTTGGTGAACTCGTCGTGGCCCGGCCAGCTCAGCACCACCTCGCCGTCCTCCAGCGCGGCCCGGGCCAGCACCGGGGCGAGGTCCTGGGTCGAGGCCGCGGTGAGCGCGTCCGCGGCGCTCCCGTAGGGCTCCAGGGAGCGCAGGGTGGAGATGGTGGGCGGCATCATCAGCAGCTCGCCCTTGTCGTAGCCGTCGGCCGCGTCGGCCGGGCGGATCCAGACGGTCCGGTCGGCCTCGGTGGAGGCGTTGCGGGTGCGCTGCCCCTCCGGGAGGGCTGCGACGAAGAACCACGTGTCGTAGCGGCGCGGCTCGAACTCCGGGGTGATCCAGCGCGCCCACGCCCCCAGCAGGTCGGAGCGCAGCCACAGCCCGCGGCGGCGCAGGAAGTCCGCGAAGGACAGCTCCCGCGCCACGAGGGCCTGCCGGTCCGCCTCCCAGTCGTCCCCGGTGGTGTCGCCGACGACCGTGTCCGGGGTGGGGCCGGCGAGCAGGACGCCCGCCTCCTCGAAGGTCTCCCGTACGGCACCGCACACGATGGCCTGGGCGGTGCGGGCATCGGTTCCGAGCCGGGCCGCCCACTCCGCCCGGGCCGGGCCGGCCCAGCCGACGTGGTGCTCCTCGTCGCGGGGGTCGACCCCGCCGCCCGGATAGGCGTACGCGCCGCCGGCGAAGGCCATGGAGGTCCGCCTGCGCAGCATGTGGACGACGGGCCCGTCCGGGGTGTCGCGCAGGAGCATCACGGTGGCGGCGAGCCGCGGTGGCACCGGGGTGAGCGAACCGTCCGCGAGCGCGCGGATGCGGTCGGGCCATTCGGGCGGGTACCACTGGCCCCCGGCGGGGGGCTGCTGCTGACCATTCGGCATGGGCGGATGCTACGGCCATCCGCCCCGATGTTCGAGGGTCTCCCTCCCCGGCACCCCCCGCGGCGCCGCAGGGCCGGACGGGGCGAGCGCCGGGGAGCCGGACGGGGCCGGGGCGAGCCCGGGGGCGTGCGGCTCCCCGGGACACGCCCCACGCGTTCAGGCGTCGGGGGTCAGTTCCACCTGGATCTCGACCTCCACCGGCGCGTCGAGCGGCAGGACCGCCACGCCGACCGCGCTGCGCGCGTGCACGCCCTTCTCACCGAGGACGGCGCCCAGCAGCTCGCTCGCACCGTTCAGCACGCCCGGCTGGCCCGTGAAGTCCGGGGCCGAGGCGACGAAGCCGACGACCTTCACGACACGCTCGATCCGGTCGAGGTCGCCGACGACCGACTTCACGGCGGCCAGGGCGTTCAGCGCGCAGGTGGCGGCCAGTTCCTTGGCCTGCTCCGGCGAGACCTCGGCACCGACCTTGCCGGTGACCGGCATGCTGCCCTTGACCATCGGGAGCTGGCCCGCGGTGTAGACGTAGGCGCCCGACCGCACGGCCGGCTGGTAGGCGGCCAGCGGCGGGACGACCTCGGGCAGGGTCAGGCCGAGCTCGGTCAGCTTCGCCTCTACGGCGCCGCTCATGCCTTTTCCCGCTTGAGGTAGGCCACCAGCTGCTCGGGGTTGTTCGGGCCGGGCACGACCTGGACGAGCTCCCAGCCGTCCTCGCCCCAGGTGTCCAGGATCTGCTTGGTGGCGTGGACCAGCAGGGGGACCGTCGCGTATTCGAACTTCTTGGTCATGGGAGCGAGGGTAGTGCCTGAGATGCGGGGCTCATGCGCGCCCCGGGACCCGAGTGGTTAGGCTCGGGCGGTGTGAGCAGGCTCCAGGTGGTCAGCGGCAAGGGCGGCACCGGCAAGACCACGGTCGCCGCGGCACTCGCGCTTGCCCTCGCGCGCGAGGGCAGACGGACACTTCTCGTGGAGGTCGAGGGAAGGCAGGGGCTCGCGCAGCTCTTCGGCGCCGAGGCGCTCCCCTACGAGGAGCGGAAGATCGCGGTCGCACCGGGCGGGGGCGAGGTGTTCGCACTCGCCATCGACGCCGAACGGGCGCTGCTGGACTACCTCCAGATGTTCTACAAACTCGGCTCGGCCGGCCGCGCCCTCAAGAAGCTCGGCGCCATCGACTTCGCGACGACCATCGCCCCCGGCCTGCGCGACGTGCTGCTGACCGGCAAGGCGTGCGAGGCGGTGCGCCGCAAGGACAAGGCGGGGCGGTACGTCTACGACCACGTGATCATGGACGCGCCGCCGACCGGGCGGATCACCCGGTTCCTGAACGTCAACGACGAGGTGGCGGGCCTGGCCCGGTTCGGGCCGATCCACCACCAGGCGCAGGCCGTCATGAAGGTGCTCAAGTCCCCCGAGACGGCGGTGCACCTGGTCACCCTTCTGGAGGAGATGCCCGTTCAGGAGACCGCGGACGGCATCGAGGAGCTGCGCGGGGCCGGCCTGCCGGTCGGCCGGGTCGTCGTCAACATGGTCCGCCCGCACCACCTCGACGAGGACACCCTGCGCACCGCGGCCGAGGACCACCGGGCCGGGGTCGCTAAGGCGCTGTCCCGGGCGGGCCTGGGCGGTGCGCGCCGCGGCGGAGTGGCGGAGCGGCTGGTCGAACCGCTGCTCGCGCAGGCCGCCGAGCACGCGGGGCGGGTGGAGCTGGAGCGTGCGCAGCGCGCCGTACTGGCAGGCCTGGACCTGCCGACGTACGAACTGCCCCTGCTCGGGGCGGGGGTGGATGTGGCCGGGCTGTACGAGCTGGCCAAGGAACTCCGGAAGCAGTCGGTGGCCGAATGAGCGGGGCACTGGCGGGACGCGACGGGCGAGCGGGGCACACGGAACGTACGGGACGCGAGGGAGGGGACGCGATGGGCCTGGAGACTCCGCCGCGACTGGCGGTCGACCGGCTGCTCGACGACCGGGAGACCCGGATCATCGTGTGCTGCGGTGCCGGTGGCGTGGGCAAGACCACCACGGCCGCGGCCCTCGGCGTACGGGCTGCCGCCCGGGGGCGGAAGGCGGTCGTGCTGACCATCGACCCGGCGCGGCGGCTCGCGCAGTCGATGGGGATCGACTCGCTGGACAACACCCCGCGCAGGGTCGGGACCGCCGGGGAGGGCGGCGGCGAACTGCACGCGATGATGCTGGACATGAAGCGCACCTTCGACGAGATCGTCGAAGCACACGCCGACGCCGAGCGGGCCGGCGCCATCCTCGCGAACCCCTTCTACCAGTCCCTGTCGGCCGGCTTTGCGGGCACGCAGGAGTACATGGCGATGGAGAAGCTGGGTCAGCTGCGGGCGCGGGACGACTGGGACCTGATCATCGTGGACACGCCGCCGAGCCGGTCGGCGCTGGACTTCCTGGACGCCCCGAAGCGCCTGGGGTCCTTCCTGGACGGGAAGTTCATCCGGGTGCTGATGGCACCGGCGAAGGTAGGCGGCCGGGCCGGCATGAAGTTCCTGAACGTCGGCATGTCGATGATGACCGGCACCCTCAGCAAGCTGATGGGCGCGTCGCTGCTGAAGGACGTCCAGACCTTCGTGGCGGCGATGGACACCATGTTCGGCGGCTTCCGCACGCGGGCCGACGCGACCTTCCGGCTGCTCCAGGCACCCGGTACGGCCTTCCTCGTGGTCGCGGCGCCCGAACCGGACGCCCTGCGCGAGGCGGCGTACTTCGTGGAGCGGCTGGCCGCGGAGCGCATGCCGCTGGCCGGTCTGGTGCTCAACCGGGTCCACGACAGCGGCGCCGACCAGCTGTCCGCCGAACGGGCGTTGGCCGCCGCAGAGAATCTTGAAGAAGGCGGCATTGTCGATCAGGAGTCCGGGAAAGCTGGACTTCGTGACACGGCCGCCGAACCCCCCGGCGCCGATGACGACACCACGGCCGTCGACCGGATCACGGCAGGACTGCTGCGCCTGCACGCCGAACGGATGCAGGTGATCGCGCGTGAGCAGCGCACGCGTGACCGCTTCACTTCACTCCACCCGGAGGTGGCGGTGGCCGAAGTGGCCGCCCTGCCCGGCGATGTGCACGACCTCGCCGGGCTGCGGGCCATCGGAGAACGACTCGCGGCCGGGGTGCCGGCCGGAGCGTAGGCGTTCGTACGGGGTGGCGGCCGCGTGTTCTACCCGGCTGCCGCGTACGTCTCGTACGGAACGTCGATCTCCGCGTCTGCATCCATGGTGAGGATGCCCGTGCTGCGCTCGTACTCCGTGCGGGCGGTTTCGAGCAGCCGTCGCCACGAGGTGACGGTGGGACGCCGGCGCAGCAGCGCACGTCGTTCCCGCTCGGTCATTCCGCCCCACACGCCGAACTCGACGCGATTGTCGAGCGCGTCGGCCAGGCACTCGGTCCGCACCGGACACCCGGTGCACACCGCCTTGGCCCTGTTCTGTGCCGCTCCTTGAACGAACAGTTCATCCGGATCGGTAGTGCGGCAGGCTGCCTGCGCACTCCAGTCGGTAACCCAGCCCATCCCGGCGCCGTCCTCTCCCGAATCGAGGCTCCCCCACGGCGGTAGCGGCATATTCACCGCTGCCAGTTGAGGACGTTACGGAAGGCGGGCACAGTGCAACACCCCCGACGGGCCCAATCTTGAATGGTCCGAACGGACTATGGGTAAGCGGCAGATCACCCGACGGAGTGATCCGGCGACATGCCCGACCATTCCGACGATTCGGGTGCAATCGGCGGATCCAGTTCACCGGGGCAGCGAGATTCGGACATCAGTCCACCCCATTCGGGAAGGGTGAAAATCAAGCCGAGGGGTTGATGTCGCACCGGAGTGCTGTGACAGTTGGGGCCAGCTTAGGCCAAGGCATTCGCGCGTGTCCGGCGAATCAGAACGTAGGCTGCCCTCCATGGGAAAGAAGCGCTCGGGCGGCGGGCTCACGGGGAGCCAGCAGGCCGCCAAGTTCCTCGGGGTGTCGGTTCTCTCCGGAGTCGTGCTGGCGGGCATGGCGATTCCGGCTGCAGGCGCCCTGGGACTGGCCGCCAAGGGCACGGTCGAGGGATTCGACGAGATCCCGGCCAATCTCAAGACCCCGCCGCTGAGCCAGCGGACCACGATTCTGGACGCCGAGGGTGGCTTGATCGCCACCGTCTATTCGCGCGACCGGCAGGTGGTCCCCCTCACATCGATCTCCCCGTACATGCAGAAGGCGATCGTCGCCATCGAGGACTCGCGTTTCTACGAGCACGGCGCGGTCGACCTCAAGGGCATCCTGCGCGCGGTCAACCGCAACGCGCAGGAGGGCGGGGCGGCGCAGGGCGCCTCCACGCTGACCCAGCAGTACGTGAAGAACGTCTTCGTCGAGGAGGCCGGCGACGACGAGACCAAGGTGCGCGAGGCGCAGGAGAAGAGCCTCGGCCGCAAGATCCGCGAGCTGAAGTACTCGATCCAGGTCGAGGAGGAACTCGGGAAGAAGAAGATCCTCGAGAACTACCTCAACATCACGTACTTCGGCCAGCAGGCCTACGGCATCGAATCCGCCGCCCAGCGCTACTTCAGCAAGCCGGCCAAGGACCTGACCCTGGAGGAATCCGCGCTGCTGGCGGGCGTCGTGCAGTCGCCGAGCCGCTACGACCCGGTGAACGACGCCCAAGAGGCGATGAAGCGCCGCAACATCGTGCTCCAGCGGATGGCCGACACCAAGGACGTCTCGCAGGCCGAGGCCGACGCGGCGAAGGCCAAGCCGGTCACCCTGAAGGTCACCCGTCCCCGGAACGGCTGCATCACGGCGGTCAAGGGCGCGGGCTTCTTCTGCGACTACGTGCGCAACTCCTTCCTGACCGACCCGGTCTTCGGCAAGACGCGCGAGGAGCGGGCGAAGGTCTGGAACCAGGGCGGCCTCACCGTGCGCACCACCCTGGACCCGCAGTCGCAGGACGCGGCCAACGAGTCCATCAAGGACCACGTCTACCAGGAGGACTCCATCGCGACGGCTGTGACCATGGTCCAGCCGGGCACCGGACGGGTGCTGGCGATGGGCCAGTCCAAGCCGTACGGCTTCGGCAAGAACGAGACGCAGATCAACTACTCCGTGGACAAGCGGATGGGCGGCTCGAACTTCGGCTTCCAGGTCGGCTCGACCTTCAAGCCGTTCATCGCCGCCGCCGCCCTGGAGCGGGGCATGCCGCCGACCAAGGTCTACCAGGCCCCGAACAAGCTCGACTACCCGAGCCCGATCCCCCGCTGCGACGGCTCGCAGTACGTCAACACCCGCAAGGAAGAAGCGGAGAACGAGACCGAGGACGAGATCGGCCCGTACGCGCTGCGCACGGCGATGGAGAAGTCCATCAACACCTACTTCGTCGAGATGATCGGCGAGATCGGGCTGTGCCCGGTGTCGGAGATGGCGGCCAAGCTCGGCGTGGTCCCGGCGAGCGGCGCGAAGCTGGCCGACGGCCCCGCCATCGCGCTCGGCTCGGAGGAGATGTCCCCGCTGACGATGGCCAACGCGTACGCGGCCTTCGCCAACCGCGGCGTCTACTGCACCCCGGTCGCCATCGAGTCGATCACCGACGCGCACGGGAAGGCCCTCGCGGTACCCAAGAGCAAGTGCGAGCGGGCGATGTCACAGAACACCGCCGACACCATCAACACCCTGCTGAGCGGCGTGGTCGACTCCGGCACCGGTGAGCGGGCCGGCCTGACCGACCGCGACAGCGCCGGCAAGACCGGTACGACGGACTCCCGCTACAACGCCTGGTTCGTGGGCTACACCCCGAACGTCTCCGGCGCCGTGTGGGTCGGCTCGGGCGGCGCGAAGAAGATCACGATGGAGAACATCGTGATCGGCGGCAGGTCCTACGACAAGGTCTTCGGCGGCGGTCTGCCCGGCCCGATCTGGAAGGACGCGATCACGGGCGCGCTGTCCGGCCGTGAGGCCCTGCGCTTCGCCACCGTCCACATCGCCGAGCCGAACGTCCCTGCCGGCGGCTCCCGCGGCAACAAGCCGTCGACCAGCCCCAACCGCCCCAAGCCCGGCGGTGACGGCAAGCCCGGCGGGCGGCCCGGCGGCCAGACCGGCGGCGGCGCCACGGGCGGCGGCGCCGGAGAACCGGACAACCCCTTCCCGGGCATCACGATCGACCCCGGCACCCTGATCGGCGGCCGGGACGCCCAGTAGCGGCGTGGAAGACGGGGGAGGGCCCCGGCCGCATCCGGCCGGGGCCCTCCCCCTTGCACTGCCCGCGTCCTACGAGAGCGCCTTCTTCACGGCGGCGGCGACCCGCCCGCCCTCCGCCAGCCCGGCGACCTTCGGCGTCACGATCTTCATGACGGCACCCATCGCCCGCGGCCCCTCGGCACCCGCCGACCGGGCCTCCTCGACGGCCTCCGCCACGATCCCGGCCAGCTCCTCGTCGGAGAGCTGCCTGGGCAGGTAGGTGTCCAGGAACTCGCCCTCGGCGGCCTCGCGCGCGGCCTGCTCGGGACGACCGCCCTGCGTGAAGGCGTCCGCGGCCTCGCGGCGCTTCTTCGCCTCCTTGGCGATCACCTTGAGGACCTCCTCGTCGGAGAGCACACGGGCCTCCTTGCCCGCGACCTCCTCCTTGGTGATGGCGGCGAGGGTCAGGCGGAGCGTGGACGAGTGCAGCTCGTCGCGCGCCTTGATGGCGGTCGTGAGGTCTTCCTGGAGCTTGGCCTTGAGCGTGGTCATGCAGGTGAGTGTGCCAGGTGCGGGGACGGTGGCGCCCACCCGTTTTCCGGTCTGCGACGATGGGTCCATGCGTGCGCGTTACGGAGTACCCCTGAAAGCGGCTGCCGGAATCGCTGCGGTGGGGGCCGCGGGTGTGGCCTATGCCGCCGGTTTCGAGGCGCGGTCCTTCCGACTGCGCCGGGTGACGGTTCCGGTGCTTCCCCGGGGTATGCGCCCGCTGCGCGTGCTCCAGGTCTCGGACATCCACATGGTCGGCGGGCAGCGCAAGAAGCGCGCCTGGCTGCAGTCGCTGGCCGGTCTGCGCCCCGACTTCGTCGTGAACACCGGCGACAACCTCTCCGACACCGAGGGCGTCCCCGAGGTCCTCGACGCGCTCGGCCCGCTCATGTCCTTCCCCGGCGTGTACGTCTTCGGGTCGAACGACTACTACGGGCCGCGGCTGCGCAACCCCGCGCGCTACCTGGTCGAGAAGGTCCAGGGCCGGCACGGCCTGAACGGCAACAAGCCGGTCGTCGGCGCCGTGCACAACCCGTGGGAGGAGATGCGGGACGCCTTCGACGCGGCAGGCTGGCTGAACCTCACGAACACCCGGGCCCGGATGAAGCTCGAAGGCCTGGAACTGGCCTTCACCGGACTCGACGACCCGCACATCAAGCGGGACCGCTACGAGGCCGTCGCCGGCGGCCCGGAGCCGGACGCGGACTTCTCGCTCGCCGTGGTGCACGCCCCGTACCTGCGCGTGCTGGAGTCCTTCACCGCCGACCGGTACCCGCTGATCCTCGCGGGCCACACCCACGGCGGGCAGCTGTGCATCCCCTTCTACGGGGCTCTGGTCACCAACTGCGACCTCGACACGGGGCGGGTGAAGGGGCTCTCCACGCACGAGGCGGCGGGCCACCGCTCCTACCTGCACGTCTCCGCCGGCTGCGGCACCAACCGCTTCACGCCGGTCCGCTTCGCGTGCCCGCCGGAAGCGACGCTGCTGACGCTCACCCCGAAGGCGTAGCGACCGCCCGCCCGCTCCGCGAAAACCGGATTTCGTCTCCGGCGAGAGGTCCGCTAAAGTAATCGATGTCGCCAGGACAGCAACACTTCAGGGCGACGATCGGGGTGTAGCGCAGCTTGGCAGCGCGCTTCGTTCGGGACGAAGAGGTCGTGGGTTCAAATCCCGCCACCCCGACAGAGTAAGACCAGGTGAGAGCCGGTACAGAGCAATCTGTGCCG
Source organism: Streptomyces sp. NRRL F-2664 (assembly GCF_000719345.1). Lineage (GTDB taxonomy): Bacteria > Actinomycetota > Actinomycetes > Streptomycetales > Streptomycetaceae > Streptomyces. The sequence continues at coordinate 197,806 of NZ_JOFX01000006.1, forward strand.
GCTCTCTCTGCGTCCGGGGGATCGGGGGGAGCAGGTGCGGGAGCGGGTGCCCGAGTCGCGGCACGGTCGGGCATGGAGCGAGGCGGAGGACGCCCGGCTCCTCGACGGGGTGCGGGAGGGAATCTCGCTGCAGGGGCTGGCCGACCGGCACGGGCGTTCTCCCGGTGCCGTCCGGGCGCGCCTGGCCCGGGGCGTTCCCGAAGCGGCCGGCGAGGAGCCGCTGGAGTGGTTACGGGCCAGGTTGGCGATCGACCCCGCCTACGCGTGGCAGAGCGTCGCGGACGAGCGGCGGCTGCGCGAACGGGACGACCGGGTGGGCCGCGAGCAGGCCTCCTCCGGCCCGGCCGGGAAGCGGAGCGCGGCGGAAGTCGCCGAGGTGCTGGCCGATTGGGAGCGGGCGACGGGGCACGTCCTTAGGCCCGAGCGCCGGGAGGTCTTCCTCGCTCGCGCGGTGGTGCACGATCTGGCGGCGGTGGACCCCGACGTGCGGCGCGCCACCGCCGGCGCGCTGTGGCAGTCCGGCGCCCGACTCCTGCTGGACGACTGGCTGCTGGAATGCGCTTGTCCGGGCGCGGCGGCACTGACGGCCGACTGGGACCGCGTGGCCCGGCAGGATGCGGACCTGCTGCTGGTACTGCGTGAGTTGCTCGCCGCCGCGGTCGGCGAGATCGGCGAGGAACGGGACCGGGAGATCCTCTCCCGGCGCCTCGGCCTGCACGGCCGGCCGGCCGACACGCTGGAGAAGATCGCCGAGGTCCTGGGGGTGTCCCGGGAGCGCGTACGGCAGTTGCAGACCCGCGCCCTGCGCCGGATGGGCCGCTCCGGCGGACCGGCCTCGCGCAAGGTCCGCACGGTACTGGCGGAACTGAGCGGCGTGGGCGGGGGGCCGTCGGACGCGGGGCCGCCGCCGGCGGAACGCCTGCTCGACCTGGCCGACGCGTTGATCCCCTCGGTGGCGGTGCGGCAGGCCGCCACGATGCTGGCCCGGATGGCCGGCGCCGACAAGGTGCGCGCGGAGAACCTCGCCGCCGAGGCGGCCTCCGTGCGACTGCTGCGCCACGAGGCCGCCCGCCGCGAAACGGCACGTCAGGAGCGCGTCGACCGCGCCGAGCGGCGCTGGGAGGCACTGACCGCCGACGTGAAGTGGTTCGGCAGGGCCGAGCCGGCGCCGGCCCGGACGGAGCTGGAAGGGCTGAGGGAGAAGGGCGGCAGGGGAGACTTCGGGACGTGGCACTGTCCGAAGCTGGGCCGGGACGTGGCGTACGAGTCGGACACGGAGCTCCGGGCGATCCAGTTGCTCAGCTTCGCCCCGCAGGTCGCCTACTACCAGGAGCAGCCGCTGGCGGTCGGGTACTGGTTCTCCGGGCGGCAGCGCACCTACTACCCCGACCTCCTCGTGGCCACGGTCGACGGACGGTGCGTCCTCGTCGAGGTGAAGCCCCTCTACGAGATGGCGACGGCGGTCAACGTCGCCAAGTACCGGGCCGTCGAGGCACTCTGCCGCGAGCGGGGCTGGGGGCTCCTCGCCACCGACGGGAACCGCACGCTCCGCCTGCTGAAGGGCCGGCCCGTCGACCCGCGCGTGGAAGCCGTGCTCACCGCAGCGCTGGAGCAGCGCGGTGAACTGACCTGGCCCCAGGTGCGCGCGGCCCTGGGCGACCTGGACATCGACGCCCTGACCATGTCCGCCCTGGTCCTGCGCCGCGGCTGGTCGTGGTCGACCCGCCCGTACCGCCTGCGCCGGGGCGCCCCCGGCTCCGCTCCCCCGGATCCTGGCGCAGGGGATCGGCGCCGTCAGTAGGGGCGGGGCGACATGATCTGCGGTTCCGCGGCCGGGGCCTCGAAGACGCAGCGGGGGATGCCGGGGCCCGGGGTGGCGCGGACGGAGACCTCCGTCGGGGGGTCCGTCGGCAGCTCGACGCGGACGGTCACCGGGTGGTCGTGATGCGTCGTGGCGTGCCCGGTCTCCTTGCCGTCGACCAGGACCTCCAGGACCGCGGTGCGGCCGGTCTGGACGGTGGCGCTGACCGAGTGCCCCGCGTGGTCGATGTGGAAGTGATGCCGCCGCCTCATGGGACCGCCTCCCGCCGCTGCTCGACCTCCAGGGTAGCCACGGCGGCCTAGGAGCTCTCCCGGAGTGCGGCGAGGGCCGTGCGGGCCAGGGCCGGGAGGGCCGGGGTGCGCGCCGTCCCGGTCAGGACCGCGTCGAGGTGGTCGAGGACCGCGGCGACGGTGGGGAAGGGACCGATGGGGCGGAGCAGCCACAGGCGGCCCCTGGGCCGGGGCGGGAGGCCGAGGGCCGCGAGGGCCTCGTCGGCCTCCCGGTCCAGGTCGCGCAGGTCCGCCTCGGGCAGCGGGACGCACTCCACGCCGGTGACGTGCCCGTGGCCGTCGAGTGAGGTGTCCACCGCCCAGTGGGTGGAGCGGTCGGGGATCCAGGTCCGGGCATCGGGCGGCCAGACGTACGGGAGGAAGACCCAGCGCAGCTCCTCGGGGGCCGGCTCCCAGCCGAGCACCTCCAGCTCCCGCATCTCGGGCAGCCGGTCCGACTCCAGTTCGCTGCGCCCGGTGCGGCGCTGTGCGAGCGGGTGCGGTGTTCCGTCCTCGTCCCACGACATGCGGGCACGCTATCCGAAGCGGTGGCGGATCCCCGGGACCGGCGCCGCGCCCGCCCCCGTCACGCGTCCAGGGGGTTGGCCGCGATGCGGGCGGCCGCGCCCCCCGCGACGTAGGCGGCCGCCGCGCAGTCGGGCTTGCGCCGCGCCTGGTCCTCGACGAGTGCGGTGAAGGCGGGCCCGAAGCCGACCCGGGGGTGGGCGGCGAGGAGGCGGGCGGTGAAGGCCGGGTCGAACTCGGTGACGCGCAGACCGGAGACGTCGGCGCTCGTGCCCACCTGGAGGAGGTGGCTCTCCGCGTCCTCGGCCGCGCCGACGTCGTCCCGCATGTGCAGGACGATGATCTCCTCGGCGCGGGCCCGGCGGTCCGCCGGCCAGCCCAGGCCCGCCGTCAGGACGCGCGCCACGTGGCCGCCCGCCTCCTCGAAGGGCAGGGTGTGGCTGTCGAACGGCGCGGTCAGGCCCAGGTCGTGCAGGAGGGCCGCCACGTAGAAGAGTTCCTCGTCGTACGCCAGGCCGTGGTCGGCCGCGTACCGCGCCCCGAAGGCGTAGGAGCGCACGGAGTGGTTCAGGAGCGCCGTGTCCGCGTACTCCGACGCGATCTCCAGGGCGGCCCGGGCTGAAGGGGTGTCAAGCGTCCACGTCATGGCACGTCAGCGTAGGCGGCGGGTGAAGTCGACGTCCGACGGGGGTTCACCGGGCCAGGACAGCCGGGTCGGCGCGGGCGGGGTCTCGGCGAGGACGGAGCCGCGCGAGACGACGTAGCGGGGGCGCACCTGGCGGCGGATCGCCTCCTCGGGCGAGGGCGCCGGCAGCAGGACGAAGGAGGCGGGGGCGCCCGCGGTGATGCCGTACTCGTCGGCGCCGAGGCCGAGGACCCGCGCCGCACGGTCCGTCACCATCGAGAAGGCGACCGGGATGTCGGCGGCACCCGTGAGCTGGGCGGCGTACAGGCCGACGAGGGCCGTCTGGAGGGGGGCGGCGGTGCCGAGGGCGTTCCACGGGTCCATCACGTCGTCGTGTCCGAAGGCCACGTTGACCCCGGCCGCCAGCATCTCCCCGACCTGGGTGAGGCCGCGCCGCTTGGGGTAGGTGTCGAAGCGGCCCTGGAGGTTGAGGTTGGCGAAGGGGTTGGCGACCAGGTTGATGCCCGAACGGGACAGGAGCCGCTGGAGTTTGAAGCTGTAGGCGCCGTTGTAGGAGCCCATGGCCGTGGTGTGGGAGGCGGTGGCGCGCCCGCGCAGGCCGGAGCGCAGCGCGAGGGTGGCCAGGACCTCCACGAATCGGGACTGTTCGTCGTCGATCTCGTCGCAGTGGGCGTCCACGCGCAGTCCGTGTTCCTCGGCGACGGCGAAGGCGGTGTGCAGCGAGGCGACGCCGTCCTCGCGGGTGTCCTCGAAGTGCGGGATGGCGCCGACGACGTCCGCTCCGCGCGCGACGGCCTCGCGCAGCAGGGCCTCCCCGTCGGGGAAGGAGACGATGCCCTCCTGGGGGAAGGCGACGATCTGCAGGGTCATGATGTCCCGGACCCGGTCGCGGACCTCCAGCAGCGCGTCGAGCGCGGTCAGCGACGGATCGGTGACGTCGCAGTGCGTCCGGACGTGCAGGACGCCGTGGGCGGCCTGCCAGCGCAGCACTTCGGTGGCGCGCGCGACGACGTCCTCGCGGGTGAGGGCGCGTTTGCGTTCGCTCCAGCAGGCGATGCCCTCCCACAGGGTGCCGGAGGCGTTGGGGCGAGGCTCCCCGGCGGTCAGCGCCGTGTCGAGGTGGATGTGGGGCTCGACGAAGGGTGCGCTGAGCAGGCCGCCGTGCGCCTCGACGAGGAGGCCGGTGGCCGGCGGTTCCTTCTGGTCGTCGTGGGGGAGCACCCGCGCGATGCGGCCGTCCTCCCCGACCTCGACGTCGGACAGGCCTGGTGTGTCGAGCAGCCGGGCGCCCCGGACGATCATCCGCATGGCGCCAGCGTAAGGACTGCGGAGCGCGGCCGCGGTGCGGACGGCGCCGCTCAGCCGCGCTCGGCCCGGGCCTTCCGCTGCCTGCCGGGCGTTCCTCCTCGCAGGACGCGCCCGGGGTGCGCCCGTTCGGAGCAGTCGGCATCCCGGACGCCGCTGCGGCAACAATGGGCGCATGACCAGCGACAGCGAGACCATCCCCGAGATGCCCGACTGGGAGAAGCGGTTCCGGGCGCCGCGCGTAGGGTTGCCCGACTGGGCGGAGGACGCCCCGGACCGTTCCCTCTTCGTCTCCAACGCGACCGGCACCTTCGAGATCTACGCCTGGGACCGCGCCACCGGCGTGCAGCGGCAGGCCACCGACCGGCCCAACGGGACGACCGACGGCACCCTCTCCCCCGACGGCGAGTGGATCTGGTGGTTCTCCGACACCGACGGCGACGAGTTCGGCACCTGGGTGCGCCAGCCCTTCGCGGGCGGTCCGGACGAGCCGGCCACCCCCGGCCTGGAGCCCTCGTACCCGGCGGGGCTGGCCATCGGGCGGGACGGCACCACCGTGGTGGGGCGCTGCACGGACGAGGAGGGCTCGACCGTCCACGTGGTCCGCCCGGACGGATCGGCGCCCACCGTGATCTACCGGCACCGGGAGTCCGCCGGTGTCGGCGACCTGTCCCGCGACGGCACCCTCGTGGCCGTCGAGCACACCGAGCACGGCGACGCGATGCACTCCGCCCTGCGCGTCCTCACCCTCGACGGGACCACCGTCGCCGAGCTGGACGACTCGGCGGGCGGCACGCGGGAGCTGGGCCTGGAGGTGCTCGGCTTCGCGCCGGTCGCCGGTGACACGCGGCTGCTGATCGGCCACCAGCGGCGCGGCCGCTGGGAGCCGCTGGTGTGGGACGTGGCCACCGGGGCGGAGCAGGAGCTGGCGATCGACCTGCCGGGCGACGTCGCCGCCGAGTGGTATCCGGACGGGTCCGCGCTGCTGCTCGTGCACAGCTTCGAGGCGCGCAGCGAGCTGTGGCGCTACGACCTGGCCGCGGAGGAGCTCGTCCGGGTGGCCACGCCGCCCGGGTCGGTGACGGACGCCACCGCGCGGCCCGACGGGACGGTGGAGTACCTGTGGTCCTCGGCCGCCGAGCCCTCGGCGGTACGGTCCACCGCGGGCGGCGTCGTCCTGGATCCGCCGGGCCTGCGGCCCCCGGGCTCGCTGCCGGTGGAGGACGCCTGGGTGGAGGGACCGGGCGGCCGGATCCACGCGCTCGTGCAGCGGCCGGCGGGCCACGGCGAGGGCCCCTTCCCGACGGTCTTCGAGATCCACGGCGGCCCTGCCTGGCACGACAGCGACGCCTTCGCCGCGGGCCCGGCGGCCTGGCTCGACCACGGCTTCGCGGTGGTCCGGGTCAACTACCGGGGCTCGACGGGCTACGGCCGCGCCTGGACGGACGCCCTCAAGCACCGGGTCGGCCTGATCGAGCTGGAGGACATCGAGGCGGTCCGTGCCTGGGCGGTCTCGTCCGGCCTCGCGGACCCGGCGCGCCTGGTCCTGTCGGGCGGTTCCTGGGGCGGCTACCTGGCGCTGCTGGGCCTGGGCACGCAGCCCGACACCTGGGCCGTGGGACTGGCCGCCGTACCGGTCGCGGACTACGTGACGGCCTACCACGACGAGATGGAGGCGCTGAAGGCACTGGACCGCACGCTCTTCGGCGGTACGCCGGAGGAGGTCCCGGACCGGTTCGAGGCATCATCGCCGCTGACGTACGTGGACCGGGTGACGGCCCCGGTGTACATCGCGGCCGGCGTCAACGATCCGCGCTGCCCGATCCGGCAGATCGACAACTACGTGGACCGGCTCGCCGCGCGCGGGGCGGTGCACGAGGTGTACCGGTACGACGCGGGGCACGGTTCGCTGGTGGTGGAGGAGCGGATCAAGCAGGTCCGGATGGAGCTGGAGTTCACGCTCAAGCACCTGCCCGCCCGACCCTGAGGACCGGTGGCCGGTGCACCCCCCGTACCGTGGTGGGGTGCACCGGTTTCTCCTGACCCCGCGCTGGTGGGGGATCAACGTCTTCGTCGCGCTGGCGGTCCCCTTCTGCCTGTTCATGGGGTCGTGGCAGCTCGGCCGGTTCGAGGCCCGCGTCGACAGCCACCGGGAGGCGACCGCCGAGCGGCCCGTCGACCAGGTGGCGGCGCCGCTGGACTCGCTGCTCCCGGTCGACACGCAGACCTCCGGACGGCTGGCTTCGGCGTCCGGCGAGTACGGCGAGCAGATGCTGGTGCCGGAGCGGCGCCTGGACGGCAGGTCCGGCTTCTACGTGCTGACGCTGCTGAAGACCGATTCCGGCAAGGCCGTCCCCGTGGTCCGGGGCTGGCTGCCGGGCCCGGCCGACCCGGCGAGGGCGCCGGCCGCGCCGACGGGCCGGGTCGAGGTGACGGGGGCCCTGCAGGCCTCGGAGAACGCGGGCACGAAGGGCGTCCACGCCCAGGGCGGCCTGCCCGCCGGGCAGCTCGGTGTCATCGCGGCGGCCACCCTGGTCAACCTCGTACCGCACGACCTGTACGACGCGTGGCTGACCGTGCAGACCCCGGCGGACGGGATGCTCCCGGTGCCGGCGCAGGCGCCGACGAACACCGGGCTCGATCTGAAGGCCTTCCAGAACCTCGGGTACACCGGCGAGTGGTTCGTCTTCGCCGCCTTCGTGCTCTTCATGTGGTTCCGGCTCTACCGCCGCGAGGTGGAGATGCTCCGCGACCGGGAGGCGGGCCTGCTCGATCCGTCCGACCCCGCCGCTGCGGCCGCGCCCGCGACCGCGGCGGAGGATCAGTCGTCGACCGGGATCGCGCCCGTCCGGTAGACCGTGCCGCCGCAGGCGTCGGGGATCGACGTGCGCGTCGTCGGGCCGCCGGTCGTCTGCGGGGTGTGGGACACCTCGACGACGTTCGGCGCCTGCGGTGTGCCCGTCCGGGGCTCGGACTCCGCTCCGCCGCCCAGGGTGCCCGAGCTGCCGGCCGTCCCGGTCTGCGGCGGCGTGCCGCCCCCGGTCGTGCCGCTCGCCGTGCAGGGTTCGCCCGGCGGCACCCAGGCGAAGCGGACCTCGTAGGACTTGTGCGGCGGGAGCACCACCACCGGGGCCTCCGTCGACGGGTCGGGCAGCAGCCCGCTGCCCGGGCCGCCCGCCGTGTGGCCCACCACGGCGACGCCGGAGCCGGGGCCCAGAGCCGCGGCGGGCGCGGAGGCGGCGGTCACGGTGTCCCGGCCGCTGACGGCGCAGCCCTGGGAGGAGACGTTGGTGATCCGGAAGCCGCCGGCCACCCGGCCGTCGCCCTCCGGATTGCGCACGTAGCCCACGACGCCCAGCTGCTCGGCCCCGCACCCGGGCACGCCGGGGGCGGCCACCGGCGGCAGCGGGCCCGCGCCGGCCGCGCCCGGGCCGGTCGTGGAACCGGCCGGCCCGCCGGAGGTGCCGGTGCCCGCCGGGCCCGACGTCGCGCCGCCCGCGGGAGTGCCGCCCTGCGAAGGGTCCGGCTGCCCGGTGGCGCCGCCCGCGTCCGGGGCGCCGCCGGCCCGCGGGTTGGCCCTGTGGCCGTTCTGGTGGGGGTCGGACGCGCCGCCCTGCTTGTCGCCGGAGTGCGCCTCGTGGCCGGCCATGGCCGGGCGGTCGGCGGACGTGCCCTCGCCCCCGGCCAGGTGCAGGGCCGCGGGGACGGCGGTCCCGGCGAGCAGTGCGGCCGCGGCCGCGCCGATGACGGCCCGGCGCCTGCGGGCCCGGCGCGCCGGTACGGCGTACCGCAGCCGCTCCAGTGCGTCCTCGGAGGGCCGGATCCCCTCGACGGCGCCGCGCAGGAGGATGCGCAGTTCCTCCTCGCCGCCCGTGCCGTCCGACGCCGTGTGGTCGTCCCTCATGACTGCGCAGCCTCCATCGCCACCCGCAGCGCGGCAATGCCCCGCGATCCGTACGCCTTGACCGAGCCGAGCGATATCCCGAGCGTCTCCGCGACCTGGGACTCCGTCATGTCCGCGAAGTAGCGCAGCACCAGCACCTCGCGCTGGCGGCGCTGGAGCCCCCGCATCGCCTTGATCAGGTCGTCCCGTTCCAGCTGGTCGTACGCGCCCTCTTCGGCGCTCGCCATGTCCGGCATGGGCTTCGAGAGCAGCTTGAGGCCGAGGATGCGCCGGCGCAGGGCGGAACGGGAGAGGTTCACCACCGTCTGGCGCAGGTACGCGAGGGTCTTCTCGCGGTCGCGGACCCGGTTGCGTGCCGAGTGCACGCGGATGAACGCCTCCTGGACCACGTCCTCGCAGGAGGCGGTGTCGTCCAGGAGCAGCGCGGCGAGGCCGAGGAGGGAGCGGTAGTGCGCCTGGTACGTCGCCGTGAGGTGGTCGACGGTGGTGCCGGCCACCACGTCGGCCGCGGGGGCGGCCACGGCCTCCGCCGGCGCGTCCTCACCGGTCGCGTCCGCCTCGGCGCATTCGCGCTGCGCGGGCACGAGACCGCCGGGGATCGGCGTGGCGGCCCGCGCGGGAGCCTGCGGAAGCCCCGTCGGCGGGACGGGGACGATCACGGGAAGACCGCCGCCGGGTGCACGGAAGTCCCGGCGCGGCGGGAGGATCCCCGTGCGTGCCGGTGGGACGGCCAGTTCGAGCAGTGCCTCTGCCACGCCTGTAGGACACGCGTCCCCCCGTCAGGGTTGTACGCGCGACGAAGCCTCGGCGGAGGTATCCGTATTGCGCTCATGCGTACCCGCTCTTCCCGATTGCCCCGTCCAGCGAAACGGCAGTCGGGCCATCACCTTGTCAAGGGATCGGCACCGATCCTACAAAGCGAATTACGCAAATTCACCTGCGATCAGTTCCGCGATCTGCGTGGCATTCAGTGCCGCCCCCCTGCGGAGATTGTCGGCGCACACGAAGAACTCCAGCGCGTACGGGTCGTCGAGCGAGGCCCGTACGCGTCCCACCCAGGCAGGATCCGTCCCGGCCGCGTCCACGGGGGTCGGGAACTCGCCCGTGGCGGGGTCGTCCGCGAGCACCACGCCGGGCGCCGCCTCCAGGATCTCCCGGGCGCGCGCGGCCTTCACCTCGTTCTGGAAGCCGGCCCGGACCGTCAACGAGTCCCCGGTCAGCACCGGCACCCGGACGCAGGTCACCGACACCGGGAGCGCCTCCAGTTGGAGGATGCGGCGGGTCTGCGCCCGTACCGCCAGCTCGTGCGAGGACCAGCCGTCCTCGTCCAGCTCGCCGCACCAGGGCACGACGTTGAGGGCCAGGGGCGCCGCGAAGGGGCCCGTGGCCTCGCCCACGGCACGGCGCACGTCCCCGGGCTGCTCGCCCAGGGAGGTGCCGGCGACCAGCGACAGCTGGCGGCGCAGCGTGTCGGAGCCGGCCCGGCCGGCCGCGCTCGCCGCCTGGTACGTGGAGACGGCCAGCTCGGTCAGGCCGTACTCGGCGTGCAGCGCGCCGAGGGAGGCGATCATCGCGGCGGTGACGGTGTCCGGGGCGGCGACGATCCCGCGCGGCCGGATCCGTGCCGCGTGGGCGTTGACCTCGGGCACCACCAGCGGCACCTCGGGATCCTCCCGGAAGGCGGCGGACTGGTCGACGACGACCGCGCCGCGCGTGGCGACGACGGGGGCCCATCGGGCCGAGACCTCGGCCGGGGCGAGGAAGATCGCGACGTCACCCGGTCCGAAGCCGTCGAAGGCGTCCTCGGTGAGGGCGAGCACCTCGCACTCCTGCCCGCGGACGGGCAGCATGCGGCCGGCCGAACGCCCGGAGGCGATCAGGCGTATGTCGCCCCACACGTCCGCCCGCTCGGACAGCATCCGGAGCAGGACGGAGCCGACTGCTCCGGTCGCCCCGACGACGGCGAGTGCCGGAGCCGGGGTCGACCGGGGAGTCGTCATCGGCCGGTGCCTCCGTAGACGACGGCCTCGTCGCTGTCGGAGTCGAGGCCGAAGGCCGTGTGCACGGCGCGGACGGCCTCGTTGACGTCGTCCTGGCGGGTCACGACCGAGATGCGGATCTCCGAGGTGGAGATCAGCTCGATGTTGACGCCCGCGTCGGACAGCGCCTGGAAGAACGAGGCGGTGACGCCCGGGTTGGTCTTCATGCCGGCGCCGACCAGCGAGATCTTGCCGATCTGGTCGTCGTAGCGCAGGGAGTCGAAGCCGATCGCGCTCTTCGCCTTCTCCAGGGCGTCGATGGCCTTGTGGCCCTCGGCCTTGGGGAGCGTGAAGGAGATGTCGGTGAGGCCCGTCGAGGCCGCGGAGACGTTCTGCACGATCATGTCGATGTTGATCTCGGCGTCCGCGATGGCGCGGAAGATCGCTGCGGCCTCGCCCGGCTTGTCCGGGACGCCGACGACGGTGATCTTGGCTTCGGAGACGTCGTGGGCGACTCCGGAGATGATGGCGTGCTCCACCTGCTCGTCCCCTTGCGGATTCTCGTTGCTGACCCAGGTGCCCGGCAGTCCCGAGAAGGACGAGCGGACGTGGATCGGGATGTTGTATCGGCGTGCGTACTCGACACAGCGGTGCAGCAGCACCTTGGAACCGGAGGCGGCCAGCTCCAGCATGTCCTCGGAGGAGATCCAGTCGATCTTCTTCGCCTTCTTCACGACGCGGGGGTCCGCGGTGAAGACGCCGTCGACGTCGGTGTAGATCTCGCAGACCTCGGCGTCCAGCGCCGCGGCGAGCGCCACGGCGGTGGTGTCCGAGCCGCCCCGGCCGAGGGTGGTGATGTCCTTGGAGTCCGCGGACACGCCCTGGAAACCGGCGACGATGGCGATGTTGCCCTCGTCCAGCGCGGTGCGGATACGGCCCGGCGTGACATCGATGATGCGCGCTTTGTTGTGGACCGAGTCGGTGATGACGCCTGCCTGGCTGCCGGTGAACGACTGGGCCTCGTGGCCCAGGTTTTTGATCGCCATGGCCAGCAGGGCCATGGAGATCCGCTCTCCGGCGGTCAGCAGCATGTCGAATTCGCGCCCGGCAGGCATCGGGGAAACCTGCTCGGCGAGATCGATCAGCTCGTCCGTCGTGTCGCCCATCGCGGACACCACGACGACCACTTGGTGGCCGTTCTTCTTGGCGTCCACGATCCGCTTGGCGACACGCTTGATGCCCTCGGCATCGGCTACGGAGGAGCCTCCGTACTTCTGCACGACAAGGCCCACGTGCGCTCCTCGCTCGGTCCGTCTCATTGCTGGTGCAGTCTAACGAGCGCCCGCGATCCGACCGCTTCGTGCCACATCATGAGACGAAAAGATCAACGTCCCGGTTCCCGCGCCGGCGGGGTCACCTGCGCCCGAGACCACCGAGCTCTTGCGCCATCACCTGTCCGGCCTGCTCGGCGAGGTCGTCCTCGGTCAGGTCCTCGTCCGTGTCCAGTCCGTCCAGGGCCGCCAGCGGCTGGTCGAGGCGCACGTGCGAGATCAGGGACTGCAGGGCGCGCAGCGTCGCCGAGGCCGTCGGGCCCCAGTTGGTGAAGTAGGAGAACTGCCACCACCACAGCGCTTCGGTGATCCGGCCCGCCTGGTGGTGGATGAGGCCGTGCCGCAGGTCGGCGACGACGTCCGCCAGGTCGTCGGAGATCCGGTGCGCCACCGGGGCCTTGCGCGGCTCGTAGGGGTCGAAGACCTCCGAGTAGACGTCGACCGGCTCCAGCATGATCGCGAACCGCTCGCGCAGCTCGTCGACGTCCGGTTCCGGGCCGAGGTCGGGCTCGTAGCGCTCCTCGGGCAGCACGTCCTGGTACGCGCCCAGCCGGCCGCCCGCGAGCAGCAGCTGCGACACCTCCAGCAGGAGGAAGGGCACCGCACTGTCCGGGTCCTCGCCCTTGGCCACCTCGGTGACCGCGACGATGAACGACTCGATCTGGTCGGCGATCGAGGCGGCGAAGTCGTCCGGGTCCTGACCGAGTGCGTGCAGCGTTGCGTCAGACATCGAGAAGTCGCCTTCCTTCAAAGGCCCGCCCCAGCGTGACCTCGTCCGCGTACTCCAGGTCTCCCCCGACGGGGAGCCCGCTGGCCAGGCGGGTGACCTTCAGGCCCATGGGCTTGATCATGCGGGCGAGGTAGGTGGCGGTCGCCTCGCCCTCCAGGTTCGGGTCGGTGGCGAGGATCAGCTCGGTCACCTCGCCGTCCGCCAGCCGCGCCAGCAGCTCGCGGATGCGCAGGTCGTCCGGGCCGACGCCCTCGATCGGACTGATCGCGCCGCCGAGGACGTGGTACTTCCCCCGGAACTCCCGGGTCCGCTCGATGGCGACCACGTCCTTGGGCTCCTCGACGACGCAGATCACCGCCGCGTCGCGACGCGGGTCGCGACAGATGCCGCACCGCTCCTCCTGCGCCACGTTCCCGCACACGGCGCAGAACCGGACCTTGTCCTTGACCTCCAGCAGCGCGTGCGCGAGGCGGCGGACGTCGGCGGGCTCGGCCTGCAGGATGTGGAAGGCGATCCGCTGCGCGCTCTTGGGCCCGACGCCGGGCAGCCTGCCCAGTTCGTCGATCAGGTCCTGGACCACGCCTTCGTACAACGGACTGCCTTCTTTCGCCGGGTGGGGTCGGTGGTGGTGGAGGGTCGGTTCAGGGTCAGGAGGCTACTGCCGTCGGCAGCGGCCGGGGAATCAGAACGGCAGCCCGGGGATGCCGCTGCCGCCGCCCAGCCCCTGCGCGAGCGGGCCCAGCTTCTGCTGCTGGAGCGCCTGGGCGTTCTCGTTGGCGGCCTGGACCGCCGCGACCACGAGGTCCGCGAGCGTCTCCGTGTCCTGCGGGTCCACGGCCTTCGGGTCGATCACCAGCGCGCGCAGCTCGCCCGAGCCGGTGACCGTCGCCTTCACCAGGCCGCCGCCGGCCTGGCCCTCGACCTCGGTCCGCGCCAGCTCCTCCTGGGCCGCGGCGAGGTCCTGCTGCATCTTCTGGGCCTGCTGGAGCAGCTGCTGCATGTTGGGCTGGCCACCACCGGGAATCACAGGGCACTCACTTCCCTACGTCGGTACCGTCGGGACCTTCCCGACTCCGAGACCTTCGGAACGCTTGGTCAATCCGAGCCTACGTGCTCCCCGGGCGCAGCGCCCTACGCCGTGAGGACCAACTCTTTCGAGTGAGAGTCGGGGCGTACGCGTACCTGATGGAGCCCTCCTTGCGAGCGGAAATCGCGGGATTCGCCGTCCATCGCCCGTCATTCGAAGGTAGGAAGAGCATGCGCATCATTGCGCACACGCGCACCACCACACGTCAGCGCAGGCAGAGGGAGTGCCGGGTGAGCCAGCCGGAGATGCAGCCCGAGGGGCCACCCCGGGATCCCCGGGAGGAGGGCGGCGGGCCGATGCCGGCGGGCGATCTGACAGGCCGGCCCTTCCCCGTGGGGGACTGGGGCGAGCCCGCCGAGCGGCTCGACGAGCTCTACCGGCGCGTCGAGGCGGACGCCCTGCGCACCGCCGAGTGGTACCTGTCCGACCGGGCGTGGAAGCGCCGCGGTGCGCGTGTGCTGCGCGTCGGGGCGGCCCTGGGGGCCGTCACCGGTGCGGCCATGCCGGTGCTGGAGCTGACCGGCTCGGCGCCGGGCGGATCGACGTACGGGTACCTGGCGCTGCTGCTCGGCGCGGCCGCCCTGGCCTGCGACCGGTTCTTCGGGCTGACGTCGGGGTGGATGCGGGACGTGGCCACCGCCCAGGCGGTGCAGCGCAGGCTCCAGACCCTCCAGTTCGACTGGGCGTCGGAGAACGTCCGCGAGGTGCTCGGACCGACCGAGGGCACCGCCAGCGAGGCCGCCGAGCGGTGCCTGACCGTACTGCGCCGCTTCTCCGAGGACATCACCGAGCTGGTGCGGTCGGAGACAGCGGACTGGATGGTGGAGTTCCGCTCCGGGCCGGCGCCGCTGGTGATGCAGTCCCTGGGAGCCCCCGGGGCCCGCACGGACGCCTACGTCCCGCCGGCCCGCTTCCCGCTGCCGCCGGGCACCCGCCCGAACATGCCGCGCCAGCGGCCGCCCGAGCAGCCCCGCTGATCCGTGGCCCGTCCCAGGAGGGGGCAGGGCGGGGCGGGCCGCCCCGCCCCCCGCCGAACGACGGCCGGCTCAGCTGAAGATGATCATCGAGCCCTGTCCCAGGCTGCGCGTCGCCGCCGCGTGCAGTCCCAGCCAGACGTGGCGCTCGCGGGCGAAGGGACTGCCGTCGTGCGGGATCGGCCCCGCCGGCTCCTCCAGTGACGTGGGCCGCCCCGGCGGGGCGGGCGCCGCGGGCGGGTTCCCGGGGTCTATCCCGATGGCGGGGGCGACGAACAGCAGCTCCCGCAGCAGCCCGTGCGCGGACCCCAGCGGTCCGCCGCCGGCCAGCAGCTCCTCGTTGGCCAGCGGCGCCCCGAAGTCGACCGGCACGTACGCTCCGGCGTGGTCGTAGTGCCACACCAGGTGCGACTGCTGCGCGGTGGGCTCGAACATCTCCAGCAGCTGCTCGTAGTCCCCGCCCAGCTCGTCCACCGGGGTCACCGGCAGGCCGCAGAGCTGCAGCAGGTAGGCCCGTCTGAGGAAGTGCAGGGCGTCGTAGTCGAAGCCGGCGACCGGGGCGACGTCCCCGCTCAGCCCCGGCATGTACGCGAACACCGGCACGGACGGGAGTCCGGCCGCACCCAGCGCCCTGTCGTACGAGGCGATCTCTTCCGCGAACGGGTTGTCGGGGCTGTGGCACAGCACGTCGACAAGGGGGACCAGCCACAGGTCACAGGCCACTCGGCCTCCGATCAGTCGTTGACGCCGATGCGGCCAGCGTAGTGCGCCGGACACCCTCCGCGAAGGGGTGCGCAGAACTGCGGGGTCACGGCGGCTGCGGGATCAGAGCTTGGCGGCCCAGGCCAGCGCGTGCTCGTTGTAGCCCTGCACGATGCGGCGCACCGCTTCGGCGTCGGCCAGCGTCACGGCGTCCACCAGCGCGCTGTGCCCGTCCCAGAGGGCTTCCCGCAGCTGCTCCTCGCGCTGGAGGTGGGGGACGGCGAAGACCCAGCACTGCACACGGATGCGGTGCAGGAACTCGGTGATGTAGGTGTTGGCGACCAACCCGCTCAGTTCCCGCCAGAAGCGCAGGTCGTAGCCGATCAGCACTTCCAGGGAGCCGCTCCGGGCCGCCCTGCGCGCCTCCTCGCCCCGGCGGCGCACGGAGACCAGCATCTCGCCGGAGCCGGGAGCGGTGCCGCGCTCCGCGAGACGGCGGAAGATGCCGTCGACGACCAGCGCACGGGCCTCGATCATCCCGCGGAAGTCGTCGACGGAGAAGGCCCGCACGCGGAAGCCGCGGTGCTGGACCAGTTCGAGCAGGCCCTGCGCCGAGAGGTCGACCAGCGCCTCGCGCACCGGGGTGGCCGAGACCTCGTACTGCTCGGCGATCTGCTTGACGGTGAACTCGGTCCCCGGAGGCAGGCGTCCCGCGAGCACCTCGTCGCGCAGCGCGTCCGCGATCTGCTGACGAAGTGTGTTGCGGGTGACAGCTCCGCTGCCTGGCATAGGGGTCCGTCTCCTGTCGTAGAGCTGCGGACACCATAGGCCAGACAGCGAGGCCGAAACCGAGCGGTCTGTGATCGTTATGTGGAGGTCAGGACCGTTATGAGGACGAGACCTGCGCTCAAGCGGCGGTGGTGTGGCGGTCCGCGACCGTGAGCGCCTCGTCCAGCAGGGCCAGCCCTTCCTTCGCCTCCCCCTCCGTGATGGTGCACGGGGGCACGACGTGCGTGCGGTTCATGTTGACGAAGGGCCACAGGCCGGACGCCTTGCAGGCCGCCGCGAACTCGGCCATCGGGGCGTTGTCCGCTCCGGACGCGTTGTACGGGACGAGCGGCTCGCGCGTCTGTGGGTCCCGTACGAGCTCCAGGGCCCAGAAGGCGCCGAGGCCGCGGACCTCGCCGACGCAGGGGTGGCGCTCGGCGAGCTCGGCGAGCCCCGGTCCGAGCACGTTCTCGCCGAGGTGGGCGGCGTGCCGGACGACTCCCTCCTCCTCCATCGTGTTGATCGTCGCGACGGCGGCCGCGCACGCCAGGGGATGGCCGGAGTACGTCAGTCCGCCCGGGTAGGGGCGGGTCGCGAAGGTCTCGGCGACGGCGGCCGAGATGGCCACGCCGCCGAGCGGCACATAGCCGCTGTTGACGCCCTTGGCGAAGGTGATCAGGTCGGGGGTGACGTCCCAGTGCTCGGCGGCGAACCAGGTACCGGTGCGGCCGAAGCCGGCCATGACCTCGTCGAGGATGAAGACGATTCCGTAGCGGTCGCAGAGTGCGCGGACGCCCGCCAGGTAGCCGGCGGGCGGGACCATGATGCCGGCGGTCCCCGGCACGCTCTCCAGGATGATCGCCGCGATCGACTGCGGGCCCTCGAAGGCGATGGTGTCGGCGAGGTGTGCGAGGGCGCGCTCGCACTCCTCGGCCTCGGTGGTCGCGTGGAAGGCGGAGCGGTAGAGGTACGGGCCCCAGAAGTGGACGACGCCGGCGGCGGCCGTGTCGGACGGCCAACGGCGGGGGTCACCGGTCAGGTTGATCGCGGCGGCGGTGGCCCCATGGTACGAGCGGTAGGTCGAGAGCACCTTGGCGCGGCCCGTGTGCAGACGGGCCATGCGGACGGCGTTCTCGACGGCCTCGGCTCCGCCGTTGGTGAAGAAGATCTTGTCCAGGTCGCCCGGGGTGCGCTCGGCGATGAGGCGTGCGGCCTCGGAGCGGACGTCGACGGCGAAGCCGGGCGCGAGGGTGCAGAGCCGGGCGGCCTGCTCCTGGATCGCGGCGACGACCTTCGGGTGCTGGTGGCCGATGTTGGTGTTGACCAGCTGGGAGGAGAAGTCGAGGTAGCGCTTGCCGTCGTAGTCCCAGAAGTACGAGCCCTCGGCCCCCGCGACGGCGAGCGGGTCGATCAGGGCCTGGGCGGACCAGGAGTGGAAGACGTGCTTCCGGTCTGCGTCCTTCACGGCGGCGAGAGGGTGCGGGGTGACATGAGGGGTCATGGCGTCACGGTAGAAGTGCGCAGGTGGGGAGGGACATCGGCGGACTGTATGGGGGTGGCGGGCCGGTCTCGGCAGTCTGTCTGCGCCCCCGGAGCACCGACCCGCCATCTTGACAGCATCCTGTCGTTATGACAGTCTCTTGTCATAGGCGCTTTCCGTGGAAGGCCGGGACGGGCGGCTCACCGCCACCCGGGTTTGCCGGGCTTCGGCGGGTCCGTGCGGGTTGTGCCGGGTGACGGCGGGTCCCGCGGGTCCGACCGGAGCGCGGCCGCCACCACGGCGAGCACCACAGGCACCGGGCACCGACGAGCACCATCCGACGCTGGAGGCGAAACACCATGAGCGAGACCGCACACAAGCCCGTCCACCTCGCGGTCTACGACACGTACGCGGACTGGGAGACCGGCCACACGACCGCGCACCTCACCCAGCGCGGCCACGTCGTGCGCACGGTCGGCCACACCGCCGGAGCGCCCGTCACCACCATGGGCGGCCTCCGCATCCAGCCTGACCTGGCGCTCGCGGAACTGCGACCGGAGGACTCGTCGCTGCTGATCCTGACCGGGGCCTCCCAGTGGGACACGGGCGACGAGCTGGCGCCCTTCGCGGCGAAGGCCCGGGAGTTCCTGGCCGCCGGCGTACCGGTCGCCGCGATCTGCGGGGCCACCGCCGGCCTCGCCCGCGAAGGCCTGCTGGACGACCGCGCCCACACCAGCGCCGTGCCCTTCTACCTGGCCGAACAGCCCGGCTACGAGGGCGCCGAGCACTACGTCGAGACCGACGCGGTGACCGACGGGGACCTGATCACGGCCGGTCCGACGGAGCCGGTCGCCTTCGCCCGCGAAATCTTCGCCCGCCTGGACGTCTACACCCCGGACGTCCTCGACGCCTGGTACGGGCTCTTCCACGACTCGGACCCGAACGCCTACCCCGTCCTGATGGCGGCGTCGGAGGCGGGCAATGCTTGAGCCCCTGTCGCCGCCCGGGTCGACCCGGACCCGGCAGGACCTGCTGAGCCGCACCGCACTCGGGGTGTTCCGGCTGAACGGCCAGTTCCTCTCCCTCTCCGAGGAGTTGGCCCGGCCGGCCGGGCTGACCGCCGCGTGGTGGCAGGTGCTGGGAGCGGTGCTGCGCGAACCGCTGCCCGTCGCGGGAATCGCCCGGAGCATGGGCATCACCCGGCAGAGCGTGCAGCGCATCGCGGACCTGCTCGTGGACAAGGGCCTCGCGGAGTACGCGCCGAACCCGGCACACCGGCGGGCGAAGCTGCTGCGGCCCACGGAGGAGGGTCGCGCGGCGGTCGACAGGATCGGTCCGGGCCATGCGGCCATGGCCGCCCGGCTCGCGGCGGAACTGGGTGACGACGCCTTCACGGACACCGTGCGCGTCCTGGAGCGCCTCGCCGCAGCACTGGATGCCCTGCCGGCGCCGCGCGACCCGGCGCAGGCCGCCGAGCCCGACCCGGCGGCCTGATCCGCCGCCGGCAGTGACCCCGTACCCGTTTGTGTCGAGGTCAATAAGCCTGTGGGCAAAGCTTGTTGCCCGCGACCGGGCTGCCGGACACTGCGGCCCATGGAGCCGTTGAGGGTAGTGGCACGACTGTGGGAGCGGATCGAGGCGCGCGACTGGGACGGCGTGGCCGCGCTCATCGCCGAGGACGCCGTCATCGAATGGCCCGTGAGCGGTGAGCGCATCGTCGGGCGCGCCAACTTCATCGCCGTGAACAGCGACGACGGCTACTCGGACGAGACGCCCGTACGCGTGCTGCGCATTCTGGCCGACGGTGACCACGTCGTCACCGAGGTGGAGATCCCCCAGGACCACGTCGTCTACCGTGCCGTCTCGCTGTGGACGGTGCGCGACGGGGAGATCGTGGGGGCGAGGGAGTATTGGACCAGCCCCGGCCAGGACCCCGCTCCGAGCTGGCGCGCGGGGTACGTCGAGCCGCTGGCGGCGGACTGAGCGGCCGGCCCTCCGGTGCGAGCGGAGTTCTCGCGCTGCCCACCGTGGTGACCGGCCCCGACACGGCGATCGTCACCCGGGGGGCCGTTGCGCCCCTCCGAGCCGGTCCAGCTCCGCGCCGATCGCAGCCCGCAGGGTGTCGTGGTGCGGCCCGAGGGCGTGCTTCTCGCCGTGCCAGCACTCCCGTTCGTAGAGCCACACGGGCCGACCGACACGGTCCTCCGGTTCCCAGTCGTAGCGGGGCCAGATGTGGGCGTGGAGGTACGGGTCGGTGTTGCCGAGGATCTCGATGTTCACGCGGCGGAATGCCGGGTCGAGCTGCGCGCAGGCCCGCTCGACGGCTTCGGCCAGCCGTTCCATGTCCGCGAGGTACGCGGCTCGGCGGGGCCGGGGCAGGTCCGAGAGCCGGGTCACGGCCGGGTCGTCGGTGAGCAGGACCGAGTAGCCGGGGAGGAACTGCCGGTCCCCGATGACGGCGAAGCCGGTGTCGAGGCGGCGCAGGACGGTCGGGTTCGTGCCGCGGTGCGCGTTGCCGATGCGGTCGCGGCGCCAGTCGTCGTCGGGCATGCGGGGCTCCAAGCTGACTTCTGGATACAGGGGTTGAGCACTGCCCGGCGCACCGTGGTCCGGAATGGTGTGCCTCTGCAGTATCCCCCGTCATACCTGAGAGCTACGCGTGGAGACGGCTCCGTGGCGGGACGCCGACGAGTGGTCCGGATTCCTAACTTCGGTAGTGGAGAGGGGCGCTGACTGCCCCTCCGGGCGACCGAAGGACACACCATGGCTACGGGGACGGCGGGCGCGGGCAGTGCGGGTGACGTGGGCGGCGCGGGCGGTACTGACGGCGCGGCGCCGGCGGCGCACGTAGGCGGCGCGGGCGGCGCGGGGCACGAGACGGACGGAGGCGGTCCGAGCGGGGCAGGGTTGGGATCGCGGGCGGTGCGAGGGCGGGGCGGGCGGCTGCGGCGCACACTGCTCGCCGCGCTGGTCGCGGCGGCCGTGATCGTCCCCGTGACGGCCGCTGCCTCGGCGCAGGCTCCCGCACCGGCGCCCGCCGTCTTCACCGAAACCGCCTCGCCCCGGTCGCGTTACGCCGCGAACCTCGACAACCTTGCCGTGGCGGCCCGGATGGCCGAGGACGCCGACCGCTCCGGCCGCGCCGGCCGGTTGCGGGCCATGGCGGCGGGCGGCACGGCGCAGTTCCTCGCCTTCGACGGCCGCGGCCGGGGCCGGGCCGTCGAGGTGCTGGGCGAGCTGGAGACCGCCGAGAGGATCGCCGTCCTGGTGCCCGGATCCGACACCACGCTCGACACGTACGAGAGGTTCCGGTCCGGAGCGGCCGCGCTCCACCAGCGACTCCTGGCCGAGCACCCGCGCTCCGCCGTGGTCGCCTGGCTCGGGTACGACACCCCGGGCACGGTCAGCACCACCGTGCTGACCGCCGACCGGGCCGATGAGGCCGCAGCCGAGCTGGGCCCGTTCCTGGACCGGTTGGACCGCATATCCGCGCCGGGTGCCCGGTTGTCGCTGCTCTGCCACTCCTACGGCTCGGTCGTCTGCGCCCGGACCAGGACCGGCCCCGCGGTCGGCGACATGGTCCTCTTCGGCAGCCCCGGTACGGGAGCAGCATCCGCCCGGGAGTTGCCGACCGCCGCCCGGGTGTGGGCCGGGCGGGGCGGCTCCGACTGGGTGGCCCGTGTACCGCACGTCCGGTTCGGCGGGATCGGATTCGGCACCGACCCCGTCGACCCCGCGTTCGGGGCGCGGGCTTTCACCGTCGGAGCCGGCGGCCACAGCGACTACCTCAAGCCGGGGACCCGTTCCCTCGACACCCTGGCCGCCATCGTCCTCGGGACCGCTCCCGCCCAGGAGGCTTCCCGTGCGTGAACTGCGCGTCCGCTGGTCCGCCCTGGCGGCGGGCATCGATGCGGCCACACCGGCCGACCGGGACCGGGCCGTGGACGCCCTGCGGGCCCTCGCGATCCTCGGCGTGGTGCTGGGCCACTGGCTGGTCACTTCCCTGACCACCGCCGACGGCGGCCTGCGCGGCACCAGCCCGCTGGTCCACCTGCCCTGGCTGGCCCCGGTGTCCTGGGTGTTCCAGACACTGGCCGTCTTCTTCCTGGTCGGCGGTCGTGTTGCCGCCCTCGGCCACGTGTCGGCGCGCGAGCGCGGCGTCTCCTACAGGGCCTGGGTCGGGCAGCGGCTGGGCCGGCTGTTCCGGCCGGTCGCCGCGGTGCTCGTGCTGTGGACGGTCGTGGCGGGCGGCATGCTGGCCGGAGGGGCGGAGTTCGACACGGTACGGACGCTCGTCAAGCTGGTTCTGTCGCCGCTGTGGTTCCTGCTGGTGTTCGCCGCGCTCACCGCCGCGGTCCCGCTCGTGTCCCGGCTCGGCCCGGTGTGGCCGGCCGCCGTGGTGGCCGCCGTGGACCTGTGGCGCTTCGGCCTGGGCGGGCCCGCGTGGATCGGCTGGGTCAATGTGGTGGCGGGCTGGCTGGTTCCGTTCACGCTGGGCGCCGCGTGGTCGCGCGGAGCCCTGGCCGGGCGCGGTCGCCTCCTGCTCCTGACCGGCGGCGCCGCAGCTGCCACGGCGGCGCTGGTCCTGTGGGGCGGGTACCCGGCGTCCATGGTGGGGGTGCCTGGGGCGGCGGTCTCGAATCTCAACCCGCCGACCCTCGCCGCCGTCGCGTTCGGACTGGCCCAGTGCGGGCTGGCCCTGCTGGCCCGCGACCGGCTGGCCCGCCTCATGCGCCGCCCGGCGGCCTGGGCGAAGGTGGCTCTGGTGAACCTGTCCGCGATGACGGTCTTCCTGTGGCACCAGACCGCCATGATGGCCGTCACCGCCCTCGGGATGCTGGCCTCCGCCGATCTGCCCGGGCTGCACACCCCGCCCGACTCCGTGGCCTGGACAGCCGCCCGGATCCTGTGGTTGCCGGTGTTCGCGGTGGCGCTCGGGCTCTGCTGGGCCGCGTTCAGCGTCCACGAACAGGCCCGCCGTCCCCGACCGGCCACCGATTGCGTCCCGACCCCTCCCGTCAAGGAGATCACCCATGCCTAGGCTGAGCCGCGTGAGCGAGCAGCGCGTGTCCCCGGCCGAGCCCGGATCCTCCCCGGCCGCCGGCGGCGGATCCGGACGGCGCCTGTCGTTGGCTCTGGAGCTGTTCACCCTGCGGCGCGATCCCCTCCCCGGTATGGGGCGGCCGCGGTGGCTGGCCCGGCTGCCGCACGTCCTCGTCGCCTACGCCGCGGTGTTTTTCGGGTTCCTCACCACCCAGCAGCTCATGGACCACTACCACGTCAAGGGCGGCCTACCGCTGGCCGTCGCCCTGCTGACGGCGCTGTCCATCTGGCTCGCGATGTTCCGGCCGATCGCCGCCTGGTGGCTGGGTCTGCTCGCCGCGGGCTGGATCGCCTGGATGATCCACGACAATGTCGGGCAGGGGCAGACCTGGCCCTGGACGCCGGGCGGGATGTTCGCGTTCGCTCCCGTGCTGCTGCTGGTCGCCCTGCGGGTGCCGCCGCGGGTGACCATATGGGTCGTCGGTATCTCCGTCGCCCTCACCGGGGCGGCCGAGCTGGCCTTCCCTCCGGCCGGGAGCCAGTTCTCCTCCGTGGGGGCTGCCGTCCTCTTCGGCTTCGTCGGGCTCCTGGGGTATGCGCTGCGCGCCCTGCGCCTGGCCAAGGGCGAGCTGGTCGAGCAGGAGACCCTCACCGCGGAGGAGCGGGCCCGGCGCACCCTGCTGGAGGAGCGCAGCCGTATCGCCAGGGAGTTGCACGACGTCGTCGCGCACCACATGTCGGTGATCTCCATCCAGGCGCAGGTCGCACCGCACCTCGTGGACGACCCGTCCGAAGAGCTCAAGGAGAACCTGGCGGGCATCCGGGAGAACGCGTTGGAGGCCCTGACGGAGCTGCGGCGGGTACTGGGGGTGCTGCGTTCCGAACAGCCCGGCGATCCTGCGGCGCCGCAGCATCCGCAGCCGACGCTCGCCGAGCTGGACGGCCTCGTGGACAACGTGCGGGGCGCGGGGTTGGAGGTCACCACCGAGGTCGCGGGCATCCGCCGGCCGCTGGCACCCGGCGTGGAACTCACCGCGTACCGGATCGTGCAGGAAGCCCTGAGCAACTGCCTGCGCCATGCCCCCGGTTCGCAGGTGGAGGTGGGCGTCGCGTACGGCCCGCGCGAGCTGCACCTGTGCGTCGCCAACAGCGCTCCGACCAGACCGGCCCCGCCCTCGCAGGGGACGGGACACGGGCTGCTGGGGATGCGGGAGCGAGCGGGCATGCTGGGTGGTGAACTGGCCGCGGGCCCACGTCCCGACGGCGGGTACGAGGTCAGCGCCGTGCTCCCGATACACCCGCAGAAGCCGCCCGCCGGCCAGGATCCCGGCCCGCGTCCCGGGCCGGGAACCGACCCCGGAAGCGGCCCCGAGACGAAGAAGGCCACATGAGCACCCCGATCAAGGTGATGATCGCCGACGACCAGATGATGGTGCGGCAGGGCTTCACCGTGCTGCTCGACGCCCAGCCCGACATAGAGGTCGTGGGGCAGGCGGTGGACGGGGCGGACGCCGTCGCGAAGGTCGCCGAGCTGGCCCCGGACGTGGTGCTGATGGACATCCGCATGCCCGGCATGGGCGGCATCGAGGCCACGTCCGTGATCACCCGCGGTGCCTCCGCCGCGGTGAAGGTGCTGGTGCTGACGACCTTCGACCTCGACGAGTACGTGTACGAGGCGCTGCGGGCCGGCGCGTCCGGCTTCCTGCTGAAGGACGCCTCGGCCGATCAACTCGCGGAGGCAGTGCGGGTGGTGGCGGCCGGTGAGGCGCTGCTGTCGCCGAACATCACGAAGCGGCTGATCACGGAGTTCTCCCGGTTGGGTGCGCCGCGTGCTCCGTCGCGGGCCCGCATCGACGCACTGACCGAGCGGGAGACCGAGGTGCTGTCGCTGATCGCCCAGGGCCTGTCGAATGCGGAGATCTCCGAGCACCTGGTCCTGGCCGAGCAGACGGTCAAGACGCACGTGAGCCGGATCCTGGTGAAGCTGGGCCTGCGGGACCGGACACAGGCGGCGGTGTTCGCGTACGAGAGCGGTCTGATCCGTCCGGCGGGCTACTGACGGGCCCGAGTAGTACCTGAGAGGGACCCGGGGAAATCCCCATCAGCGGCGACGCGGACGAAGGCGGTACCGACCTACGGTGGTGCGTATGACCGAGACGACCACCGGGGGGACAGCCCGGACGCCTGAATTCCGACTGGCATCGGAGGTGATCGCGACCCTGCGCCAGGACCTCCTCACCGATGCCTTCGCCTACCGGCCGCTGCCCCTGGTGGAGGCCCCGGGACGCTTCTCACGACGGATGCCCGAGGGGATACGGCGGTATGCGCCCTGGCGGCAGTACGCGGCGGTGGGAGCGCTGGCCTTCACCGCGGTGCTCTTCACGATGGGCGGGCAGTCGAGCTACCTGGGCGACCTGGGCCGGCTCGTCATGGGGCTGATCGCCGCGGTCCCGGTTCTCATGACCCTGGTGCGGCCGGTCGGTGCGTGGTGGGCGGCCGTCGCGATGACGGTGGTGCTGGCCGCGTTGGGCGGCGGCGCCAACTGTCCCTGGACCCCCGGCGCCTTCTTCTCCTACATCGTGGTCATGGTCCTCGTCACGCTGCGGACCGGCGCCCGCGTGGCGGCATGGATGTGGGCGCTCACCCTCGCGCTGGGTTCCGCGCTCTCGGCGGTGTTCAACGGCGAGTGGGGGTCGAACATGCCGGAGATGGCAGTGACCTCGGCGTTCGCCCTGGTGATCGCCAGCAGCATCCAGATACGCCGGCACGCCAGGGCGGAGGTGAGTGCGCAGCAGGAGGTGACGGCCGTGGAGCGGGACAAGCGGACGCTGCTGGAGGAGCGGACCACGATCGCCCGGGAGCTGCACGACGTGGTGGCGCACCACATGTCGGTGGTGGCGATCCAGGCGGAGGCCGCTCCGTACCGGGTGAAGAACCCGCCGCCGGAGCTGGAGGCGGCATTTGCGACCATCCGGGAGAACGCGGTGGCGGCCCTGACCGAGTTGCGGCGGGTGCTGGGTGTGGTGCGCTCCGCCGACTACGAGGCGCCGGACGCCCCGCAGCCGACGCTGGCGTCGCTGGACGGTCTGCTGGCGAACGTCCGCGAAGCAGGGCTGCATGTGGATAAGACGGTGACGGGTGCGGTGCGGGAACTGCCGCAGGGCGTGGAGCTGTCGGCGTACCGGATCATCCAGGAGGCCCTGAGCAATTCCTTGCGGCATGCGCCGGGCGCGGCGGCCGGGGTGGAGGTGTCGTATGTCCTCGGCGGTCTGGGGATACGCGTCGTCAATGAGGCGCCGACCGGGGATGTGCGGCCTTCGCCGGGTGCCGGTCACGGGATCACCGGGATGCGGGAGCGGGTGGCCATGCTGGAGGGCGAGATGACGGCCGCGCCGACGGAGTCGGGCGGGTACGAGGTCGCGGTGTTCATACCGGTGCCCAGCCGTCCCGGACGGGTCCCGGAGGCGGAGCCGGCTCCGTCGGAGGGGACGGCATGACGATCAGGGTGTTGATCGTCGACGACCAGATGATGGTCCGCGAGGGGTTCTCCGTCCTGCTGAACGCCATGGACGGCATCGAGGTGGTGGGCGAGGCGGTCGACGGCCGGGAGGCCATCGCGCAGGTGGCGGCGCTGCGGCCGGACGTGGTGCTGATGGACATCCGGATGCCGCTGATGAACGGCCTGGAGGCGACGCGGGAGATCGTGGCCGCCGACACGGACGCGAAGGTGCTGGTTCTGACGACCTTCGACCTCGACGAGTACGTGTACCAGGCACTGCGGGCAGGGGCTTCCGGATTCCTGTTGAAGGACGCTTCGGCCCGTCAGCTGGCGGACGGGGTGAGGGTGGTGGCGGCCGGCGAGGCTCTGCTGGCGCCGTCGGTGACGAAGCGGTTGATCGCCGAGTTCTCGAAGATCTCCCAGGCGCGCAAGCTGGCCGATCCGGCAGGGGTGGGTGAGCTGACGGAGCGGGAGACGGAGGTGCTGATCCTGATCGCACAGGGGTTGTCCAATGCGGAGATGGCCGACCGGCTGATCGTCGCGGAGTCCACGATCAAAACCCATGTGAGCCGGATCCTGGTGAAGCTGGGCCTGCGGGACCGGACGCAGGCGGCGGTGTTCGCCTACGAGACCCGTCTGGTGACACCGGCCTGATCAAGCGCCATCTCCTAGGCTGCGGGCATGGGCTTTGATCCGTGGGATGCCGCGTTCGTCGCCGATCCGTACCCGGCCTACCGGGAGCTGCGGAAGCAGGGGAGGGCCATCTGGTGGGAAGCCACCGGGCAGTGGCTGGTGCCGCACTACGCCGATGTGAGTGCCTTGCTGCGGGACCGGAGGCTGGGGCGGACCTACCTCCACCGGTTCTCGCACGAGGAGTTCGGGCGGGAGGCGCCGCCGCCGGAGCACGAGCCCTTCCACGTGCTCAACGGCAACGGCCTGTTGGACCTGGAGGATCCCGCGCATGCGCGGGTTCGCCGGCTGGTGGCGAAGGCGTTCACGCCGCGGACGGTGGAGCGGCTCGTGCCCTCCGTGCAGCGGATGGCCCGGGAACTGGTCGGGCGGCTGCTCGCGGACGGGGGCGGTGATCTGCTCGCCACCGTCGCCGAACCGCTGCCGGTGGCTGTGATCGCGGAGCTGCTGGGTGTGCCGGAGGCGGACCGGGGACTGCTGCGGCCCTGGTCGGCGGACATTTGCGGGATGTTCGAGCTCCGGCCGGACGAGGAGACGGCGCAGCGCGCGGTGCGGGCCAGCATCGACTTCAGTGCGTACCTGCGGGAGCTGATCGCCGAGCGGCGCACCCGGCCGGGCGAGGACCTGGTCTCCGGTCTGATCGCCGCCCATGACGAGGAGGGACGGCTCAGCGAGCAGGAGATGATCTCCACCTGTGTGCTCCTGCTGAACGCGGGACATGAAGCCACCGTCAACACCACGGTCAACGGCTGGTGGACGCTGTTCCGCCATCCCGACCAGCTCGCCGCGCTCCGCGCCGCCCGCGATCCGGAAAAGTTGTCCACAGCTGTGGATGAACTCATGCGGTACGACACTCCTCTGCAGATGTTCGAGCGCTGGGTGCTCGACGACATCCGCGTCGGGGACGCCGAGATCCCCCGCGGGGCGGAGGTCGCCCTGCTCTTCGGGTCCGCGAACCGGGATCCCGCGCGCTTCGTCGACCCCGACACACTGGATCTCGCACGGGCCGACAACCCGCACCTGACCTTCGGGGCGGGCATCCACTACTGCCTGGGAGCGCCGCTGGCGCAGCGGGAGCTGGAGGCTTCGTTCGGGGCGCTGCTGGCGGACGGAGTCCCACCACTGCGGCTCGTGGAGGAGCCCCAGTGGCGAGACGGCTACGTCATCCGGGGCCTGGAACGCCTGCTCGTGGAGTTCTAGCCCTACCTGCCCCGAACAGCCCCGTCATGTACCGAAATGACTAGACCTGTCCCCAATTGACCCGTCTGGCGGACCTGCCCCGAGGAACCACAGGACGCCGCACCGCTCCGGGGCGCCCGCGAGCTGCACCGTCCGTACGGCCGGGGCCGGCTCCCCCGGGGCCAGGGCCGTGCCGGCAGGGTTTGCGCCCCAGCAGCCGAGCGCGAGCCCACGGCCCCAGGGAGCACCACCACCGGCGGCCGCCACCGCGGGCGGGCGCACCACCTGGGCCCCGGGCGTCCGTCAGCGGGGCAGGGTGAGCGTCCACGCGCCGGGGCGCAGCGTCCACGTGCGGCGGCGGACCGGTCCCGTCATCGCGCCGTCGGCGCGGTAGCGGAAGTCCGCGCCCGACACCGTCACCGCCTTCGCGCGGGCCGTCACCGTCGAGCCGCCGAAGCCGCCCCCCGTGCGCACCGCGACCTCGGCCGGCTCCCCGTCGCCCCGCGTACGCACCGAGACGTCGGCGACGGGCTGGTCCACATCCGCCAGCAGCACCCCGTCGGCCTCCACGCGCAGCCGGTGGTGCCCGCCGGCCGCCGCCACCGGGCGGACCAGCGTCCGTACCAGGGAGCGGTACGCGCTCCACACCGACGGCCCGGCCGGCCGCGGCACCCCCCGCTCCGGGCCGCGCAGCGGTGGGATCCGCAGCGCGCCCAGCACCACCCCGTCACTGTCGTCGACCAGCAGGTCGCACATCCGCGCAGAGCCGTCGAGCACCGCCCGGGCCGCCGCGACGGCGGACTCCGGCACTCCCAGGGACCTTGCGAGCGCCAAGGACCCCGCCGGCCCCACCGGAACCAGCGCCACCGCCCCTTCGCCCAGCCCCCGCTCCCGGTGCAGCAGCGCCACGGTGCGCGCCAGGGCCCGGTCGTCGCCCACGATCACCGGCTGCCGATGGCCCCGGCGGGCGAGTGCCCGCGCGAATTCCTCCTGCGAGGACGGCAGGCAGATTTTCGCCGCCGCGCCCGCGGACAGCACGTCTTTCGCGATCCGCACGGACTCGCCGTCAAGACGGCGGGCGACCGGGTCGACGAGCACCAGCAGACCGCCTACCGGCGCGCCCGCTTCGCTCATGGTGGGCTCTGGAGCCGACACCTCGGTCCTTCCTCGGGTAGCATCTTTGTGCAAGAGGCCCTTGCGCTATTGCGCCAGGGCCTTCGTCTATTCCGGGGCAACCCGTCCGACGGCTCAGCCCGCGTACATCGTCGTACGCCCCCCTGACCTTGGACATGCCCCATCCGGAAGAGGTGTACGCCTGTGCCCGCTCTTGTGCTGCTCGGAGCTCAGTGGGGTGACGAGGGCAAGGGAAAGGCCACCGACCTGCTCGGTGGATCCGTTGACTATGTAGTGCGCTACCAGGGCGGCAACAACGCCGGCCACACGGTCGTCGTGGGCGACCAGAAGTACGCGCTGCACCTTCTCCCTTCCGGCATCCTCTCCCCCGGATGCACCCCGGTCATCGGTAACGGCGTCGTCGTCGACCCGGCCGTCCTGCTCTCCGAGCTGCGCGGTCTCAACGAGCGCGGCATCGACACCTCCAAGCTGCTCATCAGCGGCAACGCGCACCTGATCACGCCGTACAACGTCACCCTCGACAAGGTCGGCGAGCGCTTCCTCGGCAAGCGCAAGATCGGCACCACCGGCCGCGGCATCGGCCCGACGTACGCCGACAAGATCAACCGCATCGGCATCCGCGTCCAGGACCTCTACGACGAGTCGATCCTGACCCAGAAGGTCGAGGCGGCGCTGGAGGGCAAGAACCAGCTCCTGGCCAAGCTCTACAACCGTCGCGCGATCGAGGCCGGTCAGATCGTCGAGGAGATGCTCCAGTACGCGGAGCAGATCAAGCCCTACGTCGCCGACACCACCCTGATCCTCAACAACGCGCTGGACGAGGACAAGGTCGTACTCTTCGAGGGCGGCCAGGGCACCCTGCTCGACGTCGACCACGGCACCTACCCCTTCGTCACCTCGTCGAACCCGACCGCGGGCGGCGCCTGCACCGGCACCGGCGTGGGCCCGACGAAGATCAGCCGTGTCATCGGCATCCTGAAGGCCTACACGACCCGCGTCGGCGCGGGCCCGTTCCCGACCGAGCTGTTCGACCAGGACGGCGAGGACCTGCGCCGCATCGGTGGCGAGCGCGGTGTGACCACCGGCCGCGACCGCCGCTGCGGCTGGTTCGACGCCCCGATCGCCCGGTACGCCACCCGGGTGAACGGCCTCACCGACTTCTTCCTCACCAAGCTCGACGTGCTGACCGGCTGGGAGCAGATCCCGGTCTGCGTCGCGTACGAGATCGACGGCAAGCGCGTCGAGGAGCTGCCGTACTCGCAGACCGACTTCCACCACGCGAAGCCGATCTACGAATACCTCCCCGGCTGGTCGGAGGACATCACCAAGGCCAAGACCTTCGAGGACCTGCCGGCCAACGCCCAGGCCTACGTCAAGGCCCTGGAGGAGCTGTCGGGCGCCCCGATCTCCGCGATCGGCGTCGGCCCGGGCCGTACCGAGACGATCGAGATCAACTCGTTCCTGTAGCCCTCAGGCCGCCGGCACAGCACGGAGGGGCGGTGCGCACCATGGAGTGCGCACCGCCCCTCCGGCCTCGGGGGGCGGGGTTCCGCGGGCGGAAATAGGATGGGGCACGTCGTTTCGGGCGGCGGAAGCAGGGATGGATGCACCATCGTCGGAGCCTTCCATGAGCCGGCGCCGTCCCCCTCGGGTGGCCAGCGCCGATCTGCTGAGCATGCTCGGCAGGCTCACCGCCCAGGCTCGGCAAGGCGTGGAGCTCCAGCAGGCCCGCGTCGAGCTGGCGGAGGCGCTGCAACGCGAGATGCTGCCCACGGCGCTGCCCTGCGTGCCGGGCCTGCGCACCGCGGCCCGGTATTCGCCCGCCCGGCACGGTCTGGACATCGGCGGTGACTGGTACGACGGGTTCCGCCTGCCGGAGGGCGCACTCGCCTTCTGCATCGGTGACGTCCAGGGCCACGACGTCGACGCCGCCGCTTTCATGGGACAGGTCAGGATCTGCCTGCGGGCCGTGGCGGCCGTGGTCGTGGACCCCGGCGAGGTGCTGAGCAGGGCCAACGAGGTGCTGCTGTCCATGAACCGCGACCTCTTCGCGACCTGCAGCCTGCTCCGCTTCGACCCGGACACCTGGGAGCTGGAGAGCGCCCGGGCCGGTCACGTCCCGGCGGTCTGGGCCACGGTAGACGGCCAGTACGGCATAGCTGAGGACAACGGCGGACTGCCGCTGAACCTGGTGCCCCGGTCGGCGTACTCGGTGACCCGGCGGCGGCTCACCGAGGCGGGATCGATCGTGCTGCTCACCGACGGCGTGGTCGAGGGCCCGAGGTTTCCGCTGGAGGTGGGGCTGGAACGCGTGGTGAAGGTGGTCCGGGAGGCTGCGGGCGCCGACCCCGCCGAGCTCGCCGCCGAAGTGATGAAGGTGGCCGATTCGACGGGCCACGCCGACGACGCCGCGGTGCTCGTCCTCAGCCACGATGCGGCCGGCCCCGAACCCGCAACCGAACCCGGCACCGGCCCCGCCCCCGGACCGGCCGCCGCCGACGGGCCCTGAGCCGACGCCGCGAGCGAGGCCGCATCGGGTGCCGCGGGCGCCGCCGCATCCGGTGACGCGGACGACGCCCCACCCGGTGCCGCGGGCGGCGCCGCCACCGGGACCCCTTGACCCGGCCCCGCGCGTGTCACACCCCACCCGGCCCGCGGGCTGTTGTCTGATGCTGTAGTGCGCACCGACGGATGGCGACGATGGCGGCAGTGGCGGCGTCCGGCCGGGGTCCTCCTGCCGGTCCTCGCCCTCGCGGTCACGTACTACGTCAGCGGGCGGATCGGGCTGCACCAGAGCGTGACCGTCGACGGCGCCGAGGTCACGCCCCTGTGGCCGCCCACCGGCATCGCTCTGACCGCCCTGCTCTGGCTGGGCCCGCGGGTCTGGCCGGGGATCTCCCTGGGCACCTACCTCGGCATCGAGCACATCAGCGACTTCGACCTCAGCGACCTGGGCATCCTCGCCGGGAACACCCTCGCGCCGCTGTGCGCGTACCTGATGCTGCGCCGGGTGGACTTCCGCCAGCAGATGGACCGGCTCCGGGACGCGCTGGCGCTGGTCTTCCTGGGCGGCCTGCTGCCCATGCTGATCAGCGCGACGGCCGGGACCTGCACCCTCGTCCTCACCGGCGACCTGCCCTGGAGCGGATTCTGGCCGGTGTGGTCGGCCTGGTGGGCCGGCGACGCCATGGGAGTGCTCGTCCTGACCCCGCTGCTGCTCGTCCTGCGCCGGGCCCGGCTGCCCCGGGACGACTACCGACTGGCCGAGGTGGCGGCACTGTCGGTCGCGTCCGTGGTCGTCACCCTCATGGCCACCCGCAGCCACCTGTCCGTGCTCTTCCTCGTCTTCCCGCTGCTGATCTGGGCGGCCGTACGCTTCCAGTTCGCCGGGAGCGCGCCGTGCGCGCTGCTGATCTCGGTCCTCGCCATCTCGGCGGCGAACGACAACGCCGGGCCGTTCGTGGACTACGGCCTGCTGGAACTCATGGTCAACCTGCAGGCCCTCAACGGAGCGGCCGCGCTCACCGGACTGCTGCTGTCCGCGCTGGTCACCGAGCAGAACAACGTACGACTGCGGATCGAGCAGGTCTGCGAGGACCTGGCGGAACTGGTCGAACACCTGGCTCCGGGCGGCAGACCCCCCGACCACTGAACGCCACCGCCCCCGAGCCCGCCGTACCGGGCCCCGCTTTTGAACACGCTCAGGTCTGGGCTCTAGAGTGAAGGGATCTCCGCCCGCAAGGTCGCCAATACCTGTGCGATCAGGGGAAGTTGGCACGCTTCTGTCCCGAACTGATCCCTATGTCCCTCAGTGCGGATCCGACGCGCCGACTGCCCCACGCCCCTGTGCAGGCCACAGGAGCCGGGCTCATCCGACTGGGGGGTTCATGAGTTCGCTGCCGACCGGCAGAAGACAGCGGCACAGACGGGGCAGAGGTGGCTCGATCGCCGCCTCGGGCGCTCTGCTGCTGGCCGTACTGGCCGCCTTCGCGGGCCAGGCCGCTCCGGCCTACGCGGCCGCGGCCCCGCCTGCCGCCGAGGCCCGCGCAGAAGGCCCGGCAGCGGCGACGGCCGCACCGAAGACCGGGCCCGTGGCGCCGCCGAAGCGCGACCCCAAGGCCGACCACGAGGCCGCCGTACGCACGCTGCAGAAGAGCGCGGCGGCCGGCGACTGCCCGGCCACCGCCGCCGCCCACACGGTCGTCACCTGCACGCTCGACCCGAACGAGAGCGCCGCCTTCTCGCTCACCCTGCCCCAGCAGAAGGACCTGCTGCTGGTCCAGGTCCTGGGGACGGCGGGGTGGACCCACACCAAGCTGGTCGCACCCGACGGCGCCGAAGTGACCTGCGAGGGCGTCACCGGCTCCGCCTCCTACGGAGCCCTGCGCTGCCCCACCACCCGAGCCGGGGCGCACACGCTGGAGGTCCGCAGCACCAGCGGCTCGGCGAACACCGTCTCGGTGTCGTACGTCCCGCTGCTCTCCTCCACCGCCTGCACGGCGGTGGGCGCCGCCGACCGCAGACTCGGTGCCCCGACGGCGTTCCCCGGCTCGCTGCCGATCGGTTCCGCGGGCGACTGCTACGGGCTGGACCTGGCTGCGGGCGACGTGCTGCGCACGTACTCCTCCAGCTGGCGGGTCGTGCGGACCGTCCACGACGCCACCGGCAAGGAGATCTGCTCGTCCCAGGACGGCGGCAGCAATGCCTGGGACTGCAAGCTCGCCGGCACGGCCCCTTTCCGGGCCTCGGTGATGTCTCCCTCGGGCACCGCCGAGACCTACGACTTCAGCGCCGCCCGGCTCTCCAGGCCGGAGGGCTGCGCCCTCGTGGAACCGCAGGCTTTCGGGACCTCCCCCGACCTGAGTCCGACCGCGCGCTGCCGCACCCTGCGCGTCGCCCAGGCCGCCGGGTACGCCTTCGGCCCGGTCAAGGCCGATGCCCCGCTCACCGGCATGCTGTTCGGCCAGGACGGCACCCCGGCGGCGCCCGCGTGTGCGCAGGGCGCCTGCGACCTCGCTGCCGGCGACCACACGTGGGTCCTCGACCCCCACCCCACCGGTGTCGATGCCTTCGGCATGCGCCTGCACTCCGCCAAGGAGACGCGCGGCTGCACGGCGACCCACGACAACGGCCTGGCGGCCGGTCCGGCCGCGGGCACCTTCGCAGGCCCGGGGCAGCGCCTCTGCCTGACCCTCCCGACCTCCTCCGGCCAGGGCGTGTACCTGATCAACCGGCCCCCTGCGGAAGGCACCAGCGCGGCCGTGGCGGTCTACGACGCGGCCGGCGCCCAGCAGTGCGCACACGACGGCTACGCGTTCTACGTCTGCAAGCTGACCGGTACCGCGCCGTTCCGCGCGGTCCTGAGCGGTGACCCGGCCAAGGCCTACCAGCTGGTGATCCACCGGACCGGCGAGGCCGCGGGCTGCGCCGCCTGGCCTCGGAGCGGGTTCGACGGCAGCTGGGGCGCGCAGGCCCCGGTGTCGTCGACGGCGCGGCACTACTGCATGAGCCTGCCCGCGGACCAGCACTCCACCGCCGAGGTGATCGACTACACCAACCAGCAGGGCCGGGTCAACGGCGAAGTCCTGCTGGTGGACCCGACCGGCACCGCGGTCTGTGCGACGGCGCCCCAATCCGTGACCACCTGCCGACTCACCGCCGGTGTCCCGTACACCGCCATGGTGGTGTTCTCGGGCTACGGGTCGGACACCTACAAGCTGGTCCGACGTGACATCTCGTCGACCGCGCAGTGCGCCTCCCCGGCCTCCACGACGGTCGGCGGCCGATCGCTCCCGTACGACCTGACGTCGGCGCTCGACGCCCGCTGCGTCCGGGTGAACGGCGTCGCCACCGACAAGTTCTGGCTGAGTTCCCGCGCGCTCAACGAACCGCGGTACGGCCCCTCGACGGTGATGATGGTGGTCGACGCCGACGGAAGGATGATCTGCCGCCAGTGGGGCGTCTCCTGCCAGGTCACCGGATCGACCTCGTACGTGATGGTAGTGCTCGCCTCCGGTTTCAAGGGTGAGCCCATCCACACCGATGTCGACACGTGGAAGGTCGCCACGGCAGCGGGCTGGGCTCCGGAATGCACCGCCGACACGGTGTCGGTCGATGGATTCGCCGTGCGCAGCGGAGTCCTCACCGAGTCCTCGACGGCCCGCTGCGCGGTCATCGACGTGCAGCCCTCCCAGACGTTCAGCGTCGTCGGCACCACCAGCGCCACCAGCTTCGGCAAGCCCGCGGTGAATCTGCTGAGCCTGAGCCGCTGGGACAGCACCTACCTCGGGTACCAGTGCGGCGGACGCTGGGGCGGGTTCGGCGCCACCTGCTCGACCGACGCCCACTCCGAGGCCTCCCGGGCCCTGCTGATGCTGAGTGCGGGCCGGAGCGCCACTCCGGCCGAGTACAGCATCCAGGGGATCTGCCACTCCGGCTGCGTTCGGCCGCCCGTCGAGGACCCCAAGGGCATCAGCCCCTCCACCGGTCCGTCCGGGACGCGCAATCACGCCACTGTCAGCGGTACCGGGCTCACCCTCGGCACCAAGCTCATGCTGAAGCGTGAGGGCTTCCCGGACAAGCCCATGAAGGTGATCTCCGTCGACCCCGCGGGCACCGCACTGAACGTCGAGGTCGACACCACCGGTCTGGCGGCCGGGCAGTACGACCTGCTCCTCGAAGGCGTCGGCTACACCACCGGCGTGCCCTCCCACGGGTACCTGCCGAAGGCGTACACGGTGACCGCGCCGACGGCCGCCACGAAGAGCCGGTTCGTGCCGCACGGTCCGGCGCGGTTCCTGGACACGCGTGACGGTACGGGTGCGGCGAAGTTCGCACCAGGGCAGATCGTGCCGAATCTGGTGACGGTGCCGGTGGTGAACGGGAAGGTCGACCTGCGCAACAACGCCGGTTCGGTGGACCTGATCGCCGACGTGACGGGGTACTACACGGACAAG
>NZ_JOFX01000007.1 GCF_000719345.1 Streptomyces sp. NRRL F-2664
AGCGCCCAACACACTGGGCGGCCTATGCCCCGCCCCGAACAACTTGTGGACGCGTGATCGAGGAGCGCTTGGGATCGATGGCGGCCTATGCCCAGCCCACGGGGCCTGCGGCCGCCGTCCGACAGGAGCGCGTAGCGATCGATGGCGGCTTATGCCCAGCCCACGGGGCTCGCAGCCGCCTACCCGCAGGAGCGCGTAGCGATCGGGGGCGCACCGGGCTACCGCCCGGCAGGACAAAGTGCACCACCCCCAATCGGGATCACCCGGCCCGTTCTTCTGGGGGGTTCCCGGCAGTCTTTCGGCTTTCCGGGACGGGGCGGTCGGTCAAGGGTGGCCGAAGGCCATCGCGAAGCGACGCGACCGCAGGGAGCGCCCTTGACGGACCGGCCCGGCACGGAAGGACGATGGGACTGACGGGAAACCCCCAGACCCTCCCCGACACCGCCCCACCGAAACACCGCCCACCCCCACCCCCGACCCCGTCCGCACCCCTGATCCCGCACTGCTCCCCGAAGCCCCCCGCCCCCTACGCCCCCACCGCCGGCGTGATCGTCGTTTCCGCCGGGCCTCGGGTGTCCGCCTCGCGTTGGCGTTCCGCGCTGTCGCTGATGCGGAGGAGGAGGGCGATCATGATCCAGTTGGCCAGGAGGGACGAGCCGCCCTTCGCCAGGAAGGGCAGGGCCTTGCCCGTGAGGGGGATCAGGCCCGTGACGCCGCCGGCGACCACGAAGACCTGGAGGGCCAGCGCCGAGGCCAGGCCCACGGCCAGCAGCTTGCCGAAGGGGTCGCGGGCGCCGAGTGCCATCCGCAGCCCGCGCTGTACGAGGAGCGCGTAGAGGATCAGTACGGCCATGACACCAGCGAGGCCGAGTTCCTCGCCCACGGTCGTCAGGATGAAGTCGCTGCGGCCGGCGAACTTGATCAGTTCCGGGTGCCCCAGGCCGAGGCCGGTCCCGGAGATGCCGCCGGTGCCGAAGCTGAACAGGGCCTGGGCGGACTGATCCGAGGTGACGCCGGGGGGCGGGGTGTCCCAGTAGATGGAGAGCGGATTCAGCCAGGCCGCCACCCGCGCCTTGACGTGCGGCTCGGTCGAGCCGACGACGAAGGCGCCCGCCGCGGCCATGAGCACGCCGCACACGATCCAGCTGGTGCGTTCGGTCGCGACGTACAGCATCACCACGAAGACGCCGAAGAAGATCAGCGACGTGCCCAGATCGCGCTCGAAGACCAGCACCAGCATCGAGAGGATCCACACCGTGATGAGGGGTCCGAGCTGGCGCATCGGCGGGAGCCGTATGCCGAGGAACCTCCGGCCGGTCAGGGCCAGCGAGTCGCGGTGGACGACCAGGTAGCCGGCGAAGAAGATCGCGATCATGATCTTCACGAACTCGCCCGGCTGGATCGAGAAGCCGAAGAGGATGATCCACCGCTTGGCGCCGTAGGTGTCCGCGCCGAAGAACGCCGGCGCGATGAGCAGGACCAGCGCCACGGCCATGGTGATGTAGATGAACCGCTGCAGCAGCCGGTGGTCGCGCAGCAGGGCCAGGACGGCGATGCAGGCGGCGACGCCGACCACCGTCCACAGGAGCTGGCCAGGGGCGTTGGCGTCCGCGTTCCACCGCTCGATGTAGCCCTGGTCGAGCCGGTGGATCAGTACCAGCCCCAGCCCGGTCAGCAGCATGGCGAGCGGGAGGACCAGCGGATCCGCGTAGGCGGCGAAGCGGCGCACTCCCAGGTGTCCCACCAGCGCCAGCAGCGTCATGGAGAGGGTGAAGTCGGCCAGGTTGGGTGGGAGCTCGCCGTTCATCGCGAGGCCGGCGGCGGCGTGCCCGAAGACGGCGATGACGAGGACGAGGACGAGGAGCAGCACCTCGGTGCGGCGGCGGGCGCCGGCCGCGGTCAGGGGCCTCAGCCCGCGCACGGGACGCCGCCGCCGTCCGTGCGGGCCGAGGAGGACGTCGCCCTCCCCGCCGACAAGGCCTGCGGGGAGGGCGGAGGCGACGGCGGCGGCGACGCCTCGCGCGCGCCCGGTGCGGAGCCGGCCGAACGGGTCGCGGCGCTGGGTGCGCCGGGGCTTGCGGAAGCCTTGAGTCCGATCTGCTCTGCAATGGGGCGCTTTATCTTCATATCAACTACGACGTCGATGTCCTCCCGGAGGTTCCTCGGTTCTCATGAAGCGCTCGACGGGGAGCGGCGGCGGGTCAGGGCGTCGCGGGTGGCCGCCGTCAGGGCCCATGCCGGGAAGGCGAAGGCGGTCAGGGCGATGCCGATGGGGGCGAGGGAGCTGAGCAGCTCCGTCTGTACGGCCCGGTCGGCCCCGGGGCCGTCGGCCCGGGCGGCCACCGGCGCCGGGGGCGGTTCGTCGAAGACGCCGTCGATCCTGATGCCCGGCAGGGTGAAGGATCCGTCGGCGGCGGTGAAGGACCCCCGGCACGTCGTCGTGCGGTCCCCGTCGGAATCGGGCTCACCCCACAGGCACCGCTCCGCGGTGAAGGTCCCGTCCACTCCCGTCAGCTGCGTGACGAGCCGCGGTACGGCCGCATGGCACATCCAGATGCCGACGGCGAGGCCGATGGCGATCGGGGCGGCGTGCACCCACCGCACCCCGGAGTTTGTCCTGGTCATGCACGGGACAGTAGTGATCCCGAACGGGTGCGCGGTAGGGGGTTTCCGGGGGCCGGGTCGGCCTCCGCGCAACGCCCGGTCGCGCGAAATTGGCACTCCGCTTGACCGAGTGCTAATCGCCGGAATAGTCTCGCACCTGGCACTCACCCCGGGTGAGTGCCAACACAGCGACAGGCAGGTCCGGCACCCGCGACGACGGATCGACCTGGTCGCCACCTCAGACAGTTAACCCCGGATCTCCGAAGGGGGAGGTCGGATCGTGACGACCGCCAGCTCCAAGGTTGCCATCAAGCCGCTTGAGGACCGCATCGTGGTCCAGCCGCTCGACGCCGAGCAGACCACGGCCTCCGGCCTGGTCATCCCGGACACCGCGAAGGAGAAGCCCCAGGAGGGCGTCGTCCTCGCGGTCGGTCCGGGTCGCTTCGAGGACGGCCAGCGTCTCCCGCTGGACGTCACCGTCGGCGACATCGTGCTGTACAGCAAGTACGGCGGCACCGAAGTGAAGTACAGCGGCGAGGAGTACCTCGTCCTCTCGGCTCGCGACGTCCTCGCGATCGTCGAGAAGTAATTTCGCTTCACAGCACTGCTTTGAGCTGCGCCCCTGGTCACCCCGCTGATTGCCGGGCGGCGAGGGGCGCAGCCCGTTAAACCGAGTTTTCGAGAGGGCTGAACCGCTCCCATGGCGAAGATCCTGAAGTTCGACGAGGACGCCCGTCGCGCCCTCGAGCGCGGCGTCAACAAGCTTGCCGACACGGTCAAGGTGACGATCGGCCCCAAGGGCCGCAACGTCGTCATCGACAAGAAGTTCGGCGCCCCCACCATCACCAACGACGGTGTCACCATCGCCCGCGAGGTCGAGCTGGACGACCCGTACGAGAACCTGGGCGCGCAGCTCGTGAAGGAGGTGGCGACCAAGACCAACGACATCGCGGGTGACGGCACCACCACCGCCACCGTGCTGGCCCAGGCCCTGGTCCGCGAGGGTTTGCGCAACGTCGCCGCCGGCGCGTCCCCGGCCGCCCTGAAGAAGGGCATCGACGCCGCGGTCAAGGCCGTGTCCGAGGAGCTCCTCGCGACCGCCCGCCCGATCGAGGACAAGTCCGACATCGCCGCCGTCGCCGCGCTCTCCGCGCAGGACGCCCAGGTCGGCGAGCTCATCGCCGAGGCGATGGACAAGGTCGGCAAGGACGGTGTCATCACCGTCGAGGAGTCCAACACCTTCGGCCTGGAGCTGGAGTTCACCGAGGGCATGGCCTTCGACAAGGGCTACCTCTCCCCGTACATGGTCTCCGACCAGGAGCGTATGGAGGCCGTCCTCGACGACCCGTACATCCTGATCAACCAGGGCAAGATCTCCTCCATCCAGGACCTCCTGCCGCTGCTGGAGAAGGTCATCCAGGCGGGTGGCTCCAAGCCGCTGCTGATCATCGCCGAGGACGTCGAGGGCGAGGCGCTCTCCACCCTCGTCGTCAACAAGATCCGCGGCACCTTCAACGCGGTGGCCGTCAAGGCCCCCGGCTTCGGTGACCGCCGCAAGGCGATGCTGCAGGACATGGCCACCCTCACCGGTGCCACCGTCATCGCCGAGGAGGTCGGCCTCAAGCTCGACCAGGCCGGTCTGGACGTGCTGGGCTCCGCCCGCCGCGTGACCATCACCAAGGACGACACCACCATCGTCGACGGCGCGGGCAGCTCCGACGAGGTCCTCGGCCGCGTGAACCAGATCAAGGCCGAGATCGAGGCCACGGACTCCGACTGGGACCGCGAGAAGCTGCAGGAGCGCCTGGCGAAGCTCGCCGGCGGCGTCTGCGTCATCAAGGTCGGCGCCGCCACCGAGGTGGAGCTCAAGGAGAAGAAGCACCGTCTCGAGGACGCCATCTCCGCGACCCGCGCCGCGGTCGAGGAGGGCATCGTCTCCGGCGGTGGCTCCGCGCTCGTCCACGCCGTCAAGGTCCTGGAGGGCAACCTCGGCCTGTCGGGCGACGAGGCCACCGGTGTCGCGGTCGTGCGCCGCGCCGCCGTCGAGCCGCTGCGCTGGATCGCCGAGAACGCGGGCCTCGAGGGCTACGTCATCACCTCGAAGGTCTCCGAGCTCGACAAGGGCCAGGGCTTCAACGCCGCCTCCGGCGAGTACGGCGACCTGGTCAAGGCCGGCGTCATCGACCCGGTGAAGGTCACCCGCTCCGCGCTGGAGAACGCCGCCTCCATCGCCTCCCTGCTGCTCACGACCGAGACCCTGGTCGTCGAGAAGCCGGCGGAGGACGAGGGCGACGCCGGTCACGGCCACGGTCACGGCCACAGCCACTGACCCGCTCCACGTCGAAGGCCCCGCTCCGCAGTCGCGGAGCGGGGCCTTCCCGTGTGCGGCCTTCCCGTGTGCGGCCTTCCCGTGTGCGGCCTCAGCCTCCGTAGGGCGTTCCGGACCCGCCCATCTGGCGCTGCAGCGCTCCCGGGTTGTAGTGCCACCAGCCTTCGATGATCTCTCCGCCCTGGCACCGGAAGGTCGTGCTCCCGGACATCTCGTACGTCTTCCCGGTCGGTGCGACCCCCATGAAGTCCCCCTTGTGGGTGCCGCGCCAGTTCCACACCGTCGTGACCATGTCGCCCTCGGCGACCTGGGCGACCGGCTCGAAGGTCATGTCGAAGGCCGCGCGCCACGTCTCCATGTCGCGGCGCATGGCCTCGCGTCCGACGACGGTGGGCTCCTCCTTGCTGACGTCGTGGTCGATGTAGTTCGTCGCGAAGCACTCGTCGAGGACGGACATGTCACCGCCCGCGGCGGCCTCCTGGAGCACCCGGCTGCAGAGCTGCTTGTTGAGGTGTTCGTCGCGGACCACGTCGAGGTTCATGAAGGTCGGCATGCCCTCGCAGAGGGCCACCATCTCCTGGAACATCCGGTCCGTCTCGGGAAGCTGAGAGTTCTTCATCGCCTCCTCGTACGAGGCGAATTCCACCATGTCCACGTAGTGGTTCCGGGCCTCGCGGTCCTGGCCGATCATCGTGTGCGTGGCGGTGCGCCTGCCGCTGCTCTGCTGGGCCCAGCGGTCGATGAGCGCGTTCATCTCATCGAACCGCGTGGTCTCGTAATCGATCACCTGTACGAATGTCATCGCGTCGCCTCCCGCCTGAGATGGGACATGTCCAGTTTAGGGAGAACTGACCCGTTCGGCGGTTCCGGGCGGGTTCCGGCGGACGCTCGCCGCCGGGCCACGAGGGCTACTGCGGCCCGTACTTGCGTCCCGTGCGCGAGGACACCCCGCCCAGCAGCCCGCGCGGCGTCAGCTTCACCACACCCATCAGCGCCTTGTAGCGCGGATCCGGGACCGAGACCGTCTTCCCGCGTCCCAGGTCGGCCAGGGCCGCCGCCACCAGCTTGTCGGCGTCCAGCCACATCCAGCCCGGGATGTTGTCCGTGCCCATCCCGGCGCGCTGGTGGAACTCCGTGCGCACGAAACCGGGGCACAGCGCCATCAGCCGGACGCCGGAACCCGCCAGGTCCCGCGCCGCACCCTGCGTGAACTGCACGACCCAGGCCTTGCTGGCCCCGTACGTACCCCGCGGTACGAAGGCGGCCACCGAGGCCACGTTGATCACGCCGCCGCGGCCGCGCGAGCGCATCGACTCCGAGGCCGCCGAGGTCAGCCGCAGTACGGCCTCGACGTGCACCTTCAGCATGGTCAGCTCGTCGGCCATCGAGACTTCGAGGTAGCGGCCCTTGTTGCCGAAGCCCGCGTTGTTGACCAGCAGGTCGACCGGGTGCGTACGGTCGCCGAGGCGTTTCTCGACCGCCGCGATGCCGTCCTCGGTGGCGAGGTCCGCGGCCAGGACCTCGGCCTCGATGCCGTGCAGGTCGTGCAGTTCCGTGGCCTGCTCACCGAGCCGCTTGGTGTCGCGCGCCACCAGCACGAGGTTGTGCCCCTGGGCGGCCAGCCGCCGGGCGAATGCGGCGCCGATGCCCGCCGTGGATCCCGTAATCAACGCAGTCGTCATAGGCGCAACCTAGCCGCCCCGGACGACAGCGCTACCGCGCCCCGGCCCCCGCCCCGTACTTCTCCACGTACTGGCGGACGGTCTCGTGCGCCCGCGGCTCCATTGCCGAGCCCGCGGCCAGGGTGCGCGGCAGCAGGGCCCGCTCGGTGGTGAAGGCGCGGAACCACAGCTCCACCGTCACGTCGTGGTCCGGCCGGTGGATGATCTCGATGGGGTCGCCGGGGGACACCGAACCCTCCTGGAGCACCCGCAGGTACGCTCCCGGCCGGGCCTGCCGGGTGAACCGCCGGACCCAGCCGGCCTCTCCCAGCACGCCCTGGAAGGTGCGGCACGGGATACGGGCCGAGGCCACTTCGAGGACGAGGTCCGCGCCGACCCGCCAGCGGTCGCCGAGCCGTGCGGTGTTCAGGTCGATGCCGGAGGTGGTGAAGTTCTCGCCGAAGAGCCCGCCGGGCAGTTCGCGGCCGAGCTCCCGCTCCCACAGGTCCAGGTCCTCGCGGGCGTACGCGTAGACGGCCTGGTGGTCCCCGCCGTGGTGGCGCCGGTCGCCGACGGTGTCGCCCTCCAGGCCGCTGCCGAGGCCCGTGGCCCTGTCGCCGGGGGCGGCGACGCGGACCGGACCGACGACGGGGCGCTTGGCGATGCCCGTCACCCCGCTCTCCGCGTCGGTGTGCTCGGAAGGGGTCGCGGTGCCGACGTTCACGGAGATCAGATGCATGGGGCCCATGGGCACAGGTTATCCGCGCGTCTCCAAGGCGTCACGAGGGTATTCGCGCGGCGATGAAAGCGGGCCTTATGCTCGGAGGGTGATCGAGGCACGTCATCTCCGGGTCCTGCGCGCCGTCGCCGGGACCGGGTCCTTCTCCGCCGCCGCACGCGAACTCGGCTGCACCCAGCCCGCCGTCTCCCAGCAGATGAAGGCGCTGGAGCAGTCGGCCGGCACCCCGCTGCTCATCCGCACCGGCCGCGAGATGCGGCTGACCCAGGCCGGCGAGGCCCTGGTCCGGCATGCCGCCGGGATCCTGGCCGGGCTGACCGCCGCCGAGGAGGAGGTCGCGGCCATCGCCGGCCTGCGCGCGGGCCGGGTGCGGCTGGTGTCCTTCCCCAGCGGCAGCTCCACCCTGGTGCCGACCGCGCTCGCCGCGATGCGCGCCGAGCACCCGGGCACCCGTATCTCGCTGGTCGAGGCCGAACCGCCGCGGTCGGTGGAGATGCTGCGCGAGGGCGACTGCGATCTCGCGCTGGCCTTCCGCTACGGCGGGGCCGCCGGGTCGGCGGCCGAGTGGGACGACCTGGTGGTGCGGCCGCTGCTGACCGACCGGCTCGTGGGGCTGGTTCCCGACGGGCACGCACTGGCCGGGGCGGAGCGCGTGGGCATGGCGGACCTGGCCGGCGAGCCGTGGATCGCGGGCTGTCCCCGCTGCCGCCGGCATCTGGTGGAGGTGTGCGAGGACGCGGGCTTCACCCCCCGGATCGACTTCGCCACCGACGACTACCCGGCGGTGGTCGGCCTGGTGGGCGCCGGACTGGGCGTCGCGGTGCTGCCGGAGCTCGCCGTGGAGTCCGTACGGGCCAAGGGCGTCAGCACGGTCGCCGTGGAGCCGGCCGTCGAGCGGGAGGTCGTGGCGCTGACCCTGCCCGACCTGGCGCGGGTCCCGGCGGTGGCCGCGACG
Organism: Streptomyces sp. NRRL F-2664; assembly: GCF_000719345.1. Lineage (GTDB taxonomy): Bacteria > Actinomycetota > Actinomycetes > Streptomycetales > Streptomycetaceae > Streptomyces. Next base: position 8,289 of record NZ_JOFX01000007.1, read on the forward strand.
CTGGCGGAGCTGGAGCGGGCGGCCACGCGCTGACCGTACGCGCGGGGGCGTGCGTACGGCCGAACGCGTGGAACCGGGGCCGGGCGGCGGCGCGCCCGGGCGGGCGGATGGTGCGGAGGAAACGTTCCTTCCGTCGTTTCGTCGGCTCTCAGTGCGGCGCGATCGGTCCGATCGCACTCGACGCGGGGATCAGGCGGTGCCGGGCGCGGCCCATCAGTTCCTCGCGCTCGTCCTCGGTGAGGCCGCCCCACACCCCGTAGGGCTCGCGGACGGCGAGTGCGTGCGCGGCGCATTCCGAACGAACCGGGCATCGCATGCAGACCTCTTTAGCCGAGGCCTCGCGCGCACTCCTGGCCGCGCCCCGCTCGCCCTCCGGGTGGAAGAAGAGGGAGCTGTCGACCCCGCGGCAGGCGGCTAGCAGCTGCCAGTCCCAGAGGTCGGCGTTCGGTCCGGGGAGGCGGGAGAAATCTGCCATTGGTAGTCCTCTTGGTGCCGGTACTGAGGCGGATACGGTCCATGTCTCCAAGGGTCTCCACACCTACTGTCGGAGTAGATGTAAATATGACTCATTGGGAATCTAGCCTCAGACACGTGCCAAACGGAAGGAAAGCCGCCAAATAGGGCATAGATCCAGATGGAGGACAGGCGGCTCGCGCCTCCACCGCCGTGTTCGCTTCCTCACGTAGAGTGCCGAAGGTGTCCGTCCGACCCGTAACTCTTTCGAGTGACCATCGTTGAGAGTGCGAAGGCGGTTGAACCAATGAGTTCTCGGACAGTTGTCCGGGAGCATCGACCGCACAGGTGACGATACGTACCAGCCTGGAGGCTCAAGGTGACGCGCATCAGCAGCTGCGGAGGGCGGTCATGACATCCGTCCTCGTCTGCGACGACTCCCCGCTTGCCCGAGAGGCGCTCCGTCGCGCGGTTGCCACCGTGCCCGGCGTCGAGCGTGTGACGACGGCTGCCAACGGCGAGGAAGTCCTCCGCCGCTGGGGTGCCGACCGCTCCGACCTGATCCTGATGGATGTACGGATGCCCGGGCTCGGCGGTGTGGAGACGGTCCGCCGCCTCCTCTCGGCCGACCCCGGCGCCCGCATCATCATGCTGACGGTCGCCGAGGACCTGGACGGCGTGGCCCTCGCGGTCGCCGCCGGCGCCCGCGGCTACCTGCACAAGGACGCCTCGCGCGCCGAGCTGCGCGCCACGGTCACCCAGGCGCTCGCCGACCCGACCTGGCGCCTGGCCCCCCGCCGGCTGCGCTCCGCCGAGATGGGCGCCGCGCCCACCCTCACCGCGCGCGAGATCCAGGTGCTGGAGGGCATGAGCCACGGCCGGTCCAACGCGGAGATCGGGCGCGAGCTCTTCCTCTCGGAGGACACGGTCAAGACGCACGCCCGCCGGCTGTTCAAGAAGCTCGGCGCATCCGACCGCGCCCACGCCGTGGCGCTCGGCTTCCGCTGGGGTCTGGTCCGCTGACCCGCAGCGGCCGGGCCCCGCCCGGACCGCCGCAGACCGCGGATCGTCGAGAGCGGTCCCGTCCGCCACCGGTGGACGGGGCGGCGCGCCGCTCTTGCCGTCGCCCGGCACCTCGCGGGCACCTCTTCTCGTCGCGGTGGCCCCGTCCCGCCGTACCCGGTGCGCACCCGGGGGTTGGCGGGGCACAATCCGGGGGACGTCTCGCTTCGTGCGCGATGCCGCATCCTTGAGGGTGTGGAGTCTCTCGGGGACTATTCGGCCGAGCGGGAGGGGAGGGCGCAGATGCAGAGCTCCGGCGCACCCGCTCATAACGCTTCGACGCACAACAAGGGCCGCGGTGCCGCGGACGCTCCGGCGTCAAGGCACCATGGACGGATGCGCGACGACGAGGCCCTGGGGTCCCCCGCGGCCACAGGCCCCACCGGCGCCGCCGGAGGCGGCGGTGCCGGGGGCGTCAGCGCGCTCGTACGCCGGGCCGTGGAGGGGGACGAGCAGGCAACGCACGACCTGCTCGCCTTCGTGCACCCCCTCGCGATCCGCTACTGCCGCACCCGGCTGTCACGGCTCCCTGGTGACGCCCGCCACTTCGTGGAGGACCTGGCGCAGGAGGTCTGCGTCGCCGTTCTGATGGCGCTGCCGCGCTACCGGGACACCGGTCGGCCCTTCGAGGCCTTCGTCTTCGCCATCGCCGCGCACAAGGTCGCCGACCTGCAGCGGGCCGCCATGAGGCACCCGGGCAGCACCGCCGTGCCGTCGGACGAGATGCCCGAGCGGCCGGACGACTCGCTGGGCCCGGAGGAGCGCGCGCTGCTGAGCAGCGACGCCGCCTGGGCCAAGAAGCTGCTGGCGAACCTCCCGGAGAACCAGCGCGAACTCCTCGTCCTGCGGGTGGCCGTCGGACTGACCGCGGAGGAGACCGGGCAGATGCTCGGGATGTCCCCCGGGGCGGTCCGTGTGGCCCAGCACCGCGCGCTCAGCCGGCTCCGCGCACTCGCCGAGCAGTAGGCGCAGTCGTAGGAAACGACGAAACTTCCGGTTGACCTTGGTCGTGGAATGAGACGCGTCGGGATCCCGTTAGCATGGACGTCCGCGCTGAGCAAGACCATTGGGAAGGTGTCATGACCGCCGACGGAGTGCCCGACAAATTCGCCACGCTCGGACTGACCTACGACGACGTGCTGCTGCTGCCGGGCGCGTCGGACATGGCACCGGACGACATCGACACCTCCTCCCTCATCTCCCGCAACGTGCGCGTGAACATCCCGCTGCTGTCGGCGGCCATGGACAAGGTCACCGAGGCCCGCATGGCCATCGCGATGGCCCGCCAGGGCGGCGTGGGCGTGCTGCACCGCAACCTCTCCATCGCCGACCAGGCGAACCAGGTCGATCTCGTCAAGCGCTCCGAGTCCGGCATGGTCACCGACCCGATCACGGTGCACCCGGACGCGACGCTGCGCGAGGCCGACGAGCTCTGCGCGAAGTTCCGCATCTCCGGCGTGCCGGTCACCGACCCGGCGGGCAAGCTCCTCGGCATCGTCACCAACCGCGACATGGCCTTCGAGTCCGACCGCAGCCGCCAGGTGCGCGAGGTCATGACCCCGATGCCGCTGGTCACGGGCAAGGTCGGCATCTCCGGCGTGGACGCCATGGAGCTGCTGCGCCGCCACAAGATCGAGAAGCTGCCGCTGGTGGACGACGCGGGCGTCCTCAAGGGCCTCATCACGGTCAAGGACTTCGTCAAGGCCGAGAAGTACCCGAACGCCGCCAAGGACAAGGACGGCCGCCTCCTCGTCGGCGCGGCCGTCGGCGTCGCCGGTGACGCGTACGAGCGGGCCCAGGCCCTGATCGAGGCGGGCGCCGACTTCATCGTCGTCGACACCGCGCACGGCCACTCCCGCCTCGTCGGTGACATGGTCGCCAAGATCAAGTCGAACGCGACGGTCGACGTCATCGGCGGCAACGTCGCCACCCGCGACGGCGCCCAGGCCCTGATCGACGCCGGCTGCGACGGCATCAAGGTCGGCGTCGGCCCCGGGTCCATCTGCACCACCCGCGTCGTCGCCGGCATCGGCGTCCCGCAGGTCACCGCCATCTACGAGGCCTCCCTCGCCGCGAAGGCGGCCGGCGTCCCGGTCATCGGTGACGGCGGTCTGCAGTACTCGGGCGACATCGCCAAGGCCCTCGTCGCGGGCGCCGACACGGTGATGCTCGGCTCGCTGCTCGCGGGCTGCGAGGAGTCCCCGGGCGAACTGCTCTTCATCAACGGCAAGCAGTTCAAGTCCTACCGCGGCATGGGCTCGCTCGGCGCGATGCAGTCCCGCGGCGACCAGCGCTCCTTCTCCAAGGACCGCTACTTCCAGGAGGGCGTGGGCGGCGACGACAAGCTCATCCCCGAGGGCATCGAGGGCCAGGTGCCCTACCGCGGTCCGCTGGCCGCGGTCGTCCACCAGCTCGTCGGCGGCCTGCGCCAGTCGATGTTCTACGTGGGCGGGCGCACCGTGCCGGAGCTCCAGGCGAACGGCCGCTTCGTGCGCATCACCTCGGCGGGCCTCAAGGAGAGCCACCCGCACGACATCCAGATGACGGTGGAAGCGCCGAACTACTCCCGCAAGGGCTGAGCAGGCAGACGTACGAGGGGCGGGCCCGGGCCACCGGGTCCGCCCCTCGCGCATGACGTCCGTACAGCGGTCACCGGAACGCGGCCCGCCGGGGTTCGGGGATACTGGACGGGCAGACCCAGAGGAAAGGCCACCACACGTGACTGAGATCGAGATCGGGCGCGGCAAGCGCGGCCGCAGGGCGTACGCGTTCGACGACATCGCCATCGTCCCGAGCCGGCGTACCCGGGACCCGAAGGAGGTCTCGATCGCCTGGCAGATCGACGCGTACCGCTTCGAGCTCCCCTTCCTGGCCGCCCCCATGGACTCGGTCGTCTCCCCGCAGACCGCGATCCGCATCGGCGAGCTCGGCGGCCTGGGCGTGCTGAACCTCGAAGGCCTGTGGACCCGTTACGAGGACCCGCAGCCGCTGCTCGACGAGATCACGGAGCTGGACGAGGAGTCGGCCACCCGCCGCCTGCAGGAGATCTACTCCGCGCCGATCCAGGCCGACCTGATCCGCCGGCGGATCAAGGAGGTCCGCGACTCCGGCGTCGTCACCGCCGCCGCCCTGTCCCCGCAGCGCACCGCCGAGTTCTCCAAGGCGGTCGTCGACGCGGGCGTGGACATCTTCGTCATCCGCGGCACCACGGTCTCCGCCGAGCACGTGTCGGGTGCGGCCGAGCCGCTGAACCTGAAGCAGTTCATCTACGAGCTCGACGTCCCGGTCATCGTCGGCGGCTGCGCCACCTACACCGCGGCCCTGCACCTGATGCGCACCGGAGCGGCGGGCGTGCTCGTCGGCTTCGGCGGCGGCGCCGCGCACACCACCCGCAACGTGCTGGGCATCCAGGTCCCGATGGCGACCGCCGTCGCGGACGTCGCCGCGGCCCGCCGCGACTACATGGACGAGTCCGGCGGCCGCTACGTGCACGTCATCGCCGACGGTGGCGTGGGCTGGTCCGGCGACATCCCGAAGGCCGTGGCCTGCGGCGCCGACGCCGTGATGATGGGCTCCCCGCTGGCCCGCGCCACGGACGCGCCCGGCAGGGGCAACCACTGGGGCATGGAGGCCGTCCACGAGGACGTGCCGCGCGGCAAGAAGGTCGACCTCGGCACCGTCGGCACCACCGAGGAGATCCTGACCGGTCCCTCGCACAGCCCGGACGGGGCGATGAACATCTTCGGCGCGCTGCGCCGCTCGATGGCCACCACCGGCTACAGCGAGCTGAAGGAGTTCCAGCGCGTCGAGGTCACCGTCGCGGACTCCCAGCACCGCCGCTGACGGTTCCCACGCGCACGCCGGAGGGCCGGCACCCCGCTCGGGGTGCCGGCCCTCCGGCGTTCGGCGCAGTCGTGGCCGCTGCGGTCCCGCCGTGCCTGTTCAGCGCCCCGGCGCGGCGGGGCGAGGTGTCAGTCGGTGGACTTGCGGGCCGTCTGGAAGGCCGCGTACGCGCCGATCCCGTAGAAGAGGAGCGAGATCGGGTCGATGTTGTCCACGTAGAACTGGTTCAGCTTCACGAGGTCGGTGGTGAGCAGTTCGGAGACCGGGATCCCCTGGTGCTCGGACACGGCGAGGGCGACGTCCAGGAGGTAGCCGACGTAGACGCCGGCGACGGTGAGCGCGGCGCTCAGGACCGGCAGGAGCGGGTTGCGGCCGCCGATGCGGACGGCGACGAGGGCGACCGCGAGGCCGACGCCGGCGGCCAGGTAGCCGATCTGGAACGAGATCGCGTTCATGATGCCGCCGTAGACGGCGCCCGTGACCAGGGCGGTGCCGGCCGCCGCGAGGATGGCCAGGCCGGTGTTGCCGCCGCGGGCCGGGGCCGGGGCGGCGACCGGGGAGTAGGAGTCGGGCGCGGGCGGCGTGTGCTGCTGGCTCATCGGAAGGATCCCCCCAGGGATGTGGTCGCACGTCCGGCCATCGGGCGTAAGTGCGAGATAAGTGACGCCGCAGGCTAGCAGGCGGGTCGGACATCGGCAGGGGGGATTTCCGGCGGTCAGAGGCGGTGGGCGGAGCCGACCGGGCTGGCGCCGCGGGTGTCCAGGAGCAGCTGGGCCTTCACCGCGAGGGCCTGCATGTCGTAGGTGCGGTGGTGCTGGAGCAGGATGGTCAGGTCGGCGTTGGCGGCGGCCTCGTAGAGGGACTCCGCGCGGGGGACCGGCTGCTCGCGGACGCGCCAGCCGGTGAGGTACGGGTCGTGGTAGCTGATCAGTGCCCCGAGGTCGATGAGGCGACTGGCGATCTCCCCGGCCGGGGAGCCCTCCTGGTCGGCGAGGTCCGGCTTGTACGTGACGCCGAGCAGCAGGACGCGGGCCCCGCGGGCGGACTTGCCGTGCTCGTTCAGCAAGGTGGCGGAGCGCTGGATGACGTACTGCGGCATCCGGTCGTTGATCTCCTGCGCCAGGCCCACCATGCGCAGCGGGTGACCGGGGGTGCGCGTGGTGTGCGGGAGGTAGTTCGGGTCGAGGGGGACGCCGTGGCCGCCGACGCCGGGGCCGGGGCGGAAGGCCTGGAAGCCGTACGGCTTGGTCTCGGCGCAGCGGATGACGTCCCACAGGTCGACGCCGAGGTCGTGGCAGAGCACGGCCATCTCGTTCATCAGGGCGATGTTCACGTGCCGGTAGTTGGTTTCCAGGAGCTGCACCGTCTCGGCCTCGCGCAGGCCGCGCGCGCGGACCACCTTCTCGGTGAGGCGGGCGTAGAAGGCGTGCGCGGACTCGGTGCAGGCGGGGGTGAGGCCGCCGATGACCTTGGGGGTGTTGGCGATCCCGTGCGTGCGGTTGCCGGGGTCGAGGCGGCTGGGGGAGTAGGCCAGGTGGAAGTCCCGGCCGGCGCGGAGTCCGGAGCCCTCCTCCAGGATCGGCCGCAGGTAGTCCTCGGTGACGCCGGGGTGGACGGCGGATTCGAGGATCACCGTGGTGTGCGGGCGCAGCCGGGCGGCGAGTGCGCGCCCCGCCCCGCCGACGGCGGAGAGGTCCAGCGCGCGGTCGGCGCCGAGCCGGGTGGGGGCGCAGATGACGGCCGTGCGGACCCGGCCCAGCTCGGCGGGGTTGGTGGTGACCCGGAAGCCGGCCGCCGACATGCGGCGGATCTCGGCAGCGGAGAGAGTGGAGTCCGTGGCCGGACCGCTGTCGTAGCCGACCGTCTCGATTCCGGCGGCGACGGCCGCCTGCGCGAGCGGGAGGCCGAGGTGGCCCAGTCCGATGACGGCGAGGTCTGCGGGCATGGGGATGCCGTCCCTTCCCTGGCGTGAGGGGGTGCCGCGCGAGTCCTCCGAGGACAGGGGAGCTGGCGCAATGTCAGACTAGGCTTATATATGACAGATATGTCGCATTCCGGAGTGAACGCCACCGTTGTGTTGTCCACAGGCGGTGGCTGATGTGGATGCGGAAGGTCAGAATCGAGAGACGGGGGCATGTGAGCGGGATCACCCGCACCAACGGGAGGCAGCCGTGAGGACAGCGACACTGGGGCCGGAGCAGCGAGCCGTGGCCTTCACCCGGATGGCCGAGCGCGAGCTGGACGTGCTGGTCGTGGGTGCGGGCGTGGTCGGTGCCGGCACCGCGCTCGATGCCGTGACGAGAGGCCTGTCCACCGGCCTGGTGGAGGCCCGGGACTGGGCCTCGGGCACCTCCAGCCGGTCCAGCAAGCTCATCCACGGCGGCCTGCGCTATCTGGAGATGCTCGACTTCGCCCTGGTGCGGGAAGCGCTGAAGGAGCGCGGGCTGCTGCTGGAGCGCCTCGCCCCGCACCTGGTGAAGCCGGTGCCCTTCCTGTACCCCTTGCAGCACAAGGGCTGGGAGCGGCTCTACGCCGGTGCGGGCGTCGCGATGTACGACGCGATGTCCGTCTCCAGCGGGCACGGCCGGGGCCTGCCGATCCACCGGCACCTCTCGCGCTCGCGGGCCCTGCGGGTCGCCCCGGCGCTGCGCAAGGACGCCCTGGTGGGCGCCCTGCAGTACTACGACGCCCAGATGGACGACGCGCGCTTCGTCACCGCGCTCGTGCGGACGGCCGCGGCGTACGGGGCGCACTGCGCCAATCGGGCGAGGGTCGTCGGTTTCCTGCGTGAGGGCGAGCGGGTGGTCGGCGCGCGCGTGCGGGACGTGGAGGGCGGCGTCGAGTACGACATCCGCGCGAAGCAGGTCGTGAACGCCACGGGGGTGTGGACGGACGACACGCAGGCGCTGATCGGTGAGCGCGGGCAGTTCCACGTCCGGGCCTCCAAGGGCATCCACCTGGTCGTGCCGAAGGACCGCATCCACTCGACCACGGGACTGATCCTGCGGACCGAGAAGTCGGTGCTGTTCGTCATCCCCTGGGGGCGGCACTGGATCGTGGGGACCACGGACACCGACTGGGACCTGCACAAGGCGCACCCGGCGGCGTCCAGCGCGGACATCGACTACCTGCTGGACCATGTGAACTCGGTGCTGGCGGTGCCCCTCACGCGGGACGACGTCCAGGGTGTGTACGCGGGCCTGCGGCCGCTGCTGGCCGGTGAGTCGGACGCGACGAGCAAGCTGTCGCGCGAGCACACGGTGGCGCATCCGGTGCCGGGGCTCGTGGTCGTCGCGGGCGGCAAGTACACGACGTACCGGGTCATGGCGAAGGACGCGGTCGACGAGGCGGTGCACGGGCTGGACCAGCGGGTGGCGCCGTGCGTGACGGAGGACGTGCCGCTGGTGGGGGCCGAGGGGTACCGGGCCCTGTGGAACGCGCGGGCGAGGATCGCGGCCCGGACGGGGCTTCATGTGGTGCGGGTGGAACACCTGTTGAACCGGTACGGGACGCTCACGGAGGAACTGCTGGAGCTGATCGCGGCCGATCCGGAGCTGGGCAGGGCATTGACCGGCGCGGACGACTACCTGCGGGCGGAAGTCGTCTACGCGGCCTCCCACGAGGGGGCGCGGCACCTGGACGACGTCCTGACCCGGCGGACGCGGATCTCGATCGAGACCTTCGACCGGGGGACGCGGTCGGCGCGCGAGTGCGCGGAGTTGATGGCGCCGGTGCTGGGGTGGGACAAGCAGCAGATCGAGAAGGAAGTGGAGCACTACGAGAAGCGGGTCCAGGCGGAACGGGAATCACAGCGGCAGCCTGACGACCAGACGGCGGACGCGGCGCGGCTGGGGGCGCCCGACATCGTTCCGTTGTAACTCCGGGATCCGGGAGGCGGAACCGCAGACCCGGGGGGTCCGTCCGTTGCGGAGTGAGGAACAATGATGGCTCTGCCGGGGCGGGTTACCGTGGGCCCCGGCCGCCGGGTCGCTCAGCCGCTGGGGCGGGCGGAGCAGCGGCACGATCGCAGAGGGGACGCATGTCGAAGCCGGAGCACACCGAGTCACCTGCCGGGGCGCCTGCGGCGAAGCTTGACGATGGCGCCTCTGCGGGGTCGCCTGCCGGGTCGCCTGCGGCGAAGCCCGCTGATGTTTCCGTGCCCGCGGCAAGGACCGCCGCCGACGCGGAGACTGACGGGGCGAAGCCCGCGGCTGCCGGGCCGCCTGCGGCGGAGCCGGATGTCGAGGCTGAGCCCGAGTCTGCGGCGGAGCCCGAGGATGCGAAGCCTGAGGCTGTGAAGCCGGGAGTGGGCGAGGCCGTGCCTGCGGCGGAGTCGGACGTTGAGGCGGAGCCCGCGGCTGCGGCGGAGCCGGAGGACGCGAAGCCTACGGCTGCGGAGCCGGGGCCGGGCAAGGCCGTGTCCGCGGCGGAGCCCGAGGACGCGAAGCCTGCGGTGAAGAAGGTGGGGCTGGGCAAGGCCGTGCCTGCCGGGGAGAAGCCTGCGGCCGACAGGGCGCGGCCCGGCAACGGCGCGGCCGCGGCGGAGCCCGGGGAGGCGAAGCCGGGGGCGTCCAAGGGGGGCGTCGGGGCGACCGGGGCGAACCCCGTCGTCGAGAAGGCCGATGCCATGGCTGCCGCCGTGAAGGCCGCCGCCGCCAAGGCGGCCGGGGACGGGCAGGACGAAGGACGGCTGCTGGCCGGGCGGTACCGGCTGAACGCCGTGCTCGGCAAGGGCGGCATGGGTACCGTCTGGCGGGCCCAGGACGAGACCCTGGGCCGCACCGTCGCCGTCAAGGAACTCCGTTTCAGCAGCGGCGTCGACGACGACGAGAAGCGCCGCCTCATCACCCGTACGCTCCGCGAGGCCAAGGCCATCGCCCGTATCCGCAGCGGCGGAGCCGTCACCGTCTACGACGTCGTCGACGAGGACGCCCGCCCCTGGATCGTCATGGAGCTCATCGAGGGGCCCTCCCTGGCCGAGTTCATCCGGGAGAACGGCCCCCTCACCCCGCACCGCGCCGCCGAGGTCGGCCTCGCCGTGCTCGACGTCCTGCGCGCCGCGCACGGCCAGGGCATCCTGCACCGCGACGTCAAGCCCTCCAACGTGCTCATCGCCGGCAACGGCCGCGTCGTCCTCACCGACTTCGGCATCGCGCAGGTCGAGGGCGACCCCTCCGTCACCTCCACCGGCATGCTCGTCGGCGCGCCCTCCTACATCTCGCCCGAGCGTGCCCGCGGCCAGAAGCCCGGTCCGCCCGCCGACCTGTGGTCGCTCGGCGGCCTCCTGTACGCCTCCGTCGAGGGGGTGCCCCCGTACGACAAGGGCTCCGCCCTCGCCACGCTCACCGCGGTGATGACCGAGCCGGTCGACCCGCCGAAGAACGCGGGCCCGCTCACCGAGGTCATCTACGGTCTGCTCGCCAAGGACCCGGCCCGCCGTCTCGACGAGGCGCGCGCCCGCCAGATGCTCACCGCGGTCCTCGCGGCGCCCGAGCCCGCACCGGTCCCCGCGCCCGCGGTCGCCGAGGAGACCCGGCAGATCTCGCTGGCGGACGCCAGGCAGGCCGCGGAGCAGGCCACCGCCGAGAAGGCGGCCGAGAAGGCGGCCAAGAAGGAACGGGAGCGCCGCGAACGGGAGCAGCGCGAGCGCGCCCGCGCCGCGCTGAAGGCCGCGCGCAAGGCGGCGACGGCCACCCCGGCCGCCGCTGCCACGGCGACGGCCTCGGCCGCGGAAGCGCCCAAGGGCCGTCCCGCGTCCGTCGTCGCGCCGCTCACGGACGTCATGCCGCGCCGCACCATCGCGCTCGCGGTGGTCGCCGTGATCGCGGTCCTGGCGGTGGTCGGCTCGCTGATCGCGTACGCCGTCAGCGGTGACGACAAGGACCCCAAGGACGAGGGCAAGGGCGGCACGCCCACCCCGGCCGCGTCCGCCCCGCAGGCATCGGGCGGCGCCGACCAGGCTTCCCCGAAGCCCTCGGGGAACACCGGCGGAGCGGGTACGGGCGACTCCGCGGGCACCGGTACCGACGCGGGCGCCGGCGGCCAGGGCCAGCAGACCCCGCCTGCCGGCCAGGGCCAGGGCCAGGGCCAAGGTGCCACGACCGGCGGAGTCGGCGGAGCGCTCCCCGCCGGCTACGCGCTCATCACGGAGCCCGGGTTCCACTTCTCGATGGCGATGCCCGAGGGCTTCAAGCGGACGGGCACCGCCGGTGAGAACTCCGGCGGGATATTCAGCCGCGACGGTGGTTTCCCGCGCATCCAGGTCGACTACAACAGCAAGCCGACCGACGACGCCGCCCTCGCCTGGAGCAAGCTGGCTCTCTCCGTGGGTCCGAGCAGCAAGGGCTACCGGCAGATCCGCATCGACAAGGCGGAGTACCGCGGCTACCCGACCGTCGCCGACTGGGAGTTCGAGCGCGAGCAGGGCGGGACGAAGATTCGCGTACTGAACCGCGGGTTCAAGATCGACGCCACGCACGGCTACGCCATCATGATCAGCTGCCCCGCCGACCAGTGGGACGGCCCCGAGTGCACCCAGATGCGCGACGTCGCGTTCCAGACCTTCCAGCCTCTCGGCTGACCCCGGGACGCAGGTGCCCCTGTCGACGTATCGTGTCGACAGGGCCCTGGGAGGCCCGCCGCACTCGGGGGAGGCGATGTGGAGGAGTACGCGGGCCGGATCCTGGCCGGCCGCTACCGCCTGCCGCTGCCGCCGTCCGACGATTGCGAACTGGTCGAGACCCGGGCGTTCGACACGCGCAGCGGACAGGAAGTGCTGGTACGGCAGGTGCCGTTGCCGGAGGTCGTGGACGCCGAGCTGGTCGACGGGCCGCTGGCGGTCCCGGCGGCGCGCCGCGCTCCGGCCGACCTGCCGGCCGTGCGGCGCGCGATCGAGGCGGCGCAGGCCGCGGCCTCGATTCCCGACCACCCCCGGCTGGACCAGGTCTTCGACGTCTTCGCCGAGGGCGAGTCACTGTGGATAGTGAGCGAACTGGTCCCGGCCAGACCGCTGGCCGCGCTGCTCGCCGAACAACCCCTCAGCCCCTACCGGGCGGCCGAGGTGGCGTCGGACGTGCTCACCGCGCTGCGGGCGCTGCACGCGCACGGCTGGACCCACCGGAACATCACCGTGCGGACGGTGCTGGTGTGCGAGGACGGCCGGGTCGTGCTGACCGGCCTGGCGGCCGGCGCCGCGGAGGAGGCCCTCTGCGGCTACGACCCCGTCCCCCGCAGTGCCGACTCCGGTCCCGACGAGGGCTGGGGCGCGCCCCCCGGCCCCGCTCCGTCACCGCCCCCCGTACCGACCCCCGCGGCGCCGGCCGCACCCCGTCCGGCCGAACCGTCCGGCGCGCGCGCCGACAGCGGGTACGCACCGCTCGTGGCCCCCGGCTACGACACCGGTCCGCGCTACAACGACCACATCTCCCCCCGTCGTCCGCAGGACGGCGCCGACGTGCAGGCCGCCGCGCGCGCCGGAGTCGTCGCCGCGTACCGGGCCGGGGCGCGGGCGGCCGCCGCCCGGGTCACCGAGCAGCGCAGGGCCGCGGACGACGCCGGTGCTCCGCCCGAGTCCAGGCCTTCGGGCTCGACCCTCCCGCAGGGGTACTCGTACCCGTACGGCGGCCCGGAGGCCCGCGCCGCAGGGGCCTGGCACGGCGCGACCCCGCGCCTCCCGGTGCTGCCGCCGCCCGCCCAGGAGCCGGGGCCCGACCAGCAGCGCGAGCCCGGCCCCGGACCCGAGGCCCTGCCCGCGCCCGGCCAGGAGCCGCCGTACGCACCTGTGCCCGCGCCCGGTCAGCAGCCGCCGTACGTGCCCGAGGCCGACCCCGGCCGGAAGCCGCCGTACGCGCCCGCACCGCAGGCAGCGCCCGTCCTGCCCGCGCAGCTCGCCCTGCCGCAGGGCTACCGGCAGGCCGAGACCCCGGGACTCCCGGCCCCCGGCGGCCGGCAGCCGGACCCGCAGCGGCCGCCCCGGGCCGCCTCGTGGACCGGGCTCGACGCCGAGCGGGCCCGGCACACGCGCATGGCCGTGGTCGGCGCGATCACCGAGCGGTGGGCCCCCGAACAGGCCGGGCCCGTCCACGGGCACTGGCAGTTGGCGGCGCCCGTCGGACCCGCCACCGACCTCTGGGCGCTCGGCGCGCTGCTGTACCGCGCCGTGCAGGGACACGCCCCGTACCCGGAGGACAGCGTCACCGAGCTCGTCGAGATGGTCTGCGCCGAGCCGCCCGCCTTCGCGGAGGAGTGTGGTGCGCTCCGCCCGGTCGTGGAGTCCCTGCTCCGGCAGGACCCCACCGAGCGGCCCGACTTCGAGGAACTGCGCGGCTGGCTGCGCTCGCTCGTACGGTCCGCCCCCGAGCCGGACGCCGGGCTCGGCATGCTCCCGATGGCGGAGCCGGATCCCGCGCGGCTGCCCGTCGTACGCCGCCGCGGCGAGGTCCACGGCCGGCACCGCAATCCCACGGCCGCCCGCAAGCCGCGGGCGCTCGGCCGCACCCTGCTCCTCGGCATCCTGCTCCTCCTCGCCGGGGCCGTCGCGTACGCGATGCTGTTCATGCCCCGGGCCGGTGTCCCGCAGGAGCAGGACGGTTCCGGGGAGACCACCGCACACGCGTCGCCGAGGCCCAGCCCCTCCCAGGTCCCCACCGGAACGCCCGAGTCCAGGCCGGCGCCCCAGACCACCGGGCCCGCCGCCTCGCAGCCCGCCCCCGCGCCGGCCCCGCCCGGCTACACCACCCAGCAGGACCCGGAGCACTTCGAGATCGCCGTCCCCGAGAACTGGGAGCGCCGCGGCATCAACGAGGCGGGTCAGGTGCGGTACACCGACGGGTCGTTCGTGCTCACCGTGGTCCCCGGCCGCGACAAGGTCGAGGGCAATCCCGACCCGGCCGCGTACCAGAAGGACAGGGAGCCGGAGCTGACGCCGTACCGGACCTCGACCTGGTCGACCGTCGGGGACGTGAAGACGACCCGGGTCGGGCAGCAACTGCGGGCCACAGGACGCTACACGTGGATCGACGGCACCGGTCGCAGCGTCTTCGCCCGCAACTTCGTCGTCGCGCTGGGCGGCAGCTACCACGTCGTCATGGTCACCGGTCCGGAGGACGAACAGAGCAAGGTCACCGAAGTCTTCGAGAAGGCCACGGCGAGTTACAAGGCGGGCGGATGAGCGGATATTGACGACTGATCAGTACGGCGATTGCGTCACAGTGCCGTCTTTCGGCGCCCGTGCGGTTCCGGCAGCACCCGTGGGCTCCGTAATCTGGCCTGAAGTGCAGAGAGCGGCGGGATTTCGTGGAACAGCAGACTGGTGGGGGCGCCGTGCTGGCGGGCCGGTACAGGCTCGTCGAGCCGATCGGCCGGGGCGGTATGGGGAAGGTGTGGCGCGCGCATGACGAGCTGCTCCACAGGACCGTCGCCGTCAAGGAACTGACGGCGGGTCTGTACGTCGCCCAGGCCGACCGGGACGTCATGCACGCCCGGACGCAGAAGGAGGCGCGGGCCGCGGCCCGCATCCAGCACCCGGCGGTGGTGACCGTCCACGACGTGCTGGAGCACGACGACCGGCCGTGGATCGTCATGGAGTACATCGACGGTCCCTCCCTCGCGGACGCGGCCAAGGCGGCCGGACGCATCGAACCGCGCGAGGCGGCCCGGATCGGGCTGCACGTGCTGGGCGCGCTGCGCGCCGCGCACGCGGTCGGTGTACTGCACCGGGACGTCAAGCCGGGCAACGTCCTGCTCGCCAAGGACGGCCGGGTGCTGCTCACGGACTTCGGGATCGCCGCCATCGAGGGCGACTCCTCCATCACCCGCACCGGCGAGATCGTGGGTTCGATCGACTACCTGGCGCCCGAACGGGTCACCGGCGGGATCCCCGACCCGTCGTCCGACCTGTGGTCGCTGGGCGCCACCCTGTACACCGCGGTGGAGGCCCGCTCCCCGTTCCGCCGAACGTCGCCGATCTCCAGCCTGCAGGCCGTGGTGAACGACGAGCCGCCGGCGCTGCGGCAGGCCGGGGTGCTGGGCCCGGTGATCACCTCGCTGCTGCGCAAGGACCCGACGGAGCGGCCCTCGGCGGAAGAGGCCGAGCGGATGCTGCTGGAGGCGATGGAGGGCCGCGAGCCCAGGGCGGCGCAGGCGTACGTGCCGACGCGGGCCGTCACGTCCGAGGAGCTGGCCCCGGCGCAGGACCGGCCCGAGGCGCCGGCCCCGCAGGAGGACGCGGCCGGGACGGCGCCGCTGCCGGAGCCGGCGGTGTCCGGGACGGTGGCCGCGCAGGTGCCAGCGGACCGGGACGGCGGCTGGCTCAAGCGCGCCGCGGTGGTGGCCCTGGTGGCCGCGCTGCTCGGTGGCGGCGGGGTCTTCGGGGTCCTCAAGTACACCGGGGACGCGGGGGCGGACGGCGGCCAGGACCGGGTCACGAGCTCGACGGGCGGCCCGTCCGGTGACGAGGACAAGCCGCGGGCGGCCACTCCGCCGGCCGGCTACACGAAGGTCACCGACCCCCTGGCCGGCTTCACGCTGTTCGTCCCGGAAGGGTGGACGCGCAAGGCCAACGGCGACCAGATCGACTACACCCCGGACGACGGCAAGCACTTCATCCGGATCGCCGCCGACTCCACACCGGACTACCGGGACCCGCTCGCACACCTCCTGGACCTGGAGCAGCAGGTGCAGAAGCGCACGGACTACAAGAAGGTGCGGCTGAACCAGAACACCTTCCGGGACAGCACGCGGGCCGCCCTGTGGGACTTCACCTGGACGGAGAAGCAGAACCACCCCGGCCCGCGCCGGGCCAAGGAGCAGATGTACATCGCCCCGGACGGCACCGAGTACGCCATCTACATGTCGAGTCCGGTCGCGAGCTGGGCCACGACGGAGCAGCAGTTCGACGTGGTGCTCAGCGGCTGGGAGCCGCCCGCCGGGAAGTCCTGACCGGCACCGGCCCGGCATCCTGCCAGCGATCGCTGGCGTAAAAGACAAAATCCGGTTACCGGCGGGTACCCAAAGGCGTCCCGGCGCAATACGCTCACCCGCATGACGGACTCGCAGGCCCCCGCCGCCCCCCTCCGGACCGCACCGCAGCCCACCAACCCGGTCGCCCCGGCGCCGGCCGGCGCCCGCACCGCCGCCGACGTGGTCACCCCCGCCCTGGTCGCCCGGCTGACCCGCGGCGTGATCGGCTCCGGCCGCACCGCGAACCACACCCCCTTCACCGGGGACCGGCTGGCGGAGCTCCCCGAGGCCACCCCCGAGGACGTCGCCGAGGCCTTCGAGCGGGCCCGCGCCGCCCAGCCCGCCTGGGCCGCCGTGCCCGTGCGCAAGCGGGCCGCCGTGCTGCTGCGCTTCCACGACCTGGTCCTGGAGCGGCAGGCCGAGGTCCTCGACCTGATCCAGCTGGAGACCGGCAAGGCCCGCCTGCACGCCCACGAGGAGGTCCAGGCGGTCGCCGTCTCCGCCCGCCACTACGGCCGCAAGGCGCCCTCGTACCTGCGCCCGAAGGGCCACACGGGTGCGATGCCCACCCTGACCAAGGTGACCGAGCTGCGCCAGCCGCGCGGGGTCGTCGGCCAGATCGCCCCCTGGAACTACCCGCTCGAACTGTCCGTCGGCGACGCCCTGCCGGCGTTCGTCGCGGGCAACGCGCTCGTGATGAAGCCCGACACCGAGACCGCGCTGACCGCCCTGTGGGCCCGCGACCTGCTGATCGAGGCCGGGCTGCCCGCCGAGGTCTTCCAGATCGTGCTCGGCGAGGGCCCCGTCGTCGGCCCCGAGGTGGTCCGCCACGCCGACTACGTCTCCTTCACCGGCTCCACCCGCACCGGCCGCGAGGTCGCCCGGGGCGCTGCCGACCGGCTCGTCGGGGTCTCCCTCGAACTCGGCGGCAAGAACGCCATGCTCGTCCTGCACGACGCCGACGTCGAGAAGGCCGCCGCGGGCGCCGTCCGCGCCTGCTTCTCCTCCGCCGGCCAGCTGTGCATCTCCATCGAGCGGCTCTACGTCCATGCCTCCGTCGCCGACGACTTCGTCGAGCGGTTCGCCGCCCGCACCAGGGCCATGCGGCTCGGGGCCTCCCTCGCCTACGGCGCCGACATGGGCTCGCTGGTCGGCGAGCGCCAGCTGGAGACCGTACAGCGGCACGTGGACGAGGCCGTCGCCAAGGGCGCCACCCTCGTCGTCGGCGGAACCGCCCGCCCCGACATCGGGCCGCTGTTCTACGAGCCCACCATCCTCGACGGCGTCGAGGCCCCCATGGCGGTCTGCGGCGAGGAGACCTTCGGCCCGGTCGTCTCGATCTACCGCTTCACCGACGAGGAGCAGGCCATCGCGGAGGCCAACGCCACCGCCTACGGCCTCAACTCCAGCGTCTGGACCAAGGACGCGCGCCGGGGCCACCGCGTCGCCGCCCGCCTGCGCACCGGCACCGTCAACATCAACGAGGGCTACGCCCCCGCCTACGGCAGCGCCCAGGCGCCCATGGGCGGCATGAAGGACTCCGGACTCGGCCGCCGGCACGGCTCCGAGGGCATCCTCAAGTACACCGAGGCGCAGACCGTCGCCCACCAGCGGCTGGTGCCGATGGCGCCCTCGCTCGGCATGGACGACGAGAAGTACGCGGCGTTCATGACCCGCAGCCTCAAGGTCATGAAGGCTCTCCGACTGCGCTGAGGAGGTATCCGTGTCGCACGACGACGCATCCGGCGACGACGCCTACGACTACGACGTCATCGTCATCGGATCGGGCTTCGGAGGGTCCGTCTCCGCCCTGCGCCTGACCGAGAAGGGCTACCGGGTCGGCGTTCTGGAGGCAGGGCGCCGCTTCACCCGCGAGAGCCTGCCCAGGAACAGCTGGGACCTGCGCAACTACCTGTGGGCGCCGGCCCTCGGGCTGTACGGGATCCAGCGGATCCACCTGCTCGGCAACGTCATGGTGCTCGCGGGCGCCGGCGTCGGCGGGGGCTCGCTGAACTACGCCAACACCCTCTACGTGCCGCCGGACGCCTTCTTCCAGGACCGGCAGTGGGCGTCCATCACCGACTGGCGCGAGGAACTCGCCCCGTACTACGACCAGGCCAAGCGCATGCTCGGCGTCCGCCTGAACCCCACCATGACGCCGTCCGACGTCCACCTGAAGGCGGCCGCCGAGAGGATGGGCGTGGCAGACACCTTCCACATGGCGCCCGTCGGCGTGTTCTTCGGCGACGGCGAGGACGCCGCAGGGGCGTCCAGGGCCCGGCCCGGCGAGGAGGCCGCCGACCCGTACTTCGGCGGGGCCGGCCCCGCCCGCAGGGCCTGCACCGAGTGCGGCGAGTGCATGACCGGCTGCCGGCACGACGCGAAGAACACCCTGAACGAGAACTACCTGCACCTCGCCGAGCGGGCCGGCGCCGTCATCCACCCCATGACGACCGTCACCGCCCTGTCCGAGCACCCCGACGGCGGCCACCGCGTCCGCACCGTGCCCACCGACGGCCGCCGCCGCGGGAAGGCGAAGGTGCTGCGCTGCCGGTACGTGGTCGTCGCGGCGGGCACGTACGGAACGCAGACCCTGCTGCACGCCATGAAGGACCGCGGCGAACTGCCGCGCCTGTCGCAGCGGCTCGGGGAACTGACACGGACCAACTCCGAGGGACTGGTCGGCGCGCAGACCGACGACCGCCGCTACCGCCGGCGCCACGGCGAGGACCGCCGGGCCGACTTCACCCGCGGCGTGGCGATCACCTCCTCCGTGCACCCCAACGCCGACACCCACATCGAGCCCGTCCGCTACGGCAAAGGCTCCAACGCCATGGGGTTCCTGACCGTCCTCCAGGTGCCCCACAGCGCCCACCGGGTCCGCGCCTGGCTCGCCAGGACGGCGCGGCACCCGGTGCAGCTGGCCCGGTCCCTGTCGAACCGCCGCTGGTCGGAGCGGACCATCATCGGCCTGGTCATGCAGTCCGTGGACAACTCGCTGACCACGTACCTCAAGCCGGGCGGCATCGGCAAGGGCCTGCTCACCGCCCGCCAGGGGCACGGCGCCCCCAACCCGGTGCAGATCGCGGAGGCCACGCAGGCCGCCACCCTGCTGGCCGAGGAGATCAACGGTTTCGCGGGCAGCAACATCGGCGAGCTGATGGGGACCCCGCTGACGGCGCACTTCCTCGGCGGCTGCCCCATCGGGGCGTCGGCACACGAGGGCGTGGTGGACCCGTACCACCGGCTCTACGGCCACCCGGGCATCTCGGTGGTGGACGGCGCGGCGGTCTCCGCGAACCTGGGGGTCAACCCGTCGCTGACGATCACGGCGCAGGCGGAGCGGGCGATGGCGTACTGGCCGAACAAGGGCGAGCCGGACCCGCGGCCCGCACAGGGAGCGGCCTACACCCGCCTGGAGGCGGTGGAGCCGGTCCGGCCCGCCGTCCCCGAGGACGCCTTCGGCGCGCTGCGGCTGCCGTTCCTGGCGGTCCCCGCCATTCCCCCACGGGATCCGGAACCGGCCGGATGACGACGGCGGGTACCGCGCTCCCCCTCCGAGCGCGGTACCCACCGCGGTACATACGTGACAGATGTTCAGCCTCGATGGTTGTACCGGAATCCGCCGAGCCGGGCTGTGGTGTCGATCACATGGTGAACCGGGCAACTGCTCATCGCGTTCGGCCGTCAACGGCAGCATGAGAAAGCGCATCTCCTTGCTGACTGCCTGTGGCGTCGCTGCCCTGGGGCTCGCCGCCGCTCCGGCACACGCCGCGGACCCCGTCCTCACCCTGACCGGACCGGCCCAGGTCGGCCTGCGCCCGCACCCCGGGCAGAACGCCGGACCGCAGAAGACCTCGGTGCAGTTCCGGCTCGTCAACGACACCGGTTCCGCCTTCGAGCGCCAGAGCACCTTCACGATCGACCTGACCGGTCTCAAGGGCGTCGCCGACGTCGCGCTCGCGAAGCAGCAGGGCTCGGAGTGCACCCTCACCGCTGCGGCCGTCACCTGCAAGCGCCCCGCGCTGTGGAAGGGCGAGACCACCGTCGTGGACCTCGACCTCAGCGCTGCCGACGGCAGCGGGGCCGGCGCCGCCGCGGACCTCACCGTGACCGGCAGGGCCGACGGCGCCACCTTCAAGAGCGCCACCACCAAGGTCCGGGTCGGCGGCCCCGACCTCGTGCTGGAGCGGGCCGAGCTCACCGAGGAGCAGAAGCCGGGCGACAAGCAGCCGCTGTCGATCGTCTTCGCCAACGCGGGCACGGAGTCCGTCCACGGCGTCGTCCTGGAGATGCGCACCACGCACGGCATGAACCTCGTGGAGCAGTACGACAACTGCTCCTCCTCCGAGGACCCGGCGGAGGGCCGGCCCTGGAACACCGGCTGGAGCACGGTGCAGTGCCTGCTGGAGGGCGAGTACAAGGCGGGCAGCGTCTACGGGGTCGACGGCCCGCTCACCCTCAAGGCCGCCCCGCACGCCTTCGCCGAGGGCCTCACCTACGCCGTGTACGCCGCCGGCGACCGGCCCACCGCGGGCACGACGTCCAAGAAGCCGAGCGGCGGCAAGAAGCTGGCCGTGCGCGAGCGCGCCGCCAAGGCGTCCGCGCAGTCGACGGACCTCGACCCCTGGAACAACCTCCAGGAGTTCGACTTCAGGACGAAGAACAGCGCCGACCTCGTGGCCTGGCCCGTCGCCCTCACCGGCACGGCGGGCGAGACGGTGAAGGCCGACTTCGGCTTCCGCAACAACGGCCCCGCCTGGGTGGCGCACCTGCGCTCCGGTGAGAGCGTCGCCCGCACCGACATCGTCATCCCGGCCGGTACGAAGGCCACCAGGGTCCCGGCCGGCTGCCAGGGCGTCAACGCCGACGGCACCGCCCGCGAGCAGACGCTGGGCGCGCCGCGCTACCTCTGCTCCACCGGCCACGTCGTGGGGGAGCGGGAGAAGTTCAGCTACCCGTTCGAGCTGAAGATCGAGCAGGTCGTGGCCGACGCGGCGGGCTCCGTCTCGGTCGGCCGGTGGACGCCCGAGGGCACCAAGGGCCAGCCGTGGGACCCGAACCACGCCAACGACAAGGCGTCCGTGATGATCGGCGCGAAGACCGGCGGCGCCTCGCCGAGCCCGACCGCCACGGCCACCGCCTCGCCGTCCGCGACGGCGTCCGCCTCGGCGTCGGCCTCGGCCACGCCCACCGGCACCTCCGGCCCCGCGGCGAACGGCAACCTCGCGGCGACCGGCAGCTCCGCGGGAATGCTCGCGCTCGGCGGCGCGGTGCTCATGGCCGCGGGCGGCGGCCTCGTCCTGGCCTTCCGCCGCAGGACCGGCACGCACGCCTGAGGCGCACGGACGCGGAACGGCCGGCCCGGGGCGTCCCCCGGGCCGGCCGTCCTCAACGGGGTGACCGGGCTGCTGTCCCCTGCCGTCCGGTCACGCGAAGGAGCGAGGTCCCACGACGCACGCACCACGAGGCGTACGTCTCATCGCTCCTGCGGAGCCACGCGTGGTGTTGCGGTCCCGCGGCTGGCTGTCGCGGCCATCCTCACCAACGAAGCGTTCCTGGGGCGGTCACGCTCCGGACGGGTGACGAACAGCCGTCACACCCGGCCCCGGCACAGCTCCAGCAGGGTCATCGCCAGGGCGGTGCCGGGCCGGCCGAGGGCATCGCTCCAATGGGACAGCACCTCCATCTCGCGCGACAGGTGCACCCGGCGGCCACCGGAGGCGATCCGGGCGTCCTGGACGACCGTGGAGACGGCCATCCGCTCCTGGATCAGCCCGATGATCCGGTCGTCGATGGCGTCGATCCGGGTGCGGGACTCGGCGATCAGCTGCTCGGGGGTGGTGGTGACGCTCATGGTGTTCTCCTGTGGGTCGTGCCGGCAGGAGCGGGAACGCAGAGCGCCCCGGTCCTGTCGGACCGGGGCGCTCTGGGAAGTCAGCGGCTCAAGCGAGCATCACGATGACCCATGGCGACCGGACCGACCGGTGCCATAGGTAAAGAGGAAGCTCAGCTGCTCGCGCATGGAAGGGATTATTACCACCCGCCCTTCCGCACGCCAAGCGCATTCGGATGGTGAGACGAAGGGGCCCCGGCGGCCCCCGTTAGAATCGACAGAACAGCCACCTCTTCCGCCGGAAGGCCGCCCCGTGCCAGAAGCACCCTCCGCCGCCCACGACAGCGCCCCGGACACGGTTCTCGTCGTCGACTTCGGCGCCCAGTACGCCCAGCTCATCGCCCGCCGCGTCCGCGAGGCACGGGTCTACAGCGAGATCGTGCCGAGCTCGATGCCCGTCGACGAGATGCTGGCCAAGAACCCCAAGGCGATCATCCTCTCCGGCGGTCCGTCCTCCGTCTACGAGGAGGGCGCCCCGCAGCTCGACCGCGCGATCTTCGAGGCCGGGGTCCCCGTCTTCGGCATGTGCTACGGCTTCCAGCTGATGGCGACCACCCTCGGCGGCACGGTCGACAACACCGGCGCCCGCGAGTACGGCCGCACCCCGCTGGCCGTCTCCAAGGCCGGCTCCACCCTCTTCGAGGGCACCCCCGCGAACCAGTCGGTGTGGATGTCGCACGGTGACGCCTGCTCCGCGGCCCCCGAGGGCTTCACCGTCACCGCGTCGACGGACGTCGTCCCCGTGGCGGCCTTCGAGAACGACCAGAAGAAGCTGTACGGCGTGCAGTACCACCCCGAGGTGATGCACTCCACGCACGGCCAGCAGATCCTGGAGCACTTCCTCTACCGCGGCGCCGGCCTGGCCCCCACCTGGACCACGGGCAACATCGTCGAGGAGCAGGTCGCGGCCATCAAGGCGCAGGTCGGCGACAAGCGCGCCATCTGCGGCCTGTCCGGCGGCGTGGACTCCGCGGTCGCCGCGGCCCTGGTGCAGAAGGCCATCGGCTCCCAGCTCACCTGCGTCTACGTCGACCACGGCCTGATGCGCAAGGGCGAGACCGAGCAGGTGGAGAAGGACTTCGTCGCCGCGACCGGCGTCCAGCTGAAGGTCGTCGACGCGCAGGAGCGCTTCCTCGCCGCCCTCGCCGGCGTCTCCGACCCGGAGACCAAGCGGAAGATCATCGGGCGCGAGTTCATCCGCGTCTTCGAGCAGGCCCAGCTGGAGATCCTCCAGGAGGAGGGTCCGGCGGTCGCCTTCCTCGTGCAGGGCACCCTGTACCCGGACGTCGTCGAGTCCGGCGGCGGCACCGGCACCGCGAACATCAAGTCGCACCACAACGTGGGCGGCCTCCCCGACGACATCGAGTTCGAGCTCGTCGAGCCGCTGCGCCAGCTGTTCAAGGACGAGGTCCGCATGGTCGGACAGGAGCTCGGCCTGCCCGAGGAGATCGTCCAGCGCCAGCCCTTCCCCGGCCCCGGCCTCGGCATCCGCATCGTCGGCGAGGTCACCAAGGAGCGCCTGGACCTGCTGCGCGAGGCCGACGCGATCGCCCGCCACGAGCTCACCGCGGCCGGCCTGGACAGCGAGATCTGGCAGTGCCCGGTCGTCCTGCTCGCGGACGTCCGCAGCGTCGGCGTCCAGGGCGACGGCCGCACCTACGGGCACCCGATCGTGCTGCGCCCCGTCTCCTCCGAGGACGCGATGACCGCGGACTGGACGCGCATGCCGTACGAGGTGCTCGCCCGGATCTCCACCCGCATCACCAACGAGGTGCCCGAGGTGAACCGTGTGGTCCTGGACTGCACGAGCAAGCCGCCGGGCACCATCGAGTGGGAGTAGTCCCCGCCCGGCACGCGTGAAGAGCCGCCGCTCCCTGTGGAGCGGCGGCTCCGCCGTTTCTCTGGCCACTTCGCAGGGGCGCGGGTACCTTGCGCCGCGACCCGAGCCCTCGAAGGAGCGCCCATGCCGGACCAGCCCGCACCCGTGCCCGTGGACCGGCTCCGCTTCGAGATGCCGCCCGCGCACACGGACCCGGCCGAGGAGCGCGCGTACCGCAAGGAGCGGCTCGCGGGCACGCTGCGGCTGTTCGCTCGCCTCGGGTACGAGGACGGCGTCGCCGGGCACGTCAGCGCCCGCGACCCGGAGTTCGACGACTGCTACTGGGTGAACCCGTTCGGTCGCGCCTTCGCCTTGCTCGGCCCCGAGGACCTGCTGCTCGTCGACGGGGACGGGCGGGTGCTGCAGGGCGGGCGACGGGTCAACGAGCTGGCCTTCGCCGTGCACGCTGCCGTGCACCGGGCCCGCCCCGACGCGGTCGCCGTCGTCCGCGCGCCCGCCCCGTACGGGCGGGCCCTCGCCGCCCTCGGCGAGCTGCTCGCCCCCCTCACCCACGAGGCCTGCGCCTTCTACGAGGACCACGCGCTCCTCGACGAGTACGCCGGGGCGCACGACGCCGAGCGCATCGGCCGCGCGATCGGCCCGTACAAGGCGCTCGTCCTGCGCCACCACGGGCTGCTGACGGTCGGCGGCTCGGTGGACGCGGCAGCCTGGTGGTTCGTCGCCGCCGAGCGGGCGGCCCAGGTCCAGCTGATCGCGCGGGCCGCCGGGAAACCGGTGCTCATCGACCACCACAAGGCCGTCGCCACCCGCGAGCGGTTCGGCGGGGACCTGGCCGCCTGGGTGAGCTACCAGCCGCTCTGGCAGAGCGTCGCGGACCTGCCGTCAACATCATGAACCGTTAATCACCTGCTCTGACATCGTGCGCAATCCGGAGCACTGCCCCAGTGGTGCACAATTCGCTGGCATCGCACCGTAGTTCAGAGAGGCGGCACGTACGTGGCTGTCCAAGAGATGTCCCGCGGCACCCATACCACTGCCTGCGCCTGCGAGGAGTGCGCCCGGGAAGGGCACCGCCGTGCGGTCGCCGCGTTCCTGGAGAAGCGCGACGAGTTCGCCGCCGGGCAGGGCGTGCCGGCCGCCGTCGCCCACTCCCTCGGCGCCTCCCGGCAGTGGGTCTCCGACGAACTGACCCTGTCGGCCCGCACCGTCGCCGACCGGGGCCGGGAGGCCGGGACCTCCTGGCTGCACGTGTTCTCACGGCGGGCCGTCCTCGCCGTGTGGATCGCCGCGGGCGTCCTGCTGCTGGTGCAGGTCGCCGCCGCGCTCGGCACCGGCTGGACCACGGCACGGACCGCCGGACTGCTCGCCGCCCTGCTGCTGGCCGGGCTGCTGACCCTCGCCGCTCGCGCCCAGTCGGTCCGCGGCGGCCTGCTCGCCCCGCTGGTCGGCGAGGACAACCGGCTGTCCACCTCGAAGGCGGTGCCCACCGCCTGGGTGGTGCTCACGGCGTTCGCCACGCTCCTGCTCGCGCTGCGGCTGGCCGCCTCCGCCCCGGGTCCGCAACGGCAGGCGCTGTACGCGGGCCTCGCCCTGGACCGGGCGCTGCCGCTGCTGTCGGTGGTCGTGCTGACCTCCGGGGTGGCGGTGCTGGTGCGCCGGGTGGTCTCCGTACGGATCATGGGGCAGCGGCTGCAGAAGCTGCCGGCCGACCGGCCGCGCGGAGCGGACCTGCTCACGGACGACGCCGGCCGCGGGAGCTTCCCGGACGCGCAGTACGTGCTCGTCTCGACCGTCGTCCTGGCCTACGCGGCGGCTTCGCTCGCCCGCTTCCCGGACCGGCTGCCGCAGCTGCCGTGGGCCATGGCCCTGCTGGTGGCGCTGTCGGCCGCGGTGTACCTGGCCGCCAAGTACGCCGAGGGCAGCCGCCCCCTGGTGCTGTCGGTGGTGCGCAGACGGGAGCCCGGGGACCTGGACGCCGCAGTCCGGCCCGGGGACGACATCGAGATCCGCGGGGTGGGCTTCGTGCCGCCCGGGGCGCAGACCCCGGAGATGCTCGCCCGGCTGGTGGTGCGGATCGGGGCGGTGCACGTGCACGTGCCGCTGGTCCCGGTGCCGGGCGGGTTCACCAACCCGTCCGACGCGGTGCTGACCGTGCCCCTACCGGCGGAAGTGGAACCGGGGCGCACCGAGATCCAGGTCGTCACGGCCGCCGGAGTGGAATCCAACCGCTGCACCATCGACGTGGCCGAGTGATCGGGGTAGACATGACGCGTGACCAGAACCGAAGCACCTCCCCGGACCGACGTACCGCGCGGCCTGCGTGAACAGGCTGCCCGGTACCACCTGCTGCCCCTGCGCCTCTTCCTCGGCGTCACCTTCGTCTACGCCGGCCTGGACAAGCTCTTCGACCCCGCGTTCCTCTCCGCCTCCGGCGAAGGCTCCATCGGCGAGCTGATGCGCGGGGTGCGCGACACCTCCGCCGCCCCCGCCCTCGTCGACCTGGCCCTGCAGTCCCCTGTCGGCTTCGCCGTGTTCCTCGCCGTCGCGGAGATCCTCGTGGGCCTGGGCACCCTGGTGGGCCTGCTGTCGCGGGCCGCCGCCCTCGGCGGTGCGCTGATCTCGCTCAGCCTGTGGCTCACGGTGTCGTGGGCGGTGTCCCCGTACTACTACGGCAACGACCTGATCTACCTGATGGCGTGGACCCCGCTGATCCTCGCCGGCGCGCCCTACCTGTCGCTGGACTCGGAGATCCGGTCGCGCCGGTCCCGGCGCACGGCATAGGTCACCAGCCCCACCAGCGCGGCCAGCGTCAGGCCGCCCGCGGCCATCGGGACGACCGCGTACCACGGCACGTCGGCGCCGCCGGTGCTCTCGACCAGGTGGAGCACCCCCGCGAGCATCAGGACCAGACCCGCGATCAGCCGTCCCGGCTGGAACTCATGACGCCGCACGTTCCACCTCCACCTGTCCGACACCCGCCGTCAGATCCAACTCGATCGTCCCGCCGGCCTCGGTGCCGGCGGGCGGCGCCAGGGTCGCCGTCCGGGTCTGCTGCCCGGGCCCGGCCCGTTCGATACGGCCCGCGTCGTCGCCCGGCAGCTGGATGTCGCCGAGGTGCCGGACGGTGACGTCCGCCTCCGCCGTCACCTCCCGGGGCAGCACCACATGGAGCCGGCCCATGTCGATGGAGGCCCTGACGGTCACCCTGGTGCCCTTGGGCACGTCCAGGCGGCTCAGGTCCACAACGGCCAGCCCCGTGCCCGCCTCGTACGCGGGCCGTACGTCGGCCACCGCGGCGGGCCGCCACTCGAACTTCCCCCAGTCGGTGCCGATGTCGCGCGGCAGGGCGGCGGCGCCCGCCAGCAGGCCGGAGGTGAACAGGGCCAGCACCACCGTGCCGAAGCCGGTGCGCCCCAGCAAGGAGCTGACCGCGAGGCCGAGACCGAAGACGACCAGCGCGCAGGCGAGCCCCGTCTGCAGGGCATCGCCCAGCGGGCTGCCCTCCCAGTCCGCCGCGGTACCGGCCGCCCCCGCCAGCAGGGCGAGCAGGAACACCCGGCCCCCGATGCCGCCGCGCCGCCCGACCCGGACGGCCGCGGGCCGCCACAGGGACGGGTCCACCAGGCGGGCCCCGCCGCCCTCCGCGCCGACGGCGTCGACGTCGGGACCCCACAGGTAGCCGGTCGAGCCGACCGGCCCGGTGGTGCCGTCCTTCACCAGCGGGTCCCGCCACCAGGAGGGCGCGCCCGGAGCGGGCGGCGCCTGCGTCTCCGGCGGCGCCGCCGGGGAGTGCGCGGCGCGCGGAGCGGGCGCCTCCGTCTCCGGGGCGAAGGACTGGCGCCGCCGCTGCGACCAGTACGAGGCCCCGCCCAGCGCCAGCACCACCAGCACCGAGAAGACCGCCAGACCGCCGTTGTCGAGCATCGACAGGAACAGCGCACAGCCCACCAGGGCCGCGAACACCGCCGCGAGCGTGGCCCCTTCGACCCGGCCCGTCAGCAGCTTCTTCGCCTCGCTGTCCTCCTCGCCCTCCTGCGGGAGCAGCAGCCACGCGAAGCCGTAGAAGATCAGGCCGACACCGCCGGTGACCGCGAGAACGCCCAGCACGATCCGGAAGACCACCGGGTCCAGGTCGAAATACCGGCCCATGCCGCCGCACACGCCCGCGAGTACCTTGTCGCGCTTGCTGCGGCGCAGGGGCGGCCGGGCTTCGGCGGCCCGGGGCGCTCCCGGGGCCGCCGGCGGGGCATCGTGTACGTCGGTCATGCGTCCATGGTGACGGCCGCCGCGGGCACCCGGAATCCGGCCCTACCCTGGCGCAACCCTGATATCCCCCGAACAGAAGTGGGGGGACGCCCTGATGCCGCGCCGCGGCCCGCCGTGTGACCCTTGGTGACATGCCCGTAGCCGCCGCCACCCGTCCCCCGCACGCCCCGGACGCCGACGACCCGCCGCAGCGCAAGCTCTACCGCAGCGCCGACGGCCGGATGCTCGGCGGCGTCGCACGCGGTCTGGCCGGGCACCTCGGGCTGCCCGTGGGCTGGGTGCGGCTGGCGTTCCTGCTGCTGTTCATGTGGGGCGACGGGTTGGGCGTGCTGCTCTACGCCGCGTTCTGGGTCTTCGTACCGCTCGGCGTCGGCGGGCGCGCCGGGCACCGCTCCTTCTTCGAGTCCCTCCCCGACGGCACCCGCCGTCTGCGCAAACCCGACCGCGGACAGATCACGGCGCTCATCGCCCTGTTCATCGGCGCGGCCATCTTCGTCTCCAAGGTCCAGGTGGGCGGCGAGTCCGGGCGCTACGTGTGGCCCACACTGCTGGTCGGGGCCGGCGTGGTCCTCGTGTGGCGGCAGGCCGACAACGCCCGCCGCGCCCACTGGAGCACCGCCGCCGGGCACCGCGGACGCCTCTTCCAGGCCGCCCGCGCGCTCGCCGGGGTCGCCCTGGTCGGCGTGGGCCTGACCGTCTTCATCGTCGTACGGGGCTCCGCCGCCCAGCTCGGCAACGTCCTCACCGCCACCCTCGCCGTCCTCGTCGGCGTCGCCCTGCTCGCCGGCCCCTGGCTGATCCGGATGACGCAGGACCTCTCCGAGGAGCGGCTGATGCGCATCCGCGCGCAGGAGCGCGCCGAGGTCGCCGCCCACGTCCACGACTCGGTGCTGCACACCCTCACCCTGATCCAGCGCAACGCGGAGGACGGGGGCGAGGTGCGCCGGCTCGCGCGGGCGCAGGAGCGCGAGCTGCGCAACTGGCTCTACAAGCCCGAGGGCACCGGCAAGGAGGAGGCCGAGGAGCCCGCCACCCTGGCGGAGGCCGTGAAGAAGACCGCCGCCGAGGTCGAGGACCACCACGGCGTGCCCATCGAGGTCGTCGTCGTCGGCGACTGCCCGCTCGACGAGAGGCTGGGCGCGCAGGTCCAGGCCGCGCGTGAGGCGATGGTCAACGCCGCCAAGTACGGTGGCGAGGGCGGGCCGGTGCAGGTGTACGCGGAGGTGGAGGGGCAGACGGTGTTCGTGTCCGTACGGGACCGCGGGCCGGGCTTCGACATCGACGCGGTACCCGGCGACCGCATGGGCGTACGAGAATCGATCATCGGCCGGATGCAGCGCAACGGCGGGACGGCCCGGCTGCGGTCCGCGCCCGACGGCGGCACGGAAGTCGAGCTGGAGATGGAGAGGGCGGCGAACACGGCATGACCGAGGACGAGAAGAACACAGGCGCGGGGGAGACCAGGCGCGTCCGGGTGGTGCTCGTCGACGACCACCGGATGTTCCGCACCGGGGTGCAGGCCGAGATCGGCGAGACCGCCCGGACCGGCGTCGAGGTCGTCGGCGAGGCCGCCGACGTCGACCAGGCCGTCACGGTCATCACGGCCACCCGGCCCGAGGTGGTCCTCCTCGACGTGCACCTGCCCGGAGGCGGCGGCGTCGAGGTGCTGCGGCGCTGCGCGCCGCTGATGGCGGCCGCCGAGCATCCGGTGCGGTTCCTGGCACTGTCGGTCTCCGACGCGGCCGAGGACGTCATCGGAGTGATCCGCGGCGGTGCGCGCGGCTACGTCACCAAGACCATCACCGGCAGCGACCTGGTGGACTCCGTCTTCCGTGTGCAGGACGGCGACGCGGTGTTCTCGCCGCGGCTGGCCGGCTTCGTGCTCGACGCGTTCGCCTCGACGGACGCGCCGCCGATCGACGAGGACCTGGACCGGCTCACGCAGCGCGAGCGCGAGGTGCTCCGGCTGATCGCGCGCGGGTACGCGTACAAGGAGATCGCCAAACAGCTCTTCATCTCGGTGAAGACGGTGGAGTCGCACGTCTCGGCAGTGCTGCGCAAGCTGCAGCTCTCCAACCGGCACGAGCTGACCCGCTGGGCGACGGCCCGACGACTGGTGTGACGCACGGGGCGCGCGTGATGTCGGACACCTGACGTCCGATGCGTGGCGGCCCCGATGTGCCGTTGACCTGGGGTGTGACCGAAACCGCAGGTGGAGGCGGCAACCGGGGCCCGGTCGGCAGCCCTCTACGGTGGCGTGATGAGCCTGACCGGGACACCCTTCTTCGCCACGGTGATCGCACTCACCGCGCTCGCCGTCCTCCTGCCCCTGGCCGTGTGGAGCAAGGTGCGCGGCCCCGCCGTCGTGCGCACTGCCCTGCGCTTCCTGATGGTGGTGTTCGCCCAGGTCACAGCCGTCGTCGTGGTGTTCGTCGCCGTCAACAGGGCCGAGCACTTCTACAACTCGTGGGACGACCTGCTCGGCACCGGCTCGTACGTCACCGCGGCCCCCGACCTCGGGCCGGACGGGCTCGGCGGCAAGAAGGCCGCGGAGGCCCCGAAGGTCAAGCAGGCCTTCCAGCCGGTGGAGGGCCTCGGCGGCCGGGTGCAGAAGACCGATCTCGACGGCAAGATCTCCGGCGTCAAGGGCGACGTCCTGGTGTGGCTGCCGCCGCAGTACGACGATCCGGCCTACAAGGACAAGAAGTTCCCGGTCGTCGAGCTGATCCCCGGCATCCCGGGCACGGGCAAGTCCTGGTTCCAGGGGCTCAAGGTCCACGAGGTGCTGGAGCCGCTGATGAAGAGCGGCAAGGTGCAGCCGTTCATCCTCGTCTCGCCGCGCGCCATGCTGCTCGGCAACGGCGACACCGGCTGCGCCAACCTCCCCGGCAAGGTCAACGCCGACAGCTGGTTCAGCGTCGACGTCCGCAAGATGGTCGTCGACAACTTCCGTGCCACGGACGAGGCCCGCACCTGGGGCGTCGCCGGCTACTCGGCCGGCGCGTACTGCGCCGCCAAGCTGGCCATCTCCCACCCCGACCGCTACAGCGCGGCCGTCTCCCTGTCCGGGTACAACGACCCCGGCCAGGAGCCCACCTCGCTCGTCGCGCAGGACCCGCAGACGCGCACCGCCCACAACCTGAAGAACATCCTCACGGCGCAGCCGGCCCCGCCGGCCGTCTCGCTGTGGCTGTCCGGTGCGGAGCAGGACGGCTACCTGTCCGGCATGGACCTCAAGGGGCTCGCCCAGAAGCCGACCTTCGTGCACGCGGAGAAGGTCGTCGGCGGCCACAACCTCGAATCGTGGTCCAGGCAGCTGCCGCAGACCTTCGGCTGGCTGAGCGGCGTGGTCAAGGCCCCGTAGGGGCCGGCTCACGCGGGGCGGGAGGCGCCGGCCCAGGGCATCGAGTCGATCGGCGCCAGGCGCACGGTCGACCCGGGGCGCGGGGCGTGGATCATCTGGCCGTTGCCGACGTAGAGGCCGACGTGGGTGATCCCGGAGTAGAAGAACACCAGGTCACCCGGGGCCAGCTGGTCGCGCGAGACCCGGCGGCCGGCGTTGATCTGGGTGTAGGTGGTGCGGGGCAGGGACACCCCGGCCGAGCGCCAGGCCGCCTGGGTCAGCCCCGAGCAGTCGAAGGAGCCCGGCCCCGTCGCGCCCCACACGTAGGGCTTCCCGATCGCCCCGTGGGCGAAGGCCACGGCGCGGGCCGCACGGGAGCCGTCGGCGGGCGGCGGGGGCGCGGGAGCGGTCCGGCCGGCGGGGGCCGCGGAGGCGGCGCTGGGGGCCTGGGCCTCGTAGGCGGCGCGCTCCTCGGCGGTGAGCTTGGCGAGCAGCCGCTTGGCCGCGGCGAGCTTCTCCTCGGCCTCGGCCTTGTGGGCGGCGAGTTCGTCCTGCCGGGCGCGCAGGTCGGCGAGCCGGCCGGACGCCTGCTCCCGCAGCTCGGAGACCTCGTCCAGCTTGCGGCGCACGGCGCTGATCCCGGCGGCGTTGCGGTCGCCGGCGCGGGAGATGAAGGAGGCCTGGGCGAGGTACTCCTGCGGGTCGTCGGCCAGCGCGAGCTGAACGGCGGTACCCAGGGAGCCGCTGCGGTACTGGGAGGCGGCGAGCGTCCCGAGGGCGCCGCGGGCGGTGTTGAGCTGGTCGGCCTTGCGGGCGGCCTCCTCGCGCAGGCCGGTCAGGGCCCGTTCGGCCTCGTCGGCCTGCTCCTTCGCCCCGTTGTACCGCTCCGCTGCCGCCTCGGACTCCTCGTACAGCCGGTCCACCTCCGTCTTGATCTGGGCGGGGGTGGGCCGGGGGTCGGCCTGGGAGGTGCCTTCGAAGGCGGTGGCGGTGGCAGCGCCCGCGAGGGCGAGGGCGGCGGTCGTGCGGACGGATCCGCCGGAGAGCGGGCGCTGCCTGGGCTTTCGATGACTGGCCACGAGGGCCTCACGTCCTTCCTCTGCCGGTGCTGGGGAGGACGCTAGACCCGGGGGCAACGGGCGGATGAGGCGATGATCGTAAATGCCCCGATGCGATCGGAGCTGGCCGCACCGGACCGGAGGGGATCGTTCCGCGGTGGGTCAGTGCCAGAGAAGGGCGATGAAGATGTTGATCACGGTCAGTCCGCCGACCGTGCCGAACACCGCCTTGTCCACGCGCTCCTCGTCGCGCTTGACGTAGACGAGCGCGAGGATCACGAACAGCAGGGCGAGCTTCACGCCGACCTTGACGTTGTTGACGGGGGAGCCGTCCATCTCGTTGAAGCCGACGAGGAGCACACCGGTGACGAGCATGGTGAGCGCGCCGTGCAGCATGGCGGGCGTGAAGCGGGCGGTGCCCGCGCCCATCGCCTTCATCTGGGTCAGGAAGCCGCCGAGCAGGGCGGCGATGCCGATGATGTGCAGGCCCACGAAGACACTGATGAGAACGTCCATGGCAGTCGAGCGTACGGCGGCGGGCGGTCGGCCGAAGAAGCGGGTCGGCTCCTCGGCGACGGCCCGCGGCTGCTCCTCCGGCAGGCAGTGGCCGCTGTCGTCGACGCGGACGACCCGCGGGTCGGTGCCGAGTGCCGGGACGGCCCGGCGCAGCGACGGTTGGACTGTACGAGATCATCGAACAGTGCGCCAGGGTTCGTACGAGAAGTGCGTACAGTGGGGGCATGCCTGCCGCAGCCGACCTGGCCCACCCCGCCGCCGACCGCATCGAGCTCGTCGACGTGCTGGCCGCGCTCGGGCATCCCGTCCGGCTGGAGATCGTCCGCAAGCTCGCCTCCGGCGCGGAGGCCTTCTGCGGGG
This sequence comes from Streptomyces sp. NRRL F-2664, assembly GCF_000719345.1. Lineage (GTDB taxonomy): Bacteria > Actinomycetota > Actinomycetes > Streptomycetales > Streptomycetaceae > Streptomyces. Next base: position 41,885 of record NZ_JOFX01000007.1, read on the forward strand.
AGGTCGTGCCCGACCTGCCCCGGTCGAGCGTCACGCACCACCTCAGGACGCTGCGCGAGAGCGGAGTCATCTGCCAGCGCCCGCAGGGCCGCAAGCTCTACCTCGCGCTGCGCCGCGACGACCTGGAGCTCCGCTTCCCCGGTCTGCTGGAACTCGTCCTGGCCTGTCGGTCCCGCCCCCTAGACTCGGAATGCGATGAGCAGCCTCTTTGACGACAGCTTCCTGGCGGACCTCACCCCCTCCGACGAGGTCCCCCCGCCGCCCGAGGAGTACCCCGCCCCGGAGGCGGGCGCGGACGACCTCTTCGGGGGCCACTTCGACGTGCCCATGACCGGGGACGCCTACTACCGGGACGGCTCGCCCAAGCCCGTCATCGACCCGGCGACGCTCCTCGACGGCCTGAACGAGCAGCAGGCCGCCGCCGTCGTGCACGCGGGCTCCCCGCTGCTCATCGTGGCCGGCGCCGGCTCCGGCAAGACCAGGGTGCTCACGCACCGCATCGGCCACCTGCTGGCCGCCCGCAACGTCCACCCGGGCCAGATCCTGGCGATCACCTTCACCAACAAGGCCGCCGGCGAGATGAAGGAGCGCGTCGAGAGCCTGGTCGGCCCGCGCGCCAACGCCATGTGGGTCTCCACCTTCCACAGCGCGTGCGTCCGCATACTCCGCCGCGAGTCCAAGCGGCTCGGCTTCACCTCCTCGTTCTCGATCTACGACGCCGCCGACTCCAAGCGCCTGATGGCGCTCGTCTGCCGCGACCTCGACCTGGACCCGAAGAAGTTCCCGCCGAAGTCCTTCAACGCCAAGATCTCCAACCTGAAGAACGAGCTGATCGACGAAGAGGCCTTCGCCGACCAGGCCGCCGACGGCTTCGAGAAGACCCTGGCGCAGGCGTACGCGATGTACCAGGCGCGGTTGCGCGAGGCCAACGCCCTCGACTTCGACGACATCATCATGACCACGGTCCACCTGCTCCAGGCCTTCCCGGACGTCGCCGAGCACTACCGGCGCCGCTTCCGGCACGTCCTGGTCGACGAGTACCAGGACACCAACCACGCCCAGTACACGCTGGTGCGCGAGCTGGTCGGCACCGGCTACCCGGACCTGCCCCCGGCCGAGCTGTGCGTGGTGGGTGACGCCGACCAGTCGATCTACGCCTTCCGCGGCGCGACGATCCGCAACATCCTGCAGTTCGAGGAGGACTACAAGGACGCGACGACGATCCTGCTGGAGCAGAACTACCGCTCCACGCAGACCATCCTCTCCGCGGCCAACGCAGTCATCGAGCGCAACGAGAACCGCCGCGCCAAGAACCTGTGGACCGAGGCCGGTACCGGCACGGTCATCACCGGCTACGTCGCCGACACCGAGCACCACGAGGCCCAGTTCGTCGCCGACGAGATCGACCGGCTCACCGACTCCGGTGACGCCAAGGCCGGCGACGTCGCGATCTTCTACCGGACCAACGCGCAGTCGCGCGTGTTCGAGGAGATCTTCATCAGGGTCGGCCTGCCGTACAAGGTCGTCGGCGGCGTCCGCTTCTACGAGCGCAAGGAGGTCCGCGACGTCCTCGCGTACCTGCGCGTCCTCGCCAACCCCGAGGACAACGTTCCGCTGCGCCGCATCCTGAACGTGCCCAAGCGCGGCATCGGCGAGCGCGCCGAGGCCATGATCGACGCGCTCGCGCTCCGCGAGAAGATCACCTTCCCGCAGGCGCTGCGGCGGGTGGACGAGGCCTTCGGCATGGCGGCCCGCTCGACCAACGCGGTCAAGCGGTTCAACGCGCTGATGGAGGAGCTCCGCACGATCGTCGACTCGGGCGCCGGCCCGGCGGTGGTACTGGAGGCGGTCCTGGAACGCACCGGCTACCTCGCCGAACTCCAGGCATCGACCGACCCGCAGGACGAGACGCGGATCGAGAACCTCCAGGAACTGGCGGCAGTGGCGCTGGAGTTCGAACAGGCCAGGGAGGCTGCGGCCGCCGAGGCGCCGGACGGCGCGGCACCCGCCGGGCCCGGCACGCTCGCCGAGTTCCTGGAGCAGGTCGCCCTCGTCGCCGACTCCGACCAGATCCCCGACGAGGACGAGGACGGCTCCGGCGTCATCACCCTCATGACCCTGCACACCGCCAAGGGCCTGGAGTTCCCGGTGGTCTTCCTGACGGGCATGGAGGACGGGGTCTTCCCGCACATGCGCGCGCTGGGCCAGACCAAGGAGCTGGAGGAGGAGCGCCGCCTGGCCTACGTCGGCATCACGCGGGCGCGCGAGCGGCTGTACCTGACGCGGTCCAGCATGCGCAGCGCGTGGGGCACTCCCTCGTACAACCCGCCGTCGCGGTTCCTGGAGGAGATCCCGGACCAGTACCTGCAGTGGAAGCGCACCGGCGCGGCCCAGAAGCCGGCCGGTCCGATGCGCAGTTCGGGCTACGGGACGGGCTCGGGCGGTGCCCGGGCCACGTTCGGCACGTCGCCCGAGGCCTTCCTGTCCTCGTCGCGTACGAAGTCGGGACCCTCCGGCTTCGCGACGCGCCGGGCGGCGGACAAGCCGGTCGTCGCCCTGGTGGTCGGGGACCGGGTCACGCACGACCAGTTCGGGCTGGGCACCGTCATGGAGGTCAAGGGGGCCGGCGCGGACGCCCAGGCCACCATCGACTTCGGCGACGACAAGCCGAAGCGGCTGCTGCTGCGTTACGCACCGGTGCAGAAGCTCTAGGGCTCCGGCCCGGGCTCCACGTACGGGTGCCCGGCAGCGGGAACGCTGCCGGGCACGCGCGGGAGTCGGTCGGGCCGGGAGGTCCGGGGTCCGGGCCGCAGGGGCTGCGTCGGTCGGGCCGCCGTCGGTCGGGCCGGGGGGTCGGTCGGGCCGGGGTGGCTACCTCGGGTCCAGGCCCTTGCTGCGGAGCCAGGCCAGGGGATCGATCGCGGAGCCGCCGCCGGGCCGGACCTCGAAGTGGAGGTGCGGGCCGGTGGAGTTGCCGGAGTTGCCCGAGTAGGCGATGACGTCGCCGGCCTTGACCTTGCCGCCGCGGATCTTGGTGGAGCTGAGGTGGCAGTACCAGGTCTCGGTGCCGTCGGGAGCGGTGACTATCGCCATGTTCCCGTAGGCGCTGTTGTACTGGGTGCGCACGGTGCCGTCCGTGGCCGCCATGACCGGGGTTCCGTAGGACACCGGGAAGTCGATGCCGGTGTGCACCGACATCCACATGCCGCCGGACTGGCCGAAGCTGGCGCTGAGGCCGTGCTGGGCGACGGGGACCGCGAACTTCGGGCGGGCGGCTTCCTTGGCCGCGGCCTCCTCGGCCTTTTTCTTCTTTTCCTCTTCCTGGCGTTCGCGCAGGTCGATGCGCTCCTGCGTACGGCTCGCGCGGTCCGCGAAGTCGCCCGCGTCGGCGCTGAGCGCGACCAGTTGGGTGTCGAGCTTGGTGTTCGCCGCGACCGGCTTCACCGAGGCCGGGTCGGGTGCGGCCATCGTGGTGGTGTCCTCGGCGGGCTTGTCCGTCCCGGTGAGCCCGCCGACGGAGGCGGCCGCGACACCCGCGACCCCCATCACACAGGCGGACGGAACGGCGACGGTCAACAGGGCGGAACGCTTCGCCGGGGTGCGCCGACGGCTGCCGGCCGCCTTGGAGCCGGCCGCCGCCTTGGCGCCCGACGTCTTGGCCGCGCCCTTGGCGGCGTTGCGCCGCGCCGAGCGGGGGGCGGAGGTCACGGGCATGGCCTGGGTGGGCATGTCGTGGACGCCGTGCAGTTCGTGGACCTCGGGCAGCTCGTACGCCTCGTGCGCCTCGGGGGACTCGGACGTCTCCGTCACCGCGGCCGCGTCGTCGGAGAGCACCTCGAAAACGGCGGTCTCGCTGTAGGAGTTCGGGGCCGCGCCGGTCTCCTGGAACCCATGGGCCTCATGCGCCTCGTGGGTGTCCTGGACGTAGTCGGCGGTGCCGAGGGTGGCCGTGCCGTAGGCGTAGTCCTGCTGCGCGGGCCGGTAGTCGTACGCATAGGCGGCCTCGGGCTGGGCCGGGGCCTGCGCGACGGTGTTCCAGGCGGTCGCGTCGTAGGCACCGGTCTCGGTGCCGGTGGTGCCGAAGCCCGGTACCGCCCAGTGCCCGGTCTGCTCGGCGGGGGTGTCGTAGCCGAAGGAGGCCGACGGATAACCGGGGTGACCGGAGTGGTCCGTGCCCGCCCCGGCCGCGGTCCAGGCGCTCGCGTCCCAGCTCCCGGTGGTGTCCTCGGGGGCGGACTGCGACGGGATCGTGCCCAGGTAGGGGTCCTGCGAGGTCCACGCGGTGGTGTCGTACGCGCCGGTCTCATAGCCGTAAGCGGCGTAGTTGACCCCCTGGCCCTGTGTTTCGTAGGAAACGTAGGTCGAATCACCAGCGAAAGCGGTGGTGGAAAGGCCTTCATACCCGGAATCCGGATACTGGCCCGACGGGGGGCGGTCGTTCACCAACTTCTCTTTCGCCTCGGCAGTGGGGGCCTGGGTGGCCGGGAACTCGAGGTTCACCGGAGGAGAGCAGTGGCGTGACTGTACCCGGCGGTTACTCGCGACGACAATCTTCCCCGGGTCACCAGATCAGCGGAACCGGGCATTCGGCCGCCTTTCGGTCGTCGAAAGACGCAGCCTTGGCCTTGAGTTCGATATCTGTTCGACTGTCGGTCGTCGTGCGGTCAGGCGACGGAAGCGGCGTCGGGCCCCGTCACCGCCCTCGGTGCAGGGCCGTCGAGAGCGCGCACCACCGCGGCGATGACCGCGGGATGCGCGGGCAGGGCGAGGTGACCGATACCCGTGACCTGGACGTTCTCCACCAGTAGGTCCGGGTGTTCGATGCGGGCGCTGTCGACCGGGCTCATCAGCGAGTCGAAGTCGCTCCAGAACGCAACGCAGCGGGTGGTGCAGCCGGGCGAGGGCGCCGCCAGTTCGGCCAGCACTTCGGAGCCCGGGCGCATCTGCCGGACCAACGGGTGCGCGTCCATGAAGGGCGCGGCGCGCGTCCCGGAATGCGGCGTACCCAGCGTGACGAGGGTGCGCACGCGCGTGTCGCCGCCCAGACGCTGGACGTAGTACCGGCCCACCAGGCCGCCCAGGCTGTGCCCGACGAGGTCGACGCGCTCGTGTCCGGTGCGCTCGCACAGCTCCTCGACCCGCCGGGCGAGGTGCCGGGCGATGACGCGCAGGTCGAGGGTGAGGGGCGAGTAGTTGTACGCCTCCACGTGGCGCAGGCCGCCGGCCGCGAGGGCGCGGCGCAGGAGGACGAAGACGGAGCGGTTGTCGGTGAACCCGTGCAGGAGCAGGACGGGCGGGCGTGCCGTGGCCGCGGTGGCGACGAGCTTCTCCTGGCACACCCCGGTGGGGTAGAGCAGCAGATGCCCGCCGAGCACGACGAATTCCAGTGCGCCGGCCCGCAGAGCAGCACCGGTCACGGGGAGGGGCACGGGTAACGACAGACCCATCGACGGCCTCCTGATCCTCCGGGGGCGGCTGCCGCGCCACCGTGCCGTGCGGCTGGCGGCACGGTGGCGCAATGCCGTCCCATGTGTGATTTCCCCCTCGTGCTTGACCGCGAAACGGCAGCGTGCGCGATGCTGTACTTAACGTTCGTTCACTCGGGAGGCAGTGCGATGGGTGTGACCGGTCCGATCCGTGTGGTGGTGGCCAAGCCGGGTCTCGACGGCCACGACCGCGGGGCCAAGGTGATCGCGCGGGCGCTGCGGGACGCGGGCATGGAGGTCATCTACACCGGCCTCCACCAGACCCCCGAGCAGATCGTGGACACCGCGATCCAGGAGGACGCCGACGCGATCGGCCTGTCGATCCTCTCGGGCGCCCACAACACGCTCTTCGTGCGCGTGCTGGAGCTCCTCAAGGAGCGCGACGCGGAGGACATCAAGGTCTTCGGCGGCGGGATCATCCCGGAGGACGACATCGCCCCCCTGAAGGAGAAGGGCGTGGCCGAAATCTTCACCCCGGGCGCGACGACGACCTCCATCGTGGACTGGGTCAACGCCCACGTACGTCAGTAACCCCGGGCGGCCCGGCAGCGGGGCCGTGCCCCGCCGCCGGGCCCCCTTTGCCGCGTGGGGCCGTGCCCTGCCGGGCTCACCCGTCCGGATGAGCGGCGCGCCGCCGCGTGGGTGCCGCGCCCGGCCGGGCCCGCTTTGCCGTGTGGGGCCGCGCCCCCCTGCCGCGCCGCCTGCCGGGCCGCCCCGCCGCGCGTAGAACGGGGCGCGCTGCGGCAGCCCGGCCGGGTGCGCCTCCCGGCCGCGGCCGCGCGGTGCCGGGCAGTGCCCGGCGTGTCCGATCCGCTCCGCGGAGCCGCCTGCCCCTGCGCCACCCCTCCCGGGCCCCCGCCGGACAGGCCCCGCTTCGCCGGAGACGCCTCGCCAGAGACGCCTCGCGGCTGGGGCCGGCGATCATCCGGCCGGGGCCCGGCCCGGCCCGGCGCGCCGCAGCGCTCAGGCGGGGGCTGGCTGCGCCGTCCCTCCTGGCCACCGCCGAACAGGTTCCGCTTCGCCGAAGACGCCTCGCCAGGGCGCCTCGCGGCGGTGGCCGGCGGTCATCGGGCCGCGGCCCGGCCCGGTGTCGGGCCGTGACCGGCCACGGCGGCCCGGCCCCTGGTTCCGGTCGGGCGCGCCGCCGCGCTCATGCGGGGGCCGGCTCCTCCATCCCACCGCCTGACAGGCCCCGCTTCGCCGGAGACGCCTCGCCAGGGACGCCTTGCGGCTGTGGCCGGCGGTCCTCGGGGCGGGGCCCGGACCGGGGCGGGACCCGCCCCGGTCCCCGGTTCCGGCCGGGCGCGCCAGCGCTCAGGAGGGGGTCGGCGCCGCCGTCCCTCCCGGGCCGCCGTCGGGCGGGGCGCCGCGGTCAGGCGGGGGCCAGTTCCGCCTGCATCGTCGCGCGGAGTCGGAGCGTGGCCACCAGTCGCTGGAAGGCCTCCGCCCAGTACGCCGCCGCGCCCGGAGCCGCGTCCGGGGGTTCTTCCGCGGCGGCGGTCAGGGCCTCCAGCCGGCCGGCCTCGACGGGATCGAGGCAGCGCTCCGCCAGTCCCATCACCCCGCTGAAGCTCCACGGATAGCTGCCGGCCTCGCGGGCGATGTCCAGCGCGTCCACCACCGCCCGGCCCAGCTCGCCCGCCCACGGCACCAGGCACACCCCGAGCAGTTGGAAGGCCTCGGAGAGCCCGTGGGCGCGTATGAACTCGGCGACCCATGCAGCCCGTTCCTCGTCGGGCAGGGTCTCCAGCAGTCTGGCCCGCTCCGCGAGGGAGGCCGTGCCCGGGCCGGCGGCGGGCGGCGCCGACGCAGGGCCGAGCAGCGCCCGCGACCACTCCGGGTCGCGCTGGCGCACCGCCGCCCGACACCACGCCGCGTGCAGCTCCTCCGTCCACCCCTCGGCCGACGCCACCGGGAGCGCGACCAGCTCCGCGGGGCCGAGCCCCCCGAACCGCTCCCGCCAGCACGACAGCGGCGCCGCCTCCACCAGCTGGCCGAGCCACCAGGCGCGTTCCCCGCGCCCGGCGGGCGGCCGCTTGACCACACCGTCGCGGAGCATCCCGGCATCGCACTCGGCGGGCGGTGTCACCCCTTCCGGTCCCACACAGGCCAGGGCCCGCTCGGCCATCCGCTGCGCCAGCGCCGACTGCGGGAGCGCGGAGAGCAGTTCGGCGGCCGTGGCGCGGACGTTGCGGCTGCGGTCGCCCAGCGCCGCCTCCAGGAAGGCCTCGTCCTCCAGGGAGAGCCCCGCCCGCAGTGAATCGAGGAACATCAGCCGGTCCTCGGCCCGTTCACTCGCCCAGGTCGTCGACAGCAGCCGCGGCGCGGCCGCGGGCTCATGGGCCCGTACGGCCCCGAGCAGGGCCACGCGCTCCGCGAACAGCCCCTCCTCCCAGAGCCGCTCCACCGCGGAGCGGTCGGTCACATCGGGCAGTTCCCCGCCGCCCGCCCCACCGCGCAGTGCGAACCGCCAGTCCGGATTCATCCGGGCCAGCCACAGCCCGCGCGTCCCGGCCAGGGCCAGGGCCTGCGGCCGCAGGTCCGTACGGGCCCGGGCCGCGTCCAGCAGGGCCGGTACGAGCGCGTCGGGCGCGCGGTAGCCGTGCCGCGCGGCCGCGGACAGCCACTGCGGGAGCAGCTCGGTCAGATCGGGGGCCGAACCGCGCCGCCCGCCGCCGTTCACCGGGCCGCTGCGACCCGCCAGCAACTGCGCGAGCCGGCGCCCGGCCGCCTCCGGCGGAGCCGGCCGGGGGTCGCGCGGCGCGGGCTCCGGTCGCGGCAGCGCCGGCGCCGGCCGCAGCCCGGCCCGCCGGCGGACGGCATGCACGGCCGCCGCGTCCAGCAGTGCCTCCGCGGAGCCGGCCGGGCCCCCGCCCCGGCGCCGGTCGGTGCCCAGCAGCGCGGCACCGACCAGCTCCTGCCACTCCCCGTACCCCTCGTCACCCTCGCCCATCGGTGCCCCTCCCTCGCTGCTCGTCCTCGGTCGTGTCCGGTGCCCCGGTCCCGCCCCCTCCGCGGGACCGGGGCTGTCTGTGTCTCGTGCGGCTTCGGTCAACTGGCGTGGTTGTCGTTCATGAAAGCCCCCCGGCTTCTCGTCGTTGCGTGTACGGCGCCCCCCGGCGCCGCACTCCCGGCCGTCCTCGTGGGACGGCACAGGACCCCCCAGGCCCCCTGTGACGTCGGGTTCCTTTTCCTTGCAGCCCGCTCAGGACAGGGCGACCGGCTCCGACGAGCCGGGCTGCCATGCCGTCAGCGGGGTGAACCCCCGGTGGCCGCACTCGCCGAAGACCGTCACCGGTCCCCCGCCCGACAACGCGGCCAGCTGCCACAGCCCTCCGCGGGAGCGGCTGCCCGCCCCGGTGAGGGGCACCGGCAGGGCGGAGTCGCCCTCCGCGTCCGCCAGTTGCCAGCCGAGCTCTCCCGGTATCGGAACCACCTGGCCGAGCACGACCGGCCAGGACTCGATCCACGGGTCCTCCCGCAGCGCGGCCCCGTAGGACTCCAGGGCCGTCCCCGTGCTGACACCGGCCGGCACCTCCGTGCACGGCGCGGCTGCCGCGAACCTCTCCCCGAGGTCCGCCCGCAGCCCCGCAGAGCCGGGCCGGAAGCGCATCTCCGCCTCCAGCACCAGCCCCACCGGCAGCGCCAGCCCCGGTGGCCGCCCGGGCGGTCCGAAGTCCAGCACCAGCGCGGGCCGTCCCCCCGACAGCCCGCGCAGCCATATCCGGCGCGTGGTGAGCCGGCCGTCCGGCGACACCGAGTCGTACTGGGCGAGCACCAGCCAACGGTCCCGCACGGCCTCCCCCTCCCCGGAGGCCGGCAGTCCCACCCGGCTGCGCACGGTCGCCGCCAACCCGTCCGGAAGGCCCGTCACCCCCATCCAGGCCCGGTCCAGCAGGTGCAGCAGCGCCGCCTCCTCCAGCATCCGGGCGGGCCAGCCGGGGCCGCAACTGGGTATCGTCCCCAACTCGCGGACCCGCGCGGCCAGTCCGGGCGCCTGCGCGTCCACCATCCGGGCCGCGGTCTCCTCCCACGCCGCGTACCCCCCGTGCTCCTGACCGGCGAGACCGCCGCGCAGCAGGTCGGCCAGCCGCTGTTCCAGCTCGGTGACGCCCGCTGCGATGCGCGACGCGCGCCGCTCCGCCCGGCGCCGGGCCGCCTCCTCGTCGGCCGGGCCGGTCGCCCCCGTCGCCGTCCGCACGGCCCGGGCCGCCCGGTCCGCCAGCCACGCAGCGGCCCAGTCCGGCGCCTCCCCGGGCTCGCCGACCCCCTCGGCGGACCACAGCAGGAGCAGTCCCAGCGCGTGCTTGCACGGGAACTTCCTGCTCGGACAGGAGCACTTGTAGGCCGGTCCCGTCAGGTCGACGACCGTCCGGTACGGATTGCTCCCGCTGCCCTTGCACAACCCCCATACAGAACCGGAAGCGGAACCTCCGATCTGTGACCAGGGCCCCGCCCCGCCGAGTCTGCCGCCCGCCTTGCGTGAGGCATCGTCAGGAGCCAGAGCCAGTACCTGTTCCGCCGTCCAGCGGACCCCCTGCTCAGTCATGTGAACCACCGTAGAGACCCCCTCTGACAATCGCTCTGACCTGCAACGACGTGATGGGTGAAGGGCGTTGTCAGTGGCGTGGTGCACCGTGGGAACAGCAGTCGGGAGCGGCTGCGGAGCATTGGAGGGGGACCATGAGCAAGCCCGAGAACGGCATCGGCGCCGAGGCGCTGCGACCGCACGCCGAAGACGCCTTCGCGCACGAACTGAAAGCCCTGGCGGCCGCCGACGACCGGCCCCGCCCGACCCGCTGGAAGCTCTCCCCGTGGGCCGTCGCCACCTACCTGCTCGGCGGCACCCTCGACGACGGCACGGTGATCACACCCAAGTACGTGGGCCCGCGGCGCATCGTGGAGGTCGCCGTCACGACCCTGGCCACCGACCGCGCCCTGCTCCTGCTCGGCGTCCCCGGCACCGCCAAGACCTGGGTCTCCGAACACCTCGCGGCCGCCGTCAGCGGGGACTCCACGCTCCTCGTCCAGGGCACCGCCGGAACCCCCGAGGAAGCCATCCGGTACGGGTGGAACTACGCCCGGCTCCTCGCCCACGGCCCCAGCCGCGAGGCCCTCGTCCCCAGCCCCGTCATGCGGGCCATGGCCGACGGCTCGACCGCCCGCGTCGAGGAGCTCACCCGCATCCCCGCCGACGTCCAGGACACCCTCATCACCGTCCTGTCCGAGAAGACGCTGCCGATACCGGAGCTCGGCGAAGAGGTCCAGGCCGTCCGCGGCTTCAACCTGATCGCCACCGCCAACGACCGCGACCGCGGGGTCAACGAGCTCTCCAGCGCACTGCGCCGCCGCTTCAACACCGTCGTGCTGCCGCTGCCCGCGACCGCGGACGCGGAGGTCGACATCGTGGCCCGCCGTGTCGACCAGATGGGCCGCGCCCTCGACCTGCCGGCCGTGCCCGAGGGCCTGGAGGAGATCCGCCGCGTCGTCACCGTCTTCCGCGAGCTGCGCGACGGGGTCACCGACGACGGCCGGACGAAGGTGAAGTCGCCGAGCGGCACCCTGTCCACCGCCGAAGCCATCTCCGTCGTCACCAACGGACTCGCCCTGGCCGCCCACTTCGGGGACGGCGTCCTGCGCCCCTCCGACGTGGCGGCGGGGATCCTCGGCGCCGTCGTCCGCGACCCGGCGGCCGACCGGGTCGTCTGGCAGGAGTACCTGGAGACGGTGGTCCGCGAGCGCGACGGCTGGAAGGACTTCTACCGGGCCTGCCGGGAGGTGACGGCATGAGCACCGCCCGACAGGGCCCACTGCTCCTCGGCGTGCGTCACCACGGGCCGGGATCGGCCCGTGCGGTCCGGTCCGCCCTGGAGGCGGCCCGCCCGGCGGCCGTCCTGATCGAGGGGCCGCCCGAAGGGGACGCGCTGCTCGCACTGGCCGCCGACCCCGGTATGCGGCCGCCCGTGGCGCTGCTCGCGCACGCCTCCGACGACCCCGGCAGGGCCGCGTTCTGGCCGCTCGCCGACTTCTCCCCGGAGTGGGTGGCGATCCGCTGGGCGCAGGAGGCGGGCGTACCGGTCCGGTTCATGGACCTGCCCGCCGCCCACTCGCTGGCCGCCGCTGCGGAGCCCGAAGCCGACCATGCCGAGTCCGACGCGGTCCGGCTGGACCCCCTCGCCGTGCTCGCCGGGACGGCCGGTTACGACGACCCCGAGCGCTGGTGGGAGGACGTCGTCGAGCACCGGGGCACCGGCGGCGCGGGGGAGGAGGCGCTCGGCGCGTTCGAGGCCCTCGGGGAGGCCATGGCCGCCCTGCGCGAGGCCTACGGCGACGGCGGCCATTCCCGCGACCTGGTCCGCGAGGCCCACATGCGGCAGCGGATGCGCGCCGCCCGCCGCGAGTTCGGCGACGGGTACGCGGTCGTGTGCGGTGCCTGGCACGTCCCGGCCCTGCGGGCGAGGACCACCGTGGCCGCCGACAAGGCGCTGCTGACCGGCCTGCCGAAGGTCAAGGTGGAGACGACCTGGGTGCCGTGGACCCACCGCCGGCTGGCCCGGGCCGGCGGGTACGGAGCGGGCATCACCTCCCCCGGCTGGTACGCCCACCTGTTCGCGGCCCGGGACCGGCCCGTGGAGCGGTGGCTTACCAAGGTCGCCGGCCTGCTGCGCGAGGAGGACCGCCAGGTCTCCTCCGCGCACGTCATCGAAGCGGTCCGGCTGGCCGAGACGCTGGCCGCGATGAGGGGGCGGCCCCTGCCCGGGCTGACGGAGACCCTGGAAGCCGTCCGGGCGGTGATGTGCGACGGCTCCGACGTTCCGCTCGCGCTCATCGAGGACCGCCTCGTCGTCGGCGACGTGCTCGGCGAGGTCCCGGACGGGGCGCCCGTCGTGCCGCTCCAGCGGGACCTGACCCGGCAGCAGCGCTCCCTGCGGCTCAAGGCGGAGGCACAGGAGCGCGAGCTGGAGCTCGACCTGCGCAAGGACACCGACGCCGCCAAGTCCCTGCTCCTGCACCGCCTGCGGCTGCTCGGGATCGGCTGGGGCACCCCGACCGCCTCCCGGAGCAGCACCGGTACCTTCCGGGAGACCTGGCGGCTGCGCTGGGAGCCCGAGCTGTCCGTCCGGGTCGCCGAGGCCGGGATCTGGGGCACCACCGTCCTCGCCGCGGCCACGGCCAAGGCCGAGGCGGACGCGGCGACCGCCGAGGAGCTGGGCGACGTCACGGCGCTGGCCGAGCGGTGCCTGCTCGCCGGGCTCTCCGAAGCGCTGCCGGCCGTCCTGCGGGCCCTCGCCGACCGCGCCGCGCTCGACACCGACGTCGCCCGGCTCGCCCGAGCCCTCCCGGCACTGGCCCGTTCCCTGCGGTACGGCGACGTGCGGGGCACCGACGCCACGGCGCTCGGCGCCGTCGCGGCCGGGCTCGCCGAGCGGATATGCGTCGCGCTCCCGCCGGCGTGCGCGGCCGGTCTGGACGCCGACGCGGCGGCGGAGCTGCGCGGCCACGTGGACGGGGTGCACACGGCCGTCGGCCTGCTGGCGGACGCCGACGACGGGCTGCGGGAGCGCTGGTCCGCAGTGCTGCGGAAGCTGGCCGACCGGGACACCGTGCCGGGCGTCCTGCGGGGCAGGGCGGCCCGGCTGCTCCTCGACGACGGGCGGCTGGAGGCCGAGGAGACGGCCCGGCTGATGGGGCTCGCGCTGTCCCCGGCGGCCCCGCCCGCCGACGCGGCGGGCTGGATCGAGGGCTTCGCGGGCGGGAGTTCGGGCGGCGGCACCCTGCTGGTCCACGACGACCGGCTGCTGGGCCTGATCGACGCCTGGCTGACGGGAGTGCCGGAGCGCGCCTTCACCGATGTGCTGCCGCTGCTGCGGCGGACGTTCGGCGCGTACGAGCCGGGGGTCAGGCGGAGCCTGGGCGAGCTGGTCCGCCGCGGCCCAGGCCGCCCGTCGGCGACCCGGTCGACGGACGACGCCCCCGAGGGCTTCGCCCCCGAACTGGACCCGGAGCGGGCGGACGCGGTGACCGAGCTGGTGCTGATGCTCCTCGCGTCTGCCGACGCGGCCACGGCGGCCTGAGGGAGCGGCGCCCTTGCGGGGACCGCATCGAAGAGCGACGAGTACGACGAGTGCAGGGGGACGGACGGATGAGCGGTACGCGGATGAACACGGCAACGGCCCGGGACACCGCGGACACCGCCGCGGGCGAGCGGCTGCGGCGGTGGCGGATGGTGCTCGGCGGGGGAGACGCGGACGGCACCGGTCGGGCGCTGACCGGGCGGGACGCGGCGATGGACGCCGCGCTCGGTGCGCTGTACGGGGGAGGCGGTGAAGGGGGTCCGCGCCGGTCCTCGGGGTCGGCCCGCTCGGCCGGGCTCGGCGGCTCCGCGCCGAACGTGGCCCGCTGGCTCGGGGACATCCGCACCTACTTCCCCAGCTCGGTGGTGCAGGTCATGCAGCGCGACGCGATCGAGCGGCTCGGGCTGTCGGCCCTGCTGCTGGAGCCCGAGATGCTGGAGGCCGTCGAACCGGACGTCCACCTGGTCGGCACCCTGCTCTCCCTCAACAAGGCGATGCCCGAGACGACGAAGGAGACGGCGCGGGCCGTGGTCCGCCGGGTGGTCGAGCAGTTGGAGAAGCAGCTCGCGACCCGCACCCGGGCCACCCTCACCGGCGCGCTCGACCGCTCCGCGCGGATCAGCCGCCCCCGCCACCGCGACATCGACTGGAACCGCACGATCCGGGCCAACCTCAAGAACTACCTGCCCGAGTACGGCACCGTCGTTCCCGAACGGCTGATCGGCTACGGCCGGGCGGCGCAGTCGGTGAAGAAGGAGGTGATCCTCTGCATCGACCAGTCGGGTTCGATGGCGGCCTCCGTCGTCTACGCGTCCGTCTTCGGGGCGGTCCTCGCCTCCATGCGGTCGATCGCCACCCGCCTGGTCGTCTTCGACACCGCCGTCGTCGACCTGACCGACCAGCTCGACGATCCGGTCGACGTCCTCTTCGGCACCCAGCTGGGCGGCGGCACCGACATCAACCGTGCCCTCGCCCACTGCCAGTCGAAGATCACCCGGCCCGCCGACACGGTCGTCGTCCTCATCAGTGATCTCTACGAGGGCGGCATACGCAACGAGATGCTGAAGCGCGTCGCCGCGATGAAGGGGGCGGGGGTGGAGTTCGTGACCCTGCTGGCCCTGTCCGACGAGGGGGCTCCGGCCTACGACCGGGACCACGCCGCGGCCCTCGCCGCGCTGGGCGCGCCGGCCTTCGCCTGCACGCCCGACCTGTTCCCCGAGGTCATGGCCGCCGCGCTGGAGAAGCGGCCCCTGCCCGTCCCCTGAGGCGCCCCCGACACGCCCGTCCGGGCACCTCGTGTGAAGGGGCCGATCACACGAATTTCCAGTTCAACCGTGAGGTGTTCTGTGACAGGTATCACCGCTCAGGTGTGATCTGCGATTTAGGGTCGCACGCCCCACGGGGATAACCTGCCGGACGGACATGCCGCGTCCACGGTCACCGTGTGCGCCTTCCTAGTGACAGCGCCGTCACGTTGCCCTCCGCGGCACGCCCACGCAGATAGCAGACAACCGCGAATCACTGCGAATCTTTAAAAAAGACAAGGGACGGACGCGCGTGGACCTGTTCGAGTACCAGGCGAGGGACCTCTTCGCCAAGCACGGTGTACCGGTGCTGGCCGGTGAAGTCATCGACACGCCTGAGGCGGCTCGCGAGGCCACCGAGCGGCTGGGCGGCAAGTCGGTCGTCAAGGCGCAGGTGAAGGTCGGCGGCCGCGGCAAGGCCGGTGGCGTGAAGCTGGCCGGCACCCCGGACGAGGCCGTCGCCCGCGCGACGGACATCCTGGGCATGGACATCAAGGGCCACACGGTCCACAAGGTGATGATTGCGGAGACCGCTCCCGAGATCGTCGAGGAGTACTACGTCTCGTACCTCCTCGACCGCACCAACCGCACCTTCCTGGCCATGGCCTCGGTCGCGGGCGGCATGGACATCGAGCAGGTCGCCGAGGAGACCCCGGAGAAGCTCGCCAAGGTCCCGGTGAACGCCAACGAGGGCGTGACCATCGAGAAGGCCCGCGAGATCGTCGAGCTGGCGCAGTTCCCGGCGGAGGTCGCCGAGAAGGTCGCCGAGGTCCTCGTGACCCTGTGGGACACCTTCATCGCCGAGGACGCCCTCCTCGTCGAGGTCAACCCGCTCGCGAAGGTCGCCTCCGGCGAGGTCATCGCCCTCGACGGCAAGGTCTCCCTCGACGAGAACGCCGAGTTCCGCCAGCCGGGTCACGAGGAGTTCGTGGACCACGCCGCCGCGAACCCGCTCGAGGCCGCCGCCAAGGCGAAGAACCTCAACTACGTCAAGCTCGACGGTGAGGTCGGCATCATCGGCAACGGCGCGGGTCTCGTCATGAGCACCCTGGACGTCGTCGCCTACGCCGGCGAGAACCACGGTGGCGTCAAGCCCGCCAACTTCCTGGACATCGGCGGTGGCGCCTCCGCCGCCGTCATGGCCAACGGCCTCGAGATCATCCTCGGGGACCCGGACGTCAAGTCCGTCTTCGTCAACGTCTTCGGTGGCATCACCGCGTGCGACGAGGTCGCCAACGGCATCGTCCAGGCGCTGGCCCTGCTGGAGGAGAAGGGCGAGGCGGTCACCAAGCCGCTCGTCGTCCGTCTCGACGGCAACAACGCCGAGCTGGGTCGCAAGATCCTTTCGGACGCCAACCACCCGCTGGTGCAGCGCGTGGACACCATGGACGGCGCGGCCGACAAGGCCGCCGAGCTCGCGGCTGCGAAGTAAGGGCAGAGGTCACAGACTCACATGGCTATCTTCCTCAACAAGGACAGCAAGGTCATCGTCCAGGGCATGACCGGTGCCACGGGCATGAAGCACACCAAGCTGATGCTGGCTGACGGCACCAACATCGTCGGCGGCGTGAACCCGCGCAAGGCCGGCACCACCGTCGACTTCGACGGCACCGAGGTCCCGGTCTTCGGCTCCGTCGCCGAGGCGATGGAGAAGACGGGCGCCAACGTCTCCGTCCTCTTCGTCCCGCCGGCCTTCGCCAAGGCCGCCGTCGTCGAGGCCATCGACGCCGAGATCCCGCTGGCCGTCGTCATCACCGAGGGCATCGCGGTGCACGACTCCGCCGCCTTCTGGGCGTACGCGACCGCCAAGGGCAACAAGACCCGCATCATCGGCCCGAACTGCCCGGGTCTGATCACCCCCGGCCAGTCCAACGCCGGCATCATCCCGGGCGACATCACCAAGCCCGGCAAGATCGGTCTCGTGTCCAAGTCCGGCACGCTGACCTACCAGATGATGTACGAGCTGCGCGACATCGGCTTCACCTCCGCCGTCGGCATCGGTGGCGACCCGGTCATCGGCACCACGCACATCGACGCCCTGGAGGCCTTCGAGGCCGACCCGGAGACCGAGCTGATCGTCATGATCGGCGAGATCGGCGGCGACGCCGAGGAGCGTGCGGCGGACTTCATCGCGAAGAACGTCACCAAGCCGGTCGTCGGATACGTCGCGGGCTTCACCGCGCCCGAGGGCAAGACCATGGGCCACGCCGGCGCCATCGTCTCCGGCTCCTCCGGCACCGCGCAGGCCAAGAAGGAGGCCCTTGAGGCCGCCGGCGTCAAGGTCGGCAAGACGCCGACCGAGACCGCCGAGCTCGCTCGCGCGATCCTGAACGCCGCTCAGTAAGCAGCGGCCGTACGGCTGAACGGGCGTGGCCCGCACCCCTCGGGGTGCGGGCCACGCCCGTTTGCGTGCTCCGTGGTCAGTCGAGCCCCGGCACGACACGCGCCGGACCCGCCAGCGGGTCCGCGCGCAGCTTGTCGTGGAGCTGCCTGCTCTGTTCGGTGAGCTGCTGGGGGCCGCTGAGCGGCGGCACCCCGGACACGCTCTCGCCGGGCCACAGCGGCGGGTCGTACCGGGTCGGTGCGGTCGCCGCGGTGTAGGCGGTGGCGGCCGTGATCATCGCGGTCAGTCCGAGGGTCGCCCGCGTCCAGTGCCGGGTGCGCCGCTCACCGCTGCCGCGGATCGCCGCGGCCGGGCGCGGGTCGAGGGGGAAGGGCGGCCGCAGCGCGACGAGACGCTCCCGCAGCGCCGCGGACTGCTTCTCGACCGGTACGCCGGCCAGTTCGGGGACCCGGACGGCGAGTTCGGCGTGCGCGTTCAGGATGCGGTTGCCGGTGGCGGGCGTGGTGGCCTCCGACTCGGCGGCGGTGTCGGGCAGGTCGAGGCCGACGCCGTCGTAGAGCAGCACCGTACGCCGGTGGGCCGCGGGCAGCGCGAGCAGGGCGTCGAGCAGGATCCGGTCGGCGGGATCCGCCGGGGGCCGGTCGGGCCGGCGGTGGGCGCGGCGGAACCGGTGCCAGGGCGAGAGCGCGTAGTCGTAGGCGATCGCGCGCACCCAGCCCACCGGGTCGGGGTCGGTGGCCACCTCGGGCCACTGGTCCCAGGCCCGGGTGAAGGCACGGTCCACGGCCTCCAGCGCCAGCGCCCGGCTGCCGGTGAGCAGGTACGTCTGCCGGGCCAGGGCGGGCGCGGCCCGCTCGTGGAGGGCGTCGAAGGCCTCGGCCGGGTCCCGGGCGGGCCGTGCGTCCAGTGGGGAGGCGGTCGGGGGCCGGGCGTCGAGCACGGCGGGGGCGGTGGCGTCCGCCGCGGCCGGCCCGGCGGCGTCGACCGTCGCGGCGGTCCCGGCGGTGGCGGCGGGCTCACCGGTCCCGGCGGTGGTGGCGGAGGCGGCGGGGCCACCGGTGTCGGCGGTCCCGGAGATGGCGGCGGGAGCCTCGGCGGTCGGCGCGAGGCCCTCGGCCCCGCCTGCGGACGCGACCGCCGCCAGAACCGCGTCGGGCGCCTCCGCCACGGCCCCCGAGGCGCCCGCCGCCTCCGGGGCCCCGGCGGCCGCCGGGGCGGTCCGCACGGGCCGGTCCGGTGGACCGGTCGCTTCCGCTGCCGCCTCCGCTGCCGCCTGCGGCACGGCGAGGCCGGTGAGGAAGCGTACGTACGCGTGGTGCTTGCGGCCGCGCGGGGTCGTGCGCCCCGACTCCCAGGAACGGACCGTGGACGCGGTGACGCCCACGGCCGCCGCGACCTCATCGAGCGTCAGTTCCGCGGCCTCGCGCAGTCTTCGGCGCTCGTGCGGGGCGGGCAGGCCTTCGACGCTTCGTGTCATGCCGCACTCCCCGCGACCCGGCAGTCCTGAGCGAAAAAGTACATAAACGTATATTGGGCGACACCACGGACATTCGCCTGTTACCCGCCCATAGCGCGTGTCGTTGGCACCATGGCGGGGTGACCCAAGTGACCGAACGCGGGACCCCGTTGCCGGCCGCCCCGCGAGCCGGTGTGCGGCGGCGTTCACCGGCCGCCGCCGCATGCGTGGTGGGCGGCGCCGTGGCCGCCGGACTCGGGCTCGGCTTCCTCGCCGTGCTCGTCATCGTCCTCTGGATCAGCTCCCCCTATCCCGACAGCGGGCCCGGCGGCGCCCTGCACCTCGCCGCGGGGCTGTGGCTGCTGGCCCACGGGACCGAACTCCTGCGGTACGAGACGCTTTCCGGCGTCCCGGCGCCCGTCGGGGTGACACCCCTGCTGCTGGTCGCCCTGCCCGTCCTGCTCCTGCGGCGGGCCGCCCGGCTCGGCAGCGCCGGTGACGAGGACGACGAGGAGGTGCTGCCGGCCACGGCGGTGTTCTCGGCCGTGCTCTGCGGGTACCTCGCCGTCGGCGCGCTCGCCACGGTGTACGCCGCCGGCGGCCCGATGCCGGCCGACCCGATCAGCGCCGCCTGGCACGTTCCGCTGGTCGCCGTACTGGCCGCGGCCGGCGGTGTGTGGGGGGCCAGGGGGCGTCCGGCGGGACCGCTGCCGGGCCTGCTGCCGGCGGGCGTGCGCAGGGGGCTCGTGCGCCCGCGGTACGCGCTGGCGCTGCGAGCGGGCGCGGGCGGGGCCCTGGTGCTCCTGGGCGGCGGAGCCCTGCTCGTAGGTGTCTCGCTCGCCTGGCACGGGGCGCAGGTCCAGGCGTCGTTCCTGGCGCTGACCGGAGTGTGGTCGGGCCGGTTCGCGGTGCTGCTGCTCGCGCTCACGCTCCTCCCGAACGCCGTGGTGTGGGGGGCGGCCTACGCCCTCGGGCCCGGCTTCTCCCTCGGCGCGGAGGTCACGGCCACCCCGCTCGGTTCCGCGGGCGGGCCCGCACTGCCCCGCTTCCCGCTGCTGGAGGCGCTCCCGGCCGCAGGGCCGGGCACCCCGCTGACCTGGGCGGCCGCCGTGGTGCCGGTGGTCGCGGGGCTGGCGGTGGGCTGGTTCGCGGTACGCCGGGCACGGGAGGTCTCGTACGGGGAGACGGCGCTGACGGCGGCCCTGGGCGCGCTGGTGTGCGGTCTGGCGATGGCCGGGCTCGCGGCGGCCTCGGGCGGGCCGCTGGGGTCGCGGCGGCTGGCCGAGTTCGGGCCGGTGTGGTGGGCCACGGGTGCGGCGGCCTTCGCGTGGACGCTGGTACTCGCCGTGCCGGTGGCGGTGGGCGTGCACGCGTGGCGCTACCGGCCGGCGGCGGGACCGGTGGCGGGGCTGGTGGCGGGAGGCCGGGACGCGGACGGCCCGGTGGACGACGGGTGGCACGACAGCGGCGTGCGGGAGCTGCGGTGGGAGCTGATGCGGAAGGCGTCAGGGACGCTGGTGCCGGAGATCTTGCCCGAGCCGGTGGCTCCGCCGGTTCGGCCGGTGGCGGTGGCGGCTGCCGGTGCACCTGCGGTGCGGGCTCGGCGGCGGGCCGTGACCGTCGTGTCCGGGCTGGACCTCGGTCCGGGGCCGGGGGCTCCGCCGGGTTCGCCGGTGGTGTCCGGGCCGGACCTCGGTCCGGGGGCTCCGCCCGGTCTGCCGGTGGTGTCCGGGCCGGCCGGGCCGGTGCCGGTGCGCGTGCCCGTGCCGGGGGCCGGGGTGCGGGTGCTGGTCCGGCGGAAGCCGTCCGCGTAGCCGGTGCGGCGCCGTTGCGGGGGCGCTGCCCCCGCACCCCCGCGCCTCAAACGCCGGCGGGGCTGAAGGGTGTGGCGGGGCCGAAGGGGGCGGCGGGGCTCACAGATCGGGGCTCCGCCCCGGGCCCCGCGCCTCAAACGCCGGCGGGGCTGAAGGGGGTGGCGGTGGGGCGTACGGGTTAACGGCGGACCTTCAGGACCTCGCCCACCACGTTGTCCGGCAGGAGGGTGTTGCACCGGAGTTCCGCCGACTTGGTGAGGGCGTCGTCGCGGCACACGTAGAAGTCCTTGTACGCCAGCTGCAGGCCGTATGAGCTCATCGCCAGCAGGATCGCCAGCGAGGCGGTGACCAGGCCGCTCACGGCCGCGGTGCGCTGGGGGCGGGCCGCAGGCCCCAGGGCGTCGAGACCCTTCGGGGCGCCCGGCTCACCGGTGGCCGCGGCCGGCTTGCCGCGCAGCGCGCTGATCCCCCAGTACAGGGCGAGCGCGCCCAGCAGCAGGCCGACCGACGGGATGCCGAAGATCCCGAAGAAGAAGCCCCACATGCCCGCCAGCAGCGCGTAGCGGGCACGGCGCTGGATCGGGTCCGTCGGGTCCCAGCGCGCCGGGCCGCGCTGCCCGCCGGAGTCCCCCAGGCCGCTCCCGTCGCCGTTGCCGCCGTCGCCGCCGCGGCGGGGCTGCCAGGGCTGGTCGGGCCGGCCTTCCGGCGGGGCGGCGAAGGGGTTGTCGTCGGTGGGGGAGTCGGGCTGACGGCGGTCCGGCATCGGGTGTGTTACTTCCCCTGTGTCGTGGACGTCGCGAGGACATCGAGGCGAGGTGCGGCCAGATTGCGGCTTGTAGGCCAGACGCTACCGCCCGCCCGTCCCCCCGTCCCTCGGGGGCCGTCCGGTGTGCCGGTATCGTTGCAGGCGGTCGGCGGCTTCGTAGGGTTCCCCGTATATCGGTACCCCGGAGTTTCGTAGGACCACACGAAGACGAACACCGCAATTCCGCGAGAAAGGGCCTCCCATGGCCGCCTCCCGCCTGGTCGTGCTGGTCTCAGGGTCCGGCACCAACCTCCAGGCCCTGCTCGACGCCATCGACGCCCACCCCGGCGGAGCCGAGGGCTTCGGTGCCGAAGTCGTCGCCGTGGGAGCCGACCGGGCGAACATCGCCGGTCTGGAGCGGGCCGAGAAGGCGGGGATCCCCACCTTCGTGTGCCAGGTGAAGGACTACGCCAGCCGCGCCGAGTGGGATGCCGCCCTCACGGCGGCGACCGACGCGCACGCACCCGACCTCGTCGTGTCGGCCGGTTTCATGAAGATCGTGGGCAAGGAGTTCATCGACCGCTTCGGCGGCCGGTTCATCAACACCCACCCCGCCCTCCTCCCCGCCTTCCCCGGCGCCCACGGCGTACGGGACGCGCTCGCGTACGGCGCGAGGGTCACCGGCTGCACGGTCCACTTCGTGGACAGCGGCGTGGACACCGGTCCGATCATCGCCCAGGGTGTGGTCGAGGTCCGGGACGAGGACGACGAAGCCGCTCTGCACGAGCGCATCAAGGAAGTCGAGCGCCAGCTGCTCGTCGATGTCGTGGGGCGCCTGGCCCGGCACGGCTACCGCATTGAGGGACGAAAGGTAACAATCCAGTGACCGCCGCAGACACCGCAGCGAGCAACGACCCGACCACGACCCGGCGGCCGATCCGGCGCGCGCTCATCAGCGTCTACGACAAGACCGGACTGGAAGAGCTGGCCCGCGGACTGCACGAGGCGGGCGTCGCGCTCGTCTCCACCGGCTCCACCGCCTCGAAGATCGCCGCCGCCGGGGTGCCCGTCACCAAGGTGGAGGAGCTGACCGGCTTCCCCGAGTGCCTGGACGGCCGCGTCAAGACCCTGCACCCGCGCGTGCACGCCGGCATCCTCGCCGACCTGCGCCTGGAGGACCACCGCAATCAGCTCGCCGAGCTGGGCGTGGAGCCCTTCGACCTCGTCGTCGTCAACCTGTACCCCTTCCAGGCGACCGTCCGGTCGGGTGCCACGCCGGACGAGTGCGTCGAGCAGATCGACATCGGCGGGCCGTCGATGGTCCGCGCCGCCGCCAAGAACCACCCGTCGGTGTCGGTGGTCACCAGCCCCGCGCGGTACGCCGACGTCATCGCCGCGGCCCAGGGCGGCGGCTTCGACCTCACGGCGCGCAAGCGGCTCGCGGCCGAGGCCTTCCAGCACACCGCCGCCTACGACGTGGCCGTCGCCTCCTGGTTCACGAACGCGTACGCCCCGGAGGGCGGGGAGGGCGCGCTGCCCGAGTTCCTCGCGGGCGCCTGGGAGCGCAAGTCCACCCTGCGCTACGGCGAGAACCCGCACCAGGCCGCCGCCCTGTACACGGACGGGCAGCCGGGCGGGATCGCCAACGCCGAGCAGCTGCACGGCAAGGAGATGTCCTTCAACAACTACGTGGACACCGAGGCCGCGCGCCGCGCCGCCTACGACCACGAAGAGCCCTGCGTCGCGATCATCAAGCACGCCAACCCGTGCGGCATCGCCGTCGACGCGGACGTCGCCGCCGCGCACCGCAAGGCGCACGCCTGCGACCCGCTGTCGGCGTTCGGCGGCGTCATCGCCGTCAACCGTCCCGTGACGGTCGAGCTCGCCGAGCAGGTCGCGGAGATCTTCACCGAGGTCATCGCCGCCCCCGACTACGAGGACGGCGCGGTCGAGATCCTGGCCAGGAAGAAGAACATCCGCGTGCTCAAGGTCGACGGCACGCCGCACCAGCCGGGTGACCTCAAGCCGGTCTCCGGCGGCGCACTGCTCCAGCAGTCGGACCTCTTCCAGGCCGAGGGCGACGACCCGGCCAACTGGACCCTGGCCACCGGCGACGCCCTGTCCCCGGCCGAACTCGCCGAGCTGGCCTTCGCCTGGCGGGCCTGCCGGGCCGTCAAGTCCAACGCGATCCTGCTCGCCAAGGACGGCGCCTCGGTCGGCGTCGGCATGGGGCAGGTCAACCGCGTCGACTCGGCGAAGCTCGCCGTCGAGCGGGCCGGCGCCGAGCGCGCGCAGGGCTCGTACGCCGCGTCCGACGCCTTCTTCCCCTTCCCCGACGGACTGGAGATCCTGACGGCCGCGGGCATCAAGGCCGTGGTCCAGCCCGGTGGTTCGGTCCGCGACGAGCAGGTCGTCGAGGCCGCGCGGAAGGCGGGCGTGACGATGTACTTCACCGGGACCCGGCACTTCTTCCACTGAGTCCGGCCCGGCACGGCGAAGGCCGCGACCCGCAGCAGCGGGTCGCGGCCTTCGCCGTGCTCGGACGGCGGCGGTTCAGTACTGGGGGCGCCGGAAGTAGTCGCCGGCCTTGGCGAGGCCGATGATGATCGTCAGGCCCAGGGCGAGGGAGATCACGGACGGCAGCACGGAGATGGCGGTGAGGCCGCCCGAGCCCGTGCTGTGTTCGCTCGCGCCGAGCGCGACCAGGTTGACCAGTACGCCGAGCACGGCGAAGAGGGTCTGCAGCGATCCGTAGATGATGCCGGAGACGCGCACGCCGCTGCGGCCCTTGGCCAGCTTGGCGGCGGTCAGGATGGGCCACAGGGCGAAGCCGATGAAGAGGATGCCCACGACGACGCCCGCGGTCCCGGCGACGGCGCCGGCGTCCTCGGCGGAGGAGCCGGAACCCGAGAACGCGGCGGCGAAGACGGCGCCGCCGATGATGAAGAACAGGCCGCTGAGCACCTGCAGGGCGCCGACGACGAAGAGGACGACCCGGGCCGCCTTCGCGCCGCCGGGCATTTCCATGTGCGGGCCGGGGTAGCCGCCCGGACCGCCCGGGTATCCGGCGGGGCCGCCGGGGTAGGCCTGCGGCGCCTGCTGCGGGTAGGCGTAGCCGCCCTGCGGCGGGATGCCCTGCGGGGCCTGCTGCGGGTAGCCGTAACCGGGCTGGCCCTGCGCCGGCTGCTGTCCGTACGGATTGTGCGGGTCGCCGAAACTCATCTTGGGGTGTTCCTCCGTGGAAGTGCGGGGACGCACGGCAATGAGCGCGGAGGAATTCCTGCACGGTGCGGTCCGCCCCCCGGCACTGCCCGCGGCACTCAGTCCTTTCATCGTGGTCCGACCGGCGAGGCCTTGTCCAGCCGGTTGGCATACAGCCGGTCACTTGTTGTGCAAGTGCAATGAACCCTGAGGTCCCACGAGTGCCTTGACTGGAACGAGGGCCGCCTCATCCGGGAGGATGGGTTCCATGACCGCCCAGATTCTCGATGGCAAGGCCACCGCGGCCGCGATCAAGTCCGAACTGACCGCCCGTGTGGCGGCCCTGAAGGCCCGGGGCATCACGCCCGGCCTCGGCACCCTGCTGGTCGGCGACGATCCGGGCAGCCGCTGGTACGTCAACGGCAAGCACAAGGACTGCGCCGAGGTCGGCATCGCCTCCATCCAGCGCGAACTGCCCGCGACCGCCTCCCAGGAGGACATCGAGGAGGTCGTGCGCGAACTGAACGCAAACCCCGCGTGCACGGGCTACATCGTCCAACTCCCGCTCCCCAAGGGCATCGACACCAACCGGGTCCTGGAGCTGATGGACCCGCTCAAGGACGCCGACGGCCTGCACCCGACCTCCCTGGGGCGGCTCGTGCTGAACGAGCCGGGCCCGCTGCCGTGCACGCCGTACGGGATCGTCGAACTGCTGCGCCACCACGACGTCGAGATCGACGGGGCGCACGTCGTCGTCCTCGGCCGCGGCATCACCGTCGGGCGCTCCATCGGCCTGCTGCTGACCCGCAAGTCCGAGAACGCCACCGTGACGCTGTGCCACACCGGTACGCGCGACCTGTCCGGACTGCTGCGCCAGGCGGACATCGTCGTCGCCGCGGCCGGCGTCCCGCACCTGGTCAAGCCCGAGGACGTCAAGCCGGGCGCGGCCGTGCTCGACGTGGGCGTCAGCCGCGACGAGGCCGGCAGGATCGTCGGCGACGTGCACCCCGGCGTCGCCGAGGTGGCCGCGTGGATCTCGCCGAACCCGGGCGGCGTCGGCCCGATGACCCGCGCCCAGCTGCTCGTCAACGTGGTCGAGGCGGCGGAGCGGGTCGGCCGTGCGGGCTGAACCGGGCGCCGAGCGGGTGAACGGGAGCGGCGCGGCGAAGTCCCGGCGCTTCCCCTCCGTCACGCGGGACACGGCCCGCCCCGAGGGCAGCGGCCGCGCCGTCCCGGGGGCCGTGTCCACGCCCGCCCGCCAGTGGCCGATGCTCAGCGTGCTCGCCGCGACCGCGGTGGGGCTGCTGCTCACGGCCCTCGGGCAGGCCCGCGTCGGCTGCCTGGTGATCGGCGTGGCCCTGATCGCGGCGTCGGCGATGCGGCGCCTGCTGCCCTCGGTCGGCATGCTCGCGGTGCGCTCCCGCTTCACCGACATGATCACCTACGGGGTGCTGGGCCTGGCGATCACACTGCTCGCGCTGGTGATGGAGCCCCGGCCGTGGCTGGAGATCCCGTTCCTGGAGAGCGCGGTCCGCTTCACCGTCCGCTGAGCGGGTCGGGCGCGTCAGGCGCACGCGGAGCGTCGGGCGCGCGAGCCGCCACGGGCACGAAGGCCTTCGGTGCGCCGAGTGCCGTGGGCGAGGGCCACCCGGACGGGGCAGGCCTTCCCGGTCGAACGGAAGTCCGGGAACCGGTACGGCCTTCGAAACGTCGGGACCCGTGTGCCACGCACCACAGGGACCCGGGGGTTGGGCCGCGTCCGGGTCGGATAGCCTGACCGCGGATGTCTCTTCACGTCAAGATTTACAGGGGAGCGGCGTCCTCCAGCACACGGGGCAGGGACGCCCCACCGCCAGCTGTCTAACGGAGAAGGCCATGACCCGCACTCCTGTGAATGTCACCGTCACCGGCGCCGCCGGCCAGATCGGCTACGCGCTGCTCTTCCGTATCGCGTCCGGTCACCTGCTCGGCGCCGACGTGCCGGTCAAGCTCCGCCTCCTGGAGATCCCCCAGGGCATGAAGGCCGCCGAGGGCACCGCCATGGAGCTCGACGACTGCGCCTTCCCGCTGCTCGCCGGCATCGACATCTTCGACGACCCGAACAAGGGCTTCGAGGGCGCCAACGTCGCGCTGCTCGTGGGCGCCCGTCCGCGCACCGCGGGCATGGAGCGCGGCGACCTGCTCGCCGCCAACGGCGGCATCTTCAAGCCGCAGGGCCAGGCCATCAACGCGCACGCCGCGGACGACATCAAGGTCCTGGTCGTGGGGAACCCGGCCAACACCAACGCGCTCATCGCGCAGGCCGCCGCCCCGGACGTACCGGCCGAGCGCTTCACCGCGATGACCCGCCTGGACCACAACCGCGCCATCTCGCAGCTGGCCGCCAAGACCGGTGCCGCCGTCTCCGACATCAAGCGCCTGACGATCTGGGGCAACCACTCGGCGACCCAGTACCCGGACATCTTCCACGCGGAGATCGCCGGCAAGAACGCCGCCGAGGTCGTGAACGACCAGGCGTGGCTCGCCGACACCTTCATCCCGACCGTCGCCAAGCGCGGCGCGGCGATCATCGACGCCCGCGGCGCCTCCTCGGCCGCCTCGGCCGCCAACGCCGCCATCGACCACGTGCACACCTGGGTCAACGGCACGGCCGAGGGCGACTGGACCTCCATGGGCATCCCGTCGGACGGCTCCTACGGCGTCCCCGAGGGCCTGATCTCCTCCTTCCCCGTCACCTGCAAGAACGGCACGTACGAGATCGTCCAGGGCCTGGACGTCAACGAGTTCTCCCGCGCCCGCATCGACGCCTCCGTCAAGGAGCTCGCCGAGGAGCGCGACGCGGTCCGCGAGCTCGGCCTGATCTGATCCGTCGCTCCTCATCGAGGAGCCCGGACACCTCCGCCACCTCGGCGGGGACCCAGCACCGCAGCGCCCCGGCCCCACCAGGCCGGGGCGCTTTGGCGTGATTCCGCCTGTCGGATCCTGTAAGAGAAATCTAAAGTCGGTCGGTGACCGAGAGCCCCATCCCCCGGCAGTACCCCGGCGACCCGCACGACGCCTCCCGGAGCGGACGTCCGCCCGTCGATCCCGCGGTCAGCGAAGCCGGCCGCTTCCTGTGCGCGGGCACCTATCTCGACGCCGGCTACCGCGACCGGGTCATCGAGGAGCTGTACGTCCACGAGGAGCGGATCGTCGCCCCCTCCTACGGCTTCGACGCCTCGCGCGTCCTCGCCCACGCCCTGCGCGCCCGCCGCGCCGAAATGGGCTGGGCGGCCGGCATACTCGGCGCCTGGTTCGCAGGATCGCTGCTCACCGGCGGCGCCCTCGCGGTGCTCCTCCTGCCGTTCCTGCTGCTGAGCCTCGCCGGCTGGCTCCGGGCCCGCGCCGGGCTGCTGCCGCGCCTGCTGGCCCTCACGGTACGGATCTACGCCTGGTGGAACCTGGCCGTCATCGGCATTCTCGTCCTCGGGATCTGGCTGGCCCTGCTCGGCGCCTTCGGGGACGAGGACGACGGCCCCGTGGGCCTCGGCGCGCTGCTCCTCACCGGTGGCATCGGCGGCCCGGCGGCCGGATTCGTCCTCGGCTGGGTGCCCGTGGTCTTCGCCGCGCTCGTCACCGTCGTCGGACTGCAGCGCGGCCACGTCGCGCGGACCATCGCCACCGACCTCAACCGGGAGCGCTACGCCCACCGCTCCGCCGACCCCGCGGAGGCGGATCAGGGCGCACGGTTCGCCCGCGTACGGCAGCGCATCCTGAACGAGCAGCACTCACCGATGGTCATGTACGACATCAACGACCCGTTCGTCGGCGCCGGTGAGGCCTACCACCCCTGGCAGGTGTCCTTCGAGCTGCGCCCCCGCGAGGACCTCGAAGCCGGCCGTGAGCCGCAACCCCTCAGCAACGCCCGCATCGTCGAGCGGATCGTGCCGCTGCTGGAGCGGCTGCGGGTGCCGTCGCCGCACGGGTCCCCGCAGGCCGAGGCCGCGGTACTGGACCGGCTGCGCGAACTCGTCGTCGACAGCTGCGTGTTCCTGCCGGGCGGCGGGTTGGGCCACCGGGACGAAGGCGCCCACGTACGGGCCGACTTCGAGGCGCACCGCGCCGCCTCCGTCGAGGAGGGCGGCGAACGGCGCCGCTGCTTCCTGCGCGTCCGGGTCGGCGGCTGGGACGAGAACCTGGTCGTCACCGTGTTCGTCCGGGTCCACACGCAGGGCGGGATGATGATGGTCGAGGTGGCGCCCCACGTGCTGCTGCCCGTCCACGTCGCCTTCCACAACGCGGACGCCGACGCGCACCGCTACCTGAACAACAGCCGCTTCGGAAAGGCCGTCTGGGCGCTGCGCCACACGCCGGGCTCCTTCGCGGCCTCCGTCCTCACCCTGGGCCGCGGCGCCGCGAGCTGGTGGCGGATCGCCACCGGTGGCCACGGCGGGGCCCGCCCGGAGGGGCCGCGGGCGTCCGTGCGCGAACTCGCCGCGCAGGACAACGGCTCGCTGTTCCACCTCATGGACCTCGACCGGTACCTGAAGACCATTCAGGATCGGATCGTCGCCGGCATCACCGTCGTCCTGGACGAGGCCGGCTGGCACACCGAGGCGTTCGCCCGGCGCGCCGACGTGTACGTCGGGGCGGGCGGGACCTACATCGGGTCGATGCACGACAGCGCGGCCAGCTTCGGCGGCAGCGGCAACCACAACAGCACACACAGGGGGAGCCATGGCAACAAGTGACGGGGGCGCACAGGAGCCCGGCGTGCGGATCGGCAGCATCCACGGCAGCGCGTTCAGCATCGGCGGCTCGGACCACACCAACACCGTCCACCACAGCGGTACGGCTGCCGCCGCACCCGGCGCCGCGGAGCTGCTGGAGGCGGTGCTCGCCTTGCGCGAGGCCCTCGTACGGGAGGCGCCGCGCGGCGCCGACCGGACCGCGCTCGACAGCGAACTGGACCAGGTCGCGGAGCAGTTGGAGGGCGCCGAGGCGATCCGCCCCGGCCTGGTGGCCCGGCTGCGCGAGGCGCTGCAGCGGTGGGCCCCGCTGGTGGAGTCGGTGAGCGCGGCAGCGGCCCTGGGCAGTCTGCTCGGCACCCTGGGAGGCTGATCCGTGGCTCCGCCGCAGCCGCCGTCCGGCCCGCGCCGCTGGGACGCGCAGGCACAGCGCTGGGTCGTCGACCAGGCCCCGGCCGGGCCGCCGCCGGGGGACGGCCCGGGTCTGCCGCCGCTCCCGTCGCAGCCGCCGGCCGCGCCGCCGCACCCGTTCCCGTCGCCTCCCCCGCCCCCGTACGAGGTTCCGCCCGGCCCGCCGTCGCCCGGTGGGCCCGGCGCGGGCCGGCGGGGCGGCCGGTGGCTGACCCCGGCGACGGCGGGCATCGCGGTCGCCTCCGTCGCGATCGGAGCGGCCGTCGTGTGGTTCGCGGCCCGGGACACGGGCGATGCGGACCAGGCGCAGGACAAGCACGGGACGGTGACCTCGGCCGCGCCGACGGGCTCCGGCGACGGCCCCGTCACGGGCAGCGGCTCCCCGCCCACCGCGGGCCCGACGCGGACGCCCACTCCGGGGCCGACCGGCACCGGAGCGGGCCCGGGAGCCCACGAGACCAAGCAGGACGCGGCGGGCTTCACCATCGCCGTCCCGGCGGGCTGGCTGCGGGAGGAGGCCGAGGCGGGGGTCTTCTACCGCTCGCCCGACCGGAGCGCGCTGATCCAGGTGTTCCGCGTGTCGGAGCCGGAGCTCAGCCCGCTCCAGGCGGTCAAGCAGGCCTCCACCTACCTGCGGAGCGGCACGCGGGGATACCAGGAGATCAGCGTCGGCCCGGTGTCCGGCAGCTCCGGCGCCGCGGAGCTCGTCTACCAGTACGACAGCGAGGAGTCGCGCGGCGTGCGCCGCGGTGTCGAACGGGTCTTCCTCGCGGCGGACGGCACGAAGTGGGCGCTGCTGACCGCGGGCCCGGTCGCCGAGTGGCAGCTCACGCAGGACCACCACGCGGCGGCGCTGGCGGCGTTCCGGCCGGCGGGCTGACCGGCCGGCCGGAGCCGCCCGGGCGCGTGCCCGGGCCGGTCCGGGCCCGGCCGGCGTCAGACCTTGTACATGCCCGGCGTGTAGTGGCCCGGCACCATGCGGGTGGTGACCCCGATGCGGTTCCACACGTTGATCGTCGCGATGACGGCGATCAGCTGGGCCAGCTCGCGCTCCTCGAAGTGCGCGGCGGCCTTCGCCCACACCTCGTCGGGCACGAAGCCGTCCGTCAGGACGGTGACGGCCTCGGTGAACTCGATCGCGGCCAGCTCCTTCTCGGTGTAGAAGTGCCGCGACTCCTCCCAGGCGCCCAGCTGCACGATCCGCTCGACGCTCTCACCGGCGGCGAGCGCGTCCTTGGTGTGCATGTCCAGGCAGAAGGCGCAGTGGTTGACCTGGGAGGCCCGGATCTTGACGAGCTCGACGAGGGAGGGCTCCAGGCCCTTGCGGGCCGCGAGCTCCAGGGCCAGGACGGCCTTGTAGACCTCCGGGGCGAGCTTCGCCATGTGCATGCGCGGCGTGTGCTCCGGGGCGTGGTCGTGGGTGTGCGGGTGGCTCTGCCGGTTCTCTGCGGTGGTCGTCATGTGCTCCACGGTAGGAGCGAGGCGGCCCACCGCTATGGTCCATATCCATGACGGATACTTGGGCCACTTTCGGTGCCGACCTGCATCTGGACCTCTCGGCCGGGCGCGGTCTGCGGGCCGGGCTCACCGAAGCGCTGCGCGAGGCCGCGCGCAGTGGGCGGCTGGCGCCCGGCACCCGGCTGCCCTCCTCCCGCACCCTCGCGGCCGATCTCGGCATCGCGCGGAACACGGTGGCCGAGGCGTACGCCGAGCTCGTCGCCGAGGGCTGGCTCACCGCCCGGCAGGGCTCCGGCACCCGGGTCGCCGAGCGGGCCCGGCCGCGCCGGTCCGCGACCGCCGCACCCGTACGGCGCCCCGCACGGAGCGGGCCGGCGTACAGCCTGGTCCCCGGCACCCCCGACCTCGGCGGCTTCCCGCGCGCGGCCTGGCTCTCGGCGGCCCGGCGGGCGCTGACCGCCGCCCCGAACGAGGCCTTCGGCTACGCGGCCGACCGGCGCGGCCGCGTCGAGCTGCGCCGGGCGCTGGCCGGCTACCTGGCACGGGCGCGCGGCGTGTACGCGGAGCCGGACCGGATCGTGCTGTGCGCGGGGTTCTTGCACGGGCTGCACCTGCTCGCGGCGGTGCTGCGGGCCCGCCGGGTGCGGGAGGTGGCCGTGGAGGGGTACGGCCTGGACTTCCACCGGGAGGTGCTGGCGGGGGCCGGGCTGCGGACCAGGCCGCTCGGCGTGGACGGCGAAGGGCCCGTACGGGGGAGCTGACCGGGGCGGCGGGCGCCGTCCTGCTGACCCCCGCCCACCAGTTCCCGACGGGGGCGGCCCTGACCCCGCAGCGGCGGGCGGCGGCGGTCGACTGGGCCCGGACCAGTGGCGGGCTGATTCTGGAGGACGACTACGACGGGGAGTTCCGCTACGACCGGCAGCCGGTGGGGGCCCTGCAGGGCCTCGACCCCGAGCGGGTGGTGTACCTCGGCACGGCCAGCAAGTCCCTCGCTCCCGGGCTGCGCATCGGCTGGATGGTCGTCCCGGCGGGGCTGGTGGAGGAGGTCACCGCCGCGAAGGGGTACACGGACTGGACGTCCAGCGCGCCGGACCAGCTCACGCTGGCGGAGTTCATCGAGTCGGGGGCGTACGACCGGCACGTGCGCGGGATGCGGCTGCGCTACCGGCGGCGGCGGGACGAGCTGGTGGCGGCGGTGGCCGGCCGGGTGACCGGGGTCTCGGGGATCGCCGCGGGCCTGCACGCGGTGCTGGACCTGCCGGCGGGCACGGAGCGGTCGGTGCTGCAGTCGGCGGCCTGGCACGACCTGGCCCTGCACGGCCTGTCCGCCTTCCGTCATCCGCAGGCCGAGCCGGCGCCGCGGGACGCGTTGGTCGTGGGCTACGGGACGCCGTCGGACAGCGCGTGGTCGCCGACGCTGGCGGCGCTGGTGGCCTCCCTGCCGTGACCCTGCGGTGCCCGGCGCGTCCGCTGCGGGAGCCGAAGTCCCCGTGTCCGGATCACCGGCGGGCCGGGGGAGCCGGGCTCTGCCCGGGCCCGGTCCTCAAGCGCCGGACGGGCTGGAACGGCGGGGCTCCGCCGCTCGGCCTGCGGGGGTGCGGGGGTTACGCCGCCGGTGGTGCGGGGGCCGGGGGCGGTGTTGGTTCGCCGAAGCGGGACAGTGCCAGGGAGCCGGCCACCGCCACGGCGAAACCGGCCACCGCCAGCCAGGTCAGGCCCTCGCGGGTGCGGTCGCCGAGCCAGACCACGCCCACCACCGCCGGGCCGACGGTCTCGCCGAGCACCAGGCCGGCCGTCGCGACGGTCACCGATCCGCGGGCCAGCGCCGAGGTGAGGAGCAGGAATCCCGCCGCCCCGCCCACCAGGAGCGCGTACAGGGCGGGGTCGGCGAGGTCCCCCACGGAGTCGATGACACGCACCGAGACCTCGACCACGCCGAAGCCCGTGCCCGACCCCAGCCCCAGGACCAGGGCCCGCGGACCGTCCGGCAGCCCGCCCGCAGCGACGCCGACCAGCAGCACCAGCACCGCCGCCCCCAGCAGTCCCAGCTTCAGCGCGAGCGAAGCGGACTCGGTGCCCTCCGCGCCCGAGGAGAGCCCCAGCAGCAGCAGACCCGCGCACACCACGCCCACCGCGCACCACTCCGCCGGGGACAACCGCACCGCCATCAGCCGCGACGCGACCACGGCCGTCACCGCCAGACTGGCCGCCAGCGCCGCCCCCACCACGTAGATCGGCACGTGCCGCAGCGCGATGATCTGCAGCACGAATCCGGCCCCGTCCAGTGCGAGGCCCAGCAGATAGCGCCACTGCCGGGCCGCCCGCAGGAACAGCGCCGCGTCCACCCCGGACCCGCTGCCCGGCTCCACCGCCCGCGTCGCGACCGCCTGCAGGACGGACGCCGTACCGAAGCAGACCGCCGCACCCAGCGCGCAAATCATCCCAATCAACACGAACTGACTCTAAGTCACGGATCTCACGGCGGCCGGATTCCATCGGCCGGGGACCCCGTTCTAGTCTGTCGGGAGCACGCCAGGTCCCAGGGGGAGCAGCAGACATGGACATCAGCAGCACCAACCAGCGCCGCATGCGCTCCGGCGCCGTCGCCCTCGGAGGCATGGGCCTGCTCGCGGCCACCCTCGTGGCCTGCGGCAGCAACGACGAACCGGACCGCCGTTGCGCGTCCCGCTCCACGCTGGACCACCTGAACAGCAAGGAGTGCAAGACGGGCGGCACCGGCGCCTACTACTACGGCGGCCACGTCAGCAACGGCAAGGTCACCGGCGGCAGCTTCGACAAGTCCGCCGTCACCCGCGGCGGCATCGGCGGCCACTCCAGCTCCAGCGGCGGCTGACCACACGATGCAGCGGCACACCATCGAGCCCCGCCCCGGCTGGCAGAAGACCGTCGAGGAGCAGGGGCTGATCTACCCCCTCACCCGCTACCCCGACGACTCGCTGCGCCCCTACTGGGACGAGAGCGCCTACTACTCCTTCTCCCTCCCGGAGATCGAGGCCCTGGAGAACGTCGTCGAGGAACTGCACGCCATGTGCCTGGCCGCCGCCGCGCACATCGTCGAGCAGGACCGCTTCGCCGACCTCGGCATCACCGATCCCGGGCTCGCCCGGCTGATCGCCGAGTCCTGGCGCCGCCGCGCGGAACAGCCCTCCCTCTACGGGCGTTTCGACCTGCGCTACGACGGCAGCGGCAGCCCGGCCAAGATGCTGGAGTACAACGCGGACACCCCGACCTCCCTGGTGGAGGCGGCCAGCCCGCAGTGGTTCTGGATGGAGGAGCGCTTCCCGGGCGCCGACCAGTGGAACTCCCTGCACGAGCGCCTCGTCGACGCCTGGCGCCGCCAGGCGGAGCTGCTCCCGTCCGGCCCGCTGCACTTCGCGCACTCCGAGACCGACGAGCTCGGCGAGGACCTGATGACGGTCGCCTACCTCCAGGAGACCGCCGACCAGGCCGGCCTGGAGACCCACGCGCTGTCCGTCGAGCAGATCGGCTGGGACAGCCTGTCCGGCCGGTTCGTGGACGACAGGCTCCGCTTCATCCGCAGCTGCTTCAAGCTGTACCCGTGGGAGTGGCTGGCCACGGACGCGTTCGGCCCGCAGGTCCTCGGCACCTACGACCACGGCGGCGGTTCCGGCACCACGTGCTGGATCGAGCCGATGTGGAAGATGCTGCTCTCCAACAAGGCGCTGCTCGCGATCCTGTGGGAGCTCTTCCCGGAGCACCCGAACCTGCTGCCGGCCTACCTCGACGGGCCGCGTGAGCTGGCCGATCCCGGGTCGGCCGGCTATGTCGCCAAGCCGCTCCTCGGCCGCGAGGGCAAGGGCGTCACCCTGCACGAGCCGGGCCCGGACGGCGAGCCGTTCGTACCGGAGCCGGGGGAGCGGTACTGCTTCCAGGCGCTGGCCCCGCTGCCCGACTTCGACGGCAACCGGGTGGTGCTCGGAGCATGGGTCGTCGAGGACGAGGCCGCGGGGCTCGGGATCCGCGAATCGGCGGGGCCGGTCACGGACGAGTACGCCCGCTTCCTGCCCCACGTCATCCTCTGAGGATCCGCCGGGGGCCCGCTACGCCGACAGCACCGACCGGAGCTGCTCCAGCCCCCAGTCCAGGTCCTCCTTGGTGATCACCAGCGGCGGGGCGATCCGGATCGTCGCCCCGTGGGTGTCCTTCACGAGCACGCCCCGCTCCATCATCTTCTCGGAGACCTCCCGGCCCGTACCGCGGGAGGGGGCGATGTCCACGCCCGCCCACAGGCCGCGGCCGCGCACGGCGGTCACGGCGCCGCCGCCGACGAGCATGCCCAGCTCGCGGTGGAGGTGGTCGCCCAGTTCGGTGGCCCGCTGCTGGTACTCGCCGGTCCGCAGCATCGCGATCACCTCCAGCGCGACGGCGCACGCGAGCGGGTTCCCGCCGAAGGTGGACCCGTGCTGGCCGGGCCCGAACACCCCGAGCACGTCCCGGTCCGCGACGACCGCAGACACCGGCACGACACCGCCGCCGAGCGCCTTGCCCAGGATGTAGACGTCGGGGACGACCCCCTCGTGCTCACAGGCGAAGGTCTTCCCGGTCCTGCCCAGCCCCGACTGGATCTCGTCGGCCATGAAGAGCACGTTCCGCTCGCGGGTCAGCTCCCGTACGCCGCTCAGGTATCCGGCCGGCGGCACCAGTACGCCCGCCTCGCCCTGGATCGGCTCCAGCAGCACGGCCACGGTGTTCTCCGTGACGGCGTGGGACAGTGCCGTGAGGTCCCCGTACGGGACGATCTCGAAGCCGGGCGTGTAGGGGCCGAAGTGGTCGCGGGCGTCGTGGTCGGTGGAGAAGGAGACGACGGTCGTGGTGCGCCCGTGGAAGTTGTCGGCGGCCACCACGATCTTGGCGTGGCCGTCCGGCACGCCCTTGACCTCGTAGCCCCACTTGCGGGCGGTCTTCACCGCCGTCTCCACCGCCTCCGCCCCCGTGTTCATGGGGAGCACCATCTCCTTGCCGCACAGCGCGGCGAGTTGGGCGCAGAAATCGGCGAACCGGTCGTGGTGGAAGGCGCGCGACGTGAGCGTGACCCGCTCCAGCTGGGCGCGCGCCGCGTCGATCAGACGGCGGTTGCCGTGCCCGAAGTTGAGCGCGGAGTATCCCGCGAGCATGTCGAGGTATCTGCGGCCTTCCACATCGGTCATCCACGCGCCTTCCGCGGACGCGACGACGACGGGCAGCGGGTGGTAGTTGTGTGCGCTGTGCGCGTCGGCGGAGCGGATGGCATCAGCTGTTGTCGACACGGGGTCTCCGATCGTCCGTCTGGCCGGTGAAGCGGTGACGAGGGTGGCGTCACCTTCTTATCGTCGCTCGTATCGCGGACGCAGAAACCTCTTCCGTGGCGAGCCCGCTAAGGTGTTCGTACGCACGGCGACTGGCGTACGGGGAACCAACTCCGGGGGAGTCGTGCGCGCTCTACCGCACACAGGGCCGCTCGCCTGGGCCTCGCGGGGTACCGATCACATCGACCCCGGAGGAGCCCGCCGTGTCCGCGAGCCGCCATCCCGCCCTGTCCGCGACCGACCCCGAACTGGCGGCCTGCGTCGCCGCGGAGGAAGTCCTCCAGGCGCAGACGCTGCGCCTGATCCCCAGCGAGAACTACGTGTCCGCGGCCGTCCTCGAAGCCTCCGGCACCGTGCTGCAGAACAAGTACAGCGAGGGCTACCCGGGCCGCCGCTACTACGAGGGCCAGCAGAACATCGACCGCGTGGAGGCCCTGGCGATCGAGCGGGCCAAGGGCCTGTTCGGTGTGGACCACGCCAACGTGCAGCCGTACTCCGGCTCCCCGGCCAACTTGGCCGTCTACCTGGCCTTCGCGAAGCCCGGCGACACGGTCATGGGCATGGCCCTGCCGATGGGCGGCCACCTGACGCACGGCTGGGGCGTCTCGGCGACCGGCACGTGGTTCCGCGGCGTGCAGTACGGCGTCCGCGCCGACACGGGCCTCATCGACTACGACGCCGTGCGCGAGCTGGCCCTGGCCGAACGACCGAAGGTGATCTTCTGCGGTGGCACCGCCCTGCCGAGGACCATCGACTTCGCCGCCTTCGCCGAGATCGCGCGCGAGGCGGGCTCGGTCCTGGTCGCGGACGTCGCCCACATCGCCGGCCTCATCGCGGGCGGCGCGCACCCGTCCCCGGCGGACCACGTCGACGTCATCTCCACCACCACCCACAAGACCCTGCGCGGTCCGCGCGGCGCGATGCTGATGTGCCGCGAGGAGCACGCGAGGGCGATCGACAAGGCGGTCTTCCCCGGCCTGCAGGGCGGTCCGCACAACCAGACGACGGCGGGGATCGCGGTGGCGCTGCACGAGGCGGCCCAGCCGGCCTTCGTGCGGTACGCCCACGCGGTCGTCGCCAACGCGAAGGCACTGGCGGCGGCGCTGCTGGAGCGGGGCTTCGACCTGGTGTCGGGCGGCACGGACAACCACCTGATCCTGATCGACCTGACGCGCAAGGAAGTCCCCGGAAAGGTCGTGGCCAAGGCCATGGACCGGGCCGGGATCGTCGTGAACTACAACACGGTGCCGTTCGACCCGCGCAAGCCGTTCGACCCGTCGGGCGTGCGGATCGGCACGCCGTCGCTGACGTCCCGCGGGCTGTCCACGGAGCACATGCCGGTGGTGGCGGACTGGATCGCCCGCGCGGTCGATGCCGCGGCCAAGGGCGACGAGCAGGCCCTCGCCGTGATCCGTGCGGAGGTGCAGGACCTGATGGCCGCCTTCCCGGCCCCGGGCCTCCCGCTGTCCTGACCTGCGGTGCCGCCCCCGGCCCCCGACGCCTCGAACGCCGACGAGTCGGCACCACCGGGGCTCCGCCCCGTCTCCCCCGCCCCGGCGCCGGCGGGGCTGCGCTCGCAGCCCCGCCGGCGGTCGAGGCGGAGGATGCGGGCAGCGCCCACGTCCGCCGCGCGGCGGAAGGAACCGGTCGAGGGCGGGCGTGAGCCCGCTCCGCACCTGAGAGAATGGGGCCATGGCTTCTGATCGTCCTCGCGCGCTCTCCGGCATCCAGCCCACCTCCGGTTCGTTCCACCTCGGGAACTACCTCGGAGCCATCCGCCAGTACGTCGCCCTCCAGGAGACGCACGACGCGTTCTACATGGTCGTCGACCTGCACGCGATCACCATGCCCCAGGACCCGAAGGACCTGCGCGCGAACACCCGCCTCTCCGCGGCGCAGCTGCTGGCCGCCGGCCTGGACCCGGAGCGCTGCACCCTCTTCGTCCAGAGCCACGTCCCCGAGCACGCGCAGCTCGGCTGGGTGATGAACTGCATCACCGGCTTCGGTGAAGCCAGCCGGATGACCCAGTTCAAGGACAAGTCCGCCAAGGGCGGTGTCAACAGCGCCAGCGTCGGGCTCTTCACGTACCCGATCCTGCAGGTCGCCGACATCCTGCTCTACCAGGCCGACGCCGTCCCGGTCGGCGAGGACCAGCGCCAGCACATCGAGCTGACCCGCGACCTTGCGGAGCGCTTCAACGGCCGCTTCGGCCCGACCTTCACCCTCCCGGCGGCGCACATCGTCAAGGAGGTCGCGAAGATCTACGACCTCCAGGACCCGGCGATCAAGATGTCGAAGTCGGCGTCGTCCCCCAAGGGCCTGATCAACCTGCTCGACCCGGCCAAGGTCACCGAGAAGAAGATCAAGAGCGCGGTCACCGACACCGAGGCCGAGATCCGCTTCGACACCGAGAAGAAGCCCGGCGTCAGCAACCTGCTCACGATCTACTCCACCCTCACGGGGGAGTCGATCGCCGCGCTGGAGGAGAAGTACGCGGGCAAGGGCTACGGCGCGCTGAAGACGGACCTGGCCGGCGTGATGGTCGACTTCGTCACACCGTTCCAGCAGCGCACCCATGAGTACCTGGACGACCCGGAGACGCTGGACTCCCTCCTGGCCAAGGGCGCGGAGAAGGCCCGCGCCGTTGCCGCGGAGACCCTGGCGCAGGCGTACGACCGGCTGGGTCTGCTGCCCGCCAAGCACTGACGGACGCACGCGCGGGCGAAGACGGCTCTGGCACGAAGAGGGGTCCTGGCCGCACACTGGGGCGGCAGGAGTCCACCATGGGACAAGCGGAGGAGAGACACGTGGGGACCGTAACGCTCGGCGTTTCGATCGCGGTCCCGGAGCCGTACGGCAGCCGGCTCCAGGAGCTGCGCGCGGGCTTCGGGGACGCCGCCGCGCACGGCATCCCCACGCACGTCACCCTGGTACCGCCGACCGAGGTGGAGGCGGAGCGGCTCCCGGCGATCCGGGCCCACCTGGCCGAGGTCGCGGCCGCCTTCCGCGCCTTCCCGATGCGACTGGAGGGGACGGGCACCTTCCGGCCCGTCTCACCGGTCGTCTTCGTGCGGGTCGCCGAGGGCGCCGCCGGCTGCACCCGGCTCCAGGGCGAGGTGCGCGACCCGTCCGGTCCGCTCAGCCGCGAGCTGGCCTTCCCGTACCACCCGCACGTCACCGTCGCCCACGGCATCTCCGAGGAGGCGATGGACCTGGCGTTCACGTCGCTGGCCGAGTACGCCGCCGCATGGGTGTGCGCCGGGTTCGCCCTTTACGAGCAGGGTTCCGACGGGGTCTGGCGCAAGCTGCGCGAGTACCCCTTCGGGAGTGGGCCCATAGGTGTTCCGGCGCAGCCGGGGTCCCCCGCCGACCAGGCCGCCGAGGCGGCCGGGACGCGCGTACGGCCTTCCTGACGGAGCGGGCGCAGGGTCAGCCGGGCGGTGCGCCGGGCGCGGAACCTCAGCCTCCGCAGGACAAGGGTGTGGAACGGACGCCCCGTCGAGGGCGCTGGGCGAAAAGTCACAATCGACGACCGTAGTCCCTGGAAGCGACAATCCCGGCTATTTCCGGCGCCTCATTTACGGTGACCCCATGGACTGGCTGACGAAACTCCCGGTGGTCGGGCCGCTGGCGGGCCGTCTGATGCGGACGCACGCGTGGCGCTCCTACGAACGCCTCGACCGCGTGCACTGGACCCGGCTCGCCGCCGCGATCACTTTCATCAGCTTCCTCGCGCTCTTCCCGCTGATCACCGTGGCCGCGGCGGTCGGGGCAGCGCTGCTGAGCCCGCAGCAGCTGGAGCAGTTGCAGGACACCCTCGCCGAACAGGTCCCCGGCATCTCCGACCAGCTGGACATCGAGGGGCTGGTCGCGAACGCCGCCACGATCGGCCTCGTCGCCGGCGCCCTCCTCCTCTTCACCGGCATCGGCTGGGTCGGCTCCATGCGGGACTGCCTGCGCGCGGTGTGGGAGAAGGACGACGAGGACGAGGGCAACCCCATCGTCCGCAAGGGCAAGGACGCACTCGTCCTGCTCGGCCTCGGCGGCGTGGGCCTGCTCTCCGCCGCGGCCTCGATCCTCGGCTCCAGCGCGGTCGGCAGGACCGCCGACCTGCTGGGCATCCCGCGCGAGGGCCCCGGCGGGGCGCTGCTGCGCTCCTTCGCCTTCCTCGTCGGGGTGGTGGCCGCGTTCTTGATGCTGCTCTACCTGCTGACGCTGCTCCCCGGCGTCGAACCGCCCAGGCGCCGCCTGGTCGAGGGGGCGCTGATCGGCGCGGCAGGCTTCGAGCTGCTGAAGATGCTGCTCAGCGGCTATATGCGGGGGGTCGCCGCGAAGAGCATGTACGGGGCTTTCGGCGTGCCGATCGCCCTGCTGCTCTGGATCAACTTCATGGCGAAGCTCCTGCTGTACGTCTCCGCCTGGACGGCAACCCGCGAGGACGGCCACGGACCCGCCCCCGAAGACCCCTCGGAGGCGGGCCAGGAGCCCGCCGCCGGCCGGTGAAGGGGCCCCGGCCGTGCGTCGGGCAGTCCCTCAGACGAGTTCCTCGTCCGCGCCCCGGCTGCGGTGGCCGCGGGGCCAGCGGCGGTTGACCACGTAGGCACCGCCCACCAGGACCACGAGGGCACCGCCCGCGACACCGAGGGCGGTGCCCACACCGCCGGCCGGGCCACCGCCCCCCGACGCGTCGTTCTCGTGCGACTGGGCCGGCGAGCCGTGGGGGGAGGTGTCCGCGCTCTTCGGCGGCACCAGCTCACCCACCGGCTTGACCTTGCCGGCCGCGGCGAAGCCCCAGTCGAAGAGCGCGGCGGTCTCCTCGTACACCGAGTTCGCTCCGCCCGTGCCCGGGTTCATCACGGTGACCAGCAGCTTCCTGTCGCCCTGCTGCGCCGCACCGGTGAAGGTGGAGCCGGCCATGGTCGTGTTGCCGTTCTTCACCCCGGCGATGCCCTTGTACGGGGCGAGCCCGCCCGCGCCCGTCATGAGCCGGTTGGTGTTCGTGATCTCGAAGTAGTCCCGCGGCTTCCCGGGTACCTGCAGTCCGGGGAACTTCGCACTCGCCGTGCCGCAGTACTCCCGGAAGTCCTGCTTCTGCAGTCCGGAGCGGGCGATCAGGGTGAGGTCGTACGCGCTCGACACCTGCTCCGGGGCGTCGTACCCGTCGGGTGACACCACGTGCGTGTCGAGCGCCTGGAGCTCCTCCGCGTGCGCCTGCATGTCCTTGACGGTCTTCTCCACGCCGCCGTTCATCGCCGCGAGCACGTGCACGGCGTCGTTGCCCGACCGCAGGAACACCCCGAGCCACAGGTCGTGGACGGAGTACTCGTGGTCCTCCTTGACCCCGACCAGGCTGCTGCCCGGGCCCACGCCCTCCATGTCCTCGGCGGTGACCTTGCGGACCTGCTCCTTCGGCAGGCTCGGCAGCAGGGTGTCCGCGAAGAGCATCTTCATCGTGGAGGCGGGGGGCAGCCGCCAGTGCGCGTTGTACGCCGCCAGGACCTCGCCGGACTCGGCGTCCGCCACGATCCACGACCGGCCGCTGAGGTTCGTCGGCAGGGCGGGCGCTCCGGGCAGCAGGTTCACCTGCGTGCCGGGCTGGCCCAGCAGCGAACCCCCCACCGTGGACATCGACGCGGGCGGTGCGGCCGCCGCCCGGGCCTTGGCGGGCCGGCCCTTGCCGTCGGCCGGCGGGTTCGGTGCGGCGTGCACGGGCGCCACCAGCACGGTGGGTACCAGCAACGCGGCGGTGAGGACCGTCAGAGCGGTCGTCTTGGCAGACACGCAGGTGAAAGTACATCCCGATGAGCTGGATGGCTGCGCGGAGCGGCCATTTCGCGGCAACCACCCCCGGGACAGCCCACCCCGGCGCGTCCGTCCCGGGGACGAAACCGATACTGGGGACATGAAACTCAGCCGTGCCGCCTCCTGGTTCCTGCTCGCCTTCGGCGTGTGGACCTGGTTCATCTGGGTGTCTTTCGTCCGGAACCTGTGGAAGAACGGCAGTGGCCTGGCCTTCGACACGGCGGGTGACCCCACTGCCTACTTCTGGGTCCACCTGACGCTCGCCGTGACGTCCTTTCTCCTGGGGACGGCGGTCGGTGTGATCGGGTTGCGCGGGGTCCTGGCCCTGCGGCGCGGATCACGTTCCGGCGCAGGGGACGGTGCGGCATGACGGTCCTGCTCGCCGCGCTGGTCGCCCTCGCGGTCTGCGCCCTGCTGGCCGGGGTCCACCGCTGGCTGTGGGTCCGCCTGGTCCGCGACACCACCGCCCCCGGTGGCCTGCCCCGCCGGGTGGGTACCGCACTGGCCATCGTCCTGCCCCTCCTCTCCGTGGCCGCCCTGACCGCGGGCCGGGCCGGGGCGCCCTTCTGGTTTCAGCAGACGGTGTCCTGGCCGGGGTACCTGTGGCTCGCGGTGCTCCTGTACCTGACCCTGACGATGCTGGTCGCGGAGCCGATCCGCGCG
Source organism: Streptomyces sp. NRRL F-2664 (assembly GCF_000719345.1). GTDB lineage: Bacteria > Actinomycetota > Actinomycetes > Streptomycetales > Streptomycetaceae > Streptomyces. The sequence continues at coordinate 84,698 of NZ_JOFX01000007.1, forward strand.
CTGTTGCTCCGCCGTCTGGCCCACCGCGACCCCTCCGGGGCGGTAGCGGCCCGTCCCGCGGCGCCCTCCGCGCCCGCGGCCGGGACCTGCGAGGCCGGGCCGGCCACGGCCACCGAGCCGTCCCCGCCGGCCGCCACCGGGGCGGAGCCCGGCGCGGTGCTCGCCGCGGCCGACGCACCGCGGGAACCGGACCCGGCAGCGCCGGGCGGCGGGCTCAGCCGGCGCACCTTCGTCGCGCGCGCGGTCGGCGCGACGGCCGCCGCCGTCGCGCTGGGCACCGTCGGCAACGGCGCGTACGGGGTGCTGCGCGGGCCCGGCGTGCGGCGCGTCCAGGTCCCGCTGGCCAAACTGCCGCGCGCGGCCCACGGCTTCCGGATCGCCGTCGTCAGCGACGTCCACCTCGGCCCGGTGCTGGGCCGCGCCCACGCCCAGCGCATCGTCGACACGGTCAACCGCACCCAGCCCGACCTCATCGCCATCGTCGGCGACCTCGTCGACGGCAGCGTCCCCGATCTCGGGCCGGCCGCGGAACCGCTGCGCGGGCTGACCGCCCGCCACGGCTCCTTCTTCGTCACCGGCAACCACGAGTACTTCTCCGGTGCCGAGCAGTGGGTCGAGCACGTCCGTGAGCTCGGTCTGACCCCGCTGGAGAACGCCCGGCGCGCCCTGCCGCACTTCGACCTCGCCGGCGTCAACGACATCCAGGGCGAGCGGGAGGGCAGCGGCCCCGACTTCCGGGCCGCCCTCGGCGACCGCGACCGCTCGCGGGCCGCCGTACTCCTCGCCCACCAGCCTGTCGTCATCCACGACGCCGTCCAGCACGGCGTCGACCTCCAGCTCTCCGGCCACACCCACGGCGGGCAGCTCTGGCCCGGCGAGTACCTCGCCGAACTCGCCAACCCCACCGTCGCCGGGCTGGAGCGCTACGGCGACACGCAGCTCTACGTCTCCCGCGGGGCAGGTGCCTGGGGGCCGCCGGTCCGGGTCGGCGCGCCGTCCGACATCACCGTCGTCGAACTCGCCTCCTACCAGGCCTGATCCCCGCCGGCCCCCTCCGGGTCCCGGTGCCGGCGGGCATCGCCGGGCCCCAGCTGCCGTGCTCTATCGGGCGTCGAGGGGGGCGTCCTGCTCCTGCGGGTGCGGGTCCGACGCCTTGCGCCGGCCCGCGGCCGTCTGGGCCATGCCCGGCAGGAAGTCCGCGAACAGCTCGTGGACCTCGCGCACCAGCGGCCGCAGCACGCGGAAGCGGGCCAGCACGATGCCCCGCGTCGTGAGCTGCGCGCCGCGCTCGGCGAGCCGCCGCGACTTCTCGCTGTCGGGGGAGCGGTCGAAGACCCAGTACAGGACCAGGCCCATCTGCGAGAGCCACATCAGCTCCGGCAGCACGTCGGCCAGCTCGGCCGGCACCTTGGTCTTCGCACCCGCCAGCACCTCGCGGTGGATGTCGATCGCGGCCTTGCGCGCCGGTTCCGACTCCGGGGAGAAGGGGCTGAGCGGGCTCTCCGGGTCCGCCGCGTTCTTGAAGAACTGCGAGGCGAACTCGTGGTACGGGGCGCCGATGTCCAGCCAGCTGGTCAGTACGCCCGAGAGTCGCTTCTGCAGGTCGGTCTCGTTGTCCAGGATGGGCCGGACGGCCGCCTGGTGGGCGGCGCTGATCCGGTCGTAGAAGCCCTGGACCAGGTGTTCCTTGGACTCGAAGTAGTAGTAGGCGTTGCCGACCGAGACACCGGCTTCCTTCGCGATGCCCCGCATGGTCGTCTTGTCGAAGCCGCGCTCCTGGAAGAGCCGGAGCGCGGTTTCGAGGATGAGCGTGCGGGTCTGCTCGCTCTTGGGAGCCTTCTGATCAGTCACGGTGTATGAGCCTATCGGGGGGCCGGGCACTGGTCGTCACAGGCCGGTCCCTCGACGGCCCCGGGCTGCCCTTCGGCGCGTACGGCCTGCCGCCAGGCGGAGGCCGTGAACAGGGCGGCCCGGGCGAAGGGGCGGCCGGCCGGCGTCGCCAGCCAGTTCGCCTTCGGCCGGTGTTCGACCAGTGCCCACAGGCACACGATGAAGGCGTCGGTACCGGTCCACACCTGCCCGGAGTCCCCGACGACGGTGATCTCCCGGAGCGTCGAGGCGTGGTCCAGCTGCGGGAACCGCCGCCGCGCCTCCCAGGACGCGGCGGGCACCAGGTCGAGCGGTACCAGGCACCGCTGCGCGATCAGCCAGTGCCGGATGTGCACGCAGAGCGGGCAGTCGGCGTCGTAGAGGACGGTCAGCCGGTGCACGGCCCCGGTGCGCGCCACGGCTCAGGCTCCGACCGGCGCGGTCCACCCCTGCGGGGGGACGGGCGGGGTCTGCTGGCGCTCCATGATCCCGCGGCGGCGCATCTTGTTCAGCACCCACACGTTGCCGAGGTGCATGACGCCCAGGACCAGCAGGACGACACCGAGCTTGACCGAGAGCGCCTCGAAGAGCGCGCGGGCGGTGGCGATCTCCTCGTTCGAGCGCAGGTAGAGGGTCACGAACCCGATGTTGACGAGGTAGAAGCCGACCACCAGGAGTTGGTTGACGGCGTCCGCGAGCTTCTCGTTGCCGTGGAGGACGTCGCCGATGAAGACCCGGCCGTTGCGGCTGAGCGTGCGGGCCACCCAGACGGTGAGGGCGATGCTGATGAGCAGGTAGATGACGTACGTGACCACGGTGAGGTCCATAGCCCCAGCCCCCTTGAACGTGTTCAAATGCTGACGTCGATGACTCTAGAGCGTTTTTTGAACAAGTTCAAGCGAGTGTTCCCGCGCACCTGGCGCCCCGTAGGACGCACGCGGGCCCCGGCCGTTCGGCCGGGGCCCGCCCGCGTCGTGCCGGATCCTCACATGCTCAGCGCACGCGCGTGATTGAGCTGCGACATCACCCAGTGGTAGGTGTTCGCGTCCACCGCCGGGATCATCGTGGAGTGGTGGCGGCCGCCGCTGGTCACCGTCACCTGGATGTAGCCGGTGGTGGTCTTCTCCTTCATCAGGAGGAAGAGCAGGCCGAGCAGGCAGAACAGGAAGAAGACGATCGCCAGCACGATCGCGTGGGGCGGGATCTTCTCCTCGGTGCGCGAGAAGTCCGTCGCGTTCCACATCGCGCCCCTGAGCGGCATGGCGCCCGACGGCGTGATGATCTGGTCGCCCGCCACGGTGATGTCGCCGAGGGCGAACCCGGCGCCGCCGACCGGGGCGGCCGCATAACCGCCGGGGACCGACATCCCCGCGCCGATGGTCGGCTGGTAGGCCGGCGCCGCCGGATAGGGCTGGGGGTATCCGTAACTGGCCTCTCCGGGCCCCCACTTGTAGTCGTCCTGACCGGGCGTGCCGGGCCGGCCGCCCTGCCCGGAGGGGTCGCTCGCGTACGGGTTCGGCTGCTGCTCGCTCATACGCCGATCCTTCCACAGGCACCCCCGCCCTGTACCCCGCTCCCGCACCTGCACCCCGCCGACCGCAGGGCCCGCCCCCGCAGCCGTCCGGTGCAGGTCCGCACCGCCCCAGGTCCCCGAGCGCCGCCCGGAAGCACGAGGGCCCCGCCCCCGGACGAACCGGGGTCGGGGCCCTCGTACGCGCAGGGACCGGGAGGTCAGAAGCGGCGCGTGATCAGCGCGCGCTTGACTTCCTGGATCGCCTTGGTGACCTCGATGCCGCGCGGGCACGCGTCGGTGCAGTTGAAGGTCGTGCGGCAGCGCCACACGCCGTCCTTGTCGTTCAGGATCTCCAGCCGCTGCTCGCCGGCCTCGTCACGCGAGTCGAAGATGAAGCGGTGCGCGTTGACGATCGCCGCCGGGCCGAAGTACTGGCCGTCGTTCCAGAACACCGGGCACGAGGACGTGCAGGCGGCGCACAGGATGCACTTGGTGGTGTCGTCGAAGCGCTCGCGGTCCTCGGCGGACTGCAGGCGCTCGCGCGTCGGCTCGTTGCCCTTGGTGACCAGGAACGGCATGACGTCCCGGTACGCCTGGAAGAAGGGCTCCATGTCGACCACGAGGTCCTTCATCACCGTGAGGCCCTTTATGGCCTCGACGGTGATCGGCTTCTCGGGGTTGATGTCCTTGATCAGCGTCTTGCAGGCGAGCCTGTTCTTGCCGTTGATCCGCATCGCGTCCGAGCCGCAGATGCCGTGCGCGCACGAGCGGCGGAAGGTCAGCGTGCCGTCCAGGTCCCACTTGATCTTGTGGAGACCGTCGAGCACGCGCTCCTTCGGGTCGATCTCGATCTGGAAGTCCTGCCACTGCGCTTCGTCCGAGATCTCGGGGTTGAAGCGGCGGATGCGGAAGGTGACCGTGATGTACGGGGAGGCCGCGGCCGCCTCTTCCATCTTGTCCAGGGTGGGGGTAGCCATCAGTACTTACGCTCCATCGGCTGGTAGCGGGTCGTGACGACCGGCTTGTAGTCGAGCCGGACCGAGTCCGAGCCGTCGGCTCCGACCTCGCGGTACGCCATGGTGTGGCGCATGAAGTTGACGTCGTCGCGGTTGGGGTAGTCCTCGCGGTAGTGACCACCGCGGGACTCCTTGCGCGCCAGGGCGGACACGGCCATGACCTCGGCCAGGTCGAGCAGGTTGCCCAGCTCGATGGCCTCCAGCAGGTCCGTGTTGAAGCGCTTGCCCTTGTCCTGGACGGACACGTTCTTGTAGCGCTCGCGCAGCTCCGCGATCTTCTCGACCGCGGTCTTGATGGTCTGCTCCGTGCGGAACACCATCACGTTCGCGTCCATCGTCTCCTGGAGCTCCAGGCGCAGGTCGGCGACCCGCTCCTTGCCCGTGGAGTTGCGCAGGTGCTCGACGAGGTCTGCCACCAGCTGCGCCGGGTTCTCGGGGAGTTCGACGAAGTCGTTCTCGGCCGCGTACCGGGCGGCGGCGATGCCGGAGCGCTTGCCGAAGACGTTGATGTCCAGCAGCGAGTTGGTGCCCAGGCGGTTCGCGCCGTGCACCGACACGCACGCGACCTCGCCGGCCGCGTACAGGCCCGGGACGACGGTGGTGTTGTCCGCCAGGACCTCACCCTCGACGTTGGTCGGGATGCCGCCCATGGCGTAGTGCGCGGTGGGCTGGATCGGGATCGGGTCCGTGTACGGCTCGATGCCCAGGTAGGTGCGCGCGAACTCGGTGATGTCCGGGAGCTTGGCGTCCAGCTGCTCCGGCGGCAGGTGGGTCAGGTCCAGGTACACGTGGTCGCCGGCGGGACCGCAGCCGCGGCCCTCGCGGATCTCGGTGTAGATGGAGCGCGAGACGACGTCACGGGACGCGAGGTCCTTCATGACCGGCGCGTACTTCTCCATGAAGCGCTCGCCGTCCTTGTTGCGCAGGATGCCGCCCTCACCACGGGCGCCCTCCGTCAGCAGGATGCCCATGCGCCAGATGCCCGTCGGGTGGAACTGGAAGAACTCCATGTCCTCCAGCGGCAGGCCGCGGCGGTAGCAGGCCGCCTGGCCGTCACCCGTCAGGGTGTGCGCGTTGGAGGTCACCTTGAAGAACTTGCCGGTACCGCCGGAGGCGTAGATGACGGCCTTGGCCTGGAACACGTGGATCTCGCCGGTGGCGAGCTCGTACGCGACCACACCGGCCGACTTCTTGACGCCGTCCTCCTCGACCAGGAGCTGGTCCAGGACGTAGAACTCGTTGAAGAACTCCACGCCCTCCTTGACGCAGTTCTGGTACAGCGTCTGGAGGATCATGTGACCGGTGCGGTCCGCGGCGTAGCAGGACCGGCGGACCGGCGCCTCGCCGTGGTTGCGGGAGTGGCCGCCGAAGCGGCGCTGGTCGATGGTGCCGTCCGGGGTGCGGTTGAACGGCAGGCCCATCTTCTCCAGGTCGAGGACCGCGTCGATGGCCTCCTTCGCCAGGATCTCGGCGGCGTCCTGGTCGACCAGGTAGTCACCGCCCTTGACCGTGTCGAAGGTGTGCCACTCCCAGTTGTCCTCCTCCACGTTGGCCAGCGCGGCGGCCATGCCGCCCTGCGCGGCGCCCGTGTGGGAGCGGGTGGGGTACAGCTTCGTCAGGACGGCGGTGCGGCTGCGCTTCGTCGCCTCGATGGCGGCGCGCATGCCCGCGCCACCGGCGCCGACGATGACGGTGTCGTACTTGTGGATCTTCATTGGTTTCGCCTCAGCCCCGTTGCCTAGCGGATGTTCGGGTCGAAGGTGAAGATCACCAGCGTGCCCAGAAGGATGGTGAACACCGTGGCGGTGTAGAGCAGGCCCTTCAGCCACAGCCGCGTGTTGGCGCGCTCCGCGTAGTCGTTGATGACGGTACGCAGGCCGTTCGCGCCGTGCAGCATGGCCAGCCACAGCATCAGCAGGTCCCAGACCTGCCAGAACGGGGACGCCCAGCGGCCGGCCACGAAGGCGAAGCCGATCTTGGAGACGCCGCCGTCGAGCACCAGCTGGATCAGCAGGTGGCCGATGACGAGGACGACGAGCACGATGCCCGAGAGGCGCATGAAGAGCCAGGCGGCCATCTCGAAGTTGCCGCGGGTCGAGCGGGGCGTCTTGCCCGTGCGCTTGCGCGGCGCCTCGATGTACGGCGCGGGGTTGTCCACGTCGTAGAGGGAAACACCCTCCACGTCGCCGATCGCCTTGGCGGAAGAAGTGTCAGAGGACATGCGCGTCACTTCCCGAACAGTTCAGCGGCTGCGTGGCCGAGCACGGGGTAGAGGGCCCCGACCATCAGCACGACCCAGATCCCCACGACCCACCAGAGCATCGTCTTCTGGTGGCGCGGGCCCTTGGACCAGAAGTCCACGGCGATGACACGGAGACCGTTGAGCGCGTGGAAGAGGATGGCGGCCACGAGGCCGTACTCCAGCAGCGCGACGATCGGAGTCTTATAGGTAGCCACGACATCGTCGTACGCCTCGGGGGAGACGCGGACGAGAGCGGTGTCGAGGACGTGTACGAACAGGAAGAAGAAGATGAGGACGCCGGTGACTCGATGAGCCACCCAGGACCACATTCCTTCCCGGCCGCGGTACAACGTTCCAGCCGGCACGGAAAACCCTCCGGAAGCGGGGCGGGGGCCAGCCGGCTTCTTTGTCGGTCGGGCCCGGCCGGGTACGGTCCACCGGCCCCGGACATCGTAGCGACGACTTGTCGGTTCCCTCGCGCGGGGTCCGGCTGTGTGATCAAACAGGCACGGACGGGCTATCCCACAGGGGCGAATAGCCCGATTTCGACCGTAGGTGCGCCGTCGGGGCGGGCCAGTCGGCGCGCCAGGTCCAGCAGGCGGGACTGTGCGACACGCCGCAGCTCGTCCGCGGAGATCGAGCGCTCCTCGTCCACCTCGTGCCCCATCCGCCGCCGGATCGCCCCCAGCAGCTGGTCGGCCCGCTCCTCCGGCGGGTGCCCGTCGAGGCAGATCACGAAGGCGTGCCCGAACTTCCGTTCGTACTCCGCGCGGGCGGCGTCGAGCGCCAGCAGCGCGGCGTACGACGCCCCGTGGCCCAGCTCGGCCGAGTGCTCCGCGGCCAGCGCATCGGACAGGTCGTCCTGCGAGAGGTCGTAGGAGGCCTCGTCCGCGGCGGCGAGCAGGGCGTCGGCGTCGGGGTAGGGGCGGTGCGCCGCCACGCGGTGCGCCCAGCGGCGGCTGCCGCAGCACTGGAGGAGGGCGGTCCGGGCGGCCTCGGGGGCCAGGGCGTTGAACCGTGCCAGTCCGGAGCCGTGGGCGGGGTCGGAGCAGCCGCGGGCCTGTGCCGGAAGGGGGCTGGACAGCGGGGGGCTCCTCGGGGCGTGGCTCGGGTGTGCCGCAACGCTATCGACGCCGGGCGGGGTGTGTCGTACCCGTGCGGGGATTTCACTCGGAAGTGAGCCGAAAGGATGACGTGGGCGCCACGGACGGGCATGGTGGGATGCCCGGAAGGGGAGGGCGACCGAGGCCGCCACCCCCCACAGGAGAGGCCCCGGCCGCCATCCGTCACGGGCTCGTGCGACAAGCCCGTATCCCTGTCAGCGTCAGGGGTGCGTTTTGTGTCACACCTCGCTCCGCGCAGGATTGGTTGCACGTTGTATCACTCGTGGACGAGAGGTGCTGGAAGGCCGTAACGTGCTGATTTGCGCCACACGTACAGGACAGTGAACGGGTTGGGGACTTTGCTGGGGGACGACGCGGAGCTGACCGCCGCGGTGCTCGCGGCACAGGACGGCGACGAGAACGCGTTCCGTGCTGTGTACCGCGCCGTGCACCCACGCCTGCTCGGTTACGTACGCACGCTCGTCGGGGACACGGACGCCGAGGACGTGACGTCCGAGGCCTGGCTGCAGATAGCCCGCGACCTCGACTCCTTCACGGGCGACGCCGACCGCTTCCGCGGCTGGGCCGCCCGCATCGCCCGCAACCGGGCCCTCGACCACATCCGCATGCGCGGCAGGCGGCCGGCCATCGGCGGCGACGACACCGAGCTGACGGGCTGGGCGGCCGAGTGCGACACGGCCGGCGCGGCGATGGAGTCCCTCGACACCGGGCGCACGATGGCGCTCATAGCCCAGCTGCCCCAGGACCAGGCCGAGGCGGTCGTGCTGCGGGTGGTGGTCGGACTGGACGCCAAGAGCGCGGCCGAAACCCTGGGCAAGCGGCCGGGCGCCGTACGCACCGCCGCGCACCGGGGCCTGAAGAAGCTGGCGGAACTGCTCGCCGCCCAGGGCCCGGACAGCGGCTTCGAGGCGGCAGCGGGCACCGGCGCCAGGGCGGGCGTCACGGTCGGCCATAATGCCGATGGCCCTGCGTGGGACGGCGGAGGCGGGAGGGATCTCGACGCCGTCCCCGCACAGCGTGGCCGCAGCGGCAGCTACGCAGAACAAACCGGTGTGACGCATTCACGTTGGCGGACGCAGAAGGACATGTGATGGCCGACGAGCGCGACAGGTGGCTGGACGAGGCCGCGGCGGAAGCATTCCTCAGCGGCGGACCGACGGAACCTGGGCGGCCCGCCGTCGACGCGCGCGCCGCGAGGGAGGCGGACCGGCTACGGGCCGCCCTGGACGCCCTCGCCGCGGTGGCGGCGCCGGCGCCCGCGGGCACGGAACTGCCCGGCGAGGGCCGGGCGGTGGACGCCTACCGCGCGGCGCGCGGCGCCGCGCGTCCCCACGTCGTGTCGGCCGCACCCGGCGGGTCCGCCGAGCCCCTGGTCGACCTGGGCCGCATCGTCCCTGCCTCCCCGCCCGCCCCCGCCCGCCGACGCGCACGGACCGTGAGCTTCGGCCTGGCCGCGGCCCTGGCGAGCGTCGCCGCCGGCGGGCTGGCCGCCGCGGCGGGCGCCGGGCTGCTGGACCGGGGCCGGCACGCCACCGCGGGGCCCGGGCCGGCGATGTCCGTCAGCGCCGGCGAGAGCCCGGTACCGGGCGTCGGCACCAGTGCCCCGACCCTCACCCCCAACCTGCTGCCCACCCCGCTGCCGGACGCCTCGAACCCGGCGTTCGCCCCCGTGGTGCCCTCGCCGGGCGCGGAGGGGCGCATGACGCCCGGCGCGTCGGCGGGCCCGGACGCCTCCGCCGGCGCGTCCACGACCGGTGGCGCCTCGGGCAAGGACCTCCAGGACGACCGGAGCGGCCCGGGCGACCGGGAGAGCGGCCGGGACGGCCTGGGCGCCGGAGAACTCGGCAGGGACCGCCAGCGCGAGCAGGACAGTCGGCTCAAGGCGGACCTCTGCCAGGAGTACCGCAAGGGCCGGCTCGACGACGACCGCCGCGAGCGCCTCTCGCGGCTGGCCGACGGACTCCTGCGGATCCCCGCCTACTGCGCCGCCGTGCTGGACGGGGAGTCCGACGACACCGGGCGCCGCGACGCCCCGCTGGGGGGCGGGACGCTCCGGGCGCCGAGCCTGTCGCCCGCTGTCCCGGAGGGCTCGACGCCCCTGCGCGTCGGCCGCTGACACCTGCGCCGACCCGAGCGCCGACCGGCCTGTAACACTTTTCGAACCGGTGACGCAGTACGTAGCGAGCCGACTGGTCATCGGCCGCGCATGAGCCGGGGTTCCCCCCGTACCCCTGGGCTCTGCGCAACCGGCGCGGGCGGGGCACGTTCCCCCGGCCCTGCCCGCGCCCTTTACTCCACCCGGTCGACGGGAGAGCCCGGTCGGCGGGACAGCCCGGCACACGGGAGAGGCCGCCTCCTGCGTGACATGCCGGACCGGCATGTTCCGAAGGAGACGGCCTGAGATTCTTCCCGGCCCCCGGCCGGATGCGCGCTGCGGTCGGGTCCGGTCGCGCGGTCGGGGCCCGGATCCCGGGCCCCCGGTACCACCCACTGCGGGCTCACCAGTAGACGACGACCTTGTCACCGACCTGCACCTCGTCGAAGAGCTTCGACAGCTTGCCCTTGTCCCGGACGTTCACGCAGCCGTGCGAGGCGCCGGCGTAGCCGCGGGCCGCGAAGTCGGCGGAGTAGTGCACCGCCTGGCCGCCGCTGAAGAACATCGCGTACGGCATGGGCGTGTGGTAGATCGTCGACGTCCAGTCCTTGGCCTTCCACCCCACGTTGAACACGCCCTCGCGGGTCGGGGTGTTCTCGGAGCCGAAGCGGACGTCCATCGTCGAGACGACCTTGCCGTCGATCATCCAGGCGAGGGTGCGGCTCTCCTTGCTGATGCACATCACACGGCCGGTCATGCAGCGCGGGTCCGGCGCGTCGACCTCGTTGACGGTCGGCGGGCGCAGCTCGTCGGCGGTGGGCTTCTTGCTGGAGCTCTGGATCTTCTTCCAGGTCTTCTCGTCGACCCCGCCGGTCGCGTCCAGGCCGTTCTTCGCCTGGAAGGACTTCACGGCGGCCGTCGTCTTCGAACCGTAGAAACCGGTCGGCGCGACCGTCATCAGCTTGAGCTGCTTCAGGCGGGCCTGGAGCTCGCGCACCTGCTCGCTCTCGTCGCCGTTGGCCATGATCTGCTTCACCGAGGGCGAAGGGGAGGCCGACGGGGAGGCGGAGGCGGACGGCGAGGCCGACGGTGAGGCCGCACCGGGCTTGTCGTCTGCGGTCGGAGAGGTTTCGGGGGTGGCGCCCGCCGTGGGCGAGGACGGTGCCGCGGAGGAGGAGCCCGCGGACTCCGTCTTCTGCGGACCGCAGGCGGTCGCGGCGAGCGCGACGGCGGTGGCCACCCCGATCGTGCGGATTATGACTCTCTGGCGCTGCATTGCAGTCCCCCGGTTTCTACGTCGTGTATCTAGGTGATGCCTGGCGCGCGCGGAGAGTTGCACAGGGTTCCGGGATGTTGCGCCATTGTGACCAGCAACCGTCCAGGGCCTTACGAAGCGACGCGCGGGCAAGGTTCTACCAGCCCCGGGCACGGTTGCTCCACGGAGGACTTCGTCACATGGCACGTACGGAGAGCGGAATTCCGATCGAACCCGTCTACGGGCCGGGCGATCTGACGGAATGGGACCCGGGGGCCCAATTGGGTGCACCGGGGGACTTCCCCTACACACGGGGGATTTATCCGACCATGTACACCGGTCGTCCCTGGACGATGCGGCAGTACGCGGGCTTCGGTACGGCCACCGAGTCCAACGCCCGCTACCGGCAGCTCATCGCGGGCGGCGGCACCGGCCTGTCCGTCGCCTTCGACCTGCCCACCCAGATGGGCCACGACTCCGACGCGCCGCTCGCCGCCGGCGAGGTCGGCAAGGTCGGCGTCGCCGTCGACTCGCTCGACGACATGCGGGCGCTGTTCGACGGGATCCCCCTCGACCGGGTCTCCACCTCCATGACGATCAACGCGCCCGCCGCGCTGCTCCTACTGCTGTACCAGCTCGTCGCGGAGGAACAGGGCATCTCCGGCACGCAGCTGACGGGGACGATCCAGAACGACGTCCTGAAGGAGTACATCGCCCGGGGGACGTACATCTTCCCGCCCGGCCCCTCGCTGCGGCTGACCGCCGACACCTTCCGCTACTGCCGCTCCGAGATCCCCCGGTGGAACACCATCTCCATCTCCGGCTACCACATGGCCGAAGCGGGGGCCTCGCCCGCACAGGAGGTCGCCTTCACCCTCGCCGACGGCATCGCCTACGTCCGTACGGCCCTCGCGGCGGGGATGGCGGTCGACGAGTTCGCGCCCCGGCTCTCCTTCTTCTTCGTCGCCCGCACCACGCTGCTGGAGGAGGTCGCGAAGTTCCGGGCCGCCCGGCGGATCTGGGCCCGCGTCATGCGCGAGGACTTCGGGGCCCGCGACCCGAAGTCGATGATGCTGCGCTTCCACACCCAGACAGCGGGCGTCCAGCTCACGGCGCAGCAGCCCGAGCTCAACCTCGTACGGGTCGCCGTGCAGGCCCTGGCCGCCGTCCTCGGCGGAACCCAGTCACTGCACACCAACTCCTTCGACGAGGCCATCGCGCTGCCCACGGAGAAGTCGGCCCGCCTCGCGCTGCGCACCCAGCAGGTCCTGGCGCACGAGACCGACGTACCGCACACCGTCGACCCCTTCGCCGGCTCCTACGCGGTGGAGCGGATGACGGACGACCTGGAGGCGGCGGCCCTGGACCTGATGCGGCGGGTCGAGGAGCAGGGCGGGGCGGTGGCGGCGATCGAGGCCGGCTTCCAGAAGGCCGAGATCGAACGGAACGCCTACCGCATCGCACGGGAGACCGAGAGCGGGGAGCGGGTGGTGGTCGGCGTCAACCGTTTCGCCCTGGAGCGCGAGGAACCGTACGCACCGCTGCGCGTGGACCCGGCCATCGAGGAGCGGCAGTGCGCGGCACTGGCCCGGCTGCGGGCGGAGCGCGACGGGGCGGCGGTGTCGGCTGCGCTCGGGGCGCTGCGGGAGGCGGCCGGAGGCACCGCGAACGTGCTGTACCCGATGAAGGAGGCGCTGCGAGCACGGGCCACCGTGGGCGAGGTGTGCGGGGCGCTGCGGGAGGTGTGGGGGGCGTACGAACCCACCGGTTCCACATGGTGAAACCGGCTGGACCGTCAGGTGCGTCCTCATGGGACACTCCTGCCCATGCTGGGTGTCACCGATCTGCCGACGTACCTCGCCGGCCTCGTCCTGATCATTCTCCTGCCGGGACCGAACTCGCTCTACGTGCTGTCCGTCGCCGCCCGCCGCGGTGTGCGCACGGGCTACAAGGCCGCCGCCGGGGTGTTCACCGGCGACGCCGTGCTGATGGCGCTCACCGCCGTGGGCGCCGGGGCGCTCCTCCGGGCGAGCCCGCTGGTCTTCACCGTGGTGAAGTTCCTCGGAGCCGGGTACCTGGCCTGGCTGGCCGTGGGCATGATGCGGGGCGCCTGGGCCCTGTGGCGCACGCGCCGGGAGCGCGACGACGCGGGGGACGCGGCCGGCGCCGACCCGGCCGAGAACGAGCGGCCCTACCGGCGGGCGCTGCTGATCAGCCTCCTCAACCCCAAGGCCATCCTCTTCCTGATGTCCTTCTTCGTGCAGTTCGTGGACCCGTCCTACGCCTATCCGGCGCTGTCGTTCCTCGTCCTCGGCGGTCTGCTGCAGACCGGCAGCTTCCTCTACCTGACGCTGCTGATCTTCGGCGGCACCCGCCTGGCGGAGGCCTTCCGCCGGCGCAAGCGGCTGTCGGCCGGGGCGACCTCGGCGGCGGGCGTGCTCTTCCTGGGCTTCGCGGCCAAACTCGCCACCGGCTGACACCCGTACATCAGGGACCTGCCGCCGACCGCCGGTCGCGGACGCGGCGCAGCGTCCGCGCCACCCGCCGCACGGTCCGGCTGCGCGGCAGGAAGGACAGCTGGGCCGGGATACCGCCGGGCAGGCCCAGTGCCGTCAGCCGGCGGCGCGTGAAGTACCGCCAGGTGGCGGGCGTCAGGTGCGCGGCCAGGTACGCCTCGGCCGCGGCCCGGCGCGCCGCCAGGATCTGCGGCTGCATGGTGAACCCCACGGCCGTCAGGAGCCCGGCCCGCTCGGCTCCCGTCCGGCCCACGGACTCGGGAGTCCAGGCGCGGACCGCCTCCCGGTCCGCCAGGTCCGGCAGGAGGGAGTCCACCAGCGCCAACGGCACCCGGTTGCTGTTCTGGTACGGAGCCAGCCGGGCCAGCACGGCTGCGGTGCCGGTGCGGGCGACGGGCAGACCGTACAGCGTCGCGGCGGTCAGCAGCCCGGTGGAGAAGCAGCCGACGACCAGCGCCGGGCGCATCCGCCGGTAGAGGGTCTCCGCCAGCACCGGGCTGCTCGTCACGGTGAGCCGGGCACCGAGCCGTTCGGCCTCCGCCGCGGCCCGGCGGGCGTGGGCGGCCGGCGCGCTCGGGTGGGGTTTGAAGACCAGCTCGCGGTGTCCGAGCGCGAAGGCGCCCCGGACCATCGAGGCGTGCAGTTCCTCCTCCTCGTCCGCGGTCATCAGGTCGAGTGCCGACAGGTACTGGCCCAGCAGCAGGGCCGGGCACGCGCCCACGCCGTCGAGGTCCGGACCGGGCGGGGGAAGCTCGTCGAGGACCTTCAGGAAGGACGCGGCGGGCACCACCTCCTGCCGCGCGCCGAACTCCGTCAGCAGCAGCGGCTCCAGGCCCGGCACCAGATCCAGGTGGAGCACCCGCCGCACGCGCATGCCCAGCTGCGGGTCGAGGCGGAAGCGGGTGGGTCCGTAGCTCATCAGGCCGTCGGCGTAGACGTCGACCGCCGCGCCCGGGAAGAGCCGGCACAGGGACTGGGCCGGCGGCACCTGGAGCGACTCCACGACCAGCTCGACCCGGTCCTCGCCGAGCCCCCACAGCGTCCGCAGCTGCCGCTCCCACAGCGGGACGTCCTCGGCACGCGGGGCCCAAGTGCTCGGGTGCTGCGGCTCGATCACGGTGTTCCAGTCGAGCACCTCGTCGAAGCGGGTGCGCAGGGCGGCGAAGCCGGGCATGCCCGCCAGGCCCGGGGACACCTCTGCGGTGACGGCGTGGTTGCTGGTCAGCAGGATCCGCCGGCCGGCGGGCGGGAAGCATCCCGCGTCGATGGCCGCCGCGAGCGTGGCCGCGCCGTAGAGGGTGGAGGCCAGGAAGATCTGCGTGAGCATCAGACGGTCGCCCCCGACCGGGTCGCCGTGCGGCGTCCGCCGCGCAGGCGGCGCAGGACCGTGGCGCGTTCGACGTCCATCGCGTCCAGCACCCGGTCCAGCACGTCCTGGGGCATGCGGCCGAGCGCGGCCGCGGACATGAGCCGGAGTTTCCTGGCCGCGGCCGGTTCGTACCTTTCGATGGATCCGAAATGGTGCGCGATGATCGCGCAATACGTTCGGACGGATTTGGGCAGCAGCAGATCGGATTCCCGGTCGGTGCCGACGTCGGCGAGGACCTGGTCGAATGCCCGAATGAAATCGAGCTGCCGTTCGTCCTTGATCTGCGTGAGCGAGGTGGAAACGCCCCGCCGGTAGAAGACCCCGGGCAGTCCCACCGCCGCGAAGGACTCCGCCTCCCGGTGCAACCGCCAGATCCACGGCCGGTCCTCCGCCGTGCGCAGCCCGTCGGTGAAGTGCAGCAGGCCGCGGTCCAGCAGCCGCCGGTGGTACATGCCGGCCCAGGCGTACGGATAGTCCACCGAAGTCGCCCGGTCGGCCGGCAGGATCGCGCTGCGCGGATCGGCGACGACGGACTGTGGGCCGTAGGGCACGCGCTGCACGCTCCGTGTCCGACCCGTGCACCGCACATGGTCGGTACGGATGAAATCGCAGCCCAGAGCCTCGATGGCGGCCAGCATCCGGGCCAGGTGGCCGGGCGCCAGCCAGTCGTCGCCGTCCAGGAAGGCCAGGTACTCGCCGCGGGCCGCGTCCAGCCCGGTGTTCCGCGCCGTGGCCAGGCCGCCGTTGCGGCCTTGTCGCAGGAGCACCGCCCCCGGCAGCTCGCGCGCCGCCCGTTCCAGCAGCTCGGGCGTCCCGTCCGTCGAGCAGTCGTCGACGAGCAGGAACTCGAAATCCTCCCGGGCGTTCAGTTCGAGACTCTTCAGGGCGTCCGGTGCGTACGTCTGCACGTTGTAGAACGGCACGACAACAGAAAGCTTGGGCACCCGCGAGACACTAGGGCGCGGCCCGGCATTCACTGTGGCCCGGACGCGGAATGCACGTGAACGGCGCGGGGCGGACGGGTTAACCCGCCCGCTTTCGCGTCCGGTCGACGCGTTGTTAACCCGCTGTTGTGCGCTCGTTGGGCCGATCACCGAAAACGCGGAATAGCTTCTGCCGCGTGCCAGAACGCAAACGCGTCGCCGTACTCGCCGATTCCGACACGAGATGGAAATGGGGCGCGAACACCGCCCGCCGCCTCGTGCCCGACCACCAGCTCACCGGCTTCCTGCTGCGCGGCCGTGCCACGCCCACCGCGCGCCAGCTCGGTGAGGTGGGGGTACCGGCCGACCGGCTGGCCGAGGTGACCTGCACCGAGTTCCTCGCCGAGATCGAACGCGAGCCCTACGACGTGGTGGTCCTCGCCCTCGTCGGCGGGGCCGTCCAGGCCGTCCTGCACGGGGCCCGCGCCCTGTGGCCGGCCCCCGCCCGGCGCCCCGTGCTCGTCACCGGCTACGTCGGGGTCGTCTACGAGAAGCTCGCCGACGGGCTGCTCCTGCGGCACGGGGCCGACCTCGTCCTCGCCAACTCCCGCCACGACGCCGAGCGCTTCCGCGCCGTGTACGACGGGGTCGGCGCCGACGCGGGCGCGGTCACCGAGACCGCGCTGCCCTTCCTGGGCGGAACGCCGTACGAACCGGCCGGGAGCCGGACCCGCACGGTGGTCTTCGCCGTGCAGCCCTCCGTTCCCGACGACCGCGCCGACCGCGCCTACCTGCTGGAGCGCGCGGCCCGCCACGCCCGGCTGCACCCCGACCGCGAGGTGCTGGTCAAGCTGCGCAGCAAGCCCGGGGAGCACACCACGCACCTGGAGGAGCAGCCCTACCAGCGGCTCGCGCAGCGCCTCCCCGGCGGCTTGCCCGCCAACTGCCGGCTGGTCCACGGGAACATGGGCGAGGTGCTGGACGGCACCGACCTGCTGGTCACCGTCTCCTCCACGGCCGCCCTGGAATCCCTGCACCGCGGCATCCCGACGGCGGTCCTCACCGACCTCGGCATCCGCGAGGCGCTCGGCAACCACCACTTCCTCGGCTCCGGCTGCCTGGCCTCCTGGGACCAGCTCGACTCCGGGCTGCTGCCCGAGGGCGACCCGGTCTGGCTGGCCGCCCACGGGGTCCGGGCGACCGGCACCGGCCGGGGCCCCCACGGCGGTGCGGCCGCCGCGGCCGCGCCCGGGAACGCCGCGCACGCAACGGCCGCGCCCGGTACCGCCGCAGAGGCCGACCCCTACGCCCTCGCCCGGGCCAAGGTCGCCGGACTGCTCACCGCGGCCCGGCTGCCCTCACCCGCCCCCTACTACACGCTCACCACCGCTCCCGGCTACCTGCCGGGCATCCTGGCCCGGCACCGCCTCGCCCCCGACGGCACCCCGCTGCCGGGCGCCGTACGCAGCGGGGCGGGGGAGTCCCGGCTGCGCCGCCGGCTGCGCGCCCACCTGCGCGAAGCCGCCCGGGGGGCGTACCGGCACGGGGTGCAGCGCGTCGCCCCGGTGATCCGAAGGCTGGGGGAGCTGTGAGGGTCCTCGCCGTCATTCCCGCCCGCGGCGGCTCCAAAGGGGTCCCGGGCAAGAACCTCGCCGAGGTCGCCGGCACCCCGCTCGTCGCCCGCGCCGTGCTCGCCTGCCGGGCCGCGCCGACCGTCACCGACGTGGTCGTCTCCACCGACTCCGGGGCCGTCGCCGCAGCCGCCCGCGCCGCCGGCGCCGACGTGATCGCCCGCCCCGCCGCCCTCTCCGGCGACACCGCGAGCAGCGAGGCCGCCGTCCTGCACGCGCTGTGCGCCTTCGAGGAACTGCACTCGCTCACCGTGGACGTGGTCCTCCTCGTCCAGTGCACCAGCCCCTTCCTCGCGACCTCCGACGTCGAGTCGGTCGCCGTGGCCGTCGCCTCCGGGGCGGCCGACTCGGCCCTGGCCGTTGCGCCGTTCCACGGCTTCCTCTGGCGGGGCGGGCCGGACGGCTCCGGGACCGGGGTCAACCACGACCCCGCCCACCGGCCGCGCCGCCAGGACCGGCCGCAGGACCTGCTGGAGACCGGCGCCGCCTACGCCATGGACGCCGCCGGCTTCCGCGCCGCCCGCCACCGCTTCTTCGGGCGCACCGTCCCCGTCGCCACCGATCCCGCCCGGGTCCTGGAGATCGACGACCCGCACGACCTGGACCGCGCCCGGCTGCTCGCCCCCCTGCTCGACCCGCGCCCCGCCACGGCACCCTCCCCGCACCCCGATCCGGACCCCGACCCGCAGCCCGCACCCCGTACGCCCCCGCACCGAAGGACGCCCTCTGCCATGACCTCCCTCCCCGACCCGCGCCTGCGCACCTTCGGCGCGCGCACCGCCGGCCCCGGCCGCCCCGTCTACGTCGTCGGCGAGATCGGCATCAACCACAACGGCGACCTCGGCAACGCCTTCGCCCTCATCGACGCCGCCGCCGAAGCCGGCTGCGACGCCGTGAAGTTCCAGAAGCGCACCCCGGAGATCTGCACCCCGCGCGACCAGTGGGACATCGAACGCGACACCCCCTGGGGCCGGATGACCTACATCGACTACCGCCACCGCGTCGAATTCGGCGAGGAGGACTACCGCGCCATCGACGAGCACTGCGCGCAGCGCGGCATCGACTGGTTCGCCTCCCCGTGGGACACCGAGGCCGTCGCCTTCCTGGAGAAGTTCGACGTCCCCGCCCACAAGGTGGCCTCCGCCTGCCTCACCGACGACGAACTGCTGCGCGCCCTGCGCGCCACCGGCCGCACCGTCGTCCTCTCCACCGGCATGTCCACCCCGCAGCAGATCCGCCACGCCGTCGAGGTGCTCGGCAGCGCGAACATCCTCCTCTGCCACGCCACTTCGACGTACCCGGCCAAGGCCGAGGAGCTCAACCTGCGCGTCATCAACACCCTGCGCGAGGAGTACCCCAACGTCCCGATCGGCTATTCGGGCCACGAGACGGGCCTGCAGACCACCCTCGCCGCCGTCGCCCTCGGCGCCACCTTCGTCGAGCGGCACATCACCCTCGACCGCGCGATGTGGGGCTCCGACCAGGCCGCCTCCGTCGAGCCCGGCGGCCTCACCCGCCTGGTCCGCGACATCCGCACCATCGAGACCGCCCTCGGCGACGGGGTCAAGCGCGTCTACGCGTCCGAGCTCGGCCCCATGAAGAAGCTCCGCCGCGTCCGCGGCGAGCTGGCATCCGTCTGAGGAACGGCTCCGGCGCGCACCGGTCCCGCCCCCGACAAGGAGTACGTGTGAGCACCTCCGCCTCCACCCTGGCGTTCGTCGAGAGCCCGGTCCAACTCCTCAACGTGCTGGAGTGGGCGTACGCGCGCGGCACCGCGGCCGGCAGACCGCTGGACGCCGTCCCGAGCCAGCGCGCCCGCCGCGCCGGCCGGGAGCCGGCGCAGGCGCAGCCGGATCCCGGCCCGCGCCGGGCGGAGGCGCTCGCACCGTTGCGGATCGTCGTGCTGCCGCCCACCGACCCCATGTCCCGCGGCCAGCTGCGCCGGATGGCGGCCCTGGCCCGGGACGAGGGGTACGAGGTGCTGTGGCAGGAGGCGCGCGGCAGCCGGGTCGCCCCGCTGAAGGCGCTCGCCGCTCTGGCACGCGACGTCCGCGCGGCGCGTACCGTCCTCGTCGGCGACCCCTTCTCCCGCTACGTCCAGCTCCTGCTCACCCTGGTGCGCGCCGAGGAACTCGTCGTGGTCGACGACGGCACCGCCACCATGGAGTTCGTCGCGCAGACCGCCCGCGGCGAGCGCCTGGTGCGCTGGCACCGGGTCGGCGGCGGCGGGCTGCCCGGCCGGGTCCGCGAGCTGGCGTACGCGCCCGTCTCCGCGGCGGCGCGGCGCCGCTTCGTCCCGGCGGCAGGGTCGGCGCGCCGCGTCGAGGTGTTCACCTCGATGCCCGTCACCCCGCACGCCGGGATGACGCTGCGGACCAACGACTTCGCCTGGACCCGCGCCCGCTTCGGCCCGCCCCGCCTCACCAGGGGCACCGACCTCGTCGGCACCTCGCTCGTCGAGACCGGCGTCGTGGACCCGGACCGCTACCTGGACGCGGTCCGCTCCCTCGCCCTGGAGCACGGCGCCACCCGCTACTTCGCGCACCGCCGCGAGTCCCCGGAGAAGCTGCGCGCGCTGAGCCGGACGACCGGGCTGGAGATCGTGCGCCCCGACCTGCCGCTGGAGCTGATCGCGCGGCGCGGTCCCGTCGGCCGGACGGTCCTCAGCTTTCCGTCCACGGTCGTCCACACGCTGCCGTACGCCCTGACCGGTACCGGTGTGACCGTCGCCGTATGCGAGGTGGACCCGGCCTGGCTCACCGGCTCCGCCTCCCCGCGTGCCCGCGGCTTCCTGGCGGGGGTCACGGACACCGCTCGTGATGTGCGCAGACTGCCCGCCCGGGCGACGCCTGCGGCCGGATGAGCGCGCGAGTTTACCCCCGGGTCCACCCGGTCATGCGTCCAGAGGCAGTGTTTCTTTCCCCTAACGGCATGAACTTTTCGTGATCCCCGGTCGGTTGACCCATCCGTGCGCCTACCCTTCAACGGGTGAACCAGTTGATGTCCCGCGAGTCCCAGACCCTCCAGCCCGTCGCGTCCGACCGGCCCGAGCTGCCCGGCAAACTTCCGGACCACCTGCGCACCGAACTGATCGCCTTCCGCCGGGACCTGCACATGCACCCGGAGCTCGGACACCAGGAATTCCGCACCACCGCGGCGATCAAGGCCAGGCTCGAACAGGCCGGCCTGCGACCACGGGTCCTGAAGTCCGGCACCGGCCTGATCTGTGACGTAGGCACCTGGGACGGGGGCCGGCCGATGCTGGCCCTGCGCGCGGACATCGACGCCCTGCCCATCCCCGACACCAAGACGCACGTCCCGTACCGCTCGACCTCCCCGGACCGCGCCCACGCCTGCGGGCACGACGTGCACACGGCCGTCGTCCTCGGCGCCGGCCTCGTCCTGGCCGAGCTCGACCGGCAGGGGCTCCTGCCCCGGCCGGTGCGGCTGCTCTTCCAGCCCGCCGAGGAGGTGCTGCCGGGCGGCGCCACCGATGCCATCGAGTCCGGTGTGCTCGACGGCGTGGGCCGGATCGTCGCCGTGCACTGCGACCCCCGGGTCGACGCCGGCCGGATCGGACTGCGGCCCGGCCCCATCACCTCCGCCTGCGACCGGCTGGAGGTCAGCCTCACCGGGTCGGGCGGGCACACCGCCCGGCCGCACCTGACCACGGACCTGGTGACGGCCGCCGCCCGGGTGGCCCTCGACGCCCCCGCGCTGCTCGCCCGCCGGATGGACGCCCGAGCCGGCATGTCGGTGACCTGGGGCCGGATCGAGTCCGGGCACGCCTGCAACGTGATCCCCATGCACGCCGAGCTGTCCGGGACCGTACGGTGCCTGGACCTGGCCGCCTGGCACGAGGCGCCGGACATGATCCACGCGGCGATCGACGAGATCGCGACCATGCACGGGGCCAAGTTCGAGATCAACCACGTGCGCGGGGTGCCGCCGGTCGTCAACGACCCGGTGATCACCGAACTGCTGCGCGAGGCGATGGGAGCCCGCTTCGGCGCCGCCTCGGTCGAGGACACCGAGCAGAGCCTGGGCGGGGAGGACTTCTCCTGGTACCTGGAGCACGTGCCGGGCGCCATGGCGCGCCTCGGCGTCCGCACACCGGGTGACACGGCCAAGCGCGACCTGCACCGCGGGGACTTCGACGTGGACGAGGACGCGATCGCCGTCGGTGTGGAGTTCTTCACCGCCGCCGCCCTGATCGACGGGCGCCGTACTCCGCCGTCCCGGTAGCGCTCCGACCGGTTCCCGTACCGCATCGGCGGGTCTCCCGGCGGACGTGTCCAGCCCTTGGTACACAAGGGCTGGACACGGTGGCAGTTACCGATCGGTCACTGTCCGGTTCGCGACGATCCGATAACGACTCATGAACGGGCCTTTAACTGACATCTACGCGCGTTACGATCGCCGCGAAACCAGCGCCGGTCGTGGCGCTTCGGTCAGGTTTTGAAGGAGCCTCCCCTTGCGCCGGATCACCAGGATCGCCACCGTGGGCATCGCGTCCGCGGCGCTGGCCCTCTCGGCCACCGCCTGTGGCGGTAAGAAGTCCTCTGACGCCTCCTCCTCCCCCTCGGAGTCGGGTCAGAAGTCCGCAGCCATCGCGTACGACATCGGTGGCCGCGGCGACCAGTCGTTCAACGACGCCGCCTACGCCGGCCTGAAGAAGGCCGAGACGGACCTCAAGATCAAGGGCTCCGAGGCCGAGCCCACCGACGGCGAGGGCGAGGCCGACAAGGTCCAGCGCCTCACCGAGCTCGCCCGCAAGGGCAACAACCCGGTCATCGGCGTCGGCTTCGCCTACGCCCCGGCCATCAAGAAGGTCGCGCCGAAGTTCCCGAACACCACGTTCGGCATCATCGACGACACCTCGGTGACCGGCCCGAACGTCGCCAACATGGTCTTCAACGAGGAGCAGGGCTCCTACCTGGCCGGCGTCGCCGCCGCCAAGGCGTCCAAGAGCGGCACGGTCGGCTTCATCGGCGGTGTCGAGGTCCCGCTGATCAAGAAGTTCGAGGCGGGCTTCACCCAGGGCGTCAAGGACACCAACCCGAACGCCAAGGTGCTCTCCGCGTACCTGACCCAGCCGCCGAACTTCGACGGTTTCGCCAAGCCCGACCTGGGCAAGGCCGCCGCGCAGGGCCAGCTCGACGCGGGCGCCGACGTGATCTACGCCGCCGCCGGCCTCGCCGGCTCCGGCGCCATCGAGGCCGCTTCCGCCAAGGGCAAGTGGGCCATCGGCGTCGACTCCGACCAGTACAACCAGGCCGGTCTGGCGAAGTACAAGGACTCCATCCTGACCTCGGTCACCAAGGACGTCTCGGACTCCGTCTTCAACCTGATCAAGTCGGTCGAGGACGGCAAGCCCACCACCGGTGAGATCCGCTACGGCCTGGACAAGGACGGCGTCGGCCTGGCCGACTCCAACCCGAAGTACAAGGAGATGACCGACCTCATCGCCGCGGTGGAGAAGGCCAAGGCCGACATCATCGCCAAGAAGATCACCGTCAAGACCGCCCCGTAAGGCAGTCTCGGACGTGTAGTCCTGGTCTCCGGGGTCCGGGAAGCGGTCGTCATCGCTCCCGGGCCCCGAGCCTCGTTCTGTGATCACTACTCTGTGACCAAGCAGCCTTCGTGGCCGCGAGTTTTCACTTCCGACAGTGCTACGCGCGTAGAAGCATCGTGGACGCGATACTTTCACTCCCCGCCCTGTCCTCCCTGCCTTCCGCTCCTTTTGCGCCAAGGAGAGTGCGTCATCAACGCGTCCAGCCCGCCCCCCGCCGTAGAACTGCACGGCATCACCAAGCGCTTCCCCGGCGTCGTCGCCAACAAGGACATCGCGATCACCGTTCGCAAGGGCACGGTCCATGCCCTCATCGGTGAGAACGGCGCCGGCAAGTCGACCCTGATGAAGATCCTCTACGGCATGCAGAAGCCGGACGAGGGCACCATCGCCATCGACGGGGAGCAGGTCGCCTTCAGCACGCCCGGCGACGCCATCGCCCGCGGCATCGGCATGGTGCACCAGCACTTCATGCTCGCCGACAACCTCACCGTCCTGGAGAACGTCGTTCTCGGCGGCGAGAAGCTGTACGGCATCGGCGCCAAGGCGCGCAAGAAGATCATGGAGATCTCGGACGCGTACGGCCTGGGCGTGCGCCCCGACGTCCTCGTCGAGGACCTCGGCGTCGCCGACCGCCAGCGCGTGGAGATCCTCAAGGTCCTCTACCGCGGCGCCAAGATCCTCATCCTCGACGAGCCGACCGCCGTGCTCGTGCCGCAGGAGGTGGACGCACTCTTCGACAACCTGCGCGAGCTCAAGTCCGAGGGCCTGACCGTCATCTTCATCTCGCACAAGCTGGGCGAGGTCCTGAAGGTCGCCGACGACATCACCGTCATCCGGCGCGGCACCACGGTCGGCACCGCCGACCCGAAGACCGCCACCCCCAAGCAGCTCGCCGAGCTGATGGTCGGTGCGGAGCTGCCCTCGCCGGAGACCCGCGAGTCGACGGTGACCACGACCCCGATGCTCCAGGTGGCGGGTCTGACCGTCGCCGCGGGCGGCGCCGTCGTCGCCGAGCCGGAGGTCCTGGTCCCCGCGGGCGCCCCGGACTCCTCGACCCAGGAGAAGGCCGAGGTCGGCCGCCTGCTGCTGGACGACATCAACCTCACCATCCACAAGGGCGAGATCCTCGGCATCGCCGGTGTCGAGGGCAACGGCCAGACGGAGCTGATCGAGGCCCTCATGGGCATGATGGCCCCCGACGCGGGCGTCATCACCCTGGACGGCGCGGACATCACCGGGATGTCGGTGCGCAAGCGCCGCGAGGGCGGCATCGGCTACATCCCCGAGGACCGCCACCGCCACGGCCTGCTGCTGGAGTCCCCGCTCTGGGAGAACCGCATCCTCGGCCACGTCACCGAGGCGCCCAACTCCAAGAAGGGCATCCTCGACCCGAAGGCGGCCCGCAAGGACACCGAGCGGATCGTGCGCGAGTACGACGTCCGCACGCCCGGCATCGACGTCACCGCGGCCTCGCTCTCCGGCGGCAACCAGCAGAAGCTGATCGTCGGCCGCGAGATGAGCCACAACCCCAAGTTCCTCATCGCCGCCCACCCCACCCGCGGTGTGGACGTCGGCGCGCAGGCGCAGATCTGGGACGCGATCCGCGAGGCCCGCCGCGAGGGCCTGGCCGTGCTGCTGATCTCCGCCGACCTGGACGAGCTCATCGGCCTGTCCGACACCCTGCGCGTGATCTACCGCGGCCGCCTGGTCGCGGACGCCGACCCGGCGACCGTCACCCCCGAGGAGCTGGGCACCGCCATGACGGGCGCCGCCTCGGGGCACCTGGAAGCAACCGACAACCACTCCGCCGCTGCCGACGGTGACACGACGGAGGACGAGGCCCGATGAAGACATTCGACAAGGACCGGCTGATGCTCGCCATCGCCGGGCCCCTGCTCGCGCTGGTCAGCGCGTTCGTACTGACCATGATCGTGCTGGCGGCGACGGGCATCAACCCGATCGAGCCCCTGCGCATCATGGTGGAGAACGGCGGCTACGAGGACATCCAGGTCCTCATCGTCAACCAGGCCGGCACGTACTACCTGGCAGCCCTGGCCGTCGCCATCGGCTTCCGGATGAACCTCTTCAACATCGGCGTCGACGGCCAGTACCGCCTCGCCGCGATGATCTCCGCCGTGGTCGGTGGCGCCATCGCGCTGCCCGGTCCGCTGCACATCCTCCTGATCGTCGTCGTCGCGATGCTGACCGGCGCCTTCTGGGCCGGCATCGCCGGTGTCCTCAAGGCCAAGCGCGGCGTGAGCGAGGTCGTATCGACGATCATGCTGAACGCCATCGCGACCAGCCTGATCGCCTGGCTGATCCTGCCGAAGAACCTCGGCGTGCAGGTGGAGGGCTCCAACGACCTCACCACCGGCGAGATCGCCGAGTCCGGCTGGTTCCCGGCCCTCTCCCTCGGCGACTCGGGCGAGATCTACGGCTTCACCTTCATCGCCTTCGCCCTCGGCGTCGTCTACTGGTTCGTACTCAACCGCACCCGCTTCGGCTTCGACCTGCGCGCCAGCGGTGCGAGCGAGTCCGCCGCCGCGGCCTCCGGTGTCGACTCCAAGAAGATGATCATCACCGCGATGCTCATCTCCGGCGCTGTCGCCGGCCTGTCCGGCATGCCCGTGCTGCTCGGCGAGAGCCACACGTACACCCTCGTCTTCCCCGTGGGCGTCGGCTTCACCGGCATCACCATCGCCCTGCTCGGCCGCAACAGCCCCGTGGGCATCTTCTTCGCCGCCCTCCTGATGGCCTTCATCGACAAGGCGTCCGCCGGCCTCGACACGGCCGGCTACGCCAAGGAGATCGGCACGATCATGAAGGGCCTGATCGTGATCGCGGTGGTCGTCTCCTACGAGCTCATCCGCCGCTACGGCATCCGCCGCCAGCAGCAGAAGGTCGGCGAGGAACTGGCCGCGGGCCACGCCATGAAGACCGAGAAGGAGGTCGCGGCGTGAGCGCCAGCACCGTTTCCACGAAGAAGGCGGCGCCCGCCCCGGGCAGCCGCAAGAAGCTCACCCTGCCCTGGATCCTGCTGATCATCGCGGGTGGCCTCGCGCTGGTCTCGCTCGTCCGCCTGATCTCCGGCGCCGACGACCTGACCTCCGTCGGCCAGGTCTCCGGAGCCCTCTCCCTCGCCGTGCCGATCGGCCTCGCCGGCCTCGGCGGTCTGTGGGCCGAGCGCGCGGGCGTCGTCAACATCGGCCTCGAAGGCATGATGATCCTCGGCACCTGGTTCGGTGCCTGGGCCGGCTACCAGTGGGGCCCGTGGTCGGGTGTGCTCGTCGGCATCGCCGGCGGCGCCGTCGGCGGCCTGCTGCACGCGATCATCACGGTCACCTTCAACGTCAACCACATCGTCTCCGGTGTGGCCATCAACATCCTCGCCCTGGGCTTCACCCAGTACCTGTCGAACTTCACGTTCGCCGAGGCGCCGGGCGGCTCCTCCAAGCAGTCGCCGCAGGTCGAGCCCATCACCAAGATCACCATTCCGGGCCTCTCGGACTGGATGGCCGACCTCCAGGGCAAGCACTGGTTCTTCGTCTCGGACCTCGCCGGCGTCATCGGCGGCCTGATCACCGAGATCTCGCTGCTCACCATCGTGGCCCTGCTGCTGATCCCCGCCACCTGGTGGGTGCTGTGGCGGACCTCCTTCGGCCTGCGCCTGCGCTCCTGCGGTGAGAACCCGATCGCCGCCGAGTCCCTCGGCGTCAACGTCTACAAGTACAAGTACATCGCCGTGATCGTCTCCGGTGCCCTCGCGGGCCTCGGCGGCGTGTACCTGTCCGAGGTCGCCAGCCCCATCTACCAGGAGGGCCAGACCGGCGGCCGCGGCTACATCGGCCTCGCCGCGATGATCTTCGGCAACTGGATGCCGGGCGGCATGGCGCTGGGCGCGGGCCTGTTCGGCTTCATCGACAGCCTCAAGCTGCGCGGCGGCGCCGAGAACGTCCACGCGATGCTGCTGCTGATCGCGATCCTGCTGGTCATCGTCTGCGTCTGGCAGCTCTACAAGAAGAAGTACATCCAGGCCGGCATCTCCGCGGCCTTCGCGGCCCTGCTCTTCGTCTGGTACACCGTGACCGACGCGGTGCCGAGCCAGTTCGTCGACGCGGCCCCGTACCTGACCACGCTGCTCGTGCTCGCCCTGTCGGCGCAGCGCCTGCGGATGCCGAAGGCGGACGGCATGCCGTACCGCAAGGGCCAGGGCAAGTGACCGCGGAGCCCGCGGTGGACTGGGACGTCCTGCGGACGCACGCCCGGGACGCGATGACCCGGGCGTACGCCCCGTACTCGGGCTTCCCGGTCGGGGTCGCCGCCCTCGTGGACGACGGCCGCATCGTGACCGGCTGCAACGTCGAGAACGCGAGCTACGGGCTGGGCCTGTGCGCCGAGTGCGGCCTGGTCTCCTCCCTCCAGGCCACGGGCGGCGGCCGCCTCACGCACTTCACGTGCGTGGACGGCAAGGGCGAGATCCTCGTCCCGTGCGGACGCTGCCGCCAGCTGCTGTACGAGTTCGGCGGCGACGAGCTGCTGGTGGAGACCCCGGACGGGGTCCTGCCGCTCGCGGCGATGCTGCCGCAGGCCTTCGGGCCCGACCACCTGAGATAGCCGTGCCGACGGCCCTTCGCCCTGCCGGGCGGAGGGCCGTCGCACTTCCTTTCCCCGAACCCCTCTCTCCTCTCTCTATGCGCGTAGAAGGAAGCACCTCATGGACGTCATCTCCGTCATCCGGACCAAGCGGGACCGCGGTGAGCTGAGCCCCGAGCAGATCGACTGGGTCATCGACGCCTACACCCGCGGTGTCGTGGCCGACGAGCAGATGTCCGCGCTGGCCATGGCCATCCTGCTCAACGGCATGAACCGGACCGAGATCGCCCGTTGGACCGCGGCGATGATCGCCTCCGGCGAGCGCATGAACTTCGACGCGCTGTCCCGCCCGACCGCGGACAAGCACTCCACCGGCGGCGTCGGGGACAAGATCACCCTGCCGCTGGCCCCGCTCGTCGCCGCGTGCGGCGCGGCCGTGCCGCAACTGTCGGGCCGCGGCCTCGGCCACACCGGCGGCACCCTCGACAAGCTGGAGTCCATCCCCGGCTGGCGCGCGCTGCTCTCCAACGAGGAGATGATGCACGTCCTCGACACCACCGGCGCGGTCATCTGCGCGGCCGGCGACGGACTGGCCCCGGCCGACAAGAAGCTCTACGCGCTGCGTGACGTCACGGGCACGGTCGAGGCGATCCCGCTCATCGCCTCCTCGATCATGTCGAAGAAGATCGCCGAGGGCACCGGCTCGCTCGTCCTGGACGTCAAGGTCGGCTCCGGCGCCTTCATGAAGAACATCGAAGACGCCCGCGAGCTGGCCCGCACCATGGTCGGCCTCGGCACCGACTCGGGAGTCAAGACCGTCGCGCTGCTCACCGACATGTCCACCCCGCTCGGCCTGACGGCCGGCAACGCCCTCGAAGTCCGCGAGTCGGTCGAGGTCCTCGCCGGCGGCGGCCCGGCCGACGTCGTCGAGCTGACCATCGCGCTGGCCAAGGAGATGCTGGACGCGGCGGGCATCAAGGACGCCGACCCGGCGAAGGCCCTCGCGGACGGCTCCGCCATGGACCACTGGCGCCGGATGATCGCGGCCCAGGGCGGCGACCCGGACGCGGCCCTGCCGGTGGCCCGCGAGCAGCACGTCGTCACCGCCCCCGAGTCGGGCGTCCTGACCCGCCTGGACGCGTACGGCGTCGGCGTCGGCGCCTGGCGCCTCGGCGCGGGCCGGGCCCGCAAGGAGGACCCGGTGCAGGCGGGCGCGGGCATCGAGCTGCACGCGAAGCCGGGCGACACCGTCACGGCCGGCCAGCCGCTGATGACGCTGCACACGGACACCCCGGAGAAGTTCGACTACGCCCTGGCGGCGCTGGACGGCTCCTTCGACATCGCCGCGGCGGGCACGTCCTTCACCGCCACGCCGATCGTCCTGGACCGCATCGCCTGACCTGCGGCTTCCCCTTCGGGTGAACGGGACCGGTGGACCCCCGCCGGTCCCGTTCGGCATGCTGGGACCGGTGACGAACCGATTGAGGAGCACACCATGAGCGCACTCACCGTCCAGCAGGAGCCGCCGCAGGGCGGCGACAGCTGGGAGGGCCTCGTCCGCCTCTGGGAGGAGACGGACTGGCCCGAGGGCTGCAAGGTGGAGATCATCGACGGGATCATCACCGTGGCACCACCGCCCGTGAACCACCACAACTACATTGCCCACCAGGTGCATCGTGCACTGTTGGCCGTCGTTCAGGACGATTTCGGGATCTACCAGACCCTGAACGTCGCCGTCCCCTCTCGTAGCGGGCTGTTCGTCCCGGACCTCGTCGTCGCCCCCGACGACGTGGTCCTGGAGGACGCCAACTACATTCCCGCGGCCGCCGCCGAACTCGTCGTCGAGATCACTTCCAGGTCGAATGCGGTCCATGACCGCGTCGCCAAGCTCCACGGATATGCCCTTGCGGGCATCCCGCTCTATCTCCTCATCGACCCGCACGCGACCGGAGAACCGGCGATCCACTTGTACGGCGAGCCGACGAGCGGAACGTACCGCCTGTTGTGGGCGGGCAAGTTCGGCGAGACCGTAGAACTTCCGGCTCCCTTCACCCTGTCCCTCGACACCTCCGGTTTCCCCCGCCCCTGAGTTCGAGCCGCGGCAGGGTCCCGCCCGGGAGCGGTTCGCTGCGCCGGGCGGCGATGAGTTCCGGCGGGTCGGGGAGTCATCCCCTCGTGGAGACCACCCGACTCGTGCTGCCCGGACCCGCCCCGACCGCCCACGACGCCGCCGCGCTGTGCGCCCGTCTGGCCCGCCTGTACGAGGACGGGGCCCGCGCGGTGGAGTGCGACGCGCGGGCCGTCACCGCGCCGGGCCTGGGCGCCGTGGAGGTGCTGGCCCGGCTGCGGCTGACCGCGCGGGGCCGGCCGCTGCGGGTGACCGGTGCCGGGCCCGCCCTACGCGCCCTGCTGCATCTCGTGGGACTCGTCGAGCTGCTCGGGCAGCCCGAAGAGCGGGAACCAGCGGGCCGTGTCGAGGAAGGCGTTGAGGCCGACGATCCGGCCCTGTGAGACCTCCAGCACCTGGAGCGCCCAGGGGGTGTGCCCCGGCCTGCCGTCCTCGCGCGGGCGGTACTGGCCGAAGGCCGGCATGCCGTTCGCCGTCGTCGGGATCAGGCGGGAGCCCTTGCAGCCGATGCCCTGGTCGAGGTGCCACGCCGCGATGTCCGCCGGGCCCTGCAGCCACAGGTCGTACGGCGGCATCGACAGGACCGCGTCCTCGTGCAGCAGCGTCGTCAGACGCGAGATGTCGTAGGACTCGAAGGCCGCCAGGTACTGCTTGAGCAATGTGGTCTGCTCCGCGTCCAGCGGGTCGGCCGGCTCGCTCTCGCGCATCCGCTGCCCGGCGAGCGTGGCCCGTGCCCGCTGCAGGGCGCTGTTGACCGATGCCACCGTGGTGTCCAGCAGGTGCGCGACCTCGTCCGCCTTCCAGGCCAGTACCTCGCGCAGGATGAGGACCGCGCGCTGTTTGGCCGGCAGGTGCTGGAGGGCGGCGACGAAGGCGAGCCGGACGGACTCCTTCGCGAGAGCCGCCTCCGCCGGGTCCGCGGTCTGCGGCAGCACCCGGCCGTCGGGGATCGGCTCCAGCCAGGTCACCTCGGGCCGCTGGTTGAGCACGGCGGAGGCCTGGTGCTGCGGCGCGGTCAGGTCCATCGGCCGGGCCCGCTTGTTCCCGGCGTTCAGCAGGTCCAGGCAGACGTTGGTGGCGATCCGGTAGAGCCACGACCGCAGCGAGGAGCGGCCCTCGAACTTGTCGTAGCTGCGCCAGGCGCGGAGGTAGGTGTCCTGCACCGCGTCCTCGGCGTCGAAGGCGGAACCGAGCATCCGGTAGCAGTAGCCGGTGAGCTCGACGCGGTACCGGTCCATCGCCGCGTCGAGGTCGCCGTCGGTGGTGGCGAGGTCGCTCATGTCGGTACGTCCCCCTGAACGTTCGTGGCTTCTTCGGAACCTACCCGAGGGGTCCGACAACGGCAGCCGGAAGCACGGAGCCGCCCGGATCTGTCGATATCAAGTATCTTGACGTCGAGATTTATCTGGTGCAGGCTCCCTTCTGTATCTCGACATCGAGATACCTGGACGGTCGACGGGGAGGCCAGGGATGCGGCGCGGCAGGGAGATCCGGAAGGCACGGCGGCGGGGCGAACGGGAGCCGGGCCTGCTGGCCCAGCTGCGCCGCCCGCCCGGCGGCCGCGACGCGCGGATCATGCTGCTCGCGCAGGCGCTGGACCGCGCAGGCACCGGGGTGTGGGCCGCGGCCTGCGTCCTCTACTTCACCTTCGTCATCGGCCTCGACGCCGGGCAGGTGGGGCTGCTGCTGGGGGCGTCCGGCGTGGCGGGCATCGCCGGATCCCCCCTGGCGGGCCACCTCGCCGACCGCTTCCCCGTCCGCTCCCTGCTCATCGGCGCCCACCTGCTGCGCCTGGTCACCCTGGGCCTGCTGCTCCTGGTCACCGACTTCGCGCTCCTGCTGCCCGTCGTGGCCGTCACCCACCTGGGAGACCGTGCGGCCAAGACCCTGGAGATGCTCTTCGCCACCCGGGTCGCGGGCAAGCGGCGCGCCACCTACCAGGCGCTGTCGCGCAGTTCGGCGAACGCCGGCTACGCACTCGGCGCCGGCCTGGCCGCCATCGGCCTCGCCGTCGGCACCCGCGGCGCCTACCACGTGCTCATCCTGGCCGACGCGCTGTCGTTCCTCGTGGCCGCCGCCCTGGTGTGGCGCACGCGGGAGCCCCACGGCCGCGGGCTCGTGGCCGCACCCGCACCGGCCCCCGCCCCCGCCTCCGCTCCCGACGCCGCACCGCAGCCCGCGGCCGCCGCCGGAGGGCGCAGCCCCTGGCGGGACCGCGGCTACCTCCGGTTCGTCCTGCTGGACATCCCGATGAACCTCGACGACTCGATCCTGGGCATCGGCATCCCGCTCTGGCTGGTGAGCCGCACCAGCGCCCCGCACGAGCTGATCCCCGCCTTCCTGGTCATCAACACCGTGCTCGTCGTCGTCCTCCAACTGCGCGTGTCGGCCGCGGTCCGCGATCCGCGCCGGGCGGCCGGGGCGGTCGCGTTCTACGGGCTGACCACCCTCCTGTGCTGCGTCCTCCTCGCCTCCGCGGCCGGCGGCGGAGCCTGGGCCGCCTCCGCCGCCCTGCTCGCCGCGGCGGTGCTGGCCACCGCGGCCGAGCTGATGCGCTCGGTGAGCTCCTGGGAGCTCGCCGTCTCCCTCGCGCCCCCGGAGGCGCGCGCCTCGTACCTCGGCGTGGCCGGCATGGCCCAGTCCGTCCAGAAGTCCGCCGGACCGCTGCTGCTGACGGGCGCGGTGATGGCCGCAGGCCCGGCGGGCTGGCTGGCCCTCGGGACGGCCGTGGCGGGCCTGTCGCTCTTCCAACGGCGCGCCAGCCTGCGGCGGTTGGACCAACTGACGGCCGCGGCCCGCCTGCCCGCGGCCACCGGGGCCACCGGGGCCTGAGGCTACGTGCCGGGCTTGCGCCCGTACACGTAGACGTCCTCGCCCTTGCCGAGCAGCTTCCAGTACGCCTTGGCGTCGGCGGGGCGCATGTTCACGCAGCCGCCCGACCCGGGCGGGTTCCACATGCTCTTGGCGGTCGAGTGGAAGGCGATGCCGCCGTCGAAGAACTGCGCGTACGGCATCGACACCTGGTAGATCGTCGACCAGTGGTCGATGCTGCGGTGGTAGATCCTCTTCGCGCCGGTCCGGGTCTCCGTGCCGTCCTTGCCGGTGCGGACCGGTACGGGGCCGTACGTCAGGACGGGGCCGTCCTGGATCCAGCTGAGCTGCCTCGTCAGGTCCACGCAGGCGATGCGCCCCCGGTCCACCGGGCAGTCACCGGCCCGGTTCGGGGTGCTGCCCGCCGCCCGCTGGGCCAGCATCGTGCTCATCACCTGCCACGTCAGCGGCCCCGCGTAGCCCTGGGACGGGCTGATGCCGTGGACCTTCTGGAACGCCCGGACGGCTGTGCAGTCGGCCGCCGACTGCCGTCCGTCCACGGGCCGTCCCAGGAACCCTTCCACCTGGCGCTGGTACGGCCCGCTGGACAGGGTGCAGGAGGCGGCCTCTGCCGTACCGCCTCCCGCGACCACCACCAGCGGCACCGCCAGCGCCGCCGCCCCGCCCCACACCGCCGCGCGCCGGCCCCCGCGCCCGCGTGCCCTTCGCGTCCCCATCCGGTCCTCCCCTGCTCACCGCACTGCGTTCTCCGTGTTCAATGCCCGGAAAACCAGCAGGGGTTGCCTCGGACTGGAGCGAAGTCCCGTCAGCGCGCGCCGGCCGCGGAAGCCGGTACGCGCCGCTGCGCGCGGGCCGCGTGCGTGCCGTACAGGGTGATCGACACGACGCCCAGCACCGCGAGCAGGGCGAGGGCGACCGTGCCGGCCCAGCCCGCCCCGTGGTAGGCGAGGGCACCGAGGGTGCCGCCCGCGCTGGAACCGAGGTAGTACGCCGACTGGTAGAGCGCGGAGGCCTGTGCCCGGCCCGTCCTCGCGGTCCGGCTGACCGCCGCCGAGGCCACCGCGTGCCCGGCGAAGAAGCCCGCGGTGATCAGGACCAGCCCCAGGACGACCGTCACCAGGGAGTCCGACAGCGACAGCAGCAGACCCAGCGCCGTCGTCGTCACGGCCAGGTACAGCGCCCCGCGCCGCCCGCAACGGCCCACGAGCGTGCCGGCGGCGGCCGAGGACACCGTACCGACCAGGTAGATCAGGAAGATCGACCCGATCACGCCCTGGCCGAGCGAGAACGGCTCGTCCACCAGCCGGTAGCCGATCACCGTGTAGACCGCGCCGAAGACCGTCATGAACAGTGCGCCGATCCCGTACAGCCGCAGCAGCAGCGGGTCGCGCAGATGGCCGGCGACGGTACGGCCCATCGCGCGCGGGTCCAGCGACGCCGGCCGGAAGAACCGCGCCCGCGGCAGCAGCACCAGGAAGGTCACCGCGCAGACCAGCGCCATCACGGCGACGGCGGCCAGTCCGGCCCGCCAGCCGCCCAGCTGCGCCGCCCAGCCGGTGACGAGCCGGCCGCTCATGCCGCCGATGGAGTTACCCGCGACGAACAGCCCGATCGCCGCCACCAGGGCCTTGGGCCGGACCTCCTCCGCCAGGTACGCCATCGCCGAGGCGGGGATGCCGGCGATCGCCGCACCCTGCACGGCGCGCAGCACCACCAGCCACTCCAGGTTCGGCGCGAAGGGGACGAGAAGCGCCACGCCGACGGCGACCGCCATCGACCAGGTCATCGTCCGGGTGCGGCCGAACCGCTCGGACAGGGCGCTCAGCGGCAGGACGAACAGCGCGAGCGCGCCCGTGGCCGCGGACACCGTCCAGCTGGCCCGCCCCGCCGTCACCCCGAGGTCCTCGGAGATCGCCGGCAGCAGCGCCTGGGTGGAGTAGAGAAGGGCGAAGGTGGCCAGTCCGGCGGCGAAGAGCGCGAGGCTCATCCGGCGGTAGCCGGGGCGGCCGGGGGAGTGGGGTTCCGGTGCGGGGGACGACGCGGTGGAGGCACCCGGGACGACGGGTGCCCCGGTATGAACGGGAGGCATGCCATCGACGGTAGGCCGGTGCTTTTCATGCGTCCAATGCACAGAATCGCGATAATCGATCCATTGCTGCATCAGTCCAGGTCAGGATGGCGGATGTCGACGAACCGTTACGTAGAAGACATGTCGGTGACACGCCTGCTGGCGCCCAGGCTGGCGTATTTCGCCGCCGTCGCGCGGCACGAGCACGTCACCCGCGCCGCCCAGGAGCTGGGCGTACCGCAGTCCACGCTGTCGCGGGCCATGGTCCGCCTGGAACACGACCTGGGCGTCACGCTGTTCGCCCGCAAGGGCCGCACCGTCGCCCTCACCACGGCGGGCCGCACCTTCCTGGCCTCCGCCGAACAGGCCCTGGACGGCATCGCCCGGGCCGCCGAGTCCGTCCAGCAGGACGCCGACCCGGCCTACGGCAAGGTCGCCTTCGGCTTCCTCCACACCCTCGGCCCCGAGACCGTACCCGGCCTCATCCGTGCCTTCCGCACCGACCACCCGCGCGTGCGCTTCTCCCTCGTCCAGAACTACGGCGAGGCCATGCTGGAGAAGCTGCGCGCAGGCGAACTCGACCTCTGCCTCACCTCGCCGCTCCCGGACGCCCCCGACCTCGTCGCCCGCCGCCTCGACGAGCAGCGGCTGCGGCTGGTCGTCCCCGACGACCACCGCCTCGCCGGGCGCAAGCGCATCCGCCTCGCCGAGGCCGCGGAGGAAACCTTCGTCACCCTGGAGGCCGGTTACGGCCTGCGCCGCATCACCGACGACCTGTGCGCGGAGGCCGGCTTCACCCCGCGCGTCGCCTTCGAGGGCGAGGAGGCGGAAACCCTGCGCGGCCTGGTCGCCGCCGGCCTCGGGGTGGCCCTGCTGCCGCCCCCCGCGGTGGCCCGCCCCGGGGTGGTCGAGCTGAACGTCACCGCCCCGCGCGCCGTCCGGGAGATCGGCGTCGCCTGGCTCGACGGCCACCCCGACACCCCGCCGGTCGCCGAGTTCAAGCGCTTCCTCCTCTCCCGCCGCGGCCGCCTCATCCCCGAGCTGGAACCCCCGGGGCCCTGACCCGCCGCCCCCGCCGGAAAACCGCTGGCCCCGCCCCGGCCCGGACCGGACAATTCCGAAGTCGCCGGGTGGAGAGGAACGTGTGTGGACGTGTTCGCGTGCGCCGGTTGCGGCGCGGAACTGACGGCGCCCGTGACCCGGGTCGCCCTCCCCGACCACACCCACTACGGCGCGTGGGAGCAGCTGCACCCCCCGTTGATGGAGCCGGGGACGTACGCCGTGGACCCCCTGCCGACCGGGCCGCCCTGGCATCCCTGGGACCAGGTGGGGGAGGAACTGGCGGCCCGGCAGGGGATCCACGCGCCGGTGTACTCCGTGTCGTTCGGCTCACGGGACCGGATCGTCGTCTCGCCCGGGGACTCCCGGGGCATGGCCTTCATCCCCGGGAAGTGCGAGGGCTACTGCATGGGCGTCGACGGCCGGGACGGCCCCAACCTCGCCTGTACGGCCTGCGGGAGAGCCGTCGCGACCCGGATGGACGACTGCGGGCTGTGGCAGGCGGTGTGGCTGGAGCCCGACGCGGTACGGCGCGTGCCCTCGGGCCTGCCCGCCGTCCCGGTCCCGGGATGGGACGAGCTCGACCTGGCGCAGTGCGCCGTGGCGCCCGTCGAACCCGACGGCTCCTGGAACCGCCGCTGGCAGGCCGCCGTCGCGGTGGCCCTGGCCCACCTGGTGGTGGCCTGCGGGGGCCGCCCGGTGGCGCTGCCCGGACCCCTGGCCGAGCTGCTGGGCGACACCGCCAAAGCCTTCCTCCCTGCCGGGTCCCCGGCCGGCTCCGCGGCCCTCGCCGTGGGCCTCGCCGGACCGGGCGTCGCCGTTGCCCGGCCCGCCGCCCCCATCCTGCTCGTGCCGCGCCACCCGGTGACCGGGGAGCCGTGGCGGCCCCCGTCCGCAACGGCGGCGGTCGTTCCGCTGGACGCGGGGGTCTGGGCGCACCTCGCGCGGCCCGGGGAGACCTCCCCCGTACCGGTGACCGGCACCCTGCCCAAGGGCGTCCTGCGCGACGACTATCCGCTCCCGCCCCTTCCCGGGTACCGCTTCCGGCCGAACCCCGTCGCCTTCACCGGGACGCTGGTGCGCCTGCCCGCCGCCCGTGAACCATGGCTGCGCGCCTACTACGAAAGCAGCCGCGGGCCGTATTGAGAGGGGCCCTGCGCGTCCCGTCCGGTGCATGGTCCCCGCCCCGTACGCCGCCACCGGCCGCCCGCAGCGCGAGGACGCGCCGGTCCGTCCGGGCCGGCCGGGAAGGGGTGCGGCGGGCCCGCGCGGGCGCCGGGCCCTGGGCGTCAGCCGGACGGCTTGGCGTAGTCGGCGAAGCCGGTCCAGTCCAGCGCCACGCAGGGCTCGTCACCGACCACCCAGGCATCGTGCCCGGGGTGGACGCGCATGTAGTCGCCGGGGCCGAACTCGGCGCTCTGGCCGTCGTCCATGACGACCTTCATCCGGCCGCTCACCACATAGCCGGTGTGGTCGGCCCGGCAGCTGTCCGTCCCGGCCAGCGGCTTGATGTGCTCCGACCACTTCCAGCCCGGCTCGAAGACGGCCCGCCCCACGGCCCCGTGGCCCGTGTCCACGAGGTCCAGCCTGCCCATGCCGCCGACGAACGGCCTGGTCTCGTCCGGCTCGTCGAAGTTCTTGCGGTCCATCGCTGCCATGGCGGATCGCCTCCGGGGGAGAGCGGGCACCCCGAGTCCACTTCCCACGGTACGCCTCGCCGCCCGCCCCGGCCCCCGGCCCTCAGCCCCGCAGGGACCTGCCGAAACCCGAGGCCAGCGGCATCCGCAGGCCCAGCGGCGGCGGCGCCGCCAGGGCGTCGGTCACGGGGCGCGAGTACCGGCCGGAGAAGACCGCGCCCAGGACGAAGTCCACGCCCAGCGCGACCACTTCGGCCTGGTGCTCGCGCAGCCCGTGACCGTCCGAGTGCACCTCGAACCGGCACGTCGAGCGGTTGGCCTTCTTCGCCCGCTCCGCCAGCCGGAAGGAGCCCTCCGGGTCACTGCGCGCGTCGTTGGTGCCGTGCACGATCAGCACCTGCCGGCCCGAGAGGTGTTTCACCGGTTCAGGGGAGCCGTCGGACGCCCCGTCCCCCAGACAAGGGGCGAGGGCGAGGACCGAGTTGACGGCCGCGTGCCCCGCCGCGCGCAGCGCCGCCAGGCCCCCCGCGTCGTAGCCGGCCAGGCACACCGGCACGTCCCCGTACCGCCGCACCGCCTCGTCCGCCGCCCACCGCGCCTGCTCCTCCCGCGGGGACCGCCCCCCGTGGACGACGGCGTGCGTGACCAGGCCGTCCCCGCCGCCCGCCCGCGCCAGCGCCCGGGCGAGCGGGCGCAGTGGGCCGGGGGTGAGTCTGGACGCCCCGGGAAGCAGGAGCACCACCCCGTTGACCGGGCTTTCCGTCGGACCCGAGCCGGTTCTCGCGCCGGCCGCCCGCCCCAGGCGGGCCCCGCGCGCCGGCGGCGCATGCTGTGCCATGGCGGAACAGTCTCAGACCTCCGGGTGTACGCCATCCGTCCGCGCGGTCTCTGTTACATATCGACGGCCGCCGGGGACACGACGCTCTACGCGCGTAGGAGTAGAGTGCGCAGATGACGAGCGAGACCCCCAACCTGCCGACCCCGGATCAGATCCGTCGTTCCCCGAAGGTGCT
This sequence comes from Streptomyces sp. NRRL F-2664, assembly GCF_000719345.1. Classification (GTDB taxonomy): domain Bacteria; phylum Actinomycetota; class Actinomycetes; order Streptomycetales; family Streptomycetaceae; genus Streptomyces. The sequence continues at coordinate 123,156 of NZ_JOFX01000007.1, forward strand.
CCTGCACGATCACCTCGACGGTGGACTGCGTCCCGGGACCATCATCGAGCTGGCCCGCGAGGTCGGCTACGAGAACCTCCCCGAGACCGACGCCGACAAGCTCGGCATCTGGTTCCGCGAGGCAGCCGACTCCGGCTCCCTCCCGCGCTACCTGGAGACGTTCGCCCACACCTGCGCGGTCATGCAGACGAAGGCGGCCCTCTTCCGTGTCGCCGCCGAGTGCGCCGAGGACCTGGCCGAGGACGGCGTCGTGTACGCCGAGATCCGCTACGCCCCCGAGCAGCACCTGGAGGCCGGCCTGACCCTCGAAGAGGTCGTCGAGGCCGTGAACGACGGCTTCCGCGAGGGCGAGCGCCGCGCCAGGGCCAACGGCCACCGCATCCGCGTCGGCGCCCTGCTGACCGCGATGCGCCACGCGGCCCGCGCGCTGGAGATCGCGGAGCTGGCCAACCGCTACCGCGACAACGGCGTGGTCGGCTTCGACATCGCCGGCGCCGAGGCCGGGTTCCCCCCCACCCGCCACCTGGACGCCTTCGAGTACCTCAAGCGCGAGAACAACCACTTCACGATCCACGCGGGCGAGGCCTTCGGCCTGCCGTCGATCTGGCAGGCCCTGCAGTGGTGCGGCGCCGACCGCCTGGGCCACGGCGTGAAGATCATCGACGACATCGAGGTCGCCGAGGACGGCTCGGTCAAGCTGGGCCGCCTGGCCAGCTACGTCCGCGACAAGCGCATCCCCCTGGAGATGTGCCCGACCTCGAACCTGCAGACGGCCGCGGCGGCCTCGTACGCCGAGCACCCCATCGGTCTGCTGCGGAAGCTGCACTTCAGGCTCACGGTCAACACCGACAACCGCCTGATGAGCGGCACCAGCATGAGCCGCGAGTTCGAGCACCTGGTGGAGACCTTCGGCTACACCCTCGACGACATGCAGTGGTTCACCGTCAATGCGATGAAGTCCGCGTTCATTCCTTTCGATGAACGACTGGCCATGATCAACGAGGTGATCAAGCCGGGCTATGCCGAGCTGAAGTCGGAGTGGCTGTTCCGCCAGACCGCTTCCACCAGCGGTTCCGTCTCGCCGTAGGCCATGGCATGACGTACGGAGAGCGCCCGGGAGCGACAAATCCCGGGCGCTTTCTCGTATAAAAGGATGTTTGCGGGCGGGGGTTTGAAGTGACTAGTTTGCGGAGCCGCTCAATTCCCCGTCGCAAGGAATACCTTTCATGAAGCAGTCAGCTGCCAAGTTCCTCGGTGCCGCCGCCGTCGGTGCCGCTCTCGCCGCCGTCGCCGCCGGTACCGCATCCGCCGCCGTTCCCGCCATCGGCATCACCGATGCGCTGGGCACCGCCACCGGTGCGCTGGAGGGCGTCACCAGCCAGCAGCAGATGAAGACCGAAGAGGGACAGCCGAGCGACCCCACCGCCGCCGTCACCGGGCTGCTGGGCCCGGTCACCGGCGCCCTCAACGGCTGACGTCGACGCGACACGTACGAACGCACGCGCGGCGGCCGCACGTCTCTTCGACGAGGTGTGTGTGCCGCCGCGCGGTGTGCCACGATCACCACCAACTGCCCGCCGACGCACGGGGTATGAGGTTCTCGGTCATGCGCATGAAGGCACGAGCGACTCTGGTCGCGCTGGTCCCGGCCCTGCTGATCGCGGCGGTCGGGTGCAGCAGTACGGACACCCCCGCGACGGGCCGGTCCCCCGACCCGAAGGGCTCCGAGGGCACCGCCGCCGGCGCGGCCGGCGCCCCCGCGGCGTCCCCGGACCCGTCCGGACCGTCCCCGGCGAAGACCGGCGGCACCAGGCTGGAGCGGTCCGCGCTGGCCCAGGGCGACCTGCCCGGCTACCAGATCTCCGCCCAGGGCAAGAACCCGAACGCCCCCGACGGGCAGCCGCAGGCCGACAAGAAGGCCTGCCAGCCGCTGGCCGACATCATGGGCGACAAGCCGGACCCCGCCGCCCGCGAGACCGTCAACCGGGGCATCGGATCCCAGAAGCAGATGGGCCTCGCGGTCTCCGCCTCCGTCAGCTCCTACTCCGAGAGCGACGCCAAGGCCCTGATCGCCCGGCTCAAGGCCGCCGTCGCCGCCTGCGGCACGGGCTTCGCCGCCACGGTCGACCGGCAGACCGGCAGCTACCGCGACGTACGGGCCGTCGACTACCGCACGAGCGGCGACGAGAGCGTCAGCTGGACCACGACCGCAGCCGCCCAGGGCGTCTCCGCGCAGGTCCACCTGGTCGTCGTCCGTGAAGGAGCCACGGTCGTGCGGCTCATGGCGCTCAACGTGGCGGCGGCCCAGCAGAAGACCCAGGTGCCGCAGGAAGTGACCGACAAGCAGTTGGAGAAGATCGGGAAGGCCGGCTGAGCGGACCCGTCACCAGGCGGCCGAGGCGGACTTCTCGTTCGGCAGCAGGACCCACAGAGCGATGTAGACCAGGAACTGCGGGCCGGGCAGCAGGCACGACACGGCGAAGATCGCCCGCATCGTGTTCGCGTTGATTCCGAAACGCCGCGCGAGTCCGGCGCAGACTCCGCCGATCCAACGGCTGTCACGGGGGCGGACCAGGGCGCTCATGGGGTTCTCCTTCGTCGGGACCGCTTTCGATGCCTCAATACTCCCGCTGGACCGCCGACAGGACGTCGGTCCAGGGGCCGAGCCCGACCCTGGAAATCCTCGGGGTGTCCCCCTGATGAACGGCGCGTGAGCGGCGCAGCCGCGCTCGCAGCGCCGGTACGACGGCGGCGTGCGCGACCAGCACCCCGAGGGTGTTGAGCAGCACGGAGTCCACGTCGACGACCCGGCCCGGGACCCCGCTCTGCAGCATCTCGATGCTGAGCGACACCAGCGCACCCGCCGCGGACGTCCGCACCAGGGAGGACCACGCGGCCAGCCGCGACAGCCGCAGCCGCCCGCTGACCAGCGGCACCAGCACCCCCAGCGGAGCCAGCAGCGCGAGCCCCTCCCCGATCCGCCGCGCGGCCTCCAGCGGCCCGAGGGCGAGATCGGCCCGGATCCCCTCCAGCGGGGTCAGATTGCCGGCGGCCGCCCAGGGGACGTCCAGGGGGCTCAGGGTCAGCCAGCCGACGACCAGGAGATGGGCGGCGAGCAGGACCCCGGCCAGGAGTCGCAGACGGAGGGGGATCGCGGTGGCGCCGGCGGGACTGCCGTCGGCCTCAAGACGCTGCACACCTGCGAGGACGCGCCACCCGGCAGCCCCGGTTCCGCTCTCGGGTGTGGCCACGGGCACCTCGCCGTCCGCGCTCCGCCGCACCGCTCAGCGGGTGGCGAGCAGGACGATCAGCAGCACCGCGCCGGCGACCGCGGGCGCGATGATCTCGTACGACCACTGCACGCGCACGCTGCCCTGCGCGCCGGGCCGCTCCGCACCGCGCTCGGCCATCCTCTGGAGCTCGTCGACGATCCGGTCCGCACTGGCCCGCATCGGTTCGGCCGGGACGCGGGCCTTCTCGCCCGGGGAGCGCCCGGAGGACCGCTGCTCCCGGTCCCTGAGGCCCTCGTGGCGCAGGCGCTGCCGGTTGGCCTTCTTCCGCTCGCGCAGCGAGACGGGCACCGACCACAGCTGGTACTTCGCACCCTCGGCCAGCACCTCCGCCGAGTACCCGGACCGCACGGCGTCCACGGCGGCCCACGGCAGCTCGATGATCCGGAACGGGTTGCGCACCCGCATCCGGTCGTCGTTGGCGAAGACCGCCGGGCGGATCGTGAACGCCACGACCAGCGGCACGACGCACAGCGCCACCGCCAGCGCGATCCACGGGGTGTTGCCCGAGCCGCGCACCACCGCGTCCCCGCAGAGCCACGCCGTCAGCGCGAGCAGCAGTACCCCCGAGACGACGCCCATGGAGGAGCGGTAGACCCGGTCCGCGTAGACCGGCTCATCGGTCGGCTGCTGGCTGCTCATGGGGTCGATTCTGCCCCACGCCCGTCCGGCCCACGAGGTCGGCGTACGCGGGAGGCCGACGGGGGCACCGGGCGGCAGGTGTCGATTTCGTAGCGGAACGGCCGGAACCGGGAGAGGGGGGTGACAGGTCGCTACGCGCGTAGATATGCTCATGTGGTGACCATGCCCACCACCCTCACCGCATTCGCTGACGTGACGACGTCCGACAGTGCGCTGCGCCGCTTCCTGCACGGGCTGCCCGGCGTCGACGCTGTCGGTCTGGAGGCCCGCGCGGCCTCCCTCGGCACCCGTTCGATCAAGACGACGGCCAAGGCGTACGCCATCGACCTGGCCATCTCGATGATCGACCTGACGACGCTGGAAGGCGCGGACACCCCGGGCAAGGTCCGGGCGCTCTCCGCCAAGGCCGTCAACCCCGATCCGACCGACCGGACGACCCCGATGACGGCCGCCGTCTGCGTCTACCCCGACATGGTGGCCACCGCCAAGGCGGCGCTGAACGGCGCCGACGTCAAGGTCGCCTCCGTCGCCACCGCCTTCCCGGCCGGCCGCGCCGCGCTGCCCGTCAAGCTCGCCGACACCCGTGACGCCGTCGCCGCCGGCGCCGACGAGATCGACATGGTCATCGACCGTGGCGCCTTCCTCGCCGGCCGCTACCTGGAAACGTACGAGCTGATCAAGGCCGTCAAGGAGGCCTGCGCCCGCCCCGACGGCAGCGCGGCCCGTCTGAAGGTCATCTTCGAGACCGGCGAGCTGTCGACCTACGACAACATCCGCCGCGCCTCCTGGATCGGCATGCTCGCGGGTGCCGACTTCATCAAGACGTCGACCGGCAAGGTGGGCGTCAACGCCACCCCCGCCAACACCCTGCTCATGCTCGAAGCCGTCCGCGACTTCAAGGCGCAGACTGGAATCCAGATCGGCGTGAAGCCGGCCGGCGGCATCCGCACCACCAAGGACGCCATCAAGTTCCTGGTCCTGGTCAACGAGACCGTGGGCGAGGACTGGCTGAGCAACACCTGGTTCCGCTTCGGCGCCTCCAGCCTGCTCAACGACCTGCTGATGCAGCGCCAGAAGCTGAGCACCGGCCGTTACTCCGGTCCCGACTACGTGACGGTGGACTGATCACCATGGCATCCCTCTTCGAGTACGCACCGGCTCCCGAGTCCCGCTCGGTCGTCGACATCGCCCCCTCCTACGGGCTCTTCATCGACGGCGAGTTCACCGACGCCGCCGACGGCAAGGTCTTCAAGACCGTCTCGCCCAGCAGCGAGGAAGTCCTCTCCGAGGTCGCCCAGGCCGGCGCCGCCGACGTGGACCGCGCCGTCAAGGCCGCCCGCAAGGCCTTCGAGAAGTGGTCCGCGCTGCCGGGCTCCGAACGCGCCAAGTACCTCTTCCGCATCGCCCGGATCATCCAGGAGCGCAGCCGCGAGCTCGCCGTCCTGGAGACCCTGGACAACGGCAAGCCGATCAAGGAGACCCGCGACGCGGACCTTCCGCTGGTCGCCGCGCACTTCTTCTACTACGCGGGCTGGGCCGACAAGCTCGACCACGCCGGCTACGGCGCGAACCCGCGCCCGCTGGGTGTCGCCGGCCAGGTGATCCCGTGGAACTTCCCGCTGCTGATGCTCGCGTGGAAGATCGCCCCGGCGCTCGCCACCGGCAACACGGTCGTCCTGAAGCCCGCCGAGACCACCCCGCTCTCCGCGCTCTTCTTCGCCGACATCTGCCGCCAGGCCGGCCTGCCCAAGGGCGTCGTCAACATCCTCACCGGCTACGGCGACGCGGGCGCGGCCCTCGTCGAGCACCCGGACGTCAACAAGGTCGCCTTCACCGGCTCCACCGCCGTCGGCAAGGCCATCGCCCGCTCGATCGCCGGCACCGACAAGAAGGTCACCCTGGAGCTCGGCGGCAAGGGCGCCAACATCGTCTTCGACGACGCCCCTGTCGACCAGGCCGTCGAAGGCATCGTCAACGGCATCTTCTTCAACCAGGGCCAGGTCTGCTGCGCGGGCTCCCGCCTCCTCGTCCAGGAGTCGATCCACGACGAGCTGCTGGACTCCCTCAAGCGCCGCCTCTCCACGCTGCGCCTCGGCGACCCGCTCGACAAGAACACCGACATCGGTGCGATCAACTCCGCGGAACAGCTCGCCCGGATCACCGCCCTCGCCGACACCGGCGAGGCCGAGGGCGCCGAGCGCTGGTCCCCGGCGTGCGAGCTGCCGTCCGCCGGCTACTGGTTCGCCCCGACGCTCTTCAGCAACGTCACCCAGGCGCACACCGTCGCCCGCGACGAGATCTTCGGCCCGGTGCTGTCCGTACTGACCTTCCGCACCCCCGACGAGGCCGTCGCCAAGGCCAACAACAGCCAGTACGGCCTGTCCGCCGGCATCTGGACGGAGAAGGGCTCGCGCATCCTCGCGGTCGCGAACCAGCTCCGCGCCGGCGTGGTGTGGGCCAACACGTTCAACAAGTTCGACCCGACCTCGCCCTTCGGCGGCTACAAGGAGTCGGGCTTCGGCCGCGAGGGCGGCCGCCACGGTCTGGAGGCCTACCTCGATGTCTGAGTCCTCTGTGCGTCTGAACGTCTTCAAGACCTACAAGCTGTACGTCGGGGGCAAGTTCCCCCGCTCCGAGAGCGGCCGGGTGTACGAGGTGAGCGACTCCAAGGGCAACTGGCTGGCCAACGCCCCGCTGTCCTCCCGCAAGGACGCCCGCGACGCGGTCGTCGCGGCCCGCAAGGCCTTCGGCGGCTGGTCCGGCGCCACCGCCTACAACCGCGGCCAGATCCTCTACCGCATCGCCGAGATGCTGGAGGGCCGCCGCGAGCAGTTCGTCCGCGAGGTCGGCGAGGCCGAGGGCCTGTCCAAGTCGAAGGCGGCCGCCGTCGTCGACGCGGCCGTCGACCGCTGGGTCTGGTACGCGGGCTGGACCGACAAGATCGGCCAGATCGTCGGCGGGGCCAACCCGGTCGCGGGCCCGTTCTTCAACCTCTCCACCCCGGAGCCGACCGGAGTCGTCACGGTCGTCGCCCCGCAGGACTCCTCGTTCCTGGGCCTCGTCTCCGTGATCGCCCCGGTGATCGCGACGGGCAACACCGCCGTCGTCATCGCCAGCGAGAAGTCGCCCCTGCCCGCCCTCTCCCTGGGCGAGGTGCTCGCCACCTCCGACCTGCCGGGCGGCGTGGTCAACATCCTCTCCGGCAAGGCCGCCGAAATGGGTCCGCACCTCGCGTCCCACCAGGACGTCAACGCCATCGACCTGGCCGGCGCCGACGCGGCCCTCGCCAAGGAGCTGGAGATCGCCGCGGCCGACAACCTCAAGCGCGTCCTGCGTCCACAGCCTGTGGACGACTGGAACGCCGACCCGGGCACGTCGCGCATGACGGCGTTCCTGGAGACCAAGACCGTCTGGCACCCCACCGGGTCGCTGGGCGCGGGCGGCTCGTCCTACTAGGACGGCCCCGCCCCGCACGAGACCGGCCCCGGCAGCGTCCCCCGCGCTGCCGGGGCCTCTCTTCTTTCCGCGCTCGGTCCGCCTTCGCCGGCGCGCCGCCTTCGGCTCACCCGCCGGGCGCTCAGCGGGGGGCGAGGGGTCCCAGGAGGGAGGAGACGGCCGCCCGGGGGAGTTCGCCCACCGACGGGCCCTGGGTGAGGATCCCGGTGACCGCCGTCGTGCCGACCGCGGGGAAGTCCGCGACCTTCGTGGCGACCCCGTTGTCCAGCGGGTCCACACCGGTGTGCGCCAGCGGGTTCACCTTGAGGTTCGCGATCGGGTCCGTGACACCCGCCACCGCCGCCGGAACGTCCAGTTCACCGGCCTGCGCGCCGCCCGCGGCCATCGCCAGCGCGGCGCCCGCCATCGAGAGGGTCAGCCCCGCGCCGCGGAGCCGGTTCGGTGTCGAAGGGCCTGCGTGACGGCCTGCGTGACGTGCCATGGGATCCCGCCTGTGGTCGTGGTCGCGTGCGCACGCAGCGTAGTGGAGGTGTGTTCCTGGACACCAACCGGTCACCGGGAGGATCCCCTACCCGGGGGAATGGTTCAGACTGGTGTCCCGTGAGCTCTTCCTCTCCTTCGCCGACCCGGGTCGTCCTGCTGACCGGTCCGTCGGGCTCCGGCAAATCCTCCCTGGCCGCCCGCTCCGGGCTCCCCGTGCTGCGCCTCGACGACTTCTACAAGGAGTGCGCGGACCCCACCCTGCCGCTGGTCGAGGGCAGCTCCGACATCGACTGGGACTCCCCGCTGTCGTGGGACGCCGACAGCGCCGTCGCCGCGATCGCCGAACTGTGCGCCTCGGGGCGGACGGACGTGCCGGTGTACGACATCGCCACCAGCTCCCGCACCGGCTGGGACACCCTGGACATCGCCCGGACCCCGCTCTTCATCGCGGAGGGCATCTTCGCCGCGGACGTGGCGGCGCGCTGCCAGGAACTCGGCCTGCTCGCCGACGCCATCTGCCTGCGCGGCCGCCCCTCGACGACGTTCCGCCGCCGGCTCGCCCGCGACCTGCGCGAGGGCCGCAAGTCCGTCCCCTTCCTGCTGCGCAGGGGCCTGCGCCTGATGCGCGCCGAACGCGGCATCGTGGCACGCCACGTCGCCCTGGGCGCCCACGCCTGCGACCGCGACGAGGCCCTCGGCCGCCTGGCCGCCGCCGCGGCGGGCCGCCACCGCACGACGACCGCGGCCTGACCGGGCCGCCGGCGGGGGTCCGCACCCCCGTGGACAGCTGAACCCGCGAACGCGAAAAGGCGGGACCGCGCGGACCCCCGGCCGCTCGATCCCGCCTCTTCTCCCCCCAACGGCCCCCGTCCCACCCCCGCAGGACGGGCCCCCCGGCCCGATGGTCCGTACAGGTCGCGTTACGCGACCAGCTCCTCGAAGGACTCCGCCTCGTCGCGGCCGAAGCTCAGCGACTCGTCCTCCCGCAGGCGCCGCAGCGAGCGCCAGATGCTCGACTTCACCGTGCCGACGCTGATCCCGAGGATCTCCGCGATCTCCGGGTCCGTCCGGCCCTCGTAGTAGCGCAGCACCAGCATCGTGCGCTGCGGCTCCGGGATCCGGGCCAGTGCCTGCCACAGAACCGCGCGCAGCTCCGTACCGCGCATCGCGTCCGTGTCGGAAGCCGTCTCCGGCAGCTCCTCCGTCGGGTACTCGTTCAGCTTCCGCCGACGCCACGCGCTGATGTGCAGGTTGGTCATCGTCCGGCGCAGGTACCCGCCGACCGCCGCCTTGTCGCTGATCCGGTCCCAGGCGCGGTAGGTGGAGAACAGCGCGCTCTGCAGCAGGTCCTCGGCCTCGTAGCGGTCACCGGTCAGGTGGAAGGCCGTCGCGTACAGCGCCGCCCGCCGCTCCTGGACGTACGCCGTGAACTCCGCCTCCGACGTGGAGGACGGGGTCTGCCGGTCGGCGGGAACCGCCTGGTACTGCTTTGCGTCAATGGCTACGACGTGGGCCGGCCGGGGCCGGGCGACCGACACGGTACGGACACCCGCCCGGCGGTTCACATCGTGCAGCCGCGTGACAACCGCGCTGGTGCTGGTGCTGTGCAGCGTGTTCATCTCGCGCCCCCCGTCGTGGAGTGTCTCTGCTCCGGATCGCTTGTGCGTTGAGAAGAAGATTGCCCGGCCGACTTAACCGGGGTGTCCGTCGACTGTCACAGCACTGTCACAGCGACCATCGGGAGGATCCCGGCGGACTCCCCCGCGATCCGGTCGACCTGACGGTCGAACTCCCGACGGGCTATGGGACAGAATGAGCCCGTGCCTTTCCTGTTGCTGATCGAGGACGACGACGCCATCCGCACGGCCCTCGAACTCTCCCTGTCACGCCAGGGCCACCGTGTGGCCACCGCGGCGACGGGCGAGGACGGCCTGAAGCTGCTCCGCGAGCAGCGGCCGGATCTGATCGTGCTGGACGTGATGCTGCCCGGGATCGACGGCTTCGAGGTGTGCCGGCGGATCCGCCGCACCGACCAGCTGCCGATCATCCTGCTCACCGCACGCAGCGACGACATCGACGTCGTCGTCGGCCTGGAGTCCGGGGCCGACGACTACGTCGTCAAGCCCGTGCAGGGGCGCGTCCTCGACGCCCGCATCCGGGCCGTACTGCGCCGCGGGGAGCGCGAGTCGAGCGACTCGGCGAGCTTCGGCTCCCTCGTCATCGACCGGGCCGCCATGACGGTGACGAAGAACGGGGAGGACCTGCAACTCACCCCGACCGAGCTGCGGCTGCTCCTGGAACTGAGCCGCCGGCCCGGCCAGGCCCTCTCCCGCCAGCAGCTGCTGCGGCTGGTCTGGGAGCACGACTACCTGGGCGACTCGCGGCTCGTCGACGCCTGCGTCCAGCGGCTGCGCGCCAAGGTCGAGGACGTGCCCTCCTCGCCCACCCTGATCCGTACGGTCCGGGGCGTCGGATACCGCCTGGACTCCCCGCAGTGATCCGGTCGTTGCTCGCGGGCCGGCGCTGGACCAGCCTGCGGCTGCGGCTCCTCGTGGTCTTCGCCCTGGTCGCCCTCACGGCCGCCGTGTCCGCGTCGGGGATCGCATACTGGCTCAACCGCGAGGCCGTTCTCACCCGCGTCCAGGAGGCAGCCCTCGGCGACTTCCGGCAGGAGATGCAGAACCGTGCAGCCGCCCTGCCCGTCGACCCGACACCGGAGGAACTGCAGCGCACCGCAGAGCTCATGGCGGGCAGCAGTCCCGGCTACAGCGTGCTCCTCGTCCAGGAGGGCAAGGACGACCGGCAGATCTACGGCGCGGCCGGACCCGACAGCTTCCGCCTCACGGACGTGCCCAAGTCCCTGCAGAACGCGGTCAACGACCGGCAGAGGACGACGACCGCCAACGACGCCGAATACCACGTGTACTGGCAGCGGACGAAGCCGCGCGGCCACCCGTACCTGGTCGGCGGCACCCGGATCGTCGGCGGCGGCCCGACCGGCTACATGTACAAGTCCCTCGCCCAGGAGCGGGACGACCTGAACGCGCTCGCCTGGTCCCTGACGATCGCGACGATCCTCGCCCTGCTCGGCTCCGCGCTCCTCGCGCAGGCCGCCGCCCGCACCGTGCTCAAGCCCGTACAGCGGCTCGGGGACGCCGCACGGCGGCTCGGCGAGGGCGAACTCGACCACCGGCTCGACGTGTCGGGCACGGACGAACTCGCCGACCTGTCGCACACCTTCAACAAGACGGCCGAGGCGCTGGAGAAGAAGGTCGCCGACATGAGCGCGCGGGAGGAGGCCAGCCGGCGCTTCGTCGCGGACATGTCGCACGAACTGCGCACCCCGCTGACGGCCCTGACGGCGGTCGCCGAGGTGCTGGAGGAGGAGGTCGAGGACCTCGACCCGATGATCGCCCCGGCGGTCGGGCTGGTGGTCAGCGAGACCCGCAGGCTGAACGTCCTGGTCGAGAACCTGATGGAGGTCACCCGCTTCGACGCCGGCACCGCCAAGCTGGTCCTGGACGACGTCAACGTCGCCGACCAGGTCACGGCCTGCATCGACGCCCGGGCCTGGCTCGACGCGGTCGAACTCGACGCCGAACGCGACATCGTCGCGCGGCTCGACCCCCGCCGCCTCGACGTCATCCTGGCCAACCTGATCGGCAACGCCCTCAAGCACGGCGGCTCGCCGGTGCGGGTGTCGGTCACGGTGGAGGGGGACTGGCTGGTGATCGCCGTCCAGGACAACGGGCCGGGCATTCCCGAGGAGGTCCTGCCGCACGTCTTCGATCGCTTCTACAAGGCGAGCGCGTCCCGGCCGAAGTCGGACGGCAGCGGGCTCGGCCTGTCCATCGCTGTGGAGAACGCGCACATCCACGGCGGTGACATCACGGCCGCCAATGTGCCGGGCGGCGGGGCGCTGTTCACCCTGCGGCTGCCGATGGACGTACGAAAGGCGATCAGTGGTGATCCGGATGCGTAGGGCCCTGCCGGCGGTGCCGGCCGTACTGGTCCCGCTCGTCGGGATCGCGCTGCTCGCGACGTCGGGCTGCGGGATCCGGGCGACGACCGTGCCGGTGGACGTGGGCGCGGCACCGTCGCGGGTCTCGTGCGACACCCCGGCGCAGCCGGGCGGGCAGAGCGGGGCGCCCGGCTTCCCGGCCACGGTGGAGCTGGTCTGCGGCTCGCAGCTGGTGGGCGTCGAGCGGATGGTCCCGATGCCGGAGAAGGGCACCGTACGGGATCCCGCCGCGCAGGCCGCGCAGGCGCTGCTGGAGGCGCTGGAGCGGACGCCGAGCGCGGAGGAGCGGGACGCCGGCTTCACGACCGGGGTGCCGGCGGGGCTGACGGCGGGCGCGCCGCGGCCGGGCGACCCGGCGGGGACGGTGCGGCTGAGCCGCAAGCCGGAGGATCTGCCGCCGGTGGCGCTGTCGCAGATCGTGTGCACGATGGCGGGCAGTGAGGCGGTGTCCGCCGGGCCGGGGCCGGTGGTGCTGGGCGGGCCGGATGCGGATCCGCCGCGGGCGTGGGAGTGCACCGACGTGGTCCGCTCCCGGCCGGAGTCGGTCCCCACGCTGGGCGAAATCGTCCGCCCGACCCCGTCTCCCTCGCCGGCCCCCTGAGGTCCGCGGGGCGGCTCGGGCCGCGGGGTGGGACGCCCCGGGCTCGCACGCATGCCCGCTGCCGTTGCGGGGGCTTCGCCCCCAGGCCTCAAGCGCCGGCGGGGCTGGATCGGGGCTCCGCGCCTCGACCGTCGGCGGGGCTGGATTGGGCTCCGCCCGCGGGCGTCCGCGTCGGCGGGCTGTCGTTCAGCCTGTCCGGCGTTCGAGGACCGGGGGCGGGCGGAGCCGGGAGACGGGCGGGGAGAAGGCTTCGTGGAGCGGGCCGGGTACGCCGACGGCCCCCTGAGCCGGGGCTCAGGGGACCGTCGGAGAAGGGTCCGCAGGCCGGCCCGGTCGGACGGGACCGGGCCGGCGGCTCCGCTAGAGGCCCATGGCCGCCGCCAGGTCCTTCTTGATCGCGTCCAGGACTTCCTGGCCGGTCACCCGGGCCGCCGCGAGGTCCGAGGCCTCGGCCACCGGGACCACGACCTCCAGGTAGCACTTCAGCTTCGGCTCGGTGCCCGACGGGCGGCAGATGACCCGCGCCCGGTACGCGCCGTCGAGGTAGTACCGCAGGCCGTCCGTCGGCGGCAGCGACTCCGTGCCCTGCGTGAGGTCCTCCGCCGAGACCACCCGCAGCCCCGCCAGCGAGGCCGGCGGCTCCGCGCGCAGCCGCGCCATGGCGTCGGCGATGACCGACAGGTCCGAGACGCGGACCGACAGCTGGTCGGTGGCGTGCAGGCCGTGGGCCATCGCCAGGTCGTCCAGCAGGTCGTTCAGGGTCCGGCCCTGCTCCTTGAGCTCGGAGGCCAGTTCGGCGACCAGAAGGGCCGCCGTCACGCCGTCCTTGTCGCGGACGCCCTCGGGGTCCACGCAGTAGCCGAGCGCCTCCTCGTAGCCGTAGCGCAGGCCCTGGACGCGGGCGATCCACTTGAAGCCCGTGAGGGTCTCCTCGTGGCCGACGCCCGCCGCCTGCGCGATCCGGCCCAGCAGGCTGGAGGAGACGATGGACTCGGCGAAGACACCGGTCGCGCCCTTGTGGACGAGGTGCGCCGCGAGCAGCGCGCCGACCTCGTCACCGCGCAGCATCCGCCAGCCGTCCGCGGTGGGGACCGCCACCGCGCACCGGTCGGCGTCGGGGTCGTTCGCGATCACGATGTCCGGCCGGACCTCGGCGGCCCGGGCGAAGGCCAGGTCCATCGCGCCCGGCTCCTCCGGGTTGGGGAACGCCACCGTCGGGAAGGCCGGGTCCGGTTCGGCCTGCTCGGCGACCAGGACCGGCTCCGGGAAGCCGTGCCGGGCGAAGGCAGCCATCACCACGTCCTTGCCGACGCCGTGCATGGCCGTGTAGACGGTCCGCACGCCCCGGGGCGAGCCGGGGGTCAGGACGGCGTCCGTACGGGCCAGGTAGGCCTCCAGGACCTCGTCGCCGAGCTCCTCCCAGCCGGACTCCGGGCGGGGGACCGAGGCGAGCGTGTCGACGCGGGCGATCTCCGCCGCGATCTCCGTGTCGGCGGGGGAGACGATCTGCGAGCCGTCGCCGAGGTAGACCTTGTAGCCGTTGTCCCGGGGAGGGTTGTGGCTCGCGGTGACCTCGACGCCGGCGACGGCGCCCAGGTGCCTTATGGCGTACGCGAGGACGGGCGTGGGCAGCGGGCGGGGCAGGACGGCCGCGCGCAGGCCGGCGCCGGTCATGACGGCCGCGGTGTCGCGGGCGAAGTCCGCCGACTTGTAGCGGGCGTCGTAGCCGACGACGACCAGGCCGCCGGCGTGCCCCTGGGCCTTGAGGTGGGCCGCGAGGCCCGCCGCGGCCCGGATGACCACGCTGCGGTTCATCCGCATCGGGCCCGCACCGATCTCACCGCGCAGTCCGGCGGTGCCGAACTGGAGGGTGCCGGAGAAGCGGGCGGTGAGCTCCGCCGTGTCGCCCGCCGCGATGAGCGCTTCGAGCTCGGCCGCGGTCTCCGGGTCGGGGTCCTCCGCCAGCCAGGCCTGCGCCCGGGTGATCAGATCGTCCTGTTCCTGCACTACTTCCGCCTTACCTCTCGTACGGTCCCGGGCCTCAGATGCGGGCGAGGACCTGGGTCAGCAGCTTGCCCATGCGCGCGGCCGAGTCCCGGCCGGCCTGGAGGACCTCTTCGTGGTTGAGGGGCTCACCGGAGATGCCCGCCGCGAGGTTCGTGACCAGGGAGATGCCGAGCACCTCGGCGCCGGCCTCGCGGGCGGCGATGGCCTCCAGCACGGTGGACATGCCGACGAGGTCGGCGCCCATCACGCGGATCATGTTGATCTCGGCCGGGGTCTCGTAGTGCGGCCCGGGGAACTGCACGTACACGCCCTCCTCCAGGGAGGGGTCGATCTCCTTGCAGAGCGCGCGCAGCTGGGGCGAGTAGAGGTTCGTGAGGTCCACGAAGTTCGCGCCGATGATCGGCGAGGTGGCCGTCATGTTGATGTGGTCGCTGATCAGGACCGGCTGGCCGGGCTGCATGCCCTCGCGCAGACCGCCGCAGCCGTTGGTCAGCACGACGGTCTTGCAGCCCGCGGCGACGGCGGTGCGGACACCGTGGGCGACGGCGGCGACGCCGCGGCCCTCGTAGTAGTGGGTGCGGCCGAGGAAGACCAGCGCGCGCTTGTCGCCGATCTTGTACGAGCGGACCTTGCCGCCGTGTCCTTCGACGGCGGCCGGCGGGAAGCCGGGCAGCTCGGTGACGAGGAACTCGGCCTCGGGGGCGCCCAGGGCCTCGGCGGCGGGGGCCCAGCCGGAGCCCATGACGAGGGCGACATCGTGGGTCTCGGCGCCGGTGAGCTCGCGCAGGCGGGCGGCTGCGGCGTCGGCGGCGGCGGTGGGATCGGTAACAGATGCGTTCACGCAGACGAGCGTAGCCGCTCATTGCCTACGCGCGTAGATGGCGCAGCTCACGATGCTCGGATCGTTGTCTTGTCGTTTCCGACCATATGTCCGTCGCCACCCACCGTGACCTGGAGGTGACCGGTCCTCCGCGTGCGCGGGACCCGGCAGGGGGCATCAGCAGGGGCGCTTGCGCAGCTCCATCACGTAGTCGTGCGGGGCGCCCGCGGACTCGGCCGCGTCGGCGATCTCGCCCAGGTAGCGCGCCGAGGGGAGGCCGCCCTCGTAGCCGTTGAGGACGTAGCACCAGGCGGCCTCGTCGCCGTCCAGCGTGTGCACCCGGATCCGCATGCGCCGGTAGATGTCGAGCCCGACGCCCTCCCAGCGGTCCATCGAGTCCTCGTCCAGGGGGGCGATGTCGTACAGGGCGACGAAGACCTGGTGGCGCGGGGCCTCGACGATCGTCGCGAGGGAACCCTCCCAGCCCATCTGCTCGCCGCCGAACGTCAGCCGCCAGTCGTTGATCCAGCCCGTGCCGCGCAGCGGCGAATGGGGAGCGCGGCGCGTCATCAGCCGCGGGTCGAGGTTGCCGGCGTACGCGGCGTAGAGCGACATGAGGTCGAGGGTACGGGAGGGGCGGCCGGGGACGTGTGCCAGGCAGGGCTGCACCCGGACGGAGTCCCCGGCGGGGACCGGGCGCGAAGCACCTCGGAGCGTGCGGGACAATGGAGCACGGAATGCATCCCCCGGGGAGACCCCCCGGACCGCCGGCCGGGGCGGCAGCCGGCCGGGTAGACGTGAGGCGGACTTTTCGTGACCCGGATCGTGATCATCGGCGGCGGACCCGGCGGGTATGAGGCGGCGCTGGTCGGCGCCCAGCTCGGTGCGGAGGTGACCGTCGTGGACTGCGACGGTCTGGGCGGGGCGTCGGTCCTCACCGACTGCGTGCCGTCCAAGACCCTGATCGCGACCGCCGAGGTGATGACCACCTTCGACTCCTCCTACGAGGAGCTGGGGATCATCGTCGCCGACGACACCCCGCACATCGAGCAGGCGGCGCGCGTGGTCGGCGTGGACCTCGGCAAGGTCAACCGACGCGTGAAGCGCCTGGCGCTCGCCCAGTCGCACGACATCACCGCCTCCGTCACCCGGGCCGGCGCCAAGGTCATGCGCGGCCGCGGCAAGCTGGGCGGCCCGCAGGGCA
The DNA here is from genome assembly GCF_000719345.1 of Streptomyces sp. NRRL F-2664. Classification (GTDB taxonomy): domain Bacteria; phylum Actinomycetota; class Actinomycetes; order Streptomycetales; family Streptomycetaceae; genus Streptomyces. The sequence goes on from NZ_JOFX01000007.1 coordinate 139,680, forward strand.
TCGACGGCACCCGGGACGTCATCGTCACCGCCGCCGACGGCACCGAGACGATCCTCACGGCGGACGCCGTCCTCATCGCCACCGGCGGCACCCCGCGCGAGATCCCCGACGCCCAGCCCGACGGCGAGCGCATCCTGAACTGGACGCAGGTCTACGACCTGGAGGAGCTCCCCGAGGAGCTCATCGTGGTCGGCTCCGGCGTGACCGGTGCCGAGTTCGCCGGCGCGTACCAGGCACTGGGCTCCCGGGTGACCCTGGTGTCCTCCCGCGACCGCGTCCTGCCGGGCGAGGACCCCGACGCCGCCGCCGTCCTGGAGGACGTCTTCCGGCGCCGCGGGATGAACGTGGTGGGGCGCTCGCGCGCCGAGTCGGCCAAGCGGGTCGGCGACCGGGTCGAGGTCACCCTCTCGGACGGCCGGGTGCTGACCGGCAGCCACTGCCTGATGGCGGTCGGCGCGATCCCGAACACGCGGAACATGAACCTGGAGGAGTCCGGCGTCCGGCTCAAGGACTCCGGGCACATCTGGACCGACAAGGTCTCGCGCACCACCGCGCCCGGCGTGTACGCCGCCGGTGACGTCACCGGCGTCTTCGCGCTCGCGTCCGTCGCGGCCATGCAGGGCCGCATCGCGATGTACCACTTCCTCGGCGACGCGGTGGCTCCGCTGAACCTCAAGACGGTGTCCTCGAACGTCTTCACCGACCCCGAGATCGCCACCGTCGGCTACACCCAGGCGGACGTGGACGCCGGCAAGATCGACGCCCGCGTCGTGAAGCTCCCCCTGCTGCGCAACCCGCGCGCCAAGATGCAGGGCATCAGGGACGGCTTCGTGAAGATGTTCTGCCGCCCCGGCACCGGCATCGTGGTGGGCGGTGTGGTCGTGTCGCCGCGCGCGAGCGAACTCATCCACCCGATCTCGATCGCCGTCGACAACAATCTGACGGTCGAGCAGATCGCAAACGCGTTCACGGTGTACCCCTCGCTGTCGGGATCGATCGCCGAGGTGGCCCGGCAGCTGCACACCCGGAAGGCCGGCGGCGAGGCGTAGGCGCGGCCAACCTCCTTACCACATAGGGGATTTGGGACGGGGCGCGGTCGCGTGGCGAGACGTTCACCCAAGTATCGGGTTGCGTATACCACTAGTCGCCCCGCCTGATGGACAACTTCGGTATTCCGGCGCAAAGAGCTGAAAGCAGACGGTCGTTGGGGTTACTGTCAGTTTCGTGTTCGCTGCAGAACGTCGCCAATTGATCCTCGAAATGGTGCGGGCCAACGGAGCGGTGTCGCTCCGGGAGCTCGCCCGCGTCGTCCAGACCTCCGAAGTGACCGTACGGCGGGACGTGCGGGCACTGGAGGCCGAAGGACTCCTCGACCGCCGGCACGGCGGTGCGGTCTTGCCGGGCGGTTTCACGCGGGAGTCCGGCTTTCCGCAAAAGTCCCATCTCGCGACGGCGGAGAAGACCGCCATTGCCGATGTCGCGGCCGGCCTCGTGGAAGAGGGCGAGGCCGTCGTCGTCGGCGCGGGCACCACGACCCAGGAGCTGGCCCGCCGGCTCGCCCGCGTGCCCGGGCTGACCGTCGTCACCAACTCGCTGCTCGTCGCGCAGGCCCTGGCCCACGCCAACCGCGTGGAGGTGGTGATGACCGGCGGCACCCTGCGCGGCTCCAACTACGCCCTCGTGGGCAGCGGAGCCGAGCAGTCCCTCCAGGGGCTGCGGGTGTCCCGGGCCTTCCTGTCCGGGAGCGGCCTGACCGCCGAGCGCGGGCTGTCCACGTCCAACATGCTGTCCGCCAGCGTGGACCGGGCGCTGGTGCAGGCGGCGGGGGAGGTGGTGGTGCTGGCCGACCACACGAAGCTGGGCACCGACACCATGTTCCAGACCGTACCGACGGACGTGATGACCCGTCTGGTCACGGACGAGCCCCCGCCGCACGACGACCGTGCGGCGACGGAGCTCCAGGCCCTCGCCGACCAGGGCGTGCAGATCACCGTGGCCGGCGGACCTGTGGCCTCCGGAGCGGTGGACGGCATGCAGGGGCGACGGCCGCGCCGGGAGTCGCCGCTGCCGGTGCAGCGGCGCGGCGGGCCCACGGCCCAGCTGCGCAGTGCGCCCGGCGGGATGCTGGAGCAGCAGGCGGAGCGGGCCCGGGTCGCCGACATGCGGCGCCGGTAGCCACCCCGGCCGGCCGGACACCCCCGGCCGGCACCGGACACCCCACCCCGGGACGTCCCGGACATCGCGAAGGCCCCACCCGGTCGACCGGGCGGGGCCTTCGCGTGGTGCTGCGGGCCGGGACGTCAGTCCTTGATCTCGCAGATCGTGGCGCCCGAGGTGACGGACGCGCCGACCTCGGCGGTGAGGCCCACGACGGTGCCGGAGCGGTGCGCGTTGAGCGGCTGCTCCATCTTCATCGCTTCCAGGACGACGATCAGTTCGCCCTCGGTGACCTGCTGGCCCTCCTCGACGGCGACCTTGACGATCGTGCCCTGCATCGGCGAGGTGAGCGTGTCGCCGGAGGCGGCCGGACCGGACTTCTTGGCCGCGCGGCGCTTCGGCTTCGCGCCGCCCGCGGCCGCCGTACGGGCCAGGGTCATGCCGAGGGAGGACGGCAGCGAGACTTCGAGGCGCTTGCCGCCGACCTCGACGACGACCGTCTCGCGGCCCGGCTCCTCCTCGGCCTCCTCAGCGGCCGGAGCCGTGAACGCCGGGATCTCGTTGACGAACTCGGTCTCGATCCACCGCGTGTAGACGGTGAAGGGGCTGCCGTCGGTGGGGGCGAACGCCGGGTCGACGACGACCGCGCGGTGGAACGGGATGGCCGTGGCCATGCCCTCGACCTCGAACTCGGCGAGCGCGCGGGCGGCGCGCTGCAGCGCCTGCTCGCGGGTGGCGCCGGTGACGATCAGCTTGGCCAGCAGGGAGTCCCAGGCCGGGCCGATGACGGAGCCGGACTCGACGCCCGCGTCGAGGCGGACGCCCGGGCCGGTCGGCGCGACGAACTTCGTCACCGTGCCGGGCGCCGGGAGGAAGTTGCGTCCCGGGTCCTCGCCGTTGATGCGGAACTCGATGGAGTGACCGCGCAGGACCGGGTCCCCGTAGCCGAGCTCCTCGCCGTCGGCGATGCGGAACATCTCGCGGACGAGGTCGATGCCGGAGACCTCTTCGGTGACCGGGTGCTCGACCTGGAGGCGGGTGTTGACCTCCAGGAAGGAGATCAGGCCGTCGGCGGAGACGAGGAACTCCACGGTGCCGGCGCCGACGTAGCCGGCCTCCTTCAGGATGGCCTTGGACGCGGCGTACAGCTCCGCGTTCTGCGCCTCGGTCAGGAACGGCGCGGGCGCCTCCTCCACCAGCTTCTGGTGGCGGCGCTGGAGGGAGCAGTCGCGGGTGGAGACGACGACGACGTTTCCGTGCGAGTCGGCCAGGCACTGGGTCTCGACGTGGCGCGGCTTGTCCAGGTAGCGCTCGACGAAGCACTCGCCGCGACCGAAGGCGGCGACGGCCTCCCGGACGGCGGACTCGTAGAGCTCCGGCACCTCTTCGAGGGTGCGGGCGACCTTCAGACCGCGGCCACCGCCGCCGAAGGCGGCCTTGATGGCGATCGGCAGGCCGTGCTCCTTGGCGAAGGCGACGACCTCGTCGGCCCCGGAGACCGGGTCCGGCGTGCCGGCGACCAGCGGCGCGCCGGCGCGCTGGGCGATGTGGCGGGCGGCCACCTTGTCGCCGAGGTCGCGGATGGCCTGCGGCGGCGGGCCGATCCAGGTCAGACCGGCGTCGATCACGGCCTGGGCGAAGTCGGCGTTCTCGGACAGGAAGCCGTATCCGGGGTGGATGGCGTCCGCACCCGAGTCGGCGGCGGCCTGGAGGACCTTGGAGATGTCCAGGTAGCTGGCGGCCGGGGTGTCACCGCCCAACGCGAAAGCTTCGTCGGCCGCGCGGACGTGCAGAGCGTCCCGGTCCGGGTCGGCGTAGACGGCTACGCTCGCGATCCCGGCGTCCCGGCAGGCCCGAGCAACGCGGACAGCGATTTCGCCACGGTTGGCGATGAGCACCTTGCGCACGATGGCTCCCTCCTTGAAACAAGCTGAGTTTAGGGACTGCCCACACGGCCTTTCGACCCTTCCCAGGTGGTGACCTTGCCCACACAGAGTGTGATGCGAGGCCCGCTCCACCGGGGAACCCTTGTGGCGCCCCAGGTCAGGGGGATCCCCGACTGCACAGTAACCCCGTCATGTATGCGAGGTCTCTGTCTCCCCGGTCAGCGGCCCCGGGTGATTCTTTGTCGAGTCCCTACGAACGGCCCACGTTTTCTTTGCTGGCGAGAGAGGAGTTGTCCCCTTGTTTACTGATTGGTAGCTCCGTCGTCCGCAGGGCGAACCGGGGACAACACCGTACCCACAGGTATGCGGCCGACGGCGGTCCCTACGGACGCCAGCGCGCCGGACGTGTACTCCGGACGGTCGACACCGGAGGCGGGCCGGGGTGGGCGCGCGGCGCGGGCGGGATGCCGGCGGCGAGGGCCCCGTGATGCGCCGACCCGCCGCGAGGTGCTCTCCGGGGGTCCGTACAGGCGCCCGCGCGACCGCCGCCGCTCTCCGTCGCGGCCGCAAAGAGGGGGAGGTGCCGAGGGGGCACCGACACACTCCCCCGAACGAGCGGGTATTTCAGGCCACGCGGGCTTTGTGACCGGTCGCGGGTGTCCGGAAGGCGCTGAGGGACGGAGCGTCAGCGGTTAATCCTTCAAAGAAATATGACTGCCGGTCAGCCCGAGTCAGATGGCCCTTGCCGATGTTGACTGCGGTGAACACGCCAGGTTAGGTTTGCTGTTCCGTGTGCCCTGCCGGGCGGGCCGAGGCAAGTGGCTGCGGGGCGGCCGCGGGGCACAGCGCGGAGCCTACCGGGCGTCCCGTGGGCGGATTTTCGCCCCCGACGCCGCGCGCTGCGGTGCCGGGCGGTTGACAAAAGAGCGCTTTGACCGGGCGCTTCCATGAAAACCCATTTCATTCCCCCGGTGACGGTGCGCACCGTTTCCCGGGCGAATGCAAATGAAGATGTGAGGGAAAATTGCCGGGGGATGATCTTCTCTATGACATACATCGACCAGAAGAGGATGCACGGGCAGCGTACTTAGCCGAGGAATGGTGGCGGCCGGACCGCCCGTACGACGTCGGTGAGGGCGAGGTCCACGTCTTCTCCCTCCTGAACGGGAGCGAATCCGGGCCCGTCCGCCGGCCGCCCCGCGGCGGCTCCGCGGACGACGACCGGACCGTCCGCGCCCTGCTCGGCCGTCTGCTGATGCGGCCGCCGGACGACATCCGCCTCGCCCGGGACGACCTGGGGCGGCAGAGATGGGACGCCGGGCCGCTGGGGATCGCGGTCTGCAGGGACGAGGGAGGGCTGCTCGTGGCCCTCGCCCGGGGGCTGTCGGTGGCGCTCAGCGCGGTCGGCGTCCCGGGCTCGGTGGAGGCCGAGGCCCTGTTGCCCTTCAGCCGGACGGAACGTGCCTTCGCGGGGGCGGCAGCGGCCGGACGGCGACCTCTCGTGCTGGCCCGGTTGTGGGCCCGAAAGGAGGCGGCGCTCCGCCTGGCCGGTCGCGGAGCGCTCGCGCGCGCCGCCGAGGTGGACGTGCTGGCCGCCGGGCCGGACGGCCGGGTGGCAGTGCCCGCGTCCGGGCCGTTCGGCGGGAGCGGGGTCGCGTACGTGAGGGACCTGCCCGCCGGGGCGGGGACGGCGGTGGCCGTGGCGGCCTCCGCCCCCGTCCGCAGCGCGGTGCTGCGCAGACTGCGATGTCCGGAGCCCGCTACGGCATGAGGACGGCGTGCGGGTCGACGCCGGTGACGTGGCCGGGGGCGCTCAGCTCCCGCCACGTCTCCATCGCGAGCCGGACGGCGCCGGCCTTCTCGTACCCCTCGGCCGCCGCCCTGAGGTCCGTGGCCGCCTTCTCCTCCTGGTCCGCAGCCCTCCGGGCGCGGGCCCGGAGCACCGTGCAGCGCGCCCGGTCGAGCGGGTCCAGCGCGGAGGGGTCGAGCGCATCCGCCGCCGCGGACGCCTCACTCGCGGGTGCCTGCCCGGACCGTACGACGGCCAGCGCCTCCAGGGCGGTGAGCCAGGTCTGCGCCGCGGATGCGGACCCCGGCGTCGGCGCACTGCGCACCCGGTCCAGCAGGGCCCCGGCGGTCGGGTCGCCGGTGGCGAGCGCCAGCAGGGCGCGGGCCCGGGCCAGGCGGGTGCGCAGCCGGATGTCGTCCGACCGGCCGAGCAGCGCGTCGGCCTCGGCCAGCAGGCCGAGGGCCTCTGTGCCGCCGGCGAGGTGGCGGGCGCCGGCCGCCGCCCAGAGCGCGCAGGCGCGCAGCGGCTCGGCCGCCACCGAGGGCACCTCTTCGAGCAGGGTGTCGCCGAGGCTCTTCGCGCGGTGCCACTCGCCGCTCTCGACGTAGGCCGTCAGCAGCACGACCTGGGCCTGGACGCGCTCGGGCCGGCCGGGCTCCAGGCCGGCGGCGGCGCCCGAGGCGTCCTCGGCGAAGGTGACGGCCTCGGAGAGCCGTCCCGTCCGCCGGTGCAGGTCGGCGAGCTCGATCGCGGCGCGGGTGCGCATGAGCTGCGCGGCGGTGGTGATCGGATCGTCCAGCAGCTCCCGCAGGACCGCCTCGCGGTCGGCGTCGGCGCCGAGGCGGTCCAGCACGGTGGCGAGCTCCCAGCGGGCCTCCCAGCGCACCTCGTCGAATCCGCCGTCACCGGCCTGCCGGACGACGGCGTCGAGCTGGCTGCGGGCCGCGGCCCAGTCGCCGGCCAGCTGGCTGGAGCGGGCGGCCACCAGCATGCCGACGAGCTGGAGCCGGTGGGTGCGCTGCCGGTCCTGCGCCTCGGGCTCGCACAGCTCCTCGACCGTCACCCCGAGCCGCCCGGCGATGACCTTGGCGGCCTTGAGGCTGGGGATCCGGTGCCCGCTCTCGACCAGCGACACATAGCTGGACGAGACGCCCTCGCCGGCGAGGTCGCCCTGGGACAGGCCCTGGGTGCGACGGCTTTCCCGGACGCGTTTCCCGAATGCTGGCTGCTCGATCGTCAAGGTTCGGCTCGCTGTGTGGTGGAGGGTGGACGGATATTTACGGAGCGTGACAGGGGATTCTACCTGACAGGGCTCGTGCTGTAAGGCGGAGTCGGGTACCGGTGTCGATTTTTGCGCATTCTTGGAGTATTCACGTAGTCACATTCGAGTCATGTTAATGTCAATACCCATGACAATCGATGGGCGGCGGGGGCGGCGGCGCCGGTGGGGCGTGTATGTGCTGCTGGGCGGGGTGGCGGTCGCCTCGGTCGGCGAGGCCATGATGGTCGTGGCCGTCCCGTGGTTCGTGCTGCAGACGACCGGCAGCGTGGCGCAGACCGGATTCCTGGTGGCGCTCGGGGCCGTCGCTTCCGCAGCCGTGGGATTCGTGTCCGGCCCTCTGGTGGACCGCTGGGGTTTTAGGGCAACGGCTGCGGCCTCCTATGCGGTCGGCGGTATCGGAGCGGCGTGCATTCCGGTCGTGCACGCACTGGGGGCGCTGGACTTCCCCGTGCTCGCGGCGCTCGTCGTCGCCGCGAACGCCCTGGACGTGCCGGCCACCGCGGCCGTGACCGGTCTGGTGCCCGAGCTGTCCGCCGACGCGGACATGCCGCTGGAGCGGGGCAACGCGCTGCTCGGCGGAGTGCACCAGGTCGCCCAGCTGTGCGGGCCGCCCCTGGGGGGAGCCGCGGTCGCCCTGTTCGGCGTCGCGCACGTCCTGCTCGTCGACGCGGCGGCCTGCCTCGCGGCGGCGGCCCTCGTCGCCGGCTGCATCACGGCGGGCCGGGCCGGGCCGCGGGGCGCGCGGGCCGTCGGCGGCTACCTGGTCGAGCTGCGGTCGGGGCTGCGGCTCCTGCGCGAGCACCGGCTGCTGCGGGCCGTGGCCTTGTCGGGGACCGCCTTCAACGGGCTGGACAGCGGTCTGGCCGGCGTGGTCCTGGTGACGTACGCCTACCAGCACCTGGGGAGCGCGGCGAGCCTCGGTGTCCTGCTCACCGCATTCGGGCTGGGTGCGGTCGCCGGCACGGTGGGCTATGCCGTCGCCGGGCACCGGCTCGGAGCCCGCCGGACGTACCTCGGCGCGGGCTTCGGCGTGGCCCTGCTGGTCGGCGCGCTGGCCGCCCTGCCCTCCCTGACCGTGGGAGCCGTCCTGCTCGCGCTGCTCGGCGCCTTCGCCGCTCCGGTGGGCCCGGTGCGGACCGCTGTGCTCCAACGCAGCGTTCCGCACGAGCAGTACGGGCGGGTCACGACGGCCGTCGACACGGCCGGACTGGTCGCCGTCCCGCTGGGGGCCTCGCTGACCGTGGTGCTCGTCGGCGCCGCCGGCCTGCGCCCTGCGCTCGTGACCCTCGCCTGCGCGTATCTGCTGGTCGTCTGCTGCTGCTGGGCGGCGCCCGCGCTCCGGGGGATGCAGGCCGACCGATCGCCGTGATAGCCATGACTGAACTTGACAATCAATGACTGGGGGTTGACGCTGGCTCTCCATGGACTCCGCCCCGAGGAGGGATACATGAGCTCCGCTCCCGCCTGGCCGACCGCTCTCGACGAGCCGGTGCAGGTCCCCGACCCCGGACGGCTGGAGGCACTCCGCGCCGTCCGGGACTTCCTGGCCCGCGACCCCGGCGCCGTCCACGACCTGCTCTGCGAGATCTCCACGCACCGCGCCGCCGGGTACGAGATCGAGGCGACCATCGCCACGCTGGACGGCGCGCTCGACGAGTTCGAGAGGTACCGGCCGGGCCGGGTCCCGCGACTGGCGGTCTACATGCCGTCCAACGTCGTCCTCTACTCGTACGCCCTGTACCTGCTGGTGCCCGCCCTCTACGCGGACCGCCTGGTCTTCCGCCCCTCCAGCCAGGTCAAGGACCAGATGGGCCGGCTGCACCGGCTGCTCGCCGCGCACCACGGGCTGCCGATCGAGCTGACCAACGCCAGTCAGCGGGAGTTCCTGCGCGAGCACGTACGGCCGGCCGACGTCGTCGTCTTCACCGGCGCCTACCGCAACGCCGAGCAGATCAGGTCCCAGCTCGCCCCGGGCCAGCTGTTCCTCTTCCTGGGCTCCGGGGTCAACCCCTTCGTCGTCGCCCCGGGCGCCGACCTCGCCAGTGCGGCCCGCGACGCCGTCGAGATCCGGATGCACAACGCCGGCCAGGACTGCCTGGGCCCCGACCTGTTCTGCGTCCACGAGGACCTCCTCGACGCGTTCCTCGACGCCCTCGTCACCGAGCTCAAGGCCCTGCGCTACGGGCCCTACACCGACCCGGACGCCGACTACGGGCCCGTCTTCTACGACGGGGCACTGGAGGAGGCCGCCCAGTTCCTGGCCCGCAACCGCCGCGCCATCGTCCACGGCGGCCACGTCGACTTCCGCGAGCGCCGCATGGAGCCCACCGTCGTCCTCGGCGAGGAGGTGACGCCGCGGACCCCGGTGCCGGAGTTCTTCGCGCCGGTCTTCAACGTCGTCGGCTACCGCGACCCGGAGGCCCTGGCGGCCACCCTCACCACCGCGGTGTTCACCGAACGCGCCCTCGGATCGAGCGTCTACGGCGACGCCCCCGCCCTCGTCGAGGCCCTGCGACGGCGCACCACCGTCACCGTCGACACCACCCTGCTGTCCATCGACGACGGCAACGCGCCCTTCGGCGGATACGGGCGGATGGCGAACTACATCACCGACGGCACGCAGATGTGGACCGAACCGGTCCTCGTCTCCAAGGCCGTCGCCGAGCACCTCCCGGCGGCCGGCCGATGACCGACCGCACCCACCCCGGCGCCTGGCACGCCGTCGCCGACCACCTGCACCACCTCGGCACCGGCGCGGTCTTCGGGCTGCCCGGCGACGACATGGACCTGCTGGGCGCCCTGGAGGGCACCGACATCCGCTTCGTCCTGTGCCGGGACCAGCGCAACGCCCTGTTCATGGCGACCGGTTACGCCCTCGCCTCGGGCCGGCCCGGCATCTGCGCGGTCGGCAAGGGCCCGGCCCTGACCAACACCCTCACGGGCGTGCTGGAGGCGGCCTCCGCCGCCGCGCCCGTCGTCCTGATCGCCGGGGGCACCGCCCTGGACCGGCTGGGCACGGGCGCGTTCCAGGAACTCGACCAGCTCGCCGCGGTGCGCCCCTACGTCAAGTGGGCGGCCCGGGTGGACCACCCCGACCGGCTGGCGGGCGTCCTGGAGAAGGCCGTCGCCGTCGCCGTCAACGGCACGCCCGGCCCCGTGTACGTCGAGATCGCGGAGCAGATCGCCGCGGAACCGGTCACCCGGACCGGCCCCTGGCGGCCCGCCGCCCCGCAGCGGCCGACCCCGGACCCCGACGTCCTGCGGACCACCGCGGACGCCATCGCCACGGCCCGGCGGCCCCTGCTGCTCGTCGGCGGCGGCGCCCGGCACCGCAACACCGGCCGCCTCCTGGAGGACTTCGCCGACCGGCTCGGCGCCGCCGTCTTCACCACCGCCTCCGGCCGGGGCACCTTCGCCGAGGACCATCCCCTCTTCTGCGGGGTGTCGGGGCTCTACACGGTGGCGCCCGCCGACCGGCTGTGGCACGAGGCCGACCTGGTGGTCGCGCTCGGCAGCCGGCTGGAGGAGACCGCGACCTTCGGCTGGCCGAACGCCGCCGACCTGCCGGTGATCCAGGTGGTGGCGGGGGAGGAGAGCCTGGTCACGGGCAGGCCGGGCACCGGCGTGCTGGGCGATGTCGAGCGGACCGTCGCGGCCTGGACCCGGATGCTGGACCGGCCCGCGGGCGACACCGACTGGACCGGGCGGATCCGCGCGGTACGGCAGGCACACGCCGTGCGTGCGGCCGAGCGGGCGGCGGCCGCCGACGCGGCGGCCGCCGGACCGGCCGCGGGCGTACCCGTGGCGCGCGTGCTGACGGCCCTCGCCGACGCGGTGCCCGACACGCGCGTCCTCGTCCAGGAGAACGGCCTGCAGGACATGTGGTCGTACTTCCACCCGCACTACAGCTGCGGGTCCCTCGGCGGGTCCGTCGTGCCCAGCGAACAGACACCGCTCGGCTTCGGCGCCGCGGCCGCCGTGGGCGTCGCCCTGGCACAGCCGGACCGGCCCGTGGTCGCGGTCGTCGGCGACGGCGCCTTCAACCTCTTCCGCTCCGAGCTGCCCACCGTCGCCGACACGGGCGTGTCCCTGCTGTACGTGGTCCTCGACAACGGCGGCTACGGGTGGCTGCAGACCAACCTGGACCGGGTCTCGGGCCCCGGCTCCCGGTTCTCCTTCACCTCCGACCGCCCGACCGGATCCGCGGGCCTGGCCCACGCGTACGGACTCGGATACTGGCGGGTCGACAACCCCGGCGATCTCCACGGCGTCCTCCATACGGCATGGCGGCACTGCGTGGAGCACAACACGACAGGAGTGGTCGAGGTGGGAGTGTCCCTCGCCGACAGTCCTCCGGGAACCTCCGGGGCCGGCGGCGACTTCCCGCTGCGCGAGGACGAATGAACGACTGCGAGACAAGGACGAGGCAATGGCCGTAGCGCTCTTCTTCCCGGGGCTCATTCCCACCCGGTTCGACGCGATCAGCGAGTTCGTCACCACGAACGACCACGCCAGACGCAGATTCGCCGAAGCCGACGAGGTGCTGGGCTACTCCCTGGCCGATGCCTACCGCGAGGCGTCCATCTACGAATGGGAGGTCTTCGAGAGCGGGTTCATGGCGCTCACCCTCGCCCTCGCCGACTGCGCGCAGGACCGCCACGGCGGCCGGCCCGCCGTCTGCGGCGGGCAGAGCTTCGGCGCCTTCATGGCCGCCGTCCGGGCCGGGGCCCTGACCTACCCGGACGCACTGGAGCTGATCCGGCGCAGCGTCGCCGTCGAGACGGACTACTTCGCGTCGCTGACCGAGCCGATCGGCTGCCACTTCTTCTACCGGCTCCCGCACGACACCGTCCAGCGGCTGGTCGAGGAGACCCGTGCACGCGGTGAGTGGATCGAGCTGTCGGTGGTCCTCGACGAGGAGGTGCACGCGGTGTCCGCGTCGATGCGCACCCTGGAGCGGTTCGAGCAGCGGGTACGCGAGGAGGGCGGATTCCCCTTCTACACGATGAACCGCGCCGAGCACTGCTCGGCCGTCTCCGGGCTGCGCGCCCGCCTGCACGACGAGGTCTACGGCACCGTGCCGTGGAACGCCCCGGACGTCCCGGTCCTGTCCGACGTCGACGGGCGGCTCCTGACCGACCCCGAGGAGATCAAGCAGGACCTGCTGGACGGCTGGACCACACCTGTCCACTGGCAGACCATCCTGCGGGGCCTGCACGCGGCGGAGGTCGACGAGGTGTGGATCCCGGGGCCGCGCAACATGTTCGCGCGGATCACCAACAAGTCCATCCCCACCCGGGTGATCACCCCGAAGACGGTGCTCGAAGGGTGAGCGCCGGCACGAAGACGCCGACGGACCCGGCGGGCCGCCGTGTCCTGTCGGCCGCGCTGTTCGCGAGCGCCCCGGCCGAGGTGCTCGACTTCCTGTTACCCCTGTGGGCCGGCTCGACCCTGCGGGCCGGGCCGTCCGTGGTGGGCGCGCTCATCGCCTTCGAGGCGGTGCTGTCCCTTCTCGTGCGCCCCCTGGCCGGGGAGCTGGCCGACCGTTTCGACCAGCGGCGGGTGGCCGCGGCCGGGGCGGGACTGTACGCCCTGTCCTTCGCGGGATATGCGCTCGCCGACACCCTGCCGGTGGCCTTCGCCGCGGCCGGCCTGGGCGGCGTGGGCGGCGCGCTGTTCTGGGTCGCGCTGCGGGCCTGGACCGGACGGGAGGCGGCGGACGGCGACGGGACGGCCGCCTACGGGAAGTTGCTGTCCGCCGAGGGGCAAGGAGCTTTCGTCGGCTACCTGGTGACGTTCTCACTGCTGGAACGGACCGGCTATCCGGCCCTGTTCTGGCTCGGCGCCGTCGCCTGCGTCCTGGCCATGGCCCTCCTGCTGCGCGGTCCGGGCGGACGGCCGGCCCGCCCCGCAGCCGGGCGCGACCGCCGGACGCGGGGGCCGCTGCGGCGGGGGGCGGCGGAGCGCCGGCTGCTGCCGCTGATGGTGGTGTCCGCGGTGACGGCCGCCGCCGAGGCCGGGCTGTGGATGCTGCTGCTGCTGCGGCTGCAGGGGGACCTGGAGCTGTCCCCGAACGAGATCGCACTGGTCTTCGCCCCCGGTTTCGTGGTGTTCGTGCTGCTGCCGGAGCACACCCACCACCTCACGGACCGGCTGGGCCGCACCCCGACCATGGTCGCCTCGTTCGCGGCGGGCACGCTGTTCGCGGCGGGACTCGCTGTCGTCGCCACGCCGCTCGCGATCGCCGTGTTCTGGACCGTGGCCGCCGCCTGCTTCGCGGCACAGATCCCCGTCGAGCAGGCGACCGTGGCCGCCGCCTCCGGCGGTCGGATCGGCCGGGGCATGGGCCTGTACGAGAGCGCGCGACTGGCCGGTGTTGTGGTCGGCCCGCTGGTGATGGGCGTGCTCTACGAGCAACTCGGCTGGGTCGCCGCCTGCGCGGCGGCCGCCGTCACCTCCGCCGTGGGGGCGGTCGTGGTGCCGTTCGCGGTCCGCGTCCTGCGCCTGCCGCCGGAGGGGAAGAGGTCCCGGTCCGCGTCCGCGGCCGGAGCGGGGGCCGGCGCCGCGCCGGAGACCGTACACAGGAGAGAGGACGGAGAAGACATGGACACGAGCAAGCCCGAACCGGCGCAGCCCTCGGCGAAGCCCTCGCTGGGCCCCAAGGAGCACGCCCGCAAGGAGCGCCGGGACTGGTACGTCCACACGGCCGCGTTCGTGCTGGGGCAGCTGGTCCTGTGGGCGCTGGACTCCAGTTGGCTCATATGGCAGATCACCGACGGCAGCGTGCCCGACGACCAGCGGGGGCCGCTGGTCTGGTTGGGCCGGATCTGGCTGACCATCTGGGTGATCGACACCATCTGGTCGTGGTCGTACACCATTTGGCCGCGGGAGAAGAAGGCGAAGTCGTAGCCCTGCCGTACGCCGGCGCGCGGATCCGGCCCGGGGCGCCCTGCCCCGGGCCGGCGCCCGTCCGGGCTCAATGCAGCTCCAGCGGGAGCCGGTCGTAGCCGCGCAGCGAGGTGAGGCGGGTCCGCGGCGTGGCCGGGCCGGCGTGCGCGATGTGCGGGAAGCGGGCCAGCAGCCGGGGGAAGACCACCTGGGCCTCCATCCGGGCGAGGGCGGCGCCCAGGCAGTAGTGGGCACCGGCGCCGAAGCTGAGCGAGCCGGACACGGGCCGGCCCGGCAGGAACGTGTCGGGGGACTCGTACCGTTCGGGGTCGCGGTTCGCCGCGGCGAGGAGAGCCACGACCTGGGTCCCCTTCCCGATGGGCACCCCGTTCAGTTCGGTGTCCTCGCCGGTCCAGCGCGAGGCGATCTGGATGGGCGGGGTGAAGCGCAGCATCTCGTCGACCCAGGCGGTCACGTTGTCGGGCTCGCCGCGCAGGCGGTCGAGGAGCCCGGGGTGGTCGAGGAGGGTGGCCGTGCCGTTGCCGATGAGGTTGCTCGTCGTCTCGTAGCCCGCCGAGTACAACAGGACCATGTTGGCCAGCAGTTCGCGACGGGTGAGGCGGTCGCCGTCCGCGTCGCGGACCGCGATGAGTGTACTCACCATGTCCTCGCGCGGATCGGCCTGTCGCTGGGCCACCAGCAGGCCCAGCCGGTCCCACAGTTCGGCGGTCGCCGCGTCGGCGCGCTCCAGGTCGGGGCCGGTGAGGTTGTTCTCGATGGCGGACGTGATGTCCCGCACGCGCGGGCCGAACCAGGCCCGGTCCTCCTCGGGGATGCCGAGCAGTTCGCCGATGACGGTGATGGGCAGCGGCAGGGCGAGCCGTTCCATCAGGTCGACCGGGCCCGTCGCGGCGTGTGCGGCGAGGTCGTCCAGCAGGGCGTCGGTCAGCCGCTCCACCGCCGGCCGCAGGCCCTCCACCCGGCGCGGGGTGAAGGCCCGGCCGACCAGGCGCCGCAGCCGTTCGTGGTGGGGCGAGTTCTGGTTGACCATCTCGCCCATGAGGGAGTGGACGGCCAGGTGCTCGGGTCCCTCGGGCCACGTGCGGGCGATCCACTCGTCGTCCTCGACCCGGAAGAGCGGGTCGCGCAGCACCCGGTCGCAGTCGGCGTGGCGGGTGACGACCACGGTCCCGTCGGGCAGCCGGGCCACGGGGGCCCGCTCGCGGAGCACCGCGTAGAGGGGGTGGGGGTCGGGGCAGCCGAGCGGGCTGAACAGGGCGCGAAGGGCCCGGCGTACCAGGACCCGGTCGTCGCTCATGGTGCCTCCTGGCCCGGGCTCGTACGGTCGAGTCCGGGAGTGGGTGGGTGCGCCGCTCCGGCCCCCGGGTCGGGGCGGGCCGAAGCAGCGGCGGGAGGAACGGACGGTCAGCCGGCCAGCTGCTTCTCGATCCGGATCACGATGTCGGAGACCAGCCGGAGCTCCTTCAGCTCCTCCTCGGGCAGGCTCACGCCGAAGCGCTCCTCGGCGGCGACGATGACCTCGACCATCGCCAGGGAGTCCACGTCGAGGTCGTCGATGAAGGACTTCTCCTCGGTCACGTCGGCCGGCTCCACGTCGGCGACCTCGTTCAGGATCTCGGCGAGGCCGGAGATGATGTCTTCACGCGTCATGGCGGTTACCTCTCTCGGGTTGTGTGGCGGTGGTGGTGGCTGGGGGGCCGGGGAGCGCGGAGCGGCGCGGGCCGGGTCCGCGGTCGCGGCGGTGGGCGCGGCTCAGCGGTCCTCTTCGGCGGGCGGCTTCGGGGCGGAGAGGTCGACGACGTGGTCGGCGAACTTCTTCTCGATGCCGATGAGCCGCAGCTGGCGGTACAGGCTCTCGATGCCGAGCTGCTTCATGGTGAGTCCCTGCGGGGCCGAGTCGGCCTCGCCGCCCTCCTCGATGTTGAGGGCGATCGGCGCGGCGAGCTCGATGATCTCCCGGATGTCGTCGCCGTAGCCCTCCTGCACGCCCTGGCGCAGCGCGTGCAGACCGAAGCTGACGTGCCGGGACTCGTCGCGGCACATCGCGGTGAAGCCGGCCTTCACCCCGGCGAGCAGCGGCACGCCGTGCAGGGAGTTGACGATGGCGCGCTGTCCGACGAGGGCCAGGACGCCTTCGGTGATCAGGTGGAAGAGCGCCACGGCGCGCAGCCAGCGGCGGTAGTCCGAGGGGTGCTGCTGCAGCTCCCTGATGACCTCGGTCTCGACGCGGCTCAGCTCCTGGTGGGCCGGCGTGACCATGTTCCACGCCTGCACCAGCATCCGCCCGGGGTCGGGGTCCAGGCCGAGGACCTCCTCGCCGAGGCGCAGCATCAGCTGCGTGTGGCGGGTCTCGTCGGCGATCTGCGTACCGAGGTAGAGGTGGTCGCGCTCCTCCGGAGCTCCCGTGAGGATCGGGCCCAGCAGGTCGAGGCCGGTGTACTCGCCGATGATGAAGGTGGCGATGGACTCCTCGATCATCTTGCGCGCGGCCTTGGGGAGCCGCTTGTCGAAGTCCTCGCGGTCCGGCCCCAGTTCGATGGCCCGGGCCGACCACTGCTGCTTCTCCCAGCGCTCGTAGAGAGCCTGTGGCTGTGGCTGCTGTTCGGTGACGAGGTCGGCGTGCCGGAGGACGTCCCGCAGGGGGAGCTTCGGCATCTCGGCGAGGGAGGCGTCATCGAGTAACAGTGTGCTCCAGCGCGGCATATCAACCCTCCATGACTCTTGAGTCAAGTCCATGACTATCCATGAAGTCGACAGTGAACAGCACGCACGGCCCCTCGTCAACGCGAAGGGTTGCTGGTAGGGCTCGCCCGGAGAATCGCTCAGTCATATTTCTTGACTCGTGGGTCGAGAGTGTGTCAATGTTTGGTCATCAGCCCGGCAGGCAGCCCCGACAGGCCCTCGCCGGACGGCTGTTGATGCTCACCACAGTCAGGGAGGGAGGCGGACATGGCGCAGACACGGGCTCGTTCCCGGGAACACGGCGTGGTCATCACCGGCAGCGGTGTCGTCTCCCCCATCGGCTGCACCACCGAGGAGTTCTGGGCCTCGGCCAGGGCCGGCCGCAGCGGGATCCGCACCATCACCCGCTACGACGCCGCCACCCTTCCGACGCGGTTCGCCGGCGAGGTCGTGGACTTCGACCCGAAGCCGTACATGCCCAACAAGCAGGGCCGCCGCCTCGACCGGTACGCCCAGTTCGCCCTCGCCGCCGCCCTCCAGGCGGTGCGGCAGGCCGGACTGGACGTCGACGCCGAACGCGCCACCCGCACCGCCGTCCTGGTGGGCTCCGGCTACGGTCCGGGCCAGCTCATGCAGGCGGCCGTCCACGACCTGCGCGACCACGGACGGCGCCGGATGACCCCCTACCTCGCCTCCAGCGGCTCGCTGGACAGCGCGGCGGGCGAGATCGCCGCCCGGCTCGGTGCGCGGGGCCCCTCCGGTGCCACCGCCACCGCCTGCGCGACCGGCGCCACCTGCATCGGCGACGCCCTGCGCATGATCCGCCACGGCTACGCGGACGTCGTCATCGCCGGCGGAGCCGACGACGCCGTCAACCCCCTCGACCTCGGCGCGGCCGCCAACGCCGGTGCGCTCTCCCGCCGCGACGACGAACCCGGCCGGGCCAGCCGCCCCTTCGACCGCGCCCGGGACGGGTTCGTCATGGGCGCCGGCGCCGGCATCGTCGTCCTGGAATCCGCCGAACACGCCCACCGCCGCGGCGCCACCGTTCTGGCCGAACTGGCCGGCTACGGCGCCACCACCGACGCCTACCACTCCACCCACCCCCACCCCGAGGGACTGGCCGCCCGTCAGGCCATGACGGACGCCCTGGACGACGCGGGCGTACGGCCCGAGGAGATCGACCACATCTCCGCCCACGGCACCGGCACCCAGCTCAACGACCGCATCGAGAGCGCCTCGATCCGCGCCGTCTTCGGGCGCCACGCCCTGCGCGTCCCGATCAGCTCGCTCAAGTCGATGACCGGTCACATGATCGGCGCCGCCGGAGCGGTCGAGCTGATCGCCGCGCTCCACACGATCCGCGACGGGATCGTGCCGCCGACCGTGAACTGCGACGACCCGGAGGACACGGAACTGGACTACGTGCCGCACACCGCGCGTCCCCACGCCGTGCGCACCGTGCTCAGCAACTCCTTCGGATTCGGCGGACACAACGCCGTACTCGTCCTGCGCGCCCCGTCCGGGGGCGCCCCGCAGCCGTCACTGTCCCCGTCCCCGTCCGAGCCGGAGCCCCAGGGAGGGAAGCGATGACCAGCACCAGGCCGCAGCCCGAGGAGTACTGCCAGGCCGACCGCGTCTTCTACGACATCGCCGGCCGCCACAGCGAGGACGACACCTCCTGGTTCGCCCAGACCGGCGCCCCGGCCCACGAGGGCTTCGAGCGCCGCGAGATGGACGTGTGGATCGTGCACACGCCGATCGGCCACGCCATGCCGCAGCAGGGCTGGAAGATCCACATCTCCGGCCTCCCGGACAACGCCCGCCGCATCGTCGACGCCGCGTGGGACTACTGCACCCGCGAGGGACTGCCGTTCAAGTTCCTGCGCAGCGTCGACGTCCTGACCACCCACAGCCTCAAGTACGCACCCCGCTCCTCCAGCGGCAAGCTGGTCACCATCTACCCGAGCGACGAGCAGCAGCTGCGCCGCGCCCTGGAGGACCTGGGCACCCTCCTCGACGGTGAGGCGGGTCCGTACATCCTCACCGACCTGCGCTGGAACGCCGGACCGCTGCACGTGCGCTACGGCGGCTTCGTCGCCCGCTGGTGCACCGACGAGGACGGCTCCCCCGTCGCGGCGATCGAACGCCCCGACGGCACCCTGGTCCCCGACCGGCGCCGTCCCGTGTTCGAGGTGCCCGAGTGGATCGAGCTGCCCTCCTTCCTGGCCGAACAGCTCGCGGCCCGCGAGGCGAGCGGCTCCGCCGCCGACTTCCCCTACCGCGTCGAGCGGGCCCTGCACTTCTCCAACGGCGGCGGCGTCTACCTGGCGACGGACGCCGAAGGCCGCCAGGTCGTCCTCAAGGAGGGCCGCCCCCACGCGGGCCTCGACGGCCGCGGCCGGGACGCGGTGACCCGCCTGGCCCGGGAGCGCCGGGCCATGGAACACCTCGCCGGCATCCCCGGCATCCCCGCCCTGTACGAGCACCGCGTCGTGTGGGAGCACCACTTCCTCGCCGTCCAGCACCTGGAGGGCGACACGCTGCAGGGCTGGCTGGCCCGGCACTACCCGCTGACCAAGGCCGGTCCGTCCGACAAGGAACTCGCCGCCTACGCCCGCCGGGCGCAGGCCGTCGCCGACCGCATCGACCGGCTCGTCGCCGAGGTGCACGCCCGCGGCATGGTCTTCGGCGACCTGCACCCGGCGAACATCCTCGTCGACGACGAGGACCGCGTCGCGCTGGTCGACTTCGAACTCGCCGTCCCCGTCGAGGAGGCCGACCGGCTCGGCCTGGGCCACCCCGGCTTCGCCGGAGCCGGACGCACCGGCTTCGCCATCGACCGGCACGCCCTGGCCGCCCTGCGCCTGTGGCTGCTGTTCCCGCTCACCGGGCTGGCCGAGCTCGACCCGGGACGCGGCGTGCGCCAGGCCGACATCGCCGAGCGGCGGTTCGCCCTGCCCGCCGGCACCCTGGACGCCGTACGCCGCGAACTGGCCCCCACCGAGCAGGCCCTCGACCGGGTGCCGCCCGTGCTCCGAGAGAGGCCGGGCGTCGACCTGGACGAGGCCCGGCCCGACTGGGCCTCGGTACGCAAGTCCCTGGCGGAAGCCGTCCTGCTCTCGGCCACCCCCGACCGCGAGGACCGGCTCTTCCCCGGCGACGTCCGGCAGTTCCTCACCGACGGGCTGAACCTCGCCCACGGTGCGGCAGGCGTCCTGTGGGCCCTGCACACCAGCGGCGCGGGGCGTTTCCCCGAGCACGAGGAGTGGCTGCTCGCGGCCGCCGACCGGCGACCGCCGTCCCGGCCGGGCCTCTACGACGGGGCGCACGGAGTCGCCCACGTCCTGCGGGAGTTCGGCCACCGGAACGCGGCCGAGGCACTGCTGGACCGCTGTGCCCCGGCCGTCGCAGCGCTGAGCGACCTGAGCCTGCAGCGCGGCACGGCCGGCATCGGCCTGGACCTGCTGGACGCCGCCGCCCGCACGGGCCGCGACGACCACCGGCGCCGCGCCCTGGACCTGGCCGACCGGATGGCCGCCGCGATCGCCCTGGGCACCGCCCCCGGCATCGCCGCCGGCCCCGGCCGCGGCAGTCGGGCCGGGCTGCTGCGCGGCTGGTCCGGACCCGCCCTGTTCTTCCTCCGGCTGTACGAGGACACGGCGGACGCCGCCCACCTCGACCTGGCGGTCCGGGCCCTCCACCACGACCTCGACCTGTGCGGGGCCGCCGAGGACGGCTCCCTCCAGGTGGACGGCGGGTTCCGGCTGCTGCCGTACCTGGAGGTGGGCAGCGCGGGCATCGCCCTGGTGGCCGACCAGGTCCTCGCCCACCGCCCGGACGCCCGACTGGCACAGGCGCTGCCGCTGCTGGTGCGGGCCGCCGAGCCGGAGTTCACCGTCGAGCCGCACCTGTTCGGCGGCCGGGCCGGCCTGCTGGCGACCCTCGCGTGCCTGCGCACCGGCGCCGCCGGAACGGCACCCGCGACGGCCGTGGCGCGACACCTGTCGCGACTGCACTGGCACGCGCTGTCCTACCGCGGCCACCTCGCCTTCCCCGGCGAGCAGTTGCGCCGGATCTCGATGGACCTGGCCACCGGCGGCCCCGGCATCCTGCTGGCCCTCACCGCGGCACTGGACGGACGGCGGGACTTCCTGCCCTTCCTGGCGCCGCGCACGGACCGCCCCACCGGCGTGGACCACCACGCCCCCTGAGTTCCGGACGGCACCCGCCGACCGGTCGTCCACTGACCCCGACACATCGGAGAGGAGGAAACACCATGTCGATCGTTCTCGACCTGCAGGGCCTTGAGGTCCCCGCCGAGGAGACCACGCGCGTCGCCAGCACCGCCAGCAACCACTGCTGAACGGGCTGAGCAGCTCCGGGTCCCGCCCTTCGGGGCGGGCCCCGGAGCTCGTCCATTTCCGCGCGTCACGCGCGTTGTGCGCGCCGGACCGACCCGGCGCCCCCGAAGGACCGTGAGGGAGAGACCCGGATGAGCGGCCTGCTCGACGGCAAGAGACTCGTCATCACCGGTGTGATCACCGAGAGTTCGATCGCGTACGCGGTGGCCCGCCTCGCCCAGCAGGAGGGCGCGCGGATCGTCCTCACCGCGTACGGCCGCACCTCGCTGGTGCAGCGGCTCGCCCGCCGACTGCCCCACGAACCGCCGGTCGTGGAACTCGACGTCACCGCGCCCGACCAGCTGGCCACCCTCGCCGACCGCGTCGGCGAGCACCTCGACGGCGTCGACGGTGTGCTGCACTCCATCGCGCACGCCCCGGCCGCATGCCTCGACGGCGGCTTCATGACCGCCGGATGGCCCGACGTCTCCGCCGCCCTGCACACCTCCACGTACTCCCTCCAGGCCCTCGTGGTGGCCTGCCGGCCCCTGCTCCGCCCCGGTGCGTCCGTCGTCGGCGTCGACTTCGACGCCTCCCGCGCCTGGCCCGGCTACGACTGGATGGGCGTGGCCAAGGCGGGGCTGGAGGCGTGCAGCCGCTACCTCGCCCGCGAGCTGGGACCCGACGGCACGAGGGTCAACCTGGTCGCGGCCGGCCCCGTGCGCACCCTGGCCGCCCGCGGCATCGGCGGCGACGCTCCCGCCTTCGAGACCGACTGGGCGGCCCGCGCCCCTCTCGGCTGGGACCCCGCCGACGCGACCCCCGTCGCCCGTACCTGCCTGGCCCTGCTGTCCGACTGGCTCCCCGCCACCACGGGAGAGATCGTCCACGCGGACGGCGGCCACCACATGATCGGAAGCTGACGTGCAGCACCTGGGATCCGCCCACGGGCCCGACATCACCTTCCTCGGCGTCCCGCGGCTCGACCTGTCCGACCCGCCCGAGGACGCCGACGTGGTCATCCTCGGCGCCCCCTTCGACGGCGGCACCTCGCACCGGCCCGGCGCCCGCTTCGGCCCGTCCGCGATGCGCCAGGCCTGCTACCTGCCGCAGAACGGCGCCCGCCGCAGCCTGGCCATGGGCGTGGACCCGCTCACCGAACTGAAGGTCTACGACGCCGGGGACGTGCCCTGCTACTCCGGCGACATCGCGCAGAGCATCCGCAGCATCGAGCGGGCGGTGCGGATGACGGCCGGGCTCGGCGCGATCCCCGTCGTGCTCGGCGGCGACCACACCATCGCGCTCCCCGACATGCGCGGGCTGGCGCGCCACCACGGCTTCGGGCGCATCGCGATGCTGCACTTCGACGCCCACGCCGACACCGGCGAGGTGGAGGACGGCCCGCTGTACGGCCACGGCAAACCGATGCGGCAGCTCATCGAGTCGGGCGCGGTGCGCGGCGACCGCTTCCTGCAGATCGGGCTGCGCGGCTACTGGCCCGGCCCGCAGACGCTGCGCTGGATGGCCGGCGAGGGCATGCGCTCGTACGAGATGTCCGAGATCACCGCGCGCGGGCTGCAGACCTGCCTCACCGAGGCCTTCGCCGTCGCCATGGACGACTGCGACGGGGTGTTCCTGTCGGTGGACGTGGACGTCGTCGACCCCGGCCAGGCGCCGGGCACCGGCACACCCGAGCCGGGCGGACTGACCTCCCGCGAACTGCTGGACTCGGTGCGCCGGATCGCCTACGAACTTCCCGTGGTCGGCGTCGAGGTCGTCGAGGTGGCACCCCCCTACGACCACGCCGACATCACCGCCTACCTGGGCAACCGGGTGGTCCTGGAGGCGCTCTCCGGCATCGCCCGCCGCCGCCGCGACCAGGCCCTGGGCACGCACTGGGACCCGCGCACCCCGCTGCTGGAACGGGAAACGCAGGAAGGAGCACAGCGGTGACCGCGACGACGACCGGCACACCGACCGCCCGGACGGCACCGGCCGCTCCGCCCGGCCGGCCGGCCGCCGCCCCCACCCCCGCGCTGGCCGACGCGGCCGGCACGCTCACCGGGGCCGCGCTCACCCGCAGGGTGCTCGCCGCCGCGGGGGAGCTGCGCGGACGCGGCGTCGGCCCCGGCGACCGGGTCCTGGTCAAGGGCGACAACTCCGTCGACTACGTCGTCGCCCTGCTCGCCCTGATGCACCTGGACGCCTCGCTGGTGCCGGTGGACCACCGCCAGACGGCCGCGGACGGGCGGTTCGCCGCCCGCCGGGCACGGGCGCGCTGGCTGCTGACCCGTCCGGCGGACGCCGCCGACTTCCCCGGCGAGTGCGTGCTGGACTATCCCGGCCTCGGCGCCCGTTCCACCCCGGCCGACGGGGAGGGCGACGGCGGGGAGGTCGACCTCGCCGCGTGGTTCGCCCGCACCGACGCCGTGGTGCTGTGGTCCTCGGGGACGACCGGCCCGCCCAAGGGCATCGTGAAGTCCGGGCGCGCCCTCCACGACAACACCCGGCGCACCATTGCCGCCATGGGCTACCGCGCCGACGACGTGCTGGCCCCGCTGCTGCCCTTCTCCCACCAGTACGGGCTGTCCGTGGTGCTGCTGTGGTGGCTGGCCGGCTGCACCCTGGCCGTCACCCCCTACCAGCGGCTCGACGTGGCCCTCGCCCAGTCCGTGGAGCACGGCGTCACGGCCGTGGACGCGGCCCCGTCCACCTACCACTCCCTGCTCGGCGTGGTGCGCCGCCGCCCCGAGCTGCGTGCCGCGCTGCGCCGGGTACGCGTCTGGGGTGTTGGCGGCGCCCCGCTGCCCGCGCCCCTCGCGGAGGCCTTCCCGGCCGTTCTCGGCCGGCCCCTCCTCGACGGGTACGGACTCACCGAGCTCGGCAACGTCGCGCTGGCCACCCCGCAGGCGCCCACCGGCTGCGGCAGGCCGCTGCCCGGCGTGGAGGTACGCGTCGTCCGCCCGGACGGCGCACCGGCCGCCCCCGGCGAACTCGGCGGGATAGAGGTGCGCTCACCGGGGTTGATGGAGGGCCGCCTGCGCGAGGACGGCACGCTCGACCCCGTACCGCAGGGCTCCTGGTACCCGACGGCCGACCTCGGGCACTTCGACGCCGAGGGCCACCTGTACGTCGTCGGGCGCAACCAGGCCGTGCACCGCTCGGGCTTCACGCTGTACCCGGAGAGCCTGGAGCGCAAGGCCGAGGCCTGCGGCCGGCAGGTCAAGGCGCTGGCGGTGGAGGACCTGCGGCGCGGCTGCACCCTGCACTTCGTCGTGGCCGACCCCGACGGGGGCTCGCCGGCCCAGTGGCGCCGGCGGATGGCGCCGCACCTGGCGGAATACGAGCAGCCCAACGCCGTGCACGTCGTCGACCGCTTCCCGCTGAGCGCGAACGGCAAGACCGACACGGCGGCCCTGCGGAGGATGATCGGCGTGGCGGCCGCCTGACCGGCCCCCCACTGCGGGCCCGGGTGGCCGGGTCGGCCGCCGGCCGCAGCGCCCGCCCGTCCCGGCCGGACACATCCCGGCCGCCCGCATCCCGTTCGGCCGCCTCCCCGGTGCCGGTCGCTCCGCCCGGCCCCCGCGGGCGGAGCGACCCGTCCTTCACCGCCGCAGCAGGACCAGCGAGGCATTGTTGCCCCCGAAGCCGAAGCTGTTCACGGCGGCCGTCCGCGCACCGGCGACCTCCATCGGCACCGTGGGCAGCACCACCCGGTCGGTCGGCTCCGGAACGGTGAGGCCGGCCGTGGGCGCGACCACGCCGCCGCGCAGCGTCCCGGCGGCCGCGGCGATCGCCGGTACCCCGGAGATGTGCAGCAGGTGGCCGATGGCGCCCTTGTGGGAGCTGACGGGCAGGGCGCGGGCGCCGCAGTCCGCGGCGACGGCCTCGACGGCGGCCAGTTCCGCCGCGTCCCCCTGACCGGTCCCGGTCGCGTGCGCGTGGACGTGGTCCAGCCCGTCCACCGAGGCGTCGTCGAGGGCGGCGCGCATGCAGGCCGCGATCCGCCCGGTGTCGGACGCTGCGGACTTGGCGCCGGCCACCCGGCAGGCCGCGCCGGCGACCACGAGGTCGGCCGCCGCCCCCCGCGCGCGGGCCTGCGCCGCGCCCTCCAGGACGACGGCGCCACCGCCCTCGCCGAGGGAGATGCCCGCCCGGTCCACGTCGAAGGGCCGGGCGGCGGTGCGGCCGACGGCCCGGACGACGTCCATGCTGGCGTACTCGTACCGGTTGAGCACCGACGAGCCGACCACGACGGCCACGGGCGCGGCGCCCGAGCGCAGCAGCTCGCGGGCGTATCCGACGGCGAAGACGGCGGAGGCGCAGGCGTGCGAGAGGTGCGCGGGCTGCCGGCCGGGGCCTGCGAGGACCCCGGAGAGGACCTCCTCCGGGTCCGGGCCCAGGAACTCCCGTTCGTCGACGGCCCGCCGACCGTGCCACCCGTCATCCGGCGGGGGGAGGGGCGCCTGGCCGACGAGGAGCACGGCGGCGCCGTCCGGGAGCCGGGCGAGGCCGGCCGCGTGCAGCGCCTCGCGGAGCGCGGTTCGCGCGTAGGCGCTCTTGCGGGGGCCCTCCTCCGGCCCCGGTCCCGGCCGCGTCGTCGCGCCTCCCGCCCCCGGCCCCTGCTCGGGGACCTCGCCGACCGGTTCGCCCCGGTAGGGCGGTGAGGTGAAGCGGCGGGCGGCCGCGAGGGCGGAGCGTCCGCCGAGCAGGCCCCGCCAGTACGGCTCCACGCCCTGGCCGAAGGGGGTGACGAGGCCGAGGCCGCTGATGACGATGTCGCTCACAGGCCGGACGCCTTCCATGCGGTGGCGAGGGCGAGGTGGTCCGCGTCGCGCGGGTCCTCGCCGGGGACCACGATCAGGTCCAGTACGACGGCGGCCGGGCGCCCGACGCCGACAGCAGGGGTGAACTCCGCGCCCGGCAGCGGTGGTTGCGCCAGCAGGTAGCAGTCCCCGCGATGCTCGGCGGCGGTCAGCCAGGTGCGCACCAGCTCGGAGGCCTCCATCCCGACGGAGTCCGAGGGCCGCAGCCGGCGGGCGGGGTCGTGGCAGCGGGCGACGAAGCGCCGGGCTGCCCAGGTGCCGTAGTCGTGGCACAGGACGTACAGCGCGGCCGTCGCGCGCAGGTCCGGCGGCAGCGAGCCGAAGGCGGCTGCGAGGGCTGCGGAGGCCGCGTCCTGGGGCTTGCGGTGCACGGACGGCGCGGAAGCCGATGCCGCTGCCGTTTCCGCTCCTGCTTCCGCTTCCACCGCCGTCGGCCACGGGAAGGCGGCCACCCGCGCCCCGTCGGTGCCGGCCAGCGCCCGGTGCCACCGCACGGCGGCGGGCCCCCTGGTTCCTGTCGTCATCCCCACCCCTCTACCGAAAGTCATGATCTGTCGAATATGCTCAGTCGGCAGTCAAGTTTTGTCAACGAATGGAAAGGGGAGTCATGCCGCTTCACGTCGGGTTCGTGGGGATCGCATGGCACGGCCATGTGAACCCCACCCTCGGCCTCGTGGAA
The DNA here is from genome assembly GCF_000719345.1 of Streptomyces sp. NRRL F-2664. Lineage (GTDB taxonomy): Bacteria > Actinomycetota > Actinomycetes > Streptomycetales > Streptomycetaceae > Streptomyces. Next base: position 166,233 of record NZ_JOFX01000007.1, read on the forward strand.
GAGCTGGTGCGCCGCGGTCACCGGGTCTCCTACGCAGTGACCGAGGCGTTCGCCGAGACCGTACGGGCCGTCGGCGCGGAGCCCGTCGTCTACCGCAACCCCGTCGACGACGCCCTCACCGACGACGGCCTGGACATCTCGCCGACGGACTTCCTGCGGGAGGCCGAGGCCGCCCTGCCCGTGCTGGCCGAAGCCTGGGCCGAGGACCGGCCCGACCTCATCGCCTACGACGGGATCGCCTGGGCCGGCCGCGTGCTCGCCGCCCGGTGGCACCTCCCGGCCGCCGAGATGTGGCCCTCCTTCGTGTCCAACGAGCACTTCTCCCTGGAGGCGGAGTTCCTCGCGGACCAGCCGCTGCACCCCGGGGTCCTGCGGTTCGTCCGGGAACTGACCCGGTTCCTCACCGCGCACGGCCTGCCCGCGACCTCCGCCGCCGACTTCCTCGGCCACACCGAGCCGCTGCGCCTGGTCTTCCTGCCGCGGTCCTTCCAGTACCGCGGGGAGACCTTCGACGACCGCTTCGCCTTCGTCGGCCCCTGCGCCGGCGAGCGCGGCTTCCAGGGCGGTTGGAGCCCCGCCGCCGACCACCGGCCGGTGCTGCTGATCGCCCTGGGCACCGCCTGCTACGACTGGCCCGACTTCTTCCGCATGTGCGCCGAAGCGGTCGCCGACCTGCCCTGGCAGGTGGTCATGGCCTACGGCCCCGGGCTCGACCCCGCCGACTTCGGCCCGCTGCCCGACCACGTCGACGCCCGGCCGCACTTCCCCCAACTCGCCGTCCTGCGCCACGCCGACGCCTTCGTCACGCACGGCGGCATGGGCAGCACCATGGAGGCCCTCCTCCACGGGACCCCGATGGTGGCCGTCCCGCAGACCCACGAACAGACCGCCGTCGCCGAGCGCATCGACCGGTTGGGCCTCGGAGTACGCCTCGACCGCGACCGGCTGACCGCGCAGACCCTGCGCGAAGCCCTCCTACGGGTCATGGGCGACCCCGGCATCCGCGCCAACGCCGCCCGCATGCGCACCGAACTGCGCTCCGCCGGAGCCGCTCCCGAGGCCGCCGACCGGCTGGAACGCCTGGCCGCGTCGGCCGCCCCCGCCGCGGCACACACCTGACCGCCACCCCTCCACCCATCCAGAACCTTCATTCAGGGAGTCGCCATGCAGGGCAAGCTCGTCAGGCTCGAACGGCCCAGGGACGAGGACTACGAGCTGATGGCCCGGTGGTTCGGGCCCGACGCCCCCGCCGCCGTAATGGCCGCCACCGACGGGGACGTCGTCACCGCCGAGGAGTTCCGCCGACTCGACCAGAGCGGCGGCCTGCGCCAGTTCGCCGTCCGCGACGCCGAGGACCGCACCGTCGGAGCCGTGCACTTCAAGGCCCAGGGGCCGGTCGGCGGCTACGTCCTCGGCGGCGCCATCGGCGACCGCGAACTGTGGCGCCGAGGCCTGGGCGCCGAGGCCTTCGACCTCCTCATCGACCACCTCTTCCACGCCCGCAACGCCCACCGCGTGCAGTTCACCACGGCGCTCTACAACAAGAACGTGCTCCGGCTGGTGACCGGCGTGGGCTTCACCCTGGAGGGCATCCTGCGCGAGTACTTCTACCTCGACGGCCGCCACCACGACGGCGCGGTGTGGGGCTTGCTGCGCCACGAGTACTACGCGGCCGTCGAGGAGCTCAAGCGCACCGACCCGACCTTCGTCCTGCCGGACGCCGTACCCGAGGCCGACAAGGCCCAGGCCCGCCGGCTTCTCGCCGAGTACATCGCCGGACCCTTCGGCAAGACCTCGACGGGACTCCTGCTCGACGCCGCCGGTGTGACGGCAGGCGCCGCCGCCGGGGACGGCGGCCTCGACCGTACGCACGAGGACCAGCGGTGACCTCGCCGCGCTGGCGCACGGTGGTCCTCTCCCCGCACTTCGACGACGCGGCCCTGTCCGTCGCCGGCCTGCTGGGCCGGCTGGACGGCCCCGCCGCCGTGGTCACCGTCCACGGCGGCGCCCCGCCCGCAGGCGCCCCCGCCTCCTGGTGGGACGCCGGCTGCGGCTTCGCCACGGCCGGGGAGGCCCACCGGGTACGCCTGGAGGAGGACGCGCGGGCCTGCGCCCTCATGGGCGCGGACCAGCTCGCCCTGCCCAATGCCGACAGTCCGTACCGCGACGGCGGAGCCCCCCTCGCCGGACTGGACGAACTCCTGCGGGAGCTGCACCCCGACACCCGGGTCCTGGTGCCGCTCGGAACCAACCAGCCGGACCACGCGGCCGTCCGCGACCAGGCGCTCGCCGCACTCGCCGACCCGGCGGGCCCCCGGCCGTACGTCTACGCGGACCTGCCCTACACGGGCGCCGTGCGCCGGTGGGGCACGGACGCCGCGGTCGAACGCCTGACCGTCGACCCCGCGTACGGGGGCGCGTTGCGCGAGACCGCCGCCCGCCACCGGATGCGGGTGGCCTACGACGTCCGCCTCGACGACGCCGAATGGGCCGCCAAGCGCGCCGCCATCGTCTGCCACGGCTCGCAACTCGCCGCAGTGGCCGTCGGCCACGGCCCGTTCCTGCGCAGGCCCGGCCCCCTCCAGGCCGAACTCGTCTGGGAGCTGGAGCACTCCGCCGACACCCCCGCACACACCCCGGAGCCCTGATGTCCGCCACCCGCCGCACCTCGGTGTCCACCGCGCACTTCGACCGGGCCTACCGCTCCCGGACCGACCCCTGGGGCACCCTCCACAAGCCCTACGAGCAGGAGAAGTTCGCCGACACCGCGTCCCTGCTGCCCGCCGGGCGGCGCTTCGGCTCCGCACTGGAGATCGGCTGCGGCGCGGGCGCCCTGACCCGGCTCCTCGCCCCGCACTGCGAGGAGCTGCTCGCCACCGACTGCTCCGCCGCCGCCGTCGAACAGGCCCGCGCCACCTGCGCGGACCTGGAGGGCGTCTCCTTCGCGACGCTGCGGGTGCCCGAGGACCTGTCCGACGGACAGGCGGACCTCGACCTCGTCGTCATGTCCGAGGTGGGCTACTACCTGTCGGACGCGGACCTGCACCTCGCCGCCCGGCGGATCCGCGCCCGGCTGCGGCCCGGCGGCCACCTGCTGCTCGCGCACTGGGTGCACGAGGGGCCCGGGGACGTCATGACCGGCCGCGGGGTCCACGAGGCGTTCCGTGCCGTTCCGGGGACGGTCCAGGTCGACGGCAGGGACGTGAGCCGCTACGGCGAGACCTACCGGCTGGACCTGCTCCGGCGCGCACCGTAGGCCTGGAGGAACCGCAATCCCACCGCCGCCGACGTCTTGTCCACGGAGCTACCCGTTAGTAGCCTCCAGGCGTCGAACAGGCTTGTGACACGTGGGGGGTGGGCGCATGGTGCTGCGAAGACTCGTGGCCGGACTGGCCGCGATCGTGCTGGTCGCGGAAGCCGCCGTGCTCGTGCTCGTCCACATCGTGCTGGGCCGCACCACGGCCAACCAGTCGATGTCCATCGCGGGCAGCGACCCGGAGGTCATGTCCAAAGCCACCTACGCCATGGGCGCGGGCATGGGAGCCTTCCTGCTGCTGTGCGCCGTGCTGGCCGCCGCCACCGCGCTGCGCGACCGCTCCCCGGGCCGCTTCGCCCGCGTCGTGCTCATCAGCGCCGCCGTCACCCACGCGGTGCTCGGCATGCTCGCCGTCGGACTGGTCGGCTGGGCAGCCTTCGTGACCCTGATGCTGATCCTGTGCCTGCTCGTCCTGATCCTGACCCTGTACCCCGCCGCCCGGCAGGACGGCGAGAGGGCGGAGCGCCGCGAGGGCGACGGCGGCGGCCCGCCCGGGCACGCCGGTGGTCCGCCGCCGCCCGGGGAGCTCAAGCCCACAGGTCCGTGATGGACACGTCCAGTTCGCCCAGCAGGGAGCGCAGCAGCGGCATGGACAGCCCGATCACATTGCCGTGATCCCCGTCGATGCCGTCGATGAACGGCGCCGACAGCCCGTCCAGGGTGAACGCACCCGCCACGTGCAGCGGCTCACCGCTGGCCACGTACGCCGCCACCTCCGCGTCCGTCGGCTCGCCGAAGCGGACCGTCGTCGACGCCGTGGCCGACACCTGCCGCCCGGTCGCCGTGTCGATCACGCAGTGCCCGGTCCGCAGCACACCGGCCCGGCCGCGCATCGCCTTCCAGCGCGCGGTGGCCTCGTCGGCGTCCGCGGGCTTGCCCAGCGCCTCGCCGTCCAGTTCCAGGACCGAGTCGCAGCCGATCACCAGGGCGCCGGCGGCCTCGTCCAGGCCGGCCACCACGGCCGCCTTCGCCTCGGCCAGCGCGAGCGCCAGCGCGGCCGGCTCGTCGTGGTCCAGGGTGTCCTCGTCGAAGCCGCTGACGATCACGTGCGGGGCGAGGCCTGCCTGCCGCAGCAGGTTCAGCCGGGCGGGGGAGGCGGAGGCGAGGACGACCTTGCGGGCGTTCGGGGGCTGGGGCGTGGCAGTCATGCCCGCCATCGTAGGTGCGGCCGGGGGCGGCTCAGAAGTGGCTCACGCCGAGGACGTACACCACCACGAGCATGGCGAGGGCGAGCACCACGGTGAGCCGCCGGATCATCGCCTGCGCGTCGCGCATCTCCTCGGGCGGCTCGTTCTTCGGGTCGGACCAGAGCATGTTCCGATCCTGGCCCCGGGAACGGGTGCGGCGCCTGAGTACGGGTACTCAGGCGCCGCCCCGCGTTCACGTCATCCGGCTATCCGGGCCAATACGTACGGCCCCAGGCCCGCGGCCCCGGCTGCGGCAGCCGCCGCCGCGCCACCCGGGCCGGCGTCGACCACTCGTCCGCGACCTGCGGGGCGCCCGGCGGCGTCGCCGCGGCCAGCTGCGCCGCGCGTGCCCGGACCACCGCCAGTGCGGCGGCCAGCTCCTCAGGGGTCGGATTGCCCTTGACGACCTTGATCACCACGGTGACCTCCTGGAGGGACTAGAGGGGGATGTTGCCGTGCTTCTTCGGCGGCAGGGACTCCCGCTTGGTGCGCAGCTGCCGCAGCCCCTTCACCACGTGCGCCCGGGTCTCGGACGGCATCGTCACCGCGTCGATGTAACCGCGCTCGGCCGCCGTGTACGGGTTGAGCAGCGCGTCCTCGTACTCGGTGATCAGCCGGGCGCGGGTCTCCTCCAGCTCCTCGGGAGCGGCCTCGGCCAGGGTGCGGCGGTGCAGGATGTTCACCGCGCCCTGCGCGCCCATGACGGCGATCTGCGCGGTGGGCCAGGCCAGGTTCAGGTCCGCGCCGAGGTGCTTGGAGCCCATGACGTCGTACGCGCCGCCGAAGGCCTTGCGGGTGATGACGGTGATCAGGGGCACGGTGGCCTCCGCGTAGGCGTAGATCAGCTTGGCGCCGCGCCGGATGATTCCGTTGTACTCCTGGTCGGTGCCCGGGAGGAAGCCGGGCACGTCGACGAAGGTCAGCACCGGGATGTTGAAGGCGTCGCAGGTCCGCACGAAGCGGGCGGCCTTCTCGGAGGCGTCGATGTCCAGGCAGCCGGCGAACTGCATCGGCTGGTTGGCGACGACGCCCACCGGGTGCCCCTCGACGCGGCCGAAACCGGTCAGGATGTTCGGCGCGAACAGCGACTGCGTCTCCAGGAACTCCGCGTCGTCCAGCACGTGCTCGATCACGGTGTGCATGTCGTACGGCTGGTTCGCACTGTCCGGGATCAGCACGTCGAGCTCGCGGTCCGTGTCGCTGACCTCGGTGTCTGCCTCCTCCGGGAAGGCAGGGGGCTCCGAGAGGTTGTTCGACGGGAGGTAGGACAGGAGCGACTTCACGTACTCGATGGCGTCCTTCTCGTCGCCCGCCATGTGGTGCGCGACGCCGGACGTGCTGTTGTGCGTCCGCGCACCGCCCAGCTCCTCGAAGCCCACGTCCTCACCGGTGACCGTCTTGATGACGTCCGGGCCGGTGATGAACATGTGCGAGGTCTGGTCGACCATGACCGTGAAGTCGGTGATCGCGGGCGAGTACACGGCGCCGCCCGCGCAGGGCCCGACGACCAGGCTGATCTGCGGGATCACGCCCGAGGCATGGACGTTGCGGCGGAAGATCTCGCCGTACATGCCGAGCGCGCTGACACCCTCCTGGATGCGGGCGCCGCCGGAGTCGTTGATGCCGACGAGCGGGCAGCCGGTCTTCAGCGCGAAGTCCATGACCTTCATGATCTTCTGGCCGAAGGTCTCGCCGAGGGCTCCGCCGAAGACGGTGAAGTCCTGCGAGAACACGGCGACCGGTCGGCCGTCGACCGTGCCGTAACCGGTGACGACGCCGTCGCCGTAGGGGCGGGTCTTCTCCAGCCCGAAGTTGGTCGAGCGGTGCCGGGCGAACTCGTCGAGCTCGACGAAGGATCCCTCGTCCAGCAGAAGGGCAACCCGCTCACGCGCCGTCAGCTTGCCCTTGGCGTGCTGCTTCTCCACGGCGCGGGCGGAACCGGCGTGGGTGGCTTCGTCGATGCGGCGCTGCAGATCCGCGATCTTGCCCGCGGTGGTGTGCATGTCGATCGGCTCTGACGGATGTGACATCGGGGTCGCGGCTCCCTGCATGGTGTCAACTGCCTGGTCAATTGATTGACTACTGCTGGCTACTGGTGCGTAGCGTATCGGCGGGCATGGCGCTCGGCAGTGCGGCGTTTGACACACCTACATTGGGTTGCATGACGCCATCAGATGCATCAGCCGGAACCTCCGCGGGTCGTTGGTCGAGCCTGGAGCGGCCGCCGCTCAATGCCGCCGCGCTGCGGCGGGCCCTCGTCACCGGGGACGGGCTGTGGACCTCCCTGGAGGTGGTCGCCTCCACAGGGTCCACCAACACCGACCTCGCCGCACGGGCGCCGCAGCTGCCCGAGGGGGCCGTCCTCGTCGCCGAGGAGCAGAGCGCCGGGCGGGGCCGGCTCGACCGGAGCTGGGTCGCACCGGCCCGGTCCGGGCTGTTCTTCTCCGTGCTGTTCAAGCCCGGTGACGCCGTGCCGCAGGAGCAGTGGGGCTGGCTGACGCTGCTCGCCGGCGTGGCCACCGCGACCGGGCTCTCCCGGGCCGCCGGCGTGGACACCGCCCTCAAGTGGCCCAACGACCTGCTGGTCGGCGTGGCGGGTGAGGAGCGCAAGACCGGCGGCATCCTCGCGGAACGGGTCGCCGACGGCATCGTCGTCGGGATCGGGCTCAACGTCACCCTGACCCAGGAGGAGCTCCCGGTGCCGACCGCCGGCTCGCTGGCACTGGCCAAGGCCCCCGTCACCGACCGCGAGCCGCTGCTGAAGGCCGTCCTGCGGTCCCTGGAGGAGTGGTACGGGAACTGGCGCGCCGCCGCGGGCGACCCCGCCGCCAGCGGCCTCCAGGAGACCTACGCGGCGGGCTGCTCCACCCTCGGCCGGCACGTGCGCGCGGAGCTGCCGGGCGGCCGCTCCCTCACCGGAACGGCCGAAGCCGTCGACAGCGAGGGCCGCCTGGTGATCCGTACCGCCGAGGGGACCCACGAGGCGGTGGGCGCCGGCGACGTCGTCCACCTGCGATCCGTGCACTGACCGGGCGGGGCCCGGCCGGCGGGGTCCGGCGCGCCGGGCCGGGTCCGGGCCGGCCGCGCCCCCCGGACCGCGGCGCGGGGCCGGGGGCCGTGCCCGGATCGAGGCCGGGCGGGGGAGTGAGCTACGGCACACCTGCCGTATGGTTTAGGCGATCCCGCTGCTCGTGGTGATCATCCGGTTCGGCAGGGCAGTGCGCACGGAATGGACAGGAGGCGGCCCTTGACCGTCGACGACTCTGCTTCCGGCACGTCCGCCCCCGGCCCCAGCGGTCCGGGCACCCCGATCGGGCGCGACCAGCACACCCCCCACCACGAGGTGGACCACACCGTGCAGCCGACGGCGGACCCCCTCGCGATCCGCCTGGAGCAGCTGATCCTCGGGGCCGAGCGCCGGTACACGCCCTTCCAGGCCGCCCGGAGCGCCGGGGTCTCGATGGAGCTCGCCTCCCGCTTCTGGCGTGCCATGGGCTTCGCCGACATCGGCCAGGCCAGGGCGCTGACGGAAGCCGACGTGCTGGCCCTGCGCCGGCTCGCCGGCCTGGTGGAGGCCGGGCTGCTGTCCGAGCCGATGGCCGTGCAGGTGGCCCGGTCCACCGGGCAGACCACGGCGCGGTTGGCGGAGTGGCAGATCGACTCGTTCCTGGAGGGCCTCACGGAGCCGCCCGAGCCGGGGATGACCCGTACGGAGGTCACGTACCCCCTGGTCGAGCTGCTGCTGCCGGAGCTGGAGGAGTTCCTCGTCTACGTCTGGCGCCGCCAGCTGGCGGCGGCCACCGGGCGCGTGGTGCAGGTCGCCGACGACGAGGAGATGGTCGACCGGCGGCTCGCGGTGGGCTTCGCCGACCTGGTGGGCTTCACCCGCCTGACGCGCCGGCTGGAGGAGGAGGAGCTCGGCGAGCTGGTCGAGTCCTTCGAGACGACCGCGGCGGACCTGGTGGCCGCGTACGGCGGCCGCCTGATCAAGACGCTGGGTGACGAGGTGCTGTACGTCGCCGACGACGCGGCGACGGCGGCGGAGATCGCGCTGCGGCTCATCGAGACGATGGAGGCGGACCCGCAGATGCCCGAGCTGCGGGTCGGGATCGCCTTCGGCACGGTGACGACCCGGATGGGTGACGTCTTCGGGACCACGGTGAACCTCGCGAGCCGGCTGACCTCCATAGCCCCCAAGGACGCCGTCCTGGTGGACGGGGCGATGGCGGAGGAGCTGTCCCGGACCGGTGCCGCACCGGTGTCGGAGAAGGAGGCGGAGGCGGAGCCCGGCGAGGGCGCGGCCTACCGGTTCGCCCTCCAGCCGATGTGGCAGCGCCCGGTGCGCGGCCTGGGCGTCGTGGAACCCTGGTCCCTGACCCGCCGCAAACGCCGCTGACCCCACGTGCCTGCGGGAGGGCCCGGCGGGGGCCGCTGGGCGGGCCGGAGTCGCTGGGCAGGGCCTGACCCGCCGGGCTCCGGCGATGCGGGCACCCGCGCCCCGGCACCGGCGCCGTGCGCTGCGGACGTGGCCCTGCGCGGGTGAGTGCGGACGGTGCCGAACCCATCGGGCGCCACCGGCGCGGGCATCCGCCCCCGGGCACTGGCGCCCTGCGGCCGGATGCCGCCAGACGGGCCCGACCCCCCCGCCGGCTGTGCGAACCCGGCCACGGCGATCCGGTCCTTGGGTCGCACGTCGGCGAACCCGGCCGGGCGGCGCCGAAGCCGCCGTGCGTCGAGGCCCCCACACCCCCCGGGCGCTCGGGGGCGTGTCCCGGAGCGGCCTGTACCCCGGCCGGGTGGCCGAGAGGCGTAGGGCGGTCGGGTCGGGCGGGGCCCTGTGACCGGACTGCTGGGGGGCGGGGGCCCTACCGATCGGCGGGAGAGCGCCTACTATCCCGACGTAACGTTCGTTAACCGGGAGGGTCCTATGGCGTCCGAGTTCGAGTCGGAGTTCGTGGCGGTGCGCCGCCACGAGGGCGGGGTCGCGGAGCTGGTCCTGGACCGCCCCAAGGCCATGAACGCGGTGTCCACCGACATGGCCCGCGCCATCGGCGCGGCCTGCGCCGCGCTGGCCGCGGACCGCTCCGTGCGGGTGGCCGTGCTCTCCTCCGCGGCGGAGCGGGCCTTCTGCGTCGGGGCCGACCTCAAGGAGCGCAACTCCCTGTCGGACGCCGAGCTGGTACGGCAGCGGCCGACCACGCGCGGGGCGTACGGGGGTGTGCTGGAGCTGCCCATGCCGACGATCGCGGCGGTGCACGGGTTCGCGCTGGGCGGCGGCTTCGAGCTGGCCCTGGCCTGCGACGTGATCGTCGCCGACGAGACCGCGGTCGTCGGCCTGCCCGAGGTGTCGGTGGGTGTGATCCCGGGTGGCGGCGGTACGCAGCTGCTGCCGCGCCGCGTGGGCGCCGCGCGGGCCGCCGAGTTGATCTTCACGGCGCGCCGGGTGGAGGCCGCGGAGGCGCTGTCCCTGGGGCTGGTGGACTCCGTGGTCCCGGCGGGCCGGGACACCGACGAGGCGCTGGCGCTGGCGTCGCGGATGGCCGCGAACTCCCCGGTGGGCCTGCGCGCGGCCAAGCGCGCGCTGCGCCTGGGGCACGGGATGGACCTGGCGGCGGGTCTGGAGATCGAGGACGCCGCGTGGCGCACGGTCGCTTTCTCGGGTGACCGCGCGGAGGGCGTGGCGGCCTTCAACGAGAAGCGCAAGCCGAACTGGCCGGGGGAGTAGCCCCACCTGCCGGGGCCCGGCCCACTCCGGGTGCTGCCCCGGTGCCACGGGCCGGGGCTCGGCCCGGGTGGGTGGCCGGCCGGACGGATCGCCGCGCCTGCGGCCCTCGGCCCGCCTCGGTTGCCGGGGCCGGCCGGCGCCGGGAGTCGGGGGCGGTGCGGGCCGGGGGGAGCTTGGGCGGGCCAAAAACTGGCGCCAATTATCTCAAAATCAGACAAAAGTCCCTAACCTGGGGTGATGGGAGCTGACGGGCGGCTGCGAGCCGTGGTGGGCCTCGCTCAGGCGATGGCCGCGGCGTGCACGCCGCGCGACAGTGTGCGTGCGGCCGCGCGGGGCGCACGGCTGGCGATGGACGGCTCGTTCGCCGCGATCTCCGCGTGGGAGCGCGAGCGCGGTTGCCTGCGCGTGCTCGTCAACGAGGGCGAGCGACGGGTGGGCGAGGAGGAGTTCCCCGAGGACGAGTCCTACCCGGTGCACGACTTCCCCGAGGTCACCGAGTTCCTCCATGAGCGGTGGGTGGGCGGCGGCGGCCCGCACGCCTGGGTGGAGAGCGCGGTGGGCGACCGGCCGGGGCGGCGCGTCGAGGCCCTGCGCCGCCGGGGCCGCGGTACGTGCGTGGTCGCACCCGTCGTGCTCAGCGGGCGGGCCTGGGGCGAGTTGTATGTGGCCCGGGACGAGGGGCTGCCCGACTTCGACGAGGACGACGCGGAGTTCGCCACCGTGCTCGCCGCTGTCGTCGCGGCCGGCCTCGCGCAGAACGAGCGCCTGGAGGAGGCTCGGCGGCTCGCCTTCACCGATCCGCTGACCGGCCTCGCCAACCGACGGGCGGTCGACATGCGCCTGGACGAGGCGCTGGAGGAGCACCGGCGGACCGGTGTCGTCGTCAGCCTCGTCGTCTGCGACCTCAACGGGCTGAAGAGGGTCAACGACACCCTCGGGCACGCCATGGGCGACCGGCTGCTGGAGCGGTTCGGGTCGGTGCTGAGCCTGTGCGGGGCCATGCTGCCCGGGGCGCTCGTGGCGCGCCTGGGCGGTGACGAGTTCTGCCTGGTCGGGGTCGGGCCCTCGGCCGACGACGTCGTCCGCGTGAGCGAGGAGCTGTGCACGCGCGCCGCCGCGCTGGAGCTCGGCGAGGGAGTGGCCTGCGGGGTGGCCTCCACCGGCGATCCGATCGGGCCGCTGAAGTCCTCCCGGCGCCTCTTCCGCCTCGCGGACGCGGCCCAGTACAAGGCGAAGGCGGCGCGTTCGGCCGGGCCGGTGGTGGCGGGCCGGGACACGGCGGTGGTACGCCTCGCGGACGCCGCCGCCCAGGAGGAGGCGCCCGGCGAGCGGCGGCGCTTCCGCGGCCGGCCATGACCACGCCGGCCTGCCCGGCGCCGGCACTGCCCGCGCCGGCAGTCCCCGCGCCGCGCCCCGCGCCCGGCCCCCCGCCCGGCCCCGTCGGGTAAGGGGCCCGCTGGGTGCGCGATCGTGACAGTTCCAGCTAGTGACATGCAGCGATTCAATCCGTAGGGTGCTGAATATGGATATGCACACTGTCGTGGTGGGGACGTCCGGTACCACCGCCGAGGACGTCATCGCCGTTGCCCGGGGCAACGCACGGGTCGAGCTGTCCGGCGAGGCGCTCGACGCCCTCGCCCGCGCCCGCGGGATCGTCGACGCGCTGGCCGCCAAGCCCGAGCCCGTCTACGGGGTGTCCACCGGGTTCGGCGCCCTCGCCTCCCGGCACATCAGTCCCGAGCTGCGGGCCCAGCTCCAGCGCAACATCGTCCGCTCGCACGCCGCCGGCATGGGTCCGCGCGTCGAGCGCGAGGTGGTCCGCGCGCTGATGTTCCTCCGGCTCAAGACCGTCGCCTCCGGCCACACCGGTGTGCGCCCCTCGGTGGCGCAGACCATGGCCGCCGTGCTGAACGCCGGGATCACCCCGGTCGTCCACGAGTACGGCTCCCTCGGCTGCTCCGGCGACCTGGCACCGCTGTCCCACTGCGCGCTCACTCTCATGGGCGAGGGCGACGCCGAGGGCCCCGACGGCACCGTCCGGCCCGCCGGCGAGCTGCTCGCCGAGCACGGCATCGAGCCCGTCGAGCTCCGCGAGAAGGAGGGCCTCGCCCTCCTCAACGGCACCGACGGCATGCTCGGCATGCTGGTCATGGCCCTCGCCGACCTCGACCGGCTCTACAAGTCCGCCGACATCACCGCCGCCCTCACCCTGGAGGCGCTGCTCGGCACGGAGAAGGTCCTGCAGCCCGAGCTGCACGCCATCCGCCCGCACCCCGGCCAGGGCGCCTCCGCCGCCAACATGGCCGCCGTGCTGAAGGGCTCCGGGCTGACCGGGCACTTCCAGGAGGAGTCCGCACCGCGCGTGCAGGACGCGTACTCCGTGCGCTGCGCCCCGCAGGTGGCCGGCGCCGGCCGCGACACCATGGCGCACGCCGCCCTGGTCGCCTCCCGCGAGCTGGCCTCCGCCGTGGACAATCCGGTGGTGCTGCCCGACGGCCGCGTGGAGTCCAACGGCAACTTCCACGGCGCCCCCGTCGCCTACGTCCTGGACTTCCTCGCCATCGCCGCCGCCGACCTCGGCTCCATCGCCGAGCGCCGCACCGACCGGCTGCTCGACAAGAACCGCAGCCACGGCCTGCCGCCGTTCCTCGCGGAGGACGCCGGCGTGGACTCCGGTCTGATGATCGCCCAGTACACGCAGGCCGCCCTGGTCAGCGAGATGAAGCGGCTCGCCGTGCCGGCCTCGGCCGACTCGATCCCCTCCTCCGCCATGCAGGAGGACCACGTGTCGATGGGCTGGTCGGCCGCCCGCAAGCTGCGTACCGCCGTCGACAACCTGACGCGGATCATCGCCGTCGAGCTGTACGCGGCCACCCGCGCCATCGAACTGCGGCACGGGCTGACGGCCGCCCCGGCCAGCCTCGCCGCGATCGCCGGAGCACGCGCGGCGGGCGTGCAGGGGCCGGGGCCGGACCGTTTCCTCGCCCCCGACCTGGCCGCCGCCGACGAGTTCGTCCGTACGGGCGGGCTGGTCGCCGCGGTGGAGTCGGTGACGGGCCCGCTCGCCTGACCCTCCGCATCGGTACCGCACGAACGGCGGGGGCCGCCCCGGGACGGATCCCGGAGCGGCCCCCGCCGTTCGTTTGCCCTGTGCCCGCGAGCCGGCTGCCGCGGGGTCACGCCCCGGGGGAGCGGCGCACCGAGAAGGCCACGAAGGCAGCCCCGACACCGAGGCAGAAGGTCCCGCCCAGCAGGTACGGGGTGGTGTCGACCGAACCGGTGTCCGCGAGCGAGAGGGACTGCGCCCGAGCGCCGGAAGCGGAAGGGGCCGAGCCCGTGATGGTCCCGGTGGCCGCCGCCCCGTCGGCCGTGACCGCGGTGTTCGCGCCCGCGGGTACGCCGGAGGCTCTCTCCGCCGGGTCCGGCGCGGTCGCACCAGCCGAGGGCACGAACCACAGGGCGGCGAGGAGGGTGGTCGCTCCGAGAGCGGTGAGCAGCGGTCGCCGTGCGGACACGGTGCGATCCCCCTTGTGGCAGCAGCGAATTGGCCGTGTGCGGTGATGCTACGGAAAGGGGCGGGTCGTGGGAAAGTCAGGGCTTCCGCGGGCTTACTCTCCGTCGTATGAACCCTTCTGAGACATCACGATATGTACGACTTCGGGTGGATCTGGTACTTGAAGTGCCGGACGCCCAGGCGCTCACGGGAGCCGCGCTCGAACACATCAAGGCCGACGAGTTCATGCCGGACGAGGAACGCAGCCATGCGGAAGCCGCCGTCCGGGAGGACGAATCGGAGGCCCTCGCCTACCTCGTCGACCCCACCGACCTGGTCCTCGACATCCCCGGGGTGGAGCTGGCGCAGGCCTCCTGGAGCAGCGAGCCCGTCGAATACGACCCCGAGTCGATGGAGTGGGACCTCGACGAGGAAGATGGGGACTTCGACGAAGAACCCGACAACGCCTGACCGTGCGGTTGCCCACATCCCAACGGAATGTGGAACCGGCCGGCGCCGTTAACGCGTTGTCAGGACCAGGCAGGGGGCTGCGTCCCCCTGCCGGGCCAACCCCGGGACGGCGGTCTCGGGGTTCCCGGCAACGATGGAGTGGCGTGTGAGGACGGACAGCAAGCGGCGGAGAAGGGCCCTGGCGGCCATATCCGTCGTGCTCGGCGGCGTACTGGTGCTCTCGGCGTGCAACGACGAGGGCGGCGGCGACCCGAAGGGCAACGGGGAGGCCAGCAAGTCCCAGGCGGACGTGGACGCGGCAGCGGCCAAGGACGCCTCGAAGGCCAAGATCACCATCACGCCGAAGGACGGCGCGACCAACGTCGGTCTCAACGACTCGGCGAACGTGGCCGTCACCGACGGCACGCTCACGCAGGTGGAGCTCAAGACGAGCGAGGGCACGGCCGTCGCCGGCGACATGGCCGCCGACGGCAAGAGCTGGAAGCCGAAGGGCGCCCTGAAGCGCTCGACGAAGTACGCCCTGTCGGCGACGGCCAAGGACGCCGACGGCAAGGAGGCGCACGAGAACGCCTCCTTCACGACCATCTCCCCGGAGAACAGCTTCGTGGCCTCCTTCGTGCCGGAGGACGGCCAGACCGTCGGCGTCGGCATGCCGGTCTCGATCACCTTCAACAAGGCGATCAAGGACAAGAAGGCCGTCCAGGCGGGCATCACCGTCTCCTCCAGCAGCGGTCAGGAGGTCGTCGGCCACTGGTTCAGCGCCCAGCGCCTGGACTTCCGCCCCGAGCAGTACTGGCAGGCCGGCTCGACCGTCACGCTGAAGCTGGCGCTGGAAGGCGTGCAGGGCGCGCCCGGTGTCCAGGGCGTCCAGAGCAAGACCGTCACCTTCAAGATCGGCCGCAGCCAGGTCTCCACGGTCGACGCGAAGACGAAGAAGATGACGGTCACCCGGGACGGCGCGGTCATCAAGACCATCCCGATCTCCGCGGGCGCCCCCGCCAACCCGACCTACAACGGTCAGATGGTGATCTCCGAGAAGTTCAAGGAGACCCGGATGAACGGCGCGACCGTCGGCTTCACCGACGCCGACGGCAAGGGCGAGTACGACATCAAGGACGTCCCGCACGCGATGCGCCTGTCGACCTCCGGGACGTTCCTGCACGGCAACTATTGGGGCGCCGACTCGATCTTCGGCAGCGTGAACACCAGCCACGGCTGTGTCGGCCTGAACGACGTCAAGGGCGCGGGCGACCCGAACCAGCCGGCCGCCTGGTTCTACGACAACTCGCTCATCGGCGACGTCGTCACGGTGGTCAACTCCCCGGACAAGACCATCAAGCCGGACAACGGCCTCAACGGCTGGAACATGAGCTGGGCCGAGTGGAAGGCAGGCTCGGCCGCCTGACACAGGACGCGGCCGGCACGCGTACGCACCGCACGGGACGGCGGGGAATCCTCACGGGTTCCCCGCCGTCCGCCGTTCCCTGCCGTCCGCCGTCCCCGGCGGCGCCGGGGAGGCGGGCCGAACCCCGGGGCGGCCGAAGACCCCGGGACGGCCGACGACCCCGGGGCGGCCGAAAACTCCGGGGCGGCAGGTCCGGACACCCCCTAGATTCGGCCCATGACGATCCGCGCCCTCGCCCTGCCCCCGACCGACGCCGAGGTGGACGCCTGGCTGGCGGTCCTGGCCTCCGCCGCGGCCGCCGACTGCCCGGAGCTGCCCGCACCCTCCCGGGTGGAGGTCGCCGGGCGGCTGCGCGTGACGCCGGCGCGCGGCAGGCCGTGCTGTGGACGGCCGGCGAGGACACGGGCGTGGCGGCCCTGCTGCTCTTCACCGAGGAGGGCAACACGCACAACGCCTTCCTGGACGTGCTGACGGTGCGCCCCGAGGAGCGGCGCCGGGGCGTCGGCACCGCCCTGTGGGAGCGGGTCCGCGAGGAACTGCTCGCCCAGGGCCGGACCTCCGTCGCCGCCATGGTCACCCTCGACGGACCCGGTCAGGCCTTCGCGGAGGCGCTGGGCTTCACGAACGTCCTGCCGATGGCCTGGTACGTGCAGGACCTCCCGCCCGCCGGACCCGCCCCGGCCCCCGAGACGCCCGGCTACGAACTCCTGACCTGGCACGGCCTCGTCCCCGACGCGTGGGCACCCGCGGCGGCGGCCGCGCACGCGGCCATGGAGGACGCACCGACCGGCGACATGGAGGAGCGCATCCAGACGTGGACCGCCCAGCGGCTGCACACGCTCCAGCAGTTGATCCTCGACCGGGGCGGGGAGATGGTCACCGTCGCGGCGGTGACCCCCGACGGCGAAGTGGCGGCCTACACGGAGATCGTCCTGCCGGACCCCGCGGGCACCGGCGCCGTCCAGTACGACACGGTGGTCGTCCCCGCCCACCGCGGCCGCGGCCTCGGACGCGCCGTGAAACGGCACATGGCCGTCCAGGCCGCCGCCCGATACCCGCGGCTGCGCCGCATCGCCACGACGGTGGCCGACGAGAACGGCCCCATGCGGGCGGTGAACGAGGCGCTCGGCCACCGGCGGGAGCGCGGCGTCGGCATCTTCCAGATCAAGCTCTAGGGCGCCAGAACCCGCCGTCCCGCGGGTCCCCGCCCGCTTCCGCACGGGCCCGGAGGCCGCCGCGCGCCGGCGGGGACCGCCTGGCGGCTACTCGCCGGCTGCCGGGGCCACACCGATCGGGCAGGAGACACCCGTCCCGCCGATGCCGCAGTAGCCGCCCGGGTTCTTGTCCAGGTACTGCTGGTGGTGCGCCTCCGCCGGCCAGAACGGGCGGTCCGACGCCGGCAGGACGGCCGTGGTGATCGGGCCGTAGCCCGAGGAGGACAGCACCTGCTGGTAGGCGGCCCGGGAGGCCTCCGCCGTCGCCTGCTGGGCGGGGGAGTGGGTGTAGACCGCCGAGCGGTACTGGGTGCCGACGTCGTTGCCCTGGCGGAAGCCCTGGGTGGGGTCGTGGGACTCCCAGAACAGCTTCAGCAGGGCCGCGTAGGAGACCTGCGCGGGGTCGAAGACCACGCGGACGACCTCGGTGTGCCCCGTCAGGCCCGAGCACACCTCCTCGTACGTCGGATTCTCGGTGAAGCCGCCCTGGTAGCCGGCCAGCGTGGTCCACACCCCGGGGGTCTGCCAGAACTTCCGCTCCGCGCCCCAGAAACAGCCCAGTCCGAAGTCGGCGACCTCCAGGTGGGCCGGATACGGGCCGGCCAGCGGATTGCCCAGCACGGTGTGCTTCTCGGGCAGGGCGAACAGCGGCTCCGCGCGGCCCGTCAGGGCCTCCTCGCGGGTGGGGAGCTCGGGCGTACGGCGGTACGAGAACATGGATTCCCTCCTTGTGGAAGGGACAACGGACGCGGGCGGGCCGGGATTCCCCGCCCTGCCCCCCTCCTGCCCCACAGGCATCCCACGCCACCATGATCGCGGTGTCGGCGTTGACGAGGGCAACCGTTCGTCGCCGTCCGCGGTGGGGGTACCCGCGCGTAGCCCCCGCTACTGGGGGAGCGTGGCCGGGGAGCCGCCGTTCGCCTCGTAGCCGGCGACCGCCAGCGCCCGGTACACCGCGTACTGCGCCGCCGGGTCCTCCGCCGCCGACCACGGCAGCGCGCCCACGTAGCCGTCGACGTGCCGGACCTGCTCCATCGCCTCCGCCCAGCGCTCCATGTTCACCAGGAACATCAGCAGCAGGTGCCGTACGTGCGCCAGCATCGGGTCGTCCTGCCGGGCCGTGTGCACCGCGTACAGGGCGCCCTCCACGGCGCGCGTCACGGCCTCACTGCGGTGGAAACCGCTGCTCAGGATCATGTCCGGCAGGTTCTCGTACAGCGCGAACAGGGGCAGCGCCGCCAGCAGCGAGCCCTGCGGGGCGCGGGCCGCGGCGGCGTGCGCGAAGGCGTCGGCCTTCTCCCGCGAGCCGTGCCACTTCGCGCACCAGTAGTGCAGGGCCGCCAGGTGGGCGCCCATGTGCTCCGGCGCCCGGTCGATGACCTTCGCCCACAGCTCGTCGAACTGCGCCTCCGGGTACGCAAGTCCCCGGGCGATCGCCAGCTCCGTGATGTACGGGACCGGGTCCCCCGGCGCCAGCAGCGCCGCCCTGCGGCACGCCTCCCGCGCCTCCTCCAGGATGATCCGGTGGTCCTCGGAGCCGACCCCGCCCGACTGCCGCCACGCCTGCTGCACCAGCAACTCGGCGTGCACCTGCGCGCCGCCCGCGTCCTTGTCCGCCTCCAGCCGCCACGCCTTCAGCCACTGCGCGCCCGTACCCGGCTGCGCCGCCAGTTCCAGCGCCGCCGAGCCGCCGAAGGCCTGCACGCGCTGCCAGCGCCGCTCACCCTCGCGGGGGGTCCCGGCGAGCAGCTGCGAGGCCGCCTGCCACTGCCCGGTGCGCCGCACGTTGTCGAGGGCGTCCATCAGGTCCTGGTCGGGCCCGGGGATGCGGATGTCGAGGTCCTCCTGGCGGTCGAACCCGTAGTTCGCGGGATCGGCGGCGTCGGGGCTGCCCGGCGCGACCAGGCGGATGCCGCCGCGCCGGCGCCGGACGAACGGGCCGACGATGAACACGATCATGAGCATCGCGAACAGGAACCACAGAATCTCCATGCCTCCAGCGAACCAGACCGAGGGGGCGACAGGCCAATAGGGGGGGTGCACAGCGGGCCTGGGCATAGCATCGGACCATGAGCGACGACAGCCACGAGCACCAGAGCTTCGAGACCCGCGCGATCCACGCGGGCAACACGGCGGACCCGCTGACCGGCGCGGTCGTGCCCCCGATCTACCAGGTCTCCACATACAAGCAGGACGGCGTCGGCGGCCTGCGCGGCGGTTACGAGTACAGCCGCAGCGCCAACCCGACCCGCACCGCGCTGGAGGAGAACCTCGCGGCACTGGAGGGCGGCCGGCGCGGCCTCGCCTTCGCGTCCGGACTGGCCGCCGAGGACTGCCTGCTGCGTACGCTGCTCGCCCCCGGCGATCACGTGGTCATCCCCAACGACGCCTACGGCGGCACCTTCCGCCTCTTCGCGAAGGTCGTCTCCCGCTGGGGCGTGGAGTGGTCGGTGGCCGACACCTCCGACGCCGACTCCGTACGCGCCGCACTCACCCCGAAGACGAAGATCGTCTGGGTCGAGACCCCCTCCAACCCGCTGCTCGGCATCACCGACATCGCCGTGGTCGCCGACATCGCGCGGACGGCCGGCGCCAAGCTGGTCGTGGACAACACCTTCGCCTCGCCGTACCTCCAGCAGCCCCTGGCGCTGGGCGCGGACGTGGTCGTCCACTCGCTGACGAAGTACATCGGCGGGCACTCCGACGTGGTCGGCGGCGCGCTGGTCACCGCGGACGAGGCGCTCGGCGAGGAGCTGGCCTACCACCAGAACGCGATGGGCGCAGTGGCCGGGCCGTTCGACTCGTGGGTCGTGCTGCGGGGCATCAAGACGCTCGCCGTGCGCATGGACCGGCACGCGGAGAACGCGGCCAGGATCGTCGAGGTGCTCCAGCGGCACCCGAAGGTCACCAAGGTCCTCTACCCGGGCCTGCCCGAGCACCCCGGCCACGAGATCGCCGCGAAGCAGATGCGCAACTTCGGCGGCATGCTCTCCTTCCAGGTCGCCGGTGGCGAGGAGGAGGCCGTCGCGATCTGCGGCCGCACCAAGATCTTCACGCTGGCCGAGTCCCTGGGTGGCGTCGAGTCCCTCATCGAGCACCCGGGCCGGATGACGCACGCGTCGGTGGCGGGCTCGGCCCTGGAGGTCCCCGCGGACCTGATCCGGGTGTCGGTGGGCATCGAGAACGTCGACGACCTCATCGCGGACCTGACGCAGGCACTGGGCTGACCACCCCGCGCACCCCGCCGGACCGACACCTGCCCGGCCCGGCGGGGTCCCTCCGCCTCGCCGGCCGTGGCGCTCCGTGCCTTGGCGGGGGGACGCGCGGTGCAGCCGGTGGGGTCACCAGCCTTCCAGGGGTGGGGAGACGTCCGTCGGGGGCCCCGCCCAGGGGCGGGTCAGCGAGGCCCACACGGTGAAGGCCACCGCCGCGGCGAACAGCACCGCCCAGCCGAACCGGCGCAGCGCCCGGCGCCGCCGCAGGAGCCGGTCCCCGCGGGCCGCCGCCCCCGCGGCAAGGCCCGTCGGCACCACCGGGTAAGGGCCCTCCAGGAGCTGCTTGACCTGCGCTTCCTTGCGGTCCGGGAGCCCGCTCACGCCGCCTCCCGGACCCGCATCAGCGACACCGCCCGGTTGCACAGCACGCGGACCCGCTCCACCGGCATGCCGAGCTGCGCCGCCGCGACCTCCTCCGCGACCCCCTCGTAGAGCCGCAGGACGAGCACCAGCCGCTCCGCCGGGCTCAGCCGCGCCAGCACCCCGGTCCCGCCGTGGTGGCGCCAGCCGGTGCGGGCGAAGGCCGCGCACAGCTCGTGACGGGTGAAGTCGTACGGGTCGTCCGCGCGCAGCCGCCGCCAGTGCGCGTACGTACGCGCCAGCGCGCCCGCGAGCAGCCGGCGGGCCGACTCCGGCTCTCCGGTGAGCAGCACCGCGACATGCAGGAGCCGCCCGGCCGCGCCCGCGACGAAGGCCTCGAACTCCGCGTAGGAGCCCGCCTGTTGATCAACCGCCCGCATCTTCACATAGTGCGGCCGGTGGGACCCGTCAGGTCAATAGGACGGACAGACTCCGCTCAGGAGGCGGGACCGGCCTCGGTCACGGCCGCCATCAGCTCCGACAGCGACAGGTTGAAGCGCGTCAGCAGTCCGGTGAAGGACTCGCGCTCGTCCTCGCTCCAGCCCTCCGTCACCCGGGCCATCAACTCGCGCCGCGAGGACCGCACCTCCTCCAGCCGCGCCAGCCCTCGCGGGGACAGCGCCAGGACCACGGCCCGCCCGTCCTCCGGGTGCGAGGTCCGCTTGACCAGGCCGCCGTCGACCAGCGGCGCGACCTGCCGGGTCACCGTGGAGGAGTCGATGCCCATGCCCCCGGCGAGCGCCTTGACGCCCATGGGGCCCTCCAGGTCGAGCCGGTTGAGCAGCAGGTAGGCGGCGCGGTCCATCGAGTTGCGGGCCTGGCCCACGCCGCCCAGACGGGTCTGCTCGGCGCGGCGGGCGAAGACCGCCACCTGGTGCTGGAGCGCGTCGAGGAGACCGGCTCCGGCAGGCGCATCGGCCGGCACGGGCAGATCGGAATTGGCCGGGGAGGAAGGCATGGCCGTGGGCTCTCTTCGCGTGGGTCCGACAAGGATGGGGGACAGAGTACGCGGCCCTGCGGCGGCTCGTACGCCTCGTACGAGAACTGGTACGGCCTGCACGGGCGGCCGTCCCGCGGCCGTCCCGGATGGCGAGATCCCGCCCCTCGGACCGGCGGCCCGCGCCCCTTCCCTCCGTGGACGCTCAGGGCCCGGTCGCGGCCGGGCTGCGAGACTGACGGCATGAACTACCGTGTGCCCCAGCCCGTCCCGCAGGTCATCCTCGACGACGTCCGGGGGGCTCAGAAGATGCTGTCCGGCGTCTCCCGGGTCACGCCCATGGAAGGCAGCAGGCACCTCTCCGCCCTCACCGGGTCGCCGGTCCACTTCAAGTGCGAGAACCTCCAGCGCACCGGCTCCTTCAAACTGCGCGGGGCCTACGTGCGCATCGCCGGCCTGCGCCCCGAGCAGCGCGCCGCCGGCGTCGTCGCCGCCAGCGCCGGCAACCACGCCCAGGGCGTGGCCCTGGCCTCCTCGCTCCTCGGGGTCCGCTCCACCGTGTTCATGCCGGTCGGGGCGCCGCTGCCCAAGGTCGCGGCGACCCAGGAGTACGGGGCCGACGTACGCCTGCACGGACAGGTCGTCGACGAGACCTTCCTCGCCGCCCAGGAGTACGCGGACCGCACCGGCGCGGTGTTCATCCACCCCTTCGACCACCGCGACATCATCGCCGGGCAGGGCACGGTGGGTCTGGAGATCCTGGAGCAGTGCCCGGAGGTCCGCACCATCCTCGTCGGTCTCGGCGGAGGCGGGCTCGCCGCCGGGGTCGCGGTCGCGGTGAAGGCGCTGCGGCCCGACGTACGGGTGGTCGGAGTGCAGGCGGCGGGCGCCGCCGCGTACCCGCCCTCCCTGAGGGCCGGTCACCCCGTCTCCATCGACGGCCCCAGCACGATGGCCGACGGCATCAAGGTGGGCCGCCCCGGAGACGTCCCGTTCAGGATCATCGCCGAACTCCTCGACGACGTGCGCACGGTGTCGGAGGACGCCCTCTCCAGCGCACTGCTGCTGTGCCTGGAACGGGCGAAACTCGTCGTGGAGCCGGCCGGGTGCAGTACGGTGGCGGCCTTGCTGAGCGAGCCCGAGCTGTACGGCTCGGGCCCGGTGGTGGCCGTGCTGTCCGGCGGCAACGTCGACCCGCTGCTGCTCCAGCGGATCCTGCGGCACGGCATGGCGGCCGCGGGCCGGTACCTGTCGCTGCGCCTGCGCGTGGCCGACCGGCCCGGGGCGCTGGCCGGGCTCCTGGGGGTGCTGTCGGTGGTGGATGCGAACGTGCTGGACGTGAGCCACGTACGGACCGACCCGAAGCTGGGGCTCACGGAGGTGGAGGTGGAGCTGCACCTGGAGACCAAGGGGCCGGAGCACTGCGCCGAGGTGGCGCGCACGCTGCACGGGGCCGGATACAAGGTGATGGGCTAGGCCTGCTCTGCGGGACGACCCGGCCGCGCTCGACCGTGCCCACGGCGCCCGCCGCGACCACCCGCCCCCCACTCGTTCGGCCGCGCGGACCCCGCGCCGCGCCCCTAGGATTTGCGGATGAATGCCCGAATAGCGTGACCCCACTGGCCCCATTCACACTGGGAGAATCCCTATGCCAGGTGCTATATACGCCGAGGGTCTGGTCAAGGCCTTCGGCGACGTACGGGCTCTGGACGGCGTCGACCTCGACGTCCCGCAGGGCACCGTCCTGGGCCTGCTGGGCCCGAACGGAGCGGGCAAGACCACGACCGTACGCGTCCTGACCACCCTCCTGCGCCCCGACAGCGGCAGGGCCGTCGTCGCCGGCATCGACGTGCTCAAACACCCCAACGAGGTCCGGCGCGCCATCGGCCTCTCGGGCCAGTTCGCGGCCGTCGACGAATACCTCACCGGCCGCGAGAACCTCCAGATGGTCGGCCAGCTGTACCAGATGCGGGCCAAGGCGGCGAAGGCGCGGGCCGCCGAGCTCCTCGACCGCTTCAACCTCGCCGACGCCGCCGACCGGCCCGCCAAGACGTACTCCGGCGGTATGCGCCGGCGCCTCGACCTCGCCGCCGCGCTCGTCGTCAGCCCGCCCGTCATGTTCATGGACGAGCCCACCACGGGACTCGACCCCCGCAACCGCCAGCAGCTGTGGGGCATCATCCAGGAACTGGTGGCCGGCGGCACCACCCTGCTGCTGACCACCCAGTACCTGGAGGAGGCCGACCACCTCGCGGACGACATCTGCGTCGTCGACCACGGCAAGGTCATCGCCCGCGGCACCTCCGACCAGCTCAAGGCGCGCACCGGCGGCGAGCGCGTCGAGGTCGTCGTCCACGAACGCGACCACATCGCCACCGCCCGCGAGGTCCTCGCCGGCTTCGGCAAGGGCGGGACGACGGTCGAGGAGCACACCCGCAAGCTGACCGTGCCGGTGTCCGGCGGGGCCAAGCTGCTCGCCGAGGTCATCCGGGAACTGGACGGCCGGGGCATCGAGATCGACGACATCGGCCTGCGCCGCCCCACCCTCGACGACGTGTTCATCTCCCTGACCGGCCACGCGGCGGAAGGGGCGGCCGACGACGGCAACGGCGCGGGCGACGGCGACGGCCGCAGCGGGGGAGAGACCGGTGCCGGGGCCGGGGGCCGCAGGGCGGCCCGGAAGGAGGCGGCGAAGTGACCACCACCTCCCCGCGCCCGGACCTCGCGGCACCGAGCCCGCGCGGCGGGCTCGCCCAAGGCATCGGCGACTCCCTGGTGATCGCCAGGCGGAACCTGATCCGGATGTCCCGGATCCCGGAGATGATCATCTTCGGCGTGATCCAGCCGGTCATGTTCGTCGTGCTGTTCAGCTACGTCTTCGGCGGCTCGATCAGCGTCGGCGGCAGCACCTCGCCCGCCGCCTACCGCGAGTTCCTGATGGCCGGCATCTTCGCCCAGACCGTCACCTTCGCCACCGCCGGCGCCGGTGCGGGCATCGCCGACGACATGCACAAGGGCCTGATCGACCGCTTCCGCTCCCTGCCCATGGCCCGCGGAGCGGTCCTCACCGGCCGCACCCTCGCCGACCTGGTGCAGACGTCGCTCACCCTCGTGGTCCTGGCCGTCGTGGCCCTGCTCGTCGGCTGGCGCACCCACACCAGCGCCGGCGAGGTGCTCGCCGGCTTCGGCCTGCTGCTCCTGCTCGGCTACGCCTTCTCCTGGATCGGCGCACTCATCGGCCTGTCGGTGCGCACGCCCGAGGCGGCCACCTCCGGCGGGCTGATCTGGCTCTTCCCGCTGACCTTCATCTCGAACGCCTTCGTCCCCTCCGAGAACATGCCGCCGTTCCTGCGGACCATCGCGGAGTGGAACCCCTTCAGCGCCACCGTGCAGGCCTGCCGCGAGCTCTTCGGGAACCTGCCCCCGGGCTATCCGGTCCCGGACGCCTGGCCCATGCAGCACCCGGTCGCGGCGTCCGTCCTCTGGTCGGTGCTGATCATCGTGGTCTTCCGGTCCCTCTCGGTCCGCAAGTACCGGTCGGCGACCGCGTAGGCCGGCCCGCACATGCGTGATGCCCGGCCGGAGAACCGGCCGGGCATCATGTGCGGATCCGGGACGCGCGAGCGCGAACGGGCGACCCGCCGGGATCGAGAGTGATCAGCCGGTGAAGGGCTTGACGTCCAGGATCTTCACCGAGGCCTTCTTGCCGTTCGGCAGCTCGTACTCGGCGTCCTCGCCGATCGACTTGCCCATGACGCCCGTGCCCAGCGGCGACTGCGGGGAGTACGTCTCGAAGTCGCCGGACGCGTACTCGCGCGACGCCAGCAGGAACTCCATCGTGTCGTCCTCGTCGCCGTCGAAGGCGATCCTCACGAGGGTGCCCGGCGCCACTACGCCGTCGGACGCCGGCGCGGTCCCGACCTTGGCGTTCTCCAGGAGCTGCGTGAGCTGGCGGACCCGGAGCTCCTGCTTGCCCTGCTCCTCCTTGGCCGCGTGGTACCCGCCGTTCTCGCGCAGGTCGCCCTCCTCGCGGGCGGCTGCGATCTTCGCGGCGATCTCCGTGCGGGCGGGACCAGAGAGGTAGTCCAGCTCCGCCTTCAGCTGGTCGTACGCCGCCTGGGTCAGCCAGGTGACGCTCTCGCTCGTCTGGGTCACGGGTGCTCCTCGTCGGTACAGGGGACTACACGCCCGCCAGCGGCGGGCGAAACCACGAGCCTAACAATTCGGGAAGAAAAGGGGGAGGACCCCAGAGGGCCATTGCCCCGCGGACCGCACTCCCAAGCCCCTGCCGGGGGAGGAGGCGGAGGGCGTGCCCGGGGGTGTCCGCGGGCCGTCGCGCGTCAGCCGGCGGAGGCGGCGGGCTGGCAGCCGACCAGCTCGATCATGGTGGCGCGGCCGGTGGTCCTCAGCGAGACGACCTCGTCCACCCGTGACGACGGCTGCGCGAAGACGAAGTCGCCGCGGCCGACCTCGGCATGCTCCTCGTCCTGCGACACCATGGTGCAGACACCGGTGACCGAGGCGTCCTTGCGGACCTCCAGGTGCACCTTCACCTCGGTGTCGGACATCACCTGGAACTTGATCACTTCGGCGCTCACGCTCCGTCCGGCGATGTAGTCCCAGCCGATCCAGCCGATCACGCCCAGCAGCACGGCGCCCAGAGCCGCTCCGATGATCTTGAGCTTCCGGTCCGTACGCTCGTCCGCCGACCGGCCGTAACGGCCCTCGGGCAGTCCCTCGCGCACCGCGCTCATGATCATTTCCTCTCGCTGGGGAGGCTGGGGCCACCGGGTCGCCCCTGGAATTTTCCGTCCCCCAGTTCGGTCACTATAGAAGCCGAGTGTCGCGCCGAATCGCAGAGGATCCTGTTTTGACCGAGCAGCTTCGACTGATGGCCGTCCACGCCCACCCCGACGACGAGTCGAGCAAGGGCGCGGCCACGATGGCCAAGTACGTGTCCGAGGGGGTCCCCGTGATGGTCGTCACCTGCACGGGCGGCGAGCGGGGCTCCGTACTGAACCCCAAGCTCCAGGGCGACAAGTACATCGAGGAGAACATCCACGAGGTCCGCGCCAAGGAGATGGAGGAAGCCCGCCAGATCCTGGGCGTCGAGCAGGAGTGGCTCGGCTACGTCGACTCCGGCCTCCCCGAGGGCGACCCGCTGCCCCCGCTCCCCGAAGGCTGCTTCGCCCTCGCGGACGTCGACGAGGCCGCCGGCGAGCTCGTCAAGAAGATCCGCGCCTTCAAGCCGCAGGTCGTCACCACGTACGACGAGAACGGCGGCTACCCGCACCCCGACCACATCATGACCCACAAGATCTCCATGGTCGCCTTCGACGGAGCGGCCGACACCGAGAAGTACCCCGAGGCCGAGTACGGCCCCGCCCACCAGCCGCAGAAGCTGTACTACAACCAGGGCTTCAACAAGCCGCGCACCATCGCCCTGCACGAGGCGATGCTCGCGCGCGGCCTGGAGTCCCCCTACGGGGAGTGGCTGGAGCGGTGGAAGGAGTTCGAGCGCAAGGAGCGGACCCTGACCACCCACATCCCCTGCGCCGACTTCTTCGAGATCCGTGACAAGGCGCTCATCGCGCACGCCACGCAGATCGACCCCGACGGGGGCTGGTTCCGCGTCCCCATGGAGGTCCAGAAGGAGGTCTGGCCCACCGAGGAGTACGAGCTCGCGAAGTCGCTCGTGGATACTTCCCTCCCCGAGTCCGACCTCTTCGCGGGCATCCGGGAGAATGCCTAGCCATGAGCGCTACCCAGGCAGCACTGACCCAGCTCCTCCCCCTGGCGGGTGACACCTTCGACAAGGACAAGGTGACCCCCGGAATCCTGGGCTTCCTCGTGTTCGCGGCCCTCGCACTCGGCGTGTGGGCCCTGATGAAGTCCATGAACCGCCACATGGGCCGCGTCGAATTCGAGGAAGCCCCGGAACCCCCGGCCCCCGCCCCGAAGCCGACGAACTAGCCACCGACCCGTACGGCGCCCCGCCCCGGCGGGGCCGCCGGACCGCGCGCGGGCGCGCGGGCCCGAGGCCGCCATGCCGCGGCGACCGCACCGCGGCCGCCGGGCCGGCCGACCGCACCCGCGGCCGCCGGGCGGAGGCCGCCTGCGGCCGCCGGGCCGGGCCACCGACGCCACCCGGGGCCGGGGCCGCCGGGCGGCCGGCCGGGTCAGGGGCGCGGAACGCCCATGATCTCCCGGGAGTGCAGGTTCGGGACCAGGCCCAGGCGCCACGCCTGCCAGCCCTCGGCCGGGTCCACACCCCGGCCCAGGACCACCCCGTAGGTCTCCAGGCACTCCTCCAGCCGCCCGTCACGCGCCGGGTGCGGCGCCGCCACGAGCCGCGCCAGCTCCGCCCGCGCCTCCTCCGGCACCCCCGCACCCACGTACGGCAGCAGCGTGCACCGCAGGAACCGCGCCCAGTCCTCCCCGCGCCGGTCCCCGTACGAGATGAACAGCCGCACGGCCTCCTCGCACAGCCCCAGCGCCTGCGACAGCCGCCCGTTCCCCGCGTCGACCACCGCCAGCTCCACACACGTCCACGCCTCGCCGTGCGCCAGCCCGATCCGCTGGAAATCCGCCCGCGCGTCCACCAGCAGCTGCCGCGCGAACCCCGAATTGCGCAGGTTCCCCGTCTGCGCCGCCCGCTGGTCCCGCGTCACCCGGCCCGACTGGTGCCGGGCGTGCGCCAGTCCGTACACGTCCCGCATCCGCGAGAACATCGTCCGGGCCCGCTCCAGCTCCCGCACCGCCCGGTCCCGCTCCCCACCCACCTCCAGCGCCTGTCCCAGGTAGTACTGCGTCCACGCCTCGCCGCGCGCGTCCTCCGCCTCCCGGTGCCGGGCCAGGGCCTCCCGCAGCCGCTCCACCGCCGGCCCCGGGTCCCCGTCCACCACCCGCGCACGGCCCAGCTGCGTCAGCGCCCACGCCTCACCACGGTCGTCCCGGGTCCGCCCGTACAACTGCAGTGCCAGCTCCAGCTTCCTCTCCGCCCGCTCCACCTCACCGAACCGCAGGTGGACCTGACCCAGCTGGAAGTGCGCCCACGCCTCCCCGTGCACGCTCTCGCTCTCCCGGTGCAGCGCCAGCGACTCCTCCAGCAGCCGCGTCGCCTCCGCCAGGTGCGCCAGGTCCCGCTCCACCGCCGCCAGCGCGTGCAGGCCCCACGCCCGGTCACCGGCCAGCTCCGCCGGCTCCTGCAGCACCAGCGCCTCCCGGATCCGCACCGCCGCCTCCGGCAGGTTCCCCTGGTGGTGCAGGGTGATCCCGAGCGAGACCAGCGCCATCGCCGCCCCCGCCTCCTGATGGGCCTCCATGTACTGGTCCACCACCGACGTCAGCGTCGTCCGGGCCTTGTCCAGCTCCCCCAGCTGCCGCGCCGCGATACCCGTACGCCACTGCACCGACCGCACCAGCCGGCCCTGCGGCCCCGCCCGGTCCGGCCGGCCCTCCGCCGCCACCGCCCGCGTCAGCTCGTCGATCTCCCCTAGCCGGTACAGGTCGCCGCGCAGCAGGCAGAAATCGCACAACGCCCCCAGCAGGTCCAGCACCGCCTGCTGGTCCACCCCCTCCGACTGCCGCAGCGCCGCCGTGATGACACTCGACTCGTCGTCCAGCCACCGCAGCGCCGCATCGAGCGAGACGAAGCCGTGCCCCCCGAAGTGGTTCGCCCGCGTCGACATCTTCCCGTCGACCATCCGGATCACCGAGTCCGCCAGCTGCGCGTAGTCGCGGATCAACCGCTCGTGCGCCGCCACCGCCTCCGCCCGGTCCTCGTCCGACGCCGGCCGCGCCGCCGCGTACGCCCGTACCGCGTCATGCATCCGGAACCGCTGCCCCCGGACCCGCTCGATCAGACCGGCCTCCCACAACTCCTCCAGCGTCCCCAGCGCCGCCTGCTCCGGTACGCCGGCCAGCGCGGCCGCCGCCGCACCGCCCAGCGACGCCCGACCCGCCAGCGGCAGCCGCCGCAGCAGCAGCCGCGCCGGCTCGGCCAGCCGGGCATCGGCGGCCCGCAGCGCTGCCTCCACCGGATGCAGCCCGGCCGCCCCCGCCGCGGGAACGACCCCGCCGTCACGCACCAGCGGAGCCAGCATCCGCAACGCCAGCGGCAGCCCACCGCCCAGCTCCACCACCGCCGCCACCCCGGCAGCGCCCCCCACGGCTCCCGTGCCCGCGGCTGCCTCCGGCGCCAGCGCCCGCACCAGCTCCGCCGCCCCGTCCGCGTCCAGCCGCTCCACCGGCAGCTGATGCACCCACGCCGCCAGGTCCCCCGGCAGCTCCAACGGCTCCCGCGCCGTCACCAGTACCAGGCTCTCCGAGCGCTCCGGCACCAGCATCCGCACCTGCTCCGCATCCGCCGCGTCGTCGAGGAGCACCGTCACCGGCAACCCCCGCAGGTGCTGGTGGTACAGCTCGCCCAGCCGCCGCACCTGCTGCTCCGCCGACGCCCCCTCCCGGAACAGCAACTGCTCGCGCGGCGCACCCAGCCGGTTCATCAGGTGCAGCAGCGCCTCCCGCGTCGACAGCGGCGCCTCCCCGGGCCCGCCGCCGGGCGCACCACCCCGCATGTCCACCACACACGCACCCCGGAACTGGTCCCGCAGCGCGTGCGCCGCCCGCAGCGCCAGCGCCGTCCGACCCACCCCCGGCTCCCCGTACAGCACCACGACCACCGGCCGGGTCTGCGTACTCGCCCGCGCCGCCTGCACCCACTGCGCGATCCGCGTCAACTCCGCCCGCCGGCCCGCGAACCGCCCCGCCACGTCCGGCAACTGCCCGAAGGACTGCTCCAGCGCACTGCGCCGCCTGGCCTCCGCGCTGCGGTCCACCCCGCGCAACCCCCCGGGCGCCCGCATCGACGACGCCGCCACCGGCCGCGGCAACCGCGCCGCCGCGGCCACCGCCCGCTGCTGCTCCAGGAACGGACGTATCCCGCGCACCTCCAGCGCCGACAGCCACTGCAGCCTCAACTGCTCCGCCCCACCGGGGCGGCCCAGCTCACCCGCCCGCCGATGCGCGGCGGGCACGTGCCGGGCCGTCACCCTCGCCACCGTCGCCACCGCGCCCGCGATCCCCACCACCGCGCCCGCCGTCAGCGCCGTGCCCGCGGCGACACCCAGCGACAGGTCCGCCCCGACGGCCGCCGCCGCGGCCACCGCCGTCACCAGCGCCGCCGTCGAGGTGTCCCCCCGCCGGAACGCCTCGCCCAGCGACTGCTCCCCGGCCGCCGCCTCGTCCAGCGCCCGTACGTACGTCTCGTACTCGGGTGCCGCACGCGCGGCCAGCGCGTCCAGGGCCTCCCGCCCGCGTGCCAGCAGAGCAGCCCCGTCCACGGCCCCGCCCGCGGCCTCCGCCGAGCCCGCCCCCCTCCGTACCGCCTCGTCCACAGCCCGCTCCAACAGGCGCTCGGCCTCACCGCGATGGCTGTCCCGCATCGGCATCCCCCTCGAAGAGCTCCGGCAACGTCCCCCAAGTGTCGTGCGGGACTGTGCCGCGCGCGAGGGAATCTGAGCTGGTTCAGAGGGAAGCGACCACCCCTGCCCCATCGCCCGGGCCCTCCCAACTCCCGTGCCGCCGTGCTCCGATGACCCGACGCCCCGCCCGCACCCCGCGCCCTGCGTCCCGTACCGGCACCGGGACCCGCGACGCCCGGACCCGCGACCTGGCCACCTTCCTACGGCGGTGATCCGGGCCCGTGCGGCAGGATGGAGACATGCCGAATCGCCTTGCGAACGAGACCTCGCCGTACCTGCTCCAGCACGCGGACAACCCCGTCGACTGGTGGCCGTGGTCGCCCGAGGCCTTCGCCGAGGCGCGCGAGCGCGGCGTGCCGGTGATGCTGAGCGTCGGGTACAGCAGCTGCCACTGGTGCCACGTCATGGCGCACGAGTCGTTCGAGGACGAGCTCGCCGCCGCCTACATGAACGAGCACTTCGTCAACATCAAGGTGGACCGGGAGGAGCGGCCCGACGTCGACGCCGTCTACATGGAGGCCGTGCAGGCCGCCACCGGGCAGGGCGGGTGGCCCATGACCGTCTTCCTCACCGCGGACGCCGAGCCCTTCTACTTCGGGACCTACTTCCCGCCCGAGCCCCGGCACGGCATGCCCTCCTTCCTGCAGGTACTCGAAGGCGTACGGACCGCCTGGACGGGCCGGCCCGACGAGGTCGCCGACGTCGCGCGGAAGATCACGCAGGACCTGGCCGGACGGCAGCTGGACTACGGGAGGGCCGGGACACCGGGGCCCGAGGAACTCGCTCAGGCACTGCTCCGGCTGACGCGGGAGTACGACGCCACACGCGGCGGATTCGGCGGAGCCCCAAAGTTCCCGCCGTCCATGGTGCTGGAGTTCCTGCTGCGCCACCACGCCCGCACCGGTGCGGAGGGGGCGCTGCAGATGGCCGCCGACACCTGTGAGGCGATGGCCCGGGGCGGGATCTACGACCAGCTCGGCGGCGGGTTCGCGCGGTACTCCGTGGACCGCGAGTGGGTGGTCCCGCACTTCGAGAAGATGCTCTACGACAACGCCCTGCTCTGCCGGGTCTACGCCCACCTGTGGCGGTCCACCGGTTCTGAGTCGGCGCGGCGGGTGGCGCTGGAGACCGCCGACTTCATGGTCCGGGAGCTGCGGACCGCCGAGGGCGGCTTCGCCTCCGCGCTCGACGCCGACAGCGAGGACGCGGTGACCGGCGGGCACGTGGAGGGCGCGTACTACGCCTGGACGCCCGCCCAGCTGCGCGAAGTGCTGGGGGAGGAGGACGGGGCGCTCGCCGCCGGGTACTTCGGGGTGACCGAGGAAGGCACCTTCGAGCACGGCAGGTCGGTGCTCCAGCTGCCGCAGGACGGGCCCGCGGTGGACGCCGAGCGGATCGCCGGGATCAGGGCGCGGCTGCTGGCCGCGCGGTCGCAGCGGCCGGCGCCCGGGCGGGACGACAAGGTCGTCGCCGCCTGGAACGGCCTGGCCATCGCCGCGCTGGCGGAGTGCGGGGCGTACTTCGAGCGGCCCGACCTGGTGGAGCGGGCCACCGAGGCGGCCGACCTGCTGGTGCGGGTGCACTTCGACGCGGCCGCCGGCCGGGCCCGGCTGGCGCGGACCAGCAAGGACGGCCGGGTGGGCGCCAACGCCGGGGTGCTGGAGGACTACGGCGACGTCGCCGAGGGCTTCCTGACCCTGGCGGCGGTGACCGGCGAAGGGGTCTGGCTGGAGTTCGCCGGGTTCCTCGTGGACCTGGTCCTGGACCGGTTCACCGCCGAGGACGGGTCGCTGTACGACACGGCGCACGACGCGGAGAAGCTGATCCGCCGGCCCCAGGACCCGACCGACACGGCGGCGCCGTCGGGGTGGACGGCCGCCGCGGGCGCGCTGCTGTCGTACGCCGCGCACACCGGGTCCGAGGCGCACCGTACGGCGGCGGAGCGGGCGCTGGCGGTGGTGCACGCGCTCGGTCCGCGCGTGCCGCGCTTCATCGGGCACGGGCTGTCGGTCGCCGAGGCGCTCCTGGACGGGCCGCGCGAGGTGGCGGTCGTCGGACACCCGGAGGATCCGGCGCGGGCGGCGCTGCACCGGGCGGCGCTGCTGGGGGCCGCTCCCGGTGCGGTGGTGGCGGTCGGCGAGCCGCAGACCGCGGAGGACGGCGAAGGGGAGTTCCCGCTGCTGGCCGGCCGTACGCTCGTGAACGGTCTGCCGGCGGCGTACGTGTGCCGGCACTTCGTCTGTGCGCGGCCCACGACGGACCCGGCCGAGCTGGCGGAGCAGGTGGGGGCGGCGCGTCCCTGACGGATGGACGGTGGCGCCCCGGCGGGTCGCCCCCGCCCGCCGGGCCGGGGCGACCCGCCGGGTGCCCGGCCCGCGGGCGGCTCAGTGCTGGTACGCGGCGAGCGAGATGCCGACGTAGTGGGCGACGAAGGCCGCGAGGGTCAGGGAGTGGAAGACCTCGTGGAAGCCGAAGAAGCGGGGGGAGGGGTTGGGCCGCTTCATGCCGTAGATGACGCCGCCGGCGCTGTAGAGGAGACCGCCGACGATCACCAGGACCAGGACGGCGATGCCGCCGGTGCGCAGGAAGTCGGGGAGGAAGAAGACGGCCGCCCACCCCATGGCGATGTAGCAGGGGGTGTACAGCCAGCGCGGGGCGCCGACCCAGAAGACGCGGAAGGCGATGCCGGCGGCGGCGGCGATCCACACCGCCCACAGCAGGGTCCGGCCGGTCGACGGCGGCAGCAGCAGCACGGTCAGCGGGGTGTAGGTGCCCGCGATGATCAGGAAGATGTTGGCGTGGTCGAGCCGCCGCAGGACGGCTTCGCCGCGCGGTCCCCAGGTGCCGCGGTGGTAGACCGCGCTCACGCCGAAGAGCAGGCAGGCGGTGAGGATGTAGATCCCGCAGGCGACGCGGGCGCGCGTCGAGTCGGTGAAGGCCATGAGGGCCAGGCCCGCGACGATCACGGCGGGGAACATCCCCAAATGCAGCCAGCCGCGCAGCAGCGGCTTGGCCTCGATGGCGGACTCGACGGCCTCTGCGGCCTCGATGACGGGGGAGGCCCCGGAGGCCGGTGCGGCAGCGGCCTCGGAGGCCGGGACGGCGGCGTCGGTGGCCGGGACGGCGGCGTCAGAAGTCATGCGCGCCATGCTACCTACGGGTCCGTAGGTTCCGGCTGATCGCCTTTACGGAAGATTGACGGACGTGGCAATGCTCACGTGAGAGGCCCTCTGGACATATGCGCACATCCACCGGATGATCAGATGAGTGCGGTCGACACCGGATGAGCGGAGCGCGAAGCGTCCGGGTCGCAGCCCCCACGGGGCCAACACCAAACAAACCCCTCAACAAGGAGCAATCGTGGCGCGCGAGAACGCGGCTCCCACCATCCCGACGACCCACCAGGAGCTGATCTCCTGGGTGGACGAGATCGCAGCCCTCACCCAGCCGGACCGCGTCGTCTGGTGCGACGGCTCCGAGGGCGAGTACGAGCGCCTGTGCGAGGAGCTCGTCGCCAAGGGAACGTTCAAGAAGCTCGACGAGACGAAGCGCCCGAACTCCTACTACGCCGCCTCCGACCCCTCCGACGTCGCGCGCGTCGAGGACCGCACCTTCATCTGCTCCGAGAAGGAGGAGGACGCGGGCCCGACCAACCACTGGAAGGCCCCCGCGGAGATGAAGGACATCTTCGCCGGCGAGAAGGGCATCTTCCGCGGCTCCATGAAGGGCCGGACGATGTACGTCGTCCCGTTCTGCATGGGCCCCCTCGGCTCCGAGCTCTCCGCGATCGGCGTCGAGATCACCGACTCCGCCTACGTCGCCGTCGCCATGCGCACCATGACCCGCATGGGCAAGCCCGTCCTCGACGAGCTCGGCACCGACGGGTTCTTCGTCAAGGCCGTCCACACCCTCGGTGCTCCGCTCGCCGAGGGCCAGACCGACGTGCCGTGGCCCTGCAACACCACCAAGTACATCTCGCACTTCCCCGAGACCCGCGAGATCTGGTCCTTCGGCTCCGGCTACGGCGGCAACGCCCTGCTCGGCAAGAAGTGCTACGCCCTGCGCATCGCGTCGGTCATGGCCCGCGACGAGGGCTGGCTCGCCGAGCACATGCTCATCCTCAAGCTCACCCCGCCGCAGGGCGAGTCGAAGTACATCGCCGCCGCGTTCCCGAGCGCCTGCGGCAAGACGAACCTGGCCATGCTGGAGCCCACGATCCCCGGCTGGACGGTCGAGACCGTCGGCGACGACATCGCCTGGATGCGCTTCGGCGAGGACGGCCGCCTGTACGCGATCAACCCCGAGGCCGGCTTCTTCGGCGTCGCACCCGGCACCGGCGAGCACACCAACGCCAACGCCATGAAGACGATGTACGCGAACACCGTCTTCACCAACGTCGCGCTCACCCCGGACGGCTCCGACGTCTGGTGGGAGGGCATGACCGAAGAGGCCCCCGCCCACCTCATCGACTGGAAGGGCAACGCCTGGACCCCGGAGTCCGGGACCCCGGCCGCCCACCCCAACGCCCGCTTCGCCGTCCCGGCCTCACAGTGCCCGACGATCGCCCCCGAGTGGGAGGACCCCAAGGGCGTCCCGATCTCCGCGATCCTCTTCGGCGGCCGCCGCGCCTCCGCCGTGCCGCTGGTCACCGAGTCCTTCGACTGGAACCACGGCGTCTTCATCGGCTCCAACATCGCCTCCGAGAAGACCGCCGCCGCCGAGGGCAAGGTCGGCGAGCTGCGCCGCGACCCCTTCGCCATGCTGCCGTTCTGCGGCTACAACATGGGCGACTACATGGCCCACTGGGTCAAGGTCGGCGCCTCCGCGGACGCCGCGAAGCTCCCGAAGATCTACTACGTCAACTGGTTCCGCAAGAACGACGCGGGCAAGTTCGTGTGGCCCGGCTTCGGCGAGAACAGCCGCGTCCTGAAGTGGATCGTCGGCCGCCTCGACGGCACCGCCGAAGGCGTCGAGACCCCCATCGGCATCCTGCCGACCAAGGACTCCCTCGACCTCGACGGCCTCGACCTGCCGGCCGAGGACCTCGACTTCCTCCTCACCGTCGACAAGGAGGTCTGGCGCGAGGAGGCCGCCCTGGTCCCCGAGCACCTCAACACCTACGGCGACCACACTCCCAAGGAGCTGTGGGAGCAGTACCACGCCCTCGTGGAGCGCCTGGGCTGAGCCGGGACACGCCCTGAAGAAGGGCACGCCCTCGCAGAAGGGCACGCCCTGAAGAAGGGCCGATGAACGTGGGAGCCCCCGACCAAGCGGCGTCCCACCGCTGTGGGAGCCCCCGACCAAGCGGCGCCCACCGCAGCACCGACCCGCCCGGTCAGGAGCGTCCGCGCTCCTCCAGGTAGGTCGTGTGCGTCTGCTGACGGCGGGCCTCCACCTCGTGGAGGCCCGCCGTTACGCGTCGCGCCTCCTCCCGCAGCAACCCCAGCTGCCGCTCCAGGTGCCGCTCCGGCGAGTCACCGCCCGGCGCCATCCGGCTCCACCACCGCGTCCGGTGGTAGGCGTCCACGCTCTCCGGCACGTCCTGCCGCACCCCCCGGGACACCGCGTGCACCGCCTCCGGATCGGTGACCAGCACATCGGCCACCCACCCCGGCTCCAGCAGCGCCCCGTACAGCTCCAGCAGCTGTGCGAGCGCCTCACCGGGACCCGCCGGCACCTCCACCTCGGCCACGTACTCCCGCAGCCGCCGGAAGTCCTCGCGCAGCACGCCCAGTTCCTCCCGCGGATCGAACGCCGGAGGCGCCGTCCGCTCCGGCGGCGCGAGCAGCGCACCCGCCCCGTACAGTCCGGCCACCACCACCGGCCAGTACGCCCCGGCCGCCCCGGCCAGGGTGAGGGCCAGGCCGGCCACGCCGCAGGCGCAGCCGGCCAGGTTCTTCTTCGACTCCAGGTACCTCAGCACCCCGGCCGCGCGCCTACTGGTAGCCACGGATCTCCTCGAAGGCCCCGGCCAGCGAACCGTTCCCGCCAGTGGCGTCGAAGAGCCGCCCCCCGGTCAGTTCGGTGATGTGGGTGAGCTCCTTGCGGTCCGAGTCGCCGAACAGCACGGCGAACACCGGCGTCCGCCGCTGCGCCTCGGGCAGCGCCGCGTAGAAGGAGTCGAAGTGCCCGGCCCCCACGCCCTCGGTGTTCTCGCCGTCCGTCATCAGCACGATCGAGGTGAAGGCGTCCGCGCCGCCCTTGCCCAGCTGCTGGTACGCCGCCTCCAGGCTGCCGTAGACCGCCGTACCCCCCTCCGGCTCCAGCGCCTGCACGTCCCGCCGGATCGCCTCCAGGGCCGGACCCGGATTGCCCGGCTCCACCACGTGCGTGTTCACCTCCTTCACCTTCGATCCGAACGGCAGCAGCGTGACCTCCTCGCGGTCCCGGAAGCGCCGCCCGGTCCCCGAACTGCCACTGCCCGTCAGATCGGTCAGCGCCGACCGCAGCCGGCCGATACGGTCCTCGTCGCCCATCGACCCTGAGGTGTCCAGCACGTACACCGTCCGCGACGGCCGGCGCAGCTCGTTCTCGTAACTGGCCAGCAGCCCGTCGGCCACCGACCGCGACCCCGGGAACGGCAGCTCGCGGCGCTTCTCCTGGTCCAGCCCGGCCGCCGGCGCCACCCCCGCCGCGACCGGGCGGCGCAGCGTCCGGTCGGTGATCGCCCGCTGCGCCTCGGCGCCCCGCAGGTAGTCCGTCAGCGCCCGCCCCGCGTCACGGGCCCCGGCCGGAGCCGACGTCAGCAGGGTCAGGGGATAGTGCGCCGTCACCACGCCGTCGCGCGGCCGGACCACTGTCAGCGGCTCCCCGCCGCCCTTCGCGTCACGGTTCATGGACAGCAGCACCGACTCGTAGTTCACCAGCGCGTCCACGTCCCCGCGCCTGCCGTACGCGGCCACCAGCCAGCCCGACGACCCCGACGTCAGCCTCTGCCCGGCGAAGAACTCCTTCAGCCGGGGCGCTGCCGCCCTCACGTCCGCGTCGCTCAGCGCCGCCTGCGCCCCCGACAGCCCCGACGCCACGGAGACCAGCGCGGAGAAACCGGAGTTGGACCGCACCGGGTCGGTCATCCCGTACGTCAGCCTCCCCGCGGTCACGGCCTCGTGCACCGCCGGCCAGGTGACCTCCCCGGGCTTCCAGCCGAGCCGGGCCATCGCCTGCGGCTTCACCCCCAGCGCGACCGGCGAGGACATCACCGGCGTCTCGCTGGACAGCTTCCCGGCGGCCTCGGGCCGCAGCCTCAGGTAGTCGTTGGAGGACAGCCAGATCGCGTCGTACTTGCCGTCGGCCTCCCCGGAGGCGACCTGGTCGGCGGCGTCCAACGTCCCCGACCAGGTGAGCTTCACCGTCACCCCGGTCGCCTTCCGGGCCTGTTCCAGCACCGGTTCCATGTCCGCGAGCTCGCTGGAGGCCAGCACCCGCAGCACGCCCTCCCGGTACGCCGTCTGCTCCGGCCCGGCCGTACCCCCTCCGGAGGTGCAGCCGCCCGCGCCCACGAGCGAGGCGAGGACCGCGGCGGCGATCCAGGCGCGGCCGGTGCGCCCCCTCACAGGGCACCGCCCTCGGCCGCGTCCGCGGTCCGGGTCCGCGCCAGGTACGCCGACGCGTTCTGCAGCTCACCGGCGAGGGACTCCACCGTCGCGGCCATGTTCTGCGTCGCCTGCACCTTGAACGTGTCGATCGCGTCCAGCGTCCGGTAGATCTGCGCGAAGGCCGTCCGCAGCGTCTCCGCGCCCACCGCCGGATCGGCCGCGATCCGCTGGATCTCGCCGCTCTGCGTCGACAGCATGTCCGCGTTGCCGCGGATCAGGTCCTCGGTGGTCCCCTTCAGGGCGCCCACCTGCTCCATCACCGTGCGCTGGCGGTCCAGGGCCGAGGCCAGCATCACCGCGATGCGCAGCGCCGAGACGGTGGTCGTCGCCGCCCGGTCCACGCCCTTGACCAGCTCGTCGTTGCTGCGCCGGACCACGTCCATCGCCAGGTAGCCCTGGGCGCAGACCGCCAGCTGCGTCAGCAGGTCCTGGTGCTTCTGGCGGACCGGGAAGAGCACGTCCGCGCGCAGCGCGTCCGCCGTCCGCGGATCGGTGCGCTCGGCCTCGGCGACCCGCTGCCCGACGGCGGCGTCCAGGGCCTCGGTGAGGACCGCGTACTCCTGGAGCCTGCCCATCGTCTCCCACAGCCGGGAGCGTTCGGTGTGCAGAGCCGCGTTGTCGCGGCGCAGCTCGTCCTGGCCGCTGCGCAGCGCACCCACGATCCTGTTCAAGGTGGCCTGCGAGGAGGCGTACTTCGCCACGTGGTCGCGGAACCTGTTGCCGCCGGGCAGCTTCGAGAGCAGCCTGCGGGCCCCCTTCGCGGGCGTGTCCCGCGGGTCGAGGTCCTCGACGGTGCGCCGCAGCTCGACCAGCGAGCCGGCCACACGCGCCTGGGCGTCGCCGCCTCCGTCGGAGCCGAGGGAGCGCACCGCCCGCTCCAGCATCCGGTTGGACTGCTGGGCGGAGCTGCGGATGTCGGCCGAGCCGAGCGCGGTGATCTCACCGATGCGCTGCGCGAACTCGGGGGAGCGGGCGTCGATCCCGGCGAGCGAGTCGACGTACTCCCCGGCCCGGCGGGCCATCTCCTCGCGCACGCCGTCCTGGAGGGGTACGAGGCCGGCGGCCCGGTCCCTGCGGACGGGCGCGACGGGCTCGGGAGCGCTGAGGACGAGCGGAGCGTCCTCGGGAGGTGTCAGTGTCATGGTGTGCGAGTCCCCCTAGCCCTTGGCGCGCTGCGCGAGCGCCATGAGGATCTTGACGGTGGGTGTGCCGACCTGCCGGATCCCGGTCAGTGCCGGGTTGAGGCGGTCGGCGTGCGGAGCGGTCGCGGCCGTGAACTCGGCCACCCCGTCCTGCGGCCGGAACCCCCGCAGCACGGCCAGCTCGCGCAGCTTCGGATCGGTGGCGAGGAGCGTGCCCAGCTCCCGCGCGTCCTCGCTGAGCGGGACGAAGGTGTGCGCCGTGTTGACGGTGGTGTCCGGGTAGAGCACCACCATCTCCCCGGGGTCCTGCTTCTGCAGCAGCAGCGAGGCCACCTGCGACTCGTAGACCAGGATCAGCGGTTCGCCGCTGCCGCTGATGAAGGCCCGGAAGGGGTCGTCGCTGCTCGTCTCCAGCGCGCCCTGGACGGAGATCAGCTTGCGCATCAGGGGTGCGGTGCGCTCGATGCCGGCGTCGTCGGAGACGACGGTGTTTGCGTTGGCGACGTTGGAGGCGGCGGCGAGGAAGAGCGCGCCGGAGTTGGAGGAGGCCGGGTCGGTGGTCTTGACGAACACCGTGCCGGTCAGCTCGGGATGGGCGGGGGCGCCGGGCAGCTGCTGCCAGGTGCGGTCCTCGGCGGCTGCCTTGAGGAAGGGGCCCATCAGCAGGGTGCCGGAGTTCTTCCCCGTCAGGGTGGCCAGGCCGCCCGCCGCCAGTACCCCCGCCGCGTTCGGGCGGGCGATCACGACGAGCGGGGAGTAGAAGGGCCTGGTCTCCTGGGCTCCCTTGAGTCCGACCGCCGCCGCGACCTCCTTGGCGGGTTCGCTGCTGCCGGGGAAGGCGAAGTCGAATTCCTTGAGGGCCATTTGGTCCATCGCCCAGGAGCCCGAGGTCTCCGTCTTGACGAGGTAGCCCTTGGCGGCAAGGGCTTTGACGACGTCCGGGTCGCGGAAGAACTCCGCCTTCTCGGATCCGATGACGCCACGCACGGTCTTCGTTGCCGTGGATTCTGGGTGATCCTGCCCCTGCAGTGCGACGTAGAGCACGCCACCGATCAGGAGGAGGCCCAGGACGATTCCTAGGATGCGTCTCACGGGTGCAGCGTGCTCACGGAAACCCACATTCCGCGCCGTCTTGAGTGAACGGCAGGTGTCCAGGCGGTCCCACTTCGAAATGCTGTGTGAGTTCGCGGGTGCTGGTGGGCGGGGCGGCCGCCCGGGAGGATCGGGGGCATGGGCGTGAGCGCGTTGAAGTGGCAGGGCTGGCTGGTCGGCCTGGTGGCGATCGCCGGTCTGCTGGTGTTCGCCCCGCTGGGCCTGTACGTGTGGGCGAGCGGCGGTGAACCGCAGGCGGAGCCGCCGCGGGCGGCGGTGGAGGACGTACGGGTCACCGGCTGCCGGGTGGACCCGGCCAGCCGGCGGGTGACGGCCGCGGTCGAGGCGACCGGGCGCGGCGAGGGCGTCGGCGCGTACGTGGTGACGGTGGAGTTCCGCGACCGGGCCGAGGCCGACCCGGGACGGCGCGCGGCGCAGGCGCTGGTGCGCATCCCGGGCGTGGCCCCGGCCGCGACCGAGTACGGGGAGGCCGTCGGGCCGGTGTGGCCGGTGGCGACGGTGCCCTGGTGCGGGGTCGCCGGCGCGGAGTTCACGCCGGCGGCCCCGACGCCCGGGGCCACGGCACCCTGACGGGCGGCGGACCCCGGCGGGTGGGGCTCGGGGGGCGGGTCAGGCCTGCCCGGCGGGCGAGGCGGGTGCCCGCTCAGGCGTGGGACGTCACCGCACCCTGACGACGACCGTGCTGCACACCTTGTCGGCGAAGGTCTGCTTCTTGGCGTCCCACAGGGGCCACAGCCAGCCGAGGTAGCAGGCCATGCTGTCCAGGGCGTGCGCCAGCTTGCGGACGAAGGCCATGCCGAAGCCGAGCGTGGAGCCGTCGGCCTCGCGGTGCAGGCTGATGCCGACGATCTTCTTGCCCTGGGTCTGGCCGGTGGTGCCCTCCTTGTGGAGCTGGAAGAGGCCCATGCCGATGGCGTACAGGAAGCCGACGAGGCTGAACACGCCGGCGATCGAGTCGCCCGCCTCGTTGCCGGCGAACGCCGCGCCGAGGCCGATCAGCGCGTACATCGGACCGGCGATGATCAGCAGGTCGAGCAGGTACGCGCCCACGCGCAGACCCCAGTGGGCCAGCGGCGGCATCCCGCCCGGCATCCCCGGCATGCCCTGCATGCCGGGGGGCGGGTACGCGCCGTAGTTCGCCGGCGGCGGAGTCTGCTGCGGGTAGCCGTACTGCGGGGCGGCGCCGGGCGCCGGCTGCTGCGGGTAGCCGTACTGCGGGGGGACGCCCTGCGGGGCCTGCTGGCCGTAGCCGGGCTGGCCCTGCGGGGGCTGCTGGCCGTAGGGGTTGTTCGGATCGCCGAAGCTCATTGGCGCATCTCTCCAGGGGCTCGATCGGGGACGAAGCGGAGTGGAGGAGATGGTCCCTATGAGCGGCCTCCCCCGTGCTGCCGCGATGTTTCAGCCAACATCGTGTTCGGAGCACGGGGATCTGTCCAATTCATGGCCCCGCGGTCGACGGCAGGACGGTACCGGAAGGGCCGACCGCATCGGCCATGGCACCCGGTCCGGAGCCTCCGCGGCCCCGGACCGGGGCCGTCTAGTGGACGCCGGCCAGGTCCGGGGACTCCAGTGCGGCGGCATGCGCGTCCATGCGCTCGGCGGCGAGGATCGCGACGGTGGTGTCGGCGCGGGACGCGGCGACGAGGAGTGCACGGGCGGCGAGGTCGTGCGCGCGGCGGTGCAGCGCGGCGTCGTCCCCCGCGTCGGCCCCGGACACCCGGCCGGCCTGCGGCGCCCGGGCGGGCTGGGCTCCGCGCAGCCGGGCGACCTGGGCGGCGATCGCGTCGGCGGCCTCGTCGAGCCCCAGTTCGTCGGTGACGGCGAGCAGGGCTGCGAGGTGGCCGGCGAGCTGGATGTCCAGTGCTTCGGCGCGGCTGCGGTGGGGGTAGTCGACCGTGGCGCCGCCCATGCGCTGGACGACCGGCTTCGTGCGGATCGGCTCGTACATGAGGAGGCCTCCTGCGTGGTCAGGAGACCATCCTACATTGGATTGGTTCTAAAGTTGAGCTGGATCCTGATGTTGGCCGGTGTGTGTGCCCGTGGCGCGATCGGTGCGCTCAGGCCTGGCTGTAGCCCTCCAGGAAGTTCCCGATCCGGGTCACCGCGTCCGCCAGGTCCTTGGCGTTGGGCAGGGTCACGATCCGGAAGTGGTCGGGCTCGGGCCAGTTGAAGCCCGTCCCGTGCACGACCATGATCTTCTCGGCCCGCAGCAGGTCCAGGACCATCTGCCGGTCGTCCTTGATCTTGTAAACGGTCGGGTCCAGCTTCGGGAAGGCGTACAGCGCGCCCTTCGGCTTCACGCACGTCACGCCCGGGATCTTCGTGAGCAGGTCGTACGCGACGTTGCGCTGCTCCAGGATCCGTCCGCCGGGCAGGACCAGGTCCTCGATGGACTGCCGGCCGCCGAGCGCGGTGGCCACCGCGTGCTGCGAGGGCATGTTCGCGCACAGGCGCATGTTGGCGAGGATCGTGAGGCCCTCGATGTAGTCGGTGGCGTGCTTCTTCGGCCCGCACACGGCCATCCAGCCGGCCCGGTAGCCCGCGACCCGGTAGTTCTTGGACAGGCCGTTGAAGGTCAGCGTCAGGACGTCCGGAGCGATCGCCGCCGTGTTGAAGTGCTTGGCGCCGTCGTAGAGGATCCGGTCGTAGATCTCGTCCGAGCAGACGACCAGGTTGTGGCGGCGCGCGATGTCCGTCAGGCCGCGCAGCATCTCCTCGTCGTACACCGCGCCGGTCGGGTTGTTCGGGTTGATGATCACGATCGCCTTGGTGCGGTCGGTCACCTTGCGCTCGATGTCGGCGAGGTCCGGCATCCAGTCGGCCTGCTCGTCGCAGCGGTAGTGCACGGCCGTGCCGCCGGCGAGGGAGACCGAGGCGGTCCACAGCGGGTAGTCCGGCGCCGGGACCAGCACCTCGTCGCCGTCGTCGAGCAGTGCCTGCATCGACATCGTGATCAGCTCGGAGACGCCGTTGCCGAGGTAGATGTCCTCGACGTCCAGGTCGATGCCCTTGGTCTGGTAGTGCTGCATGACCGCACGGCGCGCGGACAGCAGGCCCTTCGCGTCGCCGTATCCGTGGGCGGAGCCCAGGTTGCGGAGCATGTCCTCAAGGATCTCCGGCGGGCACTCGAAGCCGAAGGCCGCCGGGTTGCCCGTGTTGAGCTTGAGGATGCGATGACCTGCTGCTTCGAGCCGCATCGCCTCTTCGAGCACGGGGCCGCGGATCTCGTAGCAGACATTGGCGAGTTTCGTTGACTGGATCACCTGCATGACGGGAGCTTACGGGGCCGGGTGCGGGCTGGACCTGCCTTTTACCTGAGAGACGCGAGGGTCGATTTATCCCGATTGGCGCGATGGGCGGGTAGGCGCGCGCTCTTCCCTTGGAATCCGGGGCCGCAGCCGCGACCGGCCTGCGGAATGGGTGCGCCGAGCTGCGCGGAAAACCGGGTGTTGCCCTCGTCACCCCGGGCGGGTGCCCTGCGGTCGGGGGCGCGAGCGCCCGGGGATGGGGCGTGCGGGGGGCTGTGTCCGGGCTGAGTACCGAGACGGGTACG
This sequence comes from Streptomyces sp. NRRL F-2664, assembly GCF_000719345.1. Lineage (GTDB taxonomy): Bacteria > Actinomycetota > Actinomycetes > Streptomycetales > Streptomycetaceae > Streptomyces. The sequence continues at coordinate 210,504 of NZ_JOFX01000007.1, forward strand.
GGGTCGCGGCGCGGATCGGTTCACGTGGATCGACTCCGTGGGCTGAGTACCCGGGCTGAGTACGCGCACTCATGCGGCGGGCCGGGCCGCGGGGGAGGCTGGTGCCCTGAACCAGGGCGAGCGATGCCTGAACGGCGGCAACTAAGGGGCACGGGGCAGTGGACTTCGTAGTCGGTGACATGGCGATCACCACGGTCGGCACGGATGGGGACGACCGGGCGATCGAGTTCCTGGTCAGGCCGGAGGGGACCCTGGAGGAGGGGCACTTCGCGATCTTCCGTGAGCACGGCCAGGGCTGGGAGGCCGCCCGCCTGACCATCGACCCCGCGGCGGGCAGCGTCCCGGTGGCGGCGATCGAGTGGGCGGTCGAGTTCGCTCGCGAATACCTGTAGGGGAGCGGGAGCGGGGAGGGGTGGGGGTGGCTTCGGTGGGCGGGCTTCGATGAAGCGGTATCAGGGAGGGTCTGGGGGTTTCCCGTCAGTCCCATCGTCCTTCCGTGCCGGGTCGGTCCGTCAAGGGCGCTCCCTTCGGTCGCGTCGCTTCGCGATGGAGCTTCGCTCCACCCTTGACC